>CAWJAX010000003.1:0-906042 GCA_963841015.1 uncultured Methanoregulaceae archaeon | reverse complement strand
CAGGAGTTTTTCAGTCAAGGCAATATTCTGACCCTGTTTCTCTTTTCTGCCATGGAAAGTCAAAATAACACAAGGGGTTTAAAAGATAAATTCCCTGGTACGTTTCATTGAGTAGTGCAATCAATACGATCAATTTCGTTTGTTTAGGATCAGAGTTTTTCCGCATAACTCAAACCCTGCCCTCTGACGGGCAGAGCACAACGTATAAGTTGATGTGTACGATGAATCGGAAATACCTGAGTACCATTTCAACCTTGTCGGGCTCGCACCCAGGGAACGTGAGGCAATGGAGACGGTGAGATAAACATTCTCATTCCGCGTCATTCACACGTATCTCATCTTTGATGTCTTTGACGACTACACAAAAGTAACGTCTGATTTATGTGCAGAATCCCTTGACAATCCGCTTCCGGAGCGTGTTGAATCTGAAATTATTACTGTAAGTTGTCCTGGATTTGAATGTTCACATAAATATGATACGGCATAAAGTAGGCCTCACTTACTTTTTTTCGCTGGTTTGAGACAGCCCTCCTCCATCTGAAGCCTCGGAGAGAACTCTTTTGACCACATCTTTGATATTATCCCGGTAATTTGGGGTATTGATGACTGAGTCGAGAAATGTATCTCTAATGAGCTCCTGCATTGCCTGTTTATACTCAGAATTATTGATATACGTATGCCAGTTCATTGCACTCTCTCCAATTTCCTTCCTCATTTTTAACCAATCCTCAACAATAGCCACAATAAAGGGTGAGAGTTCCATGTGTTTTTCTTCGACTATCTGTTCCAGTTTGGTTTTCGTCTCTCGTGGGAGACGAACAGAAATAGGAGAGGTCAGTTCCCGTTTATATGTCATAGTTGCATTTCTCCGATGTACTCTATCGAGTTTTTTGCATTGTCTGATTTGATTAAACTACAAGAGCATCTTTTGTAATAACATTTATTACTGCTCCATACTATTAACTCTATTCGTATACTCATAAAAATCCAATTTCTCTTGCAAGGTTAGCCATCTGCGCTTCATTGTTTTATTTCGGAAGTGAGGAAATTGTGAGTGAACAGATGAGGGAATGGAAAGATCAGCGAGTACATGAACTCTATTCACTTGCAATAACGTCACGAGATGGAGCAATTCGCCATGAAGCGTTAACATTTCTTGGGGCACTTGAGCGTGCAGGAAGCGAGGATGCGGAATGGGCACTCGGTGCTTTAAGGAAAAGAGGGTTGACCTATCGAAATAAATTGTGTGTCCATGAACGATACATCCCATGTAGCATTAACTGAGGTGAAGAAATGAATCCTAAGGTACATAACATCAATTTCCGATCTCGACAACTTTGTCGGGCTCGCCCCGAAAGCGATAGAGAAGATGGAGATGGTAACGGACAAGTTCCCGTTCCGTTCCAATGAGTATTATCTCTCGCTTATCGATTGGAAAGACGATCACGATCCGCTGCGCAGGATTGTTATTCCTGATTCTCATGAACTCAAAACCGGGGGATCAACGGATCCTTCGTGTGAAAAAGATTATACCAAAAAACCCGGTCTTCAGCATAAATATAATCAGACCGGCCTCCTGCTCCTTACCGATCTCTGTGGGGGTATCTGCCGCTTCTGTTTCCGGAAACGGTTGTTCATGTCCTGTGAGCGTGAGACCGTAAAGGATATTTCTGAAAATATCGAGTATATCCGTGATCACAAAGAGATAACAAACGTCTTATTAACCGGGGGTGATCCCCTCATGCTCGAAACACGGCACCTTGAATCTGTCCTGCGACAGTCCGCGGGAGATCGAGCATGTCAACATTATCCGTATCGGCAGCAAGATGCTTGCCTATAACCCCTACCGGATTCTCAACGATCCGAATCTCCTCTATGTCCTGTCGCGGTACAGCACACCGGAAAAGCGTGTTTACCTGATGGCACATTTCAACCACCCAAAGGAACTGACGGACGTGTCAATCCGGGCGGCTCACGAACTGCAGAAAGCGGGTGTCATGGTAGTCAGCCAGACTCCCATCCTCAATGGTATTAACAGTGAGCCGGAAATATTCACCAGTCTCTTCCGGAAACTCTCATTTGCGGGGATCTCCCCCTATTATGTCTTCCAGTGCCGGCCTTCACTGGGTAACCTTATCTTCCAGGTACCTGTTGAACAGTCGTACGAGATTATCCAGAAATCCTGGCAGGCCTGTTCCGGTCTTGCGAAACGGGCCCGGTTTGTCATGTCGCATGCTACGGGCAAGATTGAGGTTGTAGGAAAGACTGCTGAACATGTCTTCATGCGGTATCACCAGTCAGCTGATACGGCAAACATAGGGAAGTTTATGGTCTTTAAGAGCAACCCTGTAGCCCGGTGGTTTGACGATTACCGGCACCATGCTACCCAAATCAGCGATATCCTGCCCGTGAAAATGCCGAAGATGCACTGGTTGTTCTGAAGGGTCAGGTTATCATGACCGGTAAATCCAGTGACCTGAAAAAGCCAAAGGATAGCGGGGTATCTGCCGGTACCCTGAATTCCGTAAAGGATCTTGGGAGTCAGGTAAAAAACAGGGCTAAGGACATAATATCTGTCTTGAAAGGATTGTACGAGGGGGGAGAAAAACCCGGTGATCTTTCGATCATCAGGAAAACCATTGATACTGAAAAGACTCCCGAGTTCTGGAAGGACTGGCGGTGGCAGATCCGGCATGCAATTCGGGATCTTGCCACCGTTGAACAGGTCCTTGGCATCCGTTTCAATAGGGAGGAGCGGGAACAGCTCCAGAAAACGATCGATAAATTTCCTCTCAACATCACCCCTTATTACCTCTCCCTAATTGATGTGAATGATTACCAGAATGATCCGATTTTCAAACAGGCATTCCCGTCACCGCAGGAGCTGATCATCGAACATTATGAGCTCTCCGATCCACTGGCAGAGGATAAAGACAGCCCCTGTTCCTGTATCACGCATAGGTATCCTGACCGGGTGCTGTTCCTTGTCAGCAATACCTGTGCGATGTACTGCCGGCACTGTACGCGGAAACGCAAAGTCGGCGATGTTGATTCGATTCCTGATCGGGAAGAGATCCTCGCGGGCATTGATTATATCCGGAACACGCCACAAATTCGCGACGTACTCCTTTCCGGGGGCGACCCGTTCATGCTCAGCGATGATTATCTTGACTGGATCCTCACTGAGCTCCGCGCCATCCCTCATGTAGAAGTAATACGGATTGGGACCCGTGTGCCAGTTACTCTGCCGTTCAGGGTCACTGATGAACTTGTCGCCATGCTGAAAAAACACCATCCGCTCTGGGTGAACATGCAGTTCAACCACCCCAAGGAGATGACCGAATCCGCCCAGGTCGCGGTGGCAAAACTCGCCGACGCCGGCATCCCTCTTGGCAATCAGTCCGTACTCCTTGCCGGGATCAATGACTGCCCCCGTATTATGAAAGCGCTCGTCCACCAGCTCGTAAAAAATCGTATCCGCCCGTATTACCTGTATCAGTGCGACCTGTCAGAAGGTATCAGCCATTTCCGTACCCCGGTCTCCAAAGGAATTGAGATCATGGAGAACCTCGTTGGCCACACCAGTGGATTTGCCGTCCCGCGCTACGTGCTCGATGCACCGGGGGGCGGGGAAAGATCCCCATATTCCCCAACTACCTGCTGACATGGTCGGTGCATAAAGTCGTGCTGCGCAATTACGAAGGAATGATATGCACATACCAGGAACCCGCGAACTATGACCGCATCTTCTGCAATGGCGATTGTGACGTGTGCAAGCTGCAGCTGAATATCGACCGGGCTGATGAGTCAAAAGTCGTTGGTGTAGCAAAACTGCTTGCTGATTACGATGAGACTACGACCCTTATCCCGGCAAATACCGACCGGATTGAAAGGAGGAATGACGATGCAGTGTGATGAAGTCCTGCACCGTGGGAACAGCGTCGTCCAGCACGGCCGGATCAACAACCGGGTCTATGTCATGAGACTAGCCCCGGGAGATATTCCTGACATCATCCGATACGCAGATGATCTCACCCATAAGGAGGGTTATACCAAAATCTTTGTCAAGGTACCGGAATCTTCCGTGGAAATTTTTGCCAATGCCGGGTATGTCACGGAAGCTACTGTCCCATACCTCTTCCGTGGTAAAGATTCTGCGGTATTCATGGCGAAATATACTGATCCTGGCAGGAAAGAGGTCCCCCATGCATCCATAATTGCGGACGTATTGTCAGCAGCATTCGGGTATGCAGGAGAGAGATCCTCGTATGAGCTGTTGGAGGGATTTTCTCTGAAGCATGCCCATGCAGGAGACTCAAAGGAGATTGCAGCACTGTACCATTCGGTTTTCAAGACCTATCCGTTTCCCATTTTTGATCCAGAATATATCCGCAAATCCATGCAGGGGCAGGTCCGGTATTTTATCATCAGAAAATCCTACCAGCTGGCGGCCGTGGCATCCTGTGAGATTGATGGTGAGAACCTGAATGCTGAGGTGTCTGATTTTGCCACTAATCCATCCTTTCGGGGAATGGGCTTTGCCGGAATACTCCTCCATTCGATGGAAACCGATTTGAAAAAAGAGGGGATCCTGCTAACATATACCATCGCACGGGCCATTTCACGCCCGGTCAATATCGTATTTGCCGGTGCGGGATACCAGTACGGGGGACTGCTCCCCAACAATACCAACATCTGCGGGTCGCTGGAGAGCATGAATGTCTGGTATAAGAAATTATCTGGGGTTGATTGAGGTGAATTTGCCTGGTTTACCTGAGATCAGGACAAGGATGGGTATATAATGGATCCTGGAATATTCTATGCCATCCTCACAATTATTTTCGGCTTCTTCGCAGCGGGAATTACTTATATCATTATCCGTTGGTTGAAAAAGAAGGCATCCGAAACCGAGTCACAACTTGATGACATCCTGCTGTCGTCAGTTGGAAAACCGCTGGTAATCACGATTATTGCCGTATCGATATACATAGCGTTGACCTATTTTGGGATTCTGCCCGAAACTATCGCAGGATATCCCGTTAATATTGATCAGTGGGTGAATGCATTTTTTATTCTGATCGGAGCGTGGATTGTATCGTCATTTTCCTATACCCTTTTGGTGACCTACGGAACAATCATAGCAGCAAAAACGGATCCGGAATTCCATGACCGGCTGCTACCGATGCTCGAGATTGCCTCCAAGTACCTGATATGGTTTGTTGCTTTTCTTCTCCTTTTAAAAAATTTTAATATAGATATTACCCCGCTCCTCGCGGCTGCCGGGATTGCAGGACTTGCTATTGCTCTAGCCGCCCAGGATATCCTCGGGAATTTTCTCGGAGGAGCAATTATTACCATGGACAAACCGTTCAAGATCGGTGACCGGATCAAGTTCGATAATTATTTCGGCGATATCGTCAGTGTCGGCCCTAGGAGTACGCGGTTGAAAACACTGGACAGTCAAATCGTTACCATTCCAAATTCAAAAATCACATCAAATATTGTTGTAAATTATGCCCAACCGGATTTCAAAATGAAAGTGAGGATTCCGTTTTCTGTAGCGTACGGAACCGATATTGCCCGGGTAAAACGCATTCTCCTTGAAATAGCCCATGAGGCAGCAGAGAAGACTCCGTGGGTGGTATTAGATCCATCTCCATCAGTGTATTTTCTTGAATTCGGGGAATCCAGCAAGAACGGACAGCTTATTCTCTGGACAAACAACTTTGACAATTCATGGGATGTCCAGGATTATGTCAATTCCCGTATCGATGAGTACTTCCGTAATGAAGGAATTGAAATTCCATTCCGGCAAGTGGATATCTGGATGCGGAGTAGTGGGAACAGCTGATGCTTGTTGAGCTCACGTTCGGTTTTCTTGTGTGGGCCGCGATTTTTCTGCTCATCATAATAATCGGGAGCGATCTTTTCGCCACCATGGTCGAGCACCAGTCCCTCTTTCTTCACCTGATAATTGATTATGCACCTTTACCCGCGACTATGTGTATTCCATCTGATCCAGAACCGGTATCACGCTATTTGTCATGGACGATAGGTAAGAATACCGATCCTGTCGGGTGCGTACATATCCAGCATGCGGGAAGGTTCAGATACGGGAAAAAAGGACGATGGATGAAAATGCGGGGAGAGGCTGTTTTCTCTCTTGCAACACCGGGTTTTGTGTGGTATGCAAAAATTGCCTATTTACCCGGTGTATGGATCGAAGCGTTCGACTATTACGTGCATCGCGAAGCGGGAATGCATCTCAACCTGTTCTCGGTCTACCCTCTTGACAATGCATATGGTGAAAAGATAAAAACATCCTCACTCTTCCGGTATCTGGCCAGTGCACCCCTCTTCCCTATGGCCCTTGTTCCGGGTATATCGCTGGAATGGAAGAACGTGAGTGATTCAACGGCACGGGCATTCATCAGGGACAACGATCTCCGCGCTGAAGCTCTTGTCCATTTCGATGGTACAGGACTAATCCGGAGCATCGAGGCATGTCACAGGGATCATTCGGAGACCGGCAGGCCTTACCCAGGCCATTTTATGCACAATTTCTCTGACTATACAGATGTGCAGGGATATAAAATACCCCGGCAAATTTCATCGGAACTGATCCTTCCTGACGGCGAATACGCAAATAGAGAGTTTACCATTACCAGTATCGAGTTTGAAAGGGGTGTATCCTGATGGTCGCTGCTTCTGATATCCAGATTCCCTACCGTATTATCGCACTAATACACGAAAGAAACCGTCTTTTTGCATATCCTCTTGAACAGATGGCAAGTGATATCTGGTCAGCCAGGTTCCGGTGTACTTGTTGCGGGGAGTGCTGCACAAGGGTGATCAACAACCATATCTTTCTTCTGGACCACGATGTGACCGAGGTGAGAAGGATCGATCCTGATGCGTATGAGCCTGCTCCGGACCCGGAGTTCTGCGACCAGAACGGAATGTTGTATGTTTCGGGGTATGCACTCCGGATGAAAGATGATACGAACGGATCCTGCTGGTTTTTTGAAGACGGGAAATGCAGGATCTATGATCAGAGATTTTCCGGATGTCGTATCTACCCACATATGCTCCGTCGAAGCGCTGGTGCACCTGGCCATGTTGCCTGGCGACAATTTGCCCGCAAGGGCAGTCATGGGAGATATGATCCTACAATCCTTTTCGGGGAGTGTCTCACGCTTGCTCAGGAAGTCAAGGAATATGAGAATGCATTCCTCACCCAGCAGATATCATTCCTTGAAACCATTCACGAATATTTTACCGTGCATGACCTCCGGCATGCTCCGGAAGTGTATTATGATCGTATGCAGCGGTACCGGCAGGGCAGACCGGTTGAAATCAAAGTATTCGATGCCGGGGGACTGGTGGAATACCGGATTGTAAAACCGGATATTTTCCGATAAGCCGTAATTGTTTCGGGTCTGTGGCATAGTAACGCAATAAAACCTCATATAAAACATAAAAACGCACTGTTTTAGTTTCTCTGAAAAAACCTTCCTACCTCTTGAGCATTCTCATACGAGGAACGAGATGATCACCAGAAATCCGATGAGAATCGCCAGGAACCACCCAACACGAATAATAATCTTACGTGACTGGATCTGTGCAAAGAGACTCCTTGGACCGATATGAAGAAACATGACACCGATGATACTACCCGCGATGAGGCCAACGACATTCTGAAGAGTAAGAATAAAAGCTTTTACGGTTCCCTCGGGATACAGAGCCAGTGTTATCCCTGTCACCACCGCTGGAGGGAGGAGTGCGGCTGCAATCGCCACCCCGGCTATTCCTTCGGGAATTCCCTTTGACAGAGCGATCATGGTGGCAAATCCAAGCAAAACTGCCATCAAAATATATATTGCATTAGGATCCGTTCGGGATAGTATCTCCGGAGTGAGCGAAAGGTCGATGATAAACGAGAGTGCAAAAGAGGCAATCGCGGCAATGCTCACCAGCATAAGCACCATCAATCCCAATATTTCGATACAACGCAGCGTTGTTTTTACATCTCCAATCGCAACATAGACTGCCAATGCATAAATCGGACCAAGCAAGGGAGATATCAGCATAGCACCGATAATGATGCCGATATTGTTCAGAAATAAACCAATCATTGCCACTAATCCGGCAATGGCAGCGAGGATAAATTTTTTCTGATCGAATTCCGTATACGATTCCGTTGATGCAATAATCTTCTCGATCGGGGTTTTATCCTCCTTTTTTTCGGTGTATCCTAAACGTTCTTTGAGTTTTTGTACGAAGGGGGAGATAACAAAATCTGGTGTGGAGACTTCAATGAGCGTGATACGGTCATCCTCATTGACCAGACTATCATAATCAGGAATAATTCCCGTCCAGACCGGCCGAATTCCTGTTGGTTTCTTGATAGAACCATTGGTCTGAAGGATCAGTTGATCCAGCATCTCCTCGGGAACATAGAGAGTGAATCTGGTTGATTTTTCCCTTTCATCGATAGAAAAAAGAGTATCCTTAAATTTAGACTGAATTTTATCCGATTTATCTTTTGGAACTTCAATCACTACTTTTTTCATCGAAATAATCCCATTCACAGGAACCTATGAAACCTATTGCTACAGTTATTGCGTTTCATTATAAAGATTCCGTTGAGATAAATCCGGAAATCTGAAAGACAAACCCCTTCTGGTGGAGTGTGCTGTAGTATATTTTCACTTTGAAAATTTACACTGCATGCTCCGGCGGAACCCGTTTTTGCTACATCACCACCCGAGTTATGACCCCGTGAATTTTCTCCGGGGGCAGATCGTAGAAGTGGACAAAAGCCGGGGTCACTTTCTTTAACAGCCCGTACAGCTTCCAGAAGAATCTGTCGCTGATAACATTCTCCATGCCGTAAAAGATTGTTTTTTCCTCGATACCTTCACTTCGTAAGAGACCGATGATATCAATGATTTCCATATAGCCGGTTGTTACAATGAACGTATGAAGGCCCGGAGCAATATCGCGGTCATATCCGGTATAGACTCCGAACGGAAAATCGGTTATCCGGATAGAGATGAGAATATTGTTTTCGTACAGGATTTCGTTCTTGAACATCACCTGGGGAATATACGGGGATATGCGGTCATTGTCAGCGGTAAAAAAGAGTGCTGTGCCATGAACCTTAGGAAGTTCGGTGAACTTTTTCTGGTAGACGGCAAGGAACTCATCCAATTGTACAGGTTTAAGCATGCGATGAAGTTTCTCCTGTCCAAGTATGAATGTAACGATGATAACCAATGGTACCGCTGCGATGATGAACGACCAGTACGCACCCTGGGGGATCTTGAGAAATGCCGAGAGGAAGAAGATAAGATCCACAACAATCAGCACACTGGAAATAATTGCCCTGAAGAGATCCAACCGTATCGTGAAGATCATAGTCATCATAATTGCCGAGATAGTCATGGTGCCGGCAACTGCAAGGCCATATGCTGATGCAAGGTTTTCCGAGGTTTTGAACTCCAGCATAACAACAAGCACAGCTGCAAGCAGCATCCAGTTCACGGCGTCAATGTAGATCTGCGATCTTAGTTCCGGTGAAGTAAATTCAATTTTCATCTTGGGAATGATCTGGGTCATCATTCCCTGGTACATAATCGAGAACATTCCTGAGATCATTGCCTGCGATGCGATGATGGTTGCACAAATACTGAGAAGGAGGAACGGGACATAGAGCAAAGCTGCCTGATCCTGTACCATGCTGAACAGAATGCTGTGTGATTCCGGATTATTGAGAACGTAGGCTCCCTGCCCGAAGTAGCTGAGAACAAGGGCCGGGAATATACAATACCATCCCTTAATAATCGGCTCTTTCCCGAGATGACCCATGTCAGCATAGAGAGCTTCTCCCCCGGTAACACAAAGAAGGACTGCGGAAAGGATAATGAACGATCCAACGCCATTCTGCATCAGAAAGCCAACGGCATATGATGGACTGAGGGCAAGGAGAACCTGCGGCGCGGATGCAATCGAGATTATCCCGGTGACCGCCAGAGAAAGAAACCAGACCAGCATGATCGGCCCGAACGCCCAGGCGACACGCTCCGTCCCTTTTTTCTGGAATATAAACAAGGCACAAGCAATACAGATACCGGTCAATAGAATCCACCCGCCCCAGATCCCGGCAAACCCCGGTATCAGCCGGATACCTTCAACCGCTGACAGGATACTGATGGCAGGAGTAATCACTCCATCCCCAATGAAAAGGGCTACACCGATTAGGGTAAGTACAGATACGAACGAAATCGCCTGTGGATTTTTCAGGTCAGAAGTGAGCAGACCTTTGAGCACTATTGTTCCCCCCTCTCCCTTGCTTCCGAGATTCATGGCAAGCCATGCATATTGCACGGAAATGATGATAATTAGCGACCAGACAATGAGGGAGAGGAGTCCGAGAATATTTTCTATTGTGGGCAGGATAAAAAGCAGGATGGCACCGATTGTGTAAATGGGGCTGGTGCCGATATCTCCAAAAACAACCCCAAGAGCTTTGACAATTTTAGATGACGACGGTGAGAGAAAAGCCATTACCCTGTAGTTTTGAAAGGAAACACGAAAACATTTGCGTTTTCATTTTTTTAAAATAAAAAAAGACTACAAGAGAGGAACTTCAGAAATGAAATCTGTCTGCATCGTTCAGCATTGGGTAAAAAAATGACGATTTGCGAGAATTATATCATATGTAACACATAACGGAAAATGAGAAAAATGAGAAGAATTACTCCTATCAATGCCCCTCCCCCAGCAAGTATATAGAAAAAATCAATTCCCTCCCCCTCTTTTCCTGATACTGTAGTCTCTTCTTTAACTGATGCTGGAGCCTCTTCTTTTACGACTTCGGTTTCTTCTTTTACTACTGCTTTTTCCACTTTAACTGGTGGCTTGGATTTTTTTGCCATGACTTTTTCACTGTGCATATCTCTATGAATCTCTTCTACAAAGCATTTCTCTTCATTTATGGGAAAACACGCCAGACATCCGGTTCCGGAAACCGGGAGTATCGACCAAACGCTCTTTGTAAAACTGTATGCAACGTTCTTGCTTCTTATTCTCAATGAGGAACTCAATAGATCCTATTTATTTTTCTCTAAGATTCTTTTCAAATTCTCTCCTTCTTCTTCCATGTGTTTCTGTGTTAAAAATAAAATTTCATCAACGGATTTTTTCTTAAAAGTAAGGAATATTTTTCCGAAAACATAGTGTGTATGAGCGATAAAATATGTATCTTCACCTTTTTTTTCAATTATCCATTCGAGTTTGGGACACATGAAAGAGAGAGGCCAGGCAGGCCTTAACACAATTTTTTGGTTTTTAACAGACTCGATAACCGTTGCTTTTATTCCTCCTTTATGCCCCCCGACGGTTTCCTGAGAATCAATTTTTGAGCCTACTTCAAGAGGGTCTCCCTTCGTCCAGTGCCAAAAATCATGGTCATCATGCCAGGTTTCATAATTTTTCTCGATATGGTAAAAAAAATTCCAGATCTGTTCAGGAGTCACGTCAATTATTGTGGAAGATGTTATGACATAATCAACAAAAAGTCCCATAGATAAATTTAGTGTTAAATTTATTAATTTTTCAATCTGGAGAACTCCTCACCTGGAAAATTGACCCATGGATTACGACTTCGCTTCGATCCATTTCTCCATGACATCAAGGGCAAGCCCGATGTTCCCGATCTGGCAGTGGTTCTGGGCTTGATCCTTTTGCGTAAAGATGCGGGCGGTCACCGATTTGGCATTTTTGAGGGCATTTACCTGTTTGTAATGCATTTTTAACGGGATGAAATGATCTTCAGCCCCGGTCAGGATCAGGACATCCTGTTTCACGAGTTCTGAATGCAGGTTGTGTTCATTGAACTGGAGAAGTACATCCGTTGCATCCATCGGCGTTGTTGTTTTTGTGATATACATCAGATTGTTGATCCCCCACCGCTCCTGGTAATTTGCGTTCATTTTTATCCGGGCAAGATAATCCATCAGCCCCCTCGACTGCAGCAGGATCTTCACCAGCAGCTGGATGGGCAGAGAGGGGATCTGCATGTAGTCAAACGCGATACTCAGTGCGATAACCCGGCGAATTCTTGGCTCATATGCCGCTGCACGGAAACACAGCCAGCCTCCCATGGATATTCCGAGCAAGGTCACGTCGTCCAGATGAAAATAGTCCAATATTGCCTTCACCGGTTTTTCCCACTTACAAGTGAGCGGAAGACCGTATTTTTTTAATGCAGCCCCTTGTCCCGGACCCTCGAACATGATTGTATCAAACCTTTGACTGGAGAAGTATACCGCCAGAGAGTAAAACTCTTCGATGAATGAGTCAAATCCTCCCTGGATGACAATCGTCCCTTTGGATTCAGGCAGTGCCGAGGGGATACAAATGGCGGGGAGATGGGTATGTTCGTACGGGACGAGAAATCGTTTGAACGATTCACCGGCAAATACTTTGGTGTAAAAAATATCGGTGAATTTGTTGTACAGGACCTCTTTGTCCGGCACCGAGGGCAGCACGAAGAATTCTGCAGCCCGGTAATAGAAAGCAGCATTCATCCACCGTTGTTCAGCCTCGGCTTCCTGTGCCAGGTTCACCATAACACCTTTCCAGTCATCCAACGTTTTGATCATCTGGGCTGCTCTTACAAGATCCCCAAAGCGTGCATACCCAAGCGAGTGCCAGCGGTTGAGCTGGAAATTTATGATCTTCACGGTATGGAACTGGTGGTAGCCTACCGGGAAACTGAATTCCGTCATTGCGTTCTCCTATTGTCAAAGGATAATTATTCATAGAGAATATCTGGTTTTCCCTATAGATTCCCGAGCATCCGCAGGGTCTCTCTGCCCATCATAATCAAGGAGAATAACCTCCTTACCCCATTATAATCCGGCAAATTCTTTTTGCGTACCTGAAATGAAGGTGGCGCAACCCCCCTTCGATTCGTTAAATAGTTTTAATTGTAGTCCGAAAGATATTATCAGCAAAATGTCGTATCTCTTTGAAATCGTTATCATCCTGGTCCTTATCCTCATCAATGGCATTTTTGCTATGGCAGAATTTGCCATTGTTTCAGCTAAAAAAACACGACTCCAGCAACGGGCACTGGAAGGAGACAAACGGGCAGCAGCTGCACTTGAACTTGCACAAGAACCCACCCATTTCCTCTCGACAATACAGATCGGCATTACCCTTGTGGGGATCCTGGCCGGTGCGTTCGGTGGAGCTGATAATAGCTGAGGAGCTCGCAACGTATCTCAAAGAATTCCCTCTGCTTGCGCCCTACAGCGAGATTCTGGCAATCATTCTTGTTGTAGTCGTAATCACGTATCTGACCTTAATCTTTGGAGAACTCGTCCCGAAACACCTCGCGCTGAATAATGCTGAAAATATCGCCTCTTCCGTCGCAAAACCGATGCGCCTCCTGTCGGTTATCGCTTCCCCGCTGGTATTCATTCTCAGTCGCTCAACTGAAGCCGTGCTTTGGATTATGCGTGTACGGGAGACCAGGGAACCGCCGGTAACGGAAGAGGAAATAAAAATTATGCTCGAAGAAGGCACTGAATCCGGGGTATTCGAGAAGGCCGAAGTGAGCATGGTAGAAGGTGTGTTTAATCTTGGAGATCGTCGGGTTGAATCCCTGATGACACACCGGTCTGATGTCATCGCGCTCGACCTGAATGATGACGATGAGGAGAACCTGTGGAAAATGACCAGGAGCGCTCGATCAAATTTTCCGGTGTATAAGGGAAATCTGGATAATCTTGTTGGCATGGTTTCCGTAAAGGATGTTCTGGCGAGGATGGTTGATGGCTGTACACCCGATATCAAATCCGCTGTCACGAAACCGCTCTTGGCCCCTCAGGGCCTACCCATCCTGAAACTCCTTGCATCATTCAAAGAAACCGGTGTGCATATTGCTCTGGTCACTGATGAATACGGAAGCATTCAGGGCGTCATTACCCTGCATGATATCCTTGAAGCGATCGTGGGCGATGTCCGGACTCTTGGAGAACCGGTGGATATACCTGTTGTCGTAAGGGAGGATGGCTCATGGCTGATCAATGGGGATACACCTGTTGAAGATATCAAGAAAATCTTATCTGTGGATTCCTTTCCGGCAGAGGAACAGGGACATTACCGGACCATTGCCGGGCTGATCCTGTTCATCCTGGAGCGGATACCAAAAACCGGTGATCATCTGGAAGTCGGCGGACTGCGCTATGAAGTCGTGGATATGGACGGAAACAGGATCGACAAGGTGCTGGTCACCCGAGTTCCATCGAAATCTACCGATTGAACATTATATGCACAATAGGGTAACGGCCTGAAAAATGGGATAAATGGAAGTAATCCCCAGTTCCTCTGCCTTTTTGCGGTCTGATTTTTATTGCGTTTGCAGTGAAAATAGAATGCCATAATAACAGACATAAGAGAAAATAAGCCCATTTTAGGCTCTTTTTGCCTTCCTGATACACCGGTCAATACCGGGAAATCTCCTAGTATGAAAATAGAGTAAAGCAGATACGAGATCCCCTTATGTTTTCATGTTTCTGGATGACATGAGTGAACAGATCATGCACGTGATTCGGGATCTATCTGTATTTTAATACATTCACGGTACCCATATCAACCTGAGGATCGGGTAACTTTATGGGCTCACCTCAGTTTGTTCCGGTTCCCTATCGTATTATCGTGCTGTACACGAAAAAAATCGTCTTTTTGCGTGCTCTCTGAAATGCCTGGCAGATGAGATAAAGACGATCAGGATCCACTGCACCTGCTGCGGAACTGGAGCCTCTTCTTTTACGAATTCGGTTTCTTCTCTTACTTCTTGTTTTTCCACTTTAACTGTAATTCGTTAATATCAGAACCTTTATCCGTTATCCCTCTGATCTACAGTGTTAATCAGGTTTAGTTTATATACGGTGCATCCCATGCTTGATGAACCCTTCCGGATTCTTGTTGCCGCTCTCATCTGCTGGTTCAACTTCATGATTATTGATCTGATCTTTAAATTACCGGAGCGGGGCGGCGTTTCCGGGGCAACCGCGATCGCACAGGAAGTTGAGAAAGGCGGTGGGAACCTGAACGGGGGTTTCATGATGGGCAATATCGTCTCTTCCCCTGATGCATCGGCAGGGACCCTTCTTGCGAGCTGCGGGGTGTACTGCGCCGGTCTTCCCGGTGGCCTTTTTGCCGCACTGCTCGTGTATATCGGTAACCGGATCTGTTATGATCCCGGTTATGCAGGCACAACGGGTTGTATCAC
The DNA here is from genome assembly GCA_963841015.1 of uncultured Methanoregulaceae archaeon. GTDB lineage: Archaea > Halobacteriota > Methanomicrobia > Methanomicrobiales > Methanospirillaceae > Methanoregula. Next base: position 890,735 of record CAWJAX010000003.1, on the reverse strand, counting down.
TGCCACCTTGATCGTGTACGGGGCTGTCCAGTCGGGCTGGTTTGCAGCTTCGGATTTCATCGCCGGCATGGTGATTGCCATCCTTACCCTCCAGGGATTATCTTCAGTCCATGCGAGCCGGCTTATTGCGCGGTTATGGAAGATCAGGTGCCGGTTGTTGCGGGGGTGCACATGATCGCGATATACGTTTGTGCAGTTATTGCGGTGTATGCGGCACTGCGTGTGATCATTGAGCGGAACACGATGCGTAAACTGCCTTTCTTAAATGTGGTCTCGTTTGCCGTTACCGGGATCATAGCACTTCTGCTGCCACACCCGCTTACCATCCTTGCAGCAGCAGCGTTTTTTGTGGGATCTACCTTCGAATCAAATGCGATCGCGAGCACCTGGTCCGGAGGGATGAAACGCAATGGATGAGATTGTGATGGCCGCAAGCATTGTGCTTGTCCTGATCGGCACCTTTTCTGCCATTCTCGAGCGCGACCCGTTTAACAAGCTTATCTCGCTCTCTGTTATGATCGCCGGGATCTTTCCGTTTATTGTCGACCGCGGATTTCTTGATGTGGCTGCTGCACTGGCACTGATTGCCCCGCTTTCCACTATTTTTATCCTTATGGCCTGCCAGAGGAAAGTGCCCTTATGATATATGGTTACGCTCCGGAATTCATTGTCGGCCTCTTTATACTTGTTGCCGGTACGATCGCGGCAGCATTTCCCCGTCCCCATAATTATCTGACCCGGCTGATCAATCTCGAAATCCCCGGATTTGGTCTCCTGCTCATCATGCTCTCGTATAATGAGGCGCTCGCCCTTTTCACCTTCGGGGCAATATCCGTACTCTCGACGTTCATCTATGTCCGCGTGATACAAAAACGGGAGGCTGCAGCATGATCATCCGAAAGATCTCGCATTTCCTGTGCAATTATGAAAACATCGTGCCGCTGTTTGCCGGTGCCTGTGCCCTTATCTTTTTTGCGGGAATTCTCCTGCTGCCCCTCACGTACGAACCGAACCAGCTGTATCCCAAAACCATTGACCGTAACAGCTCGCTTGACCCGTACGATCGTGGCGGACCTCCTTTCACACAGGTGACTATCGTCTCGCAGTACCCGGAAAATTCTCCCACCGCTGGTCTCGTAACATCATACCTGACGCCTTTGTCTCTTTACCTGTCGCAGATGACTCAGCACCTGGGCACTACCATTGTCGCCCACCCCGGGGGAATTATTGACGAAATCCTGTACAACACCCGGGGACTGGATACGGTTGTCGAGGCTACGATCCTTTTCATAGCGTTTGCTATCGCCTCGTACATCTACCGGAGGCCGTAGTCATGTGGGGACAGTACAGCTACGGTTTGTTCATTGTTATGGCCGCAGCGGTCATCGCATTTTTTGCGCTTTCAAAGGAAAGAGATGACCTCCACAAACTCCTCCTTCTCGATCTCGTTGAGATCGCCGGACTCGGTGCGATCGCACTGCTTGGTACCGATCTTGCAGAAGCCCTGATCCTTCCGGGTCTTACCGTAGGAATCGCTGAACTGCTCGCACTCTCCCAGATCTATTGCACAAAAGAAGGGATCCGGGAGATGCCCGTCAGAGGGCTCAATATTGAAGTGATCGCAAAGGCGGACGCACCGCTGATCATCTCTATCTTCCTTGTCACGTATGGCCTGATCCTCTCGGGATTCACCGGGGGTGCCGTGGCAGGGCTCGGTCTCGTCGTTCTCTTCATATCCCGCAGTTACCGCGAGGATCTGAACCTGCTCGAAATGGCAAGCGGCCTCTCATGGGCGCTCTGGATCTTTGCTTTTTTTGTCTTCATGTTCCTGCCACAATACTGGTTTGTTGCGCTCATGCTGGCTGCTATCGGGATCCTCCTGAAAGTGACCGTCAAAATGTCCCTTGTGGGTACCATGTGGGGTGAGAAGCATGATTGAGCTCATCGGCGGTACACCCTACTATATTCTCGAGTTCGGCGATGAGCTCGTGTACTTCACACCCTACACAATCACCCTCTTTCTGCTCGCGCTGACATTTACCGTGCTGGTAATCATCAGCCGTCCGGAAAAACAGGTGGATATTGCCTTTGGCGGTGATGCATACCGGACCAAGGAAATCAGTCTGTCTGAAATGCGGTTCCGGCGTTTTATGGCGATTGCCTGTGGTCTTGCCTCAATGGGTGCAATGGTGACCGGGGATATCTTCAATTTTGCCCTCTTTACTGCAATGGTCGGGATCACCAATGTCGGGATTGTCGCTGCGGTAAAAAGCCCGCACGTGCAGGATGCTGCATACCAGTACGGGCTTGTTGCGCTCGCGGCAACGATCCCCCTTTTTGCGGGTGCAGCAGTCTACGCAGCAGTGACCGGCTCGCTTTCCATGATCGAACTCATGAAAGGTACCCTGCCCCCTGTCCCCCTGATAGCAAAAGCCCTGCTCGTTATTGGCGTGATTGGTGAGGGAATGGCCCCGTTCTACGCGGCAAAAGCCGAGATGTTCCGCGCCCCGGGAGCCCCGTATGTGATCATGTGCTCTCTCTCCTCTCTCCTGATCTTTTTGCGGGTAGTCGAAATTGTAATGCTGGGGTGACAATGATGAAGAAAACAACCATTGCACGGATTTTCTGGGTGGGTGCGGCAATCTGTATGATCGCGTCCGGCCTCTATTTCATGGGGATGATACCGTTTCCTGTCTGTGCAGCGGTGCTTGTACCTACGTTCCCCATCACAGTCCTGGCACTCTTTTTCTGGTGGATGGCAGGACAATCCGGAGGTGACATCCCGTTCATCGGGTACTGATATGATCGCAGAACTTGTCCTTGCCACGCTCTTTGGCCTGCTCCTCTTAGGCATTCACCGGAAACTGATCGCACGGATCCAACGCAGACCAGGCCCTCCAATCTGGCAGGAGATCCTGCATATGCTCAAGTTCTCCTTTAAAACGACCTGGATCCCGGTGACCGCAAGTTCGACTCTCTTTGTTGCTGTCGTTCTTATTGCCATTGGTATCTGGACCGCAGCATTTTATGTGCTGGTCAGTGGCGGGAGCCTGCTGGTCATCCTGGGCATCTATATGCTCCACAAGATTGTAGAACACGGTTTTGGCCTGTCTTCAGGATCGCCATACGGTAAATATGGCGGTGTGAGGTCGGTCATCTCAGCAGCATCGGAGATTCCCCTCTTTGTCAGTGTCGCCGTTATAGCAGTCTATACGCAATCGCTGGATCTCAGTTCCATCATGCAGTACCAGGAAGTGAATGGCCCGCTGCTCCTTATCGCATTTCCTGCAGCCTGTGCAATGTTCCTGGTGATCCTGTCCAAGATGCCCTTTGGACCCTTCTCCATTGTTGAAGCAAAGGAACTGGTGAGCGGGTACAAGACCGAGCACTTCGGCATCTGGCGGGCCGGGCTTGAGGTCTGTAATGGCCTTAAAACCTTTGTACTGCTTGCCACCTTCCTTGCGGTATTTATCGGGTCGCTGTCGCTGCCCTGGCTTATTATCGGGATGATTCTTCTCGTTGTGCTCCTCGCTTTTTTCTGTGCGATCACGCCGATGATGTCCCCCTTCGATTCAGTGACCATCCAGGTAATGGTTACCGGGATAATGCTTGTCTATGCTGCAGTCATTCTGGTGGTGCTTTCATGATCCGTGAAGCAATCCTTTTCGGGGGTGTACTGTATGTTCTCATTACAATTGCCCAGATTATCGACCGCCCGTCTATATGGTCTGAAGGGATTATTGTAGCAATTATCCTCGCAATCGCCACAGCGTATTACCTGATCCATGATGAACACCGGCTCCATACATCAGAAATTATTGCTCTCTGGGCGGCGGTGCTGCTGTTCATGGTCTACGGTTTGTTGAAGTACGGGGGATTTCTGTGACCACGTATCTGTATGAAAAAGATCTTGTGCCCCAGAAATACCGGATCCTGGTTGCAAACCGCCACGACACCCTCGTGCGGAATATTGCTGCAGAACTGGATATACCGGTCCAGGAACTGCGAAAATATTTAATCGAGCACCTTGACATGATGCTGCTCGAAAACCTCCCTGCCCGGGCTGAAATGGCTGATGTTCATGGTGATCCGGATGATCCGGTTGCACGGGCACTGGGCCGGGAAAAATATACCCTGTATCTCCAGATACTATCCGGTGCCGCAATGGAATCCATTTTCCATGCAGTAAGCGACCGTGTACGTACAGGTATTCCCGTGCAGGACGCGATTATGTATGGCAGGGCACAGATACGGGAGGAATTGCGAAGATGACCCTACTCCAGCGGATAAAAAACAAGGTCAGATCACGCTCGATCCATGTGGCGTATGTCGATGTCGGCTCGTGCAATGGGTGCGATATCGAAGTGCTGGCCTGCCTGGCACCCCGCTATGACATTGAACAGTACGGCATCTTCGTCCACAATAACCCGCGGGAGGCAGATGTACTCCTTGTCATTGGTGCTTATACCCCGGGATGGGAAGAGAAACTTGCCATGGTCTGGGAGAAGATTCCGGATCCCAAAGCAGCTGTTGCTATCGGGAATTGCCCGATATCCGGGTGCCTGTTCGACCGGAAGGGATCCTTTGTTGACCCCCCGGTAAAAAAACACATCCCGATCGCAGCAGAAGTACCAGGCTGTCCGCCCCGTCCTACCGAGATCCTTTTAGCAATTCTTTCGGTTCGCGATTCGGTCTTTGCCAACTGGGAGGAAAGTCACCCATGAAACGGACGGTGGATGTCAATATTCCCCTGGGGCCTATTCATCCCTGTTTTAAAGAACCGGCCCGGCTCAAGTGCGAGGCGAAAGGTGAACGCATTGTCGCCGCTGAAGTCGAGCTCGGGTACATGAAGAAGGGGATCGAGCGGATCATGAAAGGACGCCCATGGCAGGAAGTCATGTTCCTCGCAGAACGGGTCTGCGGGATCTGCTCGGTCATCCATAACATGGTCTTTATCGAAGCAATGGAACAGATCAGTGGTATTTCCGTGCCGCCACGCGCTGCATACCTCCGGGTGATCGCAAACGAACTTGACCGGATGCAGAGCCATCTTCTGGCAAACTTTTCGTATTGCTACACCATCGAGCATGAGACTCTGGGAATGTACCTGCTTGATCTGCGGGAACAGGTCATGGATGAACTTGAACGCTTAACCGGTGCCCGTGTCACCTGCGCCTATATTATTCCTGGGGGTGTCCGGTGTGATATCCCCCTGCCGGACGCAGAATTGTTACGCGCATCGCTTGACCGGATCGAGCGGGATCTGCACAGGTATTCCGGGATGTTTGCCGAAGGTCCGATGATCGCACTGCGCAGCCGGGGTGTCGGTATCCTCACGAAGGAAGCAGCACAAAGGGCCCATGTAGTTGGCCCGACTGCACGGGCAAGCGGGATCGCGGTTGACTGCCGGGTCAGCCATCCTACCTACCGGTACCTCGGGTTTGTGCCGGTCAGCCGTCCGGATTGTGATAACTTTGCGCGGGTTATGCTCCGGTTCGACGAGGTCTTCCAGAGCATCGGCCTTATCAGGAAATGCTTAAACGATCTTCCCAAAGGGGTCATACGGGGTGGTGGTGTCTGCAAAGCGGGAGAGACGCGATACAGTGGCGAGGCACCCCGCGGGGAGCTGACATACTTTATTAAAAGCGACGAGTTCGGACGGATCGTTGAGATCCAGATCCAGACTCCGTCCATTATGAATATCGAGGCATGCTGCCATGAGATGATCATCGGAGCAGATTCGATTGCCGATGTCACATCGACGTTTGTTTCTGCTGATCCCTGCATTGCATGTACGGAGCGGTAACATGGGACTGTCGCTGGTCTGGTACCTGAAAGAATTCGCCCGCACGGAGTGGATCAAAAAGTTCCTGTTTGCAAAAACCGCCCCGCTGGTAACCCCTTCACACTTCCGGGGATTTCCCGAACCTACAGGGAAGACCTGCCAGCATGCTCTTTTCTGTATGATGGCATGCCCGGCACCAGGAGCGATCGAGGTTGTGCATGCAGGGGACGGCTGGATGCCGCGGATCCACAAAGGGCACTGCATCCGCTGCGGGCTCTGCGTTGAGGCGTGTCCGAACGGAGTGCTGAAAAGCGGGCGGATTCTCCAGACTATGGAGCGCGAAGGGACATCGCTCCTGTTCTCATTCCGCATTGCCATCGACCTGGAACTGTGTACGGGTTGCGGGAACTGCTGTACTGCCTGCCCGGTCAATAAGGGGATTGACGCACAGATGGGTGCAGGCGGGCATTCCTCAAACGATGAAGTGATCATGCGGGTACAAAAAGGGGATATTGTGGTAATCCACGAGGATAAATGCACGGGCTGTAAGACCTGCGAAGTCAGTTGCCCGACAGGGGCCATCCGTATTGCCCGGATCCTTGAAGGATACCAGCAGCCTGTTCAGGAGGGATTGCAGTGAAGTGCATCCTCAACACCGGGCGCACCGTCCCACAAGGGGCAGCAGTCGAACACAAGGGTTCGGATGCGTACCGTGCTGTAACGTCTTCCTGTTTCCTCAATCCTGTGGATATGATGGTGCTGGGAATCGAGAACGGAGCCCGGATCAGGATCACTACCTCTACCGGTTCTATCGTACTGAGCGCCCTTTCAGTCTGAGGGAGTAACCCGTGGTGAGATTTTTGTGACGATTGGGCCCTATGCAAACCACATCATCTCATCAGAAACCCACGGCACCGGCATGCCCGATTTCAAAAGCCAGTCCGTAGATGTGGAGCCGACCGAAGACCGGATTCTGAGTGTCGGAGAACTTATGGAAGAGATAGGAGGGCTGCGCTATGATCGTGAGTGATGTGGTCTGCCCGTTCTGCGGTTGTCTCTGCGATGACCTCGAACTTGAGGTGGAGGGAGACCGGGTAGTGCGGGTGCAGAACGGCTGCTCCCTTGCCGAGGCAACGTTCATGCATGATACCCGGCTGCCAAGCCCAATCCGCCGTACAAAAACCGGCTGGGAGGATATCTCGTACGATGAGGCGATTAAAGAGACCGCGGATATCTTAAAAGAAGCAGACCGGCCGCTCCTGTACGGGTGGAGCAGCACGCACGGGGAGGCACAGAGCGTGGGTGTCCATATTGCCGAGCTGATCGGGGCGGTTATTGACAATACAAGCACCGTCTGTCATGGCCCGTCCATCCTTGCAATCCAGGAAGTTGGCCACCCCGGCTGCACTCTCGGGCAGGTAAAAAACAGGGCTGATGTGATCATCTACTGGGGATGCAACCCGATCGAGGCGCATCCCCGCCATATGAGCAGGTATACCACCTACGCCACGGGCTTTTTTGTACCGGATGCACAACGGGAACGCACCGTGATTGTAGTTGATACCCGCAGGAACGACACCACGGGAATTGCCGATGAATTCCTGCAGGTTGAACCCGGAGGTGATTATGCCGTTCTTTCCGCCCTCCGGGCAATTGTGAGGGGGAAAGAGGCGGTCGTCCCCAAAAAAGTTGCCGGTATTGCAAAAGAGCAACTGATCCGTGTCGCAGAGTTGTGCAAAAACGCAAAGTTCGGCGCGATCTTCTTTGGTCTCGGGCTGACCATGAGCCGGGGAAAATACAAGAACATCAGAAATGCCATTGAGCTCACCGATGAACTTAACCGGCATACGAAATTTGTAATTTCCCCCATGAGAGGGCATGGGAATGTCTATGGTTCCAATGAAGTCTTCACCTGGATGACCGGGTATCCCTTTGCTGTCGATTTTGCCCGGGGTATTGCATTCTACAACCCGGGTGAGACAACTGCCGTGGATATCCTGCGGCGGGAAGAATGCGACGCCGCTCTTATCGTGGCAAGCGATCCGGGTGCCAACTTCCCCCGGGACGCTGCTGCCCACCTTGCAAAGATCCCCACGGTGGTTATTGATCCACACGTGAATGCCACAACTGCCCTCTCCCGTATCCATATTCCCTGCACAGCTGCAGGTATTGATGCCGCGGGAACCGCATACCGGATGGACGGGGTGCCCATACGGCTGAAAAAAGTGATCGAACGCGGGTATCCTGATGACGCAGAAATCTTAAAAAAGATCTATGATCGTTTAAACGGGGGGATGGGACCATGACTGAGTTACTGGTGAAAAATGCATGCGTCATTGATCCGATACGGGGTATCAACGGCGAAATTATGGATATCGCGATCCGTGACGGACGGATTGTGGAATCAGTATCTGACCGGTCTGAAATGATCGATGCACAACGGTGTCTTACGCTACCCGGAGGCATTGACTCCCACACCCATGTCTGCGGTACCAAGGTGAACTTCGGGCGGTACATGAGCCCTGAGGATATGCGGGCTGGCAGGACCCGGCGGCATGGAAAGATGCATGTGACGAGCGGATACTACGTCCCCACCACGTTCGGGAACAGCTACCGGTATAGTGCCATGGGCTATACGACCCTGCTCGAAGGTGCGATGGCACCTCTTGAAGCCCGGCACACCCATGAAGAATTCACGGCGACTCCTCACCAGGACATGATGGCAAACACCCTCTTTGACGGCAACTGGGCAGTCATGGACGCGGTGCGGGAGAAGAACATCAAAAAGGCAGCTGCTGTCGTCGGCTGGACGTTAAATGCGGTAAAAGGCTACGGGATTAAACTGACAAACCCTGGTGGAACTGAAGCCTGGGGCTGGGGCGAGGACTTAACCAGCATCCATGAAAAGGTTCCGCACTTTGAGGTAACACCTGCCGAGATCATCAGCACCATGATACGGGCAAACGAGCTGCCTCCGGCTCCCTCATTCAGTGCACCTGCACTGCAATAACCTGGGAAAGCCCGGAAATTACCAGACCACCCTTGATACGTTCGAGCTCGTGCCTGATTTAAACCCTGATCGCCAGACCCTGTATGCCACCCATGTGCAGTTCCACGCATACGGTGGCGGGACATGGCGCAATATCTGTTCAAAGGCAGAAGACATTACGCGATCGGTCAACAGCAAACCCCAGATTGTCATTGACATGGGCCAGATCATGTTCTGCCGGACCATGACCATGACCGCTGACGGACCCATGGAGTTCAATCTTCACTGCCTGCACCACAACAAGTGGAGCAACCATGACGTGGAGCTGGAAACAGGATCCGGTATTATCCCCGTTACCTACTCCAAGAAAAGTGCAGTTAACTGTATAATGTGGGCTATCGGTCTTGAACTGGCACTTCTCACGAAAAGCCCCTGGCAGTGCCTGCTCGAAACAGACAATCCCAATGGTGCTCCGTTCGTGAAGTACCCTGAAGTGATAGGTCTCCTGATGAGCAAGCGGTACCGTGACGAGGAATGTGCCACGCTCCATGCTGATACGGAGAAAAGAACTTCGCTTTGTGCTCTTGAGCGGGAGATGGACTGGCATGATATTGCCGTTATGACCCGTGCAGGGCAGGCTAAGGCCCTGGGTATCATCAACCAGGGCAAAGGACACCTGGGAATTGGTGCAGAAGCCGATATTGCGATCTACCCCATCCGGACTGATTCCGTTGACCCTGCCCGGGAATATCGTAAAGTAGTGGAAGGCTTCCAGAAGACCCGGTACACGATAAAGAGGGGACGAGTGGTATCGCGGGAGGGGGAGATTGTTGTCGATGGTGCAAATGCCACGTTCTGGGCAAATGCAAAAATTCCCGAAGATCTCCGTGTTGACAACGATCCTGAATTCATCCGGAGGTTCCAGGAGTTCTACACGGTGAGAATGAGCAATTACCCGGTACAGGACCTGTATCTCCCCAGGGGGCGCCGGGTTGATACGGAGGCATTCACATGAGGGTGATCCTTGAGAGCAAGGTGCGTAAAAAGCCCACCCTCCCCATAGAAGCAGAAGCAATCATTCCCCGCAATTTCCTGAAAGGTACAGGATCTTCTGGTATATGAGGGTAATAAGGAACGCACGCTTTCCGAACTGTTCTGGATCTTTGTTGAAGGCACTGCAGTTTCCCCGGAAAATATCGAGGTTGTTCTCAAAGGTGACACATCAAGAATCAAGCGGGTAGGGGAATACATGGATACCGGCAGTATCCTGATCAGCGGGGATATCGGTATGCATTGCGGGAATTTCATGAGCGGGGGGACGATCGAGATCCTTGGAAATGCGGATGCCTGGCTCGGGCGCGAGATGCGTGGCGGGACGATTCTCTGCCGTGGCAATGCCGGCCATTATTGCGCGACCGGTTACCGTGGTGAGAAAAAAGGTATGCAGGGTGGGAGCGTGGAGGTGTTTGGCAATGCGGGTGATTTCTGTGCTGAATACCTTGCAGGTGGCAGGGTGCATATTCATGGGAGTGCCGGAGATTTCCCTGGTGTGGAGATGCGTGGCGGAGAGCTGATTATCGAAGGTGAAGCAACCCGTCCCTGTGCTAACATGAAGGATGGTTCATGCGTGATTCTTGGGACAGTCCATGATATGATTCCCACATTTGAAAAAACTGAAAGAAAAATGCTCCCTGAATGGAAGATTACCGCAGATGTGTTCAAAGGCGATATAGCCAACCGTGGGAAAGGTACGCTGATGATCAAAAATTACCGTGCAAAATAATACAAAACGGGTGTATATTTAGATGTGTGGATTTGCACCTGCTCGGTGTAATATACCGTTTACAAAAAAGCAGCACTGTTGTACAACCGGCACCTTTATTGTTCCGGCTTAACCATGAACCAGTAATCAAGGTGAATACGTGTGAACGTGATTATTGAACGTGCGACATGCGTGAGCTGTGGTTCATGCTGGGAAACCTGCCCGGGATTGTTTGAGCAGGACCCGGATGATTCATTCAGCCGGATCATTGAAAAATACCGGATCAATGGCAACATTGCTGAGGGGACGATCACTGAAGAACACGGAGCCTGTGCGCAGGAAGCATCAGATCTCTGCCCGGTGCAGATCATCAATATTGAAGCGTAAGCAAGAGTGATGTACCAAAATCACTCTTCGTATATACTGCTGGCATCTTCTTGCCCTTTCTTGTAAGAATAAGAAATTAAAAAAATCAGAGAATTTTAGCCCCGGCTGTAGGTCCGGGTTTGCACTCAAAGATCTCGGTTATCTTAACGATGACCAGAGAGCGCGCCGGGAGAGCCGGGTTCTTCTCATTGATCTTTGCCTTCATTTCATCGTATTCCCTGCCGCTGGCTTTGATTTCCGCTACACCTTTGACCTGGTAACAGCCCTTGATCTCGGGTCCCCAGAGATAGAACGCGATCCTGGGGTTAACCCTTAGGTTGGAAAGCGTCTTGTTCATGAAATTGTCCACAAACCAGACGGTATCATCACTCATGAGCCATGCAATCCCGAGAGGGATTACATTCGGAGTTCCCTCTTTTGTCGCCGTGGCAACCGGGAACACCTTCATCTTCCCGAAAGCCTCCTTCATCTCTGCGGTTAATTTCACCATGGTACCTTCACCAATGTTGATTCAGGATTCCCTTTTTATATACTTTAGTGTTGAAAATGCGGGACTACCCGAGGATCTTTTCAATTAACGGTTATCCAAGGTTAAAATATCACCTTAAACATATCCCCCGATCGTTTCTCTTATCTCCTGAAGCGCGAAATCACTGTGTGTGTTACGCGAACCGCCGGTAAAAAAGATACTTTACTGGTGCGAGACCTGCAATGTCCCGCTGATTGCAAAGAGCTGTGCGTGTGGTAACGAGGGGAAAAAGATCGAGCTTCTCCAGCCTTACGATGTCCGCCCTGCACTTGCAGCGGATGCAGCACTCATCAAAAAACTCGTCCATGAACGTTTTGGCACTGTTCCTCTTGCAAAAATTCTTCTCCTGAACAAAACCGGCGGTGTTGATCGTGCGGATCTGGTGATAATGCACGGGGAACGGTTTGGCTGGCTCACGTTCGATCCGGTATCGAGACAGTTCAGTTTCGATCTCGCGCCGGAAGCACTCCCGTATATCCTGTCTTTCGTGAAGCAGGGGATAGTGGATCTTGATCTCCAGACCGATGCCAGAAAAGAGCAGGGACGGATCGGTGGCAAAAGGATTCCCCTCAAAATTCCTGCACCTGAGGGTACGGTGATTGTGAAATATAAAAACCGGTTCGGGACTGGCATGGTCAAAGAGGGCTCGGTCAAAGTCAGAGAGCTCATTGCCGTCGCTTTCCGCACACCGCCAAATCCCGGCTGGGATGTAGCAATCGAAAAGAACCGGTACCATTTAAAGAACCTGGAGCGCAATGCCATCCGCAGCATTAAACACCATATCCATGACCGTCCGACTGCAAATGTTTCCTTCTCAGGAGGTAAGGACAGTACTGCAATCCTGCATCTTGCACGGAAAGCCGGTGTAACAAAAGCATTCTTTATTGACACCGGTATCGAATTTCCCGAAACAGTGGAGTTTGTGCGATCCCAGGGTGTCGAGGTCGTCCAGAAAGCGGGGGACTTCTGGCAGGCCGTAGAGAAGGCTGGACCTCCGGGAAAGGATAACCGCTGGTGCTGCAAACTTCTGAAACTACACCCGCTCAAGCTCTACCTTGCCGGGGTTGGGCCGTGCGTTACGATACAGGGAAACCGCTGGTACGAATCCTGGAACCGGGCTGACCTTGATGAGACGAGCCAGAATCCGGCCAACCCCCTCCAGCTGAACGTCTCACCGATCAGGAACTGGCGGGCGCTTGAAGTATTCCTCTATTTATGGTGGCAGAAAGCGGAAATTAACCCGCTTTACGATAAAGGACTCGAACGAATCGGATGCTACCTTTGCCCCGCGATGCTTGAAAGTGAGTATGAGGAACTCCGGATCATCCATCCTGAGTATGCGAAGCGGTGGGATGCATTCCTCGATACATGGGCTGATAAAAAAGGGTTTCCGGAGTCTTTTTGCTCGTGGGGGCTCTGGCGCTGGCGGGCATTGCCCCCGAAAATGAGGGAATTGTGTAAATCGAAGGGGATTAATGTCAATGATGATTATACGCTGCAGACCGTCCCCATGAGAAAGAAGGAATCCGTTGATATGAAGGAAGGAACAACCATGGAACCAACAATCGAAAAACAGTCTGGTGCGGGATTTGCGGTTAACGAGATCCGCAAGGATTTCCCGATTCTCGGTGACATCATTTATCTCGACAATGCAGCAACAAGCTTTTCTCCGGAGCCTGTTATTGAAGCGATGGTCGAGTTTGAACACCGTTACCGGGCAAATGTGGGGCGGGGTGTTCACCGTTTCACCCGGATCTCCTCACAGCGTTACTGGCATGCCCACGACAAAGTCGCACAGTTTATTGGCGGTAACGATGGAGTCACGGTTTTTACCAAAAATACCACTGAAGCAATCAACATGGTTGCGCAGGGGCTTGTCTGGAAAACCGGGGACCGTGTGATCACCACAATTCTTGAGCATCACTCAAACCTGCTGCCGTGGAGAAATCTCACCAGGTGGGGAGTAAGCCTCGATGTCGTCGGTATAAACGCTGACTACTCGCTTGATCTTGATGCACTGAAACGGGCGATCACCCCGGCCACCGGCTTATCACGATCAGTCATGCATCGAACGTTATCGGCGTGGTTACTCCTGTTCCAGAGATTGCAGAGATCTGCCACGAAAAAGGCATCCTCCTGCTGGTTGATGGCGCCCAGTCAGTACCTCACCTGCCGGTAAATGTTGCTCGTCTGGGCTGTGACTTTTTTGCCTTTTCGGGTCACAAGATGCTCGGGCCTACCGGAACAGGAGTACTCTGGATGAAGGAACCTGTGCTTGAGCCTTCGATATTCGGCGGCGGGATGGTCGAGACGGTAACCGCCACAGGTTTCAAAACCGCAGAAGGTTTCCAGAAATACGAAGCCGGCACCCCCAATATAGCCGGGGGGATCGGTCTTGGCGTTGCTGCTGAATATCTCCAGAAAGTCGGCATGGAAAAGATACGAAACTACGAAGAAGGGCTTACGAATCGGTTGATTGACGGGCTGGCACAGATCAAACACGTTCATGTCTTTGCTCCTTCTCATCCCGTCCCAGGAATTGGGGTGGTCTCATTCACCGTTGATGGCATGCACCCGCATGAAGTTTCCCAGCAGCTTGATGAGACTGCGGATATCATGGTGCGATCCGGACACCACTGCTGCCAGCCGCTGACTGACTATCTCAAATTACCCGAAGGGACGGTGCGGGCGAGCCTTGCACTTTACAACACGGATCATGAAATCGATATGCTCCTGGCGACGCTGGAAGAACTCACACGATGACAAAATTACCCTGGCAAACCGGAATTACCGTTTTTTGTCCTTTACAGCCGGCGCGGACATGATTTAATAAATCCCCGTCTAAACTACTCTTTGACTTCCTGTTCAAAGATACCAGGATTTTTAAAGACCGGAGAATCCCCATGAAAAATACACAAATCTCTGAGGTGTTCGCCAGTGTGCGGGAGAAGCGCCCGCTTGTCCATCATATTACCAATTATGTCACGGTCAATGACTGTGCCAATATCACGATCTCTGCCGGTGCTGCCCCGGTTATGGCGGATGCCCCGGAGGAGGTTTGTGAAATGGTTACCTTTGCCGGTGCACTTGTCCTCAATATCGGTACACTCAACATGGGACAGATAGAGTCAATGCTGCTTGCCGGGGGCATGGCAAACGATCGGCGGGTCCCGATTATTCTTGATCCTGTAGGAGCCGGTGCGACCCGGTTCAGGACCGAAAGTGCACAGAGGCTGCTCGATGAACTGAAGATAACGATCCTCAAGGGTAATGCCGGGGAGATAGGTATCCTTGCCGGTGCAGAAGCACACGTGAGAGGGGTTGACTCTTGTGGTGTGACTGGTGATTTGTTTAGGATTGCACAACACTATGCAAAAGAAGCTGGTTTGACAGTAGTCGTAAGCGGTGCAACGGACATCGTGACTGATGGCAAAAGCCATCTTCTTGTGGAAAATGGCCATCCGATGCTGGGCAGTATTTCCGGTACTGGTTGCATGGCAGCATCCGTCATTGGGGCATTTTCTGCAGCAGCTGACAGTCCTGTCATTTCATCGGCAGCAGCACTGGCGGCATTCGGCTTAGCCGGTGAGAGAGCAGCTGCCGGTGCAAGGGGTCCGTATTCGTTCAAGACTGCACTATTTGATGAGATGGCAGCATTAAAACCTGAAGATCTGATATCTGGTGCAAGGATAAGGACACGATAATCATGGTATCATGAAGTACGCCCTGTATGTCATTACCGATGAGACAATTGCCGGTGGTTTAACCCACGCAGAGATTGCAGAGCGGGCAATTGCCGGGGGAGCAGATGCCATTCAGTTAAGAGACAAGACGTGCGGGTGCCTGAAGCTCTGTCAGATCGGCAGGGTTCTCCGCACCATAACGATGAAAACCGGTACATTGTTCATTGTCAATGATCGTCTTGATGCAGCCCTTGCCTGCGGAGCAGATGGTGTTCATCTCGGGCAGGATGACATACGTGCTGGCGTTGCCCGGCAGATTGCCCCGCCTGGTTTTATTATCGGGGTCTCTGTGGGAACTGTTGATGAAGCCTTAAAGGCAGAACAGGATGGTGCAGATTACCTTGCTGTAAGCCCAATATTTTCCACGGCATCGAAAAATGATGCAGGACCTGGTCGCGGTCTTAGGGTTTTACGGGAAATACGGCAGAAAGTTTCTGTTCCGGTAATTGCCATAGGGGGGATAAACCTGGACAATGTACATGAGGTTATCACAGCAGGAGCAGACGGTGTGGCGGTGATCTCTTCTGTGGTCGGTAGTAAGGATATTACCGCAGCTGCACAGGAACTCAGAAAGCGAATCTCCGAGAGCAAAGCAACACTGAAAACCTAAACGTCTCTATTTGCATATCGGCAGCACCATCATTACGATTTCAGCAATATCTTTTCTTTTTTTATCGGATAATCTGAAAAATCCCGATAGATGTCAGCAGGACAATAAGTGCTGCAAGAATCCATCCTGAAAGAATAATTGTTCCTGCCCGTACACTCCTCCATTTGAACAGCCATGCAATCATGATACATCCATATAGTCCGACACCAGGAACCCAGATGAAAGGAATAAAAGCATACATTCCATATTTCCTGAACATTTCGGATTTTTGAGTAATTGTTTCAATTTTCTTAAGGTGCCCGTTGAGCCAATCCGATCGTTCTGCAAACATATCACATATTCCGAATACTACCAAAATAACCGTAATACCAAATGACACCATAATGAGCATTACCTGAACGGGATGTATACCGAGCCCGAGTCCGATAGCAACAGCCAGGGGCTGGAGGATAAAGATGGATACAACCAGCCCGAATATTTCGCCTGCTGTATTCTGATTATATAAACCAACAACAAGGGGGATTTCTATGATACCTATTAAGCCGATGAGCGCAATTGCTATAAGTTTTAAGCCATTTGTAAACTGAAAAAAAGGTTTCATTCTTCAAAGAAAGGGGTGGTTGTCGATTATATAATAACCATGATGTTCAGATTCAGTTTTTGATCCGTATTTTGTGCAAACCGGAGAATACGGTATAACCGGGTCGTATCATCTATAGAGCGAATTTTTTACGTAGGTTACCCCAAATACTATTACGCTGATGTCACTCGGATTGCAGGGAGAAAACCAGTCCTGCATCGGCGTTTGTAGCTTTTGTCCCCGTCTTTTTGCAATCCCCACAATCTTTTAAGCCAAATACAGGAGAGCCATGACAGAAAAGAGCAATAAAGCGATAGCATTCGTGCATTCCTCATTTATCCGTGTGAAAAAATATAATATTTTATATCAGAGTCTATATATGGCTCTTTTTACCTTTTGGCGCCCAAGAGCTGAATAAATTTCGATTATGTTATATGTTAACATACCACAAAGTATTTTGATAGAATGTTTGGACTGCCTACTACAACTATCGTTTTAGTCGGGGGAGCATTCCTCCTGATTATCATTGCATTGCTCTACTGGGGACTTACGTTCAAGGAGATACCCTCATGATTGATCCTGTCGCAGCCGCTCTCGTTGTCATCTATTTCATCGCAATGATCGCGATA
Organism: uncultured Methanoregulaceae archaeon; assembly: GCA_963841015.1. Classification (GTDB taxonomy): domain Archaea; phylum Halobacteriota; class Methanomicrobia; order Methanomicrobiales; family Methanospirillaceae; genus Methanoregula. The sequence continues at coordinate 873,721 of CAWJAX010000003.1, read as the reverse complement.
GGAATCTGGGCTTCAAAAAAGATCCAGAACATGTCGGACTATGTCGTTGCCGGGCGTTCCCTGGATTTCTGGGTATTCACCTTTCTCATGATTGGGTCTGTCTGTTCCGGGATGTCCCTGCTGGGTGTCTCGGGTCTGGGATATAAGTTTGCCTGGCCTACCATCTGGGAACAGCTTGCCGTCCCTCTTTCGATTGCATTCTGTATCATCTTTTTTGGTGTCAAGATGCATGCCGTTGCAAAAAAATCCGGGTACATGACAGTCCAGGACTATCTTGCCCACCGGTTTGGGAGCGATAGATCATTGCGGGGCATGAGTGCGACTGCAGGAATCATTGTATCGATGATCTATCTTGCCGGACAGTATACGGCGATAAGTATTGTCCTTATGTGGTTGTTCGGGATTCCCCACTGGATGGCACTTCTCATCGGGGCGGCCATTGTGACCCTCTATACCGTTATCGGGGGGCTCTATGCAGTTGCCTGGACAACACTCATTCAGGGCCTGATGCTGATCCTCGGAGTCCTTATCATGGCTCCTATTGTCATAATGGCAGCCGGTGGATTCACCCATATCAATGAAGTGATGGCAGCGGTAAACCCGACAAATGTTGATCCATGGGTGACCGGAGCGGGGGCTGTATTTACACCGGAATATATCTTCTCGTTTGTCCTCCTCCTCACCATCGGCCTTGCCTGCGCACCTCACGTGATCAATAATATCCTGTCAGTAAAAAATGCAAATACCTTTAAGTGGGCGCCACTCGTAGCGTTCGGGATCTATGCAGTCGTGATGTTCCTGCTCAAATTTTCCGGGTTTGCCGGTATCGTTCTTGTCAATGAGGGTGTTATGCAGCTGCCTAAAGTCCCGAATGCTTCAGACTTTGTCTTTGTCTATGGTGTCCAGGCTGCATTGCCCAGCATGTTCCTGTGGGGAATATTTGCAGTGATTGTGCTGGCTGCTGTCATGTCCACAACCGACCGTCTCATGCTGACCATCGGGACCTACTTTTCCTGGGATATTTACAAGAAAATCCTCAAACCCGATGCACCGGACAAACAGGTTCTTCTTGTCAGCCAGATCTCGGTATTTGCAGCAGCAGCAGTAACGCTGCTCCTTGCCATCAGTCCCCCGGATATGCTGGTCTGGCTAATCTGGGCCGGGATTGGGATCATGTTTGCAACGTTTGCTGTACCCATGCTTGCCGGATTATACTGGAGACGGGCAACCCGTGAAGGTGCACTCGTCTCGATGGCGCTGGGATTGATTGTATCCCTCATCTTTGGCGGAATATCCTACTTCAAGCTGGCAAAATTACCGATGCATTTCTCCTTCTATGCATTTGTCATTGCAGTCGTTGCAATGATTGTGGTCAGCCTTATGACCAAACCGACCAGCGAAAAGATTCTTGATGAGACCATGACCGGGTGGTACATCCAAAAATAATTTTTTTAGTGCATCATCCGTTACTCTTTAAAGAACAGGCTATGAGGAATGCAGTATTTCCGGCAGAGTGAGCTGACCGGGAAGTGGTTTAATTTTAAAAATATCCGTCAGAGAAATCCAACGTTTTGTCTAAAAGCCGCCGGAGGGAATTGAACCCTCGACCTGCTGATTACGAATCAGCCGCTATGCCGCTAAGCCACGGCGGCGCAATATCTCACAATATCGACGCATGCTCTAATAAAATATGCGTTTCAGGAATACCCGCTCAGTGTAGTAACCTTCTCGGAACCCTGAGTCTCTTTTGGGGGGGATATGGTGCCGAATTTTAACTCATAGTCAGCAACAGTCTTTGTCAGCACACCAAGCAGGTTTTTTGCATGGGCTGGTGTAATAGAGACAATTGCCTTAGCCCGAGCCTGGTTCACCTGCGGAAGCTGATGGAGAAACATAAACGTGAACTCGTCATCCTTATAGGCGATCTGGATCATGTTGCTGTACACCGGGTCGAGTGTGGGTGGAATATTGACTGAAATTTCCTGTCCTGTCATGATGATCAGGTTTGCACTACCGGAATGAAATATGTTGGCTCTAAAAAATTCCTGATACTCAATTTCTGATACTCATTCCCTCGTTTGCGGCTGATATCGATTCAATAAGTATAATCCCCCCGGTTCCCTACGCTTGTATGAGGAGATATCCTGACAGAAAACAGGGACCACGTCGCAGTATCGGATCTGATCCGGGTGCATGCATGCCCGGTACGGTATTACTACGAAAGAAACGATCCCCTCACTGAATCAGGGCGGTACACGATCTGTAAACAGCTTTCCTATCATCTTGGGAGTCCTCTCGATTCAGAGATTATCTGGAGTGAGGTACTCGCGGTTCGCCCTGATATAGATCCTAATCTGCGTTTATTCCTGGATACCTGCATTACTTCCTGCAATAAAACAGACTGGATGCCGGCAGCTCAATCTGATGTGCGGGTTTTTTCAGAAAAACACGGCCTTGTTGGCATGGCAGACCGTGTAACTGATGATGGGACCTATTCCATCATACGTGCTGCTGGCGCAATGCCGTTTGGTACATATGCAGCAGACCGGTTACGGATTGCATGCATCGCGTTCTGTATTGAGGAGATGACCGGAAAAGAAGTGACTGGCGGGAATGTGGAATATATTCCTGATGGAATCTCACGATTTCATACTGTCCAGCCCCGGGACCGGCGTCAGGTTATTACCACCCTGCACAAAATCCGGTCAATCCGGAAAGGAGAACTACCCCGGCACCCGCTGAACGCTCCCTGCAACCAGTGTAAATACAAAGAGCGGTGCGAGAGCAGTAGTGGACACCGGCTGTCGGAGCTGTTGTGAACAGGGCAATCCTCCTTTTTAAAAAGGCAGGATTATTCTTTGCGGTTCCCACAGGTAAAACAAACCCCTCGGTGAACACACACTATTCCGCCGCATTTTTGAGCGGGTCCATCGCTGTTTCTCAGTTCTGTTAAATTTGCGGATACCCTGGTTCCTGACAGATTCAAAGATTTTCTATCCTGCTCACCCGACAGTTTTTCCTGTATCGTGAGTCTGACTGCCGGAGTCTTGTACAGGGAAAAAGATCACAATCAAAACAGTATTTCCCTTTCCGCATGATGCATGAACGAATTGTGCAGTGTTTATTGCATTATCTTTCCGGTGACCAGCACCCCTCACACCTGTTTCTCTCCAGGAGAAAAGCTCTACAAATTGCACAGGTCATACCACAAGGGGCAATGAGTTTTGTTTTCAATGAGGTCTCACTCTGGATTGCTTACTGTGCAGGTAAAAACAGCATGAATTTCTCATCTTTTTTCAACCCTGTTCCAGCAGCGTCTTTGACAAAATATATTCTCCCCTCGCTTCGCGCGTCGTCCCTACAACCAGCCAGAGTTCATCGCCATGCTGCTCGCAGATACCACATGCCTCCATGGTCTCCCCCTCAAGTGCCTGGCCGCTATAGGTGTGGGTAAATGAGAGGACCCTTCTCACTGATTTGTGCTCCACTTCATACACTGCCGGGCTGTCAAATGCAAGGGAAGCATCGCTTACTTGTGCTTCTATCTCCATTTTGCCAAGTACCTTTCCTCTTCCCATCGGTGCACTTTTCATTTCGTCATAGGAACGCGTATAGAGAATATCGAAATAGGTGCCATCAATCTGTCCACGGTTCCATTTCCGCAGCTCGTGAAGCACAAACTGGTCATACGAAATATCAGGTTTACGCTTCTCATACACTTTCCGCCACATTTCGGATGAAAGCCCCTCCATACGACCATCAAGAATTCCCTGCCGGACCAGTTTCTGTGCGGAAAACCAGTGCTTTCCATAAACAACCATGTCGATATCAGATGCATCATTCTCCAGTCCGCACAGGAGTGAGCCGGTACAACCTATGGTCCCTGCAGGAAGGCCGAAAAGATCAAGGAGTTTTTTAACCCATAGATGTTTCCGGGCAATATGGGGAATTTCAATTTCTGGTTTCAACACTTTTTTTATGTCCTGAATCGGGACGCGCTGGACCAGATTTGAATACTGCGGTTTGTACTGTTCGATGAAAGCGTAGGCATCTTCAAAATCATATTTTTTATATCGCATTCCAAAAGGGTTTACACGTTCGCCAGTCTCATCGGGAACATACCGGAGTACGCAGCCGACCTTCTCATCATTATCGTACGTAGAAACTGCATAGAGCCAGCCATCAGAGTCCTCGATAAAATCACGCAAACGGACAGGCATCATAAAAAATCAGAGTTTTTTAAGGAACGCTTCGACCGCTTCTGCCTGTACGCCTCTGCGGAGGATTGTTTTATTTCTGAGATCGACAACGGTGCTCGAAGTGCCTGGCAGCCTGCCTCCATCGATAAGAAGCTCGCGTGGTACCGTGCATTCGTCTGGTGTCTGCGGGTCTTTTGCTCCGTGGAGGTTTGCGCTTGTAGCGGTGATGGGAGCATCGAATCGTTCGATGATTTGCAGTGCAAGGTCGTGCGCCGGCATCCTGATGCCGATCATTCCCGTGCCCCCGGTAAGGATATCCGGAACCAGTCTGCGGGCGCAAAGAATTACGGTGACCGGGCCGGGAAGAAAAGCCTCAATAAATGCATGCATGTGGGGCTCAACATGAGCAACCGCGGCGAGCATATCAAAATCAGATACAGCAATGGAAATTGGCATACCCAGGGGGCGTTTTTTTGCTTCGTAAACTTTCAGAATTGCCTCATCAGAAAAAGCATCAGCGCCGAGACCGTAGATTGTTTCTGTAGGATAGATGATCGTCCCGTCATGCATAAGCACTGATACTGCTTTTTCGATGATATCCATCTAGAACTCACGCCCACGGACCCGGTTGATGTCGAATACCGCTTTGCTGCTGATATGCATTACTGCAAAAACTCCCGCCTGGATAGGATCGGTAACTACGAGGTCAGCATGTTCGGGAACCGTTCCCGCCATCTTCAGTGCAATGACCGGGATTCCGGCTTCACGGACCCGGTCTACTGCCTTTGAAATCTCACCCCCCATAATAGAACCCGCGAGAACGAGAATTGATGCACGGGGAAGCCGTGCAACTGCATCCACTGCGAGCGCGAGTGTCCGTTCACCGACAAGCGGAATAGTGTCTACCGAAATTCTTTCACCACGGATATTGTGCCGGTCTGCTTCATTTACAGCACCAAGTGCAACCTGTGCAACCTGCGCCCCCCCGCCAATGATGATAACCCTTGACCCGAAAATATGGCCAAACGGCTGGTATGACTTAACATTCCGAACCGAGGGAATATTGTTTAAATCCTCAATAAGCTTGTTGTGATCACTACCCTGCCCCGCATCATATTCGAAATAGAGTTCCGCCATTCCTGTATAGGGGCCGGAATCGAACACTTCCTGGTTGATCATCACGATATTTGCTTCGTGCTCAGCAACTATCGTTGCGATATCCCGAAGGACACCCTGGCGGTTCTCCGCGATAATCCGTATTGCACAGCGTTCGGGTTCCATCTCCATAAAACCGATGCGATAACCGGGGATCGAACCCGGGTTAGAAGCTTGGGAAGCTCCTGTCCTACCGCTAGACTATTATCGCGCAATCACTTTTCTGCTGTCTAATATTGCGTGATTTTAAAGATAAATATAGTGTTTATTTGAACCTTGCCGACCAGCCAAAAAAAGAAATCAAAAATATGACCGGCACAAACCTTGGGGAAGCGTATCTTTCCGCATCGAAAAATCCGGTAACCCCCCGCCTGACACCTATTCTCAACCCGATGACTTTGGTTATGTCACCTCGAAAACCTTTCAAACACCCGAGGTCTTGCTTTTCCCATACAAGGCTCGATATTTTTAAGAAAGGCTGGACAGCATATGTACAGTAGATTTACACTACGATTCCAACGTCCCTGAGTGAAGAGTGCGAACATTCTATCGGACAGCGGTGTGAAAAAACCAGATCGGACATGTTTCCCCATTTCAGAGAAATAACCGGAGAAGAACCTATGAAGATACGAAAATATTCCCTGCACCTTATCATTGCAGTATTCCTGCTGGCGTCAATTCCTTCCCCGCAGGCGCTTTCCGATGACAATACCGTCAAGGTAATATACCAGACTTCATTCACCACGGATCCTCATTGGCTGACAAACAATCCCTCAACCAATTACTGGGATCCGAACCTTGGAATGTATCATTTTTCCAATGAACCCAGTACTGGCGGATATGCATATATACCGGTCGATTATGAAAGAGGCTCCTTCACGTTTGAATATGACCTCATTCTGACCAGAATAGATAATGGAGCAACGTTCAGGTTCGGATTATCAGGAACTGAGATGGATCCTTCAAAAGGTCCAAACGTCCTCTCAATGTTTAGCAATGCAAAATATGGGCAGATTATGTGGCTTCACCTGGTGACAACGGGCGGCAAGCTGTTAGAGGTGAACAGCCAGCATGCGGCAGCAGAAATGGGGCCAAATGCCTATAACGGGCCCACGGTAAAGTATGAAGTAAACAAAACCTATCACGTAACCATACATTACGATGATGATCAAAAAACCACCAGCATGAAGGTAAAAGATTGGTTGACCGGGCGGGAGATCTGGAGTTATTATCTGAACACCGCTGAGAACCTGAACGGCATGAACAGGGTATATACGGGTTCCAAGGGTGATTATGGTATGATGGGTATTTATGCAGAAGGCAATATCGATAATGTCCGGCTTACTGAACCTCTGGCGGTCACCATCACAACAACAGATGTTACCAAAGTACCGGCAACCACAACTACCCCTCCAAAAACACTGACCCCAAAATTAACGACTGCTGTGCCGACATCCTATCCCGCCAGTACACCCACCTCACCTTCTCCCGGTGTCCTTGCTATTGCTGCGCTTGGTATTATTGGTCTGTGCGGAGTTCTGGCAGGAAAGAAACAGAACTAACCCTTTTATTGGCTCTTTAGAAATGCTCAATTACAAGCTACACGCTCAAGAGGGTTTACCCCCCACTGCTGTGGCACCCCTGACGCGATAACTCCAGAACAGGTATTACGTTGTATTCGTGTTAAGCGCAGGGATGGTATGAGGGAACAGGCACGGGTCCCTCCTTCATCGCACCAGCATCCTGAGTTTCATATCAATGGAAATGGAATTTCCCTGAAAATTGAACTATTCAGGTATAATACGAGATTTTTTTTCACACGCCTCCATGTACGATGATCGCCGCCGCCCCGCAAACGGTCGCCCCCGCGGCGGATCAGGAACAAACAATTTTAAAAAAACCCTGCCCGCCGTGCCTCGGAGAATCCCTGAGGCGGGGTTCCATCGAATGTATTACGATTTTCATGGTTCGGGATTGAACCATCTGGATTCATGTCTGCTTCTCCAGAACCCTTTAATCTGTTTTTTAAAAAAGAATATTAGTTATTTTTAATGTATGATTGCAGAGGGGTTTGGATCCCTCTTTCTCTGGAGTGAGATCTTGTTTTTGAACGTTCCTTTGTTGTCTTTTAGTATGGGGTTTTAATCTGGTTCAATGTGCATTGGATGGGTCGGTGACACCCCGAATGCGTTTCGTGTATCACCTGAGTATATTGTTTAATGGCAGGTACTGATAAATACCCAAAATCATATTGGTTGGACTATTGAACCGATGAGTTACAGCCATGAACAAACAGGAATGACAGTACAGGGAGAGAATATAAACCGTTACGACCGTATAGTCTATTTACTATTGGGTTATGGAACAAATCCGATGTGACCCTGGAGGAGTGCAATGAATCAGGCGGACAAAAGTCCGACAATTATAATTCGTGAAGATTCAGACTCACTGGAAGAACTGTCAGAGTATCTCGATGTGCTCTCAAGTAGCGCGCGGCTTAGAATACTAAAATTTCTCGAAAAAAAGCCCCGTGACGCCCGTGCCATTTCAAAAGAGATCGAAACCAGCTATGAAAATACTAAAAAACATCTTGACAAGCTCCTGAGTGTAGGTGTGATAAAAAAAGAGGCAGGACTGGGTGCCCCCACATCCAAGGGCATTCATCCGGTCTGGGAATATTCCATAGTACCCGGTGGGCTTGAAGCAATCATAAGGAATCTGGGTCTTTTTTCCAACACCCGGTACAGATCATGGGAAGCGATATTTCCCGCCGTTTGGAAGAGGTAAAAAATACTCTCTCGAAAGAGGTTCTGGGAAATGTACCCACCGCAATAGTACTTGGCGGTCCTGACGATGGGAAAGTGTTCATGCTGAAACAGGATCAAATCCGTATCGGCCGGATCGATCCTGAGAATCAGGCTGCGTTTTCTCCTGACACTGATATCGTTTTCTCTGATGGTTATACTGCGGTGACCCGGGTATCAAAACCTCATGGCAGATTTATTCATATTAACGAAGGCTGGCACATCGAAGACTGTGGGAGCACAGGAGGTACCAGCTCAACACCCGGCGCCTTGAAAAAAATACACGCGTTTTAATCCATGATGGAGATCTCATTGAGTTCTCCAAAGGAGTATCCGGGGTTAAACTTCTTATCATCATCCCGCAGAAAGACTGATTAGCATAAACTAATCTCGCTCGTAAGGAGAGAGAGAAAAATATCAAAAACTCTAATTCAACAGGAAATAAAATATTACAGTCGCTGCCTATGATTCCAGTTCATCGTCTTGTCTGCTCCCTGGTTATCATTATCCTTATTTCAATTATCAGCATACCTGCAGCGCATGCCTCAGAATATACCGTTGCTCCCAACGGTGCTGAATTTACCAGCATCCAGGCAGCAATTAATCAGGCTTTTCCCGGGGATTCCATTATTGTGAATAGTGGAACATACCCGGAAAATCTCCTGCTTGATAAAAGGATAATTCTTTCCGGGGTAGACAGCGGAGGCGGGCCACCCATAATTGATCTGGCAAATAATGGAAGCGCGATGGAAATTCTTGCCGATGGATGCAGAGTTGAAGGATTTACATTTCAGAACATTGAGTTACTCAATGGAATGCGCATCAGGTCCAGTGAGAACACCATCCGGCACAATACATTCCTGAACAATTCCAAAGGAATCCTGCTCGAGTCAGCTGACGAAAAATACCATTTATGGCAACAATATTTCCAACAGCCGCCAGGTCGGAGTAGCGCTTGAATACTCAAATAATAACCTGATCGAAGAAAATATCGTATCAAAAAATACAATCGGGATCACGCTTGACGAGTATTCCCTCTCAAACCAGATCTACCGGAACAATTTTGACAATCCACAGAACGTAATTTCCAAGAGTCCGACTTCGCTCTGGTCGTCCCCGGATCCTTTTGCGTATACCTATCTTGGCGTTCATGAACAGAGCAACATGGGTAATTTTTGGAGTGATTACCGTGGAAAGGATAAAAATGGTGACGGGATTGGAGATACACCGTATGGCATAATGATCGGGGCAAATCCGAAAGCGATCCTTGAATCCTACCAGAACATTAATGATGCATTTCCCCTGATGGATCCGTTACCGTTTTACTACGAGGTTCTCCCTGTCACCCGAGGGGTGATTACACCTCAGCCATTCGCCTTGCCGACTTTTCCCGTAATTGAACAAACGGCACGCCCTGAAACTACCCTTCCTGATGCAACGCAGATTCCCATTTCTCCCCTTCCAACACCTGCAGATAAAACCGGCAATGGTCAACCTACTACCCTTCTTGTCGTAGAGCTTATTGTGCTGCTGGTTGCAGGTGCAGTAGTGTTGATCATTTTCAGGCAGCTGAAACATAAAGAAAGCAGGCAGGAGGTTATTTTTATCAGTAAGGATTCAACCTCCCCACAAAAGATATCAAGGACTGCCCCCAGGGTTAGCCCGGCTGCAACGATCCCCGAAACGGGTACGACAGTTCCGGGGACAACCAGGACTTTCACCTCGGTTGCAGAACAAATGAACTTCTTCCCGAATGAACTGGAGAGCAAATATACTGAGATAAAATATATCGGACGAGGAGGCATTGCATGGGTTTTCTCAGCTCGCCGAAAATCGGATGCAATGATGGTCGCAGTGAAGATCCCGATAAGTTTCGATGAAATGACGGGAAAATCTTTTCTCAACGAGATTGCGGCATGGGAGACCCTGCGACATCCTAATATTGTAAAAGTTACGGCTGTTAATATCCTCCCTGTTCCCTTCGTTGAGATGGAATATGTACCCGATGCTCTCGAGTCGATTGAGAAACCAATCCCCGTCTGGAAAGCGGTACACCTTATTCGGGGTATAGCGGACGGTTTGAAATATGCCCATCAGCAGGGTTTCATCCACCGGGATATCAAGCCACATAATATCCTTCTTGATACAGACTTCGTTCCTAAAATCACCGACTGGGGGATGAGCAAAGTGCTTGCCAATGAGGTAAAAAAGTCCAGCATTGCAGGCTTTTCACTTGCCTATGCGGCTCCCGAACAGGTCTCTCCTTCGGAGTTTGGAAGGACCGATGAACGGACCGATATCTACCAGCTCGGAGTGGTCTTTTACGAACTGGTAACCGGCTCTGTTCCGTTTGGGGGTGAGAGTATTGTTGAAGTCGGAAATGCGATCCTGAGAGAGCAGCCGATTCCTCCATCAGAGTTCAATTCTGATGCAGCAGTTGTGGAGAAGATTATCCTCAAATGCCTTGAAAAAGATCCGGCCAAACGCTATCAGTCATCGGCAGAACTTCTTGATGCACTAGACGGGTACCTTGATGAGGAAGATGAATGACCCTGTTTTCAGATTATTATTGAGGATAAGATGATGTCAAAAGGGGGATTCTTACCATAACACAAAGACAAAAAATCTACGAATCCGCGACCTGTGCTCACTGTTGCGGTATAGGGTGTCTCTACTGCAACAAAACCGGAGTCGTACTGGTGACCGCACCTAAACAGCAGTGCCATTATTGTGAAGGCATTGGGTGCATATACTGCGGATTTACCGGCTGGGCTGGCCTAAAGGGAAAGTATGAGTGAGTGTATGTATCCGGGTTTTTATCGGAATTTCCCATTTACCCTGCGGGGAATTACGCATTCCTCATAGCGTTTAGCAAAATACCTGTCGGTCATCCCGGCGATAAAGTCCCGGACCAGCTCGGCGCAGGTAGCAGACTGAATGTAATTCCGGCTGATCCAGCTTGTGTCAATAAAATCAGTAAAAATTGCCGCATCCCTTGTATTTTTTTCAAGATCTTCGAGGTAATTTATAAACAGTGTTGCATACATCTGCCTGACCTTTTCACGCTCTGTGGTAAGTTTTTTGTTCTCATAGATATGAATCCGGGAAAACTGGCGCAGTGCAATAAGTGCATCTTCTACCTCAGGACTGTACGAAATATACCCCGTATCCTCGGTATCACTGTTTTCGAGCAAATCGTAAATCAGTGTATTGATAATGTCCCTGTTGCAGTCACCGAGGGTATCCCTGCATTCCTGAGGAAGGAGTGTTGAACTTCCTATCAACCCCACCTCCCGTGCGTCCTGCAAATCCCTGCCGATGAAAGCGATGGTGTCGGCAAACTTAACAACACATCCTTCAAGGGTCATCGGAGCCTTTGTGCGTCTGCCATCTGCATTATCCTGCACTTTTTTGTCAAATGCCAGCCATGTTGCACAAGGTTCAGGAGAAATTTTAACATCATCAGTTTCCCCATTGTGGCAGAGTATTCCGTCCAGCACCTGCATGGTCAGGTCACAGTCTTCGATCCTGTCGAGGAATTGCACGCTCTGAACGTTGTGGAAGAATTTTCCAATCCCGAACCGTTCGCAGAGCTCCGATAAGCAGGTTTCCCCATAATGCCCGTACGGGATATGCCCTATATCATGGCCAAGGGCAATTGCCTCAATGAGATCCTCGTTTAAGCGGAGGCAGCGCCCGATAGTTCTTGCAATTTTGGAAACGAGCTGGACATGGATGACGCGATGAGTGATGTGGTCATTGTCTACAAGTGAAAAGACCTGGGTTTTGTCTATGTATCGGGTGTACGCCCGCGTGTGGATAATACGGTCAGTATCACGGGAATAGGGGGTACGGATATCTTCAGGCTTTCGATTATGCCTCCGAACAGCATCGGCACTAATCGAGGCCAAAGGTGAAAGAAGTGATTCCCGCTTGGCGATATATGCCAGAATAGATGATTCCTGCCCGGGATCAAATGAACGTTTATGATCGTGAACGGGATTCATTGACAGGACATCTTCCTTATGTAGTTTAATTGTACCGTAATATAAAAAGGAGCAGTGGTTGTATTCGGGAATTAAGAAAATCTCCTGCTGTCAGTTCTTTGGGAATGAAAGTGAATAACCGGTGCGAACTTTCAACCGGTGTAATCTCCTGAATAGGTTCACAACAGGGCGGGGATGCCCGACTCAGAAATTGGTTTTGTAAACGGGGAGAAAAATTGCGATGTTGTGGATTATTTTCCTCCGGTCAGGCGGGCTATTTCCTTCAAAGCTGTGTTGATAAGATCGGTTATGATGCTGGTGATATCCTCTATTGGCCCTCCCGATCCTTTAATTTTGAGTTTGAGACTCTGTTGCTGGAGGTATCCTCCGCTTCTGCCGTTTATTGTAACATCGGCAGTCACTCCGGTTGGAACATTCTGGGGGATGGTCAGAACGTAGGTAGATGATCTGGGATACGGCCCCTCATAGGTTCCAAGAACAAAGTTCTTACTATACCCCATTGAGCTGACATCCATGGTGAAATCAATCGGATTTTTAAATCCCGGATCAGCAGTGATGGCGATGGAATACGTAATGGTATCTCCGGGTCTCCCTTCAGCAGACACGGGAGAGACGGTGAACCTGTACGGGACATCTTGTGCAACAACGGGAACAATGCAGATCAGGAGAAATGACAGGAAAATAACTGCCTTTATACACGGACCTTTTTGCAGCATACAACATGATAGCGGATATGGGTTAATAACAATTTCCCTCATTGATAAACCGCAATAATCATGCTCCTGGCTGCGTGATCGATGATATTCGAATATCTCATCAATTTCTGAGTAGGTGACAAAAAGCATACCTGGTCTTTGTGCAGGATCAAAAAAAAGAATAAATTATCGCCCGTACGTAACAAACGTCTCGCCATACTGAACGACATGTCCTTCCGTTGCCCTGAAGAACTGATCTTTTTCAGCTCCTGCGGCAAGATCAAGATTGGTATCCAGTCCGTAGACTTTAAAGAAGTACCGGTGGGTCTGTCCACGGGGTGGGCAGGGACCATTGTATCCAATCTTTCCGAAGCTGTTTTTTCCCTGCACCGCTTTGAGCGGGAAGGTGACAACCGGCGTTTTCGGGATGTTTTCCGGGATCATCCTGACCAGTTCCATGTTCCATGCTATCCAGTGAATAAAACCCCCACCCCCTGGAGCATCGGGATCGTTAACAATAATTGCCAGAGATTTTGAGATCTTTGTGTTCACTCCTCCAACATCAATTTCCGGTGATATGTCCTGACCATCACAGCTGTAATCGCCCGGGAGAATTTTTACAGAAATTTTTACGTTAAGCACTTCCATACTGTTTTTCCCTCCTTTACGATGCATGATATGCGGGGTGCATAATAAAAGTAGTGTGTCACCATAATCGATCGGAATGCCGATTATCGTGAGTAAATCGCGATTGCTTCACCAAACCGGATCACGTGACCTTTCATCGCAGATACCAGCTCATGTTTATTGGACCCTGCAGTGATGTCGAGAATCGCGTCGAGTCAATATACCTTGAACTGGTATTGGATCATCTGACCTTGCGGGGGGCAGGGACCTGCATAACCGATAGTCCCATAATCAGTTATACCCTGCACAGCTGAGATGTAGCGACGGATGCCGCGTTCAATCCCCTGAGCGGGAGACCCGGAGAGAGGTTTTCGCCATCACCGGCATACTGTTCGCGGGAACTTAAGGAAATCCAGTGAAATATTGAGGCGCTCCATTTATCAGAATCAGACACAGGAAAATTTACCTTTCTTTCCCTGCAGACATCTCCACATCTTTATTGTATACGAAAGATAACTGATGAGAGTACAGAACTATATTTTTTTCAAGAGGCATCCATGACAAAAAAAGATACAAAAAAAAAGACATCTGATGAAGAATGCGCAAATGAGTGTTCGAGCTGCCCGACTGCCACAACCTGTTCATCAGCAAAGAGCGGGCCTGCAGGTCTGCCCCCGAAAGCAAAGCTTGATGTCAGGCATGTCATAATGGTTCTCTCGGGAAAAGGTGGTGTTGGTAAATCCACGGTCTCGGTTAACCTTGCCTATGCCCTCTCCAACCATGGGTTCAGAGTCGGGCTTCTGGACCTTGACATGCATGGCCCCAACATCCCCAAGATGCTGGGTATTGAGGATCACAAGCTTGCGATTATGGGTGAAATGATTGAACCCGTGCACATCACCGGAAAGTTATCCGTCATCTCTATGGCGTTCCTCCTGCCGGACACGAGCACTCCGATCATCTGGCGTGGCCCAATGAAAATGGCTGCCATCCAGCAGTTCCTCAGTGAGGTGAACTGGGGATCGCTGGATTATCTGGTTGTGGACCTCCCCCCGGGAACCGGTGATGAAGCACTCACGATCGCCCAGCTCGCGCCTAATCTCCGGGGTGCAGTAATCGTCACAACACCTCAGGATGTCGCGACACTTGATGCGCGGAAATCTGCGAAATTTATCCAGAAACTTGATGTTCCCGTGCTGGGGATTATTGAAAACATGAGCGGGATGGTCTGTCCCCACTGTGGAGAGGAGATCGATCTCTTTGGCAGGGGCGGTGGCCATAAGATAGCAGAGGAACTGTCGGTCCCATTCCTTGGTGCAATTCCCATCGATATCGAGATGCGGAAAGCAGGGGATGAGGGACGCCCGTTTATTATACGGCGTGGTGACAGCCCTACCTGGGCGGCTGTTGACAAGGTTATGGAAGCACTCATCGAAGTTGTTGAGGGATAAGATGGATTTCCTGCGGATCCTCTCCGGTAAGGAATTGCCACTCCCGATTTACCGTGGCGTTATTACCTGCCTTGAAAATCCGCTCTCATTTCCCGACCTGCTCGAACCGATTTACCGTGAGGCTATGAAACTTGATGATGACACCCTGGACAGGTTCCGGTTCTCACTGATGCGGCTCCAGCTGTATGCAGATGTCCACCGTAACGAAGATCTGGAAAAAGCTATGCACATCAAGTACGTTGCACAGGTTCTTGAAAAAGTGATTTTCGGTTCTCTGGTTATGGAGCCTGAAGAACCCTCCGCAGACTAATATTTCCAGGATGACCAGAAAATTTTTATCGGGGTGCACATGCAATGGTGATACCTATATGTGCAGACCCGATCAATACTAGCACCAATTACTACTGCTGTAACAGTTTTACGAAAACTACCGATGAATATCCCTAATCTTTCACACTTCAGGAGATACGAATGACATCACGCATGCAATCCCCGCACACAACATGTCCCGGGTGCCAGGAAGAGGTTTTTCTCGACGAGCTTGTTGGTGGAAAATGCCCGCTTTGTGGGTGCTCACTTGAGGATTTTGATGAGTCGTTCGGAGAGTATGAAGGAATCCTCGATCGTTCGGATCTCTCCTGGCTGATCTTCAATTATTTTGTCTTTAAAAAATTTGTCGATCTGGGTGTCCCTCCCCACCAGATTATGGAATTTGTTGCAACCTATGAACAGAATGCGGAGAAGCCCCCTGAAGAGTGGACAAAAACAGAGTTCACCCTTGAGATCCCGATGAATTCCTGGGACCAGATCAAACCCAAGCACTGTGTAAAGTGCCAAAAATTATTCTTCCGTGGAGGAAAAAAGTCAATCCGCGGCGACATGCGCCATACACGACTTGTGGTTGAATATGCATGCGAACGGTGCTGATCTTTGCACAATTTTTTTTTAACGATGCTGGTTAAATGGTGAATGTGACGATGGAGAGGAAATGGCAGTTCCGAATCAGATCCTTCTCCTGCGGGATTAGAGATAGTACCTTAGTCCCCTTTTAAGAATCAGGGTCGAGAGAAATGCTCAATAACCTGCTCCATTCGAACAGTGGTTTCGGTTCGCCATGGTAGTTCCCATCAGATGCGATACTCCCCAAACAGATAAGACATCAGCCTCGCTCCTGAGTGCTGTTATGGTTTGAGGTGTCAGGCAGTATGCCCTTTTTCATCGTTGCAGGCCCTGATATTTTATTTCCTTGTATAAATGAGGAATTCCCCTGAAAATTGAACTATTCAGTTATGATACGAGATTTTTTTCACACGCCTCCATGTACGATAATCGCCGCCGGCCCGGAAACGGTCGCCCCCCACGGCGGATCAGGAACAAACAATTCAAAAAAACCCTGCCCGCTGTGCCTCGGAGAGGCGCTGAAGCGGTTTTCCATCGAAAATATTAAGATTTTCATGGTTCGGGAGTGAAGCACCACGATTCATGTCTGTTTCTCAAAGAGCCAATAATTACTCATTTTTTGTGAGCCGATGCAATGGTATGTAACTCTCTGAAATTTAAGGTAACTAAAAAGATTAACAGATCTATAAAAAGATCAGTGTTCGTAATAAAAGTCGAGGATTTTCCCCGTCTGCACATCGACCCAGGCTACCGCGGGTGAAGACAACGGTTTTGCACGGATGACCTCATCGGAAAATAGTATTTTCCAGGCAAGGGGAATACTTCCCGGGCGGGGAGTGCTGCCTTGAGGTGGGTAGTCTTTCCATCTGATTTCAGCAGAGATAATGGCAAGTCCGTCCACTGCTGTCGGGTACGTTTCCTGAGCCTTTTTCAACACTACAAACGTTGCTCCGGTCCGTGTTATAAGGGGATCAGTGGCCAGGGAAAAGGCACTATCCGGTATGTTCCAGCGGCGGTCATATCCACTGATCTCCCCGGTAAGTGAATCCACTGAAATGGTGAATCCTTCCGTATCACAGGGAATGTCCTGAACCAGTCTGTTGTAGACAAAAACGTAAAGCCCGGCAACCGTTTTCTGGGGAAATTGCAGCGGGTTATACCGTACCTCACTCATGTTAAGGGTAAGTGAAGCCCTGTTCTTATCAGAAATGTAGCGATCTGCAATTTTTTGTGCCGCATTCACATCAAGTATTGGATCGGTCTGTCGCCCCGTCCATGGTATGCTGCGGGTGAATGAAAATATCTGGCCGGTCTCCGGGTCCATTGCTCCGGTGAGGATTATCGAATTATCCCGGTACTTGGTAAATTCCCATGCCCGTGCAGAATCCGGACTGTTGTTGTATCTCACCCAGACCCTTTCTGAATGAAGCAGTGGAAACGCTTCTGTTACAAGATATTCTGCCCTGTCAGCAGTAATTTTGGCTTTTTCCTGTCCCGGCGTAAAGAAATCGCCCGTTCTGGGATCAATGAACACCGAAAATCCTGCACTATCCGGTGCGGCAGTTATCTGTTTTATTTTATACTCATACAAGGTACGGTCTGCATACAAATCCGTTACATTAACGCTGATGAGAGTATAATCGGATTCCGGATAATCCTGCCGAAGATAAGCAGTTGCATTATTCTGGGACTGCATATCGTGGATTGATTGCGTTGTCCCTCCCTTGTTTTCCGTGGTGTCGCCAGGTCTCATAGCGGTCGTGTTCTGTGCCAGACGTATAACGGACTCAACGGGGAGAGTTGTCGGGGTAATTTCCGGGACGGATACCAGTGACCCGGGAATTTCGAGCGGGGGTTGGTTCAGTGAATTTGATAGTGCTCCACTCAATATCAGAAATAACACACTACTTATTGCGACAATTGTACAGATTACAACGATATTTTTAATAAGGCGCCATCGCTTCTTTGCTTCAATCTTCTGCTTGTACCGTTCCGGGAGATATATCGGGCCTGTGTCTTTTGGATTTTTATTCACTATTGCCGCCTCTGATAGTCTAGTAATATGTTCTTTTCCAGTAAAAAAAGAACGGGGAAAAAATTGTGTCCGGCATCAGGAATAGGTTTTTTCTCGTGGTTATTAATGCCGGTAAAAAAAAGAAGTGAAAAAGGATGACAAACATTCCGGCCTTTCAATTCAGTACGCTCTTCCAACCAGTGTCGGTTTCCCTGGTTTCCCGCATATTATACAGATCCCAGATACGGCGGGAACATACGGTGAACGTACCTCGGTCCCAAGAATACTCGCGTTTGTCTGTGTTTCAACAGCGTCTCCACACCCCTTTTGCTGACACCAGTGGATCACCGCAACTTTGCCCTCGTCAAGTGTTGTATTGAGATTATCCAGAGATCCAACAGCACAGAGATGTGCTTTCATATTTTCTTCCGCAACGGCACGAATTGTATCGGTGATCTCTTCAAACACCTTGGTCACTCCTGCTATAACCGAAGCAAGATCAATGGACGTTTTCTCACCGGTACGCTTCACTGCCATCACTTTTCCTGCATCAAGGTCCCTTGGCCCCAGCTCAAGCCGGAGCGGGACACCACGAAGTTCCCACCAGTAGTATTTCGCCCCGGGTCGCATATCACGGGTGTCAAGTTTCACCCGGAAGCCCGCAGCGGTGAGGTCTGTTTTCAGTTTCTGCGCTGCAGCCATCACATCCGCATGGCGTTTTCCGATAGTAATAGGGACAATCACTGCCTGGAGTGTGGCAACTGCCGGGGGGAGGATGAGGCCTTTGTCATCGCCATGTATGCTGATCAGGGCTGCAATTGAGCGCTCTGATATACCGTAACAGGTCTGCTGTGCGAGCTTCTGCTCACCGTTTTTATCCTCGTAGGTAATGTTGAATGTCCGGGAAAAGTGATCGCCAAGATGGTGCACGGTGCCGATCTGGAGTGTCTTGCCATTTGGCATTATTGCATCAACCGCTATTGTGTAATCAGCGCCGGGGAACTTGTCCCAGTCCGGGCGTTTTGATACGAGTGTCGGGATGCAGAGCCCGTCATAGAATTCACGGTAGAGCCGGATTGCATCCTCAACTTGTTCTTCTGCCTCTTCCCAGGTCGCATGTACTGTATGAGCTTCTTTAAATGATGTGATTTCCCTCAAACGTATCAGTGGACGGGTCTGTTTCGTTTCGTACCGGAACGTGTTTACAATCTGGTAATATTTAATAGGCAAATCAGCATGCGACCGGATCCAGAGTGCATACATAGGATAGATAGCGGTCTCACTTGTTGGACGCAGTGCCAGTTTTACCTCGAGAGGTGTTGTACCGCCATGCGTCACCCAGTAGACTTCCTCCTCAAATCCCTTGATATGTTCGGCTTCCTTCATAAATTCCTGTTCAGGAATCAGAAGGGGAAAAAGGGTTTCCTGGTGGTCACGGTCGAGAATATCCCGTAGTCTCTGGTATACGTATTTGCGAAGGGCAAAACCATAAGGAAACCAGACATACAGTCCCTTGACCGGATAGCGGACATCCATGATCTCTGCCCGCCATAACAAATCATTATACCATGCAGAAAAATCTTCTTTTAACGGCAGGGCGCCCGCATCATCATCCATGAATCAGATCCTTTAAACTACTAAATGTATGATTATTGGTGTAATAAAAGCCTCGATAAAGGCCGCGATTGCTACAAGCGGTATTACGTACAGGACGAATATCCTGGCGAATTTCTTTGCATCTTCTGCAGTATCCGTTCCGTTATACCACTCGTTGATAAGGGATTGAGCGAGCAGGATGCCGATCGCTCCTGAAATGATAAAAGCAGGAATCTCGAAAATACCGTGGGGCAGGATTGCAGCGGCAACAAATGCGACAGAGTGATCTTTATGTACGATCTCCATGATTGCTCCAATGAGAATACCATTCAGGGTTATGATGAATATCGTAAGAATTGCAAACGATGCCCCACCTAAAAAGAGCAGGATACATGCCTCAAGATTGTTAAAGAAGAGCTTGACAAAGATATCCGCGGAATCTTTCCCCAATATCTGACCTGCGACCTCTTTTTCAAATAGTTTCATCAGGTTTTCACCGATAACCGGATTTTGCATTGTTCCGACCCAGCCTACCGTTATCGTAGCGCAAAAAAGAAGGAGTATTACAATTATTGCATTTGTCAACGGGGAATTAGACATAGAGTACCATCCGCATCATATCACGGATCCCCGGTGCAAGCCCCACTACAATCATGGCGAGCAGCACAAGATGCCAGAACGCGGGATTTGCCTCTTTACGGTAGAGCTCCATGATATAGATTGCCGGGAAGAGCACGACCAGTTTTAACGGGAACATTACAAATGCGGTATGGGTCAGCTCAATAAGACCAGAACCGACAACATGTTGTTCGATATACCGGACTGACGGGTGAAGGTCTATGCCGTAACTCGTTGCACTTGCATCCAGCAGCTGACCGAAAATAAGTATCAGGTACAGGGGGTCAGTGACGTATTCCCACCGGAGGAGATAGCGCATACATGCCCAGACCAGGAAGGTTGCGGTAAGAGCCATTAGGGGGATAATCGCGAGGATAAAGAGGTCAACATGGGCATAGTTGATACCCCATGCAAAAAGGACGAGTAAAACGACAAATGCTGACATAATACCGGCGAAAGTATAAAATGTGAGAAAACTCTTCGTAAATCCCTGAAGAGTAAGGTAGCGGGAGAGAAACAGCATACTGATGGTAAAAAAAAAGAGCACGAAATAGATGAGCGGTGTCACAAGTAAAAACTGGAAATCACCCGTAATCATGCCGGTATCCTGCACAACACGCAACAGCCCTCCAAGAACCACATAGGGGAGCGTGGCAAGGATAAATCTGGCATCAATTTTAAATCCGATATCAGAAAGCCAGGTCGATTGCGACATCCAGCGGTACAACAAATATACACCCAGGACCAGTATTAACGCATAGGTGAGCGTGTCAACTATGTTATAGGGTTGTCCCATCCTGATGGGATCGATGTAATATTTGTATATGAAATCACTAATCATCCATGATCAGAATGAGCGCAGATGCAATAAAATTACTCAAACCGAAAGTTTTTGACAAGTCCAAGTGGATGCAACTGCCACGCGACGTTATCATCGGGCATGATGTGTTCAGGCAGATACCTTCGGTCTGTGAAGATCTCAAACTTGGAACGTCTGCTCTCCTGATATCAGGAAAGAATACGATGAATCTCGCCGGAGAAAACGTCCGGAAGATCTTTGGAAAAGACTATTCTGTAAAGCCATTTATTGCAGAAGAGATCAGTGTTCCAATCATTAAGAGGGCACAAAAAGCGGCGGCAGGGATGGACTTTGTTATCGGTATCGGTGGGGGGCGGGTCATCGATACTGCAAAAATTGTTTCTTACAACCTCGATCTCCAGTTTATTTCTGTCCCTACTGCTGCATCACATGACGGTATTGCTTCTTCCCGCGCATCAGTTCCAACCGTTGAGGGGCATGCTTCGCTGGATGCCCAACCGCCAATTGCAATTGTTGCAGATACCGGCATCATCGCCTCCGCCCCGCACCGGCTCCTCGCAGCCGGGTGTGCGGACGTGATTTCCAACTACACCGCTATCCTTGACTGGGAGCTCGCCCATCGGGTAAAAGGGGAGTCGATGAGTGAGTACGCAATAGCACTCTCAAAGATGACGGCTGAGATACTGGTAAAGAATGCCCATCTGATCAAGCCACACCAGGAACAGTCTGCATGGTTTGTTACAACAGCTCTTGTATCCAGCGGTGTTGCGATGAGCATCGCAGGCTCATCCCGCCCGGCTAGCGGTGGTGAACACAAGTTCTCCCATGCGCTTGATAAGCTCGCACCCGGTAAGGCACTTCATGGTGAGAGTTGTGGGATCGGGACGATTATTTCCATGTACCTGCATGGTGGTGACTGGAAGGGAATCCGCGCATCACTCAAAAGTATCGGTGCTCCGGTCACCCCTTCCGAAGTTGGAATTGATGATGAAACAGCTGTTGAGGCGCTTCTTCTGGCAAAGACTATCCGCCCGGAACGCTTCACAATTCTCGACATGGGATTAACACGCGAATCAGCACAGAATCTTGTAAAGATGCTTTACGCAGATTGAGGTATAGTTGCGATGGCAGAGGCAAAAACGAAAGTGACGCTGGTGGGCACGGTTCTGGCAAAACAGGGAATCGAGTTCATTTACGAAGGTGAAGTCGCCGGATGTAATACCTGTAAAGTAAAAAAGGCATGCAATAATCTGCAGGCAGGCAGGAAATACCGCATCGTATCTGTAAGGACAACTCACCACGAATGCACGGTTCATCTCGATGGTGCCATTGCTGTTGAGGTTATGGAGGCCCCGATCACGGTGCTTATTAATGCAGATATGGCTATTGTCAATTCAAAGATCAAACCTGAATTATCCTGTTCAAGGAGCGATTGCAGGAGTTTCCCGCTCTGTCACCCGGAGGGTGTAGTGGAAGGAGAAAAATACATCGTTGCTTCGGTACTTGGTAATGCTTCGGATATCTGCGAGAAAGGGCGGATGCTGAAGCTTGTTGAAATTAAGCCGGCGTAATTGACTTTCCAGATAAATGGATTAAAAATCACAGTATCTGTTTTTCATAAAGACCCGGTCTTTGATCCTGGTGCGAAAAGGTACTGATACGATTATCGTGTAAGGAATTGTTCTGCACAATACCAGAGATGTTCTGCGCAATGCAGGATATTTTCGTAGTCTTCAATATCCTTTATCCACCGCTTTGGAATTGTTCCAAACCCCCAGTGTGCCCCGGCCAGTGCACCGCAGCAGGCACCAACGGTGTCAGCATCCCCCCCGAGATTGATCGCCGAGAGGATTGCACCTTCAAGTGTGTGGGCGTTCATGAAGCAGGATAACGATGCATGTGAACAGAGCACCGCGTCAAGCGAGGCAACCGGGGTATACTCCGTATAGTTTCCGAGTATTGTATGCACTTCCTGAATCGTACACAGCGATCGTGCATGACGGAATGCCTTATTTCGGGAAATTCCGCGGCACATATCACTCACCATCACGTTCAGCCAGGCTGAACAATGCGCGGCAACCGGATCAAAGTGCGTGAGCTGCGAGCACGCAAGACTCACCTCATAAACGAATGGTGAGGGATAGAAGATGCCTAGAGGAAATCCTCGCATTACGCTCCCATTGCTACGGCTTCCGTGCAGTCGTTTATGCACCAGCCACGCGGCCTGATGCGGCAGGGTGCCGGATTTGACCAGTTTAAAGAAAGCAGAAGAGGTCGGGCCGTACCATTCCGGACGCTTCTCGTACCCGTGAAGTAACCTTAAAATAAGGTCTATTTGGTTAAATTCCCCGCATGCAGTCAGCGATTCAGCCACTGCCATTGCCTGTAATGTATCATCCGTAATTTGCCCTTTTTTCCGGGAATGCCGCCCTCCGGGAAGCATTTCGGCCACCCACGATTCAGTCCGGGCAGATCCTTCCAGGGGCGCACCCAAAGCATCCCCAATTGCCAGCGCAACGAACGATCCCACAGCATGCAGGTTTCCTGTTATAAACCTCACCAAAAAGGTATATGTGTATCACAGGAAATAGAATCAGCTTGCAGAAGGTGATAGTGTGCAAAAGGAAGAGTTGCTGCATTTACACATGTTGATGATTCACATCAAAAAGTACTACGAAGGACTCACCAGTGAAGAAATCGGAACCAGTCGTTATAATTCCCTTGAAATTTCCCCGGTCCACATTCACAAGGACAAAAAAGCCCACAAAGATGCTCTTCTCACGCTGGGAGATGAGATTGTGACCCATATCCACGGGCATCATATTCCTGTGGTGAACTATTCTTCAGAGACTGCATCCACAAAAGTTGCAGCAGAACATTAAACCATTCATGGATGAGGAGAAGGCGTTCCGGGAGATGATCTCCCGCATCCTCACCCTTCAGCCCGGTGATGATGCTATCGTTGCAGTGAAGATCGATATCTGCCGGAAATACCGGTTGCCTGCCGTTCCCAAAAATTCCGCCATTCTTGCGATCGCTCAACCAGCGGATCGGGAGATACTCCGGAAGATCCTTCTCGTGAAACCCACACGGACCCTTTCGGGAGTAGCTCCTGTTGCGGTGATGACCTCTCCATCGCCCTGTCCGCATGGCAAATGCCTGCCATGTCCAGGTGGACCCGACCACCCGTACAAATCCCCGCAAAGCTATACCGGTGAGGAACCCGCCGCTTTGCGGGCACGGGAGCATTCCTACGACCCGTTTGCCCAGGTGCATGCCCGGCTTGAGCAGTTTGAACTCCTCGGGCACCGTGTAGACAAGGTGGAGCTGATCGTAATGGGGGGTACTATGACTGCACGGACACCGGAATACCAGGAGCAGTTTGTTTCACGCTGCATTGAAGCGATGAACACCTACCCGGGTGGAACAGCAGAAGCTATGCCACGAAGTGTGACCGCCATGCAGGAAGAAAATGAGACCTCAGCCATCCGCTGTGTTGCGATCACGTTTGAAACCCGCCCTGACTGGTGCCGGCGTGAACATATTGATCGGATGTTGCATCTCGGTGTAACCAAAGTGGAACTTGGTGTGCAGCATGTCGATGATACTATCCTGTCGTATAACCGGCGCGGATGTAGTGTGGCAGATACCGTTGAAGCAAACACACTCCTTCGTGATGCAGGAATGAAAGTGGGTTTTCATATCATGCCAAATCTTCCCGGTTCAACTATTGACCTGGATAAAAAAATGTTCGAAACCCTCTTTTCCGATCCCCGTTTCCTGCCGGATTTCCTAAAAATCTATCCTACGCTTGTTACGCCGGGATCTGAAATTGAAGAACACTGGAAACGGGGTGCATACATGCCCTACGATGAGGAGGACATGATCGATCTGGTCGCCTACGCAAAGTCGCTGATCCCTGAGTATACCCGCCTCCAGCGGATCCAGCGCGATATTCCGGCAAAACTGATCGTTGCCGGTTCCCGGCACTCCAATTTCCGGCAGCTTGCCCAGCACCGTCTCAAGGTAACCGGCAGGGGTTGCCGCTGCATCCGGTGCAGGGAGATTGGAAGACTTCCCTCCCTTGCAGAATCAGAAATCCACGTATCGAAGTATGTGTCCTGCGGTGGGCAGGAACATTTTATCTCCGCAGTGTCTGATGATTCAATAATCGGGTTTACCCGGCTCCGGTTCCCTTCCCTTGTATACCGTGCTGAGCTTGAAAATGCCGCAGTCATGAGGGAGCTCCATGTGTACGGAAGCCTCGTTCCGGTGGGGAAAGATGCTGAGTCTGAAGAATGGCAGCACAGGAATTTTGGAAAAGTGCTCATCGCCCGGGCAGAAGAGATCACCCTTGACGCAGGATTCTCCTGTCTGGCGATTATGAGTGGTATCGGTGTCCGCCCCTATTACGAAAAACAGGGATATGAACGCAAAGGACCCTATATGATTAAGGAGCTGCCATGAACCCGGCGACAACCGAATTTCTCCGACAGCGCTTCACTGATTATTATAAAAAAACCATTCTTGTTGCTCCTTCATCGCTTGAACAGCGGGAATGGGGTTTTGTGCTGTTCAACCCTCATACCCCCAGTCTCCGGATGCGCCGGCATGTCGGTTTTTCAGGAAAGGATGAACTCTTCCAGTTCATCCATAATCTCGTGCCCCAGCATGCCTACTACTCGACGGCATACTATGAGAAACCAGATGCCGGAACCATGGCAGAAAAAGGCTGGTGCGGGGCAGATCTCATTTTTGATCTCGATGCAGACCATATAATACGAGGCCCTTATGACCAGATGCTGGCCAGAGTGAAGGAGGAAACAGAGAAGCTCATAGCGATGCTCACCCTTGAATTTTGTATCGATTCAAAAACTATAGAGCTCGTCTTTTCCGGCGGTCGTGGGTATCATGTGCATGTCAAGGATATCGCCTTCAGAGGATGGGGAAGTGCAGAACGCCGGGAACTGATTGACTATGTCTGTGGGATCGGCATCGATCCTGCCGCAATGCTTTCCGGTAAAAAACCTGCATCTCCGGGATGGCAGTCGCGATATCGTGAAACGCTTCTTGAATATATTCACTGGCTTGGAACCCTGACTGATGAGGAAGCAATAGCACATCTCACGGGAATTGAGGGAATTGGCAGGGATTCAGCAACCACCTTCCTGAAAAACCGCGAGGAGATTATTTGGTCCATCGAACGACATCCCACGAGTATGATCGCAAAGAACCGTGTACTTCATGCTATTTTCATTCAACAGGAAGGGGAATTTAAAAAACGTCTCCTTTCACGTGCCGCTCTTGCAGATGAGCCTGTCACCACGGATACAAAAAGGCTGATACGAATGCCAACATCGCTGCATGGCGGGAGCGGTATGCGGGTTCAACCCCTTGAACTCCGCGATCTCCAGGACTTTGAACCGCTTGTAGACGCCGTAGTCTTTTCAATGCGGGATGTAAGGGTTGACCTTATCCATGCTGTCACGATACCGATGCTCGGAAGTACTTATGAACTCCAAAAAGGCATCATTACAGTACCGGAAGCGGTAGCAGTGTTTCTTTGCTGCCGTGGCATGGCGGAAATCAGCTAAAAGGAGAAGACACGTGGGGCCAATGGGGTTGGACGATTTGCGTATCATCCTGCTTTCAGAGCGGGAGACGGGAAGACTTACCGCAGTTGCCCCTGATCTCTTTGACAAGGGGCATACGGAACTTGCCTCACTGATTAGCAAAGTGTACGCTTTTGAAGACCCGCTCTCTGAAGAAGCCCGCTCCCTTATTGAGGAAACACTCGCGATAAAAGAGACCCTCCGGGAGCTTTTTGCACTACGGTCGCGCAAAATTCTTGCGCTTACCATCATGCATGCTGAAGGTAATTATTACGATCGCGAAGAAGTGAAACGGATGGTCCCCGTTGAGAAAGAAATGTTTGAAACAGTCACTGCCAGTATTGAACAGTGCAAGGGAATCCTTCTTCACAATGTGCCCCACCGTCAAAAAAATAGTGTTACACCTGAAATAGTCGAAAGTGACGAACCCGGGATGGAGCAGGACGAAGATTCGGGTCTATCTGATACCCTTCATGCAACACCAAAGACAGAGGCACCCCTCTCGCTACAATGTGTACTCGTACGGGTACTTGAGGACATGGAATCCTTTATGGGGATTGATGGGAGGATTTATACTCTTTCAAAGGGAGATATAGTGACGCTTCCTGAGCGGAATGCTGCGGTCTTAAGTGAACGCAACATAGTCTTAAATATGAATCTTTGTAAATAATATTGGTATTCTATATCAAAATTATCGGTGAAAATTTTATGAAAATGCCAGCAAAATTCAACACCTATTGTCCTCACTGCAGGAATCATCAGATGCACGAGGTCGAGAGGGTAAAAAAAGGCAAGACAACCGGCCTTCACTGGATTGATCGCCAGAAGGCCCGCAGAGGAAAAGTAGGCAATATGGGAAAATTCTCAAAAGTGCCTGGAGGCGACAAGCCGACCAAAAAGATAAATGTGCGGTACCGCTGTGTTACCTGCGGAAAGGCACATCTGCGCAAAGGTTACCGGGTCGCAAAGTTTGAGCTGACGGAGTGAGTGTATAATGGTACGCGAGATTCGGGAAAACCGAAGTAAATTTTTCAAAGTAAAGTGTCCGGACTGTGAGAACGAGCAGACGGTATTTGAAAAAGCAAGTACATTGGTGAAGTGTATCGTCTGCGGACATGATCTTGCGCTTCCCACCGGGGGAAAGGCAAGTATCCGGGCTGAGATCCTCTCAGAGCTCAAGTGATACTTCCCATGCTGGACAGAGAATGGCCACAGGAATCGGAGCTGGTTGTATGCACCGTACAGAATGTCAAGGACTTCGTAGCATTTGTATCTCTGGATGAGTACGGTGGCCGCCAGGGTCTCATCCCCATCTCTGAAATTGCAACCGGCTGGATCAAGTATATCCGCGACCACATTCGTGAAGGACAGAAGATTGTCTGTAAGGTGCTCAACGTTGACCGGACTCGTGGTCACATTGATCTTTCCTTAAAAGATGTCAACGAACACCAGCGCCGCGAGAAAATACGTGAATGGAAAAACGAGAGTAAAGCCCAGAAGTGGCTGGGTTTTGTAGCAGAACAGACTGGTGAACCCGCTCAATCTCTTGAGAACGAGATTTTCAGTAAATACGGGGCTTTCTATCCGGTATTTGAAGATCTTGTGATCGACAGCGAAACAACCCTGAAAAAACTGAATCTCTCAAAGAAGGCTGCCGAGACTCTTCTGAATGTTGCACAGGAAAATGTAAAAGTCCCCAAAGTCGAAGTAACGGGGCATCTTTACCTCACTTCAACCCTGCCTGATGGAATCTCCGTAATCAAAAAAGCACTGAAAAGTGCTGAACCAAAAATTGCCGGAGTTGATATTGAGATCCTGTATCTTGGCGCGCCGACCTACAGAATCAAAGTGACCGCTCCAGATTATAAGAAGGCAGAGAAGGCAATTGAAAAAGCCGCCAATGCAGCGATCTCTGTTATGGAAAAGTCCGGCGGCGAAGGTAAACTTGTCAAGAAACCGAAGTCCGGGAAGAGTCAATGAGCGGTCACATCCGTCACTGCGCAGAAGATCGAATTTATACCCTTTCTCCCACATGTCCTGTATGTGGCAAACCGACTGCGATTGCCCACCCGGCACGATTTTCTCTTGAGGATCGGTATGGGAAATACCGGAGGCTGGCAAAAAATGATTGAAGAGATCTCTGTCGGTTATCTCGATGGTTTCAGGGAAAAGAACCTTGTCAATCCTGTTATGATCGAAGGACTCCCCGGAATCGGGCAGGTGGGCAAACTGGTTGCCGAATATATGATCCACATGCTTGGCGCAGAGAAGATAGGGGAGATCCATTCGATCTATTTTCCTCCACAGGTGATCCTTGAAGAAAATGGTCTTGCCCGGTTGGCACGAAACGAACTCTATTTTTACCGGGCACCAGGAAAAGACCTCATTTTTCTCGTCGGTGATCACCAGAGTACCTCAAACGAAGGGCACTATCTCCTTGCCGACCAGTACTGCGAAATCGCACAGGATCTGAAGGTACAACGCATTTTCACGCTTGGTGGATTTGGTGTCGGTCACCTGGTAAATGAGCCAAGGGTGCTGGGAGCTGTGAACCGCGCGGAGCTCCGCCCGGAACTCGAAGAGGCAGGTGTCACGTTTGACCGGAATGAACCCGGCGGCGGGATCATCGGCGCAGCCGGACTGATGCTCGGACTTTCTGCAAAACGCGGGATAGATGCAGCATGCCTGATGGGCGAAACGAGCGGGTATCTTGTCGACCCGATGAGCGCGGCAAACGTTCTCACAACACTCTCAAAACTGATAGATGTACCGGTCGATCCTACAAAGCTCAACGACCGTGCTTCTGAAATGGAAAAAGTCATCGAAGGATTAGTCGAAGGCAACAAGTTGCAAAAGGATGAAGAACTGAGCTATATCGGTTAATATGCTAGCAAATGCCGACCTGCATATACACTCTCCGTATTCGATGGCTGTCTCCCGCTTTATGCAACCGGAGCACCTGCTATCAGCCTGCCTGACAAAAGGTATCCATATTCTCGGCACTGGTGACGCGCTCCATCCGGTATGGCGGAAAACCTGGGAACCGTTTCTTGAGAATGATGCCGGCACTTTGATCCTCCCGACCAGCGAAGTTGAAGACGAACACCGGGTTCATCACCTGATATTGGCAGAGGATTTCTCACAGTTCAATGAACTGCAGGGACTCTTAGAAGGAACATGCAAAAGTTTTCTCACCAGTGGTCGCCCGCATGTCTACCTGTCAGGAGAGAAAATCGCAGAATATGTGCATGAAGTCGGGGCAATGATCGGCCCGGCACATGCGTTTACTCCGTGGACAGCGATGTACGCGTATTTTGATCGCGTTGCGGATTGCTATGGCAGCCAGTCGATCGACTTTCTGGAACTCGGTCTCTCAGCAGACAGCTCGTACGGTGCAGCGATTCCGGATCTCTACAATGTGCCGTTCCTTTCAAATTCGGATGCTCATAGTCCGCAAACGGATAAGATCGGCAGGGAATTCAACCGACTTCAGATTGCGAATCTATCCCCCAAAGATGTAATGGCGTGCATCAGGAACGGGGCCATTGAGATGAACGCCGGGTTCTTTCCGGAGGAAGGAAAATATAACAGGACGGCCTGCACCCGATGCTTTACCCAGTATTCACCGGAACTGGCAATCCGGCAGAACTGGCGGTGCCCCGCTGATGGGGGCATCATCAAGAAAGGTGTGTATGACCGGGCGCACGAGCTGGCTTCCGGTGGTAAACCCGGGAAACGTCCCCCCTATCTCCATATTATTCCCCTCGGCCAGATCATCCAGACCGTGATGGGGGTCTCATCTCCGCACACCAGGAAGTGCAGGTCCCTTTATGAGTGCTTTATCAGCACGTTTGGCAATGAGATTGAGGTGCTAATCAATGCCCCGATTCCTGAAATCCGCACCATCCATGCTGAAACCTCAGATGCCATTGAAGCCCTGCGGAGCGGGCATGTCACTCTGCACCCGGGCGGCGGTGGGAAGTACGGTACCTTCTCGCTCGTCTGATGTCCTGCACAACAGGGGATTGCATCAAGGCATCTAATCGTAAATATTAATGAAACAGAACAACAACATGATTAGTCAATGCTCAAAGTACATCGGGATATCTGTGGATATTGCGGTTGTTGTGTGTCAGTCTGCCCGGAAGGCGCCCTTGAACTGATTGACGCATACCTCTGCGTTGAGAAAAATTGCACGAGCTGTGGTATCTGTGCAAAAGTCTGCCCTCTGGGTGCTCTGGAGGTCGTGCATGAAAAATAAGTACGATGTTTTGGTCATCGGGGGAGGTCCGGCAGGTGCGCTTGCCGCCAAAACTGCCGTTGAGAAGGGACTCTCTGCATGTCTGGTCGAAAAGCGTCCGGCAATTGGTGTCCCCATCCGCTGTGCCGAGGGAATCGGGAAAGAAGCCCTTCATGAGTTCATGGATCCCGACCCAAAATGTATCTCAGTCGAGATGACCGGGGCGAGCATCGTAGCTCCCGATGGTTTTTTAATGAAACTCGAATCCGGGCTCGCAGGCAACAAAGTCGGATATATCCTTGACCGAAAGTTCTTTGACCGTGAGCTGGTCTGGAAAGCGGCCGATGCCGGGGCGGATGTTATAGTCAAGACCCGTGCATCAGCCCCGATTATGGAAAATGGATTTGTCAGAGGGGCAAAGATTGAGTGCTGTGGGACAGTATCGAATGTTACTGCTGACGTGGTCATTGCTGCTGATGGTGTTGAATCAAAATTCTCAAAATGGTGTGGTATTGATACCACCGTACCTGTCCGTGAAATTATGAGCTCTGCCCAGTATGTGATGGCTGATATCGATATCGATCAGCACTCAACCGTCTTTTATCTGGGCAACGAAATTGCACCCCAGGGATACCTCTGGGTTTTTCCGAAGGGCGAACGGTCCGCAAATGTCGGGGTAGGGATCTCCGGCAAAAAAAGCGGGGAAGGTCACCGGGCGAAAGACTACCTTGACAGGTTTGTTAAAAAGACCTTTCCTCAGGGGAAATTTATCGAATGTATTGCCGGTGGTGTATCCGTCTGCAAGCCTCTTGACTGTACGGTTGCGAATGGTCTCATAATTGCCGGTGATGCAGCCCGTGTCGTAGACCCGCTCACCGGTGGTGGGATCTACAACAGTATGTATACCGGAAGACTTGCTGCTCAGGTAGCTGCGGAATGTATCGGGAAAGGAGACGTTTCGAAAAAGGAGCTTATGGTATATGACACAACATGGCGGGCATCAAAAATGGGGAAAACCATCGAGCGTAACTACCATATTAAGGAATATTTGATCAAACAACCCGATGACAAACTGAACGACATTATTCACTCCGTATCAAAAGTGAATCTTAAAGAGTTCACAACCCTGTCTTTATTAACAGAAATAATCCGGGTGAACCCGAAACTGATGCTCGATCTGGGCGCGCTCGCAGCATCAATCCGCTGATTTTTTTAGTTGCCTGTTGAGGAGACGGAGGCAATCATCTTCAGCCTCTTTTTTCGTGAAAACCGTGAAGATATCATTGGGCTGGATTCTGACATTGCCACTTGGAATGATCAGTTCGCCCCCGGATCTGCGGATTGCGATGAACACGAAATCTTTTACTTTCAGCTCACGGATTTCGTGCCCGACAATGGGAGCACCCTGCTCGGCGACGATATCGAAGATGGTTCCACCAGGGATTGAGGCAAGCTGCTGGAGCTGGGGGTTCTGCGTCCAGTAGTAGAGGCGTGACGCAACAAGCTCGTCAGGGTTCTCGCTTATCCTGACCCCGACTTCCTTAAAAAAATCCGAGTGTGAGGACTGGTTGACGATAGAAACTACATTTTGAACACGGAACTTTTTTGCAAGCCAGCAGGTCATAAGGTTGACCGAATCATCACTTGTGGTTGCAATCAGGGCATCTGCCCGATCAATCCCGGCTTCCTCAAGGGTAGTTTTGTCGGTTGCATTGCCGGTCACTGCCAGTACATCATAATGCTCGAGAACGTCGCTACAACGGCTTTCGTCCTGATCAATAACAACAACATTGTTTGCATGTTCCACCGCCTGTTTTGCCAGGTTTTTGCCGATTCCTCCGAGCCCCACGATGATAATATACATGACTACCGGTTACCATCATCGGCATTGAAATAATTTGCGCAATAACCAATCCATGTGATCTGTGGGGTGGATGAGGCAGGAAAGGGATCTGTGCTGGGCCCGATGGTTATCGCTGCTGTGGGAGTATCCTCTGAGAATGTATTTGCCGAAGTTGAAGTGGCTGACTCAAAGCTGCTATCCCCTAAGGTACGGGAACATCTTTATATCACTATCAGGAAGCGCTTCCGGGTGGCAACAATACGCATTGACGCGCACGAGATTGATGAGATCCGCACGGGAATGACCATGAATGCCTGCGTTGCCAGGGCGCATGCACAGGCCATAGACAAGCTTTCACCGGCAATCGCGTATGTTGATGCCTGCGATGTAAACGCATTCCGCTATGCAGACATGGTGAAAAGTCATCTTGAAACGAGCTGCGAGGTCGTATCCGAGCACAACGCAGATCAGACGTATAAAGTAGTCTCTGCTGCAAGCATCGTCGCAAAAGTTACCCGCGACCGGGCGATTACTGCCCTTTCTAAAAAGTACGGGGAGATCGGAAGCGGGTATCCTTCGGATCCGGTCACCATTGCATTCCTTTCCGCATATATCGATGAGCACAAATGTCCCCCGCCCATTGCAAGGAAAAGCTGGAAGACCGTCACTGCCATGCTCGGAAAAAAACAGCAGAGCCAGCTCTCACAATTTTTCTGATCTCTTCTCCCATCCCGTCTGACTGCTATGAGCCATTGTTTTATGTGGCCTGCAATGCAATGAATAACGAATGAACTGGATCCTCCTGATCATTTTTCTTATCGCTGCTTACGCTGCGATAGCATTCTATATCCACTCCCGGAAACTCTGGGAGGATCACATAACTTTCTATGGCCCGATTCTTGCGCTCAAAACGAACAGAGTCGGATTTTTTGACAAATTTGCCGCATTCCGCACGTTCTTCCGGATCTATGGGACGGCCGGCGTTATCGCCGTCATCATCGTTTCGGTCTTCATTACCGTTATGCTTTTTGTCTCTGTCCGCTATACACTCCTCGTCCAACCGGAACCTACCGGGATCTATAAACCGCAGAATATCCTGCTTCTCCCTGGTATCAACGAGTACGTTCCCTCAACCCTTGCGGTCTGGCTTGCATTTATCATCACCATTGGCGTTCATGAATTCGGGCACGCGATTCTCTGTCGCGTTGAGAATATCAAAGTAAAGACCATGGGGGCGCTCATCGCCGTAATTCCTATTGGATTTTTTGTTGAGCCCGATGAAGAAGAACTTGATAAGACCAAAGGAATGGCCAAGGTCCGCATGTTCGGTGCCGGGATCACCAATAATCTTGTCGTCGGTTTTTCCTGTTTTATCCTCCTGATCCTCTTCATGGGACTGGTCACTCCTGTCAGTCAGCCGGTCATTCAGGGAGTCTATAAGGATTATCCTGCAGCCGGCGCCGGAATTCCCCCAGGTTCGATAGTTACCGCAGTAAATGGAATTCCGGTTACCAGCAGGGTTGATGTTTCAGCTATCCTGAATACAACAAAACCCGGAAACACGCTGACTCTCACGGTGGAAAAAGATAAAATTGTGAAGGACTACCAGCTCACCCTTTCGGCCTGGCCTGGGGATATCCCCGACAGGACGAGTGGATTCATGGGTGTTGAGTATTATGATGGTACAGCAGTTATGGCAGTTGTTCAGGGAATGTTATCGCCCCTGGGTTTTTTCCAGTTCCTGATCATCCCCTTCGCAAATGATTCCGGTATTCAGTTCCTCCGGATTCTTGCATTTGAAACACCTGACACCGTCTACTATAAAGTCCCCTTTGAGGGCTTCTGGGGTATTATACACCTGCTCTTCTGGTGCGCCTGGATCAATATCAATGTTGGAATATTCAATGCTATCCCGATGGTCCCGCTCGATGGCGGGTATATCTTTAAAGAAGGTGTTGACCGGCTGCTCGATCGTCGCGGGCTTCTGAAATATTCAAGTTATGTTACCGGTGCTGTCAGCTATCTCATGCTTGTTGTGCTGGTTTCCCTCATCGCATTGCCCTATCTGCTGCATATCTGAACATCTCATCAAGCTTGAGGAATTGAGGATTTATCCCCTCGCGTTCATTACTCTTTTTGCATGAAAATAGAGACCATGATTTACCCCATTAACCCGCGATGCAACATCTCTGAGTGGTACAGTTACAATACGGTTACCCTGCAGGGCAACCATGCAACCGAAGTTGTTTGCAACAATCTGCTCAATTGCTGAGACCCCGAATCGCGTAGCGAGGATCCTGTCGAATGAGGTGGGCATACCTCCACGCTGGACATGGCCCAGAACAGTTACCCGGGTTTCAATACTGAGCCGTTTTTCGAGTTCCTTTCCGAGAAGGTTCCCCACGCCGACAAATTTCTCATGCCCGCATTCATCGCGATTACATTCGGGAACTGCCATACCTGCGATATCCTCATGATGTGTCCCTTCGGCCACTACCACAATGGAGAATTTTTTTCCTGTCATATAACGGGCTTTGAGATCTTTGCAAACATTTTCCATGGTGAATCGTATCTCCGGAATCAGGATCATGTCTGCTCCTCCCGCAATACCCGCCATTAATGCGATCCAACCCACACTACGTCCCATAGTCTCAACCACCATGATCCGGTGATGTGATTCCGCAGTTGTGTGAAGCCGGTCTATGGCTTCGGTTACTGTAGAGACTGCAGTGTCAAAACCAACAGCCAGATCAGTACCGAAAATATCGTTATCTATGGTTTTTGGTACACCGATGAGTGGGATGCCCCTTGAGGTTAATTCATACGCTGCGGAGAGCGTCCCGTTTCCCCCTATGACCACAAGGGCTTCGATACTATGTTTTTTTATTGCATCTCTGATCTTTTCCAAATCGCCGGGTTTTTTGAGCGGATCTGTCCGTGATGTGCCAAGGATAGTGCCCCCCATAGATGTGATACCGGAAACCGATGCCTCGGTGAGCGTTTCAAGGTTGCCTTCAATAAGTCCCTGCCAACCGTCGTGTATTCCCAGTGTATCAATATCATAGCTCAAACCCGATCGTACTACCGCCCTTATTACCGCGTTGAGTCCAGGGCAATCTCCCCCTCCTGTCATGACTGCAATCTTTTTCATGGAGTAGTCTTTCCTTGGTTGAAAAGTTCTCGTTCCGATATATTTTAGTACAAAAATACGATTACTGTCGTGATTCAATAAATATCCGGCGGTGGATAATGCGCCAGCAGAGAATCAGTTGTGCAAGATCCCCGGCCGTGATGTATTTCCGGTTTCTAAAGATGGAAATGGGGTGAACCCGGGTCTGCTGCTCGATGCTGAGTTCGAGCTTTTTCACCACATGTTCACTTAGTTCACCATCCATAATCATCTCTCCCATCTTGTGACCATTATGTTCGCTCGTAAGAAATTTCAGGGAGAAGTTTCGCTCTGAAAGGGACAGGATAGAGTACAGGTCAAGGGAGAGATCAATGTTCTCAATAGAATGTTTCATCCTGTTCTGGGAGAGCGTGATACGATAAACATTTCTCTCCTTCCCAAGGTGCCGACCGTATTCTGAATAATCAATGCCTATAACTGCATCAGCAAACTCTTTTTGGGGAGCGATGTAGCGCTTGTAATCCGGTTCCCTTTCGGCTATCTCCTTGATGACAGCATCACGGGAATAACCACGTATTTTCATATCGCGAAGGATCTTCCAGTCAGTTTTTACCTCTTTGGCTGGATCTACAAAAAGGGTAAAATCCAGGTATTTACGCAGCGCAGGGGTGAACAGCGTGTGAAGTCCTTCGAGGATGAGGATTTTTTTCGGATGAAAGATGACCGGCGGGTCAAATACTCCGTTTGTATGATTATAGACCGGCTTTTCGACCGGTTCCCCGCTTTTCAGCTGGACAAGATCCTGTTCGAGCTGATCAATCCGGTTTGCCTTTGGATTTAGAGCGGTCAGTCCCTGCTTCCTGCGTCCTTCACGGTCGAGACTGTGATAATCATCAAGAGTAAGGGTGGACACAAGGTCTGGTCCGAAGATGCTCCGAATACCTTCGGTAAACGTAGTCTTTCCTGATCCACTGTCACCAGCTACACCCAGGATGAAAATATAGGGTGATGCTGCGATTGTGTCCTTGAAATTCGGATAATACATCCCTTATCCCAGTATAGGTGCATATCTGGTAAAAACCATCCGGAAACTGCCATTATGAATTTTTTGAAAAAAGAAAAATTGTGAAGCACAGGTCAAAGAAGAGACAATCGCCGCTGTCAGGTTCGTAACAGCGCGATCTTTGAGCCTACGGGAACTCCAACCTCATCTGCAACAGGCTTGCATTTTGCTGCCATCAGGTAAGCTACCGGCGGAAGGTTGTCCATCTCGGACAGGGACTCAAAATTTGCCATTCCCTTTGCAATGATGATTGTGCATTTTGCTATTGCATGCCGAAGATCTTCAGGAATATTTTCCCTGCATATACCGATCTCCGCACCTCCGCCGTTTGTTGTGATATGATCAACCAGAGTGTCAAGTCCCAGTTCATGAGCATCCTTCAATGTTGCATCATTGAGAATCGGGAACTCTTTGACAGCAAGGGTAACCTGAGATCCCTGCGACTTGAGGTATTCGATCAAGAGACGATCGAGTACAATTTCGCCGCAATTGTCGCTCAGATACACAACACGGGAGCAGAGAGGAGCGATTTTATCGGTATCATCTATAGTGAGCCCTTGTGCAAATTCTCTCTGGAAAAAAGCAGAAAAATTTTCTTCCACAGTATGACCTTTGACCCCATAATCAAATGTGTTCCCGATTACGGATGCAAGAACATAATCGCGGAATGTTGACAGGTTCTTACGGACTTCTTTGCAGACTTCTCTTGCCTGCTGATTTCCCAGATCTTTGAGTTCTGCGAATGGATCGGGATTACCCAGGATATCATAAGCCCTCCGGTGGATACGGCTCGCAATCTGAGGGTGGCTGAGCGGTGCGGAACGAATTTCTCCCATCAGTCTCCTGCACTCAGACATTGTTGCATCCGTGAGAGCAGAATCAGCACCGCACAATGTACATTCAAGTTCCACACGGGAAAGTAAACAATCAATGCATAGTTCGGTAATTTTCATAACAACAACCAAAAACAAGGATCGAAAACACTATCTGAAATGGGGCCACTGAGATTTGAACTCAGGTCAGAAGACCCCCAGTCTCCTAGGATGGCCAGGCTACCCTATGGCCCCGCTCTCTTACTATTGGCTTATTTCATTTATTTATCTTGTTATCGTAAAAATTGAAATATTGGCATTTTAGGTAATAATCTTACCAACAGGATAGTTACGCGTCGTGAGACCTCTCATCTCGCAGGATATTTTCAACTGAAATTCCTGACCTTGAACGCACATTTCGCTGTACCCCATCAACCGAGGAAAAAAAAAGATATGTATATATGGTTCAATCAGGCATTATGAATTATAACTGGTAGTGCAGCAGGTGCAAAGACCATGGTAAAAGAGGAAATCTTACCATTCATGGATACAATAATATCGGCAGAGCGCGATGCAAAGAGGTCTGGGGAGTCGAAGAGATGAATACTATACTTGTTGTCGATGACAGTCCATTCATCGTTGATGTATTTGTCACCATGCTGGAGCGAGGCGGTTACCGTACTGTTGCTGCATATGGGGGGGAGGAATGTCTTGAGATTTTAAAGACGGTGACTCCTGATCTGATCCTTCTGGATATCATGATGGAACCCATGGACGGTTGGGAAACCCTTGAAAAGATCAAGGAGAATTCCCAGACCAAGGAGATCCCGGTACTCATGCTTACCGCTAAGCGAGCTTTCGCCAGCAGAAGCACAGGAATACGGAATTTATATCGAAGATTATGTTTTAAAGCCAATCACTCACCGCGAATTGTATGACGCGATCGAGCATGTCCTCAGCAGAAGACAGTCTATCAAATCTGATATTGACATTGCAAAACAATCCGGGTTCGATGCTGAGATCATCACTGAATATGCCCGCTTAAGTAAAACTATTGATGTAAACAAGCGCCTCATGAAGATTCTCGAGACTACCTATAATTTCGATGATTCTAAAGTCAGAGTCAGTGAAGAGATCTCAAGCGCAATCAAGAATATGGAGATGAATGTAAAAATTCAGGAGAGCCGGCTTCAACAGATAAAAGGGGAATTATCAGGTAACCCCTCATCAAAGTAGTCCTTCTTTTTTACCATGGCAGATTAAGATGGTGAATTTCAGGCTGCCTTTTTTTTATTCAGATTATCGCAGAGAGAATATCCTATTAAAGGGCATTGAGACTTTTTGGCGAAGATTAAACGGGAATAGGCTCTGCAGCATTCCTTTTCCCTTGATATGAAATTCAAGATGCAGGTACGATGAAGGAGGGGGCAGTGCCTGTCCCCCATACCGCCCCTGCGCTGAACAATGATGACGGCGCACCTGTTCGGGGTTTATCGCAACGGGGGAGCCATAGCTGCGGGGGTGAAACCCACTTGAACGTTTAGCTTTTGATTGAGTATTTCTACAGAGTCCGGGAATTTTCAACTCAGAATAAAAAACAGTTGAATGTTGTCCGATTTCAAACTTTTTTTTGGGGAATCTATATATAGTTTTTTGGCATTGTTATAATGCTGTACATCTTAGTATACATTGGGTTCGTAGCTCAGTTCGGTAGAGCGCCTGGCTTTTAACCAGGTGGTCGGGGGTTCAAATCCCTCCGGGCCCGTTGCCACGAGGAATCGTGGGTTTTTTGCGGTGATGCATCTGAAAGGAAATTTATTCATAGGTGAGGGGGTTTTTCATTGAGCACCAAACTGAATGTGTTGAAGCACGTGATGGTGCCAGACCATAAAATCATGAGTGAGGACGAGGTATCTGCGCTCCTCTCCCACTACAACATTACTACGGAACAATTACCTAAAATTTTCCATGACGATCCAGCGGTCAAATCTATTGGCGCAAGCGTTGACGATGTTATACGAATTGTCCGGATTAGTCATACGGCTGGCAGGGCTGAGGCATATCGCCTCGTAATCAAGAGACCGAAGAAATAATTATTGGGGTGGTCAGTCTGATCGACAGAAGTATTTTATCAAAGGCGTATTTTTCACGGGAGCATGTTGCGCGCCACCAACTTGACTCTTTCAATTATTTCTTAAAGCACAATCTTCAGAAAGTGGTCAACGAGCAGCGGGTTATCGAAACGGATATCGAAAACCGGGGAAAGAACAATGAGCCTGTCTGGGTGGAATTAGGCGCGATTACGGTAAAACGACCGCTTGTCAGAGAAGCAGATGGATCTCAGGGAGAACTGTACCCCTGCGAAGCACGACTGCGTAATCTTACCTATGCAGCGCCGATCCAGCTAGGACTCACCCTTGTACATGGTGAGGAACGGCAGGAGCCAATAATCACCACAATCGGGCAACTCCCCATTATGGTTGGATCGCATGCCTGCAATCTTTATGGTATGGATGATATGCAGCGTATCTCCCATGGTGAGGACGCATTCGACCCGGGCGGATATTTCATTGTAAACGGTACTGAACGTGTGCTCATGACCCTTGAGGATCTCGCATCCAACAAGATTATGACCGAATTCACCGAGCGATACAATGAGCGGATCTATGTCGCAAAAGTCTTTTCGCAGTTCCGTGGGTACCGTGCACTTGTCGTTGTTGAGCGAAATAAAAAGAACCTGCTTGAGGTATCATTCCCGTCAGTTGCCGGGCACCTT
This sequence comes from uncultured Methanoregulaceae archaeon, assembly GCA_963841015.1. Classification (GTDB taxonomy): domain Archaea; phylum Halobacteriota; class Methanomicrobia; order Methanomicrobiales; family Methanospirillaceae; genus Methanoregula. Next base: position 833,359 of record CAWJAX010000003.1, on the reverse strand, counting down.
AAATTTGTTGACCTGATGCGTGCTCTCGGAATGACGAACGATCAGGAAGTTGTAAATGCAGTTTCTCCTGATGAGGATATCCTTACCTTCATGATGCAGAATCTGGAAGAGAGCGAGTGCGATTCAGTTGAAGGTGGTATCATGTACGTTGGCAAAAAGCTCGCACCCAACCAGACGAAGGATTACCAGCGCAAACGGGCGGAATTCGTGCTGGACAATTACCTCCTGCCACATCTCAACTACTCAATGCCTGCAAATTTAAAGGAAGGAGACGAGGGCTACCAGGAAGCCGTGCTATCCGTGCGACTTGCAAAGGGTCACTTCCTGGGACGTATGGCAGAGGCGTGTTTTGATCTCGTGTTGGACAAACGCAGGGTTGATGATAAGGACCATTACTCCAACAAACGGTTGAAACTTGCCGGTGATCTTATGGAGGACCTTTTCCGTATTTCCCTTAACCGGCTTACACGGGATATCAAATACCAGCTTGAACGCGCCAGCATGCGACACCGCGACTTGTCAATCGCAACTGCGGTTCGGGCAGATGTTCTCACTGAGCGGTTGTTACATCCGCTCGCGACGGGTAACTGGGTTGGGGGAAGAACCGGTGTCTCCCAGCTGCTTGACCGGGTAGACCATATGGCAGTCCTATCCCACCTGCGTCGGGTTATTTCCCCGCTTTCGCGCTCACAGCCACACTTCGAAGCTCGTGACCTTCACCCGACCCAGTGGGGACGGATCTGTCCGAGTGAAACACCTGAAGGACCCAATTGTGGTCTGGTCAAGAACTTTGCACAGATGGTTGAGATATCCAAGGGTGTTGATGATGAAGCCGAAGTCCGGCGACTTCTGCATAATCTCGGTGTTGAGCATATCCGGGGTGAAGCACGATGAAGAAGTCCCGCGTGTTTGTTGACGGGGCCCTTATCGGACTCGATGATGATGCAAAAGCACTTGTGGCCAATATCAGGTCTATGCGACGTCAGGGTGCTATCTCATATGAAGTGAATGTTTCACACAAGGAATACAACGGGGATGTTGTGATTCTTACCGACCGTGGCCGAGCCCGCCGCCCGCTTATTGTCCTGAAAAACGGTGAACCGCTTATTACGGGTGAAGACCTTGTAAAACTGGCTAAAAAGGAAGTTGACATATCCTCTTTTGTCCAGCGCGGACTGATTGAGTTCATTGATGCAGAAGAGGAAGAAGATCTCCTCATCGCGATGAACCCGGAGAATGTAACGCCGGATCATACCCACCTTGAGATCGACCCCTCCCTTATTCTGGGTATCGGTGCTGCGCATGTCCCGTTCCCGGAGCATAATGCAAGTCCGCGGGTAACCATGGGTGCAGGCATGGTCAAACAGGCACTCGGGTTTGGGACCGCTAATATGAAGCTGCGCCCTGATACCCGGGGCCACCTGCTCCATTACGTGCAAAAGCCCCTGACCCACACTCAGACTTCTGAGTTAATAGGTTCCGATGACCGTCCGGCAGGGCAGAACTTTGTTGTTGCAATTCTTTCCTATGAAGGGTACAACATTGAAGATGCACTTATTTTCAACAAGGCTTCAATTGAGCGGGGACTCGGACGCTCCCATTTCTTCCGAACCTATGAAGGGGAAGAACGCCGTTATCCGGGTGGTCAGATCGACAGGATTGAAGTCCCGGAAGAAGATGTTGCCGGGGCACACGGCGCCGAGTCGTATAAGAACCTCGACGAAGACGGTGTGATCAATCCTGAAACGGTTGTAGCAGAAAAAGATGTTCTGATCGGCAAGACTTCTCCACCACGGTTCCTTGAAGAGCCATCAGGGGAACTCATTGCCGTTGAGAAACGTCGCGACACATCAGTCACAATGCGCAGTAATGAGCACGGCATTGTTGACACCGTGATCATAACAGAAGGAGAGAACAGTTCCCGGCTTGTCAAGGTCAGAACACGTGACCTTCGTATTCCTGAAGTCGGAGACAAGTTTGCCTCCCGACACGGGCAGAAAGGAGTCGTAGGACTGATAACACACCAGGAAGATATGCCTTTTACTGAGAGTGGACTCTGTCCGGATCTCGTTATCAATCCCCACGCTATTCCCAGTCGTATGACTGTCGGGCATATGCTCGAAATGATTGGGGGCAAGGTAGGGGCGCTTGAAGGGCGGAGGATTAACGGTACAGCATTTCGCGGTGAGAGCGAAGCTGACATCCGGTCATCACTCAAGAAACTTGGTTTCTCCCACAATGGACGTGAAATCATGTATGATGGCCTGACCGGCAAGCAATTCAAAGCGGATGTGTATGTGGGCGTCATCTATTATCAGAAACTCTACCACATGGTGTCGTCAAAGATGCATGCACGGTCACGCGGACCGGTGCAGGTGCTCACCCGCCAGCCAACAGAAGGCAGGGCCCGTGAAGGAGGTCTGCGGTTTGGTGAAATGGAGCGGGATGTCATGATTGGTCACGGTGCAGCAATGGCTCTCAAAGAACGTTTACTGGATGAATCCGATAAAGTCAATGAATATGTCTGTGCTCACTGTGGGATGGTCGCGATGCTGGACCGTAAAAGAAATATGACCCGTTGCCTTGCCTGTGGTAACGAGACAGACATTTATTCTGTCGAGATGAGTTATGCCTTTAAGCTCCTGCTGGATGAGATGAAGAGTATGGGGATTGCCCCAAGATTAAGACTGCAAGATGTGGTCTGAAGAGGTGCGCCATGCCAAGCCCAAAACGAATTGGACAAATTGAATTTGGATTGTTATCCCCAAAAGAAATCCGCGAGATGAGCGTGAGGAAGATCATCTGGGCGGACACTTACGATGATGATGGGTTCCCGTACCCCCAGGGTCTGATGGACCTGAACCTCGGTGTCATCGATCCGGTCTCAGGTGCAAGACCTGCGACCAGAAAGCGAGCGAGTGCCCCGGGCATTTCGGGCACATTGAACTTGCAAAACCAGTAATCCATGTCGGTTATACGCGCCTGATCAGGAAGCTGTTGAGGGTTACCTGCCGATCATGCGGGCGTGTCCTGCTGAGTCCGGATGAAATAGAAAAAGTTGTCGGTACTGAAGATGAGCAGACGGGTGACCTGCTCTCTGAGAAAGACGTGAAAAAAGAGCGCATCTGCCCGCACTGTGGTGACCAGCAGCTTAAGATAAATTTCGAGAAACCCACCACGTTTTCAGAAGTGATGGTGGAAGATGGCAAGAAAATTGAGCATAAACTCACCCCTGCTGACATCAGGGCACGGATGGAAAAGATCCCTAATGAGGATTTAACCCCTCTTGGTATCAACCCGGATGTCGCCCGACCGGAGTGGACGATCCTTACCGTACTTCCTGTCCCACCTGTTACCATGCGCCCATCGATTATTCTTGAAAACGGGCAGCGTTCGGAAGATGATCTCACGCATAAGCTTGTCGACATCATCCGCATTAACCAGAGATTCAAAGAGAATCAGGATGCAGGAGCGCCCCAGTTAATCATTGAGGATCTATGGGAACTCTTACAGTACCACGTTACCACCTACCTTGACAATGAGGTGGCAGGCTGTCCCCCCGCACGTCACCGCAGTGGCAGACCCTTAAAGACACTTTCCCAGCGCCTTAAGGGCAAGGACGGTCGGTTCCGGGGTTCACTTTCAGGTAAGCGGGTGAACTTCTCATCGCGTACCGTGATTTCTCCCGATCCAAATCTGTCGGTTTCGCAGGTAGGGGTCCCGCGTGCGGTTGCAAACGAAATGACAATACCTGTCAGGGTTACCACCCAGAATATTGAGGAGCTTAAGCAGGTAGTGCGGAACGGCCCCCTGCGCCCGGATGTCAACGCACCCTGCGGGGCCAACTACGTTATCCGCCCGGATAACCGGAGGCTAAGGCTTGCTGACGGGAATCTTGACACCGTTGCTGATTTAATAGAACCTGGTTATACTGTTGAGCGGCAGCTCAGGGATGGCGATGTAGTTCTTTTCAACCGTCAGCCTTCGTTGCACCGGATGAGCATCATGGCGCATCGGGTCAAGGTCATGGAAGGCAGAACTTTCCGCCTTAATCCAGCGGTCTGTCCTCCTTACAACGCGGACTTTGACGGGGATGAAATGAACATGCACGTCCCTCAGACGGAAGAGGCGCGGGCTGAGGCAACCATCCTGCTCTCCGTACATGAAAACATCCTCTCACCCCGTTTTGGTGGCCCCATCATTGGTGGCATTCATGACCATGTATCCGGTATTTTCATGCTTACCCACGGTACCCGGTGGTTTACCAAGGAAGAAGCGCTCTACCTGCTCCGGTATGCTCATATAGAGCACATGCCCCCTGTCGGAAAAGAAGAAGGTGGAGTCCGGTACTGGAGCAACAAACAGATATTTTCCATGATCCTGCCCGACCAGTTGAACATGGTTTTCCATGCAAGTTCATGCCTGAACTGTGACACCTGTAAAAAGGAAATGTGTGAACGTGACGCATATGTGCGGATCATTGATGGTATTTTGGAAGCAGGGACCATCGACAAGAAGGCGATTGGTGCATTCGATGGCCAGATCGTAAACCGTATCATCCGTCACTACAGTATGCGAAGAGCGGCAGATTTCATCGATGACCTGACAAAACTCTCGATACGCGCAATCATGTTCGACGGCTTCTCATTTGGAATCGACGATGAAGACCTTTCAAAAACCGAGTATGGCCAGATCGACGAAGTACTTAAGGTTGCAGCATCTGATGTAACACGACGAATTAAGATATACGAGGATGGTCAGCTTGAACCCATGCCAGGGCGTACTGTTGAAGAGACCCTCGAAATGCAGATCATGCAGGTACTGGGAAAAGCCCGTGACCAGACCGGTCAGATAGCCGGCCGGCACCTTGGCCTTGGTAACAGCGCTGTAGTTATGGCGGTATCCGGTGCCCGGGGTTCGATGCTCAACCTGACCCAGATGGCAGGATGTATCGGCCAGCAGTCCGTTCGTGGGGAGCGTATTGTCCGGGGGTATGATGACCGTACGCTCCCGCACTTCAAGAAAGGTGACCGGGGCTCCGATGCCCATGGTTTCATTGCCCACAGCTGATAAGGGCGGGCTTAACCCGACTGAATTCTTCTTCCACGCCATTGGTGGTCGGGAAGGGCTTGTTGATACGGCGGTTCGTACTTCGCAGAGCGGGTACCTGCAGCGAAGACTGATTAACGCATTGCAGGATCTCAAGGTTGCCTATGATGGAACCGTGAGGTCAACCGGTGGAAGAATCATCCAGTTCCAGTACGGTGAAGACAGCACCGATCCGACAAAGAGTGCATTTGGTGACCCGGTAGACGTCAAAGGTATTGTCGAAAGTATTCTCAAGGAGGAAGTCTGATGGCGCTCGAAGAAAAGTTCGACAAGAAGATTGAGGGAGCAAATCTCCCAAAGAAGACCAAAGATCAACTGCACAAATTCCTTGACAACAAAGAGATCAACGATACCCAGTTCAAGCAAATACTTGAACGGGTGCTGAAGGAATACCTCTCCACGAGGATCGAGGCATGTGAGGCCGTAGGTGTTATCGCAGCTCAGTCTATTGGTGAACCAGGTACCCAGATGACCATGCGTACATTCCACTATGCAGGTGTCGCCGAAATCAACGTTACCCTCGGTCTCCCGCGACTCATCGAGATTATGGATGCGAGAAAGGAGCCCAGCACACCGACCATGACGGTCTATCTCGAGCCCGAGTACAGCAATGACCGTGACCGGGCGCGTGAAGTCAGCTGGCAGATTGAAGCAGCCCCCCTCCACGAATTCGGGGATATCACAACTGACATGGAGAACATGCACGTCATCGTGCATTTGAACACGAAAGTCTGCGACAAGCGAAAGATAACCCCGGGGGAGATCATGGAGACCGCTCCCAAAAAGATACGCGACCGGCGACATTACCGTGACTTCGAGCATGACATCAACGAGGAGACGGCGACCATTACCTTCTCGCCAAAAAACAAGGAGAGTTACCAGAACCTCTTCCAGCTTGCCGAACATGTGAGACACGTTATCGTGCAGGGGATCGATGATATCCTGCGTGTCGTCGTCAGAAAGGAGGCCGGAGAGTATATACTTTATACTGAAGGTTCCAACATAAAAGATGTATTTGATGTCGCTGGGGTGGACACCACACGGACCCGCACCAACAACATCAGTGAAATCGCATCAGTGCTCGGTATCGAAGCAGCGAGGAATGCAATCATTCATGAAGCGGTTTCAACGCTCAATGAACAAGGTATCCTTGTTGATGTCCGCCACATCATGCTCGTTTCCGACATGATGTGTATGGAAGGCGAAGTCAAGCAGATTGGACGTCATGGTATTGCCGGAGAGAAGGAAAGTGTTCTTTCACGGGCGGCGTTTGAAGTGACGGTTAACCACCTGCTTGATGCTGCCGTGGCAAACGAAGTCGATGAACTGAGCGGTGTAACCGAGAATGTCATTGTCGGTCAGCCGATTCAACTCGGTACCGGTGATGTAAAACTCATCGCAGTCAGACAACACGATAATTAGAACGGAATAACCTTAAAAACCAGAGGAATTGTACATGGATTTTAATGCTTCACTCAGAAGAGCCATCAAGACAGGAAATGTAATTCTTGGCCAGAACAACACGGAAAAATGCATAAAAGAGGGCAAAGCTCAGATGATCGTCGTAGCGGGCAATTGTCCGGCGACCTTCAAATCCAAACTTTCGGGCTATGAGAATCTTTTCATCCATACCTTCGAGGGCTCCAGCGTGGCACTCGGCAAAGCATGCGGAAAACCCTTCATGGTAAGCACGCTTGCTATTGTTACTCCTGGCGAGTCAGACATTCTCTCTCTTAAGAGGGTATGATATGGTTGAAGTTAAACTGACTGAAGACTGTATGCGTCTGATCTCCCAGTTTGAGAGCCTTACCGGCGCGGGAAGCCGTGACTGTGTTGTGGATGAGCGCAACGCACGCCTTATTTTTGTAATAAATCCCGGTGATATGGGCCTGGCTATCGGTAAAAAAGGTGCCTCAATCAAAAAAGCCTCGGAAGTGATGGGCAAGAAGATTGAAGTTGTGGAATACAACAGCAATCCCGAACAGTTTATCAGAAACTGTTTTTTACCGGCACAGGTTACTTCAATCCTGTTCGAAGGGGAGCCAGAAGAGCAGACGGTTCAGGTTGAAGTTCGGGATGAAGACCGGGGCATTGCAATTGGCAAGGATGGGAAGAATATCTTCAAGGCAAAAAAACTCTCCCAGCGCCAGCACAACATTATGGATGTTCAGATCCTTCAGAAACCGACAGATGGACAGCCAGCTGATGAACAAATTCAGGAATAATTTTTTTAGTTTGCTTCTCGGTTCTCCTTTTTCAAAAAAAATTTAAACAGTTTATCGACATCTGCCGTTCATAATATTTTTAAGGGGATAGTAACATATCATCGATTAATTTCTTGTTGTATTGAACGCCCTGGCCCCGCACCCATTGCGCCAGCCCTGCCCCCTTTTGGGGGGCGCATGCGATTCATCTGTATTACCGGTATACCTGATCCTTGGTTATACAAACGCCATCGCAACCGGAGCGCCATAGTGGCGGGGTGAAGCCCCTGAAGCGTCTGGGGTTTTGGTCCTTTGAACAGGAACACTTTTTCGATCTGAATTTTGGTATACTATTCTGATTATATTTTCTCTCGTTATTTCCTTTACGAGTTGGTAATGAAAATGGCACTGTATCCTGTTTTTATTGCCGATAAAACCCCGAATTATTACATCTTGAATCCGGATACTTGATCCTTTCTGCTGGTCGCAAAAAAAGAAATCTCGCACTTGCCGGAGAATGGTGCAATACTCCTATGAATCACGGATAAGGCTGAAAAACAGTACGGTGGATTATTAAAACGGGCCTGGGGGGATTCGAACCCCCGACATCCGGGTTAGAAGCCCGGCGCTATGTCCGAGCTAAGCCACAGGCCCACCTGACGCCATTAAGGTTCGTGTTCCGTGATAATTAATCTGTGTCATGGTTCGCTGAGAAATCTCCTGAAGAAAAAAATTAACTAAATATATGTGATGCGAATTGCGCATTCTTTTGCTCAGGTGAAATGCTCAATTACAAGCTAAACGCTCGGAGGGGGTTTCACCCCCGCCGCTGTGGCTCCCCCGATGCGATAACTCCTGAACAGGTGCTACGTCATCCTCGCTCAGCGCAGGGGCGGCATGGGGGGACAGGCACTGTCCCCTCCTTCATTCGGACCAGCATCTTGAATTTCATATCAATGGAAAAGGAATTCTAGAGCCCATTCTTTTAATCAGCAGAGAAAATCGGTTGTAAAAGTTATGAAAAAAAATAATTTCATATTCTGTCTGTTATCAGCAATCCTCGTCATCCCGGTTGCGGTTACTTCTGTGTGTAATATTTCGGTGAGTTCCCTTCCCTCCGGAGCCGCGGTGCTTCTGGATGGTATCACTACCGGGACAACCCCCAGAAAACCCCATAACACCCTGGCCGCCAGACACTCCAAAGGAATCCCCTGTTGGGATCATGGTAATTCTTGGTGCAATCGGAATCGGTTTTATCGTTCTCAAAAAAAACCAGAACTTTCTATTGATGTAAAAAAAATGGTAATTCTTTTATTAACCTGCATGGTAACAGGATGATTTTAGCACTTCAACGGTTGTTGGTCCGAAAACGCCCTCCCGAAAGACCCGCTTGACGACTGATGATGCACAATATTTCACCTGGATCCGGGCCGACATCCGCTCTCGTTCCTCATAATACCGACCCTGCGAGAATTCCACCATCCGCTTCATCGAGACTGATATCGCCAGCACAATCACACATATTCCCTGATCGCCGGGATCCAGGTCCTCAAAATCGATTGAAGTCATGAAGATGTGGGAATCCGGACCTGGTTTTACCTCCGTGATGCTTACAATATTATGCATGCTCTGAAGCTCGATCGTACGGGATTTGCCCCCCCTGAGATCCTTTATTATCTCCGGCGAGATTCCGGTTAACGCAGCACATTTCATTTTGAATCACCCGTACATGATAAGATCTTTTTTCGGTGATTGTTCGGCAGACTGCTGCACTTCCTCGGCTATTTTACCCATGCTCTGTTCAATTTCTACTGCCTGATCGATCAGCGGTTTCACATCCAGCCCGAGATTGTACATCTTGTTGAGCACCTCGATTGTGGCGGCCGATGATCGCGGATCCGGCGCATTAACGGTTTCTCCGAGAAGCCCGTATCCGGGAATGCCCCGGGCTTTACATTCCGTCAGCAGGCTGGATGCAATCCCCGAAATGCTTCCGATGGGGAGGATGAGTGCGTGTTCCTGGATTCTGGTGAGTGCATCCGTTGTCGTCGCGACGCCAAAGACCCGCTTCTCCGGCTCGTTGGTGATGATACCTGCGATTGTCACCACTTCTTTTGGCTTGAACGGTTCGAGCCAATCGATAATGTCGCGGGAGGTCTCGTAGCAGATCATGGGATGAATTGGAATATCTGCGACAATGGCCGCGATATCGTTTTTAATATAGATCCTGACCGGGTCATTGATCACTCCTTTGTTCATCATCGCCAGAGGGGGGAAAAACTTCGAGGTCATGGTGCCGATCTGCTCAAACTCCAGCTGATCGACCATATACTGCAGTGCGATAGTACCGACAAGCCCGCTCCCCGGAAACCCAATCAGCACCGAAGCACCATTCATGGGAAGCGGTTTTGAGATGACATTGATGTCTTTTTTCGGTTTTATCTCGATAAGGTCATTGTGAATCGTATCGAGACGTGAATGCATCTCAGCATAAAACTCAGGGGCGTGTTCCGTCATTAGATTAACATACACGCACTACCTAAAAAATAGTATGCAGGAGTATCCAATCAAACGCGGATTGACAAAAGATCTCGAAACCCGGATCGTTGCTGAACTCAGGACCTGTTTCGGTGAAGAGCCGGAAAAGACTGCCAAAGGGTACCGGATTAAGTCAGGTGCGCTCAAACGACTCGATGTATCTATCGGGACTGATGGTAAATCGGTGATTATTGACACAGAATCTGATATCAGCGCAAGTGATGACGTGATTATCGATACCAATAAAAGGTTCCGGAAATATCTGGATGCGGTCACCGGTTTCTCCACCAAGGAGCGTGTGAAACGGGCAAAGAGTCCGGTAGAAAGCTAGTATTCCCCAGGGGCCTGTGAACCGTGCGGGAAGGATATACCGGAAGAAACTCCCTGTCTGATTCCGCACGAAACAGGGCACCCTCATTTCTGGTCCATATTTCCTGGCCATTATTGTCTATACCTCGAATTCTGTTGTCAATTGCAGAAATGACACGGCATCCATCTGTGCTCATGGTTGCGAGGGTTCCAGACAGACCCCCCAATGTTCCTCTCCATTCCAAGAACGGTTCAAAATCTGGCTGCCCCCTGTAAAAACCATTGAACCATCAAGGGAAAACATCACCCCGGAAAATGAATGGTCACCACCCATTGCACTTTCCGGGTATTAACAAGACCTGCAACCGTGAAACAACCGATTATTCTTATTAACAAAAGAAATCCTGCCAATACCAGCTTCATCCGGAATTGTCTGCCCGAGGCATTTCCCTTACAAAGAGTCTCATTCTACTGTATACCTTGTTTGTGGATAAGGAATGCTATGGCCATCAGGTTATCCAGGCTAACATGGTCCGATTGTTAAACCTGAAAGGCGACGGTGCAATGCACCAGCGCGTTGCATTTATTGATAATCAATTCTGTTCCAGTCTAAAAGAAAAGGAGAATACCAATAATGCCCTCATTTATGTGCAAAGATATCGGAATTGATTGTCCGTTTGAAGCGCATGGAACGACAAATCACGAACTTATGAGAAAATTTATCGATCATGCAGAACCTGCCCATAAAATGCATGTCCTGTCAGCTGATGTAATTTTCAAAGTTCAGAATGCGATTAAAAAATAATTTTTTGGGAAATCTCAGGCATCATCCTGATAATGAAGTATCCCCCCACACGTGAAAATATGCTTAAAAAAATTATGATACTCTCTTTAAAAGGGTAGTATCATTCAATAATAATCGCCGGTTTGAACGGTAGAGCTGTTGCAGCTTTGGCGTGCTCACTTGATTCTGCTTCTGTGATGTGAACTGGTACTCCAAACTCTTCTTCCAGGAATATCTTTGCTGCTTCAAAGACTGCCATTTCATTGATTGACTCCTTTACGAGGGGTTCTACAATGTACGGGGGTAACCGGTGGATAAGAGTCGTACACTGCTTTGCAGCATCGGTTGCTTCTTTCCCCCGCCTGCGCATCGCGTCATCCTTCATGATTTCTTTAATCACGGTGTTCCGGTCGTTTGATTTGGCAATTATAAGAAAAATCTCTTGTTTCCATGCAGGGGCAATTGAAATTGTGATCGATTTCGGTGTTATCTGGATAAGTTTCCTTATCGACTCGATATCCTCAACTGTTCGTGAGATGAGTTCTTCAGCAAGTTCGATCCTGTTATTTACCAGTTTTTCATTCGCAACCGGCCATGGAGCAAACGATACAAGCCCTTCCTCGGAGAGATCCTTCCAGAGATGTTCAGCAGTGAACGGGATGAATGGGGCAAGGAGCCTGATCCATACCGAACAGAGTGTGTGTAACTCCCTGCTTCCATCACTGTTTTTGGCGAGCCGGCGGCGGTACCATTTGAGGTCAGTTTCAATCCCGAAATAGGCCTCCTGCAAAGCCTGGCGGGTCTGGAAGTTGGTGAGCGCATCGGTGGTGCGGTTGATATGCGATTGCAACCGGCTTATTAACCAGCGATCGATATCATGCGGTTCACCCTCTGCGTCTTTGGATTCAAGCACCGTGTTGAAGAACCTCTCGATCTGCTTTTTTGTCGAGATGACCAGTTCATTTCTCCAGTCAAAGTCCTGCCAGGGTTCAGCACTGCCCATCAGGAACATGCGGACAGTGTCTGCACCAAAATCACTTACTGCGTCTTCGAGCAGGAAGACATTACCTTTTGAAGACGACATCTTTGCACCATTGAGGAGCCCCATACCAAAAACGGCCATACCCAGCGGAAGTTTATCCTTGGGGAATATCGAGACATGGTGGAAGAGCTGGAATGTGAGGTGGTTGGAAATCAAATCTTTTGCCGAGAACCGGTAATTGTATGGATACCAGTACAGGAACTCCTTTCTCATCGCTTCAAGTTTCTTTTTCTCTGGCAATTCCGGGGATTCTTTCCCAAGGTAGATGAAGTCAAAGACTTCCGGTGTGAGAAGTTTTGGGTTGATCTCACGGATTTTATGCGCAATGGTGTAGTACGCCATATAAACTGTAGAATCCGAAAGAGGTTCGATGAGTTGTGTTGTATCCCAAGGGAATCTGGTGCCAAGACCAACACGCCTTGTGCATGCCCAGTCCTTCAGCCAGTCAACGGTGCGTTCAAACTCAAGCCGGACCTCCGGTGGGACCAGAGCCATATCCCCAAGATGGTCACTGACCTGTGTTTTCCATCCAGGGTCACTGTATTTCAAGAACCACTGGTCATGCAGGATCTTGACTTTAACTTTATTGCCACAGCGACACACGACCGGCCTTGTGTCGAACTCGTACATAATTTTCGAAGCGTACTTCTCGATCATGAGTGCAGATATTTCATCACGTGCCACTCGAACGGGTTTTCCCCCATATTTGTCGAAAAGCTTACCTTTGGAGAATTCAGCAGAATAAATCTCCTGCGTGAGTGAATCCATACGGCTGTCCATCTGGTGGGTGATGCCACCCTTCTCAACAGCATCCTGTGCGGGAATTTCACCGTACCCTTCGACTTTTATTAAAGGCACAGGTTTGATTTGGGTATATTTTCCGGTGTGCTGGAGATCCCGGAGTGCGATGTAATCAAACGGTGCATGAGCGGGAACACTCATAACAAGCCCACTTGCCATGTCAGGATCAACAAAGTCGGCTGGCAGAATTGGCACCTTGCCACAAAGTGGGTGGCTGACAGTTTTATCGATCAGATCCCTGCCGGAAATCTTTTCTTGTACCTCTACCGTATGATCCTGCAACGAGAGCTTCTCTGCTGCTTCCGGTGAGATAATCCATGTGATTCCATCCACAACTGCCCTGACATAGGTAATGTTCGGATTTGCCCAGAGATTAGTTACACCATAAATCGTTTCAGGCCGGAGTGTTGCTGTGGGGATAAACGCATCACCAAGTTGGAACATAACAAGGGTAAATTTGATTACCTCCGCTTTGTCCCCCTCAAGAAGGTCATGGTCTCCAACGGGATTATCATCAACGGTGCAGTAGCGGACGGGGTGAGCTCCTTTGATTACATGCCCTGCTTCGAAGAGGTGCTTCCACTGCCACTCGATAAATTTGCTGTAGGTTGGATCAACCGTAGTAAACCGTCGGCGCCAGTCAATTGAAATCCCACAGGCAGTCATCACTCTTTGGTATTCACTCGCGAAGTGGCGGACGATGGTCAGTGGATCAATGAATTCATCAAGGACATTCTGCGGGACTTTATAAAGATCGCGATAGAGATGAATAGTCTTGGGATCATTGTTCGCGATTCGTTTTGAAATGCCAATGACCGGGGCTCCCGTGACATGAAACGCCATGGGGTAGAGAACCTGTTTGCCCCGCATCCGCCAGAACCGTGCGATTACATCAGGGACAATATACGTTCTGCCATGCCCGACATGCATCGCCCCGCTTGGATACGGGTAGGCAACAGTCAGGTAACATTTCTCAAGGTTCGACGGGTTAGACTCAAATGCATGCGTCCACTTTTCATGTGCTTCTTCTTCAAATTTGCCCAGATCAAATGCGCTCAAACCAACTCACCTTCGTTTTTTTAGAAAAAAAAATTTTTCAATTATACCGGCCTGAGTTTAATGACCTCACTGTTCTGGTAACGCCGGATCATCTCTTGAGCTATGCTCGAGTTCTTCGCGAGGTGAATTTCTCCCGTATCGTTTACCGTGGCAGTGAAAAGATATTCCTTACCTGCAAACACATCCACAATCTTACCGCTCTGTTCCGGGGCAACGATGGTGAGCTGTTTTTTATCGGTCTGGATCTTAATACCGCCACCCAGATTGAACTCAGCATCGCTTTTCTGAGGTTGCATCTGCTGCCGGTCAAATTCAGAACGGGGTTTGATGTCAATCCCGATACCGATTTTGTTTACGATGGCGGACACATTCTTGCCGCCCTTGCCAATTGCTGCCGGCACGTCCTTGTCATCAATATAGACAATTGCTTTTGTGTCACTAATCATCTGGACATCAACAAAGCCTTCAGTGTAACGCCCGATTTCACGCTGGATTTCTTTCTCCATGAGTTTCCAATTGGGACGCTCATCGTTCTCTTTCCTGGGAGTAGCATCCGGCAAGGGAACCGGTGAACGGAGATTAACAACCGATGCAACAGGAACTCCGACATTGTGAACCGGTATTACCTGCGAGGCTTTTTTCGATGCATTTATCGCAGCGGCTATCGGCATCACAATAGTCTCGCCGTCATAACGGAAGACATCGATTACCAGTTCACCCGTTTCGTGATCGGTTACGATTGTTACCGGGCGGAGGTGCATTTCATTTTCCATTCCCTCGGGGACCTTGATGGTGAAACCTAAATCGTAAATGTTTGTTATTACGCCTTGCCTGACAAAAATTATGGTGTTTACGATCTGTGAGAGGACGGAAAAATCCACACGATCGGAAAATCGCTGGATTGCATCCTGAACACCGTTTGCGTGGATGACACCAACCATGCCAAGACCGGCAAGCCGCATATCGGCAAAGACATTGAAATCCTCGTTCTTTCGGAGTTCGTCAAAGATAACAAAATCCGGCCTGACCAGTAACAGAACATCTGCGGTGTTGGACATGCTGCCGTCCAGCATGGTGTATTGGGTAATCTGATCAGGCACCTGGAGTTCTCGGGGTGCCTCCATGGTCTTGACGACAAAACCCCCCTCCGAAAGGTACGTTGCCACACTCTGTGCTAATGTGGTCTTTCCCGAACCGGGAGCTCCAACGATAATTAATCCCCGCTTCTCGCTGGTGATTCTTTTTGTTATGAGGTCTGCCTTCGCATAATCTTTCAGTGTTACGTCAACGATCGGACGAACCGCAGTGATTTCCATGCCATCTGAGAATGGTCGACGCGCAATCGCGATCCGCATGGAACCTATCTGGACAACGGTGATCCCCCGCTTCTCGACTTCAATGAACCCGTCAGGATCACGTTTCGCTCGTTCGAGGATCTCCTGTGCAAGGGCACGGAGTCTGTACTCGCTGGTTGGCTGCTCGCGGATTTTCACGAGTTTCATATCGTTAATGGTGCCCTTTTTAGCTGATGGGCAGACTCTTTCCTTGAGATATACTGCGATCGTGTGTTCATCGAAGAACTGGTCAATGCCAAGGGGAACGAAGTCGCTCACCTGAGCTTTTAAGTAAATTACGTCCAGTCCTTTTGCCCGTGCCACTTCAGCCTGAACAAAATCACTTGTGATGAACCGTGCGGAATTCTCAATTGCGATGTTGCGTATCATCGCATCGATCTCTCCACCGCTTGCCAGCTTAACCTGCTCGAGCGATGGGCGGATTCCGGAGAATTTGAGTTCTATCGTTTTTTCTTCTGCCATCTTGCAGAGCTGCTGTAATTCGTTCAGGCCGGAAAATCCTATCTCACGCCCGTTGTTTGCCTGAGCTTCGAGTTCTGCAATGACTGCTTCGGGAACGATTATTGTAGCGCCTTTGTATTCACCGGCTTTTATCATCGATGTAATACGTCCGTCGATAAGGACACTCGTATCTGGTACTAGTATCATAAAATATTATTCCTCCCATATGGTATGCTCTTGTATACTATTCGAATCAACGAAGGGTGATCGTTGATGGGTACTTATTGGCATGTTTGTGTTAATAAGGGGTTCGAAGAGGTGTCATATGAGAGAAGATCAAATGGCAAACTATATTTTTTTCCTTGTAAAGTAGGATATATGAAATATATTTTTGCAATAACCAGCATTTTTTTGGTAACAATAATCATGACGGCAGGATGTATTGGTGGTCGCCTCGGTACTGTAGCATATAGTGAATCAAGCAAATCGCTGGACCCGCAGAAACTCCCTTCATCCGAATCACAAAATAATAATCTTTCCATGGGAGCGCATTGTGAAAAACTCCACATTCTTTCAAAAAAAGTAATCACCGGTGATTTTCCTGATCGCCGTATAGTAAATGCAATACGGATGGATATTGCCGATAATCAGTATTTTATAAGTTTGACAAGTGATGAAACTATATATCAAAATATCAATGAAAAAACGACAATAAATGCTACTGTAATCAGCGATCCATATTACGGACAACCCCCTGACAAATATCCAAATTACCCTACGATAATAGAAATTTTTGATGGATCCTGTTGAGTTTTATATTCTTTAAGAACTTGAAAACTCATTTATAACGTTATTACGAGAATTGTCAACTAAATGACTTCTACTACCTCTTGCTGACGCCATCACTCTCTTGGAATTTCTCCTACCTGTGGGGGTATTGGTATTCTACATTCCCATGACCGTCTGACCAAACCCTTATCATTGGTATCAGATTTTGGTTATTATCACTAACGGGAGTTTGAAAACGGGAGTTTGAAATTTTACCATACTATAATCCTTATTATAAATTTGAATTGCAATTTAGTTGAATTAATTAATTTTAAATGAAAAGGATATTTTCTTTTCTGCTATCATCTTTATCCTCATAGTTCCCCATAAAAAAAATCATATAAGTATCCAGTTTCAAGACCCATCATCCAATTACTTGTCTTCCGATACGAATATCATCCTCAGAAACGGTGATGTATCGAGATGTACCGACAATATTGTACTGCCCTGTCGCATGCACATCATAGGGATTTCCCTGGGTTGAGTACGGGACAACAAACTCCCCGTTCTCACTCTCCTGCTGGTAGACAAATACACGCCCGGTGTTTGTCACAAGTGGTAACTCTATAACTCCATTACCAGGAATATGTGCACCTTTGACATATTCGAAGATTTTGACATATTTGATGTCCGATAGCATGATAGTATCCGATTCCGGAAAAATTTTGACGGACGCGTTATTCGGAGATTCATGGATGAGCCGGTAATGCTTCAGTGCAGATATCTCCGATACTGTCTGGTTCGGAAAACCGGAGAAAATATTTGCGTATTGACCGGGTGTAATATTTGTTCCCTCTTGAATAATCCGGGTATCATTTTGAACGGGTGAAATTTCCCGGTCCTGTTCGCTTGTAATTACCCGGGCATAACCGTTAACCTCCCCGGAGGTCTCTCCAGAGGCTGGCACCTGACGGATCACATACTGGACATAGGTTTCTGTTTTCGGGATTTGCATTGAACCATCAAAAATATGGAGCCGGACGACCATCGTTTTGAAATATCCGTCATCGTACCGGTGAACCTTTTGCAATCTTGAGGGATCGTTTGAGTCCCTGACCATGAACCATTTGATATACGGTGAAATATCTACAGAATCGCTCGGCCATGGAACCAGGTTCGTGAACGTGTCGACTGCCATTTCTGAATTGGTGATAACATATTTTCCCCCCAATGATTGAAGGATAGTGTCTGCTTCCGATTCGTTTTGACTCAGGAAATATGCGGCAGCTCCTGTACTACCCCTTAGATTGTCCTGAAATGGATTGGTAATTGGAATCCGTTGTGCAAAGAACGTGATCCAGTGACCGGCATCCCAGACAGCCATGATCCCATAGGATTCCGGAGGGTAGGAAAACCCACGTGCTTCATACGATGTAAAATAATCAATTCCTGTCATGGGTGTGTTATTTTCCAACCATGAGAACGACTCTGTCCAGTCTGGTGAAATCTGATGCTGTGGAGTACTAAATCCATACTGGATATCCTGAAACACTGAAAATGTTATGAGAGCAATTGTAAGAAATACTATTGCTGCAACAGTAAGATCTTTTAAAGTTCCCGTGTAATTTACCGGTTTTTTTACAGGAGATTTTGTTTCCTTCTTTTTACTTTTTTTTGTTGGGGGATTATTTATGGAATTATCTCCCCCTGTGTTGATGGGAGGAACAGGGGATTTATAGAACCGTGAGATTATAGGGGAACTGCACCGAATTATTGAATCTTTTTTCCAACGGAGGGGTTCAGCGATACATATCGCCGACAGCAGAACCACATTGACCGTGAAATAATACTGAAATCTCTGGAATCGGATGGTAAGAAGAAGCATGGCAACAGACCATACTAACAGGAACACAGTCTGAATGGTTCTTTTCTTTACTGCGGAGTATCCCAGGACCAGCAGTCCTCCCACCATCAGAATAAGTGCGATAGTAAAATTTTCCCAGGCCCCTGTCAGAGTCCAGGGGTGTGTCTCAACCACTGCAACAGAATACACCGAGAAACCGAACACTAGTCCCAGTACCTGATCAACAAGTATCTGGAACAGGGGAATACTCTTGATTACTACGAATCCCGCTGCTGTGAGTACAACAAGACTCCCAACATATGCCAGTTTTTTTCCCTGGAAGATTGCTGAGAGAATAAAAAGCACTATTGTTTCAGCAATAAGCGCGCAATACAGATAGACAATCCCGATGGAATATTGGGTTAGTGCTAAGCTTTCCTGTTTGAAACCAAAGAGGAAGAGAAGAATTATTGAAATTAAAAATACCCCAACAGTTACTGCAAAGAGATAGGTAGAATCCTGATTCGAGAAATAATCCAGACTAAACTGAATCAGTATGTAGACTGCAATAATAATCAGTGAGAGGACAACTGTTGGAGATGAAAGGAGTGCGAGGAAAAAAATTATTCCGGTAATCGTTGAGAGGAAAAGCGGAAAAATAAGTGTTTTCCACTGTTTTAAGTCGATCGGGTTACTTTTCACATAGATTAGGGTAAAGATGTAGGACAGGAAAAAGAGCGTGCTGAAAAGAACTTCAGCGATATGATGATCAGCCCACCCATACGATGAAAGGGAAAAATACTGGATTGAAACGACAGCTGATAAGTCCCGCAGCGACAAGTCCCGCTTTCCAGTTCCAAACCGTCTTTCCCAGCTGGAACATAACCGGGACCATCATCACGGCCATGAGTGGGGCTACCCAGCCTGTTGAATTAATAATCTCACTGCGTGTCGTTGCACCTGTTATCAGGGAAAGAGTCGCGGCAATGAATGGGTAGAGCGGCCCCCAGTCAATTACCTTTCCTGTGGGATAAGCAGTCATCGGATCAAACCAGTTGTACCGGGGAAAATCCCTGACCATAACCTCAACCTGTCTCATGGTATACCAGGAATCCGTGTCGAAAATATACAGAAATCCTTGATCTTTGATGAACAATACAGGTATCATCCTGAGAACAAGGGCAATCCCCATAAACAGGAGAAGTAATCCGACAATAATGTATGACTGATGTTTTTTAAGATGGGTTAAATCCATTGTTACATACTAATGAAGTAAAATATAATAAACCTTCAACACCCTTTACGGATAGTTAATCTTTTCAATAAGGAATAAGTTGTTTTTAGCTCTACAGAATTCCTCGTATGAGGCAATGAACTAAAAGCACAGGTATGATTAAGGCGGGGGACCGTGTCTGTATCCCTTTACCGTCTCTGCGCATAAGCAACGATGATGAGTATTACCAGTTCGGAGATTATCGCATTCGTGGAAGCCACAGCAGCGGGGATGAAACCCCCGTGAGCGTTTTGCGTGGTACCGGGCATTTTTTACAGAGCCATTTTTTTAAAAAAGATGCGCAGTTTTTTCCCATGAACTTCCTGCTATAAGCTAATAACTTTTTAATCGCAACCTATTTTTCCTAGAGTGTGCTTTCTTTTCCTGCAGTGCAGAAACTTTTTAAAAATCCCTTTGAGGGAAACTCATGGACACTTGTCACGACAATTCTCCCTTCTCCTAATATCTTTTCAATAATTACATCTGATGATTCTGCAATTCCAATACGCTCCCCTTCGTGTGATGGAAATGAGCCATCGCACTCAATGCACATGGGATCATAATCGTCAATGAGTGTTCCGGTATAGGAACATGAACTGCACTCAATCCGGCGCGGGTGGCTGTCATGCCGGTACTTAACCGGAAAGGGGAGCCAGTCATAGGCATCCGGTTTATCGGTAGCTGCACCGAAGACAAGGAGATTTCCACCATTTTCCACAAATTTTTTGATTCGTGATGAGGAGGCGCGGAGTGCCGGAAGAAGGTTTGAATAAGCAGGGTTTGCAAAACCTGTAGGAATAATAAGACAATTGAATGTGCCCCGGAAAAAAGGGGCCGCGAGCATATGTGGGGTGACAAGTTCACAGGAAATACCGCAGTCTTCGATATACCGGTTGAAGTGCTGTTTTGTCCCCCAGACAAAACCTGCACGACAGCTCATCCCTTGATCACTCCAAGTGGTGACAGACGTGCAACAAGCCGGGATATCCCCACCTCATGAACTACATTTACCACTTCATCACTGGGTTTGTAAACATCCGGAGCTTCGTCAGCGATGGCGTTTTCGCTGTGTGATCGGACAATAATACCCTCTTTTAAGAGATTCGCCGTGATTTCTCTCCCACTCAGATTCTTTTTTGCCTGTGTCCGGCTCATTATTCTCCCTGCACCGTGACAGGTGCTCCCGAATGTTCTGTCCATGGCAACCTGAGTTCCGTGTAAAACGAATGAAGACGTACCCATACTGCCGGGGATGATAACAGGTTGCCCAAACGAAGTAAGATCAGGAGGAAGATCCCGTGATCCTGGTCCGAATGCACGGGTAGCACCTTTTCGATGCACACAGACATTCATGTGCTTCCCATCCAGAACATGCTCCTCCATCTTTGCAACATTATGCGCGACATCGTATATGAGCGGCATTTGATCGTATTCAATCCTGAACATCTTAGATAGTACCTGACGGGTTGTATGGGTGATCATCTGCCGGTTCGCCCATGCATAGTTGGCTGCGGCTGCCATGGCACCAAAATATGCCACGCCTTCCGGAGAGGTTATCGGTGCACAGGCAAGTTGGCGATCAGGAATTGTGATATGATATTTTCTGGTTGCGCTTTCGAGTATCTTCAGATGATCCGTGCATACCTGGTGCCCGAGCCCCCGGGAACCGCAGTGGATCATACAGCAGACCTGTCCGAGGGCAAGGCCAAACGCTTTTGCCGCACCAGGGTTAAAAATTTCACGCACAACCTGGATTTCAAGGAAATGATTTCCTGATCCAAGTGTCCCTCCCTGAGGTATTCCGCGTAGTTTTGCTTTGGCAGAGACGGCGCGCATGTCTGCAGCTTTCATGAATCCCTCTTCTTCACACCGCATGAGGTCACGTTCAACGCCGTATCCTGCCTTGACCGCCCATTTGGCCCCGTGTACCATCATACCTTCGAGCACTTGGGAAGACACCTTCTTTGAACTCTTTGCACCTACCCCAGTAGGGACCGTTCGGAAGAGGCTCATCGATAAGATCCCTGCGGCCGGCAACATCCTTATAGAGGAGTGGTGTTGCAAGTAATCGCACCCCGCAATTAATATCGAACCCGACTCCCCCGGGAGAGATAATCCCCTCATCAACAGAAAACGCAGCTACGCCCCCGATAGGGAATCCATAACCCCAGTGGATATCGGGCATCGCAAGCGAATTTTTCAGTATGCCGGGCAGGGTTGCCACGTTCGCGAGCTGCTGGACAGCACCCGGTTCGAGCGTCTTTCCTAATGACTCAGAAAGAAAGAATCGTCCCGGGACCCGCATGCCAGCTACATATCCAACAGGTACCTCCCATTCATGCATGCCGATTTGGTTTATTCCTTCAAGCACCGTCTATCACACTCTGCCATTAGTATTAAACATCAAATATGATGTCCAGCATATATCCATTCGCCTCATGCGTGATTGCGAGTCCTGAATAGGAAATCCCTTTCACTTCAGATCCTCCTGAATGACGGACAGGATCGAATGGTTCACCAGAAAGTTCTGCTCTGAGACCCTGACCGCTTACTGTGACACCAGCATCTGAAAAGACAAGACTTTCCACTTCGGATAAGAAAAGCACCTCTGAAAGGAAATCTGCAAGGAGCGATTCGTTATCAGAGGATTGAAGTGTGATGGTCCTTCGAATGCTCCCGGCACGATCTGTCCCGTACATCACCTGCATCAGGGCTTTGAAGGTTTCAGAAAAAAGTGCTTCAAGTGTGGGCGCATGTACCCGGATTTTTACATCTGCCGTATGGGAAATTTCTTCAAAACTCATCCGCATTCATGTCCGACAAGATCATCATCATCAAAAAAGGGAACCATATCCATCCGGATGTTGTGCAGGAATCGGGCCTGATGAACAGAAACATAGATCATATGATTTCCTGCCCTGAGAAGGAGATCAGTCTTTTTCGGGGGTTTGATACGGATCGGTAAAAGTATTGGTCCGCCACAGGATGTGCAGATGCGAAAATCGCAGTCCCGTTTTTTGATATATTCTATAACTTCCGGGACAATGGTCACCTCGCTTATGCAGGTGGGGTCTTTGGCAGGCATGATGCTAGTATACTAGGAACGTTGCAGTAAAAACCGTTGTGGATCGTAAATGGGTTTAACTGACCCCAACGATCCGGACCACGATGTCAAAGTATTTGTCTTTGAGTTCGTAGTTGTTTACACCGTCGGAATTTCGCGTTGCGCGGAGGATCCCGATGCGGGATGCAATGATGCCAACCATTGAAGCGATGGCATGGAATGTAACTGCAAACCGAGTCTGAAGTTCTGCGACGAGTTCTGCAATCGTGAGCGATTTTGTTTTAACAAAAAGTCTGAGCAGTTCACGCCGGATTCCGGTCCTGTCCCGAGAAAGGTATGACCGCAATCGTCCCTCAACGACTCGTTTGATCTCTGAAGGAGATCTCATAGATTTACTGTCAAAGGTCTCTGTATATATATTTTTTCATTTTATGCGATTTTTAATCCCCAAAAGCAGATCTCACCGCTTTATGAAGGGAGATGAATTTTCTGCGAACTTTATAGCTATTTGAAGATGGGGGAATAGACACCTTCCTCTTTGAATATACTGTATCCCTGCTCTGAATAATTCCTCTTGCTGTGATATGTGAAAGAAAAATTATAGTGCTATGATGGATGATAGTGCCTGTCTGCTCATACTGCGCCTGCGCTCGGAGAAGTGATGATGATGTTTTAGCTGTTGGTTCTATAACAGACGGGGGCTGCAGCAGCAGGGATGATACCCCCATAAGTGTTTAGCTTGTATTGAGCATTTCTCCAGAGCCTGTATCTGGTAACTATTTAATCAAACGTAAACAGATTATTATGACATGGGTTTGTTCAACTATAACATCGAGAAATATTCACCGAAACAGCTGGTGATAATCCCTCTCGTTCTTCTGGCAATATCGGTTGTACTACTCGCATTAACCATGGCTTCAACCGGCATGCCTGTAACCCCGGGTATTGATTTCTCCGGCGGGACAGCAGTAACGATTGTTACTACTGACACCAAGGAACAGCTGCAATCGACGTTTGCCGGTTATCCTCTGGTTGATATCAGTGAAGGGGTGAATAACGGGTATTTTTTAAAATTCGGAGCAATGGACGATACAGACTTCCGATCATTGTCAGCGGTTATTTACCAGAAATTCCCCGATGCAAAGGTTGACCAGATCGGAGAAACCTTCGGAAAAACCCTGCAGTCACAGGCTGTGCTTGCTCTGGTATTTTCCTTCATTGGCATGGCCATTGTGATTTTTTTAGCCTTCCGTACATTCGTGCCAGCGGTTGCAGTCGTCCTTTCGGCATTTGCTGACATGGTCATGACTGCAGTCTGCCATGAATATTGTAGGGATTCCTCTCTCGCTTGGCACACTCGCCGCGCTCCTGATGTTGATCGGTTACTCTGTGGACAGTGACATCCTGCTCACAAACCGGGTACTTAAACGGCAGGGTAAGCTCAACGAGAAGCTGACTGGCGCGTTCCGTACTGGCATCATTATGACCTCAACCACCCTGGCTGCGGCTTTGGCAATGTTTGTAATCGCCTGGTTAGGGTCTGTCCTGATCCTGATGGAGATATCCGCAGTACTCCTTATCGGCCTTGTTTTTGATGTTATGAATACCTGGCTGACAAATGTCGGAATACTCAAATGGTATGTCCTGAAGGGAGGTGGCAAATGAATAAAAAAGAATTAATAGCGCTCCTCACTGACTGGAGGGTTGCGACACTCATTATCCTCGTTGTTCTCTCAGTTATTGCCATAAATCCGCATTTTGATGAAGACGGTAATTTTACAACCAATCTCCAGTATGGACTTGACCTCCAGCAGGGCTCCTGGCTCCAGCTTGAATTCCAGGCAGAAGTTGTGGGATTCACTACCGATAGTCCGCTGGATGAATTCATCACGAATCTCACAAAGAACCTTGATGCAGAAGTATTACAGGTTGATTCCAATCACCTCGAAATACGAAAATACTATTCGCAGGCAGATCTGGAACCGATATTTATTGCATCCGGGGGAAAAATTGTAAGTTACCAGTCTGGTGTATCAAAGGCAACTGCTGAGGACGTTAAGCGCATACTTGAAAACAAGATCAATACACTTGGCACAAAGGATGCAAAAGTCAATACCCTCACCGGGATGAACAATGTAGCACGGTATATCCGCGTTGAACTGGCCGGCGTGGACATGAAACAGGCTCAGGATATCGTCGGAAAACAGGGGAAGTTCGAGATCCGTGTCCAGACAACCGGAAACCAGACCGAGCATGTTCTATCCGGTGAAACAATCACCAGCGTTCAGACACCCAGCCAGGAGCCCCCGGGCAGTGACAAATGGGGTGTTGGTTTTACCTTAAGTGAGGGTGGTGCTGCTGCATTCCGCGCTGCTGCGATCAAATACGGCGCAACCGCAGACCCGGCCAATCACAACCTTATCATGCTTCTCGACAATAAGACCGTATACTCCGCTCCTTTATCAGAAGACCTCGCAGGGAAACTCCAGAGTGAGAATATACGGCAGCTCTTCGCATCAACAGGAGCCGGAAAGTACGGTACCCAGCAGGCAACCAATCTTGAAATCCATCTCAGGGCAGGCGCATTACCTGTTGATGTTACCATAGCAGGATCCGGTGGCGTAACAGCCCCCCTTGGGGAGCGTTATAAGATGACGGCCATCCTTGCCGGGATTTGTGCGCTCATCGCAGTAGGTTTAGTTGTTTATTATCGGTACCGCGAACCTGTTATTGTGCTCCCGATGGTCATGATCAATGCCTCAGAAATTATCATCCTGCTGGGTTTTATTGCCTTAATCAATTTCCAGCTGGATATGCCTACAATCGCCGGTCTTATTGCCGTCCTTGGAACTGGCATAGATCAACTGGTTGTGATAACTGATGAGATACTGCACGAAGGCAAGGTTCCTTCACCAAATCTCTATCTGAAAAGGCTTTCGCGGGCTCTGAGTATTATTCTTGTCGCTGCTGCAACCGTTGTAATCGCGATGCTGCCCCTTTTGTTAATGGACTTGTCTACGCTCAAGGGATTCGCCATGATTACCATCCTTGGTGTTCTTGTCGGTGTACTGGTGACCCGTCCCGCGTATGGAAGAATCATTATGCAAGTCCTCTCCAAATAAAATCCATACCTTTATCTTTTTTTTAATCGACTATTCTTCCGGGTATGTAAAAATGAGCAAACCGGTTTTATATGATTTTTTTGCGACCTGGTGTGGTCCCTGCAGGATGCAGACGCCAATTTTAGAGGAACTCGGAAAAAAAATGGGCGATGCAATAGAGATTAAAAAAGTTGATGTTGACCAGCACATGGATCTCGCTGAAAAATACGGGATCCGTGTCGTTCCCACCCTGATTATTGAAAAGGATGGTAAGATTGTACAGTCATTGGAGGGAGTTACTGATGCAGCGACGCTCGAAAAACTCCTCAGGCCGCTGGTGAATTAAGTGAAGATTGGGATTGTAGGGGGTACCGGAGATATCGGCGAGGGAATGGCAATGCGCCTTTCCCCCCTGTTTGATGTAATTGTTGGTTCGCGGGAGAAAGATAAGGCAGAAGCAACCTGTGAATTTGGTATTGAAACATTAAAAAAACGCGGTCTGAAGTGTTCACTCACCGGTGTTTCCAACCAAAACGCAGTGGATGATGCAGATATCGTTATCCTCGCTATCCCTTACAAACACCTCATCGGCACATTAGAGACTCTCAACGGATTTGAAGGGAAGATTGTCATCAGCCCCATCAATCCTATGGAAAAACGGGATTTTTTTACCTGTATTCCTCCTCCGGAAGGTTCTGCTGCCCTTCTGATAAAAAAGCTTCTTCCACCAACTGCCAGGATCTGCACAGCATTCAATACCATTGCGGCAAACCGCTGGAAATTGCTCGATGAAGAACTTAGCTACTCTGTGCCGGTTTGTGGGGATGATGATGCTGCAAAACAACAGGTTATGGGAATGGTAAACCGCATTTCAAAACTTCAGGCTTTTGACGCAGGCCCTCTTGCGGCTTCTCATCTGGTCGAGTGTTTAACGCCTCTCCTCCTCAATATTGCGCGGTACAACAAGATGAAGGATGTCGGGATCCAGTTCCGTTAAGATCAAACACCTTGTCAGGTCCCTTGCCGGTTACTTTGGAGAGATAGAGTGGTGGCCGGGCTATCCTGATGAAGTAATGATTGGCGCAATTCTCACCCAGCAGACGCGTTGGGAGAATGTCGAGCGGGCACTAACAGAACTCAAAAAAAGAGGATTATGCTCTCTCGACACTATCAGTGTGGCAGATAATGAGGACATCGAAGATGCGATTCGGTGCACAGGATTCTACCGGGTTAAGGCAAAGCGTCTCAAATTACTTGCCTCATTTGTCGTAGAAACGTATGGTGATATTGAGAGAATGGCGGATGCGTCAACCCCTTACCTCAGGAAAGGGTTATTAAACGTATCCGGTATTGGTGAAGAAACTGCTGATAGTATCCTCTGTTACGGCCTGTTTCGGACAAGTTTTGTGATTGATGCGTATACTGAGCGTATGACACAGTGCATTGGCATTACGGAAAAACGGCAGGATTTAAAACGTCTTTTTGAAAAATGTCTACCAAAAGATAATTACGTTTATCGACAGACGCATGCACATATCGTGGAATATGCAAAAGAATTCTGTGGAAAAAAAAGGTGTTCTGAATGTATTCTGGTGAGTTCGAGCGGATAGGAAAGAGACTTTTTGCCGAGCACCTTGTCGGTGGAAATTTTGGGAATATGAGTGTCAGGAAAGGCGATGAGGGTTTTTTCATCAAACGAACCGGAACATATCTGGATGTTGCCGGTGAACTTGTATTCGTACCTCTCCAGGGAGATGCGCCCCCTGAATCCTCAAGCGAGTATCGTGTGCATCGCGAGGTGTACAGAACGACAAAGCATGAATCGGTTATTCATGCCCATCCTCCCTATGCGGTAGCCGCATCACTCGTCATGGATGTGGTTGTTCCCGAAGACAGCGAAGGGGAGATGCTTTGCCCTGAAATTCCTGTTGTTCGGGGTGCACCTGGTTCCCAGGAGATTGCAGATACTGTTGCCCACTCTCTTGCGTCTTCAAGACTGGTGATTGCTCGGGGACATGGTACTTTTGCTGCAGGAAAAACTCTTGATGAAGCATATGTTTATACCTCGCTGGCTGAACACGCCTGCAAGGTACTTATCCTAAAACGGAGTCTATTTCAACAAACTACAGAATAATTGGATTCGGAACAACCTTTTTTTTTATTAAAAACCGGGCCACGAGCATTATTTAGGTGGTTTCTGGCCCTGGAGAATCTGGATTTCCCGTATGGTTTCCCGGTGGAAGACTAAGAGCATATCACTAATCATTCCGAACATGAAAATTTCAATACCCACAACGATAAGAAGCACGGTAAGAATGGTCAGGGGAATGTGATCAATTCCCTGGAACCATTCATACAAAACATAAATTCCGGTGAGAACACCAAGAAATGAAGTGAAGACCCCGATCATGCCAAAGTAGAAGAGAGGATTGTTCATCCGTGCAAGCCGATAGATGGTACTTACAATCTTGATACCATCATGAAATGGTGAAAGTTTTGTAACAGTCCCGGAGCGGCGGGAGTACGTGACTGGCACAACCATAACGCGTTGCCCGTTGCGGACTGATTCAACCGAGATCTCGGTCTCAATTTCGAATCCTTTCTGTTTTAAGTTCATCTGATGAACAGAAGATCGGGTAAATGCCCGGTACCCTGAGAGAATATCGTGAAGATCACGGCTGTGGGCGACCTTGAAAAGATAGTTTACCATATGGTTTCCAAAAAGGTTGAGGCGCGAGAATGAACCCTTTTCTGCATTGATGAGGCGGTCTCCGATTACCTGATCGAACCCGGAAAACAGGGGAGTCAGCATTTTTTCTGCATCTTTTGGACTATACGTGCCATCCCCATCAAGCATGAGAATATACGGTTGCTCTACGATCTCAAAGGCTTCGATTATGGCATTCCCTTTTCCCTTGCCGGACTGCGTATGGACAATGGCACCGCTTTCCCGGGAGATTTTAACCGTATTGTCAGGTACTATTTCCATCAATAACAAGAATGTGACTATATCCTAATTCCCTGAACTCACGGATTAGTTCTCCGATCGTCAGGCCTTCATTTAAAGTTGGGATTAAGATACAAATCTCATCTTTGTTAAATATCATTGATATAGTATTTTTAATCGGGCGACATAAGTGCTTCTATGCACATCCCGAAAAAAGGGCTTCGTGCGCTCGGTATTGCAGAAAGCTATTCCGGAAGATCAGTTTCCAGACTTGCAGGAGTGGTAATGCGAAAAGACCTTCGCATTGACGGTTTTGTTTTTTCTACAGTAACTGTCGGTGGTATGGATGCTACTTCTTCTGTTCTGCACATGGTGCATGAGCTTGAACGCAGTGATATTAATGTGATTATGCTGTCGGGTTGCGTAATTGCTTGGTTTAATATCGTGAATCCTGCTCGTATTGCACAAGAGACCGGAATCCCGGTAATCTGCGTTACGTATGAGGACTCTGACGGGATTATTGCAGACATCCGATACCATTTTCCAAAAGATTCTGCACGAATAGAAGCATATGAGAACCTTGGAGAACGTATACCGGTCGAGCTCCACACGCATCAGGTACTATTCCTTCGGGCATGGGGTATAGATAACCAGGATGCAGCAAAGCTCTGCAATGATTTTACCCTTGAAGGGAAAATTCCCGAACCCCTGCGCGTGGCGCGGCTTTGCGCTCGTCATGCACCCCCTCCTTTGTCCTGTTAATATGAGATAATCCCTCCCTCCTGCTCATTGGCTGCCTGTTGGAAGAATTCAAATAAATCAAGAGGAAAAAATAGGAAATATTTCATGCAATTTTTTTGGAGTTGAAATGACAATGAAAGAGCCAGAAAAGATGATACGATGCGTATGCCTCGAATGCCACTACATCTATGATCCCCTGAAAGGAGATCCCAAGCAGGGTATATAACCTGGTACAGCAGCATGGCAGGATGTTCCTGACACCTGGCACTGCCCTGAATGTAAAATCCTCAAAGCAAAAAAAGGCGTTTTTAAACCGACTGATGAATAGCACATTTTTATAACAATAATTACTTTATCACAAAAATCCGAATGTTTTTTTTCATTCGTATCTGTATACATGCCGTGAGATGGTTACATTTGTAGTTTTGTCAATAATATCCATTTGTATACTGTCACCCGGATGATAGGTTCCATCAGAGAAATCAATGCAGATTTGCTCTCCGGGGCTCCATGTTGCCCCGGAACACCCTGAACCTCCCATCCACTGGACACCAATGTGAGACGTACTTATGAAATCATGCCCATTCATGGTTGCGACTGTGCAGGTTACCGGCTGTCCGTTTTTTAAGAATCTTGCCTTAATATTTTTGTTCTGCACATCTGCTTTACCGGTGTTGAGAAGAAGCACACGGCTGTCGTAATTCAGGTGTCCGGTTATTTCGTCAACACTGTTAATCGACGTAATCGTGAAAATTTTTGGGATCTCTGTTTCCATATTCAACGCAAAAGGCTGAAACTGGAGCATAAGGAGAACAAGGAGAGCGAGAAGGAATGTTATTGCCACTAACAGGATTACACCGATTGGATATGATGATGCAGCATCATGCCTGTTTTGGCGGTACAATGATGCTACATGCATTGATATGGAATATAATCCTGTCGAAATTGCCTTGTTTAAACAAAAATCTCTCCTTGTTTTAAAAAATGGGAAACCCGGGCTCTGCAGAACTGCTCGATACCAAGCTAAACGTTCACGGGGTTTCACACCCCCCGCTTCAGCTCCCTCAATATGCCCCGAACAAGTACTACATCACTATTCCCTAAGCGCAGCGTTCACTCACACATGTATGCTTTCGATAGAAGTTCTGGCTGGTTTCTATATCGGGATAATATCCAAAATTCCTTTCAGCCTTCTCTCCCCGCCAGAGAATACTTGAAAAAAGAACTACTTGTTTTTCATTCTGTATGTTTTGAGTTTTCGAATAATGTGCGTTTCTACGGAATCAAAACCCGATTTTTTATCCGGGACCCCTCCAATGGGAAATGTTTCTACCGTAGATTTTTTAATCCGTTAACATAAATATCACCTGCACTAAGCATTTGTTGAGTAAACCTCGCTCCATTCCATGGATTTCCTTGCATGAGTAAATCACCAAAAAATTCAGAAAATATGCAGTCCCACGAGAAAAACAGGGATTATTATCTTGAGGGTCTCGCTCTTGGCCATGAGGGAAGGCATGAGGATGCGCTTTTAGCTTTTTCTCAAGCACTTTCAATTGATCCAAATCGTGTGCTCGCGTGGGTCAGCAAGGGATTTACCTTCGGGAAACTAGGCCGTTATGAAGAAGAGATCGAGTGTTGTGAAAAAGCAATCTCACTTGATCCAAACTGCGTTGATGCATGGAATTTCAAGGGATTTGCATTCGGGATGCTTGACAGGTTTGAGGACAAAGTAAAAAGCTGTGAGCAGGCATTGAAGATCGACCCTGAGAATGCAACAGCCTGGAATAATAAGGGTGTTGCTTTAGGGATGCTGGGAAGATTCGAGGAGGAGATCCGATGTTGTGACCGGGCACTGGAACTGAGGCCACGCTATCTCTCAGCGTGGGTCAACAGGGGATATGCCTTTGGTAAGTTGAAATGGTACGAGGAAGAGATCATTTGCTATGATCGGGCCCTTAAAATTTATCCTTTTTATCTTTCTGCGCTTATCAATAAAGGGATAGCCCTGATCAACTTAAAAAGGTATGAGGAAGCGATCGATGTTCTCGATCGTGCCCTTTTTATAGAACCCAGGAACGCAAACGCCCTCTATCGCAAAGGACTCGCACTTAGTCTTCTCGGGAAACATGAAGACGCGATTTATTGTCTTAAGAGTGCTTTGGAAGTTAATCCCACGATAGCTGATGCATGGGTAGTTATGAGCAATTCTTGCTTTATGCTTGGAAGACTTGAAGAATCTGCACGGGCTTTTGATCAGGCATATTATATAGATGTTAAGGATGCACGGACAGGAATGGTAAAGGCTCTCTCGTTATTAAAGGCCGGGAAGTTTGATGATGCCCTGAGAAGCTTTTCCGATGTAATGGGCGTTCTTTTAAGATAAAACCCGGATAATTTTTTTGCCAGATTTTTCCCTGCATTTTTTATGGTTCTCGCACGTAAAGAAATCTATGGATGTTGAGGAATATGTTCGTAAACGACTCGTTGTCGGGACAGATGAAGATGCCTTACAAAAAAGCCTGGCTGATCAGATCCTTGAAATTAAAAACGTACAGCCTTCCTATGCATCCGCTTTAGCCCATGCAGTGATTGAGGAAGTGAAGAATACCCGTGGTCTGACAGGTGATTTTTTTGAACTTGTACCTGCTGGTGTACACATGGGGGAGTTTGGTGTTGGATCCCGGGGAAAGGGGGATTTTTTTGCCCATCGCCAGATAGCCCGCATAATTGGTAAAACCTCGGCATCGGTCGGAGTAGATGAAATGGATGACGCCGGTGCGGTATCTGCCGGAGGAAACTATATCATTTGTACTGTTGACGGAATGCACTCCCGTCTTTCCGATTATCCATTCCTTGCCGGATTCCATGTAACCCGCGCAACACTCCGGGATGTCTATGTAATGGGTGCGAAACCGATCATGCTCTTTTCAGATATTCATGTAGCTGATGATGGTGATGTGGCCAAGATATTTGATTACACTGCCGGTATCACGACTGTTGGTGAAGCGATGGGGGTGCCTCTTGTCACTGGTTCTACTCTCCGTATCGGTGGCGATATGGTGCTTGGGAGCAGGCTGACCGGATGCGTGGGGGCAGTGGGTGTCGCAAAACACCTCACTGCCCGGAAATCAACGAAGCCGGGGGATGTCCTGCTGATGTCTGAGGGTGCTGGCGGAGGGACTATTGCAACTGCTGCAATATATTCAGGATTTCCCGAAGTTGTGGAGCAGACCATTAATCTAAATTTTCTTGCAGCCTGTGAAACTCTCATGAAGAGTGATGTATTCCTGCAGGTCCACGCTATGACCGATGTAACGAATGGCGGATTGCGGGGCGATGCGTTTGAGATGGCAGAGACTGCCGGATGCCGTATCATTATTGATGAAAATGCGACAGGGAGTCTGGTGGAACGCCATGTTCGGGCAATGCTCGAAGCATTACAGATCGATTATCTGGGGGTATCCCTCGATGCCCTCCTCATTGTCGCACCCCCCGAAGTATCAGCAGAGATCTGCCGGGTAGTGAAATCTGCGGGTGTGATGATGCATGAAATCGGGTATGTTGAAAAGGGAAAACCCGAATCGGTTCTTATGGTTGACGGGAAGGAATGTGATTTTTCACCCAGGTTCCGGGAATCTGCATATACCCCCGTAAAAAAGATAGTCGACACGCAAAAGCGCGATTTTGAGGATATGAAAAAAGGCGTTTTGCGTGCTTCGGAAGCTGCTATACAGAAAAAACAACGCGTCTTAAAGAAACTGATCGGGAAGAAACAATCCCTGTAACTTTTTTAAATTCGAGGTTTTTTCCCGCTTACACAGATGTTATAGGCAAGCTGGGGAACGCGCTTCTCAACAAATGGTTCAATCTTCCGGGCAACCATGAAGAGTGGATCGATCATGTCAATATGGGCAAAAGAACACCATGTGACCACAATATCTGAAAAACCAGCAAATGTAAAGAGATCCTCCATTTCTTTCCGGTCATAATAGTGCTCCCCGAAATCCTTCATAACGACATGGTTTACGTTCATTTTTTCGCTGATCTGGTAAATGGCCGGGATTCCCCGGGTAAGGAGTTTCTTTCCGAGCGTGCAGATTGCGATTTTACCCCCGGGCTTTAAGACCCGGTATGATTCGTTCAACATCGTTTCGGGATCTTTAATATAACTGAATACAAGCAGACTGGAAACCGCATCAAATGAATTATCACAAAATGGGATTCTTTCACCGGTCCCGAGGGCGTAATCACACGCTGTGCACCGGTATCGTGCCTTTTCGATCATTTTGCTGCTGATATCAAGTCCTATGGCACTACCACCGGAATCAAGATATCTCTCAACAAAGAGGCCTGTCCCACACCCGATATCAAGGAGTTTTCCGCCTTTTGGGAGTGCACTCATGATAGAGGAGCTTATATGGGTATGATAGCATCGTCCCCGTGGCTTGTCATAATGGTGATCATAGGTATCGGCAACGTTATCGTAATGCTCCTGGATTTTCTTCTGCCCGGAACCCCTCATGTGAAGACCTCACGGATTCCGGAGACAAATGCTCCAACATGGACAAATTCGTTATTTCCATGATGTATACGGAACTCGGCATCAGCAAGCGCTATAGCAAGAGCGGGATCATTATACTCCCGCTGCATTATGGTACGAATTTCAGAGAAGACTTCACTGCCGGTAAGTCCGTAGTCAATCATCAGGGCCTCAAATCGGCGGATTGCATTACGAACATCTCCTTTTTTGAGAGCCTCAATGGCAGATGCGGTTACGTTTGCTGTTTCTGACTGGGCAATTGCAAAGAGATCCTGGCAACGTCCTGCTTCAAGAGCAACCTGAAGAAGCAGGATTGCCCGGCGCATATCTCCACGGGCTACCTGTGCGATCAGGTCAAGATCATCATCAGAACAGGAATGCCTTCCTGAATTTTCCCTTTCTCTGATCGTTCGCAGATGGCTGAGCAGGACATTCTCGTCCACAGGCAAAAAGAAGAGTGGAAGGCAGCGGGATGTGACAGGAGGGATGAGAGCACTCTGGTTCGTTGTTGAAAAGATAAACCGGGAGGTTGTGCTTGTACGCTCCATAATCCTCCGCAACGCCTGCTGGGCGTCCTTGGTAAGTGCATGGGCATCTTCAAAAACCATCAGTTTGAATTCCGTATCAAGCGGACGGAGTGAAGCATACCACTTTACAATATACTTAAAATTGGTAATCAGGGACTGGTTTTTCTGGTAGAGATGGGCATATCGATCGTCCTGTTCAAGGTACGCTTTTCCCTGTAAAAAGAGGTCAGCTGTCTGGAAAACCGAGGTATTTAATTCCCAGTTTTCCTCATACAGCATCCTGGCGAAGCATTCAATCGCCGCACTTTTCCCGGTCCCATGCGGTCCGGAAAGAATCAGGTGGGGAACGCTTTTGGATGCAGCAAAGGAGGAAAGGTGCCGGATTGCCGGATCCTGCCCGAGGATGTCGGTAAGTTTTTTTGGGTGGTATTTCTCAATCCAGAGCATGGGACAACCTATCAGTCATCTCACGTATTGCTTCTGACAAAAGATAATGATTGTCAACCGAACTGATGAGACTCTTTTTTTCCGGCTCAGAAATCTCTCTGCAGGCGTAGGTTATCTGGGGAAGTGCACGAGTGAGTTCGTCAACGATAGTCAGGGTTGCAGATCGAGCGGTACGTGAGAGAGGGTTGAGATCAATAGCAATCACCGTCTTTCCCATGGCGACAAGAGCTTCACATCGGTCTCCATCCTCAAGAGGTACCAGTACGACATCCGCAGAGAACATGCCCTCACGCCGGCACCAGGCCCGGTCATGGGAAAGTGGCAGTAACTGCTCCGCGTCGCCAGAGAACACATCGACTCCTGCTTCACGGAGAAGGTCCTCTATCATGATCACACGTGCCTCTGTCCGGTGGAAAAGGTTCACCTCAACGCAGGCTCCGCATGCCTTTTGCAATGCAGAAATTTCATGCGCTGCAAGTGCCGCAGTATTGCCGTTCACCGAGATGACCGGGTGGTTTGCCATCAGGAGCATTGCGGCGGCCGTCCTCTCGGCCATCAGGGCACTTCCGGTAGTCCTCTCTCCAATGATATAATCAAATGCTTCCCCACGCCCATGGGCGGTGAGCCCCTCCCATGCAACAATTCCCTTTTTTGCACAATCCGCCAAACGTTCACGGGTAACAAGCGAGCGATAGCGGGGGTGATCAACAGGTATCATGGCAGGTCCTCCACAATATGTGCACCTGTCGCCGAAACATGAAATTCATATACATGACCAAAGGCCAGAAGTATTTCCCTTGCTTTCCGGCCATATGCAAAAACACCATTGCCAAGCATTGTCATACTCGATGGTATCCCTGCTGCATCACACTTCCTGATAACATTTAGGGCCTCTGGTGTCATAAGGCCGCTCTGCTGGGCAAAAAGCCGCGAGAGAAGAAAAAAATCCTCGAGATTTCCCGGAGTTGTTGTAGGAAAAGCGGAGGATGCGAGTTCCATTTGTGCTGATGATCCCAGGACTGTCGGAGTATGAATTGGTCCAAAACTTACTGCATACAATGGTTCAGGCATGTCATATCTCCGTTCAATCAATCCATGGATCCCCGGGCCGGATCGGTACGACTCTACCTCCCCCCTGGCATGCTGCAACATCGCCAAGCCCGGTCCTGTGGGTTACCTCTGCTGCGTGGGCACACTGTGCGATTTCCTCAGCATTCATTCCCCGATCAAAAAGATGGTTAAGGGCAGTGAGTGTGGCAAGCAGTGCTGCAGCAGAAAGCCCGAATCCGGCACCAATCGGCAGGGCACATTCCGTGGTAACAGATGCAGTCAGGTTAAGATGTTCCAAGACATGCTCCAGCAATGGTGATCCAGAAGAAACCTCAAATGATGTTTTCGGGGAACTTTTCCGTCGTATACAAATCGATATTCTGTCGGAGGGTTCAACAGTTGCCGTAACTCCTTCGCTGATGACAATCCCGGCGCCGATACTCCCCGTGGTTGTGATAGTATCTCCTAAAATTTTCTTGAAATAACCGGAAATATGACCCGGACAGAATGCAACAACAGGATCTGGCTTCATGGGTATGTGCACGATTTAATATGAAGATAGGGCGTTTTTCCTCTTTAAAGAATCCCGGTGTGGATTCCTGTATCAGTTCAATAAATTTTTTAAGCGATGAAAACAACCCTGAACATTTTCCTGTAAAAAGGATCCAAACTATCACGCAAGTGATAATAAGGGGATTATTTTTTCTCTTACATGGAATCAGGATGAGACTTTTAATTTTGCTTAAATTACTAAAATAACGGCATTCCATATCGCATTGGCGATCTCTTCCTTTGTACCATTCAACGGAAATTCTCCGTTTTGGGTCATGAGCATATATTCACCGTGATCGCTTCCCATGCTTTCCGGTGCGTTCATCAGCACCATTGCAATACCCTGGCTTATCATTTTTTTTGCCATCTTTTTCGGTGTCCTGCCCAGTTTGAATGCAATGATCAGAGAATCGTATTGCTCTATTACTTCCAAAAGTACTTTTGGTAGCTGTTCCAGGAAAAGATTCACCGGTTTACCGCTCGGGATTTTCCCTTTCACTCTTTTCGGTGCAAAATCAGAAATTGCCGCAGCACTGATGTAGATATCTGCACCACTCTCTGAGAAACAGCGGTGCACCGCACATCGCATTTCATCTGCGGTTTCCACAAAAATATTGTTCACGCAGGGAAAGGCATCCCGGTGTATTACGGTAACCTCAGCACCCAGCCGGAAAGCCTGGAGTGCAAGGGCTTTTCCCATCTGTCCGCTGGACCGTGTTGTCAGTATGCGGATGTCATCAACCGGTTCCCGGCATGGCCCGCTGGTAATAAGTACTTTTTTTCCTGAAAGTGCTGTTCCAAGGACTGCACGCTCGCAGCGGAGGACAATCTCTTCGTTGTCTGCAATCTTTGCTTTGCCTTCTTCAATCCGGGGATCAACGATCTCCACACCCCATGTTTTTAGTTTTGAGATGTTTTCGATAACTGCGGGGTGGCGATACATGCTGTAGTGCATTGCAGGTACTACGATGATGGGGATTTGGCTGCCAAGTGCTGTTGTGGTAAAGGTTGTCACCGGAGTATCATCAATTCCACAGGCGATTTTACTGATCGTGTTTGCTGTGCAGGGAGCAATCAGTAAAAGATCGGCACTCCCCCCCTCCCCGCAATAGGTTATGTGCTCGACCCAGCCGGACAACCTGGTGATGGTTTCTCTTCCGCTGGCATATGTCAGCGCATCCGGCTGGATTATACATGACGCTGCGTGACTCATTACCGGCTGAACTACCGCTCCACACCTGCGAAGTGAATGTATCAGTTTAACCACTTCGACAGCAGCGATACTTCCGGTCACAGCGACTACTATCTGTTTTCCGGCAAGCGTTTGGACTCCGGTCATGAAATTGTCACGTCCTGCACCACGTGCCAGGCATGTGGGCGGTACTTCTTGACTTTATGTACGTGAATGGATGCAGAAAAACCTGTGCCCTTAACCTGCTCTTTTATGCGGTCCTCTACCGTGCCGATACTATGAAGGTGAATGATGCTCCCTTCATGCACGTGTAAAAGTGCTGACTGAAGCATTGAAATGGCATCAAAATGCCCCATCACGATCCGGTCATAGGTTCCGGTTAAAAGATTCCTGCAATCTCCCAATGAACATTTAACCCGACCAACAAGGTGATTCTCGCGAACATTCCTTTTCAGGTATTCGAATGCGACCGGATTGACCTCCATCGCATGAACCGTGGCGCCGCTGCCAGCTATTGGTATGGTAAAATATCCGATACCGGCAAACATATCAGCTACTTTTTCATCTTTCTCACTTCTACGCACAATCTGTGCAATCCGCATTTTTTCGCTTCGGTTTCCCGGTGAAAACATCACTTTACCGGGATCAAGAAAATAGGTATATCCGTTCTCGTGATGTTCAACTTCTCCGGCATCTCCCCAGAGAATTTGAGTTCTGGGGGTTCGTGTTGCATCTTGAAGGGATTCAATCCAGAGGACCCCCCTAGGGTGACGGAAACCTACGATTTCATCAACTTCTTCCCCGAGGGGTTTTTTACCACGGATGACTGCAACGTCACCGATCATAAAAAAACCTTTACCCTTGTACCGGATTCGCGGGGGAATCTCGCGTTCGCAGGTATCTTCATCCCTTACAGGTACCCACGCAATATTCCCCTCGGTATATGGTCTCCGCGTGAGGTCTACCCATCTCTCATTGCAGATCTCTCTGAGTTTATCCTTTGGGACTGCTCTTACCCGCATTTTTTTACCCTACCACAACGAGATGATCACCATCACGAAGGACAAGAACGTGTTGCCCGGCTTTGACATCAAGCCATTTCAGTTTCCTGAACTCTTTTGTCTGACATGTTTCAGGATCAAGAATGCCCATGATACCGGCATCAGCAAATGCCACCAGTGCGGACTCAGCATCCCGTAAATTTCCTACGAGGCGTTCAACATCCTCTTCACGTACCGCACGTGGTATACCCTCAGTAAGATCAAGAACTTTAAGATGGTTTGACTCAACCCGAACCACTTCAAAATACCGGCCATGGCTCAGTACCACATCCTGCTTCTGGAACCGTGGGAGGCGGACCGAGTAGGTGATACGGAACAGCTGCCTCCCGTTTTTTTCCCCTACCAGTTTTGGATGGGTGGTGAACCTGCCTCCGAGCTGTGCGATTATTCCCTGAGAGATAAGCGTCCCGATATGCTGTGATCCAACGGTTATATCCAGACCTTCCCGGGTTTCGTTCATATCTACGATAAATGAAAGCCGTTCCCCCCCTGCCTGCAGGGAATCTTCTACCTGTTGCGCGATTCCTGCTGACATCTGCAGTTCAAAAGTACTGGGGAGTCGCCCATAAGCACGGACCTGAACAATCCCCTCATAATAACTCCCGCTGATCCTGTTACAGCGGTCGCATTGTTCTTTATGCCATATGAGTTCAACGCTGCAGGTGCCTTCAACGGGCGTATTGTAGAGCAATCCCTTCACGTCAATTGTTGCCGTTGAGCGGTTAAGGGTATTATCCTCTACCTTCACAACCATTGATGGTTTCCGGACATCCGGGTGGAAGTGGACGGCAGCCTTTGCGAGCTCAGGTGCCAATCCACCCCGTTCCCGTGTGGTGTCTGTCCAGGTGTTTACCTGTTTTAGTGCACCACAGCTCGGACAATGGGTGCTCTTCACACGCCGGTCACAGGTAAACCAGGGAGTATTTCCGATCCTGCAAAGGTTGCAGAGCCCCTCATGTTCCGACGATTTTCCGCATTTCGGGCAGAAACAATCCTGGATACTCATAGCGAGTAGACCTGTGCATGGGGGATATCCCCGATCATTATACAACCTGAGGGAGTTACCAGCCCCATCTCAATCGCAATACTCACCGAACGTTTACCCATCAGGTTGATGTTACCTGCTTTTTTTAATGCGGTTCGCACCATTTCTTCAGTGGCAGGTGTGTTGCCGTAGAACCCTTCAGTTATTTGAACAGAAAGCTCGCCGTTACTGATGGTGGTGTTCAGCAATTCGCGATCGCACACGGCTACGATATCACCCGTACCCGGTGAACAATGAACTTTCAAAAACATTGAATACTTATTGGTGGTGGGGAATAAAAAAGGTGAGTTGGAACACTTTTTACAGTGTGATCCTCACGCCATATACTCTTCCGACTGTTTCGGCATGGATCCGGAAGCAGTCCTCTTCGGTTATCAGGCCATCCCGGAGCAGCTGGTACGTATACCTTGGTACCGATTTTGGGCCGATTACCGCCCCGGGTCTTGAGTTCTCATCCATAAAATCACTCTCCATGGTAAATGGCCGGCGTTCGCGTGTCAGCTGAGGTATGGCTTCGTGTTTTGCGATGAGCGAAGGATGGAGAGGAGTATCGGGTGAACCGTAGTGCTTTACCACACGTTCTACCGGGAAACCTGCATTTCGTGCCATCCCTGAAACATCGGTGCATGGACCACTTTCAGCATGGATTTGTAATGCACACCTGCATTCGGCAGCACAGTTCAGGGCATGGGTAAGAATGTCATTGGATGCAGTCCAGACTTCCGGGCTCACTTCATAGTGGGGTCTACCGCTCTTCAGGGCAACTGCTTTTCCTGCCTTTATGTATGCTGCCGCACAGTCAATACCGGCTTTCATAATATCAGCAGCTTCTGGTAATGTCATACGTTCAGAAAGCCTGCTGACTTCAGCAGGATGAACTCCAAGGACCGGATAAACGACAACACCAATCTCTTCAATCAGCCCTGCAACGCGGAGTGTTTCATCAAAAACTGTTGTATAGTCAGCACCGCACGAGGGATACAGGGAAAGTGACCATGAAGGTTTTGAGACAAGAAAGATATGTGTCCCCCCAGCCCGTAAAAAATCTTTTGCAGCCTCTATCCCTCTTCCGTTCACCGGGTCAATGTGGATATGATCATCAGTGACGGGAAATTTCGGTAATTGCATAACACTCCACAATCTGCATGAGGGGATAACCATCCAGAGGAGCAAGTCGTGCCCTGCAATAGGTAAACCCGACACGTGTTACGATTTCCACATCGAACATGAGTCCGGTCAGTTCACTGTACCCGAATGTATTTTCTGTCATAAGGTTACGATCAAGCCTGACCGTGATCACTTCTACATATGGCTGGAGGATCACTGCCTGTTCAATAGCGCTCTCAACACCTGCTGCAGATTTCCGAGAAATGGGTGTGCCTACCCACTGGTGGTAGAGTGCACCCAGCTTTATTCCGGCTTCGAAAATTGCCCGATCCCGATCAGTCATCATGGTCTTACACTCTCAAATCAGCTGCAGGATACCCAGTTTGGGTTCCATTGCCTCTCCAGATCGCACGAGCATATCGATTCCCGATTCAACTTTATCCCGCGAAAACCCTTTTGACACTACGAGATCCACTACCTGATCCTTTGAAGCACGTCTTCCTTCCCCGCCAATGTCACGGATGGCGTCTTTTATCACACGGACAATATCGCGTTTTTCCTTGGAAATACCTGTGGCTATCTTATCAATATCAAAGCTGCCGGTCCTTGCATCATAGGCAATCTGGCGCAGACAGGCGTCAACGATATGGATTACCCGTTCAGCATCATGTTTTTCGATGGAATCCGAGAGACGTATCCGTGCGCTTGCCTCTGCAAGCCTGACAAGCGCCTCAAGTTGCCGGGCTGTTACCGGGACCGGCTTGTTTGGCTCGGCAATCCCCCTGAGCTTAAGGTAATAACTGACAAGTGCTTCCTTTGCCTCCAGGGAAAGTATGGGGAAACAGGATCGTTTTGAATACGCGACATACTTGCGGAAGAGCGGGGGATCGATATCCGGCATGACCGGTTTGAGCTGTTGCTGGATGTATTCATCAGTAATACCCGGGATCGGTGTCTTCCTGTGCTGGGCAATCAGTTCCCCGATTCCATGCGATTTGAGGATATGTTCAGCAATAGCAAGGTCACGCTTCTGTTCGGGCTGGTCAGTCATGATGAATATGAGATCAAAACGGGAAAGCAGGGAGGGGGGCATATTGATCTGGTCGGAAATATCTCCATACATGTCGAACCTCCCGTATTTGGGATTTGCTGCACCGAGCAGGGCGCAGCGCGATTTGAGCGTGGCAGTTATCCCGGCCTTCGCGACACTGATGGATTGTTGCTCCATTGCCTCATGCAGAGCAGACCGGTCTTCTTTCTGCATTTTATCCATTTCATCAACCGCACAAACTCCCATATCTGCCAGAACGAGGGCACCTGCTTCCAGGGTCCAGCGCCCTTCACCAAATTCATCCTTGACAGCGGTGGCTGTTAAACCGGCCGAGGTCGAGGACTGACCGCTGGTATAGATTGCCCGGGGTGACAGCTTCACAACATACCGGAGCAGCTGACTTTTTGCAATACCCGGGTCCCCTATAAGCAATACGTGGATATCGCCACGAAGGTGGCTGCCATCCGGCATCTCTTTTGCAATGCCCCCGAAAAGCTGGAGGGCGATTGCCTCTTTGACATCCTCGCTTCCGTAAATGGTGGGTGCAATTGAGTGGGTGATCTTCCGGTAGATCATGGGATCGCTGCTCAGCGTTTTGATCTCATCCTCATCTTTCTCGTCGATCTCCACCTCTTCAAACTCCTTCTCGGCGATTTCGATGGAATTGCACTCCAGAAAAATGTCAAAGACGGTGCTCTTTTCACCCCTTACTATCCGCTGCATTGAACGGAGAATACCGTTGATCACCACCCGGTCTCCGGGTGCGACCTTGCCGGACAGGTCATCAGTTACATCCACATCAAGTGTCTGGGGTTGCTCTCCCCCCGGAGCCCCTCGGGAGACTCCTGTATCCGCAGTTTCTGGGAATCGACAAACTTCGAGCGTTTGGGTAATAACTCCAGTTTCTTGAATGAACACCCGTCAGTTGCACACCCCTCCGGCTCAATGAATTTCCCGTATTTCTGCTTTTTAATGGTGAAATGTCCTGCAGGGCATTTGAATGCTGCTTCAATGACCCGCGGCCTGACTTCTGTGGTCTTGCGAAGGATACCTTCGACTGAGAGGAATTTGTTGATGTCATCGGATCTGATATTACGGATACCAACTTTTTTTGGGAGATTGGTGAACCTGATATTGATACCCCTGGGTTCTTTTCCATCCTTGATTCGTATCAGCTGGCCGCTTTTTATTGCGTCCCAGACGTCTTCAAGAACCTTACCGGGATTTTCCAGAAGTTCGTCGGCGAGTGCTATCCCGGCTTTTCCAAACCGTTCCACGTCACGGTAGTCTATGTAAAGGGAACGTTTGTGGGGATATTCACGGGAGATCTCTCCAATCTCTTTTTTATATTTGCTTTTTAATAATCTGCTCCAGTTTTCTGTCGTATCATTATCGTGCAGGTCCGGGTTTTTATCCATATTTTTACCTCACCTGAGCTTCTGTGAAGAGAGTACGAACCGGGCGATCAGTGCCT
The DNA here is from genome assembly GCA_963841015.1 of uncultured Methanoregulaceae archaeon. Taxonomy (GTDB): domain Archaea; phylum Halobacteriota; class Methanomicrobia; order Methanomicrobiales; family Methanospirillaceae; genus Methanoregula. Next base: position 789,931 of record CAWJAX010000003.1, on the reverse strand, counting down.
CCATCTGGATATCGCTGCTTGACCCCTCAGAGAGCCGATAGTCCGTTTCACCGAGATGGTCGATCAGCTCCACTTTTAATCCGCGATCCATATCCCGTTTGACAATTGCACGGTAACACTGGTTGATCAGTTCATTAGGAGCAATCCCCCGTTCGTGGAGAAGACTTGCAAGAAGCGATTCGGCACCATCAAAGTCTCCTCCAAGAGAGAGCTTCAGAAGATCTTCAATTTCATCCGGACGGGCAGTGGAAGTGATTGCATACACCATCTTTTCGTCTATAGTGGAACAGAGAATTGCTGCTCCCTGAAGGGCATTGATTGCCTTGCGCATATCTCCCTGTGCAATATAGACAATTGCTTCCATTGCATCCTTTGTTATGGTGAGCCCCTCGCGGATGGCGATTCGGCACGCTTCTTCTTTTACAGCATCAGGTCCCAGAGGTTTGAACCGGTAAATTGCACACCTGCTCTGGATTGGATCAATTATCTTGGAAGAATAATTGCAGGAAAGAATAAACCTGCATGTCTGTGCATCAGCTCTCCATAGTCCGGCGCAGGGCTGCCTGCGCATCGGTGGTCAGTGCATCGGCCTCATCCAAAAAGAGTATTTTGAAAGTCGCTTCTCCAAGGGGTGTTGTTCTTGCGAATTGTTTGATCTGGTTACGCACCACATCTATCCCGCGTTCATCCGAAGCGTTCAGTTCACGGAAATTTGTCTGCCACGAATCCTTAAAAAACTCACGGGCCAGGGTCACAGCAGCAGTCGTTTTTCCAACACCGGCACTCCCTGTAAAAAGGAGATGGGGGAGGTTACCGCTTTTCACATAGGATGACAATCGCTCCACAATCTCATCCTGCCCTACGATATCCGCGAGTTTTTGTGGCCGGTATTTTTCAATCCAGATAGTATGGTTGTCTTCCATAGGCATCCTCTTTTCCTGGTATTACATTTAAGCTCGGGAACGGATAGTATGGGTGGTCTTTCCTTTGGAACACTGCTGACAGAGGAAATCACGCGCTCTTTTTAATGATGTCATAATGTTTATCATAAGGGTTTTGAAATTACTTTCCATGCAAGGAAAATATTGTATAATCGCTCTTGTCGTCTTTTTATTGTGTGCAGCTCCTGTAGCGGGTAGTACCGGGAAAATCAGCTCCAGGTGCTCCGGTCTTTATCGGTGAAAGCAACCTGGATATCTCCACAGCATTGAATGGATGTCATACAATAGCATGGTGGCAAAACGGTACGAACGCAAGCGCGCCTCCTGAGAAAACCATTACCCTGTATGAAATAAATACGGTCTCGGAAACAATATATCATTATACTATCAGTCCGGAAAGTTTTGCCCGTTATCCGGGTGCATGGTATTGTGTCGATAAAAAACCCCGGAATGTTGTTTTTGAAGTTCTTGAGCCACAACTCAACATCAAAGTCTGGGATCTGGATAACAACCAGGACGTGAGCGGGAAATCTGTGCCGGTTTCAACGAACATTACCTATCGTGTTGATACAAACCTGTATCAGGCACTTCAACCATTACACCGTCCTGATAGCACCCCCGCAGATTCATTTTTTACTGTTGAATTGACTGATTCCTATGGCCAGAGGATCAGCAATATATTTACCGGAAGTGCCGGAAATTCTCAAACGGTGATCTTACCCTTTGATAACCAGCCCTTTATCACAGAATCCCCCTTTTACTGGAAAAACGGCAAAGACTGGAACCGTAGCGCGCGGAATGTGAGAGGGGAACAGCTCTATCCTGCAGGGACATATACTTTCACGATAAAGCAGAATCTCAATCACCTGCAGGAAACCTATAAGAGCAGCGGCATTACTGACCTTGAAGGAAAGATAACTCAGACAAAAACAATTACCTTTGTGAAAGAGATTCCATCTCCTGCTATTCCGGTGAATACTCCAGTGCTTACAACATTACCCGTTATTGCAGCCGGTTCATCAACAATTTCACCTATAACTATGGTTCCGACATCAGCACCAATTGCAAAGAAGACAACCTACACACCCCTGCCAGAATGGATTACGCTGCTCGGGATTGTTATTGCGGGATTGTTTATTATCCGAAAACGGATCTGATATTCCCTCTGTATTTTTAATACAAGCAATGTGTATACTGTTGAAGAAGTGATCTAAAATGAAATCCCGGGAGTACATTATAGCTGGATCTCTTATCACCATACTGATTATTGCCCTTGCCCTTCTCGTCATCTTACCCACAATCTCTTCGAATCCCGCAAAGAAATTCAACGAGGCCGGTGCCCTCTACACTAAAAGCGTTGATCTCGCAAATGAAGGTAAATATGCAGAAGCCCTTACAGCTGCCGACGATGCTCTTGCCCTTAATGTGACTTCACTTGAACCTCTGATTCAGTCAAACCGGGCAGGTATTCTTGTAATGCTTGGGAGAAACAGAGAAGCGATTTCTGCAGCTGATGTGGCACTTTCATCCAATGAGAATCTCACAACGGTCTTTTCGGTTGCCTATTTTAACAAAGGCAATGCTCTTAAAAATCTCGGGCAGATTGATGAGGCAAAAGCTGCTTATGCAAAAGCGCAGGAACTTGATAAAAGTCTTATTCCTCCAATATGAATTCAGTTCCCGTACCTCTATGTCTGACGGCGCTCCTCTTTCTTGTGTGTGCTGTACAAGTGGTCGGTGACGTAGCTTTTTGTCTTCCCGATACTGCTGCGCGAATTAGTTGATTTTATCTGTTCATTGTAATCACACACGATGTATGGCACTGACTATATCTTGAATACGGTTACCAGACCAATTCTTATACGACTTTATGGAAGGTGCAGCACGGGTATTTGCCGGGGAGTATGGGGGTTCAACACTCTCAGGTACAGGATGAGGATTCCGGGAATCCGGCATGGGTAGTGACTCCTGGCGGGGCGTGGTGCCGGTATATGTTCCTTTCCGGTGCCCTGACCGAAGTTGCAGATATCGGCGATATGGTGCGCACCCGCATTGCTGATCCAACAGGTGTATTCAATCTGGTGATAGGTGGCCGTAATACCGCTCTTGCTGAAACTTTCTGCAAACTTCCCGTGCCCGCATTTGTTACGGTCACCGGGCGAGCCCAGATGTACCTGAAGAATGGGGAAGTTATGCTCTCCGTTCGCCCTGATAATGTTCGTGTTGTGGATCGGCTGGTGCGTGATCAGTGGGTGCTGACAACAGCAAAATCAACCCTTGCACGTCTCCACCATATGCACCTCGCTATTCAGGGCACCTTTACGGATGAGCGCTACCTTGCTGTGGTTCGCCATTATTCAATGACGAAAAACCGCCTCCATGACCTGGCAGGTATGGTTGAAAGTGCAGTACAGACCGTTCGTCTCACCGAAAGTGATGCTCCTGCATCCCGCGATGTTCGCACCCAGGTGATGGAGATCATCCAGGCGGGAAGCGGGTCGCGGGGAATTGCTGTGGATGAAATTATAAAGCAGGCTGCGATCCGTGGTATAGCTCAGGAGGTTATCTTGTCGGCGATTGAATCGCTTATCCTTGATGACGAATGTTACCAGCCTCAGAAAGGATTTGTCAAAACGTTATGAACCTGGAATTTTTTGGTGATGGCCCTGCGCTGGTAATCGACAGTTCACAGCGACTATTGATTGTTGCGGATCTCCATTTCGGTATAGAGGCTGATCTCGCCGCCCATGGCCTGCATTTCAGGAGCCGAAGTGCTGATAGGCTTGAACATTTGTTGAAAACTATCGATGCAGCAGATCCCGATATGCTCATACTTCTGGGGGATATTAAACACAGTATCCCTTCACTTACCCGTCAGGAGTATTTTGAGATGCCGGGAATTCTTGATGCTATTCGCAGTCGAATCCCCCTGAAGGTATTTCCCGGTAACCACGACATCGGTATAGAACGTTATCTTCTTGATACTGAGCTCCAGCCAAGAAATGGAACAATCATTGATGGAGTCGGATATCTTCACGGGCATATGTACCCCTCCCCTGAGCTTGCAGGACATCTGATTGTTATCGGGCACCATCATCCCCTGTTCCTGCTGAAAGATGAAGTGGGGTGCGCCCTTCAGACCCCGGCATACCTGCGGGTCGGACTTGACCTGGAAAGGCTGGGGATGGATACAACTCTGGAAAATTCCCCCACCACCCGAATGTTGTTCGTGCCATCTTTTAACGAAATTGCAGGGTATGATATCCTTCAGATTATCAAAAACCCGTTCTCGCCGCTGTCGAGATGCATGAAAAAAGAGGAAGCAGAGATTATCCTTGCCGATGGGACATATATCGGCCCCGTCAGTTCGCTGCAATCAGATGAAAGCGATTGAAGTGCTGGATCCGAAGGTTCAGGCATGTATAAAAAAGCGCGGGTTTTCCGTGCTTTCTGATGCCCAGAAACAGGCGATACCGCTTATCCTTAAAGGCAATCACGTTGTCCTGATTGCACCAACCGGTACTGGTAAGACTGAGAGTGCGATGTTTCCGGTCTTTAATGCCCTCCTTTCTCTGCCTGCAGGTGGTGGCATTAAAGCGCTTTACATTACACCTTTACGTTCACTCAATCGCGATATCCTTGCGCGCATGCAATGGTGGTGCAGTGAGCTCGGGCTGTCTGTCGGTGTGCGTCATGGGGACACTCCTATGGGAGAACGACGTAAACAGGCACTGTCCCCTCCCGATCTCCTGATTACTACCCCGGAGACGCTCCAGGCACTTTTTATGGGAAAACGGCTCCGAAAGCATCTTGCTCAGGTAAAGTTCGTGATAATCGATGAGATACATGAACTTGCAGGAAGCAAACGCGGTGCCCAGCTTGCTGTTGCGCTTGAACGGCTCCAGGTATATGCAGGTGAATTCCAGCGCATTGGTTTGTCAGCAACCGTCGGAAACCCTGAGGATATTGCACGTTTTCTCTGCGGTGAACGTGTGTTTTCAGTAGTTTCGGTTCCCGTCGCAAAACAGCTGGATATCACTGTCAGGTTTGTTGGCGACAATTTCCAGCGGCAGACTGAGGCTCTTTTAAAAGCCCTGAAAAGGGAAGGATCAACCCTTGTCTTTGTGAACACAAGGGTGACTGCCGAAGCACTGGGGCATGCCCTGTATGAACACGGGAATGTTGAGGTGCACCACGGATCACTTTCAAAAGAGGTAAGAATCGATGCCGAGGAACGGTTCAAACGCGGTGAGATCCGGACACTCATCTGCACTTCATCGATGGAGCTGGGAATCGATATCGGTCGGGTTGACCATGTGATCCAGTTTGGATCCCCCCGGGAAGTTGCCCGGCTCGTGCAACGTATAGGTCGTGCCGGTCACCGGTTGAACACCATATCGAGGGGAACAATTTTTGCAACCGGTTTTGACGATCTGCTTGAGTCCCTGGTCATCGCAAAAAAAGCCAAAGCAAACGAGATCGAACGGGTTGTGCCCCACAGGAATGCCGCTGATGTTCTTGCAAACCAGATTGCTGCCATTGCTGTGGAATATGGTGAGATAGAACGGGCAAAAATCCGTGAGATCCTTGAACGCACTGCTATCTTTACCGATTGCGGAACGCTCCTGGATGACGTGTGCCGGCAGATGGAGGAGCACCGGCTGAATCCGGATCGATAAGAGCCGGATTGTCACAACGGCACGCGCCCGGCGCTACCTTGCCGGCAACCTTTCCATGATACACGATGAGCGAAAGGTGCCGATCTTTGATATGGTCTCCCGAAGAACGGTTGGTTCCCTCGATGAATCCTTTGTGGTCGGATGGGTACACACGGGTGTGGTTTTCATCACCAAAGGGCAGCTCTGGCGTGTAATTGAGATCGCCGACGGAAAACTGACGGTAGAACCTGCAAAAAAAGCACTGGGAGAGCTACCCTCCTGGGAAGGCGAGCAGATTCCGGTACCATACTCGGTTGCTTGCGAAGTCGGAAGCGTACGGAGAAGGCGGGACATTTCAGAATATACCTCAGAGCCGGATTGCATCACCTATGCAGAAAAGTTCCTGTATGAAATGGATAAAAACCGGTCCCTGATACCCACTGATATCCTCATCACGCTGGAAAATACCGATGACGGGGTAGTATGTAATGTCTGTGCCGGTCACAAGACAAATGAAGCTCTGGGACGTGTTCTTTCGATTCTCATATCTGCACGGTACGGAACGACTGTCGGTCTTGAACTTGACGCATATCGCATGCTTCTGCGACTCCCCTCCTCTGTCAGGGCTGCAGATGTTCGGGATTTGCTGCTCTCCCTTGACGCTTCACACATGCCGGGAATTCTCCGGCTTGCCCTGAAACGCACTGCACTTTTCAAGTGGAAACTGGTTCAGATTGCAAAGAAATTTGGTGCAATCGATCCGGATGCCGATTATGAAAAGATCAGTATCCAGCGTCTTTTAGAATACTTTGATGGCACGGTTGTTCAACAGGAAGCATACCGGGAACTACTCTCAGAATATATGGATATCGATACCGCTGTTGGAATTATCCGTCAGGTGAAACAGGGTGAAATCTGTGTTGCGCTGGGCCCTCATTCATTGATCGGTGCCGGTGGACTCCTTTCATCCCGTGATCAAATCCCTCCCCCTACGGCTGATCAAGCGGTCCTCGCAACGCTGAAACGCAGGCTTGACCAGGATGATGTGCTCCTCGTATGCATGAACTGCAGGGACTGGAAGAGCCGGACCGTTGTCTCCCGCGTTCCCGATCAACCGCAATGTCCGAAATGCGGGGCGCGTCTCATTGCAGCACTCAAACCCTATGAAGATGAATTGTACTCAGATATCCGGAAATCCCGGAAGACCCAGGGTGAGCGTGCGATAGAGCAGCGTCTCTTAAAAAATGCCAATATTGTGCTGTCCAGTGGAAAGAAAGCAGTGATCGCCCTTTCAGCTCGGGGTGTCGGACCGGAGAACGCGTCCCGCATTCTTGCAACCCTGACTGATGGTGACGCCTTTTACCGGGAGATAATGAAAGCGGAACGAAATTTTATCCAGACACACCGGTACTGGTCATAACTGAATAAAAAAGGGCAATTTTAAAAAAAAATTACATAATACTTTCGAGTTTCTGTTCGAGGAAATCCAGACCCTTCTTGATATCCTCAAGGTTCTTGCCGCCTGTAAGGATGATCTTTCCTGAAGAGAAGAGAAGAGCAACGATCTTGGGATCCTTAATCCGGTACACAAGCCCGGGGAACTGTTCGGGCTCATATTCGATGTTTTCCAGATTGAGGGTGATGACCACTTTGTTGAGATTGATGTATTTCCCGATATCATACGAACAGACAATATTCGTTATTGCCACTTTTGGTTCTTTGTAAGTATCGACACCTGCCTCCTTAAGAGACTTCATGATTATTCTGAGCCCTTCAGTAAGCGCTTTTTTGTCCCGGATACCGGTCAGCACGACCTTACCGGATGAAAAAATCAGTGACGCAATCTTCGGGTTCTCGATCCGGTAGACTGCGCCGGGAAATCGCTTCGTGTTGAGTTCGCAGCTTTTAATCTTACTGGAAACATCAACAAGATCAATTGAATCGGCAATAACACCCGATGCTACGATATTCTCAATTTTTAATGATTCGTACTTTTTATCTGCCATCCACTATACTATGCTTTTCTCTGAATCATAATACTAATGGACAATCTTTATGTCCCCTCGGTAGAGATCACATCCTCGGGATCTCATTTCCGTGATACGAAAGAAGCGACTTTCCTTCATCCATAACGTATCCCTGCCAGTCCGTATAAAAAAAATTCATGATATTAATGAAGCCTGGCACCCCCCCCAAGAGCACTCCTTAAAGGAATCTTTCCCTGGTGTACCTGAATACATCTGCCTGAGGATTAAAAGAACTGCACCAGAATTTTTTATAAAAGAATTGCGGAGCCGATCAGTAACTCAATTCTTGAATGAACCCTTGATGGAGATATTAAGTTCTTGGGGATTTTCTTGATGGTGGTGCATATTATAATCGAAATGCTCATAAAGTGCACCATCAAACCGATCTAGAATGGTGCGGTATTCTGTTACAATGGACGATACGCTTACAGACACTATCGATAAATCGTGTGAAAAGCGAAAAATCTCGCGGTCTGACTGGATTAGCGAGGCATGCCACAAGAACCTTGCGGGAAGTTCAGGAACAGGCCCAGCTGGTGCAGCTGCGTTGCCATCTGCCGGCCCGGTATTTGGTCATAATGATCATAACATGGTCAGTTACGATGAAACGTGCAATAACTTCCGGATAGATGTGCCCGAGTACTTTAACTTCGGTTTTGATGTGATCGATGGATGGGCGAATAAGGATCGGAACAAACTCGCGATGATCTGGGTGAACCAGGATGGTGTAGAGGAGAAATTTACTTTCTGGGATTTGATGCGTCTTTCCAACCAGATAGTGAACATCATGATCAAGTATGGCGTCAACAAAGGCGACCGGGTCCTGATTATGCTGCCCCGTGTCCCTGAATGGTGGACATTTACTCTTGCATTGATCAAACGTGGTGCAGTTTATTGTCCCGCGCCAACCATGTTAACCCCCCATGATCTGAAATACCGGATAAATATTGCTGATATCAAGATGGTCATAACAAGCCAGGAGCACGCTGAAAAAATCGATCAGATTGCAAAGGAGTGTCCATCACTGTCCTGCAAGATAGTAATCGATGGTAAACGGCAGGGCTGGATCAGCTACCCTGTCGAACTCGATTTTCCAGCTCCGGTGTCAACGAAAATAGTCTCACTTCCTGGTATGAAAAAAACCAAGAGTACTGATCCACTCGTGATTTTTTTCACATCGGGAACGACGGGTGAACCTAAGATGGCGGTGCACGACCAGAGTTATGCACTCGGGCATATTGTTACCGCACGGTTCTGGCATGATATACGCATCAACGATCTTCACTTTACTCTCTCTGATACGGGTTGGGCAAAAAGTGCGTGGGGGAAGTTTTATGGGCAATGGATCGAAGGTGCGGCGATTTTTGTGTACGATATTCGAAATAAATTCAATCCGACCGAGATTCTTCCCCTCATCGAGAAATATGGCATAACAACGTTCTGCTGTCCCCCCACAATTTATCGCATGCTCATTCTTGCTGACCTGGACAAGTTCGATTTTACCGAACTCCGGCATTGTGTGAGTGCCGGTGAGCCGCTCAATCCTGAGGTTATAAAGGCATGGAAGGATGCAACCGGGCTCACAATCTACGAAGGGTACGGGCAGACAGAGACTGTGCTTTGTATCGGTACGTTTCCCGGTATGATTCCGAAATTCGGGTCAATGGGGAAACCATCGCCCGGCTGGCACATTGAGCTGCATGATGACAATGGGAAACAGGTTGGTCTCCATGAGGAAGGTAAAATTGCCATCAGGCTCGATCCACACCCGGTTGGATTATTCCGGGAATACCTGTACAACGATGAAGAAAATAAGAAATCATTTGTAAACGGTTTCTATTATACCGGAGATAAGGCGTATAAGGACGAGGATGGTTATTACTGGTTCATCGGCAGGGACGATGACGTGATTAAAGCTTCAGGCTACCGCATCGGGCCTTTTGAAGTGGAGAGTGCATTGATCGAGCACCCGGCAGTTCAGGAAGCAGCTGTTGTTGGGTCGCCGGATGATATCAGGGGGCTCATTGTCAAAGCGTTCGTGATTCTCAAACCCGGAATTAAACCCTCTGAGCCACTTGTTCGTGAGATCCAGAACCATGTGAAAAAGGTTACTGCACCATACAAATACCCGCGTGCAATCGAATTCGTGGACTCCCTCCCGAAAACCATATCAGGAAAGATTAAGCGCAATGAGCTTCGTGACCGGGAGATGAAGAAATCCCTGAACGGGAACACCGCCGGAAAGGGGGAGTGACCCCCTATCTTTATTTAATTTCATACATAATGTATACAAGCGCGAGGGTAGCCAAGCCAGGTCAACGGCGTCAGGTTCAGGGCCTGATCTCGCAGGAGTTCTTGGGTTCGAATCCCATCCCTCGCATTATTTTGCTGGTTGTTTTTTAAGGAAGGAAAATTGCATCCGTATTGATAATCTATGATGCATTCAATTAATTTTAAAAATTTTTAAAAAGAGAGAGAATTCCTGAGTAATCTTTTGGGCAGATGGGGCGTCAACTTAAAAAAATTAATAGTTTTTTGACACTGTTCCAAATGTATCGTAATACAGGTAAAATTTCTTATGAAAAACATGATAAAGGTTGAAAATCTTTTTTTTGGATAAACAATTTTTAATAGTAGGGACACATCAATGTGAAAATACTTAATTACTATGAATAGCTGGTACTATTAAAATATGAAAGAAAAATTAGTAAGCATTATTTGCTGTATTACTATTATCCTTATTGTTGCCGCAACCGGCTGTGTCGCACCGCCAAAAGACAGTAAATCATCTTCAACAACCGGAAATTTTTTTAATCCCGCTCAAACCAGCGTTGCGACAACAGCAACACCAACTCCCATCTTTGTTACGGAAGTAACACCTTTTGTAACTATAACTTCAGGTAATGGATATCGGACTATACCCCCCACAACCCAACTCCCCGAGGATAAATACTGCCGCATTTATACATCACCGAAAAACACGTATGAATATAATACAACCGCGATAACGTTCGATCTGAAGAGCCCCCCGATGTATATTAATTATACCGTCAAACCCTCTAATATAACCGGTAAAAAAGTCGTTGATTCCAAGATAACGGGAGAGGGTGAAAAAGTAATATCGTATGATACTTACAGTCCCGTTTCCTGGTTTGAAGTCACCGTCCGGAGCAAATCAACCGGGGAAATTTATCTCCAGGATGGATTCGGAACGGCGAAGGGATATAATCAATATCTGAATCGGACCCTCAAAGTACTGAAACGTGATAATTTGCAAATCGAATTCAAGCGAAATAATATTACTGCGACTGCAATGGTTTGGGTAAAGCCTGCGGGGAATATAAATGATACAATATTATTTAATATGACGACAGACTGCGCCAACTTCGATCCCAATCCCCGGGATTTTGTGAAGGTTGAAACTACGGCAACACCCAGAGTAACTTGGACTGGATGATCGGGTGAATAATCAATAAATTTTATTTTTTTTTGTGTTGATTTGTTTTTTTTATGTGATTTTTCTGTTTATGCCCATACGTTTCGTCTTTTGAGATTCTGATAATTTTTCCTCTGTATCCCTAAACGGTGAGTTATTTATGCGATGAAAGCAATTTTAGTAAGGCAGACAGCCTTAAATTCAGTGTCCCGGTGGGGTAGTGGACATCCTAGAAGATTGCGGATCTTTTGACCCGGTTCAAGTCCCGGCCGGGCGTACCTTTTTCTACGTCAAAACCTCTTTTCAAATATTATTTTTTAATAAATTTTCTACAGAGTAATAATTTTAAACTCTGATTCTCCTGTATGCCCCCATACCGAATTATTATGCTCCTGGTCATAATGCATAACTTGTTGTAATTTACGATAATGTTGAAAGGTCCGAAATCCATTTTTCCCTACACTAAAAAGTAGGGAGCATAAGGCCCCATGAAAAATATGTATCGGGTGTGAGCTCTGTCCGGATCTTCCTTGATGTATTAACTGTTCGGATAAAATAATAAAATCTGGCAGGGCATTGACACTCTGCAACCGAAAAAATGATTTATACTCATCTGCCACAGTAAAGATCAATACAATTCTCAATGCACAGCGTTGCTTCTTTAAGATTCCCGATTTTCTTCAGGGTCATTCCTTTATTAAACCAGGTTTCTGCGTTCTCAGGGTCTATCGCTAGTGCTTTGTCATAGGATATGATTGCATCATCAACTTTCTCAAGACAATCCTGACAATTTCCCAGGAGAAGGTGTGCATTGGCATTTCTTGGATATAGATCGATTGCTTCTTTAAGATATTTTACCGCTAAAAAATGATCTCCTGCCATCGCTTTCTCCTGCGCAAGTTTGACAAGATAATCTGATTCTGTTTTAGCGCTTGGTACTCCTATAGCTTCCATTTTTTCCTCCAGACCACGTTTCCCGAAATATTCCGTAATATCTTATCTGCCGCAATACAGATTTATTGCAGTTTCAACGCATTTCGTTGATTCAGAGATTTTTCCCATTTTTTTCAGGGCTGTTCCTTTATTGAACCAGGCATCTGCATCACTTGGATCAATCTGAAGAGCATGATCATAAGCAGCTATTGCTTTTTCATACTGACCTTCACTTTCAAGAAGATCACCATCTTTCACCCACATCCGTTCCCGCATTACTTCTACCAATTGCATTTTTTCCCTCCAAGCCACATGCCGTGACTAAATCTGAATAATATTTAGTTATTTATATTAATTTGCCATATAGAATTAGTATTCATCACTGCAGACGAAGTCTGCATTACAGTCTGCCATGCAAATATTTTAATAGGCAATGTCTGACTCATTTTCCTGTTTGTTCTTGATTTCAACTTTTTAAATACAGAATTGAGCGAGATTTTACGATTGATGAAATAATTTTCTTCTTTCATAATTTTACCAAATATTTTACGCACAAAACAGCCCCTCCTTCCATTTGCCATAGAGGAAATGTCCCCCCAATCATAACCTGCCAACAGAACGCGAATATGAAGGGTTGCCAATCGCGGTCCTGCCGTCAGCATTCCGGTCGATGGGGAAATAACTCATAGATTTGAATTAAGGCAATAACCCGGCCGGCGCGATATAAACTATCTTTAATTCTGTATCCTGTTTTTTATGAGGAGAAGGTGTCCTGTCTTAAAAAAGAGAGATCGATTTTAAAGTGCAGGTTTTTGTTTCAAAGACTGCCACCAGTAATTTTACACCGGCTTCAATATCTTCGGTATCCAGAACTTCAACAGGTGAATGAATATACCGGGTGGGGATACTTACGGTTGTACTGGGGATCCCGCCTTTGGTCAGATGGATTGCTGTTGCATCCGTCGTTCCTCCGCTCCCGACTTCCATCTGTACCGGAATTCCATGAGTATCGGCTGTGTCCTTGAGCCACTTCACTACTTTCCGACTTGCGATGAGTCCACGACCACTACTGTCCACAATAGTTATCACCGGGCCTTTTCCCATCTCCACCGGAGCATCTTTCATATCTATTCCAGGATGGTCACCCGGGATGGTGACATCTGTTGCTATTGCACAATCAGGATCGAGCGCGTAAGCGCTTGTCCGTGCCCCTTTGAGTCCGACCTCTTCCTGAACCGTAAAAACCCCAAAAATGGTAAGAGGCGAATCCATCTCTTTTAAGGCTTTTATCAGCATGGCAACACCAGCCCGGTTATCAAACGCCTTTCCCGATACCCGGTTAAAGGCAAGTTCGGCAAACTCGCGGTCTACCGTCACTGGTGTTCCAACTTCAATACCGAGATATTCCACTTCTTCGCGGTTCTTAGCCCCGATGTCGATAAACATATCATCGATTTTAACGCCTTTTTTGCGTTCTTCCTCGTCCATCATGTGAGGGGGTTTCCCTCCGATGACCCCAAGGTACTTACCTTTTAATCCATGCAGGATAACGCGCTGGTTATAGAGTGTCGGGCCGTACCAACCCCCCAGAGCGACAAACCGGATAAATCCCTTTTCATCGACATACTTGACCATAAGCCCTATCTCATCCATGTGAGCAGCGAGCATTACTTTGAATTTATTACCGCGTTTGATTGCTATCAGGTTACCAAGGGGATCTTCATGTATCTCGTCAACATGCCCTTTGAGCTCCTTTTTTATAACCGCAAATACACTGCTTTCACTGCCCGATACACCATGTGCATTGGATAATTTTTTTAAAAGTTCTTTGACCATATTACTCACTCATTACTTTTTGTATCCTGTCAAGAGCCCGGTTCAGGTTTTGCCGGGAAGTTGCGTAACTGAAACGGGCATATTCCGGGGAATTTACGCCAAACGCTGTTCCCGGGACAATAATAATGCCATTTTCGATAATTCTCCGAATGAGATCTGGTTTCATCGGTACAAATGCATAGAATGCACCTTCAGGAACCGGGAATGAAAATCCCAAATCTGCCAGTCCTTTGCAGAAGAGATCCCGCCGCATCTTGTATTCGTCGCACATCATGGTGACCGGGCTCTGATCCCCTTCATATGCTGCAAGAGCCGCATACTGGGAAATCGAGGTAGCACATGCCTGGCAATACTGGTGTACCTTCACGCACTGTGCCACTATCTCTGCAGGAGCTGCGAGATATCCCAACCGCCAGCCGGTCATCGCATAGGTCTTGCTTGTTGCATTAATAGTAATCACATTTTCCCCAAAAAGGGCGGCACTCCAGTGCTGTTTACCATAGATGAAATGTTCATACACTTCATCGGAAACTACCGTGACTCCTGCATCATCTGCATATTCAACAAGCGCCCTGACAGAATCTTTATTTTCAACAGCACCGGTAGGATTGGCCGGGGAATTCAGGACAATGATCCGTGCACCGTCCATAAGTGCTTTTGCCCTCTCCACATCTACATGAAGGTTCGGGATGAGTGGGACACTTACCGGGCGCCCCCCCGCAAGGGTGGCAAGAGCAGCATACGAGACAAATCCCGGGTCCGGGCAGAGGACCCGGTCCCCTTCACCAACCAGCGCCTGCATTACGATGTGGAGTGCTTCACTTGCACCTGCAGTTACAATCAGTTGATCCGTATCATAGGAGAGGCCGTTCTCTTTTTTTAATTTTTTACAGATTGCACTCCGTAGTTCAGGAATTCCTGTATTGTTTGTATAGCCGGTTTTCCCCTCTAAAATCGCTTCAATCGCTGCATCCTTTATGTGTTGCGGGGTATCAAAATCCGGCTGTCCAAGACCCAGATTGATTGAATCAGGACCCGCAGCTTCAAATATTTTCCTGATCCCGGATATTTCAATACTTTGTACCCGTTCAGCAAATCTCAATTTCATATCATCGTCCTCCTCATCTATTCGATATTTGTATGACGCTTCTTTAATGCAATCTCATCGACCTGGGTGATCTCCATCAGCCGGGAAATAACTGCATCGGCAAAGATCATCGAAGTTGTTTCAAAGAGAGTGCCCAGCGGTGCAAACGACTTGTGATCCCCCATCATCTGACGAATTTCAAATTCAACGGCATCATCCCCCACCTTGTCCCGGTGATGTTTGATAATCACGATGCAATCTGATATCTTTCCGATTCTCGATTCGGCATTTGAAGTTATCAGGCAGATTTTCGCGCCAATCTCTTTTGCTGTTTCCGCAATATCGGCAACGGTCTTGGTTCGGCCAGAACCTGAGAAGACAACCATGATATCCCCTTTATTCAACGAGGGGGTGATCGTTTCCCCGACAACAAATGCCTGTAACCCAAGATGCATGAGTCGCATGGCAAATGCTTTTGCAACAAGTCCGGATCGTCCCGCCCCCATTACGTAGACACGCTTTGCTTTGAGCAGTTCTGCAATAAATTTTTCGACATCTTTGTCTGAAATTGTATTAGCGATTGCCCGGATGTTTGATGCCATCAGCCGCATCATATCCTGTACTCGGTGACTTTCCATGCTTCTCTCATAAAAACATGCAATCACATAGTAGATGAGAATTTCGTAGTATCGTGTCCCACCAAAAAAACAAGTGTAAACCATTGATTAAACAACTTATTCATGATGAGAACCCGAAAATGGTTATCCCTGTTATCTATATAAAGGGTATAATCCCATTCCCTTTACCCCACCTTGTTTTTGAGATTTGCAGTAAGTGTTTCTCCTGTTCCTTAAAAAAATCGTTACAAACTCCTTTATCCCAATATCTCCAAGGTGTCTTTACCATTGAACGGAATTTCCCGATGAACGTCTCTATTGATCGCGGAGCATGTGTCAGCTGTGGGGCATGCTGGAATATCTGCCCTGAACTGTTTAGCCAGAATCCCTGTGATTCATACTCGGAAGTTATCGATAACTACCGGTTCAATGGCGATCGGTCAGAAGGGATTGTACCGGAGTATCTCGGTTGTTGTGCACAGGAAGCCGCGGATCTCTGCCCGGTACAAATCATTCATGTCTGCTAAAGGCATCTCCCCGTTTTTGCTTCCCGTGCCAAAGTCAGAAAATTAAAACAAGAAATATGGAGATTTTTCCTGAAGTGAGTACGGAATTTACTTATAAAAAGAATCAGTTTCCCTTTTTTCCGTATACTTTTTCCGGGTCAAACCCTTTTATTCCAACTACCGTACCGTCAAGTGTCCGGTAGAAGCAGGAGACATATCCCGTGTGGCAGGCAGCACCCTGTTGCTCAACGAGGTAAATAAGACAATCCTCATCGCAATCGGTAAGGATAGTAACTACCTTCTGGAAGTGCCCGCTCTCTTCGCCTTTTTTCCAGAGTTTTTTCCTGCTTCGGCTGTAGTAATGGGCATATCCGGTCGCTTTTGTGAGACGGATGGCTTCATCATTTGCATATGCCATCATCAGCACTTCACGATTTTTTGTATCCTGTACTATGACCGGAATCAGGCCGTCCACAAATTTCAGGTTAAGCATCTTATATCGCTCCTGCAATTATTTCCATAAATGCGAAGAGAAGATCACCAAAGATGATTGCAATAATCAAACCGGTCTGTAATGGGGATGATGAATGGTACAGCATATGAAATCCATACGGTTCCTGCTTTCCTGTAGAGCGACAGTTCTTTTTGGTAATCTTCAGGATGCTCCCGAAGATCCTTTGTGTATATCCTGCCTTCACCGCTGTACATACGCTTTATGGAATCCCAAAAGCCGACAAATTTCCTGCTGACGATTCCTTTACTCTCTTCAAAATCCTCCATCACAAAACCCCATTCATTCTGTATTTTTTCGCCTTTTACCGGGAAACCAAAGAACATATACATCAGCGGAGCCCGGTTTTTCCGGATAATATTTGTTATGAAGATTCCGATCGGTGCCGCTAGGTTCAGGAGCAGGGCATTGATAAGAACCGAGAAGGACAGGAATCCAAGTGGCGGGTTACCGAGAAGTGGTGTGAACGGGAACGTTGGCAGGCAGAATGAGATAAATATCAGCGCCCATGCGTCGGCACCTCCGAACAGGTGCATTCGTGCAAAAATATAGAAAATCCCGGAAAAGACTGCCATGAGCAGAATTACGAAAGATTGAGTTCCCCAGCCATCCGGACTGATGAGCATGATTACAGCTGTTATCGCAAATATCATCACAACCGGTACGAAATACCAACGGTTGAAAGACTCTGAGATATTCGGCTCCTTTTTCCGGTGTTTTTGCCGGGTATTTTCATCAGAAATCCCCTTGTATTCCCCATACGAAATATAGGAAAAAATACCGGCAAACATCGCGTACCACGGGATCAGCTGGTTATTGATGGATGGTGCAAGGACAAACCATGACAAAACCGGGAGGATCAAGACAAGGGCAAGATAATAAAAAATTGAGTTCTTTTTGTAATAAAACGTGAGACCCGGGGAGTCTGTCCTGCCCCGGTTATCAAGGTAGTCCACAAAGAGAAAACTTGCGACAAGGGAAAGGTAGCCGAGAATCAGGCTGAGGTTTGCCGTTGTCTGCCACAGGAGGTACCCGGTACAGATAATGCCCACTCCGAGCATCGGTAACCAGTAAATAAACGGAACCCGACGGTCCTTTAAATCGAGATATGATGCATAAATCAGGGTGGCAATTACCGCCACCGCTGAAATAACCATTGGGTAGAGTATTTCCATAAATCAAAAATATCATTTTTTTTATGAACACTTATGCATGGCGATAGTGTGCGAAAAAGAAAAGATAGTTCCGCAAATGTAAAATACACATGTTGCAAATAACTCAACCATATATCTAGGGAAAAAGTTCGTGTAATTTTCTTGGCAGGTAGTACTCCCATTGAGATGAGTTTTGATGAAAATACAGGATCTGATAAAAAATATCCACAAGGGCTCAAAGCATCTGGGGACTTTTACCCTTCATGAACTCTTCCAGTTTGCCTCATCCCGGGGTTTCAACGGAATTGCGGTAGCAAAAGAGAACGGAAGGGAATATTATCTTGCTTTTCTTGCCGGTGAAGCCGAAGGCGCTATCTATATCGATGACAAGGGAACAGAATACAGTGATAAGGCAGCGAAGATGATCTCCGGTCACGAACAATTCGAGTTCTATGAAATAACACCGGATATTATTGAGACTATTGTCATGCGGTGCCGGATTTTTGAAAAGACACACTTAAAAAAGAGCATCCCCAGTGTGATTCATGATCTGCTGGATAATATCGTAAAAGGCTCAAAATACATCGGAATATTTACCCTTCATGAACTGTTCGATGTAACCTCATCACGAAGATCCAACGGGATAGCTGTGGCAAAAGTAAACGAAAGGGAAAATTATCTTGCATTTATCGATGGTGAGGCTGAAGGTGCTATCTACATCGATGATAAGGGATCTCTGTACAGTGATAAAGCGGTAATGATGATTTCAGGAAACGAAAAATTCGAGTTCTATGATGTGAAACCGGATATTGTTGATGCTGTAGTCATGGGGTCGCGTATTTTTGAAAAGATGCACCTGAAAAAGAGCCTTCCGTCTTTGATACCGGAGATCGGTAAAAAAAGTGAAGGTATGGGAGTTCTCACGCTTACCATAAAAAGAGACTCCATTCCTCAAAATGGTCTCAGTGTATCAATCCGTAGTGAGGGCAGAATTTATGGCAACGATATAACCACAGATGAAGGAACTGTCAGTTTTAAATTGGCACATGGGAAATACAGTTGCATTGTCATGGATCGCTCCCAGAATATTACCACGTTTTATATATCGTTTGATGTATCACACCCAAAAATTCTGCTGGATCTTAATGCAAAAAATCTCCTGGAAATTTAATTCACTTCAATCCTTTCTTCCTTTTTGAATTGGCCATTCATGACAGAATTTTTTATAAAAAAAAGACGAAATCCTTTAATCAGATAATAACAGATTTGTCATCCATGAAGATCGGACGTGAAGACTTCGAGGCGCTCATCAAAGGGGAGAAAAGTATCGCCCCGTATATCGAGATGGACCCTCTAGCCGGTTCGTATTCGGTTTTTGGAGTAAAAACAGCAAGCAACCCGAACTATCTCGTGAAAGCCATCTACGAGATGTATGAAGCAAATCTCGATAAAAAACTTGCAGTACAGGCGGTTCGCAAGCTCTTCCACTCCGTTGGTAAGGGTTCGGTAGGACTAAATAACCTGCTAAAAAAGTTTGGTATGGATCTCACACCCGCAGAATTTCTTATGCTGGTTTTCCAGCTCCAGCACCAGCAGGGCTGGGGTGCTCCTTTTGAACTCGTTGAATCCAGCGATACAAGGATTGTACTTCGGACCAAACAAACCTTTGAATCTGACGTTCTTAAGGACTGGAAGATGCCAGTCTGTGGTATCCACAGAGGGTGGATTGAGGGGGTCCTGATCGCTGTAACGGGTAAGAACTGGTTCTGCATCGAAATAAAGTGCCATGCAAACGGTGATGATTTTTGTGAATTTGTTGCCGATCAACGGGAATCCAGCTGGAAATGGAAGGCAGAGGCTATCGTTAAAGGTGATTCCGCCATTACGGAATATTTCGAGCATAAACCTCTTGAAGGAAGGATCAAGCTGATTGATGATCCAGTCGTTATTATGCCACGTTTTATCTTCACCTCCATGATGAATTCATTAAAAAAGACCATGGGTGAGATGCCTGCCGGTGGAGTCAACTATCGTGCCTATATGGATATGGGCAGGGAAAATGTTGAGCACTATAAGAAAATGGGAATAACCAGGCCAAACCTCCTCTCTGATATGGCGTTTGCATTTTTTTCCCAGATGGGCTGGTTCAAGATCATCAGTATGGAATGGAACGAAGCAAAGAAAGAAAAAACCATCACCCTTGAACATACTATTGAATCAGAAGCTTTTGGGAATACCGGAAAAAATGTCTGTTACTGTACAGCAGGTCTCCTTGCAGGGATAGTTGAAGGATCGTTTGGAATAAAGGTGCAGGGTCGTGAAGTTAAGTGCCGGTCAAAAGGTGACGAATATTGTGTTTTCACCATAACCAATAAACCTGAATAAACCTTCTGTGAATGTACCTGGACATATTCCATTTTTTCTTCAATTCTTCCTGTGATGCTGCTAAAGAATTAACCTCGCGCAGGTTTTCATGCACATCCGGGTGCATATTTTTCAGCTTTTTTTTAATCAAAGGTCACCAAACGGGGGAAGGAATCTGTCATGAATCAGGAATGGTCTATTGGCCCCTAATCCTCCAAAGTCTCCTGTTTTTGCATGAGAAAAACAGTAAAAATTAATGAGCAGAAATCGTTAAATCTCTGCTGCATTTATGATTTTTTTGAAAAAAGGGCTTTGGTAAATCTTTCAATGAATTTTTCTTTCTGCTCCCCGGCCCCATCATCTTTGTAAGCAACACCAATAAGGGAAGAACCAATTCGGCGAAAAGCTTTAGATGCAGGGGATGTCGGATACTTGATCACGAGGGGAGTTCTTGCAGAACCTGCACGACGGACATTGGGATCTTCGGGGATAATTCCGATTACCTTTACCCCGAGCACTTTCTCCATCTTTTTTATCATGGTCTCTGGTTTTTCCAGATCGACGCGATTTATAATTGAGCCTAATACGTGACCCCCGACGAGTTCTGTCAGGATCCGTGTCTTGAGGGCGTCAACGATAGACGAGAGTTCAGGATTTACGACAAGGATAACTTCATCGGCAACAGCAAGAGGGACGATACCATCCTTGCTGATCCCGGCAGGGGCGTCAATCAACAAAAAGTCGCACCGTGTGACAATCTCATTCATGACATCGCGGATCTTTTCCGGATCTGCAGCCTGGAAACCCTGGAGGGAGATGCCCGCTGGAATCACTTTTAATCCCGCCGGGCACTCATAAATAGCATCATTGACATTGGCCTTTCCAGCAAGAACTTCATGGAGGGTGACCGGTGCATCCTGCAGACCGAGGAGCAGTCCAACATTTGCCATACCGATATCAGCATCCATAAGAAAGGTCTCTTTTCCGAGTTGGGCAAGCATCGTTCCGAGATTAACAGAAACGGTTGTCTTTCCCGTCCCACCTTTTCCGGATGCGATTGTGTAAACCTTAACCATTGAACACCCTGTTGTGTGAATATTTCTATTTGATTTATATAAGATTACCCAATTTTTCTGATTATTCAACTAAACTCACAAGATTATTATTGCTTGTGTAACTGTTGCGATTCTCTTTTAAAAAAAACCTTTGATACCGGATTTTGAATTTTATATCAGGTACACTCCAGAAAACAGCCCGAAATTTTTATGGTTCTTTGCAAGATACCTGGTAAATCGATGTCTGATCTCGTAAAATTTTAGTATTGTCTGTTCAGGGCTGCAACAATCCCCTTGAATATCACTCCCCTGCTTATCCTTATTAGTCCTCTGTCAGATGTTCAAGGTGAAGTTGTTTGATTAAGGTCTTACATTCACCGCGGATTTTGTTGGTGATGCTATCTACATCCATGGTCTCAAAGGTCTCAATATCCTTTTCAAAGCTGCTGGCATCTGAATCTTCCTGGAGAAAGGCCGTATCTTCAGATTTTTTTTCCTCCGATATTTGGGGATAAACCTGTGATTTTTGCTGGATTGCTGCCAGTGGGTTATGGGCTGCTTTTTTCAGATGTGCGTCACTGATTATCTTTGGTAGCTCTGAAGCACGCACTGGTTCGACGGTAACTGGTTTCTTTGCGGTGGTTGTTTGTGGTAGACCTGGTTTCTCGGGGGTTTTACTCGTTAATATCTGTCCCTGTTTTGGTGGAGTCAGAACGGATTTTTTTATCGTATGCTGAATGGGTACAGGGATTTCATGGGGTGAAATATTTTCTGCTTTTCCGCCTTTAATAATCAGGCATGTTTTATTGAATTCAAGGGCCAGCTGAATCTGAGCTTCGTTAAGCGTGGAAAGAGAAGCATCCACTTTCTCCCCCATAATTTTTTGTAGTTCTTCCGATGCAGCATCGCCGATAATATCCTTGTACTGCGCGAGAATGCGTTTTCCGGATTTAAAAACAACTGTCCCGATGGCCTGCCCAGAAGAGATACTACAGATCCCGCTGAATTTCATGTCCTGGAGTTCAGCAAGAAGATCCCCAACCTTTGTGCTCCTTTTAATGTTGAGGAATGTTCCCCTCGGGAGTTGCATTATGTTGTATTGTTGCGATATCCTACAATATAGTTTCCTTTGTTACTGATTGATAGAAAGTGCGCGATTATAAAATACTCTGATATTCAAAGAAATCGGAGGGTTCCGCATTATGAGATCGGAAAAAAAGCTTTTTTTTTTCATTTTTGTGCAATTATCTCTCTTTCCTGTTAAAAGAAAAAGAAAGACCAACATTTTAATAGAAAAAAAACAAGAGAGAAACATTTATCTGAGGAAAAGTGAATGCTGAAGCCATTATTAGAGGAATTTCTCAAAATTGAAGGGGTATCAGCTGCGGTCGTGATAGGAAGAGATGGATTTGTAATTGAAAGTGCGGTTTCCGGTAAAGTGGATATTGAAGCACTGGGTGCTATGGCTTCAACTGGTCTTGGAACCTCTGAAGCGATGGGAATTACGCTGGGAAAAGGCGAACTATCCCAAATGCTCGTTGAACTTGAGAAAGGCCCCATCATTCTCTCCCCGCTTTCCGCCGATGAACTGATCGCCATAGTTGCAGATACTACCGCCAACATTGGAAGAATCAGATACGAATTAAAGAAGAATAAGGAACGGCTTATCGCTGCACTCTGATTTCCCGTCCTCATTTTATGAGATTACCCGCAGGAACTGTTGAGGGAATAATTACCAATCCACACAAGGAAGGGTTGCGCCAGTATCTGTTGACCTTCCGTGGTTTAGTGGAGGCAGAAACACTATCCGGTCATGGTTTTATTCTCAATGACAATGGGAAGATGGTAGGTGCATATTTTAAAGATAGTGAAGGATTTTTTCGGGGAAAGTCTGCTCTTTTACACATGGTTATGGAATCAACCGGCAGCTTTGATTCCCCGCAGACATTCAATATCAGAAAATACACCGAGGCAGAATTCACCCGTGCTGTTCAGCTTTGCGTTGAAGAAGGCCTTGTCATTAACGAGAGTGTCCCCCTTTTGGATTCTGACGATCCCGATGACAAGACTGATGATATTTCAGAAATCTCCGAGATTCTCGATGAGAACACATTAAAAAAGATAAAAAATCTTGCCGGGGTTATTGCAGTTGCTGCAGTTTTCGAAGGTTTTTCCATCCAATGTATAGGTGATGTGGACTTTGAGCATGTTGCAGCCTCTGCTGAAGATCTTGTGCGGGCAGGGGCCAAAATTGCCCGGGACCTGAACATCGGTTCCCTTGATCAGATGATCCTTGAAACGAATGAGAACAAATTTATTGTAGCCCCCTGCGGGGATCTATTCCTGTGTGTTTTTACCACCGCAGATGCACATCTTGGACTGATACGCGTGGTTTTAAAAAATATTCAGTCAGAGATTTCCGGTGAATAATTGGATTATTCACGTGTTGAAATGATTTTTTTAATAAAAATCGTTCAGAATGTTTACAATGACAATAGCAACATTTTATATAGTATTAAATGTAAAAAAAATAAATTAATAAAAAATGACGCCTAAATCTGGGTTAAAGGGTGATGTCTGGATTGAATAATGATGATGATGATGCACTGGATAATGTAGATTTCCTTATCAGTAAGATCAAAGGAGACAAAAAAAATGAGGTAGTGCAGAAACCTAAAGAAACTGCAGATCTCCTTCAAACCCCCACAGCTGGTGATAGATCTACCTCTCAAATTGGTGATTTCGATGCTCTCCGAAAAAAGATGGAAGCGTCAAACAATGAGGGGCCTGCCCTTCCTGTCAGGCAACCCGCAGAACCTGTACGCACGCGAGCATCCATACCGGTTCAGAACGATCTTGAGTTTTCCGATGCAGATGATCTGCAGGAAAAAACCCGTCAATCCGTTGAGCAGCCACAAAAACCTCCTGCCGAACCTGGTGATGTTATTGGCAGATCTGATGTCAGGGAGTCCCTGGGTGTATTATTGGCAAACAGCGGAACCAGCCAGCCCCCCGGTTCACCTCCCGGCAACAAAAAAATCAAAGAAGATACCGTGATCGAGATAATTGATGAAGACCCCAAGGCAGCCGTCAGGGCAAAATCCATAAAAAAAGTTACGTCATCACCGGAGGCAGCAGTCGAGCAGGTAACTGATGCCGATCAGAAAATTATCAATGTTGACCAGATCTCCGATATCTCCGGTCTTATCCTTCCCAAGGGTGTATCCTTTAAGATAGATGAACTCAAACTCCACGGTCGTATCAGTGCATTTGAAGGTACGGGAACACTGCCCCCGGATTTTGATGAGATCTGGAAGAAAAACTTCTCCACCGCTGGTTTTAAGGATCTCGACATTGGGTCAGACATTGGAATTGACACGAAAAAACCCAAGGCTGAACAAAAAAGATTCGGGCTGCGCACACTTTTCAAAGCGGTTCATTCAACGCTTGAAGAATATGATCCCAAGAAACATGGTCCCCTGGTTGATATCTCCTTCAGGGCTCAGCCAGGTATTGAAGAAGTTGAGATTTATCCGGTCAATCCCCCCTACGCTTACATCCAGATTATCTATGATCACACTACTCATGAGTACACCTACCTGGTGCTCGAACCCATCCTGACTGATCCGGAGAAAGAGCTGTTAAAAGAGTTGAAGGAACGGCTTTTTGAAACACTCGATATCAACACAAAAGATATCTCTAAAGAGGAAGCCGGAATAAAGTTGCGGGCTGCCGCGACCGATGTTATTCTTGATTTTGGTATCAAGCTTACCCCCGTGCAGCGTGAGGTTATCCTCTACAACATGCACAAGGAATTCCTTGGGGACGGGCTTATCGATGCGATAATGCATGATAAATATATTGAGGATATCTCCTGTGATGGAGTCCATACTTCACTCTTTGTATATCATGCCAACTACGAGTCGATGAAGACTACCCTCAGCTATACCAATGCTGAGGATCTTGACTCGTTTGTTACCAAGCTTGCCCAGCGATCGGGAAAATACATCTCAATCGCACAGCCCATTCTTGACTCAACTATGCAGGACGGTTCGCGTATCCAGATGACACTTGGCCAGGAAGTAACTGCACACGGTTCCACCTTCACCATCCGTAAATTCAAGGATGAGCCGATTACCCCGACCGATCTTATTGAATGGCGTACTTTCGCTCCGCTTTCGATTGCATATATCTGGCTGTGCGTTGAAAATGGCAAATCTGCGATTTTTGCCGGTGGAACTGCATCCGGAAAAACCACGGCTCTCAATGCCATTTCTTTGTTTATTCCCCCGTTGTCAAAGATAGTATCCCTGGAAGATACCCGCGAACTGAAGCTCCCTCACCCGAACTGGATCCCCAGTGTTACCCGCGATTCGTTCGACACATCCGGCAGGGGTGAGATTAATATGTACGAGCTTCTGCGGGCTGCGATGCGACAGCGTCCAGAATACATCCTCGTGGGAGAAGTACGTGGCAAAGAATGCCAGACCCTCTTCCAGGCAATGAGCACCGGTCACACCACCTACTCTACAACCCACGCAGATTCAGTGGCAAGTGTCGTCCACCGTATCGAGAACCCTCCTATGGATGTCCCCCGGAACATGCTTTCTGCGCTTGATTTTATCTGTGTCCAGGTACAGGGACGGGTTGGAGGTAAACGTATCAGGAGGAACAAGCAGATTGTTGAGATCCTGGATATAGATCCAAGGACCAACGAACTTATCACCAACGAGGTCTTTAAGTGGCGCTCAGCGACCGATGAGATCACCTACTCAGGAAAGTCCTATCTTCTCGAAGAGATCATGGAGGCGAAAGGGTGGAGCGAGAACCGGATGCGCGAGGAGTTAAAGCGTCGCCAGGAAGTGCTTGAATGGATGCGGATCAAGAAGATCCGGCATTACAAGGATGTTGCTAAGATCCTTATCTCCTATCATCGTGATCCCGAAGCAGTTATCGAAAAAGTGAGGAAGGACCTTTATGAATAGTTATGAGCGATTCTGTTTCAACCTCCTTGGTAAACGGATGAAGGCAAAAAGGGATGACTATGCGGCTCTCAGAAACGACCTGGTCTCTGCACGGTTCAGGACTCCGTTTGAAGTCTATCTCTCCACAGCATACGTCTCTGCAATTATTGTCGGGTTCTTGATGGCATTTGTAATTGGCATCATCAGCTGGATTTTACAAGTTCCCAATCTCATTCAATACAAGGGAGAGGTGCCTGAGGTAGTTCTGGGACTTTCACCATATACTCTTATTATCGGAACCGTCGTTATAACAATCTTCTCACTTCTGGTGTTCGGCGGACTTACCTACCTTGCATTTATCCTGTATCCTGGTCTTGAAGCAGGGAACCGTCGCAGGAATATTGATGCGACCCTGCCGTATGCGATTAACTACATCACTTCGATGTCCACTGCGGGTATAACCCCGGCAGAAGTGTTCCGGCTCCTTGGCGGAAGCAAGATATATGGTGAGAGTGCAGTGGAGGCCCGTTATATTGCGCGTGAGATTGATATTTTTGGCAGGGACCTGATCGATTCCCTCCGCCTTGTATCGGCAAGTACTCCAAGCAGGCGCATGAAGGAATTTTTACAGGGAACAATGGCAAGTGTTGCGAGTGGTGGTAACATCACTGATTATTTCCGGACAAAAGCCGAGCAGTATGCACTCGAAAACCGGCAGACACAGAAAATGTTCCTGGAAACCCTGGCACTCGTCTCTGAGTCCTATGTGACCGCCATGGTTGCAGGAACGCTGTTTCTGATTATTCTCCAGTCAATCATGTCGGTGCTCAATGGCGACAACAATCCGATGTTTCTCTATATGGTCATTTATGTCATGATCCCGTTAGGCAGTATTGCGTTCGTTGTAATGATCAGTTCCATGACTCCGGAGACCTGAAATGAACGTCAAAGAAACCTTCAGAAATATCTTCAACCGTGGAAGTGAAACCCCGACTCCGCTCAAATCAGCCGAACTGAGTGCAATCGAACCCGAACTCGATGAGATCACCAGGAATCTTGAGCGTGATCGACAGACCCGGGAAGGATTGGGAAAATTCCTAAAACACCCTTTCAGGGTGCTTACAGAAAAACCCGTCAACATATTCATCGTCACCATACCCCTCGCCATTATCATTTTCATCGGTGGTTTTGTGTCGATGGTGATGTCATACGGGATCCAGGTCCTTTTTACCTCAACAATTATTGATGATTTTCTGGTTCTTGCAGTTCTGGTTGCGATTATTCCGGTAGCGATCCTTGACTTTAAAGAACAACGGCGTGTAAAGAACCTGGAAAATGCCCTCCCGAATTTCTTCCGGGATCTTGCGGGCATGAACGATTCCGGCATGACCCTGCCAAATGCTGTGCACATTGTCAGCCGGTGCGGAGTATTCGACGCTTACCCCCCATATCAGGAAGCTCGATCAGGATATGTCATGGGGTGCCGGCTTTGTTGAAGCAATGTACCGTTTCGGAAAAGAGCTCGGCACTCCGCTTGCTGACCGGAGTGTTGACCTGATAGCAAAAGCAAGCAAAGCCGGCGGGGATATCAGTGAGGTGCTTCGGGCGGCAGCGAAAGATACCTTCGAAGTTGTAAACCTTGCTCAGGAACGAAGCAACAACATGCTGATCTATGTGATTATCGTGCTCGTTTCATTTGCCGTTTTCCTGTTTGTCATTGCAATTCTGGTATCAACATTCCTGACCACAATGGCTACCGCCGGTGCATCAGCATCAGCAGCTGGTGCCCGTGGGTTCATGGGAATGGTGGACCTTTTTCTCTACAAACGGTTATTCACCCATGCGGCACTGCTCCAGGGATTCTTCTCAGGACTTGTTGCCGGCCAGATGGGGGAAGGGCGACTTATTGCAGGGCTGAAGTATTCCGCTATAATGGTGATTATTGCCTGGGTTACCTTCAGGTTCTTTATCTGATCTTTTTTTATTGAACAAGAGAGAATGAAAAAACACAATTTTTTGACTCTTGAGAAATGCTCAATTACATTCTCTACGCTCAAGGGGGTTTCACCCCCGCTGCTGTGGCTCCCCTAATGCGATAACCCCCCCAGGTGCTCTGTCAGTATCGATCAGTGCAGGGGCGGTATGGGGGGACCGGCACCGTCCCCTCCTTCATCGTACCAGCATCCTGAAATTCATATCAATGGAAAAGGAATTCTCCAAAAGCCAATTTTTAAAAACTTTCAAAAAAAAAATTATCAGGAAATATTTTCCGTGCTGTACCCTTTCAGCGAAAGCAGTTCTTTAACCCTGTCGCGATGATTACCCTGTAACTCGATTGAGTTTCCTTTCACCGTACCGCCACAGGCGAGTTTGCTTTTCATATATTTGGAAAGATCTTCAAGATCGATATCAGTTGGATCCAGTCCTTCAATAACGGTTACTTCTTTTCCGTAACGGCGTTTGTTCACTTTGACATTGATCCTCTGTTGTTCCTTTGCTACCTCTTCACAGATACATAGTTCTTTCGGTAGTCCACACGTCGGGCAAATCCCACCAATCATTACATGTATTTTACGTTTCTGGTTATTTATTACTTGGCATTGCCCGAAGGAATATTGACGTTTTCAGCCAAAATAAAGGTATTTTTGGGGAGACCTGAACTGATCCCGCGAAAACAATGAGAATCTGTTTTTTATGATCCGAAAATCCACGTGTAAATAAGGTATGTCCCTGTTTGTTGTGGGATCAGCATCCCATGTTGGAAAAAGTGTGACTGTTGCAGCAATCTGTCGATGCCTGATTCGACGTGGAATAGCAGTTGCACCCTTCAAGTCCCAGAATATGAGCCTGAACTCCTACGTAACGCAGGATGGAGGAGAGATTGGGATGGCACAGGCAATGCAGGCTATTGCTGCAAAAGTTATCCCTGACACGGATATGAACCCAATACTTCTCAAACCAAAAGGGGATTGCATATCTCAGGTTGTGCTCAACGGGCATCCGTACAAAGATATTCATATCGGGGATTATTACAAAGAAACGCCAGCCCTTCTCATAAAGGCGCTGGAATCATTTGAACGGTTGAAATCAAGGTATGGTCAGGTCGTGGTGGAGGGTGCGGGGGGTGCTGCGGAACTGAACCTTTACGACCGGGATATTGCCAACACGCAGCTGGCAAAAATCCTTCGGATACCGATGATCCTTGTTGCTGATATTGAACGGGGAGGGGTATTTGCTCAAATTTATGGGACGATTGAGCTCCTGCCAGAAGATATCCGGCCGCTTATCAAAGGTATTATTATCAACAAATTCCGGGGAGATCCCGCCATCTTTGCTCCCGGAGTGAAAAAACTGGAGGAACTCACGGGTATTCCGGTACTGGGAGTTGTTCCGTTTTTCACTATCCCGCTGCCAAGTGAGGATTCGCTTTCAATCAGTGATAAAAAAACAAAAAATGCACAAATCAGGGTTGCGGTGATCAGGCTCCCAAAAATTTCTAATTTCACTGATTTTGAACTGCTGGAACAGCATGCTGCTGTGGAATATGTATCCCCCGGCGCATCGCTGGATAATTATGACTGTGTAATTATTCCCGGGACAAAGAACACTATTGATGATCTCGCCGTTATGTTCCGGACAGGTACAGATCGCGAAATCCGATTGGGAAGAGACCGGGGTATACCGATCATAGGGATCTGCGGGGGGTACCAGATGCTCGGAAAAACACTTATCGATTCCGGTTATGAGTCTGCTGCCGGCACGTACAACGGGCTTGGGTTGCTTGACTGCGTCACCAGATTTGCATCGTATGAAAAAAACACCCTCCAGATCAAGCGAACTGCCTGTTTAATACCTCCTATCCTTTCAGCAATGGGGGAGGTCTGCGGTTACGAGATCCATATGGGAATAACTGAATCCGGCAGGAACCGCGAAGCCCTTGAAGGTGATGGGAGGGTTAGTGACGATGGTCTGGTCTTTGGTACCTACCTGCACGGAATGTTTCTGAACCCGTCAGCAGTAAACGCCCTGCTCTCCTACATTTCTGCGAAAAAAGGATTGTCTTTTTCTCCGATACCAGTTGATCAGTCCGATCCCTATGATCTCCTGGCAGATCTTTTCGAAGAACATGTCGATATGGATGCGATAGTGACGCAATTGACTTCGTGAATCACAATCTCATTCGGTATTTAATGTAAAAAAAAGTTCAGCTGATAAGATTTGTAATGCTGTGGAATCCCCCTCCCTGGCGATCGGCGCATTTCACTGAGGTTACTTTCGCCATATCCACCCGTTCGGTTACCCGGCATTTCGTGCAGTAAGCAAGAGACGGGGATTTCACAAATGTTCCTCCAATACCAAACTCCCGGCAATGGATACAGAACCCGCAGTTCTCAACCGGCTCTTTTTTTTCAGCCAGGCACTGCACCCTGCCTTTCACCGCCGGTAAGATCCGGTACTCTTCTTCATTCATGCATACGTCTCCTGGTGTAATCTTTTGTCCTGGTTTGATATAATACCCGTGAATGATTTTCAATTATCGGGCAAATGAAGGGACACTCTTATTTTTTTCTACCCTATCCATGGACTACAACAGTGTTCTGGCCCGACAAACTTTATTCACCTTTTTTAGAGAACAGGAAAAATCTTTTAGCCCAGCACTATACTTAAAACGGTTCAGCACCAAATTTGTGCTATGAAGGTGTGTATAATGTGCGGGGGGGAGGGGACGCGTCTCCGTCCGCTCACTTTTGAACGGCCAAAACCCTGCATTCCCATTGTCAACCGCCCCTCAATCCAGCACCTGGTCTCACACCTCTCGAATCTGGGATTTCGGGAAGTTGTGCTCACGTTAGGGTATATGGGGAATTCAATTGAGGAAGCTCTCGGTGATGGTTCTTTATTCGGTGTTGAGATCACCTACGTTCATGAGAAAACCAAGCTTGGAACTGCCGGAAGCGTGAAAAACGCCCAGCGATATCTTGACGGGCATGATTTTCTTGTCGTCGGGGGAGACCATGTTACTGATTTAAATGTTCTTGAGTTTTACCGTGCTCACCAGAAAGAGAAAGCAACCACAACAATAGGCCTGATATCCATAGACGATCCCGGTGAGTACGGTATTGCTGAGATCGATGTTGGTTATGAAATTAAACGTTTCAAGGAAAAGCCGGCGCCCGGCGAGATCTTCTCCAATCTCGCAAGCACCGGAATGTACATCTGCAGCCCGGCAATTTTTGATCATATTCCGCCTGCAACAAAATATGATTTTGCCCGCGATCTTTTCCCTCGGATGATGGAGGAAGAGTTTGTGCTGAAAGGCTGGCTTGCACGGGGTAACTGGACTGATGTGGGTAGTCCCCATTCCCTCCGTCAGGCTGAGCGCTGGAAGCTCCAGGAAATTGCCTTTACTGACATCATCGGGAACCTGTCGATGCATGGAGCACAGATTCAGGGGCCGGTTCAGCTGGGGGATTCAATTACCCTGGGTAAGAACACCAAGGTCATTGGCCCTGTTGCTATCGGCCCGGGAACAACTATCGGTGATAATGTGTTGATTGGGCCCTATACGAGTATAGGTGAAAAATGTATTCTCAGGAATAATGTGAAGGTATTTTCCTCGTCTCTTTACAACCGGGTAATTGTGGGGACGAACAGCACGATCTCGGGTTGCATCATGGATAATGATACGCACATCGGCGAACATTGCAGTGTCGAAAATGATACTGTCATAGGACCCCGTGTGGTCCTGCGGGACAGGGTGGTCGTTCATTCCAAGACCCGTCTCTGGCCTGAAGTCGTTATACCTGATGGAACCGTTGTTAAGGAGCACGTACTGAATGAAAAGTATGACCTTCGGTATGAAGGTTCTTAAGAGAAGTTGATGGGCAACAGAACACGATTACGTGATTCTTAAACCCGAAAAATCCCCATAAAAAGGTATGCTAAAATTATTTTTTTTATGAGAAAAATGTATTATACTCTTTTGACCAGTCTATGCGTTATCGCTACAAGCGGGTGACGGGCATAGTCGAGTACCTGGACATCATCGAGTGATTTTAAGTTCATCGCGTGAGCAGTCCGCTCCATACCCAGTTCAATATCTTCCTTTATTTCGATAACATATGCATCGATTGCTGTTATTCCAAGACGTTTTGCCGCAATGGCACGATGATGGCCGTCTACAAGAATTATCTTTCCGGGACGTTTCACGACAATGATAGGTTCTGCAAGTCCTTTTTTGATTTCGTATATGCGACCTTCGAGTTCATCTTCATAGATTTTTGACTGGGTTGGCAGGAGATCTCTGACCGGTACTGTCCCACGGTCCAGGGTAGGATCGACTCCATAGAGCTTTTTTAATGTGGTAATAAAATTGAAGACCTTTTCTGGTGAAACATGCTCAATCTGGGAGCGAATTACATCTGAATTGGAGATGATACCCAGCAGATGGTTTTTCTCATCAACGACCGGAAGTTTCTGGATTCCGCTTCGGAAGATTACCCGTGCAGCATCATTGATATCCATCTCCGGGTCAGCAACGATCAGATTTTTGGATACCACATCGTTAACCGGTGTTGTCAGCTGAACAAAGAGCAGATCCCTGGCCGAGATATAACCAACCACCTCATCGCCATCAACAACCGGAAATCCGTCATGATGAGTTTTTTGGATTTTTTCGATAACGTCTTTAACCGTGCCATGGACATCAACACTGACGACATCATAGGTCATATAGTCCTTGACCTTTTTTTTATCCATCACTACAGCTTTTAGCGAAAAGAATACTAAAAGTCATCGGAAAAAGCAGCAGGAAAAAAGAGTTATTCTATCTCTATACGCGATTTCGGGGAAATTTTTGTCTTGTTCAGCCTGACTTCGAGGACACCGTTTTTAAAACTGGCTTTGGCGTCCTTTTCCGTCACATCTGCGGGCAGGGTAACAAGCCTTTGCATCGATCCATACACCCTTTCCCGCACATAATAGCCTTCAGATTTTTCCTCTGTCTCACCTTTGCGTTCACAGGAGATCTCCAGGGTTCTCGGGTTGAGAATCTGAAGTGATACATCGTCCTTTTCCACACCGGGCAGATCTGCAACCACGATCATTTCATCATCATGTTCCCTGACATCAACACGAAATTCTCCTCGTATCGCAGGAAGCATCCTGTCAGTAACTCCCCCGGGCGGGAGTAATCTGCCCCGGTAAGGTCCCAGCTGGAACAGAGCGTCCAGCTCCGCTCTCATATCCTCCATTTCGCTCCATATTGAGTTGTATGGATATCTTTTCCACACCATATGCATTCCTCTCTTTCTGGTTGCCCATCATTCCAAAAGATGGGTTAACTTTATGGTAGTGTTTATTTCTGATAAACTTTTTCATCGAGCCAAAAAGGAGCGGAATAGTTTATGTCGGTTGGACAATGATGTAGTAAGGAGGAACTAAAAAGCATGGGAACAAAGAAAAAAAAAGAGGAAACGACGAAACTGGTGAGTAAGATACTTATTGTGTGTGTCTGTGTGCTTTTTGTCGGGCTCATGATACTTTCCGGTATGGGTTCCAGCTGGCTGACTATTTTTACCTCAGTAAAAGCCGGGGATACGGTTGTCATTGACTATACACTTTTTGATGCTGCCGGAAAACCCATTGTTACTACGGAACAATCAACCTATGCTCAGGCAGTGGCGCAAGGCAGTGGAGTTTTTGGGTCTAAGCAGATTACTATCACTGCTAACCAGACAATGGAAAAGCCAATTTACTCTATCATGGTGTATCCTTCAAATGGGGGGAAAGTTCAGCAGCTCGCGCTATTTTCCTCGGAATATAATGCGTTAAGCTCGGGGATTATCGGAATGAGGGTCAATGAGCAGAAACGGATTCCAATTTCCTCAAATGTACCGATGACCTATGACTGGTCAGCCGAACGGCTCGCTCTCAACAAGATCAACCTCAGTGATATCACTATAGGAGACAGTTTCTTTATGGGCGTTTCTGATAATCCGGAAGCTGCAGCAAATATTACCTCGGCAAACTCTTACTTAAGAATCGGTGACGTGGCAAACAAGTCTCCCGAAGGTATTGTTGTTGATTTCAGCTTTCCCGTGATTGATGTCCGGGTTGTCAGTATCAACAAACAGTAAAAATTACACAAACTCTTTTTTTAAGTATCGCAGTCTACTCATGTTCATGGTAGTGCGTGTGATCTGTTTTTACCAGCCGGGGTGCATGGGATGCATGGAGCAGACCCCGATCAATACAGAAGTAGGAAACTCTCTCAATATCACTATTGAGGAGATCGATGCGACAAAAAATCCTCAGTACATCAAGGAATTTCTGTTGAAGGTAACCCCTACAATAGTGATTCTTGAAGAGGGAATCCTTCTGGAGCGTTTCGAAGGGGTTGTTCACGCAGAACAACTCACGGCAGCATTAAAAAAAATCTATAACCGGTAACCGTAGATCCGCTTGATACGGTGGGCGACGGTTTTCCACCCTTCCTTTCTCATCAGAGGACCGTCACGCAGTTTAAGGTGCGAGACTTTGAACCTCTTTCCTGATGCGACATACATCTCCCCCACCACAAACGGCTGCTCCCCGTCGCATTCCATATAGACAGGAGTCTGTTTTTCTGCCGTCATGAATGGAGATTTTTACAACCACCTGTTCAATTGTCCGGGTCCACAGCGTTGTGATATCGGGTGCTTTTGCCCGGTTTACCCGTTTCTCCCCGGACTCAATTGAGGATACTTCAACGCCAAACGCGTCTTCCCCACACTCTGCTACAAGATGGTCACCAACGCTGCATTCCTCATCCTCGGCAAGTTCAATCCCGCAGACAAGCGATGTTCCCTCTTTTGAGACAATCGTTTTGACCACGATCGACTGGGGTTCTTTATCCTTTTTGATGCGCTGGTGGTGGCCGCAGGTGGTGCAGCGGACGAGCAGATCGCGGGATTCAGTGACCACGTCATGTTCGGTCTCATCAGTGCACTCAGGGCAGTAGACGGTTATAAACATTGAATATCAATGGCAACCCTCACATGATAAACATGGAGGCTCAGGAGATCATCCATTGCCGGGGGCACCCAATCGTTCTTGGTACCCATCCGACAACATTTGAGGTGACCCGCGAGGATCATCTCACGAAAAATGGTAACTGCATTATCGGTATTTCGGCGGACAAAGGCTGCAACGGGCTTTCACCGGAATTCAAACGGGTGCTTTCCCATGATGATGCGGTTCTTATTACCCTGCTCTCGTGTGAGGGGGTGACCATCGAGGTGAAATCACGAGGTTCTTTTAAATTCGCCCTGGATCATCCGACCGACATAGTCTGGCGACGGAGCTCCTTTGTCTGCGGGCGGACAATCGGCATTATGTCCGATCACGTAGCGGCAACCCTGCCAAAATCACTCATCGAACACCTTGCCGCGGGAAACGAAATGCTTGTTACCCTGACCGCTATACGTCCCGGCTGAGCGTGGTAATTTTTAATTCAGCTTCGGTAAGCAGTATCTCACACTGTTTTACCAGCGCTGCACCCTGTTCATACAGCTTCATACTCTCATCAAGACTGGTGTTACCGTCATCGATTTTTTCAATGATCTGCCGTAAGTGTTCTATCTTTGTTTCATAGGTTTCTTTCATGATCCACACGCTCCACGAATACCTGGCTACTGCCATTATAAAACCTGATTTTCATGCGATCTCCCGTTGTTATGGCGTCTGAGCTCCGTACAACCTCGCCCTGCTTCTCTGCAACACAGTAACCCCGGGCAAGGACGGCGAGCGGGTTCCTGCTGTCGAGTGCAGTTTTCATCTCCGCAAGAAGCAGGTGTTCGCGACCGAGCCGGTTTGAAAAAGCCCGTTCGAGCCTGTCCGAAAGGTCTGCCATGTTTTGTGTTCTCTCTTCGAGTTTCCGACTGAACCGCTGCGGGCGGAGCCGGTCCCGCATATCGGCAACTTCATCCCGTGCCCATGCAACCCGGGCCTGCAACGAAGTATTCAGCAGGGATTTGAGTTCCTGTAACCGGGTTGTCAGCACAATACGGTCCGGTACCACCAGTTCTGCTGCGGCAGACGGGGTAGCTGCCCGGAGGTCTGCAGCGAGATCGCTGAGCGTTACATCCACTTCATGCCCGATTGCGCTGACGACCGGAACAGGGCACGCAACAATAGCCCGCACTACATCCGGATGGTTGAAGGGGAATAAATCCTCAAAGGTCCCCCCACCCCGGGCAACGATGACCACCTCCACCATCCCCGCAAGGCGGGTAATCGCACCGGCTATCTCCCGGTGTGCCTGCTCACCCTGAACTGCCGTGGGTGAAATGATAATTTCCAGAGGGTACCGTCTTCCAACAACGGTCCTTATATCGTGGATTACTGCCCCCGTTTCTGAAGTAACCACACCGATTCGTGCCGGGAACGTGGGGAGGCAGCGTTTCCGTTCCAGAGAAAAACAACCCTCGGCTTCAAGCTGCTTTTTCCACTGTTCGACAAGCAGGAATTTCTCCCCCAGCCCGGCTTTTCTCATCTCTTTGACCTGCAGCTGGTACGACCCATGCGGAGCATAAGCCCTTACCGTCCCGGCGACGATTATCTCCATCCCCTCAACGGGATTAAAAGACAGCCGATCCGCATCTGACCGCCACATGACACATTTTATCACCGCTGCCGTATTTCCCCCGCCTTTTTCCGATAGCGAGAAGTAACGATGTCCCCGTGCATGATGGGTATAATTGGTCACTTCTCCACGGACACGGATGTCCTGCAGGAGCGGATTATCAAGGAGGCCCTCGATAATCGCTGACAGCTCGGAAACCCGTAACGGTTCCGTTTCAACAATAGCAGCGGCATCGGGGCGGTTGAACCAGTCCATCAACCATTATTAGGCTAAAACCGCATATCAAATGTACTGCCATGGTGTCGTTTTCCGTCTCGAGCATGTTCTTTCACGAG
This sequence comes from uncultured Methanoregulaceae archaeon, assembly GCA_963841015.1. Lineage (GTDB taxonomy): Archaea > Halobacteriota > Methanomicrobia > Methanomicrobiales > Methanospirillaceae > Methanoregula. The sequence continues at coordinate 752,883 of CAWJAX010000003.1, read as the reverse complement.
TACACCGTAAACGAGATATTCACGTTTGTGTCCCGAGCGGGTTTAAATGCGCTGGAGTTCTGGTTAGAGACCCCGCATTTCTGGCTTCGTGACCTGCCCGTGGACGAGGTGATCGCGTGCAGGAACGAGCACCCTGAAATTTCTGCACTGACGGTTCATTCCCCGATTTTAGATCTGAATCCCTGTTCCATTAATCCGGATGTGGCAAAAGTGTCTGTTGAATATGCAGTCAGGTCCATTTCGATTGCCGAACAGATGGGGGCCCATATCCTGACCGTGCACCCGGGCAGGCGGACTGCAAAGCGGCCGCCCAGTTCTGCGGACTTTGCCCGGTTCGATCACTATGTTTCGGCACTCCGTGAGGCAGCGACCCGGAATTCAATAAAAATCGGTATGGAGAATATGGAACCGATAGTCAACTCACTTCTCTGCACCCCGGAACGCATGCGGGTACTCCTTGATGAGGAACCGTGGCTGTTCTTCACACTTGACGTTGCGCATGCGCTTTCCAAATCCGATAGCGAGGTGGTCCGGTATATCGAACTCTGTCACGACCGGCTTGTGAACGTGCACCTCAGCCGTTTTGATCATGGTAAAGCACATTTCCCTCTTGACCGTCATGCTTCCATGGTAACCGTGATGGAATGTTTAAAAGACCACCATTATCACGGCAGCCTGACTCTTGAGATCGAGGATTTAAATCTCGACCATCCTCTTTCAGCGGAGAAAAAGATAGAACTGCTGGCACGTGATTGTGTTTTTATGCGGGAATGCATGGAATGAAGCGCTGGTTTTATTAAATTCCATTCCGAATAGGATAGTGTATTTTTATTTATGATCCGAAATAATCTGCGTGCACCAGCACAGCGTGAAATGCGATGATCCAGGACGCTGTTGAAATCCTGCTCTTCGTTCTCTGCGTCATTCTTTCAGCGTTTTTTTCCAGCTCGGAAGTTGCCCTCATATCTATTACCCGGGCAAAGGTGAGAACTCTCGTCAATGAAGGGAAGCCGGGTTCAAAGGCTGTTGCGGAATTAAAAGAATCCCCTGAACACCTGCTTATCACGATTCTGATTGGGAACAATATTGTCAATGTTGCGGCTGCAACCCTTGCAACTTCCATCGCGATAAAGGCATTCGGAGATATTGGTGTTGGAATCGCGACCTTTTTTGTAGTCATTGTTCTTCTGGTCTTTGGTGAGATCGGACCCAAGATTTATGCAGCCAGGGCATCGGATTCGTTTGCACTCACGGTTGCACCTGTTATCCTGTTCCTCTCCCGAATTTTCTCCCCCCTGATATGGCTCGTTGAAAAGGTAAGCCCGACGTTTGGCATTGGCAAGGAGGTGGGTGAAGCGTCAGTGACTGAAGAGGAGATCAAGGAATGGATTGATGTCGGCAAGGAAGATGGCACCATTGAACAGGGGGAGCAGGAAATGCTGTACTCAGTGCTCGAGTTTTCTGACACCACTGCCCGTGAGATCATGACCCCCAGGGTTGATGTCACCCTCATGGAGGATACCGTTACTTTTGAAGAGGCGATCCGGATCTTTAATGAAACCGGGTTTTCACGGATTCCGGTTTACCATGATCATATAGACAACATCACCGGGATTCTGAACGTAAAGGATGTATTTTCAGCAATGGTCTCGCATCGCAGGGATTCTACCATAAAAGAGATCATGTATGACCCCATGTTTGTCCCTGAAACAAAAAAGATCGATGATTTATTAAAAGAACTCCAGGTGCACCGTGTTCAGATGGCAATTGTAATCGATGAGTACAGCAGTTTTGTCGGGATTGTTACTGTCGAGGATATTCTTGAAGAAATCGTCGGGGATATTATGGACGAATATGACAAGGAGGAACCGGAAATTCAGAATCTTTCCGATGGTGTCTTTGTTGTCGATGCTCAGATGTGGGTTGAGGACATCAACGAGCGAATAGAGATAGATCTTCCCGTCGATGAGTCTTACGAGACAGTCGGGGGCCTTATTATCGACCGTTTGGGACATATTCCCCTGCACCCCGGGGAAAAGGTTGAAATTAATGACGGGAAGATTACCCTGGTTGTTATGCAGATGCACGGCCGGCGGATCGTGAAAGTGAAGGTTGTGATTCATCCATCCGCCGGTAAAGAGATCGTTTAGGGCAATTCATGGTTATTCGTATTTTCAGAGGATGGACAGAATGAAAAAACGCATTGCGGTGCTGGCATCAGGCAGGGGTTCGAATTTCCAGGCGGTGGTCGATGCAATAAAAGATGAAAAAATCCCTGCAACCTGTGTTGCGCTTATTACCGATAATCCGAAAGCATATGCGATTGAGCGGGCAAAAAAAGCCGGCATTCCGGTCAGAATTATCGATTACGCCACATTCTCCTCGCGGGATGTGTACGAACGGGCACTCCTCTCTGCAATGCAGGAGGTCGATGCTGATCTTTACGTGCTGGCAGGCTACATGCGGATCCTTGGTGCAGGAATTGTACGGGCGTTTCCGGGAAAAATGATGAATATCCACCCGGCCCTCCTTCCCAGCTTCACCGGGCTGCATGCCCAGCGACAGGCAGTACATTATGGCGTGAAAGTGTCCGGGTGCACGGTGCATTTCGTGGATGAAAGTCTTGACGGGGGCCCCATCATCCTCCAGCAGGCTGTGGTGGTTATGGATGGTGATGATGAAGATTCCCTCGCCGACCGGATCTTACAACACGAGCATGAGTGTTTTCCGGAGGCAATCAGGCTGTTTTGTGAGGACCGGCTGGAAATTGTCGGAAGAACGGTCAGAATCCGATGAAATTTACTTTTCAAACGGCAGATCCAGGTATAAGGCCACTCACCGTTCCTTTTTTATCCTACACGCTGATAGTTTAGCACAACTATCAGGGAATATCACGAGACCATGAAAGAACGATCCCGCAACCCCGTCACAAAAAAGATTGCCCGGGAACGTATCGAGATCCTGTTCGGGCAGGCGAAGGATGCGTTCGGTACCCACCCGGAACGGAGTAACCGCTATGTCGATCTGGCACGGAAAATCGCCATGCGACAGCGGATCAGGATTGAACGGCAATTCCGCCGCCAGTTCTGCCATCACTGCTATACGTTCCTGGTACCAGGAAAGAATATGCGGGTGCGGGTGCACCGCGGCACTGTCGTGATAACCTGTCATGCCTGTAATAAAAAAACACGAATCCGTGTGGTGAGAACGAATGTCCCGTCAACCTGACCGATCAATGCAGGACCTCAAACCGACCGTCTGGATCGGCAAACAGGGCTGTACCGCAACCATGATCGATGAGATCGTGGAACAGCTCAAAAAACGAAAGATGATCAAAGTCAAATGGCTGCAGAATATCGAGGTTGACCCGGAAGAGGTGGCTTCACAGGCACGGGCACGGCTCGTTGAGGTGCGGGGAAGGACCATGGTGCTGGAGGAAAAAAATAAAACAGGCAAAAAATAATACGTTTTTTTCTTAAAAATCCCCTGAGGAGTTCCGCTTCTCGAAATATATAAAAACCTTATCCACAAATAAGTAAAGACTGTTATTGAATAATTCAACAGTGAGGTCTCTAGATGACAACAGTATTCGATGCTTCGGCTGACCACCTTATCAGGAAGGTCGCAGAGGAGCTCAGGAAACATAAGGAAATTACTCCCCCACCCTGGGCCGCTTTTGCAAAGACCGGGGCACACAAAGAAATGCCGCCCGAAGATCCGGACTGGTGGTATGTCCGGGTTGCGGCAGTGTTGAGGCGTGTCTATGTCGATGGTCCCCTGGGCGTCGAGAGGATGCGGAGTTTTTACGGCGGGAAAAAGAACCGGGGTTCAAAGCCCAATGCATTCAGGAAGGGCAGTGGGTCCATCCTGCGAAAATCCCTCCAGCAGCTTGAGGCCGCAGGACTTGTTATCCATGACAAGACCGGTCGTAAAGTATCCCCGGCAGGGATGGCGTTCCTCGACAATATGGCTCATGAAGTGAAGAACAACCCGCCGGCACCGGTACCTAAGCGCGCAAAGGCAGCAGCCGAACCTGAACCCAAGAAAGCAGAGGGCAAGAAGTCCGATGCAAAAAAGGAGAAAGGCGAGAAAGTCTGAGAGCGCAAAAGGTGAGAAGGCCGAAAAGAAACCTGCAGCAAAGAAAGCTGAAGGTAAGAAGCCGGAAAAGGCTGAAGTACCGAAGTGAGGTAACCCCATGGGAGACGACGAGCTTAATGAACTCCGCAAACGCAGGATGGCGCAGCTGCAACAGCAGTCTGGCGATCAACAGGCAATGCAGGCAGAGGCTCGAACGCCAGGAGCGTATTAAGTCTCAGATGCAGATGATGCTTATGTCGATTCTCGAGCCAGATGCCCGGGAACGCCTGAACACCATCAAGCTGACGAAACCGGATTTTGCCGGTGCTGTAGAACAGCAGCTCGTCCAGCTTGCCCAAAGCGGGCGACTCAAGAACAAGATCACGGATTCGCAGCTCAAGGAACTGCTCAGGCAGCTTGCGCCAAAAAAACGTGATTATTCAATTACGCGAAGGTAATGAAGGCAGGAGTGCTCTTCAGCGGCGGAAAGGACAGTTCCCTTGCAGCGATAATGCTGGGTACGTATTACGAGGTTGAACTAAACATGTTCGTGTTCGACCCGTCCCGCCAGGTCCCGTCGGTGGATACTGCGGCACAAGTGCTTGGATTTCCCTTAAAAAAAAGAGTGTTTGACAAAGGATTGCTGGACGACATGGTGGATCTCGTGAAAACGTGCGGATATCCGAATGATGCGATTAATACCGTACACCAGATCGCCGTTGAAACCCTTTCCTCAGAGTACCTCGTGGTTGGCGATGGCACCCGGTTTAATGACCGCGTGCCGATGCTGTCGAGAGCTGAGGTGCAGAGCCTGGGCAACCGGACCGGCTGTTCCTATGTGCGACCCCTGCTGGGGTATGTCAAGCCGGAAGTTGACCGGCTGGTCGACCATTTTTTCATCGTGAAATACGGAGAAACAGGAACGATCAGCAATGGCGATTACGAAACCGAGATCCGGGAGGCGGTTGCTGCCAGGGGTATTGATCCCGCCTGCCTGTTCCCGGCGCATCATGACCAGTCGCTGGTCATTGGAAAAAAAATACAATCAGTAGCTGAGGTGAAGGAATATGAGCAAATTAAGCAAAGGCAGAAAGATTCGTCTGGCCAAAGCATGCGACCAGAACCGGCGTGTGCCTCAGTGGGTAATGGTAAGAACGAAGCGATCAGTAGTTGCGCACCCGAAACGGCGCAACTGGCGAAAGAGTAACCTGAAGGTGTAGGAACCATGGCAGAAAAATTGCAGGAGCATATATATGTCATCCCCCTCAGGGATGCACGCAGGATGCCCCGCTGGAAGCGGAGCAATGGCGCCATAAAGGACATCAGGAAATATCTCGCAAAGCACATGAAAAGCGCTGATGTGAAGCTTGACAAAGGTATCAATGAGAAGGTATGGAGCCGGGGCAGCACAAAACCGCCTTCAAAGATCCGGGTTCGCGCCATGAAGATGGAGGACGGGCAGGTTCAGGCTGAACTTGCACCGGAATCGTAAGATGGAACGAACGATCACGCTGGCAGGAGATCCGAACATCGGGGTTTTTTCCCGGGTTCTGGGAAATATCGCCATCATCCCCCCCGAATCTCCGGATGACTACAAACAGGCACTTGTCAATGCACTTGGCGTTGACCTTGTGGAAACAACAATCCAGGGAAGTGCTATTATCGGTTCGCTTGTTGCCGGTAACAGCAGGGGGATCGTCATGAGCGGACTTGCTACTGAAGCAGAAATTGCATGCCTCGAAAAGCACAGGAAAATCCTGCTTTTAAGGGATTCAATGAACGCTGCAGGGAACGTGATCATGGCAAACGACACTTTTGCCGCAGTCCACGAGGACATGCCCCTGGAGCCTGCACGTGAGATTGGCGAGTTTCTGGAAGTAGAAGTGATCCACCTGACATTAGGCGGCGTAAAAACTGTCGGTATGGCCGGTGTTGCAACCAACAAGGGAGTTATTGTTCACCCGAGGGCTACTCCCCACCAGATCGCCCGGCTTGAAGAGGTTGCAAAGATCCCCATCGGTACTGGCACTATCAACATGGGCAGCGGGCTTGTGGGTACGGGTCTTTTAGTCAACGAAACAGGCTACATTGCCGGCAATGCGACAAGCGGGTTTGAACTGGGCAGAATAGAGGATATATTCGGGTTTCTGGAGTGAGTAATATGGTTACGGAAAATCAGAAGTTTGAGGTTAAAGGCACATTTTTGAACGGTGAAGAGTGGGCGCATTACACAAAAGTAATCGAGGCCCCCAATGCAAAGCAGGCAGAGGAACGCACCTTTGCGGTTATCGGCAGCAAACACAATTTGAAGAGACGCTATATCAAGGTCGATGGCGTCACTACGGTTAAGGGTGACTAATCCTTTATTTCATCTTTCCTTTTACTACGGAATATTCTGGTATGTCCCATGGAATACCAACGTCCGGGATTCACAACCAGGTAATAACTTTCCTGACTGGTTTGCGATCCAGATTTCCCCCCCAAAACAGGTGTTCTTTTTCCCTTGACCGTGTTACCCCCCAGCCCCCCTTAGATTCGCCTCCCAATAGGTGCTATTAGCAGTGATTTTCAGCTTCGGTTCAGCCCCCGACAGCCGAATGGGCAAAGAATCGTGGGATTCCCAAAACAATAGTTCTGTTATTTCACGAATTAGTGCTATTTCCGGCTCAGGAACCCCTCGTGTGGAATAATCTCCGACGGAGAAACAGGTTGAGGAAAATGTATGTCTCTGAAGGCGGATCATGGAAATTCCGGCAAGCTCAAAACAGGCTTTCTTTCATTTCCCCCCTACTCCAGCCCATTTGAACGGAGATTTACCTCCCGATAGGTGCTATTAGCGGTGATTTTTAGCTTCGTTTCAGCCTCAGACAGTCAAACGGGCAAGTAATCACGGGATTCCCAAAACAATAGTGCTGTTATTTCGCGAATTAGTGCTATTTCCGGTACAGTAACCCCCTCGTGTGGAAAAGTCTCCGACGGAGAAACAGGTTGGGGAAAATGTATGTCTTTCAGGGTGTATTTCCCGTGCTGCTCGGATAGGGGAAAAGGGAAAAAGGGGAGATCAGGACACCTTCATCAAAGCAGACCCCGGTTTCTTCCTTCTCACCGCTCTGACCGTCCGGACAACCTCGACAAATGGGTTCTTCAGCGGCTTCCCGTCCTGGCAAATCTCTACGATAGTGGTATCATCAATCCGGAAAAACCTCCAGATACCGTACCGGGTATACGTCCAGAGTTCCCTGGTGACGGGACCTGATGAGGGGAAGGACCGGAGCCGCATGACCGGTTCACAGAACTCTCTTTCCATCTCCTCCCGGGTTCCGCCAACTCGCCGGGCTTTCCGGACCAGGACAAAAACGAGATTTCCATTCCCTACGATCATGAAGTCACAACGGTTCCCCCTGTTCTTCACAAAACTCATCACTGTCCCCCTCGCAGTGGCGACGCGGTGTGCATCATCCAGTCCCTGCCGGGGGGGCCGTCCCCTCGTCATACAATAACGCCTCCGGAGCTACTATCCCGATCCAGGTCATCATGGCGGTTTTCAGCGTTATCTCCGGGTGGCAGGATCTTTTTGTTCTGTATTCTGAGGTCCTTTTGGAGTGATTCCATTGTAGTAATCAACCAAGGATTTCCGGGATATTAAGGCGAGTGGTCGAAATGAAGAACAGGAGATATTCTGGGAATTTCAATGGAAACGGAACACGCAGAACGGTTTGTTTGTCTGACACAAAGCGGGCGCGGCATGGTCGTGATCATATGCCAGTTTTACGCTGGCTTTGAACCGGAAAGGTAGTTTAATAAAAAAGAAAAAAGTTGGATCAAAGCATCCGTTGAAAGAACGTGATCATCTGATCGTACGCATCATTTGCGGAAGTATCGGTGGCGAGGGTCCCGTTTGTGATCATGAAACCATGGGGTTCGCCCTGATAGACTTTGAGCTCAAAGTACTTGCCGGCTGCATCGAGTTGCTTTGTATAGTTGTATATGCCATCAATCGGGCTTGGCTGGTCGCGGGATCCATGGATGATGAGCATGGGATCTGTCAGTTCCCCTATGTGTTCGACCGGCATGGTGTTGTTTGTGTTACCCCGTGAATAGGGAAAGCCATAGAAAGCAACCCCGGCTTTTAAGTCTGTTACCTGCGGGAGGAAAAGCATCGTATACCGTCCCCCGGCGCAAAAGCCGGTAAGCCCGATCTTTGATGCATCTACATCCTGCCGGGCTTTCAGCGTATCAACGGATGATCGGATCACCGCTTCAACTTCGGGGTCACCAGCCCTCTGGCCATAGGTCTGCCATTCCGGCGCTATCACCACAAATCCGTCATCAGCCATTTGGTTGACCATTTCTTTATACCCGGGTTCGAGTCCATTGAACGAGTGGATGAGCACAATTGCGGGATGCCTTCCCGGTATCAGCCGGTGCCGCAAAGTAAGCCGGGTAGGTCTTCCCGTCGGCAACAATCGAGATCATACTTCCCCGGGCAGGAGCAGGCACCAGGGTCTGGTTCCCCTGCGGGGCAGTAGTACATCCTGCTATGCATAGTGTGATAACGAGGATCCCTGATAGAAGGAGAAAGAGAAGTAACCGTTTCATAGGGTTCTCACAAGTTCCTTGTCAGTGCAGCTGAAGTTTAAAAATCTTCTCCTCTCTCACAAAAATTGCAATGATGTATTTATGCTCATGAAGGACATACATATCAGGAGTCAGGATTATCTGAATTTCGATATAAGGAGTGGTGGATTTTGGCAGATACAATGCAACAGATTGACCAGCGTGAACTCATGACACTCCAGCATTACCTGAAAGAATACGGGCAGCAGGCTGAACTTTTTGTCAGCCAGCTGGAAATGCTGGAGAATGGAAGGATGGAGGCACACGCTGCTATCGAAGCGCTCGAAGGGATGCTCGCTACAGAAGACGGGATTGTTCTCCTCCAGATTGGCGGAGGAGCAAGCGTCAGGGCAAAGGTTCTCGAACCAGAAAAAATTCTCCTGAGTATCGGCGCAGAAGTCGTTGTCGAGCGTTCGAATAAAGATGCTGTTGAATTTTTAAAAGAACGGATCATGGAGATGGAAGCCTCGCAAAAGAAGGTTGCCGAAACACTCGATCGTCTGCGTTCGCAGATGAATGAGATAAACAAGCGACTTGAGAGCGGGTACCAGCAGTCAGCAGCAGCCGACCAGGATTAACGGGGCTTTTTTTCGTATGTTCGGGGGACTGAAAGAAAAGCTGCAGGCGGCCAGGAACAGGCTGGGAACCAGTATCCAGGGAGCTGCAGCAAAGCAGGAACCTGCTTTTCCAGAAACCCGGACAGCTGAGCCAGACACCCCCCTGCTACAACAAAAAACCCCACCTTCAGCAGCTCCGACATTTGTTGACAAAGTTAAAGTTTTAATTATCGAGCGGGAACTGATAGTCTCGGAAAAAGATATATCAGAAGCACTCTCTGAACTTGAAATGACGCTGCTTGAGAGTGATGTGGCGCTGCCGGTCACTGATGCGATAATCGCCCATGTCAGAACCAACCTTGTCGGAAAGCACCGGAAGATCGGGGAATCAGTAGATGCACTTGTCGTGGGAGCATTAAAAAGTGCACTGCTCGAAGTCCTCGGAAAAGGGTTCAACCTTGCGGAATACGTAAAAACTCACGCTCACCCGGTAAAGATCCTTTTCACGGGAGTCAACGGGACCGGTAAAACCACCACGGTGGCAAAGATTGGGGCATACCTGAAAAAACAGGGATATACGGTTGTCATCGGCGCAGGGGATACCTATCGTGCCGGTGCGATTGAACAGATCGGCGTGCATGCCGAACGAATCGGCATAAAAATTATCCAGCACCAGGAAGGTGCTGATCCATCGGCGGTGATCTTTGATGCGGTCCAGTATGCGGTCTCGCACAAGATCGATGTAGTACTCGCTGACACCGCAGGAAGGTTTCATACCAAATCCAACCTGATGAACCAGCTTGAAAAGATCCGACGCGTGATGAAACCTGACCTTATCGTCTATGTCGATGAGGCAGTGGCCGGCAACGATGCAATTGTACGGGCTGCTGAATTTGACAGGACCGTAGGTGCAGATGCAGTAGTACTCACCAAGGCAGATATGGATTCCCGGGGTGGAGCTGCTATTTCGATTGCACACACTATCGGAAAACCGCTCATGTTCCTTGGCACCGGCCAGGGATATGATGATATCATACCGTTTGATCCTGCGCAGATTGTAGAAGACCTCCTTGGAAGTGATACCTGATGCTTGATAACCTCTCAACGTCGCTTAAGGACGCATTAAAAAAACTTGCCGGAAAAACGGTGATCGATCGTGCAGCGGTCGATGAGCTGGTTAAGGATCTTCAGCGGGCACTCATATCGTCCGATGTGAACGTGAAACTCGTCATGGAGCTCAGTAAAGCGATTCGCACCCGCTCCCTTGACGAACAATTACCAAAAGGTACAAACGTGAGGGAGCATGTTCTTCGGATCGTTTACCAGGAGCTTGTACGCCTCGTCTGGGCATCAACGGATGTAAAACTTGAACCCCAGACCATCCTCATGGCCGGACTGCAGGGAAGCGGTAAGACCACAACAACGGCAAAACTCGCCCGCTACTTCCAGAAGAGAGGGATGAAAGTCGGGGTAATCTGTGCAGATACATTCCGCCCGGGCGCCTATGACCAGATATCCACGCTCTGCGCTAAGATCAACGTACCCTGTTTTGGCAATCCCCAGGAAAAAAATGCCATAAAAATCACCCGTGAAGGGCTCGAAAGCCAAAAAGATCTCGAACTCGTCATTGTTGATACCCAGGGAAGACACGCGCTCGAGGCAGACCTGATCAAAGAGATCATCGAGCTCAATACGCTCACGAAAGCAACCCACCGCTGGCTCGTGATCGATGCAGCACTCGGGCAGCAGGCAAGTGAACAGGCCCGGCGTTTCCATGAAGCGATCGATATCGATGGGGTGATAATCACCAAAATGGACGGGACTGCAAAAGGCGGGGGCGCACTTTCCGCGGTTGCAGAGACGAAAAGCGGGATCGTTTTTATCGGAAGCGGGGAGACTATCGAGGATCTCGAACGTTTTGATCCCGACGGTTTCATCTCCCGCCTTCTGGGAATGGGCGATTTAAAAGCACTGGCCGAGCGGGCAGAAGAAGCTATCAAAGCAGAAAATGTTGATGTCAATGCGATGATGAAGGGGAAGTTTACCCTCCGTGATATGTACACGCAGCTTGAAGCGCTCAACAAGATGGGCCCGCTCAAACAGATCATGGGCATGCTCCCGATGGGAAACATGCAACTTCCTGACGGGGTTTACGATGTCACCAGCACCAAGATGGTGCGCTACCGCATCATTATGGATTCGATGACCCCCGGAGAACTTGATGACCCGGCCCTGATCAGCAGTTCCCGCATGCAGCGGATTGCCCGCGGTGCCGGTGCAACCCTGGACGAGGTACGTGAACTCCTCAAGTACTATAAAATGATGCAGCGCACTCTTAAAGGACTACGGGGTGGCGGCGGAAAATTCAATATGCAGCGCTTAATGAAACGCTTTTCTGGAATGCAGTGAAATGACCTCGTTTGCTGTTATCGGGCACATTGCCCGGACTGACGGGGCTTTTTCCTTAAATGACCTGCCTGGGACTGGCGGACGCATGGATGTGCTCTGCCGGTGCGTGAACTCCTCGCTCTTTCTTTCGCATGACCTGCGCCGGGATACGGTGTGTTACCTCGTCCTCTGCGGTGAACCGGCAGGACCAAAAACAATCAGATTTTCCGGGACAGACGTGCGTTCCCTTTCTCCTGATGAAAGGAGTGCCGCAGCACTGATCAAAAAGGCACTGGAACTCCCCGTCGGAAGTGAATTTCGCGACGCTGCGTCGGGAGTGTCTGTACGGAAAGGCGGGCTTGCACGCCTTATCGAAGAAGAGGCATTCGCTGTGCTTGACGAAAAGGGTGGCGATATACGATCCAGTGAGACGCTCCCGGATGCATTTATCCTCTCTGATCACCTGAATTTCACGGATGATGAAAAATCCCTGATAAGGAACTGCCCCCGGTATTCCGTCGGACCGGCGTGCCTGCATGCCGATCACACGATAACCGTAGTACACAACGAGCTGGACAGGAGGAAGTGCGGATGGAAATAAATGAACAGGTAAAATCGATACTCGGGTATGGGGAATGCTGCGACCATTGCCTCGGGCGGTTTTTTGGGAAACGCTCTCACGGGCTCACCAATGATGAACGCGGGCGCAGTCTTAAGATTGCTCTTGCTATTGGGGAGAACCTGCCGTATACGAAATTCTCCGGCACCTGCTGGGTCTGCAGCAATTTCTTTGATGCGATTCCGGAGTGGGCAGATCGCGTAACAGCATCAGTCCGGGGGATCGAGTTTTCAACATTTCTTGTAGGATGCAGGGTACCCCCGCTTATAGCTGAAAATGAGGAGATGGTCTGGAGCGATCTCTCACTCACTGAACCAGAACCATTCAAATCTGAGGTCAACCGCGAAGTGGGAAAGGCAGTATCTGTACTCACGGGAAAGAACGTGGACTTCAAAAAACCGGATATCGTTGCTATCCTCGATCCCGCATCAGGCCAGGTGGAAGTGCAGATAAATTCTGTATTCTTTTACGGGAGGTACCAGAAGTTCGAGCGGGGTATCCCGCAGACCCATTGGGACTGCCGTGCATGCAGGGGTGCAGGCTGCGAAAAATGCAATTTCACGGGTGCACAATACCTTGACTCGGTGGAGCAACTTATCGGGAGACCGGTCATTACTGCGTTCGACGCACAAAACGCGGTTCTTCATGGTGCGGGAAGGGAGGATATTGACGCACGGATGATTGGTACGGGCAGGCCGTTCATTCTTGAAGTGGTCGAACCTAAAAAGCGTTCTCTGGATCTTACCGCACTTGAACAGGAGATCAACCGGGTTTCAGATGGTCGGGTTTCTGTTTCGATCAAACGCTGGAGCGAACGTGCGGAAGTGGAAACCCTTAAATCAAACAAAGCGCATAAAAAATACAGGATCCTGGTCGAGGTTGACGGTGCATTATCTGCGAATGAGTTCGCAAATGCCTTAAAAACCTTACAGGGCGCCACAATACACCAGCGCACACCCGAGAGGGTCGCTCATCGCAGAGCAGATAAGATCCGTGAGCGCATCGTCCTCGATATTGAGTATGTAGGGGAACAGGACGGCAAATTTGTCGTCGAAGTTCTTGGTGAAGCCGGTCTCTACATCAAAGAACTCGTATCAGGGGATGGAGGAAGAACCCGTCCGAGTCTAGCCGAGATCCTGGATAGACCGGCGCACGTATTCAGCCTCGATGTCGTGCAGGTAGAAGGAGCAAAAGAGGGAGATTAGATAATGGCACATCATAACGGACCACGAAAGAAAACACGGTATAAATTCAAGAAGGATTTACGAGAGCGCGGACTTCCCCCGGTAACCTGCGTTATACAGAAATACGAGATCGGCGACCGGGTGCACATTGTCTGTAACCCCAGTGTTCAGAAAGGAATGCCTCACCGCCGCTTCCATGGATTGACGGGAACGGTTCTCGGGCAGCGTGGGCGGGCCTGGATGCTTACCATCCGTGACGGCAATGCAGATAAAATCGTCATTGCACGACCACAACATCTAAAAGCACAAAAGTAAATTCTCTGTCAGGTTAGTGGCATGAAAGTGAAGGGTATCATTAGCGAAGAAAGGGTCACACTCCCTGAGATGCGCGGAGTCCTGTTAGGAGTGGAATCTGAACGGATTGCAGCAGAAAAGGAGATGTCCTATGAGTTCCGGCGAAGTATCGAGCATGCCAATAAATTAGCAAAAACTGCTCCTGAAAAATCACATGCATTGGTAGCGGAACTTGTAAAAATGGAAAAGATGAAGCCTGAGATCGCTTACAGGATTGCAAACATCATGCCAAAAACCCGTGATGAAGTTCGGGCGATCTTTGCAAAAGAGCGGTATACGCTGTCTCCTGAAGAACTTGATAAAATCATCGAACACGTAATGGCACACTTTTGAGGTGTGAAACATGAAGGCGGAAAAAAAAGAGGTTAATGCGATCGTACTGGATGTGTTAATGAAAGGACACCCTGAGGATCAACGCCCTCCTTTTAAGAGAGAACCGATCATACAGGCGATGGGGCTTGAGCAGTTCAAACTCCTTGAGCTTGTGCCCAAGAACAATGTAGCAATCGAACTCCATGACAAAGTCTATATTGGCGACGCTGAGCGCGATAAGATAGAGCGGGTAAAGCGTCGGATTGGGTACAATGACCTGACCCAGACTGCACGGGGGGAACTCCCTTTTATCATAGAGAAAGTGATAAAAGAACGCGAACCTGACTTTGTTGCCTTCTTCAACAAGGCGATCTCGATTACGCCAAAACTCCACATGCTCCACCTTCTTCCGGGCATTGGTAAGAAGCTGATGTGGGAGATTTTAGAGGAGCGCAATAAAAAGCCGTTTGTTTCCCTTGCTGATATCTCCGCCCGGATAAAAGCGATCCCGCACCCGGAGCGAATGATCCAGTCCCGGATTCTCGAAGAACTTCAGGACCCCGATGTCAAGTATCACGTATTCACGACACGATGAAAGCGCATCATGATCAGCATTTTCTTACCGATCCGCATGCGGTAGATCGTATAGCAGACCTTGCTGATGTAAAAGGCAAACGTGTGCTTGAGGTCGGGCCGGGTAACGGGGCTCTTACCCGTGCGCTGCTCGACCGCGGGGCGGTTGTGCACGCCGTGGAACTTGACAGTCATCTCTGTGAGGAACTCACCGAACGTTTTTCTGAAGAAATCTCTACCGGGCAACTCCTGGTGCAACACGGTGATGCAACAAGATGTGAACTTCCCTCATTTGAGATGGTTGTTTCAAATCTTCCCTATTCAGTATCGTCCAAGATCACCTTCCGCCTTCTTGATATTGGATTCTGGGAAGCAATCCTGATGTATCAGAGTGAGTTTGCGGAACGGATGGTTGCACCTGCAGGCACCAAGAATTGTGGGAGGCTGTCGATTATGGTGCAGACCTATGCAGTTGTGCAACAGTGCTTTAAACTCTCTCCAAATTGTTTCACACCCAAACCTCAGGTTCATTCGACTGTTGTGAAGATAGTCCCCCGGCAGCAGCCGATCTTTCCCATCAACAACCGGCACAGGTATGCTGATGTTGTGCGTGCACTCTTTTCACACCGGCGTAAAACTATTCGAAACTGCCTGAGAGAATCCGGGGGCATGCTGGATCCTTCATGGGTGAAGCGGGTAATTGTCGCATTGCCCCAGGAGATCCTTAAGAGCAGGCCGGAGGAATTATATCTTGAGGATTTCGCGACTATCAGCAATATAGCGTAAATCACGGTCGATATCAGATTAATCCTGAGGGAATTTGTGTTGTTTGGTGGGGTTCCTGAAATTTTATTTCAGCAATCCTTGTCGACAGCCAAATTCCTGCAGGGAATCTTGAAAGGTAGTGATATCCTGCACAATTCCATTGATAAAAACAAGGTTTTTCTTTTGGTCGAATTCTGCGAGTGCTGTAACGCTGACCGTTATTGACGAGTTGTCCCTTCGTTTCAGTTGCAGGATCCTGTTTTTTACAAACCCGTTTCTCTGCAGCTCTTCAATTAACTCCAGCCTGCCATTCGGTTTTGAGAAGATGTCGATGACATTGACTGCACCGAGATCCTGCATAGTGTTATACCCGAGAATATCGAGAAGTGCCGTATTCCCCCAGACAAATCTGCCCCCAGGTTCGGCTGTACTCCGGTAGATGCCTACATTGAGGTCTTCGACAAGGGTGCGGTACCGGTCCTCATATTCACGCAGATGCTGCTCGCGCTTTTCGCTGGTGATGTCCCGTACTATCGATGAAGCCCCGACTATTTGATCGTTCTCTCCCCGGATTGGACAGATCGTCATCAGGGTATTGATAGTTGTGCCATCCTTGCGGATCATGTTCATGTCATATCTTCGGATACACTGTCCCTGTTTGAGTCTCGTGAGAAATACTTCCAAAACCCCCTGAAGATCCGGGGGCACAAGGATGTTGACCGGTTTTTGCAGTACCTCCTCTTCAGTATATCCGAAGAGCAGCCCGGCCGCAGGGTTCCAGCTGACCAGGCCTCCGTCAATGGTCATGCCAATAATGGCCTCCCCGGAGGACTGGACCAACCCCCGGTATTTTGCCTCACTGATCTCCAGCATCTCCTGGGATTTTTTCTGGGTTGTTGTATCCTCTATAATGTACGTATATCCTTCACTTCCGTTCTCAAAGACGGTTGGCACTTGTTTTATCCGGAAATGCCGCAGTTCTCCCTGTACCGTGCTTGAGAATGGAGTAGTATCCCCGTTTTTTGCGTCTGAATTGTGTTTTTTTACACTACTCCAGGTATTCTGGATAAACGGATTATCGATCTCCTGAAGACACAGCCCGGTCAAAGCCTCCCGTTTCATGGTAAGCAGTTCCAAGACATGTTCATTTACCTGGAGAATTTTACCCTCGCTATCGACCACGATCACAAGGTCAGAAGAAAATTCAAGCATGGTTGAGATAGGCACCCTCTGGGTCAGGAAATAGACTTTTGCCGGACCAATTTCCTGCATCTCTACCTGGCCGGAGATGAGGAGTATCTCAAGATATTTTGCTACCAGGTTCCTGTTCAGCTTCATCTGTGAAGAGAGATCCGAGATTGTCATTCCCCGCGGGCGCCATTTAAGGATTTGCTTGATCCTTGTAATCTTTTCCTGGTCAAGATATCCCATGTGGGGTAATTGGGCATACAGGATAATAATAAAATCTTTTTCTGAGATGGATCGTATCTATTCCCCTCCCATTTAGAAACCCGTCGAAATACGGTGTTTATCTGCAAACTCCTCTGCATGGCAGATATGGTGGCACATTACAATGGCATACATGCAGCGCAAATTTTGATTATCTTATCAAAACTACTCCGATTATTCCTGAATGGGGGAAGGTTGATTGACATGGAACATACTCCTGAAGAAAAGGTGAATAAACGCGGTCCGGACACAACAAAGTCTCTTGAAGCACTTGAAAGATTTACTCTGCCAATCGTTGAATATTTCATCGATGCCCTGAATAACGAGGATAAGTGGGTCCGGTATCTTGCGGCGGACGCCCTTGGTAACATGCGGGATCTACGGTCAATCGCACCCTTAAATCTGCTCCATTCTGACATAGATCCGGATCTGCGGTTTGTGTCGGGCCAGTCCCTGAGTAAGATCGAAACCTTACGGGAAATATTAACAGATTCGAGAAAAATGGGATGCGATACCTGTCTTATAAGGTATATCGCTGAGGAAGTACTTGTTCAAAGGACCCGTACATAGTTAGCACAAAAAGTCTGTTGTACCGATGAAAACATGACGGCAAAGATCTCGCAACAGGTGTTTTTTTCAACAGGGTGGCAGTAAAATCCTTAAAACTCACGCATAATCCTGATCGCACAGAACTCTCCGCACATGGTGCACTCCGGATCGCCGTCAGATAACTCCCGCGTCCGTTGTGGATCCATGGAGCAGCGGATCTGCCCCTCGCGGTCAAGTTCTGCCCGCAGCTTTGCTATTTTTGTGTCTTCCGCTTCCTTGCCATACTTCACCGTGTCACCAATGTGCGCCGCTATCCTGAAGGCAATTAACCCCTCTTTTACCGCATCCGGGCCGGGTAGCCCCAGATGTTCGGCAGGGGTGATATAGCACAGGTAATCTGCTCCGGCGGCACTTGCGGTACTGGCCCCGGCAGCTCCTGCAATATGATCGTAGCCAACTGCAACATCGGTAGGCAGCGGGCCGGCAACAAACAGCGGGAATGGTGACTGTTTCTTGTAGTACTTTACCAGGGGCGCGATGCGATCGCTGCGGATATGACCTCCTGCACCTTCAATGATAACCTGAACCCCTGCCGAATGTGCCTGGTGTGCGAGCTCTACATTCTGTCGGATCTCGGCCAGCTGCATACGATCGCGGCGATCATGGATGCACCCGCTACGGGCGGTATTACCCAGCGATAATACGATATCATGCCGCCTGCAGATGGAGATCACATCATCGAAATGCTCGATAAACGGATTTTCGCACTGGTTTATAAGCATGAACGCGCTGGTTATTGAGCCCCCTTTGGATACTATCCCAAGAATCCGTTTTTTCCTGCGGAGTTCACCGAGCATCTCATGGTTCACGCCGTGGATGACGATCGAGCTGATGCCCTGCTCTGCCTGCATCCTGAACGTGTTGATAATATCGTCAGCAGTCATATTCTTCAGGCCATACTCGACCACAGTCTGGTAAACGGGAACGGTGGTGATCGGGAGGGTGGTGTGGGAGAAAATCTCCTTTCTTATTGAGTTTATGTCCCCCCCCATGGATAGATCGCTGATGGTGTCAGCACCGAATGTCTCGGCGACCCTGGCTTTCTGAATTTCCTCCCCGATACATACTTTGGTAGATGAAGTGCCGAGATTGACATTGACTTTTGTTAAAAGGCCGTTTCCAATGCCGGTATAGTGCTTCCCTCGCTGCATAATCACGGCGCTTCCTGCGGCTATGCTTTCACAGAGTTCATAAGGATCAATACCTTCTGACCGGGCAACGTCCTGCATCTGCAGCGTGATCGTTCCTCTCTGTGCCTGCTCCACTTGCGTATGCATACGTCTTTTTCGTTCGCTGACGACTCCTCATAGTCATCGGTCCTTATAAGTTTAAAGTGATGACATTCCGCGGTATAAACTGCCGGTGAGTTTATCAATCGGAAGCGTCATTGCAGATATCTCAAAAAGATTTGAAGGCAGAACACCTATACTATCCTGCGAGTTCCATAATGCCTCACGATCCGTCCCAGGTCTATAAACCCGAAGCTGACACCTACCTCCTGCTGGATGCAGCACGGGAGGAGGTAAAGGCAGGCGACCACGTTCTTGAAATCGGTACAGGATCAGGGCTGATTGCTGCTGAACTGGCAAAGGTTACCGGGGTAGTTGCAACCGATATCAACCCGCATGCGGTTCTCTGTGCCAGAAAAAGGGGTGTTGATGTGGTGCAAAGCGATCTGTTCTGTGGGATCCGGAGCAGCTTTGATTTTATCGTGTTCAATCCTCCCTACCTTCCCACACAACCGGAGGAGCGGATTGACGACTGGCTTGAGCATGCACTCGATGGGGGACTGAACGGACGTGTCGTGATTGAACGTTTTTCTGCAGCTGTCGATCGCGTTTTAGCACCGGGCGGGAGAATTTTATTGCTGATATCATCGCTTACCGGGTTGCCTGAAGTACGGGATCTTTTTTTTAAGGCGGGGTTTGTTTCAGAAATTGTTCTCAGGAGAAATGTTGAGGACGAGATCCTGTATGTTCTTAAAATTGTGCGAAAGGATTAGACTTTTTCGCAATAAAAAATCAGGGTGAATCAGTTTTATTAAAGGTTCATCTGTTATACTATCAGGCGTCTCCGCATCAGGTTGATGCCAACAATACAGAAGATTGCAGTCACCACGATCATATATACCAGATTGAGCACCGCCATCCCGGTAAGATCAGGCAATGTGAGCATCCGCATAATGGCAACAAGGTGGGTGAGCGGAAGCAGTATAAGTGCAATATACTGGAAAAGTATTGGCAGCAGGGTCAGGGGGAAGAACGTACCTGAGAAAAGGGTCATCGGGGTAATAAAAAGGAATGAGGGATAGTTCAGGGTATCGATACTGGGAGTTATCGCAGTAAAACACATCGCGATACCGGCAAACATGAGTCCCCCCAGAAATGCAAGCGGGATTGCAAGCAGTGATGTTGGAAATGAGATGACGCCAAACACAACAAAGACCGGAAGCATAATAATTACATACAACAGGCTCCGGGTTGCTCCCCAGAGAAGTTCTCCCGCAATCACATCGTCGATCGATAATGGAGTAGCGATCATAGCATCGAAACTCTTCTGGTAATACATCCTGACATAGGATCCGTAGGTGCACTCAAAAAATGCTGAGTTCATGACCGAGATAGCAAGGATTGCCGGTGCGATGAAGTTTATATACGGTATGCCGTCGATCTCCTTCACATAACTGCCGATTCCCATGCCTATGGCAAACAGGTACAGGAATGCTTCGATCAACGGGGGGAAAAAGTTTACTTTCCAGGTCCTGAAAAAGACCACGAGGTTTCGGTGCCAGACCTTCAACGCACGTCGTGTTACAGGAGGGATTGACCAGAAGCGGTACATATTACTCCCTCAGCTTCCTGCCTGTCAGTTTCAGGAATACATCTTCGAGTGTTGCAGGCCGGGTCAGGACTTTCTGAGGAGAGCAGTTATCGAACAGGGTGCGAATGATTTCGCGGGATGATCCGGTCGCGATCTGCACCGTGTCACCAATCAGTTCAAAGGAGATGTTTTTTTCAGCAAGACAGGAAAGCACTTCTTCTGTCTTCTCTACTTCTACGATCTCTTTGCCGACATACTGCTTCACAAGGTCTGTGGGTGATCCTTCAACAAGGATTTTACCATTATCCATGATTACGAGTCTGTCGCAAAGCCGGGCCGCTTCTTCGAGGTAGTGCGTCGTAAGTACGATCGTGTTACCCTGTGCCTGAAGCATTTTGAGCCTCTCCCAGATCAAATGTCGTGCCTGGGGGTCAAGCCCGATTGTAGGCTCATCGAGAATAAGCAAATCCGGATTATTAACGAGAGCTCGTGCAAGGATTAACCGACGCTTCATTCCCCCGGAAAGTTTCTCTACGGTAACGTCCTTTTTTTCCTGTAACTGGACAAATTCTAAAAGCTCCTCAGCTCTCTGACGTGCAATGTCGGGTGGAATGTCAAAGTACCGTGAGTAGGTAAACAGATTCCCAAAGCAGGTAAAATCCGGATCGAGATTTGTTTCCTGCGGCACAACCCCGAGCCGATGTTTGATTTCTGCAGGATGTGTCTCCGGGTCCATACCAAATACCCGCAGGATTCCTGAAGTCCTTGGGGAGACGCACGCAATTATTTTCATGGTCGAGGTCTTACCTGCCCCGTTAGGACCGAGAAATCCGAATACTTCCCCTTTTTTTACGGTGAAACTGATAGTATCGACTGCAATGATATCGCCAAATTTTTTTTTCAGATCCTCTGCCTCGATAATTTCAGAAATCGGTTCACCCTCTCTAAACCAGTGGTATGGCACGAAGCCATAAAAATCCACACGCTGTGGCAACAGGATATTCTTAAACAACAGAGGATTGCGAAGTGAATACCAGGTGTAATCAGTTTTGGTGTTGCCTGACTGCACACTGCCATTACTTATGGTCCTGGTGGTGCTATAATCCAAATATTGAGAAAGGCAGGCAACACAGTATCAGGATCTTACCTGAAGTCTCCGGAGAGCTTCTGCTGCTGCTTCCCGGACATCAGAAAATCGGTCATGCCCAAGTGTCTTTAATGGTTTTATTGCCCTGCGATCCCCCAATTTCCCCAGCACTTCCGCAGCGCCGATCCTGATGATAATTTCCTTGTCGGAAAGGCACCTGATGAGAGGATCAACGGCATCACGGTCTTTGATCTTTCCGATCGCAGCAATGGCAGCTGCCCGGACTTCCACGTCCGTGTCATCCAGGCAGACAATCAATCCGTTAACCGCTGATGAATCCCCCAGCTTTCCTAACGCCTGTACACTCTCACATCGGACCTGGGGGTGGGTGTCAGACAGCGCCTCAATCAGCGGTGGAATAGCTGACAGCTTGCCGGATTTACCGAGTTGCATCGCCGCTGCCCGTCGTTTTTTTATGGTCGGGTCGTGAAGTTCAGTAACCAGGTGTGAAATATCGGCGTAATGAAAAAGAAAAATCAATGCTCACACTCGCCACCGGATTCATAGGCTGTAATAACTTTTTGTGCGATATCCGCAGAGAGCCGGTCGTCGATAAGACGGACGAGCGCTTCGATATCCTCGACCGGGAGGCAACCCATGCTCTCCTCTCCTTTGATGATCATGTCGGTTATATAGGAAAGTTCTTCATCAGAGAGGATGCTGATCCGCCGAATAAAATCTTCACCATCTTCCGCGAAATGGTTGGAAACCGGTGGAAGGATGGAATGGAACATATGCCCGGACCCGGAACAGGTAAGATCACCGCATTCCGGTGCGAGTTTTTTCAGAATTGCTATGTCTTTCTCGGTAAGTTCACGTGGCATAGTTTGATATCCGTTTATATTATTTTACCGGCTTTGGAATAAAAGTGCGTGAAGGACATCGTTCGCTGTCACGGTCGGGAGTCGTCTCACCATTGATGCGGCAATCGCCATGATCTTCGGTTTTTGGTGCATAACTTACACATTCACTGCACGTTGGCATACAATATACACCGTTATTGTAGGGAATAGTAGTTTTGTTCTTTCATGAAAAAGGATAAAATCAGAATTATTTCCCAAACATTTTTTTAATACTGGCAATAATGCCTTTTGAGCTGGTGGATTTCTGGGTCTTTTTGCCTGCTGGGGGTGGAGGACGGGAAATTGTTCGTTTTGGTGCCGGAGCTTCCTTTGGGGGAATCTCTTTGAGAGTGCCTTTCGGCTCATCGCCAGATGGTTCGAAACCCCACGCAAATCCTATCTTATACGCATTTTCATTCTGGCGTATCCAGTTTGCAGCGTTCATATAACCCCGATCCTGTGCCTTTTTGATCGTGTCCTGATGATTCTGAGTGAAATGGATTTCGCGCTGGAGGGCGATTAACTCCTCGTATACCTTTCCGGGGACTTTTATCTTTTCCCTGCTCATAACTCCTCATATAGGGTTAGCAGGGATGCGATATTTAATGCTTCGGTTAAAATCGCCGAAAATGCTGGGCAATCAGGATCCGGGCGGTATGAAAGGGTCAGAACACGTAACGCGCTACATTGATACGTGCGTTGAATAATACAACACTTCAGGGAGGGTAAAAAAATGGTTAAGGTCAGTTTTGAAGGGGATGATTTCAAACGAATGACAAGGAAGGATATGCTGAAACTGCAACAGCTCATCGACACAAAAAAGGTGGGGATATTTGAGACGGACTACAAAGAAGGAAAGATCAAAGTGGAGATAAAAAAGAAGGGCGATGATATTGTTGTGAAGCGATGGCGTGCAAACTGAATGCATAACCCATTTCAGGTATTTTTTAATATTCTACTATTTGCCTTTCTCATGATCTTTTTCAGGGTGGGGTATGAGGAGTCATCTTCTCAAAAACCATGTGTTAATTGGGTTAATTGATTTTCCAGGAAAATAATTTGCCATTCATGTCATAATATAAAATCAAATCTTTTGAGTTTTGCGGAATTTCAAACAGCACCTTGCCTTTCTTATATTGATTTTTGAAAAGTTCGCCGGCCATCAACCATTCACTTCCATGGTAAGGTTCTTTCTCAAATCTGTTTCCATCATAATCAACAATATTGAATCTATGGGGAATTACCGTGATTCTGTCAGCACCAGTATTTTGAATTTGGGCATCAATAATGACAAAGGTATTTCCATATGCTGCTTCTTTTGTAGTGGAAACATTGAAAAAAATTGAGGTAAATGTTTTTGTTTTTTGCGCTGAAAATACCGTGACTGCCTGTTCGGAATCTGAGTAGGCAGACCCAAATTCTGCTTTTGTCGCGTCTGGACGAAAAATTTGTGTGGGTACAGTATTGATACAACCGGCAGTAATTACGGCTCCCAGTAAAACGATAAAAAGGGGGTACCTCATGTATTCCCCTTTTATTTCTGGTATGATATTGTTTCTTATCCGGAAAAATTCAACAAAACATTCGCAAAAATAAGAATCTTAAGATCTGTGACTTTTATTCAGAAATGACAGAATTTAACTCTCGAACATTTTGGGGAGGTCCATAGTTTCAACTATGGCTTTCCTGAATTTGGGTGTTCTCTGGAGGCAACCGTATCAGAATGCCACGGAAAATCCGGCTGAATGCCCCACCTTTTTAATACGTGAAAGCTAAACTGCGTTCAATGCAGAATCCGGTCTCACCACGAAAGGTCAGGCATACCTGCCCCACCTGCAACAGGCCAGTCGAGCCCGGCTATAAATTCTGTAAAACCTGCGGGACGCGGATACCGGAACTGTCAACCTGCAGCAAATGCGGTACTCAGTTCATAGCTCCGGTAAAGTATTGCGATTTGTGTGGAGCACCGGTTATCCCGGGAGAAGTACCGGAAGCGGATGATTTACCGGAAGACTCTGAGGAAGAGAACACCGGGCCGGTTGAAGATCAGACCTCTGATCGGGATGAGATGGAAATTCCGGAACCAGAACCGGATGAATTACCGGAAGACAATGATGAAGAAAACATCGTGCCGGATGAGGATGAGACTCCGCCCCATTTTAAAAAGGATATTCAGGAACCGGATACGGATGAATTACTGGAACAATATGGGAAGGAATATGGGGAGGATGAGACTCTGGAATCCTACCATAAGCCACAACCCCCGACTTCCATAAAACGTGAGGCACAAAAACCGGCCACGGTTTCTGCACCACCAAGGCGGGTATCATCAGAGACCGTCGATGATGCGCTGTTTTTATCTCCGGTGAAGCCGGAGGCACCGGCAAAATCACGGGTAACCAAGACAAGGATTATCGGAGGATGCATTGTGCTGATAGCCATTATTGCAGCCGTTTATTTCATCGCACTGCCGATGCTCACGGAGGGAGGAGGTTTCATCACCCACAGCAATCTGCCAGCTGCGGAGATCACACCCACACCGTACAGGACAATCCCGCCAACCTTAACAACGACACCACACCCGGCCTCCCGTGCTCTCGTCCCAATGCCAACGCAGTTGATACCCTCAGGCCAGAAGCTCTACTTCCAGGTCCAGAAAAACCCGGTAACTTCAAAGATCTCGGTTATTTTCGCAGGAAGTGCCGGGGAGGGCAGCATTAAAAGTGCGGATATCAAGGTCACCCATCCTGACGGATCGGTTGCAACGGGGATAATCCTGCCCCTGAAGGGTGTAACCGAGATCACTCTCGAGGGATCGAAAGAGACCGACCGTGTGGAAATCATTGCACAGATGTCCTCAGGCGGGACATACCGGGTCTATGATGAGCTGATCCCCCTTATGAGGTAACAGGCTCCACGGGATTCTTTGAGTCTTATCGTTTAAATTTACCTCAACCCACGAAAGAGATCGTATCGCAGGACGAACACAGTACGGGCAACAAATACTACGTGCTTATTCCGGGTGTAGTTATCAGGTTAAAGAATCAGAGAACAGAACCATCAGTCCAAAGTGCTGCTATGGGGATTCGAACCCCAGTCGCGAGCGTGAGAGGCTCGCATGATTGGCCGGACTACACTATAGCAGCGCAATTGCTCAATAACATAGTCCATATTTTTACTTAAACGTGTTGATGTCGGGCATTCCCGGCATTTTACGACGTGTCAGGTGAGGTTTTCGCGCATTTTTTGTCCGGCCATAAACACCTTTATCTCGGACGTGCTGCGATTAATATAAGAATGAGTGGTCTTGAAGAACAGATCCAGGAGCTGGAGGCGGAGCTGACTAAGACTCCGTACAACAAGGCTACTTCCAAGCATATCGGGCGGATTAAAGCAAAGATTGCACGACTCCGTGATGATGCAGTCAACCGTGCGATGAAATCCAGTGGAGGAGGGGAAGGATATTCGGTAAAAAAGTCCGGTGATGCAACTGCGGTCCTTGTCGGCTTCCCTTCAACCGGTAAAAGTACCCTTCTCAATAAACTCACCGGCACTGCAAGTGCGGTTGCCGCATATGAATTCACGACGCTTACGGTTGTACCCGGTGCTCTTGAGCATAAGGGAGCAAAGATCCAGCTGCTCGACATTCCGGGACTTATCGCCGGGGCTGCTATGGGTAAGGGACGGGGCAAAGAAGTAATAGGTGTTGTCCGTGGCGCGGATATCATCATTATCCTTGTTGATGTATTTAACGAGCGGCATTTCGATGTGCTCTTAAAAGAACTCTACGATGCCGGCATACGAATCAATGTCCCGAAACCGGATATCACTATCAAAAAATCCTCCCATGGGGGTATTCGTCTTCATGCAGTCGGTACGCTCAATCTGGACATTGAGGAAGTGCGATCTATCCTGGCCGAGAGCAAGATGATGAATGCGGACGTGCTTGTCCGTGGCGGTGCAACACAGGATGACCTGATTGATGCGATACAGGGGAACCGCGTCTATGTACCAGCATTTATTGCGGTAAATAAGGTTGACCTGGTCGACAAGGAGAGGTATCTTGAGATCGAGCACGACATTACTGAACGTTTCGGCAATCCCCCCCTCATGATTTCAGCTTCTGCGGGGTATCATCTGGAGGAAGTCAAGGATGCGATCTATGACTGCCTCGGTTTCATAAGGGTTTATTTAAAACCTCATGGCGGGGAAGCTGATCTGGAAGAACCACTCATTGTCAGGTCAGGAAGTACTGTAGCGGACGTCTGCACGAAACTTCACCGTGACTTCGTCCAGCGGTTCCGTTATGCCCGGGTCTGGGGAAAATCTGTCAAACACCCGGGCCAGAGAGTGGGGTTGCCCCACAAATTGATCGATAGTGATCTGCTCACGATCATTGTCGAACACTAATCGCGTCAAAAATTACCGCAAGTGGTGCTTCTGTTTTTATCCCGTAACCAGAGAAATGCGTCCTTGTTGCGGGGTATCCTGAAGCAATAATATGGCCAATTACTGCAGTGATATCGGGTGGTGAACAGCCCGCAATTTTCGTAAGACGGTGATAATCATAAAAACTCGATGTCGGCAATTCATTCCGGCAGAGATCGATGAGTCTCATAAGGTCTTTTTTTGTGCCGAGTTCCATCGTATCCAGCTGCTCCCGCATCTGCACGAGTGTTTCATCATGCCGGATACTGCCAAGCCAGAGCGGACCAATCGGGGTAAGTTTTTTATCGCAGTGCGGACAGCAAACAATCTCCGGAAACATCCCCTGTTGTTCAGTGCGATAAGCACACTGCTTACACTGCAGGATAAATCCGATCCGCTTCATGGAATCATCTGCGGCACTGGCTCCGCGGAGCAGCCGAAGGTTGAGCCGGACAAAATGCTGATGGGCAAAACAAAATATCGGTTCCACACCCCGGTCGTATTTCACCGTTTCACGGACAACAAATCCCAGCAGGATTCTCAGCCCCACTTCCTCATGATACTCCGTGTTCATAGGTTGTGCAAAGTAGCGGCGTTTACCTGCTTTAAGGTGGGCTCCGCATAATGGAGCGGTATCCGTAGCAGTGATGAAGAGGAACCTTCGGGTACCCTTCACTGCTGCATCAATATACATTGCCGGTGTTCCAAACGGGTCAAGATCCACAGCATCAAATGACCGTTCTGAAAGCAGGGAGCTCGCATCCCGCTGTACAATCTCAATCGGCAGTGTCGCGTGGCTTGTATTATGGGCTATCAGGGCGATTCCCTCGGGATCACGGTCGTTAATCGTGACCGGAATGTTACACTCATTTGCCACCCTGATACCCGGGCTCCGGTAGCTCCCATCGCATCAAGGTAGTCTGATGGTTTTACTACCGAAACCATAAGTATTGTTGCATCCCGGTTCAGTTCCATTTTCCGGTTAAAAAAGATCGGCGCGGTTCCGGGAGGAAACTGGGTCGCTGCATCCTGTGTCGGGACAAAAAACGTAGTTTTTCCTTCCGTTACCTCGATTAAATCCATTGCGAGAGTATTGTTGCAGCGCGCAAAACTTATACATATTCCTCCACAATGGATATGGGCAGGGCGAGTGGCTTAGCCCGGACATAGCGTCAGCCTCCTAAGCTGAATGCCGGGGGTTCAAATCCCCCCTCGCCCGTAGCAAATGACGATTGTATCGCTCTTTTTAGTGCATTTTTATACTTCCTCTATCAGATCTGATAACCAATGAGGCTAGCAGGTTTTATTATCATCACCCGCCCGGTAAATTCATTCGTCGCCGGTCTTGCAGCCATCGTTGCTTACCTGATTGACACCGGTACGGTGATTCCTGAGTCCCTGCTCCTTTTTTTTATTGTAGCACTCATCACCGCTGGGGGGAATGTAATCAATGATTTTTTCGATGCCGAAATTGATGCAATTAACCGTCCTGATCGTCCCATTCCCTCCGGGTCAGTCAGCAGGGGAGCCGCACGGGGATTTGCCATAACGCTGTTTCTGGCCGGTATTCTTGTAAGTTTTTTTACCAATCTCCTGTGTATTGGCATTGCAATCTTCAATGTTGTCCTTCTCATTGCCTATGCAGCAAAACTTAAAAGTACACCATTTATTGGCAACATTGTTGTAGCATACCTTTCGGCAAGCATTTTTTTATTTGGTGGAGCATTAAACGGCTTTGACGGCATGGTTCGTATCATACCTATCGCTGCCATCACCTTCTTTGCTATGGTATCCCGTGAATTGTTAAAAGATGCAGAGGATGTGAAAGGAGACAGGGCAGGCGGGGCAGATACATTGCCAATACGGATCGGCATCAAAAAAACCTCAGAACTTGCCCTTATTACAACTGCTCTTGCGGTTGCGGCAAGTTTTATTCCTTATTTCTGGTGGGGGATATGGTATCTTGGGGGTATCATTGCTGTTGATATCATTCTTATCATTGCTGCATTGCGAGCGCTGGGCTGTGAAACCCCCGGGTGTGTGAAAGCATCAAACGCCTCAAATCTCCTGAAAGCCGGTATGTTTGCCTCTCTTGTCGTGTTCACGCTCTCTGCAGTTTTTTTATAATGCGATAACGAACTGTAGTAAACCGAGCAACAGGTTTATACCCTGATCGTGCCTCAACTTACCCTGAGGGAGTAATGCCGACCGTTATCCAGAAAGGGGATACATTCTTTGCACAAAAAGGGGCGTATTTTGAAGGAAATGTGAAAATTGACGGAAATTTCATCGTTCCCGCTCACACTCATTTCTGGGGACGTCTCCTGGTTACGGGAACGCTCGAACTGGGTCCGCGTTCCAGCGTAGCGCTCGATGTGAACTGCTGGAATGCCATTATCGGCAGCCAGTCAAAGATCAAAGGACCACTGGTGGCGCACGGAGACGTTACTATTCTGGATCATGCGGTAGTTCACTCGGTGAAGGCCGGGGGAAAGGTCATCCTCCGCACGGGTGTTCAGGTGGGAGATGTTACAAGCGATGATACCATCATCATCCACGGCAGGATTAAAAGCGGGAAATTAATGGGAAAGAATATGAAGGTCCTCGGGAATTGATTTTGGATCAATTCCCAGCGTCGCTACCTCGTAAATATCTGTCCAGTTGACGAGTGTCTCGACGCATCCCTCTTTTATGGTAACTATACCCATTACGACCAGCCCCATCTTGTCTGCCATATCGATACCCTCTTTCACTTCAGCCAGGCAACCAACACCGACAATCGCTTTCGGATGATACTTCTTCACCATACGTTTGATGAATGAAGAGCCGGGAACGATAAAAATCCGGTAACCCAGTTTTTCGAGAATCATCCGTGCTTCACCAACAGTGCACTGCCCGCAGCTCCGGCACTTCAATCCTTCCGGTGTGAGGTGGGCGGGGCACTTCGATGAGCGCAGGCACTGGGGTATGAAGACAGCCCGTTCTGAAACCGGAATGCGTTCGAAATCCGCAGTGTTCATGGTATTGTGAAGTTTTATTAAAAAGGAGAGCATCTCACGCTCTTCAATCCCAAAGAGCCGGAAAAAGCTTTCATTAAACCTTCGAAAAAGACAAGTCCGGATTTGATCAGGGTAGGAAAATACAACCTGCCTTTTTTTATGGAATACAGGGAAATGACGACGAGGATAAAGGCCGTGAGCAGGGCTCCAAGGATGACGATGACCGTTATTTCCCCGATAAGATATATCAGGTTATTCCAGGTGAGAAAATCCAAATCCATTGCTGTGAAGGTTGCTATTGCAGGTTTATTTTGTACTCTTAAAGGATAAGAGTGAGTCGATGGTATTGGGTGGATGCAGCACACCCTTCTCGGTGATAATCGCGGTGACAAGTTTTATGGGAGTTGCATCAAACGCATAATTTTTCACTATGGCCGCGTCAGGAACATATACCCTGCAGCCCATTGTCGTCACCTCCTCCCTGCCGCGTTCCTCGATTATCACCTCACTTTCCGATTTCCGGGTATCAATTGTCGAGAGGGGTGCGGCAACGTAGAAAGGAATGTTATGGTGGCGGGCACAGACTGCATGCATATACGTGCCAATTTTGTTAAATACTGCGTCGTGCGTGATACGGTCGGCACCTACGATAACAGCATCAATGGCGCCGGTGCGCATAAGGTGCGCTGCAGAAGAATCGGTGATCACCGTTACCTCAATTCCATCCCGGAGAAGTTCCCATGCAGTGAGTCGGGAACCCTGAAGTAACGGGCGGGTTTCACACGCGATTACTTTAATCCGTTTACCCCCTTGTATTGCAGAACGAATCACACCCAGGGCCGTACCCCATGAAGAACATGCAAGTGAGCCGGCATTACAGTGGGTCAGAACTGTACAGTTGTCAGGAAGAAGCGCAGCGCCGTTTTCGCCGATCATGTGGCAGCATGCCGTATCTTCGCTGGCGATTGCTTCCGCTTCAGTGAGGGCAATCCTTCTTAGAGAATCAATATCCTGAACATGGGCAATTTTTGAGAGCACCCGGTCAATTCCCCAGCCAAGGTTGATCGCAGTCGGGCGGGTTGCCCTCAGGATTTCCGCATCCTTATGCACCTCAGCAAAAAACGCAGGGAGTTCGTTTTTCCGGCAGACCTGGGCTGAGAGTGCAATGCCGTATGCCCCCGCAACACCAAGCGCGGGAGCACCTCGTATCTCAAGTCTTTTAATTGCGGTTGCCAGTTGTCCGATACTTCGGCATTCAGCAATAGTGTATTTCTCCGGAAGGAGTGTCTGGTCAATATAGCAGAGACTTTTAATCTCCGTATCCCACCACAGGGTGGCAGTCTCGTTCACACCGACCGCGTCCTGATTGCATCAATATATGCACGCATTGATGCTGATCCTCCGGATGCAACGCTGTCCGGGATGTCTCTTGGTGCCGTGGTGGTACCTGCAATGTAGATCCCCGGGCGCAACGTGGCAACAGTATCAACAGCATCATGCAAGGGTTTGATGAACCCCGTGTCTTCGAGCGGGATACCGAATTGTTCTGCAATCTTCCCGGTCTTTTCTGCAGGTCCGATACCAACTGACAGAACGACAAGATCGGGATGAAGCACATGAACTTCTGAAGTTTCAGAATTCTCAACCTGCAGGATCATGCCATTACGGTCTGCAAGCACATCAGATGGCAATCCCCTCAGGAATCTGACCCCCAGTGCTTTTGCCCGTTCATAATATTCCTCGTACCCCTTGCCGTATGACCGTATGTCAATATAGCAGATGATTATGTCAGTTTCAGGATTTTTTTCCTTGATCAGTATCGCATTTTTGATCGCCTGCATGCAACAGACACAGGAACAGTACGGGCGGTTAATGGTCATATCCCGGGAACCTACACACTGTATGAAAACTATAGTCTGTGGTGCCTGACCATCGCTCAGTCGTTTGATTTTTCCGCCGGTAGGCCCGCTTGCGTTTAACATGCGCTCCAGCTCGAGGCTCGTAATCACATCAGGGAGAAGAAGGTGACCGAACTGTGGCTTGTTCTTTGCATCGAACACTGCATAACCTGTGCTGATCACGATGCTTGCCGCATGAATGTGAATATCCTTTTGGGCATCTTCACGGAGAACCGAACCGGGTCCGCAGGCATCGTAGCAGAGTCCGCATTCAATACAGTGTTCCGGGTCTTTTATTACAATGTCCGGAACAGACTGGGGCTGAGGTTTATAGATCGCTTTTCGGACACCGATTCCTGCATCAAAACGGTTGTACACCTCAACAGGGCAGATCTGAATGCAGTCACCGCACCCGTTACAGGTTGATTCATCCACGTACCGTGGATTTTTTTTAATGGTTACGGAAAAATTACCCACTGATCCTTCAATCTTTTCAACTTCTGAACAAGTGTAAAGGGTAATGTTGGGGTGACGCTGCACGTCAACCATTTTTGGGGATAGGATGCACATCGAACAATCGTTTGTCGGAAATGTTTTATCCAGCTGCGCCATATGCCCGCCGATTGATGGTTCACGCTCAATAAGGTGAACATGGATGCCGTGATTGGCAATGTCCAGGGCAGCCTGGATTCCAGCTATACCTGCACCTATGACAACGACATCACCCATGGCGGACATACTCCTTTGCAAGTTCGACATAAGAAGCCGCATTATTGAGGATTTGCTGCTGCTGGACCTGATCCGCCAGTTTGACAATTTTGCCTGGAACCCCGACAACTACAGAGTTTGGCGGGATATCCTTGCCTTCCGTGATTACTGCACCTGCTCCTATAATTGATCCGTCACCTACCGTGGCACCATTGATGATGATAGCACCCATACCGATGAGCACACGGTTTCCTATCGTGCAGCCGTGCAGGATCGCCCCATGCCCGACTGATACGTCATGACCGAGAGTAACAGGAAAACCTTTGCTCGTGTGCACCACGCAATTATCCTGAATATTCGACCTGTCCCCGATAACAATCCGGTCCCTGTCAGCCCGGATAACAGCGCCAAACCATATTCCTACCTGTTTTCCGACAGTGACGTCGCCAATGACCGTTGCGTTGCCGGCTACAAAAAGCGGCATGCCGGAGACCTGAACATCCATATGCATAATAACATAGGAAATTAAGAATCAAACTGTATGAAGGTTATGGTAGGGGGTACTTTTGATCCCCTTCACGACGGGCACAAACGCCTCCTGGCCCGCTCATTTGAAATTGCCGGTCCGGGTGGTAATGTGGTGATCGGTCTTACGAGTGATTCGTTTGCAAGCCACAAGATCCATCCAATACGCCCGTTTGCCACACGGAAAGCCGATCTCGAGCGATACCTCTCCCCAGCTTTCCCTTCAACCCATTGGTCGGTCGAACCACTGAACGATCGTTACGGCTCAGCCATTGATGCCGACTTTGACGCTCTCATCGTATCTGAAGAAACACTCAAAGTAGCTGTCGATATCAATAAATTGCGGCGTGAAAAAGGACGAAAGAAGGTAGATATTCACCAGATCAGTTGCGTTCTTGCAGAGGATGGACGCTGGATATCAAGCACACGTATATACCGTGGTGAGATTGATATTCACGGTCACCTGCTCAAATAACCTTTAAAATTTTACTCATCCTCCCCAGCTACGCTCACCACCATAAGCAGAGTGACATAATCATTTTTGGAGTAATGCAAATACATGGAGCTGACGTGTAACAGGTACCTGGAAACAGTCGTTCGACCTGCGGAGGACGCAGGAAAATACAATAATTGGCTTCTGCAGATTTCCTTTTCCATTGATATGAAATTCAAGATGCAGGTACGACGAAGGGGGTCATTACCTGTCCTCCTATTCCGACCCTGTGTTGAGTGTTGATGATGTAGCGCCTGTTCGGGGTTTATCGCATCGGGAGAGCAATAGTGGCGGGGGTGAAAGCCCCTTAAGCGTTTAGCTTGTAATTATGCATTTCTCCAGAATAAAAAATTCAGATGATATGACTGGTCAGGTCCTTTGAGATAACCCAGTCACAATAGTAACAATGGAGCCCTTTTGGAAGCACATTAAATTTGCTCGGGATAGGTTCGTTTGTATTAGAGATGCATCCCGGATTGGGGCACCGGACGATCCCTACAATGAGTGTCGGGATCTCGACCCCCTTTTTTTCACATACTTTAAAATTTCTTATGATATTGATTGTTGCCCGTGGTGAAATGAGTGCGATCCGGTCGACTTCCTCTTTTGAGAGTTCCCGGTTGGTAAGTTTAACGATATCCTTACAGCCCATATTCCTGCTTGGAACATTGGTCGCGATTGAAAGAGCTTCCTGAGTTGTACCGGTGATTCCAAGGATCTTCACGACATTGAGTGCCTCGCCACCATCGATATGGTCGATAACCGTCCCGTTCTTAATCCGCCGGACGAGAAGCCCTTCATTTTCCGATGTTTCGGTTTTCTTCATTGCATCACCCGCATGAGCATGGCCATCCGAACCGGAACCCCGTTCCGCGATTGTTCAAAGTAACGTGCGTACTGCAATTCGTCGACCCTGGGGTCGATTTCATCCACCCTGGGGAGAGGATGGAGAATGATAAGGTGGTTTCGTGCACTACAAAGTAGTTCCGGAGTGATGCGATAACTTGATGAAACGTTAAAGTAGGATGCCGAGTCAGGGAAACGCTCCCGCTGTATACGGGTGACATAAAGGACATCAACATCACTGATTACTTCATTTATGTCGTCATGTTCAACAATCTCCATCCCCTTATCTGAAAGCTCAGCAGCAAGGTTTGCCGGAAGTTCAAGTCCCTTTGGGGAGATTGTATGCAGTCGTACATCGTACAGCGAGAGTGCAGAGGCCAGTGAATGTGCCGTGCGTCCATATCTGAGGTCGCCGATAAGTGCCACATCAATTTTATCGATGGGCATAGACTGGCGGATAGTATACAGATCAAGAAGTGTCTGGGAGGGGTGCTGACCTGCACCGTCCCCGGCATTGATTACCGGGACAGTGGAAAATTCAGCAGCAAGTCTCGCGGCTCCCTCTTTTGGGTGCCGGATCACGATCGCATCCGCATACCCGCTTACTACCCGGATCGTATCGGCAAGCGTCTCTCCCTTCAGCTATAGAGCATGCTTCTACACTTCCGACAGAAAGAGAAGTGCCCCCCAACCGTGCCATTGCAGATTCAAAAGACATCCGTGTCCTTGTACTTGGCTCAAAGAAAAGTGTGGCAAGGATTTTTCCGTACAGGGCATTCTTATCATATTTTTCACGATCTAATTGCCGCGCATGGTCCAGTAGTTTGTCGATCTCGTTCCTATCAAAATCTCCAATGGATATGAGATGTCGCGTTTTCACCCCTCCCGGCTCGTTCGTACGATAATTGGATGTTCCTGTTCTAATTACCTATCTTTTGGATGAGATGTGCGGAGGATAGAATGAAATCTGGAAAAATGAACATATCTGTGTTTTCCTGCTGGAATGATATTTATCCGATCATTACGCATTTTTATTGAAACAATCATAATTTATTGGGTGAATAGTGGTGCAGATACCTGTTGCGCGACCGGCCATTGGTCAGGATGAGATCTCTGCGGTAACTGCTGTGCTTGAATCAGGCATGCTGGCATCCGGAGAGCGTGTAGTGGAATTCGAGAAAAAATTTGCAGATTATTGCGGCACTACGCATGCAGTTGCAATAAATAATGGTACAGCCGCGCTTCATGCTGCGCTGCTGGCTGCGGATATCGGTCCTGGTGACGAAGTTATCGTCCCTTCGTTTACTTTTTTCGCTACCGCATCGGCTGTTTCCATGACCGGGGCAAAGCCGGTCTTTGTTGACGTGAACGAAAAGACATTCTGCATCGACCCGGCACAGGTTGAGAACCATATAACCCCAAAGACAAAAGCGGTCATAGGAGTACATCTCTTTGGCCAGCCATTCGATATACAGGGAATAAAACAGGTCTGCGAATCACATAATCTCACATTAATCGAGGATGCTGCACAGGCACAGGGTGCGATGTGGAACAGCGAAAAGGCCGGGGCAATGGGGCACATGGGCTGTTTCTCATTCTATGCTACAAAAAACATGACCACTGGCGAAGGGGGCATGGTTACAACCAGCGACAAGGCATTGAATGAACGCCTGCGCCTTCTCATCAACCATGGACAGAGCGAGAAATACCTCCATACCCGGATCGGGTATAATTACCGCTTGACCGACGTGGCTGCTGCAATCGGTGTTGTGCAGCTGAAAAAACTGGAGAAGTTCAACACACGTCGCCGGAAAAACGCTGAGTATTTTGACACTCATATATCCGTCAGGGGGCTCATCACCCCGGTTGTTGCACCGGGTATGCATCATGTATATCACCAGTACGTGGTCCGCCTGACTGATGAATTTCCCCTGAAGCGTGCTGATTTTATGGAATATCTGAAGGTTAAAGGGATCGGAACGGCAGTGCACTACCCTATACCGCTCCATCAGCAGCCGGTCTATGCCCGAGCTAACGAAGCCGATTCCTGTCCCATATCGACCAGTCTGGCAAAATCCGTGTTGAGTATCCCGGTTCACCCGTTGCTTGACCAGAAAGAGCTTGCGTATATCTGTGATGCCATCAACCGGGTGAAATGAATGGATGTTGGTGTAATCGGTGTCGGGGCCATGGGAAAAAACCATGTCCGCGTGTATTCAGAATTAAAAAGTGTGGATTCACTGGGTATTTATGATGTGAATACCCCGGCTGCAAAATCTCTGGGTGAAAAACACGACGCAACCGTGTATGAATCAATCAGCGAACTCCTTGACAATTCTGATGCCGTCAGTGTTGTTGTGCCAACACAGTTTCACGCAGGTGTTGTCGGACAGGTTTTTGCGAAGGAAAAATCCGTACTTATTGAAAAACCAATATGTGCAACCGCTGAACAAGCCAGGCAGCTGATAAATACAGCACCCGAAGGGATTACTATCGGTGTGGGGCATATTGAACGGTTCAACCCGATCGTTGCCGAAATTAAAAAGATCGTCAAACATCCCCTTTATATGGAGTTTAAGCGGCATAATCCTGCATCAGCACGGATAACCGGAAGTTCCGTTGTTGAAGACCTGATGATTCATGATATTGATATCCTCCTGAATGTATTTTTCCCGGATCCCAGTGATATTCACAGTGTTGGCAATGCGGATGTGATGAGTGTGCTGATGAATTGCAATGACATTCCTGTTTCACTGTCAGCAAGCCGAAAAGCATCAAAGAAGATCCGGCAATTTTATGTCGAGGACGAAGAGTTCACCATTGAAGGCAATTTCATGACTCAGGAAGTGACTATCCACCGCAAACCCGGTCAGTACCATGTCGAAGCCGAACGATACGTGCAGGAAAATATCATCGAGAAAGTAATGGTCAACACGGTCGAACCACTAAAACGTGAACTGGAAACGTTTATCGAATGCGTAGATAAGAACCAACCGTTCCTTATCTCCCCGGAACAGGCAATTCGCAACCTTGAGTTTTGTGAAAAAATCAGGTCTCCAATGTGAATCGGGAAGAGAATGTTAAAATGACACTTGAAGCATTAATACGGAAACGGGGGCCTATCAAAAAGATTGGTGTTCTCGGGATGGGTTATGTGGGGATTCCTGCAGCAGCTCTCTTTGCTGATTCCCCTGCAGTTGATGTTGTTTATGGGTTCCAGCGGGACTCCTCCTCATCTGGCTACAAAATCGCCATGCTGAACCGGGGTGAAAGTCCCCTCAAAGGTGAAGAGCCGGGGCTTGAAGAACTGTTGCAGAAAGTAACTGCTGCACAAAAGTTTGTCTGCACCTCTGATTTCTCCAAGATCGCAGAACTCGACGCAGTCACTCTTTCGATTCAGACACCGTTTCTGAACAAGGAAGATTTACTGCCGGATTTCTCCGCCCTGATGGAGGGAATAAAGAATGTGGGTCGTTATCTCAAACCCGGCATGCTTGTGGTATTGGAATCAACGATTACTCCCGGGACTACAGTCGGGATCGCCAGGGAGCTCTTAGAACAGGAGTCCGGCCTTAAAGCGGGTATTGATTTCGCTCTTGCACACGCACCCGAACGGGTGATGGTAGGAAGACTGCTACGGAATATCCGGGAACATGATCGAATTGTGGGTGGAATTGATAAGATAAGTACCCAAAGGGCAACTGAACTGTATTCCCCGGTATTGACCCAGGGAAAAGTTATCCCTATGTCAGCAACCGCAGCTGAAGTGACCAAAACTGCAGAGAATACCTTCCGTGATCTCCAGCTCGCTGCGATAAACGAGCTTGCTCTCTATTGCGAAGCGATGGGGATTAATGTTTACGATGTCCGGACTGGTATCGACAGCCTCAAGGGTGAGGGGATTACGAGAGCGATGCTCTGGCCGGGTGCAGGTGTCGGGGGACACTGCCTGACAAAGGATACTTATCATCTTGAACGGGGTGTACAGGTTCTTGGGAAGAGCCTGCTGGATTACCCGGCAAATGAGCCGTCGCTCTATGTGCTTGCAAGGCACATCAATGATTTCATGCCCACCCATATGTTTCATCTCACTCTGGATGCCCTGAAAAGATCAGGACGATCTATGGTAGGAGCAAAGGTTGCAATTCTTGGTTGGGCATTCCTTGCAAATTCGGATGACACGCGAAATACTCCTGCAGAACCTTACCGGGATAATCTGATTCAGTCCGGGGCTAAGGTTAACGTTCATGATCCCTACGTAGTGGCTTATTCAGGTGTTCCTATACTCCAGAACCTTGATGATGCATTAAAAGATGCGGATGCTGTTGTTATCTTTGCGGGTCATAATCAATACAAAAACCTGGATCCGGAAAATATCCGGACCCTTTCCGGAAAAGCACATCCGGTTATTATCGATGGCAGAAACATGATCGATCCTGACCTTTATATCCGTCACGGATTTGTATATAAAGGAATTGGGCGGGGCGATAAAAACTCACATATTATTTCAAAGTAACAGGCATTTTTTTTGATCACTCCTTTTCGTTTACAATCTAAAAAAATTACATTTTAACAGGAGTAACCTTCTTCGCACCTTTTCTTCTGAAAGTCGCAAGGGAGCATCTCTTTTTTTATGAGGGGTGAATCCTCATTAATTAAAAAAATTCCAAAAAGAAGTTTTGAGACATGCAGATTTGCCCTTCTCATTAACATGTTCTTTCATCAGTTTGTTCCTGAATTTCAAAACGATAGTATATTAATTGGAATTTGAAAAATGTATAACAAATGCTTCTCTTTCTGTCAGTCCTGCTTTTGTTTATCGCCCTGTTTCCCTATATGATTTATTTATTGGGTATTTATTTTGGCAGAAAATGTGACGAAATCATCCCGCCTCTGAAATATCCCGCTATCAGCATAGTTATGTCGGCTTATAATGAAGAACTGGTGATTGAAAAAAGAATTTCGAATATCCAAGAGTGCGATTATCCAAAAGAGAGTATGGAAATTATCTTTGTTGACGATCTCTCAAGTGACAATACAAAAAATCTGGCGAAATTGTATCTGGAACGTTCGGGAATTACTTATCACCTCATTGCAAATACTGAACGATTAGGTACAAACAGGTCGTATAATTCCGCACTTACAAAAGCACAGTATCCCATTATTGTAACCACGGACGCTGATGTTTTTTTTGAACCTGACGCTCTTACCTGTCTCATCGGGCGTCTTTTGAGTGATGAAAAAATTGCAGCGGTAACCGGAGAACTCAGACCGCTTATGAATTCTCAGAGTACCACCATGCTGGAAGGTGTATATCGATCCTTTTATGGTCGTATGTGTGAATGGGAAAGCGCACATGATTCAACCTACAATTTTAACGGTGCCCTTGTTGCTTTCCGGTCCGATCTCATAAAGAGAATAAATGATAAGCGTGGAGCTGATGATGCAAATACTGCATTTGAAGCGATCCGCAAAGGCTACCGGGCAGTATATGAAAGTGAAGCGATAGTGTACGAGGATATTCCAAAGAGTTTTAAAATACAGTACCGGCAGAAGACTCGAAGAGCAACAGGCCTGATTGAAGCGACCTTGTCAAACCTGGATCTTTTGGGTGGAAAAACCCCGTTTTCGCGCTTTTTTTATCCCATGAGAATCTTCATATATCTCGGTACACCTGTCCTTTTTTTTGTTGGTATTATATTTTTCACGATAGGGATTTTCCTGTTAAATCCTCTTTTCCTCATGTTGTTCGTAGGTTTCTTCGCAGGGATAGGGGCAGCCTGGAGACAAAATCTGGTTTATGCGTTTATTATAAACCAGTTTTATCTCTTTGCGGGTCTGTTGAATCTTGGTAAAGACATGCGGGTATGGGAAAGCACCTCAGATAAAAAAAAGAATAAATCTCCTTAATAAGATTTTTTTTAAAGAATTTGGAATCGCCGTTTTGACGAACTCACATTTTTCGTTCCAAAGCAATTAAAATCCTTTATTTCCGTGCAATTGTGACATATCCAGAGTGGCAAACACTCGTGGAAGGCCGTGTCCCCCGCTTCGATCGGGTCATCTCCCTCTCTATCAGCTCATGAGTATGAACCTCAGAAAACTGCCCGGATGCCGCATCAACTACAATTGCCATCTGCTCTAAAAAAGGGGTATAGCACGCAAGATATCCTCCAGAGGAAAGGAGGGAGCATGCATGTTCGATATGTTCAGGCTGGATTTGCATATCGAGATGAACAACCTCAAACAATCCCTCAGCAGCAAGGAAATCCGCAGCAACCGCTTCAACATTTTTCAGCTTGGCCTCAGTGATGTTTTTCTGTGCAAGCGCAGAGAACTCAGGACGTACCTCATATGTTTTGACCGTTTTTGCTACTCCTCCAAAGTAAATCGCTGCAATCCCGCTGCCCGTACCTGCATCGAGCACGTTATCGTTATGATTCATGCCAGTATACGCAATCACAAGACCGATATCCTTGGGCAGCATGGGTGCACCTGACCGTTTACCATAGGTGAAAAAGTCGGTGGGCCGGGGTATGCGAACAGTGAACTTCGAACCGTTATGGGTGGTCAGAATATCCCCTGCGACACCCCCAACCAGCGATGCCAGATCAAGCTGCCCTTTATCTGTTGAGAGCATCCCCGGTCCGGCTTTGACAAAAAATTCCCTGCCTTCGCCAATGAGAAGTACACGATCGCCTGATTCGATCATGAGCTGGAGAGGCGCATAATCGCTTCTGCGATATCGCCTTTTGTTGCAACCAGAGCCTCTTTTGCCTTCTCCTCAGAGACATTTGCCTGGGCAGCCACCATGGTGATATCCTCTTTGAGGATATCGGGTGCTGCTGGTTCAAACCGGATATCGCCGACGACCTGGTATGTTGTGGTTCCCTGCATGGTCATCGCTGAAACCTCGGCCGAATCAAAGATATAATTGCCCTTCGGTGTTTTGATGACAATACTCTGCACGTCTTCAATCTGCTCGACCTGCATGCCGAGCTTCTTCATCATCGCCTTCATCTGGCGTGGATTGATATTTCCCGGAAGCATTTTTCTCACTACCCTGCCGTACTCTTACTGCTACTCCATAATTAAATGCAAGCATCTCCGTGCCTGAAACCACCGCAGACCCACAGGCTATCAACCGGTCAGTTCCTGCAACTACGAGTACATCATCCCCCGCGCGGATTGCCGGGTCTGCCGCGACAACATGTTTTGCAAAGGCATTCTTGCCTTGCGCCACAAACTCAGTAACATCATCACGGATAACCACACGGTATCCTGGCGCCGGAAGTATTGTTCTGAGACGTTTTGCCCCTTCGATGCCGAGTGTCAACCTGCCGTCCGAAGCCCGAACCGTTGCAAGGCGGACACCCCCAAAAAGGATTTGGCGGATTCTTCCCGTAGTTGAGAAGATATACGTGCAATCTTCGGGAAAAAGCCCGATTCCTACGCCTCTCCCGAACTGGTAATCAGCAATTGTCTGGACTCGCCGCAGCGAACTGTTCTCCGAGTATCCGGTTGACACGATTCACAAACTCCTTTTCCGCTGTTTTGGGGATATATGCCCCCGCCGCGATCTTGTGCCCGCCTCCGCCTCCCCCATATTCTGCAGATGCGTCACTGAGAGCCTGCTGGAGATCGACACCCTTCTCTACTACCCTTTCATTTGTCCTCATTGAAACTTTCGTCAGATTCGTATCCTCGGGCACTTCACACATTACCAGAATGGGTTTTGTGCTGTTGAGTTTCGAGAGCGCCATACCGGCACCTATGCCCACAATCGTATCGGGATACCGCCCGCCAACGTGGATCCATTGCAGGTTTTCCAGCTCTTTAACCCCGGTATCAATAATATACTGGAGCAGGTTGCGGATAATTGCCCGGTGGTTGTTGAGCATATGTTCGGCATCACGGTACGCGACACCACGATCCCCGCGGAGAATTGCACCGCCAACATGAGGTTTTGACCATCGTCCACAGGCATTGAGCATTGTTGCGTATTCCTGTGCATTCCGCAGCGGAGTCCTGGGGATTTCACCAGGGAACCCATATGTTTCTGCAAGGAGCCGGTCGACCGACTCTCCATTGGCGATTAATTGTTCGGCAAGTGCGGAGATGATCGTCCTTTTATCCTCCACCGGGATCTCTTCCCACACAAACCAACGTCCGTTTTCATTCTGTTGCCGGATCCCGAGACGTTTTAAGAACTGCCGTGCCCCCTCCACATTGTTGCTGATCCCTTTAATGAAAGGGTCATCATTATACGCAAGCGAGAGGTGCAGCGGGCGTGTTGCGGTGCCGTAGCAGTTGAGATCCTTTTTCCGTACTTCTACCGACTGGTGCCGCATACCATCTTCAACTATTATGTCACGTGCGGGACCAACCAGTCCGCATTTTTCCCGTGCCATCATATCCCCGACATTACCAATGACAGCGAGCTTCGCGAGATCAATGTTTATCGTGTCCAGCTGTTTTGCTACAAAATAAGAGACGCCTGCGGCACTCATTCGCGAATGACCGTAAGGCAGGCAATTCACCTGAGTGTATTGCCGTTCACATGGCTGACTCACATGGTGGTCGATGATCACGACTTCTTTTTCCTTTAATCCCCGATCAAAAAGAAGATTTTGTTGTCCTGCACCAAGATCGGTGAAGACTTTGAGTGATGCGTCAGCAGGGACCTGAGGCATAGTTAATGGTTCAAGCTGACGGACAAAAACGGACCTGACACGTATCCCCTGTCGGGAGATTGCCTGAGAAAGGATTGCCTCACACGCGATCCCATCCGCATCGATGTGGGAGATAATGGTTACTTCCGGTGCTGCCGCGATCTGTTCTGCAGCTGCTTTGACATCATCACTAAAACCCATTGCCTAATATTTAGGGAGTTCATACACATGAAGTGTGCTCTAGAATGCTACCCGAACGAATAGAAGGGTTCCTGGAAACGGGGATCATCAGTCCTGCCAGAATGCGTGCAGTTGATGTAAATGCGATAGCAATGGGTGTTACCGAGCTCCAGTTGATGGAGAGTGCGGGGTATGCACTTGCTGATATGGCACTTGCTCTCAGCCCTAACCGGGTTCTCATCCTTTGCGGTAAAGGCAATAATGGTGGTGACGGTATGGTGGCCGCCCGTCATCTCCAGCGGGGAGTCAGGACAGATGTCTGCTATCTCGATTCCGGAAAGAGAAGCGGTGCCTGTGAACACCAACTCGCAGTGTTAAAACGCTGTCATGTTAACCTTCACCCCTTCCAATGCCGTGATGATCTTGTGGCAATGTGTTCCCTGTTTGAGCATGCTGAGGTGATTATTGATGCACTGCTTGGTATTGGTGCAACCGGTTCCTTAAAAGAGCCACTTTCTACCTGCGTCAAAATGGCAAATGTGTCCACTGCGCAGATCATCGCTGCGGATGTTCCCACTCCGGGAATGCGGGCGGAACGGATCTGCGCATTCCACCGGGCTAAGGTTCAAGGATCTACGGTCGTTGATATTGGCATACCCCTTGAAGCGGAGTGCTGTGTTGGTCCCGGGGAACTCACCCTTATTCCTGCCAGGGGACGTAAGGCACACAAAGGGGCCGGGGGGAAGTACTGGTTATCGGTGGCGGACCGTATCAGGGTGCCCCCTATCTGGCCGGGCTTGGTGCGTTGCGGGCGGGTGCGGATATCGTACGGATCGCATCCCCTGTCTTTGAGCCTCTTCCCGATTTGATCTATGAACGACTGGATGGAGAGCGGATAGGAGAGAACCATATCGAACAGCTGATTGTTCTTGCCAGACATGCTGATGCAGTCATCTGCGGGAACGGGCTGGGTACCGTGAGTCATGAAGTAATTCGAGCCGTCGCACCCCACTGCAAAAAGGCAGTGATTGATGCGGATGCTCTACGGCTTCCGTTGCCGGTTGCAAAGAATGAGACCCTCTATACTCCGCATGCGGGAGAGTTCACCCGAATCACCGGAATCAAACTTTCTGACGATACAAACGAACGTGCATTGGCTGCAAAGGGTTCCGGGATAAAGGGTACAGGTACTTCTCAAAGGATGCATCGATATAATAACTGACGGGAATCGGGTCCGGTTCAACCGCACCGGTGATCCGGCAATGACGGTGGGTGGTACAGGCGATGTGCTCGCAGGAGTCGCCGGTGCACTTCTCTGTCACCTGCCCGCTTTTGATGCGGGGTGTATTGCTGCGTATGTTAATGGCAGGGCCGGAGAGATTGTTGCAGCAGAGCGGGGTGAGGGTATGCTTGCGTCTGATCTCGTAGACCGGATTCCGGCAGAATTATTCAGGAATGGTGTGAATGGTTGAGTTTTCGCATATCCAGAATGAACGGG
This sequence comes from uncultured Methanoregulaceae archaeon, assembly GCA_963841015.1. GTDB lineage: Archaea > Halobacteriota > Methanomicrobia > Methanomicrobiales > Methanospirillaceae > Methanoregula. The sequence goes on along the minus strand of CAWJAX010000003.1, from coordinate 708,323 downwards.
CACAGATGGTAGATATAAGTGCAAAAAATGATGTTATCCGCGAAGCAGCAGGCTGTCGGAAAAATTTTCTTAAAACCAGAGACAATGGATGCGATCCGGCACGGAACTGTCGTGAAAGGTAATGTTCTTTCTACCGCACGTGTTGCAGCAACGCTCTCGGTCAAAAACACGCCTGCCCTTATCCCCATGTGCCATTCGATTCCAATAAGTTCGATTGTCGTTGAATTTGATGAAGGTGAAGGGTTCATTGAAGTAATGGTGCGAGTGAAATCCGCGGGAAAGACGGGTGTGGAAATGGAGGCGCTTGTCGGGGTTTCCGTTGCATTGCTTACGGTCTGGGATATGGTAAAGTCAGCAGAAAAAGATGCTGATGGTCAATATCCGGTTACGTGTATTCAGGATATCCGGGTTATTGAGAAGCGCAAGGGTACCTGATTATCAAATCCTCTTGATGAGCAGGAGCCGGAGTACTTTAATAGCCCTCGGGTTAAAGTATGTGGGAATACGGGATCCGTCCCGTTGAAAGGAATGTCAGCTCCACGTGAGCCGAACCTTAGGAGATCAACATGGTAAAATCGATGTACGCCTTCGTCAGGGAGGCATGGAAAGTACCCGCAAAGAGTGGAGTGAAAGAACTCCTCTGGAACCGCATGCAGGAATGGCGCCGTGAAGGCAGCGTTGTCCGGCTCGAACGCCCCACCCGTATTGACCGCGCGCGTTCCCTTGGCTATAAAGCAAAACAGGGAATAGCTGTTGCACGTGTGCAGGTACGCCGCGGTGGTCGCAGAGTATCCAGGTATGTACGTGCACGCCGTTCGGCACGTATGGGCAAGAACCGCTCTACTGCAGGAAAGAGCATCCAGCGGATTGCCGAGGAGCGCGCTTCTAAGAGATTTCCTAATATGGAAGTACTTAACTCCTACTGGGTCGGGCAGGATGGCAAGCTTAAATATTACGAGGTAATTCTCGTTGACGGTCACCACCCTTCAATCCAGGTTGACAAAAACCTTGCATGGCTGGCAAACTCAACACACCGTGGCCGGGCTGAGCGTGGCAAGACCTCTGCCGGGCGCAAGGGGCGGGGTATGAGTACCCGGGGCAAGGGTACAGAAAAGACACGCCCAAGCATCCGTTCCCATGCAAACCAGGGGAAATAACCTTATCCTCTTTTTACTCAAAGTTTACTTTCATGAAGATCACCGATGCCTGTGTCTATCCTTACCCCTGTGGGGACTCATCGGTACGCAGGATGGCGCTGGAAGCGAAAGGTCTGGGCCTTGACCGTCTTGTTGCCGCTGACACGCCCTCTGGCGAGATGTATGGAGTTGAAATATTTTCAGGAATCCTTATCCGGGACACTTCGGTAAAAGATCTTTCAAGCCGAATAAAACGTGAGAGAAATAATACAGTAGTTGTATCAGTTCAGTCCAGGGATAACGGGTTCAACCGGTCTGTGCTGAATCACAAGGGGGTTCATATTCTCAGAGGTCTTCATTCAGCAGATAAAAATGCGTTCGATCATGTGGCCGCCAAGATCGCAGCTGATAACCGTGTTGCTATTGATCTTGATCTGTCTCCCCTCATTTCAGGCCGGGGTTTTACACGTCAGCGCGTCATTCACCGGTATCGTGATATCCTGGTACTTCAGCGACGGTATGAATTTCCTCTGACCATCTCATCACATGCCCGCTCTATTCTTGATATGCGTGCAGTCCGGGAGATTGCAGGACTGTGTTCTCTCATCGGTATGGATATTCCCGATGTTGAAAGGGCTTTTTTTGGTGTAGATATCATCACCACTCCTCCCAATCCAGCAGTTAAGGTGATTCTATGAGTGTCCGCCCCCCCACATTGCGAGAGAAGCGCCGGTACCTTTTAGTCCTAGTCGAACCCGCGGGCACAATCATTGACCAAAAGGATCTGTATTATGCGGTATCTGAGGCTACAACTTCACTCTGGGGCGATGTGGTGGCTGCGGTCATTATGTCAGCAGTGGTCGCTTCGGAAGGCCAGTATATGATCCTCCGGTGCCTGCGGGGAACAGAGCAGGATCTCTCAGTCGCCCTCTCCTCGATTACAACCTGCTGCGATAGCCGTATTGCTCTGCGAATGGTTGCTGCTTCGGGAACAATCGACACCCTGCGTGAAAAAATTCGAAAAGAAAAAAAATCCGATCCAGAAGAAATATCTTCGCGCGAATGCATGTTTGATAAAAAATTGTTTCAGATTGATCAGTGTAACGGTCAGAAGATTGATGTAATTGAAAAGGGATTTAAAAATACAAACCGATTGTTCTTGACAAGAGAGGATCTGGAGGAATTATAATGCAACCACAATATCAGATGGGATACGACAGGGCGATTACGGTCTTTTCTCCCGATGGCCGGCTATACCAGGTGGAATACGCCCGTGAGGCTGTAAAGCGCGGTACAACTGCGGTCGGTATCAAGGCAAAAGACGGTGTCGTCCTGATAGTCGATAAACGCGTGAGCTCGAAGCTCCTTGAAGCATCATCTATCGAAAAAATTTTTAAAATTGATGAACATATCGGAGTCGCGTCATCCGGACTGGTCGGAGATGCGCGGTCGCTTGTAGACCGAGCCCGGATCGAATGCCAGATAAATCGTGTTTCCTACGATGAACCCATAGAAGTCGAAGCTCTCGCAAAAAGACTTTGTGACCACATGCAGACACTCACCCAGTACGGCGGCATACGCCCGTACGGGACAGCCTTGCTGATTGCAGGTGTGAGTGATGGCGAATGTCGTCTTTTTGAAACCGATCCTTCCGGAACCCTTCTGGAATACAAAGCAACGGGTATCGGCATCGGACGCCCCGCAGCAATGAAGGTTTTCGAGGAAGAATACAATCCTGAATCGGAGATTAAGGATGTAATCCTCCTCGGCCTCAAGGCACTTCATTCCGCCACTGAGGGCAAATTCGATGTAGACACCGTCGAAATCGGTGTGATAGGACGCGATAACCCGGTATTTCGGAAGATGAGCAAAGAAGAAGTCGCTACATTTGTCGGACAATTCAAACAGTGACCATCCATGATACCGCTCGATAACGCAGTGGTAGCACGCCTTGAGAGTTTTGGAGAACGCTTTGAAATTCTCGTTGATCCGAATCAGGCAGCACTTGTGAGGCAGGGTCAGAAGATCGATATCGAAGACGTTGTTGCTGCATTAAACGTCTTTGGCAATGCTTCCAGGGGAACCCGGGCATCGGATGAATCGCTGGAAAAGGTATTTCATACCACTGATTTTGACACGATTGCCCGACGGATCATAGTAAAGGGAGAGATCCATCTCACTTCCGAACAGCGCAAACATATGATCGAGGAGAAGCGCAGGCAGGTGATCACCTTTATCGCAAGGAACTCCATTAACCCCCAGACCGGTCACCCTCACCCCCCGCACCGGATAGAGATGGCAATGGAAGAAGCGAGAGTTAACATCGATCCGTTCAAACATCTTGATGAACAGGTCAAAGAAACGGTCAAGGCGTTGCGACCGCTTCTTCCAATCCGCTTCGAAGAACTCCGTCTTGCGATTCGAATCCCGGCTGATTTTGCTGCAAAAGCCTATGGGGATATCGCTGCCGGATCCACGATGGAGAAGGACGAATGGCAAAAAGATGGATCCTGGGTCTGTGTGGTTCGCATCCCTGCGGGGATCCAGGGAGAATTCTACGATCTTATTAACAAACTTTCAAAAGGAGAAGGTCAGGTAAAAATCCTCAATCAAGTATATTAATTGCGAGGACAAATAAAAGAAGACAGATCGGTGGGTATGAATAATGGCAAGCTCGACTCATAAAGCAAAAGGAAAAGTAACAGGTAGTGCCGGACGTTTTGGCTGCCGGTACGGAAGATTTGTACGCAAGAGAGTAGCAGATATTGAAGCAATTTCCGGATCCCTCCACCGCTGCCCGAAGTGTGACATGGAGTCGGTTCAGCGCAGGGGCACAGGTATCTGGGAGTGCCGCAAGTGCAATTACAAGTTTGCCGGTGGGGCATACCAACCACAAACTCCTGCCATGAAGATCGCCCAGCGCGCAATCGACCGGACTCTCGAACAGATCAAAGGATAAATTTGGATTAGAGTATGGCAAGTACGTACAAATGTGCACGGTGCAAGCAGAAAGTTGAGATCGACGTTAACGTCCGTTGCCCTTATTGCGGGCACCGTATTCTTTTTAAAGAGCGTGGCGCTGCGATCAAAGAGATGAAAGCCCGTTAAGTGTGTTATCTGGCAAAACAGCCGGAATAAAAAAAATATTTTTATCATCTTTTTTATGCATATCCTGTAAGGAGGCAATCAAGTGACGCTTCACGAGGCGATCTTCCGATTTTCAACAACCCACGCACAGCTGATCTGCCAGGCGCTGACCCCGGAACTTTCCGATGAAGTGAATCCTCGCTCAACTACCCGTTGCTGGCTTGAAGGGGAGGGCACCCTGATCCTTAAAGTTGAAGCTTATGATATTGCAGCACTTCGGGCAGCGCTCAATATGGTTCTTCGGCTGGTAAACGTAGCAGATGAGATGCAGGATTTTAAGTAACTGCCTTCGCGAGAAGTTCATTAAGTTTTTTTTAATTTAATACCCAGAAAAAAATTTTTCTATGATTTTCAGACACTTTTGGAATAATCCTTTTTATCAATTGAAACCGATACAATAAGAAGAGTAACAATCATGAACAATCTTTCACCCAAAGTGCAGAACCAGCTGGCCATGCTCCAGCAGATACAACAGCAACTGCAGACTATCCTTTCGCAGAAAGCCCAGTATGAGATGGCAGTGCGCGAGGCGAAGCGCGCTCAGGAAGAGATCAGCGATTCACCGGATGATGCGGTCATGTACATGAGCGTCGGTACGGTAATGATGCAGAAGAAAAAAGAGGTCGTGAACACAAAACTTTCCGAGAAAGTTGAGACGCTTGAGCTGCGCATCAAATCGCTGGAAAAGCAGGAGAAGATGATGCAGGGTAAATTTGAGCAGTTACAGGCACAGATCAAAGCGGCAATTGAGGGCAAAGGTGCCCCGACGGCTGCATAATTGCGTATTTTTTCATCACCGGATTTACAAGAAAATTTTGGTAACCGGCAGGATTTTTTTCGTATGGAGACCGTTATGGATCCGACAAACACGGACCTGGCTCAACATCTGCTGGCGATCAAGAATGCTGCTGATCATGCCGCACGTGCCCACAAGGGACAGTTCCGCAAGGACAGAAGAACCCCTTATATTATCCACCCGGCACGGGTTGCCGCTCTTGTCGGGATGTTTGGCGGCACACACATGGCCATCATAGCTGCGTGGCTGCATGATATCTATGAGGACTGTACTCCTGAATGGATTGCGCAGACGGAGGAATTTATTGCACACCTTCCTTTTTCCGATGATGAAAAAAATGACATCATGGTCATGGTTGATGCGCTCACCAAAAAAAATACGATTCCGGGTAAGGCAGCCCGTCTCTCCGACAGCATAGGCCGTATCCTTGATGCCCCCCCCGAGGCAACGCTGATAAAACTCTGTGACCGGATTGATAACTTCCTGGATTCCAGTCCACGGTGCGGACAGTTCAGGAAACGGTATCTTGCATCAACGGACGAGATTATCGACAGACTCTCCACACGAGCCCAACTGTACGGCTATAACAATGCGCTTACAACTCTCCGGGAGCTTCGCGCATCTTCGGGAAAATAGGATTAGGGTTATTTCCGGCTGATCAGGTTGATCGCGTTGACCAGCGCCTCGACCGATGAAAGTACGATGTCATCACCGCTACCGCTTGCGTCAAAGATTTTGCCGTGCTCATCCTCGACAGCAATAGTCACGTGGCACATTGCATCGGATCCACCGGAGATTGCTTCGATGTTGAACTCCCTGAGCTGGAGGCGCGAGGGAGTAATTCCCATGATAGCATGGAGTGCTGCGTCAACCGGGCCATTGCCAACACTGGAGAATACATGCTCTTTCCCATTGACTTTTGCTTTCACGCTCGCCGTGGGAATCATGTGGTTGCCCGTCATGATCGCAATATCTTCAAGTTCAAACATTTTGTGGTTCAGTTCCACTCCCATCACACTATCAGCAACCTCGTAAAGATCAGCGTCAGTCACCCGTTTTCCCTTGTTTGCGATCGCTTTGACCTTCTCAACGATTATATCCAGCTGCATGTCTGATGGTTCTATATGAACCTCAGAAAGCATCTGGTATACCGCATGTCTTCCCACGTGCTTCCCCAGGGTTAATCTCCTGCGGTGCCCGACCATTTCCGGTGTCATGATGCCGGGTTCAAATGTTGCGGCATTTTTGATAACACCGTGTGAGTGGATGCCACTCTCATGTGAAAAGACATTTTCACCTACAACCGGCTGGGTAGGTGGAATGCTGATACCGCTGAACCGGGAGATCAGGTGTGAAGTCTCGACCAGTCGCTCCTTGTGTATCCCCGTTTTTATCCGGTATATAGCTTCGAGAATCATTACCGTCTGAGCCAGGTCCGCATTACCCGCCCGCTCCCCCAGACCATTCACGGTGACCTGCACCTGTGATGCACCAGCTTCGACAGCCGCGATTGTGTTTGCGACTGCCAGTCCGAAGTCATTGTGGCAATGCACGTCAATAGGACAATCAACCTCCCGGGCGATCCGGGTGACGAGGGTCTTCATACCCGAAGGAGATATAACACCTACGGTATCCGGCACGTTAATAATGGTAGCGCCGGCATTTGCTGCAGCCCGGAAGACTTCTATGAGATAATCCCCGTTAGTCCTCGTTGCATCCATTGCAGAAAACATGCACATGTCCGTGTGGTCGCGGATATACTGAATAATATCTGCAGTAATCCCGAGCACTTCCTCCCGGCTCTTGTTGATAGTGTTCTCACGCTGGATATCTGATGTGGGGATAAAGACGTGCACCATGTCCACATCGCAGTCAAGGCATGCGTCGACATCAGCTTTAACTGAACGGGCGAGCCCGCAAATCTTCGCCTCAAGACCGGACTTTTTAATAGCGGTCACCGTCTCTTTCTCGGCTTTCGAAGATGCAGGAAATCCTGCCTCGATTACATGGACGCCGATGTCCGAGAGCTGACGTGCGATCTGGAGTTTCTGTTCAAAGGTGAATGCAATCCCCGGGGTTTGTTCTCCATCCCGGAGCGTAGTGTCAAAAACAGTCACTTCTTCATGAGCATGGCTATCGGTGAAGAAGGCGATCCCCCGCAACATCCTTGCGAGCAGTCATACATCTCTATGAGCATGCGGATTATTTAAACAATACCCAGAAATTATTGAAATCCGGCAATTAATTGCCATTTTTCCTTTATCTTTAACGATACGTTTAATACCAGACTATTCCAACATTTAGAGCACAGTGCCCCGCCTTAACTCAGCTCGGTAGAGTGCGCGGCTGTAGTATGGTTTACCGGTATCGGTAACTGCGCGGCTACCGCGATGTCCCCGGTTCGAATCCGGGAGGCGGGACATTTGTTTAAAAGAGAGCCCAGGTAGTGTAGTGGCCCATCATGTTTGCCTGTCACGCAAACGACTCGGATTCGAATTCCGACCTGGGCGTAATTTTTATTGTTCTTTGGTAATCCCATCAGTTTTTAAAGAAAAAATGCTGATTTTTTATGGAGATGCTATCTCCATTTTATAATTCAGGGCATCGTCGTATTCCAGAATCTTCGGGTTTTACCTCTGCTGTCTTCGATGTGGCGATCCCCAAGAGGCGATAGAATCGACACTCATAATAAGATCTCAAAAAACCATCTGTCAGAAAATGAAGCATTTTCTCTCTCTTAAGTTGAGCAACGCATTTTTTTTAACATCTTCACTCAATTTTTATTTTCGTGGCTCAATTAAAAACAAGGTCCTGATGGATATCTGAAAGTCTGATTCATTCAACCCTGTAGCCTTTGTCTTCGAGATACTTCTGCAACCATATTTCCTCATCAGCAGAAAGATGCGAAATTCTACTCTCCTCTGCCTCCCACAGACGCCTCAGCACAGCATCGTTTGAATGCAGTGACAAATTTCCCGTTACGGTTCCTATCAAGCTCTCTTGGGAATCAAAGATTCGCATGATCACGCATCGATAGTATTTACACTGGCAGGGACTCGAATCATGGATAACGCACCTTATAAGATCTCCATCGGGACGGAGAAACCTGCAGGCAGCCGGGTGCTGATCCGGAAATGTATGGTCCAGAAAGATGTGATGCTTATCTTCATCGATACGGGCAACAAAGGGTGTGCCGGTTGAAACAGACTCACAGGCAAATTCAAAGGGACCTATCTGGTGTTCGATTACGATGTAGTCGCCCATATACATACAACACATTCCGCATTGCCGGCAGGTGAACACCATCAGAATTCACTCATCTGATAGAGTTTTTTCTGCGAACTAAAATAAGTAGGGATAGATTTTTTTCAGGTTTGATAACATCACAGGTATAAGCCCGATATCAGAAGCAGTGTAATTGCATGGATATATTCGGGAAACCTCACACAACATTCTGGTAAAATTGAGTAGTCCGAAATTTTCAATCTGGTGAGTAATTCCGGCACATTTTAATTCACTATCTTTTTCTTTTTGTGACCTACACTTTTTAAGGTAGTATGGGGTAATGTGTGGTATAATGGGCGATCCAGAACTGCGTAGTGATGAGTCTGTTCTCCTCAGGACTCAGGGAATCTTTGTCAAGTCGATCCCGTTTGAAGGTATTCTTACCAACAAACGAATCATTCTTGTCGACAGGGCGACAAACCTCCTTCCGCAAAAAGAGATACCGCTTGTCACGCTCAAAGATTTTCAGGCAGGTGAGAACGCGATCCGTGACCAGATAATAACATTGTCTGTGATGGCCAAGACTGGTGAGACCCGGCAGATGATCCTCACCTTCTCACGTCAAACAGGAGGTACCCGGATCAAGGAACGGGATGACTGGATGAGGGTGCTAAAAGAGAATACCTCGTCATCTTTTGAACAGGTCATTCGGAAAGTAATGCCGGGTATCGGGCAGTCTTCAAAAAAGCTGCCCGCGCCGCACCTCCACGGATAGAGATTGTCAGTTCTCCCGTTTCGCAAAAAGTGCCGCCTGCCAAGAAAACTGCTGCGAAGAAAGAAGCAGAGGATATCGCACCGGTCAAAAAAATTATTTCGACAAGTACAGGTTCTTCTCTCCCCCCGTCAGCGGTAAAAGAATCTGACGTCTCACCCCCCGGCTATGGTACTTATTGCTCACGGTGCGGGAACCGTGTGCCGGATAGTTCGAAGTTCTGTAACCGCTGTGGATCCCAGATTGTTGTTCCTGGAAATCTGGCAGAATCCAAAACACCACAAGCTGCAGTATCCCAATCGTCTGTTCCGGAATACGCAGACAGCAGTATTCAACCCATCGATAAGGATATCTCTGCAAGAGAACCCCTCATTATACCCCTCCTGACCAGCGTACCCTCCAAGACCCAGGGAGCAGCTTCGCAGCGACAAGAGACCCCCGAGGAACAGATATCCACAGTTACACCAATTGAATCAATCTACTCATTGTCGGATTCAGACTTACGTGGGACGGCTGATAAATCCGAAGCAGCACAGCCGGTTATCATGGACGCCCATGATTCCGAACAGATATCGCCTTCTGGCAAACCTCGGGTTCCCCAGAAACCATGGGATGTACTTAGCGGTAAACCTGGCAAAAAAGTTATTCTCGGTATCATCGTTGTAATAATTATTGTTGCCGTTGTTTTGGGAGCCTTTTTTATCTACCCCATGATTGCAAATAGTGAAGGTGGAACTTCTGGGGACGCTACTGCGTTCACAACGATTCCAACGATTACAAAAAATTCAGGAACTACCACTATACCCACAAGAACCATAAAACCCACAGCAACTCCAACGTACCGCCCCACACCTGGAAACAGCGGTTCAACGGTTGGTATATAATATTCAGAGGAAGGACAAAAATCCGAACATTGTCAGATCAGCAAAAAAAACCATTATTTTATAAAAACAATTATTTTCTTTCTGAAAGTTCCGGTGGATCCGAACCTTTCCTGCCTTTTCTCCAGCGGTAGATTGCATACCCAACACCCCCAACGATGATAAGTGGAAGCAATGTGAAAAGGATGATAATAATGGCATCGATCATGCCAAAGAACCCGGATATTCCTTCATTAATTGTCGAAATAAAATTATGGCCTGTCTCACCCCCGACGGGTTCGGGTTCCTGGAGGTTTACCGTGATTGTCGAAAGATCGATCCGGCTGTCAAGATATTTCAGCCTGCCCTCAAGCCGGTTCAGTTCTGTCTGGACCCGGTCGATCTGCTGTTGGACTGTTATTACATCTTCAACTTTGACCGCCTTTTTCATGATCTCATTATATTGGGCAAGCTGGTTCTGGTAGGAGCTTTTCTGTGCCTGGAGATCGACATATTCCTCTGTCACATCCTGCCCTTGTGTAGAGGCGGATTTGACGGTGCCGATTGCCTTGACGCTCGAAAGGGTATTTTCAAATTCTGCTGCAGGAACCCGGATTATGACGGAACCGGAGAGACGGTCATTGTAGTTTTTCTGGATATTTGTGGAGGACAAATAGCCCCCTTTCTGGGATGCAAGATTTTTCAGCGTCTCGATTGTTCCGGGAACATCTTTTACTTCGATTGACAGATAGGCAGTTTTGATGATCTTCGTCTCGATCTTGCTTGTACCTGAACCCGATTGTGATGGTGCGCTCGTTGGTACTGGATAGGACCCCGCCTCACCGCCATACACCATCTTGGATTCAGGCTGTACGCGTCCATTGCTGATATCCTGCAATGCAGAAGATGGATCAATACCTGAAGTCGGAAATCCCATGCATCCGGCAGCCGCAACCATTGCTATGAACACTGCTATGAGTGGGATGAGTTTATTATTCATACAAAAAAGCATCGTGGTGTAAAATATTTATATCCGTCGTAAACTTCAAATTATTTTGCAGTTATCACGACAGTTTAATTTTTTGGTTGGAAAAATTCCTTAATTAAGCCATGATGGAAAAACCACGGTGATGGAGAAGACTTTGGTTTCCCCCCCTCTCATAATGGCTTCTGGCTTATCAAGACGATGGTGTGTCACCATTCTGCGGCTACTGTTTACGAGAATCTGAGAAGAATAGCGATCCTCAGGGATGCAAATCAGAAATACACCTGCTGAGTAATTTTTAAACAACTTTGATGTTTATTTGTCATCCGTGATCTTCCTTATATAACAAAACGGGAGATACTTCATGGTGAAATTATGGCCGAAGAAAATATTCCGGAAAAACCCGAAGGCGCCGAAGACATTGAGAGACAGGGAGTGGACGGATTGGTACATTCCCTTCATGACAGCACTGATCCAAAGGTTCGGCAATATGCTGCATACCTGCTCGGCAAGACTCAGAACCCGCGAGCAATCCAGCCGCTCATCGAGGCTCTGGGTGATTTTGACAAGTCGGTTCGCGCACAGGCGATGTCTGCCCTTGTCATGATCGGCAAAACAGCAGTCGAGCCGCTGTCCTCTGCGATGAAAGAACCTCAGTGGGAGACCCGGTACCGTGCCGTTGAAGCGCTGGGAAAAATTGCCGATGATCGGGCTGTCAAACCACTTATTCAGGCTCTGAAGGATAACCGGGATCATGTGAGATACATGGCTGCAAAGGGTCTCCGTGAAATTGGCGACTCGGACGCCGTTGATCCTATGATTATCCTGTTGAAGGACGAAAACCGGTATGTCCGTATGATGACTGTCTGGTCACTTGGCGCTATCGGCGGAAAAAAAGTACACGAAGCACTCAAACACGCGCTTGAAACTGAAGGGGATGAAAAAGTTAAGGAAGCAATTACCCAGGCAATGAAATAATTTTTTTCATCCAGGTAATTCCATTTTTGTGTATCTGATTGTTGAAGGTGTCTGACTGGTCTTTTTATGATATATCAGATTTATCACATTTATGCCGAATTTTTATCCTGAAAATTGTTTTATTTTTGTGTATCACTTTGAAATACCCTCAGATAATTCAATTTTACCGTCCGGAATAATCCAAACTTTTATTGTCGCTTGAGTGGTTTATTCTGTTTGTTACGATTGTGTGTCATTGGTGAGAGATTTTACCTGAGCAGGGATGGACATGACCGATAAGAGTTTTTTCAGCATAACAGGGCGTTCATTCTTTCTCTCTCTTCTTATTGCTATGGTGGTTCTGGTCATCATTGTTGCCGGCCTTCATACAGTGACTGACTACTATACCACAAAAAATCAGTTCGAAAAAAATTCCCGGCACCTCAAACAACAGACTGAGCAGGATATTATTATCACGATCAAACTGACGGATGAAAGCTGACACATTGTATGACAACACTCTGAACGAGCAGATGCGCAAAGGACTTGTTGTTGTACTGGCAGAATACCAGCGTTGTGGGGGCATTCCCGCAACAATGAACCTGACTGATCTAAAACATGAACTGGGAGATGAATATGATGTATATATCATCAATGAATCCGGGGTCATCGAGTTTACCAGCTACGAACCTGATCGGGGACTGGACTTTAAAAAAATCCCGTATTTTTTTGAGTACCTGACCAGGATCAGGAATTCTGAAGGTTTCTTCCCGGATCGTATTGTCCATGAGCAGACAGGTGATGGAAAAAAATTGCGGAAATTTGCCTACATGCCCACACCGGACCACCGATATATTCTCGAACTGGGATTTTCGAAATCTTCGTTTCCATCCGAAATATCCATCGTCAATTACAAAAATGCTATTAGTCTGATCGCCTCATCCAATCCGTATATTGACCGCGTCCGTATCTTCAACACGATGGGAAAAATTAGCGATAATACCTCAGAGGTAGTGGATGACCCTACCAAGGTTATCCTGAAGAAGGTGATACAGCAACGAAGGGATATTACGGTCACCCTGCCTGAAACCGGATATTCTGTCAAATATCTCTTCATTGACCTGAAGAACGAACAGTACGGTTCCGATATGAGCCGGATTGTAGAAATCACGTATAATGATTCGATGCTCGAAACGGCATATCAGGGGCATATGCAATCTTTCCTGTTGATCAGTATTCTGGCACTGGTTATTGGGATTTGTTCAGCATTTTTACTCTCCCGGTATCTCTTAAAACCGATCTCAGCAATAGTTCATGATGTTAACCGGATTTCTCAGGGGGACCTCGACTGGAAGATCTCGTCAACCAAGGTGACAGAATTTCAGGTGCTTGAAAACAGTATCAACACGATGGTCGAATCTCTGAAGAGTTCAATCAGACAAGTCAAGGAAGGTGAAGTTCTCCGCCGTGAAATAATCGAACAGCTGCCTGTTGCCGTCTTCATGAAAAGTGTGAAGGATGGAAAATATATTTTCTGGAATAAAGCGAGTGAACAGATTTTCCATCTGCCTGCACATGAAGTGATCGGCAGGAAAGATTCTGAGCTGTTTTCCCCCGAAATGGTCTCCCTGATTAAAAAAGAGGATATTGATGCACAACTCAATCAGGTTTCAATAAGTAATAAAAAAATTGCCGACAAATTCCGGGGCCAGCGTATCATCCATATGATTATCGTGCCGATATATGATTCGGAAAACACCCTACAGTATATTCTCGGGATTGGTGAGGACGTCACGGAAGAAACTCTCTCTACAAAAATCGATCTCCTCTTTAGTATTACCCGACGTGATGTTCTTGATCAGCTCTCAATTATTGTCAATTATCTGGAGCGTGCACAGCTCAAGACATCCCGCGAGGCAATGCAGACATTTCTTGACAAGACTCTCGAATCCATCGAGTCTATCAGGAACCAGATGGCATTTGTCCGGTCGCTCCAGGACCTCGGCATTACTTCACCGGCCTGGCAATCCGTGAAAAAGGTGTTCAGGGAAGCGATCCTCCTGAATCCTTCCAGCACCATTGATATTCGTGTGGAAATGGATGATATCGAACTGTATGCCGATCCTCTCTTCCCCCGGGTCTTTTATAATCTTGTGGCAAATTCGATACAACACGGGGATCACCAGCTGACAAAAATCCGGCTTTCTGCAAAAGAATCAGGAGAATCTCTCATCATCATCTATGAGGATAATGGCAGGGGCATTCCTTTTGATGAAAAAGAAAAGATATTCGAATTCGGATTTGGTACGGGAACCGGTTTTGGCCTGTTCCTGATCCGCGAGCTCCTGGGATTCACCGGAATTTCCATTACTGAGACCGGTGAGCCGGGGAAAGGCGTAAGGTTTGAGATTCTGGTGCCGAAAGGAAAATTCAGGAAGGCATCATGAGGATACCAGTGTCTTTTTCCCGATACGGGATGTCTCCCACGCCATGATGACGGTATCGATGGTTGGCCCGGGAATAAAAATATCCCTGATACATGAATATGACAATTTTTTAAAAAATTGGGTTTTATAGGATTCCTTTAATTTGACATAAAATACGAAGCACGAGCAAGAAGACGGAGGGGACCGCGCCTGTCCCCCCATACCCTCCTGCACTTTGTGATAACGACGTATAACCTGTTTGAGGGATTATTGAATTTTGGGGGAAGCGGATGTGCCGGGGGTGAAATCCCTGTTGAATGTTCAGCTTGATATTGAGCTTTTCTCCCGAGCCAAAAATTGAATTTACTTATTTTTGCACAGCCCCAAGATTTGCCTGCTCTACGGTTCTGGCATACCGTGCCAGCACACCGTAAAGTGGTTTTATAGGGGGTTTCCATGTTTTCTTACGCTGCTCCAGCGTTTTTGCATCGACTGAGATATCAATTTTTTTCCTGAAGAGATCGATTTCGATCAGGTCTTTTTCGCAAACGAGTGCTATAGGACCCCCAATCGCTGCCTCAGGGGCGACATGCCCGATGCATGGCCCCCGGGTTCCCCCTGAGAACCTGCCATCGGTGATCAGAACAACGCTGGTGTAGCCTAATCCCATAAGTGCAGATGTGGGGGAGAGCATTTCAGGCATACCCGGCGCGCCTCGAGGCCCTTCATAACGTATGATAATCACATCCCCCTCATTAATCTCGCGGGCAAGAATTGCTTTCATCGCCAGCTGTTCACCATCAAAGACCCTTGCCGGTCCCGTATGTTTCCACATATCTTTTGGTACTGCAGCACATTTTACGACAGCACCATCTGGTGCAAGAGAGCCAAAAAGGATCTTTAATCCCCCTGCAGGACTTATCGGATTCTTTGTGGACCTGATTATGGCCTCATTTTTTACTTTTGCAGTTTTGGCTATCTGCAGAATTTTTTTACCTGAAACGGTAGGGGAGTCATCAAGATACTTTTCCAATCGTTTGAGGACTGCCGGAATACCTCCAGCCCGGTAGAGTGTCTGCATGGAGTGCGGACCTGAGGGTTGCATGTGACAAATATGGGGAACTTCCTCAGCAAGGGAATTGAAATCCTGAAGAGATAACGGGACTTCTGCCTCAGAGGCAATTGCCATCAGGTGCAACACTGTATTGGTCGATCCTCCAAGTGCCATATCAACCCGGATTGCGTTATGGAGGCTCTTTTTTGAAATAATATCACGCGGTTTGATCTGTTTTTTAACAAGGGGTATGATAGCTTCCCCGGTCTCCCGGGCAATACGCAGTTTTCCTGCGTCCACAGCGGGAATTGCGGCGCAACCGGGAAGTGACATACCCATGGCTTCTGTCATACATGCCATGGTGTTTGCCGTATACAGCCCCTGACAGCTCCCACAGCCCGGCATTGCACAACACTCCAGTTCGCAGAGTTCGGTCTCGCTCATTGAACCTGCCGCAACTTTCCCGACTCCCTCAAAGATATCAATCAGTGAAAGGTCTTTTCCGTCCTGATACCCTGAGAGCATCGGACCCCCGGTAAGGATAATCGAAGGAATATTGCAGCGTGCAGCTGCCATTAGCATTCCCGGCACGATCTTATCACAGGTGCCAATACAGACCAGTCCGTCAAAGCGGTGTGCCTGTACCATGAGTTCAATGGAATCAGCAATGTTCTCCCGAGAGGGCAGGGAATACCTCATCCCCTCATGTCCCATAGCAATCCCGTCACAGATCCCAATCACACCAAATTCGAACGGAACTCCACCTGCAGCAGCGATACCCTCATGTACCTTCTCTGCCAGCCATCTGAGGTGGACATGACCGGGGACGATGGTGTTGTACGCATTGGCAATTCCAATGAACGGGAGTGCCATCTCCCGGTCTGTCACTCCCAGTGAACGCAGGAGCGACCGGTTTGGTGCCCTCTGGTACCCGGATTTTACTTCATCGCTGCGCATCTATTCTCACCAGAATTCTCTTGATGATAGATTCGCCTTTCAATACCTTTATGCCTTGTGTGAATACTTTTGCTGGATTACAAACGTTTAAAAAAATTTCCGTCTATTGTTTTGAAAAATGATTCGCAGCAGCAATAAACTGCCGGGTAAATGCATCAGAAAAATAAGCGTGGGTATAGGTCCCAAGTGCATTTCCTGATATAAGGCCATCCTTTCCCGCCTCAATACCTTTTCCCCGGGTTAATCTGAGTGCAAATTGTGCATCGTGATGCGGGAGCACCCGGGAGTAATGAAATTCGTGCCCGGTTATACACTGCAACGGTGGAAGGAACGAGGTATTTGCAATACTTTCTCCTTTTACATAGCCAAGTGCCTGAACCCGGGACGTCATTTCTGCATCGGCCGGGAGTACCTCGCATAACCGGTATGTCCGATCAGCGATAATTTCACGAGTCAGATACAGGAGTCCCCCACATTCGGCATAGAGGGGAATACCAGCATCAACTATAGATTTCAATTTTTTTGTACTTTGTGAAGATTCCAGTGCAGAAAGATGCAATTCCGGATATCCCCCTCCAAAATAGAGAGCATCAACCTCCGGTAGTGGATCAGTCAGGGGGCTGAAAAAGACAATCTCAGCACCGTTGTCACGCAGACGATCGAGGTTATCCTGATAGTAAAAACAGAATGCATTATCCCATGCAACTCCTATAGATGCATGCTTTTTTTCCCCTGATCCCGACCGTGAAGCCTTTTTGTGCGAGATCACTTTTGTTGCGTTCTCTGCACATACAAAAAGAGCATCCAGATCGCAGAATTCTTCGATTACTGGTCCAAATTCTGTCATCGATCCGTTTTCATATGCCATCTTAAGCCCAAGATGGCGACTATCAATCGCGATATCTTCGCGTTTTGGAATCCAGCCAAACACCGGTAACGAAACAGACCCCTCAATCATATCGCGGTGTCGCTGACTTCCCACGCGATTCAGAATAACTCCTTTTATTGAAATGGTCGTATCAAAGTCCCGGTATCCCCGGATCAGAGCCAGAACACTTCTGGACATTCCTTTAATATCAACGACAAGGATGACAGGGGCTTTCAGGATGCGTGCAACATGGGCAGTACTCGAAAAATCCGTCCCGTCAATTCCATCATATATTCCCATGACTCCTTCGATTACTGCGATATCAGCCCCTTTTGTCGCCCTGAGAAATGTGTCGATGCAGCCCTGTTCTCCCATCATGAAAGGATCAAGGTTCCGTGAAGGGCGTCCGCAGATCCGGGTATGATGAGAAGGATCGATGAAGTCCGGTCCTACTTTGAAAGGCTGAACGTTCAGCCCCCGTGCTGTGAGTGCAGACATGATACCGCTTGCAACAGTTGTCTTCCCGCACCCGCTGTGCGTACCGGCAATAACAATGCGGGGAATACCGCTCATTTCACACTCCCGATATCTTCCTTGTAAGGCCGGGCTCCCCCATCAAGCTGGTTGACCTGAATAGATATGCCACTTTCCCGGCCATAGGAATCAACCCGCTGATATACGCGGTTAATCATGCTTTCCGTTGTCAGGATCAGGGAATCCTCGCCCAGCAGGGCCTTAAGAATACATTTGTCGATGACGCCATACGTGAAATCCAGGTTGATATGTTCATTTTCGGCACGCTGCTTTGCCCGGGTGCCCATCGCTCCTGTTGAAATGGAGGTGTGTGTGGAATGCCATACACGTAATAATTCTGGACTGTCCCGGTCAACATTGCATATCGTTATCGTTCCCGGGTGAGCATGAAAGCAGGTCTTTTTGATTATGGTCTCAAAACACTGCATCATATCAAGAACCGTCCTGGGTTTTTTCCCCTCCGGAAAAAATCCCCTTTTCTGTAATTCCAGATGCAATTCAATGAGGGTTGGCAGGGACAGGTGTGCTCTTCGAATATATTCAGGATTGCCAAATGCAACTTCGGGAATATCTTCCTGGAGTATTTTTCCTTTGAGCATCAGGATGGCACGATCAGCCCACGGGTATGCCAGTTCTACATCGTGAGTGGAGATGATTATTGTCTTGCCTTCATGATTCAGTTCATCAAGAAGTTCCATAATATCTTCTGATCCTGATGGATCGAGACCACTGGTTGGTTCATCAAGGACGAGCACATCCGGATCCATTGCCAGCACGCCTGCAATTGCCACACGTTTCTTCTCGCCGCCGGAAAGATGATGAGGTGGTCGGCGTTCAAAACCTTCCAGCCCCACATGCCGAAGCGCCATAGTTACGACTCTTTTTACATCATCATCAGTATAGCCGAGATTGGTTGGACCGAATGCCACATCCTGGTATACCGTTGGTGCAATTATCTGGCGGTCAGGATTCTGGAGGACAAAACCCACGCGTTTACGTAATGTCCATAACGATACCTTATCATACCCGACTGGCTGGTTGTCAAAGAGCATAAGACCAGAGTCGGGACGTATCATTCCGTTGAACATCTTCAGGAGGGTGGATTTGCCAGCCCCGTTAGGACCCACGAGAGCGATCTTCTCTTTCCGGCGGATATGAAAACTGATCCCGCTGATAGCTTCAAGTCCCCGCGGATAGCGATATCGGACATCCCGCGCTTCAAGTATGATACTGCTCATGACTCACAACCTAAATTATGGTAATAGTCCCTGATGCAATCACTACTGCCGTTGAAAGCAGGAGAAAGACCACGACAGTAAGACCGGGAATCCACTCAACAGGCCGGCTCTCCCCCAGCAGAGCGAATTTCCCGTCATAACAGCGTGCGTCCATAGCCCGGATCAGATCTTCTCCTGCATCCCAGCTGGCAATGAATGCAGCTCCGCTCATTGACGCAAAGGAATGGATGGATTCGCGCCACGTGGAATATCCAAGGCGCATGAGCTGTGCATGGTATATCTGGATGACCTGGTCCATCAGGATGAAAATAGTACCGATAGATGATCATCATCAGGTCAATAACAACTTCCGGAAGCCTGCACTGGCGAAAAACAATGAAAATATCGGTCATAGGCGCTGTCAGGGCTATAAATATCATCGCTGACATCCCGCCAATAACCCGGCAGAAGACCAACATCCCCTGGTTTATACTCTCCCGGGTTATGGACAACGAGAAGGATGGCAGGAGATCCCAGCTCCAGAAAACATCCTGTCCTCCTGAGATAAGGATGATTCCGGCAACACTCATGATGGCAAACCAGAGGGGGACAACGAACAGTTCTGCATAGGTTTTCGCATCCACCCGGGCAAGGATGAGAATCGCTCCTGTGAGGAGAAGAGCAATAAAGAGAGGTGGAATGTAACTCGTTGAAAGGAGACAGAGGAGGATAGCTCCGAGACCCACGGTTAGCTTAAGATACGTGTTGACTTCACGGAGTCCGTTCTTCTGGGCAATATCTTCCAGAAGTTCCTCAAACATTCAAGTACCTTTCTCTCTTTGTATCGATTATGCTTTCTTCTTCTGCCCAATCCAGAAACCAAATACGCCCCCGACCAGAATCCCTCCCACGGCAGCCTGCAGGGCAAACAGGGCCGACTCAATCTCCCCGCTTGGAGGCTCCCACTGGGGAATTAACGGTTGGAAATTATCCAAAGGTATGCCGGAAAGTTCGGCGATCAGACCTGAACCTACATTATCAGAGCCGGCAAATTCCGCTCCGCTCATTGTTGCACTCGTGTAGAGGAACACTGCGCAAAATGCTATAATTGCGATTACGGCCAGGATTTCGAGCGTATGCCTGAATGCCATCAGATCTCACTCCGTGCCGCATTGATCTGTTTCTCCGAGAATATTTTCAGCCGGATCAGGATATCCGGTTTGAGTGCCACGATATATTTGAACACCAGTGCAAGGACAACACCCTCAACAATGGCAAGAGGAATCTGCGTAATGGCAAAAATACCCATGAACAGGATGAATGAACTGACAACACCGCCGGTCTCAGCCGGGTATGCGAGCGCCAGTTCAAGCGACGTCATCACATAGGTGAACAAATCCGCGAGAGCACATACCAGGAATACCGTTATGTAGATATTTATGGAAGTGTTGCGGAGTAACCGGTATACCCCATACCCTACCAGGGGTCCGACAATACCCATGGAGACGATATTGGCTCCGAGAACGGAAAGTCCCCCATGGGCAAGGAAGAGGCTCTGGAACACGAGAACAATCGCACAGACTACTGCGGTGATCCATGGCCCAAAGGATATTGTTGAGAGCCCGGTACCGGTAGGATGGGAACAACTGCCGGTGACTGAAGGGAGTTTTAAGGATGAAAGAATGAAAATAAATCCCCCTGTCACTCCCAGAAGGGGAAGGGCTTCCCGATCAAGATCCACCACTTTTTTCAGCTGGTATATACCGAGTAGTAAGCAGGGCAGTGCGATAATCCACCACACAATACACCACTGCAGGGGGAGAAATCCTTCCATAATGTGCATGCTATCACCCGTTGAAATCCGATCGGATCTTCGAAATAAAAATTACTTTAGTTAACTCAATTTAATTTTCATAGTAGTGTTACGCTATCCGGCATATAAAATTTCTTGTTTTTTCATTTTATTTGGGAAAGGAGAATTACCTGATCGGCATAAGTTCCGGTAATCCAGGATCAGACATATTTTCCCCCTCATTTCTGCAATAATAATCGAGAAGCAGACAGATTTTTTTTGAAACAACCGTCATGCCAGCAGGAAATCTGCAGCACATATTGTTGGGGGATTCAAGCTAATGGCATTCGCAAATAATCAGTACGATTCCCTTGTGGAGCATAGAGTACCTGCTTCATACCCTTGTTATTTTTTCATCGGGAGGGTCTTACGCAGTCTCAATCTTCTCTGCCGCTTCAAGCCCGAGTATCCTGATAGAGTCTTCCCGCATCCTGAATTTTTGTATCTTGCCGGTCACGCCCATCGGGAACTCGTTGACAAACATCACGTATCTGGGGGTCTTGAAATGAGCAATTTTGCCTTTACAGAAATCCTTCACCTCCTGTTCGGACAGCATATGTCCCTCCTTTACTTTCACCCATGCGCACAGTTCCTCTCCATATTTTTTATCCGGGACTCCTACGACATAAACATCGGCAATCTTTTCGTGGTGATGCAGGAACTCCTCGATCTCACGCGGGTAGATGTTCTCGCCACCACGGATTACCATGTCCTTGAGGCGACCCACGATTCTGAAGTAACCTGCATCATCCATTGTCCCAAGATCTCCGGTGTGGTTCCAGTGATTTGAGTCAAGTGTTGCGTGGGTTGCAGACGGGTTATTGTAGTAACATTTCATAACACAGTATCCACGTGCGCAGATCTCACCAATCTCTCCAATGGGAACTATCTTTCCTGTCTTGGCATCCACAATCTTGAGCTCGGTATGCGGGAAGGCACGCCCGACTGTCGAGACCCGTCGCTCAACCGGATCTTTGGTTGTTGTCATCGTAACCCCCGGTGAGGTTTCGGTTTGCCCGTACACGATAACAATCTCGCTCATGTGCATCTTTGTATTGACCTGTTTCATTACCTCAATCGGGCAAGGTGACCCTGCCATGATGCCGGTTCGCAGAGACTTCAGGTTGTATTTTTCGAAATTCGGGTGTGTCAGTTCAGCGATAAACATGGTTGGTACACCATGAAGAGCTGTGCACCGCTCTTTCTCAACGGTTTTTAAGACCTCCTCGGCATCGAATGTGGGAGCAGGCAGCACCATTGTTGAACCATGGGTCACGCAGGCGAGGTTGGAGAGCACCATACCGAAGCAATGGTAGAAAGGCACAGGAATGCAGAGCCGGTCTTTATCTGAAAATCCCATCCCTTCCCCAATGATATAACCATTGTTGAGGACCCCATGGTGGGTAAGCACAACGCCTTTGGGGAATCCGGTCGTACCGCTGGTATACTGGATATTGATTGCATCGTCAAATGTGAGCATTTCGCCCCGGTTAATCAGCTCGTCATTGGTAATTTCTTCTGCTTTTTTCAGGAGTTCATTCCAGGTAAACATACCCCCGTAGGGGATATCACCCATGAAGATTGCATTTTTCAGGAACGGGAACTTATCCGATGAGATTCTTCCGGGCTTCGCTTCATACGCTTCAGGGCATGCTTCGTAGAACATCCCCACGTAATCAGAGGTTTTGAACCGTCCCTGAATAATAAGTGTCTGAATCTCTGACTGTTTGAGCGCATACTCCAGTTCATAGGTGCGGTAAGCAGGGTTGATGTTCACCATTATAGCACCGATCTTCGCAGTCGCGAACTGGACAACAACCCATTCTGCATGGTTCATGGCCCAGATACCAACACGAAAACCTTTCTCGACCCCAAGGCCCATCAGCCCGCGGGCTACCTCATCCACACGCTCAAGAAATTCGCGATATGTCCATCGAATATTCTGGTGAACCGAGATAATTGCCTCATTGTCCGGATATTTCGCTACAATGCTGTTCAACATCTCCCCGATCGACATCCCCAGGAGGGGAACTGTCGATGTCCCGCTCGCATAGCTGCCCTCAACCATCCCTAAAATATGGAGTGAGAACAGAATATATGATTAATGATATGATGTTTATCCTCTTCTCAAACCTCGGATTTTTTTAATACACAGATCTAAAATTTTCGGGTCCTCTCCACCATATAATGTATAAATCATAAAGAATCTGCCATCAGAAAAATTTCGGTTTTTTTTATCGCATTGCTTTTCCGCCAAAGACTGCAAAAAGGAAAACTATTAAATTTATTTAGCGCGATTCTGTATAGTCAGCTCAGGGCAAATCTAAGTCCCCGCGTGACCAAGGGGTTGTGGCCTAGCCCGGAATGGCGACGGGCTCCAGCGGTCTTTGCGTTCTTTGTGCTCGCAGATGATGAACAATGGGTCTGCTGAATTAATCTTTCTGACTTCAGTCAGAGAGGACATCGATAACTCATTGAAGTTCTGATGTTTGATGATGACCCGTTGGAGCACTGATGCATGTCGGAGAGACCCGTCGATCGTGAGTTCAAATCTCACCAACCCCACATTTTCTCTCTATTCTGATTCTTGGAATCGATGATTTATCGCACCAAATACTCTATCGAAAAACTTACCGGAGAAAATTCCTCCCTGGTGTTCATAAAATTCCCCTGGCAGGGGAGAATCCTATTCAGAGGGATGCATTGTTTTTTTATAAGTCCCTGCAGGTTTTCTTCATGAGTTATTGGTAGTGTGCGAAACTTTCGTTTGATAAATTTATCATAGCTTACAGACACATTATAACAACGAACGGAGAGTTCCATGTATCTTGTCGGAGAAGCACTCATAGGCGATGGTGCAGAAGTTGCACACATTGACCTTTTAATGGGGGACAAAGAAGGTCCCATCGGGACTGCATTTGCACATGCGGTATCCCAGTTGTCTGCCGGGCATACGCCGCTCCTCGCGGTCGTCCGCCCGAACCTGCTCACAAAACCCGTTACCCTCGTTATCCCTAAGGTCACGTTAAAGACGATGACACAAGTCAACGAGATGTTTGGTCCGGTCCAGGCAGCCGTTGCAAAAGCGGTCGCGGACTGCGTGGAAGAAGGTGTTTTTACCGATGTGGACATTGAAAACGTCGTGATCCTGGCATCTGCCTTTGTTCACCCGGATGCACTGGACTACAACAAGATTTATCGGTACAACTACGGTGCAACCAAGCTTGCGATTCACCGGGCACTCGACAAGTTCCCCGACGCAAAGACGCTTGTCTATGAAAAAGACCGGGCTGCCCACGCAATCATGGGATTCAAGGTCACCCGGCTCTGGGATCCCCCCTACCTGCAGGTGGCCCTTGACCTTGTCGATATGGGCAAAGTGGCAAAGGTGTTGAAGGAACTCCCGGAAAACGACCACCTCATCATCGAGGCCGGCACACCCCTGATCAAGAAGTTCGGTCTCGGGGTCATCACTGAGCTGCGGAAGCTACGGCCGAATGCGTTCATCATCGCGGACATGAAGATCCTGGACACCGGCAATCTCGAAGCAAGGATGGCAGCCGATGCATCTGCTGACGCGGTCGTCGTATCGGGACTTGCCCCGATCTCGACCATGGAAAAAGCCATTGCGGAAGCCCGAAAGGTTGGCATCTACTCAGTAGTCGACATGCTCAATGTCCAGAACCCGGCAAAAGTCATCGAGAAACTGAAAAACAAGCCGGACATCGTGGAACTCCACCGTGCCATCGACACCGAAGACACCGCACATGCCTGGGGCGACATCGCTGCAATCAAGAAAGCGGCAGGCGGAAAACTCCTTGTCGCAACAGCAGGCGGAGTCCGGGTCAATGTCGTGAAGGATGCATTGAAAGCGGGAGCAGACATCCTCGTTGTCGGCCGTGCAATCACTGCAAGCAAGGACATCAAGCACTCGGCAGACGAGTTCTTAGACAAACTGGAGAAGGAAGAGATCGACCAGTTCCGTGTGATGACGGATTTTTAATTTTTTTATATTCCGAAATCCCTTTCAAATAGGTTTTTGTTTGAAGTGCATACTATTCCAATGCGAACATTTCCAGATGATTAAAGATAAAGTCAATGATGGTGTGCACCGTCACTAGCTTAAACTTATAATTAATTGATTTTGCTTGATTGTTTAAACATCCGTAGAAAGCATAACTAGATCTGATTCAGTCATTGGTTCTTTCCGTTGTTGCATTAATTACTGTATCAAGGTTTTTTGATATTCCCGGATTATCAGGCCTATCAGAAAAAATCAAAACTGGGAAATTCTAATCCTTAAATAGATTAAACATAATGCATTGAACAGGTTCTAAAAAAAGAGTCAGGAGTGTTTTTTTAACTCCATTTTCCAATAACGGGGGTTCCCAATCCGATATTATACCCTTTATCTATAGTTTCATCCCACACACCATTCCCGTCGTAATCCAGATGCCAGTCTCCACTAAGGGTATTATACACTCCAATCTTGTCTTTTCCGTCTCCATTCCAGTCTCCAATAACAGGTGTCCAACCGGCCAGTCCTTGGAAAGTGTAACTTTTATCAACAGAAGCATTCCAAATAGAATCCCCATCATAGTCCAGACGCCAGACCCCCTCTTTAAACACCCCTATTTTTGATTTACCATCTCCATTCCAATCGCCAATTAGGGGCACCCAGCCGGCAACTCCAAAATTATTTTTTCTCTCAGAGGTACTATTATACACTCCATTTCCGTTGTCATCCAGATACCAGACCCCCTCTTTAAACACCCCTATTTTTGATTTACCATCTCCGTTCCAGTCACCGACAACGGGTGTGAAAGCATATTCGTATGGTCCTATGAATGTATAGAATTTCGAATTAGTACCTACCCCAAGGTAATCCAAAGACCAGTATCCCCAACGGTAGAAACCAGCCTTAGTTTTCCCATCTCCATTCCAGTCACCTGCTACTGGTATCCAGTCAGATGTCAATCCGTAATTAAACCCTTTATCCGAATCAGCTTCCCATTCTCCGTTTCCATTGTAGTCCAGATACAAGATGCCATTTTTATAAATACCAATTTTCGTGGTTTTATCCCCATTCCAATCTCCAACAATTGGTGCCCATCCGGACTCTCCTCGGAAACTGTAATCTGTGCTTCCGGATGAACTAAAGACACCATCTCCATTATAATCCAGGTACCACACACTATCCCGGGAGATTCCTATCTCAGTCTTCCCATCTCCGTTCCAGTCGCCGATTAAGGGTATATCCCCGGGTATGCCATAATTAAAGGTGAGGTCAGCATAACCTGCAGTGTTGCTGTTCCGGAGGTAAAATACGCCATTGCGGTAGATACCAACAGTGTCTTCGCCATCTCCGTTCCAGTCGCCGATTAAGGGTATATCCCCGGGTATGCCATAATTAAAGGTGAGGTCAGCATAACCTGCAGTGTTGCTGTTCCGAAGGTAGAATGCACTGTTGCGATAGATGCCGACAGTGTCTTCGCCATCTCCGTCCCAATCACCGATTAACGGCGTATCCCCGGGTACGCCGTAATTAAAGGTGAGATCAGCAGGACCGGCACTGTTGCTGTTCCGAAGGTAGAATGCACTGTTGCGGTAGATGCCGACAGTGTCTTCGCCATCTCCGTTCCAGTCGCCGATCAGCGGCGTATCCCCGGGTATGCCGTAATTAAAGGCGAGGTCAGCAGGACCGGCACTGTTGCTGTTCTTGAGGTAGAATGCACTGTTGCGGTAGATGCCGACCGTGTCTACGACGTTTCCGTCCCAGTCGCCGACTAACGGAGTATCCCCAACTATGCCGTAATTAAAGGTGAGATCAGCAGGACCGGCACTGTTCAAAAGATTCCACACGCCATCCTTATAGATTCCTATCCTAGTTGTAGATTTTGTGACCGTGATGTAATTGGTTTTTGTCTCAGAATCAGATCCCCCGGGACCAGTCACTGTGAGTGTCACGGTATATGAATCTACAGCAGTGTATTGATGGGACGGATTCCTGAGTATCGATGTATTTCCATCTCCGAAATTCCACGCATAGGAGGATACATTACCAGTTGATGCATCATTGAATTGGACATTCAATGGACTAGAACCCGATGTAGGGGTAGCGGAAAACCCGGCTATCGGGGGGGTATCACCGACATTTATATAGTTGCCTTTAGTCTCAGAATCAGATCCCCCGGGACCAGTGACCGTGAGTGTTACCGTATAAGAACCTTCAGTGGGGTAGTTGTGGGATGGATTCTGGGCAGATGATGTGTGGCCATCCCCGAAATCCCAGGCATAGGTATCTATTACACCGGTAGATGCATCATTGAATTGGACGTTCAATGGTTTCGGACCGGAAGTGGGTGTACCGGAAAAAGCAGCGACCAGTGCTGGATTTACCGTGATGTAATTGGATTTATATTCAAAGTCAGATCCCCCCGGACCAGAGACCGTGAGGTTTACGGAATAGGTACCAGCTGTGGTGTATTGGTGGGAAGGATTCTGGTTGTTTGATGTACCTCCATCCCCGAAATTGCCAGAAACACGAGTGCTACTTCGAACCGTGGACTGGTCGTCAAACGAGACAGTCAATGGGGCAGTCCCTGTGCGTGGGGTTGTATTTGTGAATGCAGCGACAGGTGCTGCTGGGACATTATAGGTAAATGCATTCGTCCTAAACGGTATGCAAGGACTCCGCCGTCACGGCATTGGTGTATTACAAACTGACAGTGACTGCTCCAGGCAGCATCGGACGGGGGTTGTTGCAGATCAATTTTTGTAGTAGTCTGTATTAAGCTGCTGTACACTCCATTCGCATCCGTTCCACCAATCGTTACTCCAAACAACGCACCGTCAACAAGTCTGAATCTGTGATTGTTACAGGAGTGCCGCCTGTAGTCGGACCTGTAAGTTGGTCTACTGCTGCCAAAACGTCGGTGCTGGGTGCTGGACATGTATGTAATACTTCATTCGTCCCAATATTCAGGACTGGCCGTCACCATTGGTTATTACAACGACTAACTGCGTACCGGTGCAGCATGTGCAATCGACGGGGGTTGTTGCAGTAATTGTAGTAGTCGATTAACTGCTGTACACTGCCATTCGCATCCGTCCACCAATCGTTACTCCAAACAACGCACCGTCCAACAAAGTCTGAACCGGTGATTGTTACAGAATTCCACCTGTAGTCGGACCTGAAGTTGGTCCGCTATAACTGCCGAATATCGGTGCTGCAGTTACCGGAATTACCCACGCCATTATTAAAAGCGCAGATACTACGGCAATTATTGTCCAATTATTTTTACGTCTGAATCTCATTTCTCTCCTTCCCCCATTTTATCCCAATTATATGATTTGCATCGTGGACACACCTTCGGCTTTCTTTCACTGTTGGGATACCACGAGTGATCGCATTTTTGGCAATATTGTTTTTCGATTGTCATACTTCTACGTATAAGTGGAAGTGATAATAAGATAAAGCGAGGCACCGGTGCATTGCACTCTGGCAATTCGTAGCAGGAATTGTGCTGCAGTTCGAACAGATATAATCGATTGTACTGCTTAAATTTGAGCTATCGGCAACTTGTTAAAATATACTCTTTGAAATAATTAGTCAAGGGTGCATTTCATAGTGACATTTGATAGATCCAGTTCAAAAAAAATTATTCAAACAACCGATAATTCGGTGCTTCATCGGTAATCAGGATATTGTGCGGGTGGCTTTCGGTCATACCGGCATTGGTGATACGGATAAACTTTGCATTTTTCTGCATCTCCGGGATCGTCTTTGAACCCGTGTAGCCCATCGCTGATTTGAGCCCGCCTACCAGCTGGTACATGACTTCTGCTACATGACCAACGTAGGGTGTGACTCCTTCCACACCTTCAGGGACGAACTTGCTGCTGCCGATATCCCTTTTCTGGAAGTAGCGGTCACTTGACTGCCCGGTACTCATGACGCCAAGCGATCCCATCCCCCGGTACTGCTTATAGCGCCGTCCTTTGATGGTGATTACTTTGCCCGGAGCTTCATCAGTCCCGGCAAACATGCTGCCCATCATAACAGTATCAGCTCCCGCTGCAATTGCTTTAGCCACATCTCCGCTGAAACGAACGCCCCCGTCTGCGATAATGGGAATCTCTGCGTTACGAGCAACGTCTGCAACCTGTGCAATTGCGGTGATTTGGGGAACCCCGGTACCCGCGACAATGCGGGTGGTGCAAATCGAGCCCGGACCAATACCGACCTTGATCCCGTCGACCCCGGCACTGACCAGTGCCTCTGCGGCTGCCCTCGTAGCAATGTTACCGGCAATAACCTCTGCCTTCATGCTGCCTTTTATGTCTTTGACCGCAGCGACGACTTTCATATTATGGCCATGGGCGCAATCCACAACAAGTGCGTCCACGCTGTTGTTGTCGAGCAATTCAGCGCGGGAAAAATCAAAGGGTCCAACTGCAGCAGCTACCCGGAGATTGCCTTTCGCATCCCTTGTTGCAAGCGGGTACTGCCGTTTTTCCAGGATATCCTGCATCGTAATAATACCAAGAAGTTTCCCTTTGTTGTTCACCACCGGCAGGCGTTCGATCTTGTTTGTGTACATGATTTCGAGTGCCTTTTCAGCGGTAATTTCCTCGTCCGCGACAATTGGCTTCTTAGTCATGATTGAGGTTATTTTTTCATCACCGCGTTTGGAGACGATAGCCCTCACATCACGCCTGCTTACGATCCCAATAATCTTGCCTTTATCGACAACGGGAACTCCTCCGATACTGTACTGTTGCATAAGATGCTCAGCATCAGAAACCGTAGCTGAATCCTCAACAAAGAGCACGTCACGTTCTATCAGCTCTTCAGCCTGTTTGACAAAAATGACTTCCTGCAGCTCATGCTCCGGTGTCATGTTCCGGTGGATCACCCCGATCCCACCTTCGCGGGCGAGAGCTATCGCCATCGGCGCCTCAGTAACGGTGTCCATCGCAGCGGACACAAGCGGTATGTTCAGATTGATTTTTTTTGAAAACTTTGATCGTGTATCTGCTTCTGCAGGTTCAAGCCACGATGCCTGCGGCTCGAGCAGCACATCGTCAAAGGTTAAGGAGAGTGGCACATCCAGTTTCTCACTATACATAAATCACCTGATCATGGCAAGTGCGGTTTTTATGAGGTCTTCACGGATAGTCGCGTTTCGGTCTCCCCCACAGACCATTCCCCGCACACCGATTATTTCCGGGTTAATCCTTTTAAGGGCTTCAATATCTTCAAATTTCAGCGCACCGGCCACCGCTGTTTTAAGGCCAAGTTTTTTGTTTGTCTGGGTAAACGAACGGAGCGTGTCTTCATTCATGAAGGCAAAAGTACTTTGACGATCCTTAATGCCGGTGTCGACCATGGCAACATCAGCACCACAGTCTGCAGCGAGTGGTGCCATCTCAAACGGAGAGATAGAATGCATACGCTGGAAATCTGAGTAGGCAGCAATCACGACATATTTTTGGGGAAATTCATCTTTTACTGCTTTAACAACCGCTCCTATCACGTCACGTGCCTTTTCCTGACCATCAAAGGCAAGCCCAATCTTCACATAGTCAGCCCCGGCACAGGCAGCCCCAAAGGCAGCGAGGGCCGCTCCTCCCGGTTTGTAGTCAAAGTCACCAATTGCCGCGCTCAAAGGTTTAGCTGAAAGTGTTTTGATTTCCCGTATGACCCAGGGAAAGTTGGCGCCCAGTGAGCCCTCTGAGGGTTTTTTGACATCGATTATATCAGCCGCAGCGGATCGTTTTGCCTCCTCGATAGTGCTGGGACTGACCAACAATTGCATAAAGTTTAATGATCTTTTATCCTAATAGTGATTGCGTTCGCCTATGAAACTATTTCTTGCAATGGATTTGCGCCAAAATCTGGTCGTACACGGTAAATCCGGGCAACGTGCAACCTACAAACCGCTGGATTGGGGTTTTTCGCCGACGGCAGAACCCCTTGGCTTTATTGAATCTATCAAACCCAGATTTCTCTATATTGCTGATCTCGATCGTATCGAAGGGACCGGGTCTCACGATGTGATTATCCGGCAGTGCGCACAGGAAGTCCGATGCTGTTTTGTTGACAGGGGTTGTCATTCACCATCTGATTTTCTGGAGGGGGAGAATATCGTGAATATTGTCGGGACAGAGACCGGTGGGAGGAATATGTCACGGTATCATGGAGGTGTACTCAGCATTGATGTAAAAAATGGCCGGGTCATACCCTGTGGCAAAGAACCGGTTGAGGTGTTATCCTCAGCGCAACACTGGAATTTTGTCGGGTCGATTCTTCTTAACGTCAGTGCTGTTGGCACAGAGCAGGGAATAGACCGGCAACACCTGGAAAAAATGCGTCAAGCTTATGATAAACAGCTTTTTTACGGGGGTGGTGTTGCAACTGTCCGCGATCTTGAAATTATCAGCCATTCAGGATTTGATGGAGCCATTATCAGTACCGCCTTTCACAGGGGAATTATTCCTGTTGAATGGATCCGGAGGGGAACCTGTTGTTAATCACCCTTGAGGGAATTGATGGAAGCGGGAAGAGTACACTGCACCAGGAGCTGCAGGAATTACTTGTGGATCTTGATCCGGTCTTTACCCGTGAGCCAGGAGTGACGTGGGTAGGTGAGTCCGTACGCCGTGCCATTGCTGAACAGATCGATCCTATAACCGAGGCAACCCTGTTTGTTGCTGACCATGCAGCGCATCTTGCAAGAATTATCCGCCCTGCGCTTGCCGATGGTAAATTGGTAATTTCTGACCGATACAGTGACAGCCGGTACGCCTACCAGGCAGTCACCCTCAAAGGGGTGATTCCACAACCGGAGGAATGGCTGCGGGCAATGCACGATGGCTGGTCGATAGTACCGGACAAAACTTTCCTGTGCGTTCTCCCTATTGATGAAGCACTTGCCCGTCTTAAACCCCAGAACGAGCGCGAGCATTTCGAAAAGAGGGACGTACTTGAAAATGTTCAGAAAAATTACTTGCAACTCGCCCGCAAAGACCCTTCACGGTTTGTGATCGTGGATGCGATGAAAGAAAAAAATGAGATTGCAATATTTGTTGCTGATTCAATCAGGCAGATTTTGCAATTGTCACGATCACGTCGCCAACGGTGATCACGTCCACTTTCGCTCCCTCTTCCACATAGGAAAACTTCGGGGAAAAGGAATTTTCAGGTATCCCTACTTCAGAACCCTCCAGGATGATCGTTTTTGGCGGGTTGGCCAGCTGGTGGGGTGGCAGCGCTTGTATTACAGTCATAAATGCCTGTGCCTGTTTGCGGAATGCAGGTCCAATTACGGCGCGGTTAAAATCAATACCAGTAATCACCCGCTCGAGTTTTACTTCATCGGTGCGCCAGTGGACATCCGCATTCAGGGTGCGCCCGGTATCACCTTCATCATTCACTGTATGCGGTGCATAGATCGAAATTTTGCCAAGCGGAGCGTTGAGTGCGAGTCCGGTGTCGTGCTTATACTTACGTACTTCTGCCACTAACTGTGCGAGCAGGGTACCCTCGTACCTTGCTGCTTCATCCTCATACGTGAAGGATACCCACGGCTGTTTATGAACGCTCGCACCTTTATTCAGGTACGAGTAGCACTCTTCAGCAAAGTAGGGAGTGAATGGCGCGAGCATTTTACAAAGTGCATCGAATGCCGTATGGAGTACAAGCAGGGCACTCTTGCGGGACGCCTCACCAGTATATAACCTGCCCTTTACCAGCTCGATGTAATTATCGGCAAGAGTATCCCACGCAAACTCCCTGATTGCCTTAAGTGCCGTGTCAAACTGATAGCACTCCATCGCTGCACTCACCTGCTGGATTGTGTCTGAGAGGCGCACAAGCAGCCACCTGTCAGCAAGCGCGGTGACTGGTGCGTCCTTATCGAAACCTTCTTTCTCAAGCTGGATAAGGGCAAACTTTGCGATATTCCACATCTTGGTCTGGAACCTGGATGCGGCAACAACATCGTTCCAGTTAAACATGATATCTGAACCGGTTGCCGCTCCCATTGCAGCCCATTGACGGAGTGCATCAGCACCGTATTTATCGAGAATCTCTTCCGGCACTATGATGTTACCACGGCTTTTACTCATCTTGAATCCGTCTTCTCCCAGCACCATACCGTTGATGAGAATCTCTTCCCACGGCTTTGAACCAATAAGTGCGACTGATCGCAGGATGGTATAGAATGCCCATGTCCGGATTATATCGTGTCCCTGAGGGCGGATCTGGGCGGGGAAGTAGGGGGGTGTATCCCCCCCGTCCCATCCCGTCACATTGAGGACTGAGATAGAGGAGTCCATCCACGTATCGAGCACATCTGCTTCTCCATCAAACTCGGTGCTGCCACATTTCTGGCAGGGATGTTTCGGCTTTACCAGCGTTGGATCAACGGGGAGATCTGACTCTTCGGGTATTACTCTTTCACCGCATTTTTTACAGAACCATACAGGAATTGGTGTTGCAAAAATCCGCTGTCTTGAGATACACCAGTCCCATTCCATCTGTTCGACCCAGTTTTCCATCCTGAGAAGCATATGCTCGGGATACCAGGTAATCTGGTGAGCTGCTTTCTGGATTTCATCGGGTTTAATTTTTACAAACCACTGGCGCTCTGAGAGTATTTCTATGGGCGTCTTACAGCGCCAGCAGGTTCCGACACGCTGTGCCAGGTTTTCCTGACGTTTCAGTATTTTCCCGGACTTCATATCGGCAAGGATTGCTGCACGGCAATCGGTTGTATTCATCCCCACATATCTGCCTGCAAGAGCAGTCATCTTACCCTGCCGATCAATTGCCTTACGTAAAGAAAGGTTGTGCTGCTTCCACCAGTGTACATCCTGTTTGTCTCCAAATGTACAAATCATGACCGCGCCAGAGCCAAATGCTGGATCTACTGCCTCATCCTGGACAACCGGAACTTCATGGCCGAACAGCGGGACCTTCATCTTTTTGCCTTTTAAGAAGTGGTATCGGTCATCTGCAGGATTCACTGCAACTGCTACGCAGGCAGCCAGGAGTTCCGGGCGGGTTGTTGCTATCTCCACACCATGAAAGTCAAAATAATTCAGCTGTGTCTCCCGGTCATCATAAGCAACCTCAGCAAAAGCAATCGCTGTTTCGCACCTGATACAATAATTTACCGGGTGCTCGCTCTGGTAGATGTAACCTGACTTGAGCATGCGCAGGAATGAGAGCTGTGTTTTGCCGTAGTAATTTGGCAGCATGGTGATGTACTCGTTACTCCAGTCCGTGGAGAATGCCATCTTGCGGAGCGTGATTCTCATCAGGGAAATGTTTTTTTCAGTCAGGTCATGGCACATCCGCCGGAATTCTTCGCGGGAAACATCGTTTTTTGTTATATGATTAAGTTCCTCTACTTTCACTTCCGTCGGAAGACCATGGCAGTCCCAGCCTTGGGGGAACATCACATTAAAGCCTTTCATGCGCTTATAGCGGGCAAAAAAGTCGATATAACACCAGTTTAATGCGTTACCGATGTGGAAGTTGCCGGTAGGATATGGCGGTGGTGTGTCGATCACAAATTGCGGTTTTTTTGAGTTTTTATCAAAATAGTGATCTTCGTCGCGCCAGATGCCGCGCCAGCGCTCCTCCACCTCAGCGAAATCATAGTTTTTCGGCATTTGACCAGAGGATACCATTCTCCGGATGGTTGGTTGTGAAATAAAATATAGTGATCGTATACTGTTTTTTTATGATTCGGCAAGTGCCGTCAGCGTTTATTTTTTTTAAAAATACGGACACGATAAAACTCTTTTTGCTTAAAAGACAAATGATTGACAAATGGAGAAACAAAGAGGATTGGGTTACGCTGCAGGGCTTGTCGGTGGTTCAATTCTGATTGCCCCCTATATCCAGCCTGCGTGGCTGATGAGTCTGATTGTTATTCTCTTTGCGCTTATCCTCTGGCGTTTTTTTGACACCAAATATCTTACGTACTCTATTTGTGTGATTGCCATACTTTACGGAATTACTCTTCTTCCCCTTTTTGTATTCTGCTGTACGCTTGCCATGCTTGTGCTGGGCGAACTGGTATTCCAGCGTGGTGCTGATGATTTGAACACATATCTTTACTATATCATCTCAACTGCATGGGCGGGCGTACTGGTCATCGCGTATCTCCACCAGGTACTATTTCTTAACAGTTATCTTCGGAATCATTGCAGCAGTTCTTTTAAAGACTATCCTGCTCAAGTATGAAGACTCTCTGGTTATCGAAGCGGTTGGCATAGCAATGACGATGTGGCTTATCCGTGAGCTTAATTACCAGGCAGACCTGCTGCTCGTGGTGATAGCGGTAATTGTCGGGTTTACCTTTGGCTATTTTGCATTCAGGGCAAAAACTGCAGACCTTTCCGGTCTCTTCTCTGCTGCTCTTGTTGGGATTATCCTGTTGGTCTTTGCTGCACCTCAGGGTGCGCAATGGTTTTTAATTATGTTGTCATTTTTCATCCTGGGCTCTGCGGCGACCAAATATAAATTCGCGTATAAAAAAAGGATTGGTGTTGAACAGGGACGGGGCGGGGCGCGGGGGTACCGGAATGTTTTTGCAAATGGGATTGTCGCAGCCGCAGCAGCCGTTCTTTTCGGTGTTTTTCAATTGCCCGTCTTTATTGTCATGTATGTCGGTTGTGTGGCAACTGCTGCCGCAGACACCATGGCGAGCGAGATTGGTGTTACCGGGGGAATCCCCTATATGATTACAACATTAAAGAAGGTCCCGATAGGAACGAACGGAGGTGTTACCCTGACGGGAGAATTTGTTGCGCTCCTGGGTGGTTTTGTCGTCTCGCTTGTTGCATTACTGCTCAATGTGATCACGCCTCAAATGATGGTTATTTGCACGCTTGCGGGTTTTATCGGGACCAACATTGACAGCCTTGTTGGTGCGACATTGGAAAACCGGGGGTTTCTGGGTAATGCAGGAACAAATCTTCTTGCAACGATTGGCGGGGGAGTATTTGCAGTTATTGTGTTTCTGTTCCTGAATTCTTAGGATTCATTACGTCTTCTTCCTGGATCCTATACTTGGGTTATTCAATTATCGATTCTCCTTGAAAAGAAAGATCTGGATGTTTCGGGTATGGAGGATCAGACAACCTCCTGAATAAAAAAATGTGATCTGGTTTGTTAATATTTGAACCAGCGCCCTTTGCTGTCAAATTCCCCGGTTGTCGGCTGGTGAGCAACAGGAGCCCCACGAATAAGTTTCCTGAAGAAACATGCTTTATAGCTGTAGAGAAGCGGGAGGAGTAAAACGACCCCTATAAAGAGAATGCCTGCGGTGATCCACATGCCGCCCGGGCCAATTATTGCTATGAGTTGCTCAGGAGTGAATGTCTGGAGCTGTGTCTCGTTGTAGCGGGTTATTGGTTCAAGCTTGTCAAACAGGAATGCTTCCCAGACGATCATCAGCATAAAAATTACTCCGATAGTTATTGCAGCGCAGATAAGCAGGAATACTATTACTTCATTGATATGCAGCATGACAAGCTGAATGCTGCGACGGATAGAATCAAACACTTTTCTCTCTTCAAAAACTGCGGCGGTATCGTAAAAAAAGGTGAGTATTACTATCGGGATCATGAACCCGATTGCAAGGGCGGTTACCATACTGATATCGGAGAGTCCTCCGATGAGGCTGAAGGTTACCATGACGAGAGTAACAATGAGCAAGATGCCAAATATAATAATGATCTGGGGAAGGAGCACCCGGAAGTAATAACTGATCCCCCCGGAAATCATTGTTCTGAGGTCCCCTTCATTGTTCCTGATGATCACCAGAAGTCCTGTAGTGAAAAGGAGCAGCACTAAACCGAAGATCACCAGCAGCCTGCCGGGCAAAAAAGGTTCCCGAGAGATTCAGGGTTAACCAGAGAGCAGCTGTCAGTATTCCCCCCACAATACCGGGTATCCAGAGTGATGGTAATCGTGCAAGAAGGTTTATTGCCTCTTTGAGTTCTGTGATCGCCATTGTTACCGGTCCCTCGGCATAGCAACAATCTCCCGAACCTGGAGATCAAAGAAACTGGCCGAATGTGCCGGCCGGATCACGCAGACTGTATCTGCACCGCTGTATGTGCCGCCAACTGCAATCACTTCCTCATTTATACCAATGGCTCCCTGGTCCGCTGCCATCAGCACGCACTCAACAGCAACTTTGAGGCCGACTGCCACAACGCGACGAAGTGCCTCTGCGATCGCTTCGGTACGCGACCCCCCTCCAACCTTCGGTGAGCGCGAGATTGCCCGCTCGAGTCCTGATAGTGCATGAGTACCGGTAACGATACGAACGCCCTTTTTCTGTAATTGATCTGCAATCTTTGCTGAAAACTCCCATTCCCCTGGTTTGGAAAATCCAACAACATGGGTTACCACTACAAGTTCAATTCCTGATCTGTCTATCGTATCAAGAAAAACCTGAGCGGTTTTTCCCGAAGTGCTTGCTACTACAATCGTTTTGATTTTAAGTTCCTTTGCACGTTCGATGGCAAACCGCGCCGCATCCAGCGTATTTCCTTCTCCCGGTTTTTCAAAATAATAGATTTTTTTCTGGGTAAACGTCATAAGTACCTTTTAATAAGCAGGCATGAAAAACTTTGGTTGGATTCTGGGGAGCATGAAAACGATCGGCTTTTTTCATGCAGGCCAGCAAAAGAGTATAAGATCACCATGAAAATTTCAAAAACCATCCGGATCATTTTAAAAACAAAACAAAAAATATTTTCAGATTCTCATCAGACCAGCAAAACAGAAATATCCCGAATAGTCAAATGAGGAACTATACATGATCACTCTTGCCCTTGCGGGTAAACCCAACTGCGGAAAGTCGACATTTTTCAAGGCTGCGACCATGGCAAATGTCGAAATCGCCAACTATCCGTTCACGACTATCAATCCGAACTTTGGCGTTGCCTATGTGAGAACGAAGTGTCCGTGTCATGATCTTCATCTCACGTGTGGACACTGTGTTGATGGGAACCGGTTTGTAGCGGTCAATTTAATTGATGTCGCCGGGCTTGTACCTGATGCCCACAAGGGTAAAGGACTTGGCAATCAGTTCCTTGACAGCCTTCGGCAGGCAGATGCAATACTCCATATTGTCGATGCAAGCGGAGGCACGGACAGCGAGGGGAACCCGGTTGGGGTAGGCAATCATGACCCGGAAGAAGACATCAAATTCCTGATTTTTGAAATGACTATGTGGGTCCATGGAATCCTTGAAAAGCACTGGACAAGGATAAGCCGCATGTCTCAGGGGAAAGGGACTGCTATCCAGCAGGGTATTGCAGACATATTTACCGGTCTGGGTATTACCATGGAGGATATACGAGATGTTGAGCTGAAACTCAAGATTGATCTTGTCCATGCTACTATCGAGGATCTGATCCCACTATGCGCGGAGATGGTAAAGATATCAAAACCAATGCTGGTTGTGGGGAACAAGTTTGATGAAGCCCCCGAAATTCTACGCTTAAAACTTGCAGAGCAGAAGGTATCGTTTGCGAGTGCAGCATCAGAACTTGCACTCAGGAATGCAGCAGCGGCGCAGCTGATTCAGTATCTCCCTGGGGATGTTCAATTCAGAATTGCCAATGAAGGGACTCTCTCACCAGCGCAGAAAGCAGGACTGGCAAAAATTGCAGAAGTGATGAAGCGGTGCAACGGTACAGGAGTACAACAGGCGATTAACCGGGCGGTATTTGAGCTGCTCGATATGATCGTCATCTACCCTGTCGAGGATGAAACCCATTACTGCAATAAGAAAGGTGAAGTTCTCCCCGATGCATTCCTGATGAAGAAAGGATCAACCCCTCATGACGTTGCGTTTCAGGTGCACACCGATATTGGCAAGGGATTTCTCTATGCAGTTGATGCCCGGACAAGGATGCGAATTA
Source organism: uncultured Methanoregulaceae archaeon (assembly GCA_963841015.1). Classification (GTDB taxonomy): domain Archaea; phylum Halobacteriota; class Methanomicrobia; order Methanomicrobiales; family Methanospirillaceae; genus Methanoregula. Next base: position 669,579 of record CAWJAX010000003.1, on the reverse strand, counting down.
AGGAAAATCACGTTCTCAGGGATGGGGATATTATCAAAATTGTTTCTGTCCATTAGTGTAAAAAATAATTATTTCTTTTATTTAGTAGGTAAAAGAAGACTGGAGCAATGTTGTTGCCAGTTCAAAAAGGATGATTAGGAAATAACTTACCCTACACAACCTGTTATTCGGTTAACTGAATGAGAATATGAATTGTGACCTTTTTTTTATTTCTTTTTATTGATTATGCCATATGTCAGATAATACAGCGGAAAGAAATAGTTAAGGGATTTTTCCCAACTCTTTTATGTTACAATCCGTTCCAGTCACCGACTAAAGGTGTGTCAGTAGATATTCCATACCCAAATACCAGGTCAGCATTCCCGGCAGAGTTACTGTTCTTGAGGAAGAAATTACCATTTCGGTAGATACCAACGGTGTCGGTGCCATCCCCGTTCCAGTCACCGACTAAAGGTGTGTCAGTAGATATTCCATACCCAAATACCAGGTCAGCATTCCCGGCAGAGTTACTGTTCTTGAGGAAGAAATTACCATTTCGGTAGATACCAACGGTGTCGGTGCCATCCCCGTTCCAGTCACCGACTAAAGGTGTGTCAGTAGATATTCCATACCCAAATACCAGGTCAGCATTCCCGGCAGAGTTACTGTTCTTGAGGAAGAAATTACCATTTCGGTAGATACCAACGGTGTCGGTGCCATCCCCGTTCCAGTCACCGACTAAAGGTGTGTCAGTAGATATTCCATACCCAAATACCAGGTCAGCATTCCCGGCAGAGTTACTGTTCTTGAGGAAGAAATTACCATTTCGGTAGATACCAACGGTGTCGGTGCCATCCCCGTTCCAGTCACCGACCAAAGGTGTGTCGGTAGATATTCCATACCCAAATACCAGGTCAGCATTCCCGGCAGAGTTACTGTTCTTGAGGAAGAAATTACCATTTCGGTAGACACCAATGGTGTCATTCCCGATGACAACTGGCGAATTGACGGTAATAGTTGTTCCCGGGTAAGTAGTATTTGCACCTCCTGTATTGGCAACAGTCAGCTGGACAATGCATGAACCGGGATTGTTATAGGTATGGGTTACGTTCCGAGCTCCGGACACCGTTGTGTTTGACCAGATCCCGTCTCCGAAAGACCAGTTCCAGGATGTCGGGGAGTTGCTTGATGTATCGTTGAACTGCACGGCAAGCGGGGCGGTGCCGGATATGGTGTTGGTCGTAAACGAAGCTACCGGCGCTGGTACGGGGAGGTCATAATTGATCGTCATGTATGGAGTATACGTACCGTTAAGATAATTCATACCCCGAATTTCATATCCTGAAGATACATAACTTTCCCAAGTTGATAGAGCAGAAGCATTATCCACGTCGGCGCTATGGGCAAACATGAACGACGTATAACCTGCTTTGTTGATATGATCAATCCCTAAAGAATTTAGCGTGAATGAATTCCAGTCATTATCTTTAAAATTGTAATACGTTACATCAGGAGCAAGGCGGGTGAATTCGGTTCTGCTATAGTCCGCTCCAACAAACGCCATTGGATTGAATGGATTTGCATCAACAATACAAGAGTCATAGGTGCCAAGTAGATTAGCCTTAGTATGACCCATTACGGTAACAGTAGCATCTGTGATTATTGCATCATTTGGGATGTCAGAGGTATTCCACGTTATAATTGCCCGATAGTGACTGTCATATAGGTTAGTAACATCCCAACCTTGAGTGTCCCAATATGTTTTATTCATCGCCATTGTTTCACCAATGTTGATGGTTTGAGCGTCAATTCCATCTAAAACAATAATCTCACCAGGTGTGTTTCTTTTTTCTTGCCAGGTTTGGTTATCTGTAATCGCTAGTAATCTGGCATCATGACTGGCATTCACACGAACTTGAACTGCACTTACCACTGGCAATAGCATAATTATGAGCACTAATACAGCACAAATAGAAATCAACGATGATTGGAACCTTATAATTATCCCCGTCATAACAATGAGATCAAAAATATTAAATCTACTGAACGGTCTTGAGATTTCCTTCGGGTTATATAAATATTCATTATCAAATTTTTCATGAGGCGCGGGCAACACCTCGAAGTAAGACACCCGGCGTCTTGTTGTCAGACAAATCCGCCGCTCCAGGGGAAAATAATGATTTAAATCACATATTTTTCGCGCCAAAATGATATTTTTGCCACAAACTTTTTATAAGGATAATTCGAACAGAGAAATTACCTACAGAGTGGGAAGGAGGTGGATTCATGGGTGGAGATATCTATCAGGCACAGGTAATCAGGAATTTCTTCGACACGATAACCGGTACAGACCGGAATTTGACCCGGATTTACATGTGTGTAATGAGCCTTGCAAAACTCCGCATGGAACCTCCGGAAAAGATGGCTGCACTTGTTGAACAGTTGCGTAAAAGCAAGATCCAAAAGGAACTCTCTGTTGACATCCTCGACTATATGTGCGATGCAGCAAATACCCTCGATCTGAATATGGTTCAGACTGCATTCGGTGTCAGGGATATACAACAGGTTGCCCAGGACTTCAGCGGTATCAGTCTTGACAGCCTCTGATTTTTTCCTTGAAGATCTGATTACGGGTTGATTTTTATTACGATTTTATTTCTAATGCGACACGCTTCCAGCTGCCGCTCCTGTACATCATTCCAAGCAGGGCAGCCTGAATTATAATACCCACGATTACCGCGATCCAGACACCGGTAATACCAAGTCCAAAATGTTGTGGCAGGAAGTAACCCAAGGGGATCTGGATCATCACCATGGATACCAGCGTGGCGTACATCGGTTTTTTCGTGTCCCCGGCACCGTTCAGCGCAAAGGAAAGAATGATACTCACCGCCATAATGAGGTAGAATGGCGTTACCGCCCGGAAGTAGGATACCCCGGTCAACACGCTGGCGCCGCTCGGATCGAAGAACCAGATCAGGTTACCGGCAAATGCGTAATAACAGATTGAAACTGCGAACATAATAGTACCATAGAGCACGAGCCCGAGTTTCACACCCTCCTCTGCGCGATCAGGCTTTTTTGCACCGAGGTTCTGTCCAACAATCACTGCGGTTGCCGTAGCGATGGCAAAACCAGGCATAAGAGCGATGAGTTCAAGACGTTCGGCAATACCATAGCCGGAAATCGCTGCAGTTCCATACACTGCAACAAAAGCCATCATCACCAGGAAAGTGCCGCTGCGGAGCCCGGATTGAATAGAGTTCGGGATAGCGACAGTGAGTATCCGCCAGATCAGCTGGAGATCAAGGCTCCATGTTTTCGGGAATGTGATGTGGTTGGAGTAACGCACAAGAAGGAGCAAACCAATCACCAATCCTGCTCCTCGTGAGAGGATAGTTGCAAGCGCAGATCCTGCAACACCAAAAGCCGGGATCCCGGCGAAACCGAAGATTAATATCGGGTTCAGGATGATGTTGACGATATTTACACCAACCATCAGGATCATGGGAGTCAGTGAGTTCCCACAAGCCTGGAAAGAGCTTATTACGACCCAAAGCTCGATCATCGTGAAAATCCCTAAAAAAAGTACAGAAAGATAAGAAGAACCGAGTGTGGCAACGGTTTCGTCTGCTCCGAGTAGCATAAGAAGATCTTTTGAGAAGAATAGGCCGAATACAGAAATTACAAGTGAAAAAGTAAGACCGATATAGAGGGAATGCTGGACAATCAATCCCACTGCATCGTGTTCCTCTGCACCATAGTGACGCGAAATAAATGCGGTGGTAGCCGTGACAAGACCGACTACGAATGTTGCAAGGACAAAGATGATCGTAGTACTCATGGCTACGCCGGCAATCGCGTCCGCACCCAGTCTGCCAACAAAGTAGAGATCGACCACCTCCAGAACGCTCTGGAGGAGGTTACTTGCAATAATGGGTAAGGATATGGATATAAGCCCTCGGAAAAGAGGTCCTTTAGTCAGATAATTTGTTGAATTCACGTTGGATCTTCGTTTTTATTTCAGGAGTATTGTTTCAAGGTGAGGCAGGTCTAAAAAGTTTGAGATCCTGACCAGTTTTTAAGGATTTATTTAAAGATGAAATCAACTGATTCCCAGTGCCTTTTTGTACCCGCTCAGCAATCTGACAATGAACTTGCGGTGCTCCGTCATGGCTTCTTCATCCTCGGGGGAGGTAATAACTGCTACACTATAAATCAGGATGAGTGCGTTGTCGAGCTCGAGACTGCCAGGATCTTCGATTTGATCGGGGGGAAGCATGATAGGCACGTAATGGCGTTCATTTTCTGAGAAAAATACCGATAAATCTGAGGTAAATTGTGCATTTTCGAGGTTCTGTGCATTTGCCCGGACTATTGAGAGCGCTTTTTTTAATGCGACATTGGCTCCGTTATCCGGAATAAGAGAGATGGCCTGTGTGCATTCATGTACTGCATTGCGAAAAAGGCCGAACTTGAACGCAAGGAATGCCGATGCAATCTCATGCGCGGTTGCAACCGGTAACCCCGTGAAGTGGGGTCTCAGACGATTGATATACTCAGTAAGAAATCGTTCCATGGTGTCATATCCAATTTGTTTTTCTGATGAATCAAATTAATGGAGATAGAACCTAAAAAAACGATATGAAAGTCATACCATGGATCCCCTTTTCGATGCTTGTCCATCAGTTATTCCGGAGGTATTTTGGAATTTCCTGGACATGAACCTAGCTTAATTCCCAGGAGTCATTGGTATAACCCGTGGTATCATCGGTTTTTATGAGAAAGGAACACTAATACTCTGCCACCATTATGGGTGCCGTAATCTTTTCTGATGTTCATGCAGATTCGGTGGCTATCCGTGCCCTTGCGTCATGTATACAGACTCCTTTGTTCCGACAGGCATTCGGGAAGGTAGATATTTTAATAAATCTCGGGGATCTTGTTCATCGGGGAGACCGTCCTCAGGAAACTCTTGAGATGATCCATACTCTCTCGAGAGAATACCGGCTTGTTTCTGTACTCGGCAACCACGATCATGCTTTTCTCAACAGGCTGTTGGTAAGCGGAAGTGATCCGGCAAGTACTTACCGTCATGAGCAGATGCGGGGCTCCCCCCTTCTTTCCCTCTTTGATACCATGCCCATGGAATGGTCGGATCGCGGAATGCTGTTTGTCCATGGTGGACCTCTTGATCTTGGAAAGCAGACACTCCGGCTCAAGTGCTGGCAGAGACTTTCTCATGAATCCGGGGATTCCTTTGCCGGGTTCCATTATACTGCACCAATGGCGTTTGAAGCACTCTCGGTACGGGGACTCACGCATATGTGCTGCGGGCACCAGCACCAGAACATCTGCTGCCGGAAAACACCGGACGGCATTGTCGAGAAACCGATTGAATTAGAACCGTTATCTGTAAAAAAAGAGGATGACGAGTACCATATTGAGGTGGCCAGGATCCCCCTTGACATCCCGACTCTGCTGCGTGTTGGTGGTTGTCATGGGGATGAACCCGAGTTTGCATTCACGGATTTTACTACCTTTTCTTTCATCCGCATCAACTCCCGGGATTAAAATATAGTCTCCTCTGTTGAGGTTTTTAGCTACGAAATGAGCAAATTATCCGGATTCGGGTTGGGATTTTACCGGCAAGTTATGAAAAAAAGGAACTGATTTTTTTAATGACTGAAAAATTAGAACATACAACTAATTTCCCCGGTAGGTGAACTAACCCCGGTGCAGTGGTTTTATACACTTGCTTCCTGTTTACGATGAATAATTACCGATATAATCGATTTAGATCTCGTCAATTCGTGACTATTTTTTGCACTACATATAAAGTCAGACATCGTTTTTGAGATAAGTTTATATAGTGTAACCACGAAGTGGTAAATATGCCTCGTGCAGGCGAGGGGCGTTCAATTCGAATAGATCCCGAGGTGTATGAGGCGCTTCTCATATTGAAACGTGGGAATATGACCTTTTCAGATGTGATCGCCCAGATGCTCCGTGACTGCTATGGATGGTCAGACGAGTTTTCTGCAAGCCAGAGCGATCTGAGTGATTTTGTGGAGATAAACATCAGATAACATTGTACAAAAGACGGTGTTGGAACCAATGAACAGGATGTTTAGCGAGGATCTCAATCAGGAAAAAATTCAGTGGGTTATCGAAAATATCGATGAGTTGTTCTTGGATATTGAAGAAGATGAAGAGAATATGTATTGACCTCACTTGTATCCCGGTAATCTACTCTCTTACCGGGAATTGACCGTCTATCTGAAGTTGCACGCTTCCCCCACCTATCTCTTCAATTTTTTTATGGAGTTCTTCAATAAGGGAAGGAATCCTCCCTTGAGTTTTTTCACTCCATTCCGCCAGATCTTTTCTGAACTGGTGCTCCTTTCCCAGCATATATTCCCGTTGGGTTTTTTCCCGTTCAAGTGAATTCATCCTCACAAGAACAGGGTCTGATGATAGCGAGTCCTGAACCCTTTTCCATGCCAATTCGTGGTTTATGATATTCGTGCAGATGGCACACAGTTCATTACTGAATCTTCCGGTATCAGAAAAGATTGCACGTTCTTCCTTGTTTTTAAGTATGATTTCCCCGGCTTCGATCATTCTTTGTGCAACAGGACAAGCAGTGGCAAGGGCAGAGGCCAGATCTTTTGAATCAGGAGCTGTATGATCTGAAAGCAGATCAATGGTATGTCTGAGAGCCGAAACGTCTGTTGCATGCCGTTGTTTTGTGGCAATTTTTTCTGCTTTCCTGAAAACGTGTGCAGCAGCCATTGAAAGAGCCGTATAGGCGCGGATTTGCTCGTCCCGCTTCTTTTCTATTTCAGCAAGTGCGGATTTTTTTTCGTCCACTTCCTTCATGCCTGCATCAGAAGACAGGTCCCTTAACTCTTTTTCAATGCCCGTAAGCCGATACGTAATTTCAGCAATACGAGTGGTTATCCTTTTATCCTTTTCAATGGATTTTTCGGTATCAATCCTGATATCGAGAAGGGCATCGTGCAGTGTTCGTATTTTGGTTATCAAATCTTTCTGTTTCCGGTATGTAGTGAGCGAAGTGGTTATTGCGTTCATCTCGCGCCCGATTGCATCTATCCCGGTTTTGACGGCTTTCATCTCTTCAGGGAATACGACCTGAAGGTATCGGCCCTGTCCACGGGTGCTGTTGAGACATCCTTTCACGCATTCCACCGCGCCAGAATAAAATCTTTCAATATCATCCGGAAGATCCTTGGATAGTGAGGCATTCATGGCCTTCACAAACAAGGGAAGGGAATTTTTTGCAATACTTTTGAGTTTTGGGTGGATGGCCGGGTCATGTTCAGCATCGGCAATGCTGTTCACAATATGTTGTAGTTGCGCTGTTGCATTCCTGATATTCTGTATCGGCACCTTGGTTTCAGTTTCAAGCAGAACCCGGGAGGTCTTCTCACGTTCATCGAGCCATGCCGGGATCTCATCAAACGCAAGGGATAATTTTTCCGGCTCTTTTGGTTTCAGGAAATTCTTTATGAATTTATACATGTTTTCACCGGGATCGGATTGTTTTGGAAATACGTTCAATCCTTATTCTTTTTTATTGCCTAGTCTTTCTGGGAAATCTGGCGAAGCCTTTCTACACCGCGAATCTCCTTAAGAACCTGAACAACTGTCGGAGGAACCAGGTTTTTCCATGGTTCACCTGAGAGCATACGCCTCCTTATTTCGGTACCACTCAGGGTCTCGCGCTCATACATAGCAGGGGATTGTACTTTGATACCTGCCTCGTTAAAGAGCTGCATAACGAGAGGATTTGAAGAGTAGCAGAGATCAAACGGGGGTGTCATCGATAAAACGTGGGCAACCCAGAGTGAGTTGCGTTTGATATCCTCAATAGGAATAACATAGAACGGGCAGCCGAGGGATGCGAGTGCCCGGGTGATCATCAGAACCCGTTCGCCAGCGGTAAATGGATTATCGGTCAGGTGTGAAAGTTGAGCGCTTCCTATACCGATAACAATTTCATCCACCTCATGTGCCATATGTTCAAGTACCGACTGGTGTCCGTTATGGTACGGCTGAAATCTCCCTATATAAAATCCGCGTTTCATCATTTTGCCCCTGTATTCGCAATTCGCGCGGCAAATGCGCCGGCAGTGAATCCGGCATCGATGTTTACTACAGCAATAACCGAGCAGGACTGGAGCATACTTGCCAGTGCAGCCCTGCCTTCACCCATGTATCCATACCCCGTGCTGACCGGAACGCCAATTACGGGCTTATCCACAAGACCGGCCACTACCGCGGGCAGCGTTCCTTCCCGTCCTGCACAGACAATAAAAACATGGGCGGTGAGTAAAGGTTTGAGTGCCGGGAAGAGCCGGTGGATGCCGGCAGCCCCAACATCATATGCAGTCCGGACTTCGCATCCCATCTCCTCTGCGATGATTTTTGCCTCCTCAGCTACCCGTATATCAGAGGTACCGGCGGTGATTAAGGCTACTACACCCCCAGTAACTTTCGGTGCGGTTCCCTTTGCAAGTACCTAGCACACGCCCGGCTTCGTGATATTGTGTTTCTATTCCCCTGTTTTCTGCAAATTTTTTTATGGAGACCACTTGTTCAGGAATCACGCGCGTGATGATACAGCGGCCCGTGGCTTCTGTATGCCGGACTGCAATCTGGGCAAGGTGCGCAGAATCTTTACCTTCGGCCAGGACAACTTCAGGCATCCCGCATCGCATGGCTCTCCCGAGGTCAAGGCAGGCAAAGTCACCTATGTGATCAAGTCGGATCCCTTCAATCTCTTCTGCTGCACTCTCGAGGGAAATTTCCCCCCTTTTGTAGCGGGACAATACATCCTGCAGCGCCTGGTTTGGAATCATGATCGTAATAATACAGATATGGAACGGCGTATAATAAGTTAGTTCATTAGCATGACGTATCTCACGTATGTGGCTGTTGCCGGTGCAGCGACTACGATATTTCTCTGGCTTCGTGATGCGCGGATCTTTTTCCGGACCGGACTCCCGGGATACCGGAAGGCAGCATACTGGGGTGTGGCATATGGAGTCTCTTGCGGTGCTGGGATTCGCTGTAACCTCAACCATGCCTGATTTTGAACTGCTTGGCCTTGGTCTGATCCTGGGTGCATTGTATTTACAGGGCAGGATTGAACGCGAGAAGGTGTGGGGAAATGAAGGAGCGCTCCAGCGGTTTTTGGGAAGTGTACCGATCCGCAGGGCGAATAAGAAATAACACCAGCACAAACAGTATAGAACAGGGATTTTTCCTATGCTTCAAAAACCGAGAGGGACGCGGGATTTTTTACCGGATGAGATGGAAGCGCGACGTTCTATTGAGTGGCGTTTGCGGGAGGTAGCGCGCCGCTGGGGCTACCGGGAAGTCTGCACTCCGGAGTTCGAGGATCTTGATCTCTTTACGATGCGCTCGGGTGAAGGGATCATTGAGGAGATGTATGTCTTCGAGGATAAAGGTGGACGCAAGCTTGCCCTGCGGCCAGAGATCACCGCTTCGGTGATTCGGATGTACATCAATGAGGCAAAAGTTGCACCAAAACCATTACGCTGGTGCTACTTTGCTGACTGCTTCCGGTACGAGCGCCCACAAAAAGGGCGGTATCGCCAGTTCTGGCAATTCGGTGTGGAGCTTATTGGAGCAGATACCGCGCCTGCCGATACTGAAGCCATTATGCTCGCGGCTGAAATGCTCAACGCTACTGGTGTTACTTATGAACTGAAAGTGGGGCACCTGTCGTTCATGAAGAACCTGCTCGAAGATCTCGAGCCTTCTGCTCAGCGGAGGGTGATGGCACATCTGGATAAGAAGGATTTTGACGGGTTAAAATCCAGCCTCGAATCCATAGACAAACCTGATCTTGGTAATTCCCTTATTTCACTCGTTGAATGCCGTGATCTTGCAGAGGCATTCGAAATTGCCGGTACGATTCCTGAAAAAGAGCGTATTCACCAGACAATCAATACCCTCGATGCAGCGAGTGTCGACTATTCTCTTAATTTTGGCATCGCCCGTGGATTAGACTATTATACAGGAATGGTTTTTGAAGGATTTGCACAGAACCTGGGAGCAGAGAACCAGATACTCGGCGGTGGAGCATATCGTCTCGCCCATCTTTTCGGTGGTGATGACGTAGCATCCTGCGGGTTTGCCATTGGATTTGACCGGGTTATGGTCTCACTCGGAGAAACACAACATAAAAAAGATACCGTTGTTGCGATAGTCTGCACGAATGAGGGTCGTAACCATGCACGGGAAGTAGCCCGTCTCTTTCGTGCTGCCGGCATCCGTTCAGAGATGGATCTTATGGAGCGGGGACTGGGTGCCCAGCTTTCCCATGCTTCCAAGACCGCCGATTTTGCAATTGTGATTGGCCAGCGTGAAGCAGAATCCGGGAATGTGACACTCAAGAACCTGCATAGCGGTGAGCAGAAGACTCTGGATCCTGCATCAGCCATTGCCGAGGTGGGATTGTATGGTGCTCGCTGATGAGCTTGCAAAGCAGCAACGAAGTATCAGTGTTGCGGAGTTCTTCGAGAAAAACAAACACCTCCTCGGTTTTGATTCCCCAACACGTGGCGTAATCACGACTATCAAGGAAGCAGTTGACAATGCACTGGATGCCTGCGAAGAGGCGCAGGTGCTCCCTGATATTTTTATCAGCATTAAAAAAGTCAGCAATGATATTTTCCGGATTATTGTGGAAGATAATGGTCCCGGTATTGTACCTGCCCAGGTGCCATTTGTCTTTGGAAAACTCCTCTACGGCTCCCGGTTCCACCAGATCCGGCAGACCCGCGGGCAACAGGGTATCGGGATTTCAGCAGCTGTGCTCTATGCCCAGCTCACCAGTGGTGTTCCGACTATTGTGATCTCCCGCACCGGTGCAAAGGAATCTGCATACAAATGTGAGATCCAGATAAAGATCGAGACCAATGAACCTGACATTATCTCCCAACAGTCGTATGAGTGGGACCGGATTCACGGAACGAGGGTACAAATCGAATTCAAAAGCACGATGTCGGCAAAGAAAAAACTCCTCGAGTATCTCAAGTACACTTCCGTGGTGAACCCCCATGCGCGGTTCCGGGTGGAGCTCGACGATGAATCGTTCACGTTCGAGCGCGTGAGCCAGGAAGTCATTGCCTGCCCTGTCGCAGTCAAGCCTCACCCGCACGGGATAGAGTTCGGACAACTTAAAAGGATGGCCGTGGCAAGTGACCAGAAACTTGCTGATTTCCTGATGGAAAATTTCAGCCGTGTCGGGAAAAAGACTGCACAGGATATGTGTGATAAGTCCGGCCTGAAAGCCACTGCCAAAGTGTCGGGATTTTCCGCAGATCAGCTCAAGGCGCTCCTTGGCGCAATGCAGGAAGTTTCTGTCCCGGCTCCCCTCACCACCCAGTGCCTGTCGCCCATTGGGGAGGAACTGATCCGGCGCGGGTTGGACAAAGAGTTCCAGATGGACTTTGTCACGGCACGCACCCGGCCTGCTTCAGTCTTCTCCGGGCACTCGTTCGTAGTCGAAGCGGCGATCGGGTATGGAGGAAAGCTGCCACCTGAGGGAAATGCAATTATCCTCCGTTTCGCCAACCGTGTCCCGCTCATGTACCAGCAGGGTGCCTGTGCAATCACCACTAGTATCTCAAATGTCAACTGGAAATTGTACAACCTCTCCCAGCAGGGACTCCCGACGGGTCCTATTCTTATCCTCGTCCATGTAGCTTCCACCAATGTGCCATTCACCAGCGAGAGCAAGGATGCAATCGCCAGCATTCCGGAGATTGAAAAGGAGATTGTTCTCGCACTGCAGGATCTTGGGCGTGATCTCAAACTCTTTGTCTCCCGGCGGGACAAGAACAAGGTAGCCGAGGACCGGGCCCGGGCAGTCTGTGCGATTATACCGGAAATTGCCCTGAAAGTGAGCGAGATCGTAGAAAAGCCGCTGGTTGATACCACTCCTATTGAAGGGAAACTGATGCGCAAGCTGATCGTGAAAAAGGGAACGGTTGATGGCCGGATCTCGATCGAACTGAACAATTACACCGCAAACGAGGTGGATGTGTCTGTCTACGATATCTCACAGGACGATGCTGCCGATGCCGAGCCCAAAGCTACATTCGTGAGTGAGATAGACGGCCAGTACACAAAGGTATGGAAGGTTTCTGTTCCGCCACAGACTGTATGGCGCGTCTCATACTATGGGAAAGGCGGCGGACTGCTCGACATCCGGGGTATTGACGATAACAAGAAGATGGTGGTGGATCTCGATGTCTAAAGAGGAGCTGGAAAAGAAGTCGATGACGGCGCTGCTCAGGATCGCGAGTGCATGGTATGATCAAATGAAGGCAGGGGATATACCCTCCATATCGCTGCCTACACGGACGAAATATAACATTGAATATGATGATGCCAGTGAAGTCTGGAAATATGGCGACAAGGAGAGTATGCGCACTGCTGCATCGGCAAAGAGTGCTACGCACCTGCTCAAGATGGCGTACGTGATCGGGTTTATCAAACAGCAGCTGAAAGAGAACCGATCGTCAACGCTCAGAGAAATGTACTATATCTCTGAAGGATGGAAGCGGGCGAAGTTCGGGGCGCAGGAAGAGAGTAATTTTCTTATCGAAGATCTTGAGATCATCTCTGAGGTTCCTCGCGAAGGGTTTCATCTCCACCCTGAAGAGAATGGTGCATCGATTTACGGCCCGATGCGGATCCGTGAAGAAACACGCAGGGGGATGCGGGCCATTCACTGCCAGGATGATGTAGGCCAGGCAGGATATACGATTCCCAACAATGTTGAAAATATCGAGTTCGTGGATCATGATGCGAAGTTTGTAATAGCCCTCGAAACAGGTGGTATGTACGACCGGTTGATCGAGAACGGGTTTGATGAAGAATACGATGCGATTCTTGTTCACCTGAAAGGGCAGCCGGCGCGCTCAACCCGGCGGATGCTGAACAAGATCAGTTCTACATGGAACCTACCGGTCCTCGTTTTCACAGACGGTGATCCATGGTCGTACCGCATCTTTGCTTCGGTTGCCTATGGGTCGATAAAGAGTGCGCACATGTCGGAGCTGCTGGCAACGCCACGGGCGCAGTTTTTAGGCCTGCAGCCCAGCGATATCCGGGATTACAACCTGCCGTCAGATAAACTGACGGACAAGGATGTGGAGGCTTTGAATGCCGAGCTGACTGATCCCCGGTTTGCAACCGAATACTGGAAGAAGCAGATCAACCTGCAGATAAACCTGGGTCTGAAATCGGAACAGCAGGCATTTGCGGCCCGGGGGCTGGATTTTGTGACGAAGACGTATTTACCAGGGCGGTTGAGTGAGATGGGAGTGATCTAAATATTTTGAAATAATCTCTCTCTCTCTCCCGTTTGTGTTCAGACTGAATATCAAAACTGACCCGACAATTTACGACACTCGCGGTTTATGCTTGTCTTTCAACACTTTCTGGCTATTTCTGCTCTGTAGAAAAGATGTTTTGGTAAAATAATGCCCCCTCTTCGCGCCAATTAGTCCCCTTGGGGACGAGGCTTAAGAGCGATGACCCGGATTTGGTTGCAGGTAATACATCGTCATCGCAATAGGGATACCCTTTGGCGGGGGAAAAAGCCTAAAAGAACGGGCAGAATTTTCAACATGATTTCTACAGAGCAAATATTTCCTATTTTGGGATAATTGTCCTAATGATACGATTTGAAAACCCTGAAATATGAATAGAGTTGGTATTTTGAATATAATAATCCGGGATTTCTGATCAGGATTCTTGCATATTTCATCCAGGGAATTTGCTTCATTTGTTCCTTGAATTTTTTCTCGTCGCGCTTATAGAAAGAATTCCAGGCTCGGATTAATTGATCTCCCATCCGGGAAATTTCATAGCCTGTCTAACGAATCTGTTGATATCATGCCTTCATTTTTATTATGGGCAATATGATAATCCATTACTTTAAAGAAATCAGATTCGTGGGTCCTTAATTTATTGATTGCAAACGATCCCTGTGATTTGCTGACGCGGTAATTCATCAGTTTTTCATTTAGGATTATCATAGGTGCAGAGGCTGCTGCTCTCAACCACAAGTCGAAATCTGATGCAGACCTGAATTGATCGTATCTGAATGGCGACAATTTCATATAGAGATTCCGTCGAAGCATCGCACTTGGGGTGGGTAAAAAATCAGCATATTCAAGTGCAGTGTTAAATATTTTTGGAAAGGGACATGGTTCTGAATCCCGAATTTCAGGAGGGAGCTTAAATTCACCAATGATATTATTTTCCTCGTCGATGATGTTTCCTTGGGCAAAAACACTTCCTACTTGGGGAAATTTTTTAAAGGTCTCTACCTGTCGCGAAACCATATGAGGCAGATACACATCATCAGCATGGAAGATTGCCATCAATTCGCCAGTTGCATAGAAAAAGCATCGGTTCCAGTTCTTTTCTGCGGCGGGAAGATGTTCTTCACATCGCATTATTTGAATCCGGGGGTCGTCAAATCCCTGAGCGATTTTTACTGTTGTGTCTGAAGAGCAATTATCGATAATAATAATTTCAAGATTTTTATAAGTCTGCTGTATGAGTGAAGTTATGGTTTTGGCGATGGTTTTCCCAGAATTATACGCAGGAATACATATGCTCACCAGAGGTTCGGATTTCAGAGAATTTTGCATAGTGCGCTCAGGCCTCTATTTATATCAATAATAAGGTGGTGAATTGTATTAATACCGAATGAAATACCATGATTCCTGAATTTCTAAGACACCTTTTTTAAAGAAATATTTTTAAAAAACGTGTCAAATCTTGCAATCATATAATCCAGCATATCAGTTGTCAGCCCGGGATACACTCCTACCCAGAACAGATTGTTCATAACATTATCAGTATTTTCCAGAGAACCACTCACCCGATGATGGATTCCTTCATAAGCGGGTTGTTTAAGAAGGTTGCCTCCAAAAAGCATACGGGTCGCAATCTTGTGTTCTTCAAGATAACTTACAATATCCAAACGACTGAACGGGGCGTCTTCACGTACAAGAACCGGGAACCCGAACCAGCATGGATCGGCATCTTTCAGGGCAACAGGCAGAACAACATAGGGTAAATACTTCTCAAGGGCACTGAGAATCCTTGAAAAGTTCTTTTTTCTCTGTTTAATAAACGCTGGCAGTTTCTGGAGCTGGGCGACTCCTATAGCCGCTTGCATATCCGTGACTTTCAGGTTGTAACCGATATGCGAATAAATATACTTATGGTCATAGCCATGAGGTAGGTTTCCTGTAGACCACCCAAACCTTTTTCCACAGGAATTATCGCAACCCGGTTCACACCAGCAATCACGCCCCCAGTCGCGGAATGACATTAAGATCTTTTTGAGCAGAGGATCCTTTGTAAGAACAGCACCTCCTTCGCCCATGGTTATGTGGTGGGCAGGATAGAAACTACAGGTTGAAATATGTCCGAATGTCCCAGTGTATTTTCCCTGGTACCGAGATCCGAGAGCGTCACAATTATCTTCGATAAACCAGAGGTCATATTTTTTCACCATTTTCAAAATGGTGTCAAGTTCAGCGGGATTTCCCAAGGTGTGTGGGATCATGATCGCTTTTGTTCTATCTGATATTGCCTCTTCAATGCAATCGGCTTGGATATTATAGGTTCCCACTTCGACATCCATAAAGACCGGGACCAGATTATTTTGGAGAATCGGATTTAATGTGGTGGGAAAACCACATGCGGTTGTAATTACTTCATCTCCCGGCTGTATTCGTTTCCTGCCGAGTTTCTGCGAAGTGAGTGCGGAAATTGCCAAAAGATTAGCAGAGGATCCGGAATTCGTCAAAAGGCAATATTTTACCCCAAGAAATGCTGCAAGGCCTTTTTCGAACTGCTCTGCATAACGACCCGTCGTGAGCCAGAAGTCAAGAGATGCATCAATAAGGTTGATGAGTTCTTTCTCATCATAGACTCGCCCGGCATAGGGGACGGAGGAAACCCCGGAGATAAATACCTGCTCTGTTTGTTCTCTTAATGCAACGAGATCTGATATTTTCGAAAATATTTCCTTGCGGATTTCATCTTCTTTAGTCATGAATTATCATTCTCCGGGAGAATGTTGATGATCATGGCTGACTGTAATTCTTCTCGCGATAACTCCGGTTCCTGATCTTCCACCGGTTTATTTACTGAGAGTTTTGGAGTCACCATGAATTTTTCATCAATGATAACCTCAAGGAAGCCGGGTTTTGAATTAGAAAAAAGCCATTCAAGTGACGGTATGATATCAGTTTTCGATGATATTTTTCTTGCTGAAATGTTGTATGCACTGACAACTTTCTGGAAATCTGGGTTACTATATCCAATCACTGATGATTGCAATCTTCCACCGAAATATTGTTGCTGAAATTGCCGGATCATCCCATATCCGCTATTATTGAGGAGTATAATTTTTAGAGGAAGATTATGATGGTATACCGTTTGAAGTTCCTGACTATTCAACTGGAATCCTCCATCTCCGGTAATTACTATTACCATTGTATGTGGTTTTGCAAATGCTGCACCTATTGCCATCGGTAATGCTGAACCGATAGAAGCCATCCCCCCCTGGGTTAAAAATCTCTGATCCTTTTTCACTTCAATTACCTGTGCAGCCCACATCTGGTTCTGGCCCACGTCTGCACAGATAATTGCATCCTTAGGAAGAGCTTCTGATACCCTGCATAAAAAATAGTAAGGGGAGATGGTTTTTTTATTACTGCTGCAATCTTCGGCATACTTCATTTTATTCTGTTTTATCCATTCAAACCAGGAAGAGTAATTTTTTTTGGCAAAATTGCTGGAATTTACATTTAATAACTCTAAAAATGCTCTGATATCCATATTCAAGGGAAGATCAACTTTGATTTTGTTATTCAGTTCATTGGCATCGATATCGACATGAATGATTTTTGCTGCTCGTGCAAAAGTTTCTGGTTTTGTACCCGTCTGACGGGTATCAAATCGTGTGCCGAGGGCAATGATAAGATCTGCATTTGCAATAGCTAAATTCGCATACCTGTTCCCGTAAGTACCGATCATTCCAATATAGAGTTGATTATCATGGGGAAACGAATCAAGCCCCATCAATGAAGCAACAACAGGAATATTGGTATAACGAGCAAATTCGAAGAGATCTTTTGTTGCTTTCGAAGATCTTACTCCTCCGCCGGCAAGGATTAACGGCCGCGAAGAGGATTCTATCACGGATATAATTTTCATGATCATTTTTTCATCGGGTATAACCTCTTTGGATGGATGGAATTTCCTGACTGAGT
Organism: uncultured Methanoregulaceae archaeon; assembly: GCA_963841015.1. Taxonomy (GTDB): domain Archaea; phylum Halobacteriota; class Methanomicrobia; order Methanomicrobiales; family Methanospirillaceae; genus Methanoregula. The sequence goes on along the minus strand of CAWJAX010000003.1, from coordinate 652,234 downwards.
GCAGCTCCATTGTTGCTCTCTGGATATTGAGGGGGAAATCAAGGAGTACCGGGCCAGGCCGACCCTTTTTTGCAATAACGATTGATTTTTCCAATAATTTTGGGGTGTCCAATGGTTCTTTAACGAGAACTGCATGTTTCACTATAGGTTTTACAATGCTGACAATATCAGTTTCCTGAAATCCGATCTGTCTAACAGGCTTGCTGAATTTATATTCAAAGGTGTTTACCTGACCCGTTATGAAAAGACAGGGTATGGAATCAAAATAGCAACTTCCAATCCCAGTTATCAGATTTGTTGCACCAGGGCCGCTTGTGGCCATTGCAACTCCAATATTTTCACTGGCACGGGCATACCCCTCTGCGGCAATTGCTGCTGCCATCTCGTGGTGCATGGAGACTGTGTGAATGTCATTTCTTCCATGAAGGGAATCCAGAAGATGACCCAATGCACCTCCGCATACTTCAAAAATGTGAGTAACTCCTTCAGCAGCAATGGTGTTGATGACATAATCCGATACCTTCATGTGAATTCCATTATCCATATAATTCTTTATTCACCTTAAACCAGTCAATGGTTGCAGCAAGGCCATCATTCAGCGAATATCGGGGGACCCATCTTAACTCAATATTTGCTTTCTGAATATCCGCCTGCCAGACCTGCGGCTCGTTATTCCAGGCCTGGGGGGCACCTAACTCGTATGTTACTTCATTGCCGAGATGGCTGACAATTATGTCAACAATTTCCCCGACAGAATGTTGCTGACCCGAACCGATGTTGAATATTTTTCCGGCAGGATTTTTGAGATTTGTCACTGCTTCATATGCATCGAGTATATCATCAATATAAATGAAATCCCTTACAAATTCACGTGAACTTATCTTTGGGTTGATCTTCTGGAGTGCGGAGAGGATTACGGAAGGAACAAGTCTAGATTTTTGTTCATACCTACCATATGGTGAGAACAGGCGAAGGGTGACAATTGGTAGCATGTCTGTAACCGCGTATGTTTGAGAAAATAATGTCGCAGCGGCTTTTGAGACGCCATATTCATTAACAGGTTCAAGAAGAGAAGTTTCCTTCATCGCCGAATCCTTTATGCCATACTCTGAAGATGTTCCGGTATTCACCAGCAATCTAACTCCGGTATCCCTACAGCTTCGTATAAGGTTTACTGTTCCGGTAATGTTTGTTTCCATAATCCTTTCGATATTCTTTTGTTCTGCACTCCCACCATAAGTTGCCGTATGGAAAATTATATCTGGTCGGACTTTTTTTATCGCTTGTCTCAATTTTTCATAATCTGTAATATCGATGGCAACTGAATTGACTTCCGACAGAATGTCCTTAATTCTCCACGTATCTGACGCCTTTCTCAGGTTTATGAAAACTTCGGCGCCCTGGTCGAGATATCTCCGTGTAAGGTTAGATCCGATGAATCCTGTTGCACCAGTAATGAAAATTCTCTCTCCAGCAGATACACTCATAACGAACACTTCCTATCGGGGAATCTTATTCCCGGACAGCTTACTGATTTTTTTGATACTAATGATTTGCTGATCATATCTTGGTTATCCTCTGTCCGTTTGCACCGATAAGGATTTTTCAGATCATATTTTTAAAATCCTGGATTTTACTTCTTTTTTCATAATGTCGGTCATATAGGTTCTGACCTGTCGTAAAGAAAATTTGTACATATCATTATTGTCTTTGTAAAACTCCCTATACCATTCAATTGTTTTTTGAACTGCCTCATCAATAGAGTATGCCGGTTTCCACCCTAATCTTACTATTGATTTTGTACTATCCAGTTTGAGATAACCAGCTTCATGGGGCGCATTTTCCTTGTGGGAAGGAATCTTCCATGTTCCGCTTCCCCATTCCCCAATAATTTTTTCTGTGAGGGTTTGGACATCTATCGTGTTCGAATAATCCGGACCAAAATTCCAGGCATCTGCATATTTATCCGGCTCTTCTTGCATTTTCAATGCGAGCCACAGATATCCGAAGAGTGGATCAAGTACATATTGCCACGGTCGGACTGCATGCGGACTACGGATCTCAATTGGATCACCCTGCACGAGAGCCCGGACACAATCCGGTACAATTCGATCATCAGCCCAGTCTCCGCCGCCAATTATGTTTCCTGCCCGGACCGATGATAAAGAAACCCGGGATTTTTTAGCTGAGCCAAAAAAACTTTTGCGGTAGGAAGAAATGACAAGTTCAGCCGCTGCTTTACTAGCGCTGTAGGGGTCATATCCCCCGAGGGGATCATTTTCCTGATATGCGTAATCACATTCCCTGTTTGCATAACATTTGTCACTTGTAATGCAGACACAAGTAACGGGATACTGCAATATCCTGACAGATTCGAGGATATTTGTGGTTCCCATGACGTTAACATTAAATGTATCAAGAGGATTTTTGTAGGAAAATCGAACAAGCGGTTGTGCGGCAAGATGAAAAATATACTCAGGTTGGTATTTTTTTACAACTTCAAAAACTCTGGCCCGATCCAGGATATCTCCACGGATGTCAAGAACACGATCTGATAATCCGGTTGCCTGAAAGAGTGATGGGTTTGTCGGCGGATCAAGACTATACCCGATTACTCTGGCACCCACCACAGATTCCAGCCATAAAGCAAGCCAGCTACCTTTAAAACCGGTATGACCGGTAATGAGTACCGTTCTGTCCTGATATGAATCTTTCAGTTTTTGGTGAACTGTCATTATTTCCACAGCTTCCACGGAGCTTTTCCCGTTGCCCATTCATCTTCAAGATAATTTTTATCCCGCAAGGTATCCATTGCATACCAGAACCCTTCATGTCTGAAGGCATTCAGCTGCCCCTTTTTCGCTATCAATTCCAGAGGTTCCCTCTCAAGAACTGTTGTATCATCTTTGAGATAGTCAAATAAATCAGGTTCGAATACAAAAAATCCCCCATTAATATGTCCCCCATCTCCCATTGGCTTCTCGAGGAATGAAGTAACGTTATGATTATCGTGGATTTGTAGCACGCCAAATCTCCCGGGAGGTCTGATGGCAGTCAATGTTCCGATTTTTTTCTTTTTGGCGTGGAATTTTAACAATTCTGTTATATTTACGTTCGACAACCCGTCACCATACGTGAGCATAAATGGTTCATCCCCAATATAAGGTTGGATTTTTTTCACTCGGCCCCCGGTCATCGTATTATGTCCGGTATCGATAAGAGAAACTTTCCAAGGCTCGGAAAAATTGTGATGAGTTTCAATGGTATTTTTTTTTATGTCAATGGTGACATCGGACATATGGAGGTTGTAGTTGGCAAAATATTCTTTGATCATATATCCTTTGTAACCAAGACATATGATGAACTCATTAAAACCAAAATGGGAATAAATTTTCATTATATGCCATAAAATCGGTTTTCCTCCGATTTCTACCATGGGTTTGGGCCTGATGACAGTTTCTTCACTCAGACGAGTCCCAAGCCCTCCTGCAAGAATCACAACTTTCATGGTGACAACCCTGAACTCAAATGGATACCTATAATTTCATTTTTAATATTCGCATAACAATGTAAAAATTGTATCCTAGCCAAGTACCTGTTTTCTATTCGGTAGATATTTAGCAAATTATATGGAATATCTATGAAATCTGATTGAAATGAAGAAAATTGGTTTTTACAATTTTTACAATATTTATAACAATAACCGGATGTTCAATCCGGAAATCCAGGCTCCGATTGGTGATGATTTACTCTATCCCTTTCACTATCTTGCCCAAGTAGCCCGGCAACATGGATTATCGGTTTCGACCATCGATACTGAACCATTGGATTCATATGATGCAATTATTTTTTTAGATTATCCTGGCCATCATAATCGGTACTTGAAAAAATTAATTGGCATGAAATTTGAAAATTTATATCTGTTCATCTTCGAAAATGAGATTATAAAACCAGACAACTGGAAAAAAGAAAATCATCGTTATTTTAAAAAGATCTTTTCCTGGAGGGATGATATTATCGATAATAAAAAAACGTTCAAATTTTTTTTACCAAATAAAATACCTGATCGAATCTCATATGATATTTCTCAGAAAACGAAATTCTGTTGCATGATAGCGGGGAATAAAAAAAATAATCAGCCCGGGGAACTCTATTCAGAAAGAATAAGGGCAATCAAATGGTTCGAAGTAAATCAGCCTGCATGTTTTGATCTTTTTGGTAAAGGGTGGGATCTAACATTGCCCGTATCTCTCAGACCCCTGAAACCTTTTATTCAGCCGTTTTACAATGTATTTTCCACACCTTACAGTTCTTACCATGGAGAAATCACCTCAAAACGTAGGATATTGGAACAATATAAATTTTCATTCTGTTATGAGAACGTTTTTGGCATTCCCGGTTATATAACGGAAAAAATATTTGATTGTTTTTTTGCTGGATGCGTACCGATATACCTTGGAGCTTCAAATGTAACGGATTATATTCCAAAGAACTCTTTTATCGACAAAAGAAAATTTTCCTCCTATTCTGAATTATTTAATTTTATGAACGAACTTTCCGAAAACGAATATGTGCATTATTTATACGCTATTGAAGATTTCATAAGAAGTGAAAAGATTTTACCTTTTAGTGCTGAATATTTTGTAAATCAGATTATCAATGAAATGAATTCGTAACCTTGGGGATTAAATGTTGAATTGTAGTAATATATTTCTTTCAATCGTCATTCCCAATTTAATCAAATGCAATTTTTTAAAGAAATTCATACAGGAATTTTTATTCCCTTATGATCACGAATTGCATGTAAAAATCTAGGATTGAACCATCTTTAGTTTACCATGAAATCAATACTCATCACCGGAATCAGTGGTTTTGTCGGCGGACATTTTACTGATTTTTTGGTAAAATCAAAAACAGACTACGTTATTCATGGGGTTAGCCGATCAAAACCTACCTGGGATTTTATTCAGAACCGGAATAAGGTTTTAAGCTCAATTAGTTTTCATCAGTGTGATTTGCTTGATTCAGCAAAAATTCATGCACTAGTTGGGGAGATTCAGCCGGATTATATCCTCCATTTGGCATCGTTTAGTTCCGTGGCTCAAAGCTGGAGAGAACCGCTTGCATCTTTTCTCAATAATACGAATGCATTTCTCAATATTGTCGAATCGGTGAGGCTCCACAAACTCAATACAAGAATTTTATCAGTCGGTTCTTCAGAAGAATATGGCATTGTCAGAGAAAGTGATCTCCCTCTGACTGAAGAAAAATCCCTTGCTCCTGCGAATCCGTATGCTGTTGCCAGAGTATCAGAGGAATATCTTGCGCAGATTTATGGAAAGGGATATAATCTTAATATTTGTTGTACTCGTTCTTTCAATCATATCGGTCCCGGACAGATTGATCAGTTTGTGGTCAGTTCTATTGCAAAACAATTTGCTAGGATTGCTGTAAAGCATGAAAAACCGATCATTAGAATCGGGGCGGGGTCAATTATCCGGGATTTCGTTGATATTGAAGATGTTATTCAGGCATACAATTCGATACTCGAAAATGGCGTAACCGGAGAAGTATATAATGTGTGCAGTGGCAGGGGGCATTCCATACACGATATTGTAAATACCCTTTCAAAATTAAGCGAAATCCCGATTTCAATAGAACAAGATACAGATCTTCTTCGTCCTATTGACAATCCAATACTTATTGGAAGTTATAAAAAACTTCATAATGATACAGGTTGGAAGCCTGTCTGTACTATCGAAAAAAGTCTTGAAAAAATCTATAATTATTGGTGTAACAAACTATCGTAAACTTTTTTCGTAGATATAGCAGTCTTATTCCAAGAGAATAATTTCAAACGTTCAGATCCTTTTTTGATCAAGTCCTCCCTGTATTTCTCATTAAAAAGAACCGTTTCCACAGCACAAATGATCGATTCCCTATCCCCTGGTTCGAAATAAATTGCACCCTCTCCCCCAACTTCGGGTAATGAACTCAAATTATTTAATATTACGGGACAACCACAGGAAAACGCTTCAAGAACAGGCAGTCCAAAACCTTCATAGAGTGAAGGAAAAACAAATGCCCGTGCGTTTGTATATAAATTTTTCAAAATTTTATCGTTAACTTTTACATGGTGTACTTTTTGGAGGATATTCATATTCTTAAAATACTGTTTTTCCTCATTGGTGAATGGCAACGATCCCGCACAAACAACATGCAATTCCTCATTTTTCCGCAACAGTTCTGCCATAGATTCAATAAAAAAATTAAAATTCTTATAAGCTGGTCTTCCGCCCACAAATAATAGATAGGATTTTTTAAAGACTGGAGTTTCTTGAGAAGCAGGGATTTGTGGAGTCTCATTTAAATGTTCAAAAGGATTTCCAAGGTGAATAACCCGAACTCGGCTTGGTTCAACGTCAGTGAATTTTATAATATCCTGTTTTGTATTTTCGGATATTGCAATAATTGCTCCGGCGTTTTCAATAAGTTGTTTTTTCCACACTTTGGTTTGATCACTGGCTTTGAAATACTTGGGAAAAAGTTCATGTATCATATCATAAACAGTTAAAACATAGGGTTTTTTTTGGAGATATTTTAAGAAATAGGGTTCATAGTATGTCGGATGGAATATGTCAAAATCCTGTTTTTGTAATAATCTGACCGATTCTCCCTGATTATTGATAATATAATTTAACCCAAAATTCAGCGCATTAAAACGAATTTTTTTCTGCGTGAGGGAGATTAAACGGCTATTATAGAGGAAATTATACCGGTTCGACCAGTATTGATTCAATTGAGGGAACTGCTCCAGATTATCATTCTGGACATAACGAAGAGAAAGGATAAAACTAATCTTGGGATCGTGTGAAAACTGGTTCATCAATTCACAAAAATAGCGGCTTACCCCGCCATAATTTTGCCGGTAGAACATCTGGTGGTCGTAGAGAATTTTCATGTTTTTTCCTGTCAGTGAATCGACGTATCTACTTTTTTATTATCGGAAGCAGACAGGCTGATAAATCCAATAAGTATCCAATGGTATTTTAATAATGAATCGAAGAGAAATAATTTCATTATCATTAATTTCTCTATTGGTGATTCAGCATATTTCTTAACTCCCTGATAATTTTTGATAATAAATTCAAAAAATAATCCTATTGCTTTTCTCCGGTTTAAGGTAATATTCAGACTTTTTTGAAAGTAGGCGTGCCAATCCCCATAATCCGATAATTTCCTGATGTTAAATAATGGTTCAGGTATTCTCGCAAATTCACCAATGGCTGATAATTCATTCAATAATAGTATATCAGATCCAAGAACTCTCTGAGTAGGTAAAACGGTGTCCAGGACCTCCTTTCTGAATAAACCGTAGATCGGATATGCATACCCGAGGTTCCAAAAAACCTTTTTTAATCTCTTTATTCTATCCAGACCGACAGTGTCGATGTCTGATTGTTCAGTGCCGATTTTATTACCCTCTGAATCAATCCAATTTGCATCCGAGTAGCACAGAACGATTGAACCTGATTTTTCCAATTCGGCAATGCAACGCGTTAAAAAAGTTGGATCTCTTGTATCGTGGCCGGAAGCCCACATGAAAAAATCGCCCTTCGCGATTGAAGTAACATAATTGAAATTTGTCGCTGCATCAGTTGTTGTATTATTGGAATAATACCGGATTCTTGAATCTTTTTCGGCGTACTTGACACAGATTTCCTTTGTCTTATCTGTTGATGCGTTATCGGATATTATCAGTTCAAAATTTTTATAATCCTGGTCAAGGATGGAAAGTATTGCTTTTTCAATAAACTTCTCTTCATTATATACTGGCATTCCGACGCTAACGAGTTTCATGATTAACCTGATATTGAAAATCTGTTCATTTCTAAAATATTATTCAATCATCTTTAATCGGGGAAATTTTAATTCTTTTCAAATACGCATAAGGCCAATGGGTAATGGTTTTAGTCAGATTGCTCTCATTAAACAACCACTGTGGGCTCTCTAACCGGAATTCTTTATGTTTTTGTAAAAATTCAAGTGCCGCTGCGCAGGGATTATCCTCTGCCCATTCCGGTTTTCCACGAGGTACATCAAACAGGTCTTTCATACTGCCATCTGTTGCAACGATATAAGAATCCGGTGAAACCAGTTCCGAATAATGCTCCAGTTCCTGTAATACATGGTTCTTAGTATGGCAGGAATCGAGAATTACGAGAACTTTTTCGTGAGGTTTGATTAAATTCTTGGTATATTTAATAATATCAGGATCTATCGAACTTCCTTCAATGAGGGTAATAAATGAGTGGAGCGGGTGTTCTTGAATCGCTTTTTTATTGTGAGGTCGGATTTCAATATCGATTCCTATCACCCTCCCCTTATTTACCGCCTTGCAAAGACTTGCATAGAGAATCAATGAACCCCCATGAGCTACACCTGTTTCAATGATAACGTCAGGTTGAACGGAAAAAATTACTTCCTGAATTCTGATGATATCCTCGGGTAGTTGTATTATCGGTCTTCCCAGCCATGTAAAGGTATACGGATATTTCTGATCCCATCCGATTTTCAACCATTGATCTGAGATAATTTCGAAGGCCTGTTTGGAATAAAGGTCAAATTCCGTTAATTGACTGTTCTCTTCTACGAAGAGTTTTTTATTCGTGGTATCAAGCGTGATCTTCATGAGGCAATCCTTTCGATTATAATAATACTAATTCCCGGTCTAATTATCCAAGAAATCCGTTTTGCTGTACCTGCCAGTCGTCTCAGTTCATGAATCTGAAGCATGAACTTTTGTCCACCATGAAATTGTCTTATCAAGTCCTGTTCCCAGATCATTGTGCTGGTGCCAGCCCACTTCATTTCTTAAACGACTGTTATCTGCTACAATCAGGGGCTCTTCTGTTGGAGATGTCTGGTACTGTCCATAACGGATTAATTCCTCATGACCAATTTTTGTCGCAATCAAATCGATAATCTCACGTATCGATACCGGCTTCCCGGAAGCAATATTTACCGGACCGGTAACAGAAGAATTGAGCAATCGTACGAAGGCGTCAGCCACATCTTCTACATATAGGTAGTCCCGGATCTGGGTGCCGGAAGAACAGGGTGCATTTTTTCCTTCAAGCAATGAGTTGATAATCGATGGCACGAGTCTCGTCTTGTTCTCATAGGGGCCATAGAGAAAAAATATCCGGCCCCATGCATTACTGATCTTTGCAGTCTTCAGGATCTCTTCTCCGATGAGGTGACACGATTGTTTGGATATTCCGTAGAGCGTCTTGGGTTTTAACGGCGTGAGATTTTCAGAACAATAGCCATATCGCAAATCATACTCAGCACATGTTCCGGCACCGACCATCCGTTTTCCTCCCCCATCAGAAAATTCCTGAACCAGGTTCAGGCTCGCCTGCAGCCATTGAATATTTTCCCGGGAATACCAGTACTTACCCGGCACCGTATACCATGCGAAATGCATGAGATGTGTAGGACAAATTGAATCCATCGTTTCGTGAACTTCCTGAATGTTTAGCAAATCTGTCGTATGCCATGATATTTCTGGATCAGCCTGAGCATTTTTTCCGGAAGTGAGAGCGTGAACCTCATAACCCTGTTTGACTAATAAAGGGATACAGTGACGCCCGATAAATCCGGAAGCTCCGGTAAGCATAACCGTTTTCATGCGTACCCCGGAAATTGTTTATCCCGTTCAGAAATAGTTTTCTTTCCCAGAGGCCACGTAATCCCGAATGCCGGATCATCCCATCTGACCCCACGTGCACATTCCGGGTGGAAAAACTCTGTCATCTGATAGTACACAACTGTGTCATTTTTCAGCGTCTGGAACCCATGGGCACATCCCTTGGGGACGTACACCAGTCTGAAATTTTTATCCGACAGCTCGACCGCAAACCATTTTAAAAAAGATCCCGAATCTTTCCGAAGATCGATGACAACATCGTAAATCGCACCCTTTGTGCAGCTGACAATCTTTGCTTCTTGATACGGAGCAGTCTGGAAGTGCATCCCGCGTACTGTTCCTTTTCTCTTGTTATAGGAAATATTACACTGGACAATGCTTGTTTCAAGACCACATCGCTGGAATTCCTCCTTACAGAATGACCGTGCAAAAAATCCCCGGTCATCAGAAAGAAGTTCCGCTTCCAAAAGGTACGCTCCCTTGATCTTTGTCTCAGTAAAGATCATGCATCTAATACCTCTAACACGGGAATGGGAATAACAAATTTCCCCTTCCATTCCTGGACACCCTCAAGTTGTTTCATTATTTCATTCTTGATATTCCAGGGAAAGATTATGATAAAGTCAGGTTTATCAAGAAAGATCCTATGGGGTTCAACAATTGGGATACGCGATCCCGGGAGATAGAATCCCTGTTTAAACGGAGAGGCATCCGCGACATATTCGATGAGTTCCGTGCCTTTTATCCCACAATAATTCAGCAAGGTATTCCCTTTTGCAGCTGCACCATATGCCACGATTCGTTTTCCTGCCATAATGTTTTCGATAAGAAATTGAAGGAAACGGTTTCGGATTTCATTAACTCTTCTCTGGAAATCAAGATAGGTCTGTACTTCGAAAAGTCCCTGCAATCGTTCTTCATTGATAATCAAATCTACCGAGGGTTCAGCGGGATGGGAAAAATCTTCAGTATGACACGCATAGATCCTCAGCGATCCTCCATGAGTGAAGACTTTTTCAACGTCATAAATCCGTAAACCGTGTTTTTCGAAGATGGATTTCACAGTAGCTAATAAAAGGTATGAATAGTGCTCATGGTATATGGTATCAAATTGAGTCTGACGAATAAGCTCCATAAGGTGGGGGAATTCCATGGTAATAGTTCCCTCCGCGGAGAGACAGATATTCAGACCTGCAACAAAATTATTTATATCAGGTACATGGGCGAGTACGTTATTTCCGATAATGAGATCCTGTTTACCTTTTAATTTTACAATTTCAGATGCCATCTCCAGATTAAAAAATGACAAGATTGTTTCGATACCCATTTCATTTGCTTTCCGGGCAGGTCCTTCGGCGGGATCCACTCCAAAGCAGGGAATGCCATCGATCTTAAAATACTGAAGGAGATATCCATCATTCGATGCGATTTCCATTACTTTTGAAGAGGCATCAAGCTTAAGTCGTGTTACTATCATTTTCACATATTTTGCTGCATGGTTGAGCCATAAAGTAGAAAAGGAACTGTAATAACGATAGTCCTCTCCAAAAATCTCATCTGCAACTTTATAATCCTCAATCTGCATCAACCAGCATCGTTCACAAACATACAAACAGAGAGGATAATAAATTTCAGGCTTTCTTAGTTCTGCTTCAGAGATATATGCATTAGACAGAGGAGCACTGACAAGATCACAGACAATCAGACTAAGATTTGTACCACAATTTCGACAATCCATAGTTTCACTTCATAAAATTATATTCTCTGTAATGCAGAGATAAATCAGGCACACATTATCCTTTTCTTTCTATCCTTTACTATTCAGATACACATTAAGGTTATGGGGAACTATTAGTGTAACCTTTCTGAAATCAAACATCGAATAAATAGTCTCGATTGCAATTAGTTAATACCCAGTCCAGGTTATAACCACCTTGGCCACGGAACCCCAAGATTGACACTGAGATCCTTGAGTTCATAATGAATTTTGCTGTCCAATTTAAATAAAACAAGTATGTTAATTAATGCCCCAATGATTACCGCAGCTAATACAGCGATTATATTGTTGAGAGGGAGAAGAACCCGAATAAAAAGGACTACAATACCCATAAACCCTGCAGCATAGAGTATATTTTTTACAGGACCATGTTCGAATTTTACTGAAATGACGCCAGAGAGAAGAAGAAGAGCTCCAGCGGCATTAACTATCATGGCGATCAGTGTCGCAACAGCAGCACCCGTGATCCCCATCATTGGTATAAGTAGGATATCAAGAATGACATTAACAATGGCAGCAACTAAAGTGACCCAGAAAGCATCTTTTGGTCGGTTGAGCGCAGCCAGGCTCATTGTTCCAAGAAACATGAAGACATTGACAACCTGCACAAACAAAAGGAAATAAAGGGCGGTCACTCCCCCAATAAAAGATTCTCCGTAAAGATAATAAAGAAGTTTATCCCCAAGAATCCACCCGCCGATGCAGGTTGGTATGGCGAGAAACAGTGAATATGTCCAAGCTCTCGCGAGAGAATTCTCAATTTCTGCAATCTTTCCTTGTGTCCCCCAATTACTGATTCTTGGATATAGAACGGTATGGAACGCTAATGTTGCAAATGTGGCGACAGAAGTAAGCTGAAATGCAGTGCGATAAATCCCGACATCCGCATTACTCATATAATATCCGATGAGTATGGTATCGGCATAGCAAAACACCAATGAACCACTTGCAGTTAAGAATATCCAGAATGAAAAACCGAACAGATTTTTTAGATGCGATAACCCGAACCAGACAAATTTGAGGTCAAGGTACCGAAGATTCAACAGCCCCCCGGCAATGACCCCTCCAACAAAACCCCCGGCTAGCCCTGCTACGCCAAACCCGAGAAACACTGAGGTAATTTGTAAAATCGTTCGCACAAGTGCGTCCGCAAATGTACTTATCTGATATACACCCACTTTACCAGATCCGTATACTCCAATTCCAGAAATGCTTGAAAAAACGGATACGAGAAGGGCTAACATGAGCCAGAAAAAAACTCCGGATGAAGTGAGATCTTTAAAATAGGGTTCTGCAACCAACAAAAATGAGACCGATAAGGCAATAAGGATAATTCTTATTAAGGAAAATGCCGAAAAATATTTATCGCGTTCTTTTCCCTCAGATATTCTTTTAACTGCCGCCCCTCCAAAACCACCGTCACCTACCAGATTCAGAATTCCAAAATACGCCAGGAAAAGGAAGTAAGCACCAAGTGGTTCCGGTCCGAGGGTGTGGGCAAAATATATCGTTGAGAGAAATCCAATAACCGTCAGTGCAATGGTTGTTGAAAGTGATATTACGCTCTGTCGCTGGATTGAGCCGATTTTCATTAGACGAGAGATGAAAAAAAAATCTGATAGCACATAGTAAAATTGTCGAGAAAATTGTTAATGATTTCGTGAAGCGGCTAAAGAAAGAATAATTTTGAAAAAAATTGGCATTCCTGAAAACCTGAAAACTATATTCAATGGAATAATTGGGTTCTCTTTTGTTGTAATTGAATCTAAATCAAGAAACTTACCATATCTTCTGTTCTTGAATCTGTCTTTTTCTTATGAGATTGTTGTGGTTTAACAATAATCTGCTGACCACTCATCTTGAGCTGGCCTCGACGAATGCGCTTTATACCAATCAAACGTCCGTTTCAATCCTTCCCTGAATGGCATCTTTGCCGTAAATCCGAACTCTTTTTGTGCCCGGCTCACATCCAGACTGCGCTTCGGCTGGCCATCCGGTTTTGTAGTATCCCAATGGATTTCGCCTGTATAATCTGTCAATTCCTTTAAAAGAGCCACAAGATCCCGGATGGTAATTTCCATGCCCGCTCCCAGGTTTACCGGGTCAGGTTTGTTGTATCGTTCCGTGGCAAGAATAATTCCCCGTGCTGCGTCATCAACATACAAGAACTCCCTTGATGCCGCGCCGGTGCCCCAAACATCCACACTGGATTTGTTTTGTCGTTTGGCCTCGGTGAATTTTTTGATGAGTGCAGGAATAACATGAGAACTCGCGGGATCAAAATTGTCTCCCGGACCATACAGGTTGACAGGAAGAAGATAGATAGAATTAAATCCGTATTCCTGCCGGTATGCCTGTGACTGGACAAGGAGCATCTTTTTTGCGAGTCCGTAGGGAGCGTTTGTTTCTTCCGGATATCCATTCCAGAGATTATTTTCATTGAACGGGACTGGGGTAAATTTCGGATAGGCACAGATCGTACCAACGATTACACACTTCCCTACCCCCTCTTGCCGTGCTGCTTCAATCATCTGGATTCCCATGATAGCATTGTCATAGAAAAGTTGTCCTGGGAAGTTCAGGTTGAATCCAATTCCCCCTACTTTTGCGGCAAGATGAATAACAATATCACATTCTTTCACTACCCGCACACAGTTTTCCCATTTCCGCAAATCAATCTCTTTACTCCGTGGTATCAGAATATTTTCTTTCAGAACCCCGTTTTCAAGAAGTTGATTGACAACTTGGGATCCAAAAAAACCAGCACCACCAGTGATGAGTATTTTTTTATCGGACCAGAATGTCATAGGTGTGTCCCAACCATTGACTGAAGTTTAAATAGTACAAATATTTTCTTTTTATTACAGAATTATTGATGCTCCAGTTTTATGTATGTATGGGATTTGGGAGCACTTCATCCCCCATGAATCAATCAGCGTTCCACCAGCGATTCGGGAATTTTGAAGAGATTATTTTATCCGCATCACCAATTGGTTCCAGTCCAGCTGCTTTCATATCAGCATCGACCATGATTTTTACCAGATCGCCAAACTTAATTGAAGGTTTCCAGCCAAGTATTTTTTCAGATTTTTTTGGATTTGCGATAAGTACATCAACTTCAGTCGGACGGAAATATTTCTGATCAATTTTTACATATTCCTCAACATCAAGACCGGCATATGCGAATGCTTCGTGGACAAATTCTCGGACGGAATGGGTCTCCCCGGTACCAATCACAAAATCATCTGGCTTTTCCTGCTGCAGGATCCGCCACATACAATCCACGTACTCCGGTGCATATCCCCAGTCCCGTTTTGCATCGAGGTTCCCCAGATACAGGATTTTTTCTTTTCCAGCAAGGATTCTTGCAATTGCTCTGGTGATCTTGCGGGTTACAAAGGTCTCCCCCCTTCGTGGCGATTCATGGTTAAAGAGAATACCGTTGGATGCGAAGACGTTGTATCCCTCCCGGTAATTCCGGGTCATCCAGTAGGAGTATACCTTGGCACAGGCATAGGGGCTGCGGGGATGAAAGGGGGTGTCTTCTTTCTGGGGTGGGTGTGCTGCCCCGAACATCTCACTGGAAGAAGCTTGGTAGAATTTTATCGGGTATGAACATCGCCGTATCGCTTCAAGTAGCCGGGTAGTCCCGAGCGCGGTAATATTGCTGGTATATTCCGGGGTATCAAAACTGACCCGGACATGGCTTTGCGCACCGAGATGGTATACTTCATCCGGTCGGATATTGTACATCACATTTGCAATTTGCTCGGAGTCTGAGAGATCTCCGTAATACAAAAATAATCGGGCATGAGGCTCATGCGGATCAAGATAGATTGTATCAATACGGCTGGTGTTGAACGTTGATGATCTTCGTATGAGACCATGGACTTCGTATCCTTTTGATAATAACAATTCGGCAAGGTATGATCCGTCCTGACCTGTTATACCGGTAATAAATGCTTTTTTTGTCACTGGCGATCACGCATATGTAATAATTCGCAGTTTAAAATTTGAATCTATTGTGTTGTTTTAAAAGAGAATAATTGTTTGGATTAGTAAAAAAATTCAAAAGCCTCAGCCGAGCACCGGGACGTGATGTTCGATTCAATAATTTTTTACTAACTTTTCATAAAATTTTTGGAATTATGCTCTCGCTGAGAAATAATTGAATATTCCTCTTTAAAAATTTGCTTATTTTTGTAAAGCACTCAAAAGTGACGCGCAGAATTTCGTCGTAAAAAATTGATTTTTTGGGGTTATGCTCAACGGAGTCCAGATCGCGGCTGCAGGAGCGACATCTTTTTCGAACTGCCGATCAATAACAGAAAGTCAGGAAAAATGGTTTGTACAATATCGGTACTCCTATCCGGACCGCAGGCTCCTGTGTGGTAACCATGCTGAACCCGAAAGAGACTATAAGCGAAGACGAGTTGAAAAAAGGGCTCTCGTATATCATAAAGGATGGGCTCGCCACGCAGGCCATGGTCACGCTGACCAGCGGGATCTTTCTTGTTGCATTCGGTCTCGAGCTGGGTGCGTCCAACACGGTCATCGGGCTACTTGCAGCAATCCCTCCGATTGCCGAACTGATTCAGATGCCCGCGATCTCGGTTGTGGAAAGGGTCCGCAACCGGCGACTGATCTGCATTGGCGCTTCGATTATCGCACGGCTCTTCTGGGTTGTCATTGCCCTCATCCCGTTCCTCTTTGGCCCCACTGCGGCCGTGCCCGTCCTGATCCTGTCACTTGTCCTGTATGGGTGCATCTCTGCCATCTCCCACTGCAGCTGGAATTCATGGATGCGCGATCTTGTACCCCAGGAGATCCTTGGCAGCTTCTTCTCCCGCCGTATGTCCCTCTCCCTTATCGTGGGAATTGTCCTGTCTCTTGCCGCCAGCTTTATTATCGATTTCATTGAGAGGAACCCGGCGTATCCCCCGGGCACTGCCTACTCGGTCATCTTCCTTGGGGGTTTTGTCGCCGGTCTCATGGGAATCTGGTATATGTCAAAGATCCCTGAACCGTTGATGACAGAAGTTCCAAAAATCCCGCTTCTTGACCAGGTCCGATCTACATTCCACGATATAAACTTCTCCCGGTTGATCGCTTTTTTAGGAGCATGGAACTTTGCGGTCAACCTTGCCGCTCCCTTTTTTACGGTCTACCTGCTTGTCATGCTCGACTTCAATATCTCGGTGGTCATTGCATTTGCTATCCTCAGCCAGCTCTCCAGTGTGCTCTCCTATGGCATGTGGGGCCGGATTGCCGATCGGTTCAGCAACAAGTCCGTCCTGCGGGTCGCGGGACCACTCTTCATGATCTGCATCCTTGGCTGGACGTTTACGACCATGCCCAACCGGCACCCGCTGACCATCCCGCTCCTCATCGCCCTGCACATCCTGATGGGAGTATCGACAGCAGGGGTCACGCTCGCATCGGCAAACATCGGGCTTAAGCTTGCGCCCCATGGCAGCGCAACCGCGTACCTTGCCACGATGAACATTATCAACTCCCTTGCAGCCGGTATTGCACCAGTCATCGGAGGGATGTTTGTCGATTCGTTTAAGGCAACCGAACTCTCGCTCACTTTAAACTGGAAAAGCCCGGGAACTGCTTTTACCCTCCAGACGCTGGACCTCCAGTACTGGGACTTTTTCTTTGTCTTTGCGTTTCTTATCGGGATCTACTCGATCCACCGGCTCGCGTATGTCAGGGAATCCGGGGAGGTCGAGGACCGGGTTGTTGTCCGGGAGCTGATTGCACAGGTCAGCCGCGAGATGCGTAACCTGTCTACGGTCGGGGGGCTGCGGTACATGCTCAGGTTTCCAGTGCTGGGGATTACCGGAACCGGGGAGGATGAAAAAGGTTCAGAGCAAAATGAACATCTGATGGAGAAATGACGGTCCGTTTCTGCGGCAGCTCCGGTCCCGGCAGGTAATTCTCGCGCCTGCCCAATGAATACCCACCCCTTCTGACAATGACCGGAGACAGAGAGAATGGCGTCCTGCTCAGTTCCGGAATGACAGGAGGTAAAGGAAAATCCTCCTTGAACATTTCCCGGCAGGCTTGCTCTTTGTGACCGCGGTCTTTGCTCTTCTCCCTTTTGCCGAAATACATCTGCAGGTATCCATGACATGCCGGAGACGCTCGATCATGTGCGTTTCCACGGGCTCGCACCCGTTCCGCTCACCTCACCTCACTACTTTCTGGAGTTTCCTGTTGGGATGATGACATCTCTGATTTCTTGCGATACTCCAGCGTCAGCGGTTGTTCCGGCCCGCTTCTCCTCTATCCTACTCCGTATCCTGTTCGTCGCTTTCTTTCGGACAAATGTGCAGGTTCTGTTACACATTGTTGCTTGTTACTTTATATGGGAATATTCAGAAAATGGAGTTTGTGTTCAAATCTCAAAAAGCACTAAATCTATAAAATATCCTCAAATTTAGTTCAAAATCAAAAAATAACGTTAATTTGAACCCAAGCCTCAGCCGTGATTTGAACACGGGACCTGCTGATTACAAGTCAGCCGCTCTGCCAACTAAGCCACTGAGGCGCCATAGTATTTAGACATTTGATAGTAAAAAAGATGGTGCTACCGTGCTTCTATCTTTCCTTTAAATAACGGTACATTTTATTTTTTATGATTACCTCAGATTTCAGTATAATTTCCAAACACATTTAGGAACAAGAGCAGACTAATTACTACTGATGGCACACCTGACCGTGGATATTGGAGGGAGCCCCGGTATCAACTGCCGCGGATTCTGCGAATATTGTTATTTTAAGAAAGTCCGTGGTGTCCAGCCACTTGGGTGCAGATACTGTCTGCCGTTTAAAAAAGGCTGTGATTACTGTACCCGTGGAATCAGGGAAGAGTACAGCGGGTTTAAGGATCTCAAGACAATCGCGGACGAAACGCTTGCAAACTTGCAGGGAAAAAGCGGGGATCTTGAACGGATCACCATCAGCGGTGGCGGGGATCCCAGCTGCTATCCCCGGTTCAATGAACTGATTGAACTCCTCGGCAGCATGGAGGCTCCTCTCCACATTGGATACACGAGCGGTAAAGGATGGGATGATCCGGCCATTGCAGATCTGCTCATTGACAATGGTCTTTCTGAATTGTCCTTCACGGTCTTTGCAACAGATCCCGCTCTCAGAAAGCGCTACATGCACGATCCGACTCCCGAAGTTTCTCTTACAATTCTCGAAAAATTGTGCAATAATGTTGATGTATATGCAGCTGCCGTTATCCTGCCGGGAATCAATGATGGTCTTGTGCTCGAACAAACCTGCGAATGGCTCCAGGACCATGGAGCAAAAGGTATAATCCTGATGAGGTTTGCCAATACTGTAGAACAGGGGCTTGTTCTTGGTAATGGTCCCATCATCAACAATCAGCAAGTCCAGACGGTTGAATCATTCCGGGATCTTATCTCCGGTCTGGATCGCAGGTTTACCCTCAAAATCTCCGGAACCCCTCTGTGGGATCCTGATATTGGTTCACCGTTTGCAATCCTTCATGAACCAGATTTATTAAAAAATCTCCCCCGCATTCAACACCGGGCATCAGTGATCAGCGGGAGTATTGCAGCACCGTATATTGAAAAAATTCTGGCTTCGTGTGGATCGAAAGTTCCCGTTACTCCTGTAAACAAGGAAATTGCGTGTCTTATAACGATTAATGATTTCCATGAATTGGACCTTTCTGGTCTTGAACCCGTTGTAATTATTCCTGGCCGGGCCTTTGTTCACGATGCAGAAGCACAGGATGTGCTCTCTTCAGATGGTATCAATCGCCAGCTAATCCGCGGTCCCGAAATGCTGACTGCGGATGCTGAAACGAGTATGGGGATGACCCGTGAACAGGTTCTTGAGATGGAGATGGATGGATTTGCGGACTTGATCCGTACGATAAACCGGTATGGGAAATAAACGATTTTTTTGCTCTTTTAAATACTCAATAACAGGCTAAACGCTCGCGGGGTTATCACCCCCATCGCTTTCCCCCCAGAATGAGATAACTCCTGAACAGGTATTACGTTATAATCGTGATAAGCGCAGGGGCGTATGAATGGACAGGCACTGTCCCCTCTGTCTTCTTACCTGGGTTTAATATTTCAAATCATAGAAAAGGAATTCTACAGAACCATTTTTTTTCTTCGATTTCTATGATAAAAAAAGGAGAATTTTATATCAGTGCTGCCGTGATGCCAATCACACCGGACTGGATAATTACCGCAACCGCAATAATTACACCCCCCATCATAAGAGCGACTGCCATATTGCCTTTTTTGATCTCAGCAAACTCGTCAACCCCTTTTGTCAGTTTGGAGAGAACATAAAGGGCAAGGTAGATCGCCCCGACAGCCAGAACAATACCGAGTATAAGCTGGATGAATGCCGTACCAATAGCGAGGAGTCCATCGACAGAAAAAACTCCTATGTTTATTGCCTTGTTAATCCCCACGGAAAGCCCTGATACCCCGGACTGTACTACAAGGGCAATTGCGACAAAAACTGCTGCAACAATAATTCCTACGGCAACATTCCCTCGTGCGATTTCTTTCTCTTCATCCATATTTTTGTTGATTTTACTGAGCACTGCAAAACCAATATACAGTGCCAGGACGGCAAAAATAATGGAAATAATTAACTGGATTAATCCTACAACAACGTTTGTTAACAGCATAGTCTCACATCAATGTACGTAACTTTGTTGGGTGATGCGGTAAATAAATTTATCGCCGGTGAAAATAATAAAATCACTAAATTTTAAGGATTTTCTGTCCTGGTAGAGAGAGGGAAGATTTTAAAAACCATGTGAAAGGAGTGAATTTAAGAACTATTTACTATGCTGCGGGAGGGTTACGATCCCCCGATCTCCAGATCTCTCAAAGCTGTGAATACATGATTGTATTCTTAAACCCTATGAGTCTGGCGCCCTAACCAGCTAGGCCACCGCAGCACAAAAGTGCATAGTATGAACGCCGTAAAAACTATTAAAGGTTCTGATGCGGGGTTTTAATCGAGCATCAGTCCTTTTTTGGTTGAAGATACATGTTCACTGCAGCAGTTATCGCAGCAACTTTTTTACCTTCTCCAAAGGATCCAGCAAGTGTCTGCATCCGTGTCTCCTCATCACGTTTATACCGATCGAGCGTAGTGAGGATATGCTCCTCTTGTAAAAAGTGCGTGTGGGTATTTCCTGCAATATACTGCGGATTGTTCATAATTGCATAGTGGAGGGGGAGCGTAGTTTTGATCCCAAGAATGATATATTCAGAAATTGCACGACGCATCCTTGCTATCGCTTCACCTCTTGTCCTGTCCCAGGCACAAAGCTTAGCGATCATTGAGTCATAATTTGGGGGGATCCTGTATCCCATATGGATGCCACTGTCAATCCTTATGCCAGGTCCTCCAGGTGAACGGTATCGGGTAATTTTTCCCGGATCGGCGGAAAAATTATTTATGGGGTCTTCTGCATTAATTCTGCATTCGATTGCATGCCCTCGGATGGAGAGATCGGACTGGTCAAAGGGTAGTGACTCACCGGCAGCAATCGCGATCTGTTGCCTTACAATATCAACACCTGTGATAAATTCAGTTATCGTATGTTCGACCTGCAGACGTGTGTTCATTTCCATGAAATAATAGTTTCCGTTGCTATACAGGAACTCAACTGTTCCTGCATTTGTATAACCGGATACTTCGGCAACCTTCAGCGCTGATGCTGACATCCTGTCACGCAAATCCGGTGTCATAACAGGTGAGGGAGCCTCCTCGATGAGTTTCTGGTGACGGCGCTGGATCGAACATTCGCGGTCATACAGATGGACTGCATTGCCGTGCTCATCTGCTAGTACCTGTAACTCTATATGCCGTGGCTTGACCAGATATTTCTCAATTAAAATCGTGGCGTCACCGAATGCAGACTCTGCAATGCGCATGGCAGCAGCAATAGCCTCTTCCAGGCTCTGCTCATCATTGACGATCTGCATGCCAATACCTCCGCCACCGGCGCTTGCCTTGATAATTACCGGGTAGCCAATTCCAGCAGCAACCTTTTTTGCATCATCGATGCTTTTTACGCCACCCTCTGTGCCAGGGACTACGGGAACCCCCGCGGCTTTCATCATCTGTTTGCTGCCGATCTTCGATCCCATCGCTTTTATCGTCTTCCAGCCCGGGCCGACAAAGGTGACATTTTCATCCTTGCAAATCTTAGCAAACCGGTAATTCTCCGCTAAAAATCCATAACCGGGGTGTATCGCTTCTGCACCACTCTTTTTTGCAATATCAACGATCCTATCAATGTTGAGATAACTTTTTGAAGGATGGGCCTCCCCAACCAGAAACGCTTCATCTGCATATTTGACATGAAGGGCGTTATTATCAGCGGATGAGTAGATCGCTACCGTCTCAATACCCAGTTCCCGGCATGCCCGCATAACGCGGATGGCAATTTCTCCGCGGTTTGCGATCAGGAGTTTTTCAAAATATTTCATTGCACCACCAGCAGGACGTCTCCGCTCTGGACGACATCGCCGGTATCCACAAAGATCTCGGTGACCTTTCCGTCAACCGGGCTATGGATGGGATTTTCCATCTTCATGGCCTCAAGCACCAGAAGGGTATCCCCCTTTTTGACCTCAGCACCACGGTTCACGAGCACCGTAAGCACCATTCCCTGCATATTGCTTTTTATGCCTCCGGCAATATCACCCCTCGGTATCTTTTGCGGAGTAATATTTGCAACCTCAACTTTGCTTCCCCCGACAGAGACGATGCGGACAGAAAAGACTTCCCCGTCCACTTCCACTTCCATCTGGCTGGGCATCCCTGTTTCAGGTTTTGTCACCGTCTGCTTTTTGGGTATTTCTTCCAATAACCGTTCCCCTTTGAGGAATGACGGTGCAATGGCAGGATAGAGGATATAGGTCAGGACATCTTCATCCTTTTTGACAAGCCCGGCTTTCTCTGCTTCCTCTTTCATTTTTTCATAAGCCGGTTCCAGCAGATCCGCCGGGCGTCCGGTTATTACCTTTTCATCGCCAATGATCAGTTTCCGGATTTCGTCGCTAACAGGACCCGGTGACTTACCGTATAATCCGCGGACATAATCCTTGACTTCTTTAGTTACATTGCGGTATCGTTCGCCGTTGACAAGTACATTGAGCACGGCTTGGGTGCCGACGATCTGGCTTGTCGGCGTAACAAGGGGAGGATACCCGAGATCCTTTCTTACCCTGGGGATCTCCGCCAGTACATCATCCCATCGGTTGAGTGCGTCCTGTTCCTTAAGCTGGGAAACAGTATTGGAGATCATCCCACCGGGTAACTGATAAATCAGCACATCACTGTCCACTCTTTCAGAAATCGGGTCGAGCAGACCAGAATATTTCTCCCGTATCTGAAGGCAGATGTTTCGAATGGCCCGGAGTTTGATGAGATCGATGCCAGTATCGCGGGGGGTACCTTTTAGTGCTGCAATGATACTTTCTGTCGGGGGTTGGGAAGTTCCCATAGAGAAAGGCGACATCGCCGTATCGAGAATATCAACACCAGCTTCGATTGATGCCTGGTAACTCATCGGTGCGATTCCACTCGTAGAATGGCTGTGTAGACAAACTTTTATATCCACTGCATCCTTGATGCCGATAATCAGCTCCCGGGTCGCCTCAGGCATGATGAGCCCTGCCATATCCTTGATGCAGATCGAATCACAATCAAGGGCATAGAGCTCTTTTGCCATTTCAATGAATGTTTTGGTAGAGTGAACTGGGCTGGTCGTGTAAGAGATAGCCCCTTGCAGGTGAGCCCCCACGTTTTTTACCTGGTCCATTGACCGTTTCATGTTCCTGATATCGTTTAATGCATCAAATACCCGGAAGATGTCCACACCGTTTTTATGCGCTGCCGTGACGAACTTGTCAACCACATCATCAGGATAGTGACGATAGCCGACAAGGTTCTGTCCCCGCAGGAGCATCTGGACCGGGGTGTGCTTGAGTTCAGCCTTTAAAGCCCGGAGACGGTCCCAGGGGTCGTCGTTTAAAAAACGAATACAGGTATCGAAGGTAGCGCCGCCCCATGCCTCAACGGAAAAAAAACCGCAGTTGTCGATCTCCCTTGCAAGGGGAACCATGTCTTCCGTACGGAGCCGTGTGGCGATGAGTGACTGGTGGGCGTCCCGTAGCGTGGTGTCCGTGATGTTAACTTTTTTTTGAGAGGCGGTGTGCATGAAGATCCTCAGGGCTTCCATTGGATCATATTAAGCCTCTCAAACCTTCATCGGTAAAGTATAAAAAATTCACTAACTGGAATCAAAGAGAAAAATAAAATGCAAACGGCAAACATGCCCGCAACTATGTCAAGAGGTCGTGTAAAAAATGTTGGGCACAGGCTCCCCCCGTGCTGATATCCCCGGATTGCCAAGAGTTCAGCTGTATCCTCTGCCCTGACAAGCGCACCATGGACAAGTACGAGACCTGCAGGGACAAGGTTATTCACATCCCATTGCCTACCTTTGATCTTCTGTGCTACACGAATCCGGTCCAGATCGGCTGTGACTGATACTAATGATTGCATTCCCATCTCAGCGACCATACCGAGCTCAAATCCTAACCTGTCACCAAACAACCAGACCCCAATTGCAAGGAATTCTCCTGATTTCTGTTCGCTGAATATCCACATACCAATAAACACGATAACGGTCATTCTGGCAAAATAAGAAATACCATCTCCGCCGGATAGTTCCAGGACAAGGCTGAAAAGTGCAATCATGAGGATTAAAGAAAAAACCAGCCTGATCCTTTTTGCAAGTTGCAGTCGGTGAGTAAACACCAGCCACCAGAGAAAGACAGCGGCAGCACCGTGGAGGCTCACGAACGCCGCCAGAGAGAGAACTGCAGCAGCAGCAATTCTTATCCTTGGATCCTGCATACCGCCTCCCTAAAGTCCTCCAATGAGATATTTTCAGGTTTGGATCCAAGAGCCGTAAGTCTCGCTATCAATTGCGGGACATGGCGCCAGTGCGTAAATGCACCTGGTGGCGTGCCACAACTAACAAGCATGCCATCAACAATCTCCCAGATCTGCTTAACTCTGGGAAGGATATTCTGTTCATGGGTGAAAATAACGGTAATACCCTGCGACTTTTGACCGATATGTGCACAGATTTTTACCTTTTCCTCGCAGTCAAGTGAGCTGAACGGTTCATCAAGCAAGAGAAGGTCATAGTTTTTTGCAAGCACGCATGCTAGGTGGAGCCGTTTGAGTTCACCCCTGCTCAAAGACAGGGGTGATTCCTCTTTTTTTTCGCCCAATTGAACAGCATCAAGGATTTCATCCGGATCAACTCCCCAGGAATCACATTCTTCTGCAACAGTCAGGCCGGTAACATGGAGTTCCGGGAACTGGAGTGAGAGCATGGTTGTGGTAATCTCCTCTTTCTCAATGTCTCCACCGGACAAGGGAAGGAGCCCCGCCATCATGAGTGCCAGCGTTGATTTCCCGCTCCCCACATCTCCGCTTACAAGGTGCACACCTTCATTGAATGTGCCGGATGCAGAAAGTGACCAAGGGTCACGAACTGCAGATACCCGGTTTAAGGTGATTTTTACCATCAGCACCCCCACAACAACGGATAATAAGCTGTTCCTTTCAGGAAAGGAAAGAAATCATGAGGTGGACCAGCATGGGTGATCCGGCCGGAATCAAAAAAGAGAAGATGATCACTGCAGATGGCAGTGTCCATCTGCTGCGTGCAACGGATCACATAATCGGCTCGCGATGTCCTGATCCCCTGCTCAATCTTTGCCATATAATGTGAATCAAGATGTGAATCGTATTCGTCAAGGACCAGCACCTTAGGGCGGTGAACCATTGCTGCCGCAAGGGAAACCAGCACTTTTTCACCACCTGACAAATCACGCACTGCTCTGTGCAGGAGATAGGAGATATCCAAAGTTTCCGCTAATTCACGGACATTTATATCAATTTCTTCACAGGGAGTGCGACGGAACCGAAGCGGGGATGCAATCTCATCAAACACGTTTACAAAAAGAATATTGCGGTCGGGAAATTCATTTACCCACCCAATCTCGGTTTCTCGTGGTGGTGCGTCATCGATCAGGAGAATACCGGTTTCTGGCACTGCAATTCCGGCACAGAGCTTAAGAAATGTGGTTTTCCCGCTCCCGTTTGCTCCAATGATTGTGGTAATGCCAGGTTTTATTCTGAGTGCGTCTATCGCAAGTTTACGGTAACACAGGAATTCAGCGGTGATCATGGTAATCGTTTCGCAATCATAAACGCGGCGAATATTTTTATCGCATCCCCGGGGATAAAAGGAAGAACGCCACTTAATATCGCAGGGATGAATCCCAAATTAAGGGAATACATCAGCCATGTAATCCCACAAATATAGATGATAGCGGTTCCAGCCAGAAGCCCGGTAATATGGATAATCGCAGCATCATGTTCGTAGGCAAGACCAACAACAAGTGCAGCGAAGATAAATCCTATGAGATAACCGCTGGTTGGTCCGAGCAGGATGCCAAACCCGGCAACACCTGTATGAAATACCGGAAGTCCAAGTGCGCCGAGAAGTACATACAGCGAAACCGGGATTACCGCATATCGCTTCATAACCGCGCCGGCGAGTAACACAAAGAGTGTCTGAAGGGTTAACGGGACAGGGAAGAAGGGGATTGACACCCACGCTCCAAGGCTGATAAGCCCAATAAATGCTGCAGAGTAAGCAATAGTTCTGGATTTCTGCAGGTCTCCAAACATCGTCAACCATAAAAATTTGAACGGTTGACGATAAAAAGTACTTCTTAATTATTGCTGATAACAGTCACCGGAGATAACCCGTTCGAGCTTGCCGTTGTCCTTCCTGATAATAAGAGCGCCAAACTCATCGATATCGATTGCTTCCCCTTCAAAGCTGTTCTTCAGCGTCCTGATCTGCACCCTGTTTTCAAGCGTACAGGAAAGACTCTTCCATTCTCTAATAATAGGTTCATATTCGCCACTCTCAATAAGGAGATACCGGCTCTCAAATTCCTTGAGGATGCGTGCGAGAAACGAAGCACGGTCTACTTCATGCCCGACTTCAGCGCTGATAGAAGTGATGTCTTTTTGCAATGCAGGAGAGAACTGGTTTAACGGGACATTCACATCAATACCTATACTTAACAGACAATAGTGAACCGCATCTGCGTCTGCTGAGAGCTCAAGAAGGAGTCCGGCGACTTTCTTGTTGCCAATGAAAATATCATTCGGCCATTTGATCAGTGCCCCGAGATCGAATTCCTTGCGGATTGCCCGGGCTATGGCGATGGATCCAGCCATCGTGATCATAAAAATATGATCAATGGGTACATTGGGTTTGAGGACAACCGTAATCCAGATTCCCCCACTCGGTGAAACCCATGCCCTCCCCATTCTTCCGATACCCCCGGTCTGTTCTTCGGCAATGATTACCATGCCGTGCATTTTCCCGACATCCCCTTCAGAGCACATCTGTTTGCCCACCCAGATAGTCGAGGGGGTATTCTCGAGATACCGTATCTTTTTTCCGATGAACTGGGTTTTTAGTTTTTTATGGATTTCATAGGGAAGGAGCTTATTACTCGTACGGGTCAGCTTGTACCCCTCTTTTTGGGATGAGAAGATTTCATACCCCATTGCCCGCAGCTCCTGGATGTGCTTCCAGACCGCAGATCGGGTAATTCCCAGTTCATTGCTGATCGTTTCTCCGGAAACAGGAGTTTCTGTTCGTTCGAGGATCTCAAGAACTTTGAATGCGGAATCCGGCAAATCATTCACCTCCTTGAACCGCTCTGTTCAGAAGGAAGCGGACAGGGATCTTTACCGCACACCTGCTTGAGTATCGCAGACTGGTGTTCCATGAGTGTTGCAAGATCAAAAATTCCCGTGATATCAACAACCCCGATTGCACCGATAGCGTTTCCATCCTGGTCTCTGATGGGACTGACCGTTACGGGCACTCCCTTGTAAGCTCCGCTCGATGGTGTAGTTTTTATCGGAATGTTTTTTGCGATCGATTCGAGGAGTACCGGACCTACGTAATGCCGATCGATAACTCTCCCGTCTTCAACACGTATGCCATCTTTTTCTACTGATTTTGCCGTAACGGGCAGACGGTGGATTAATTCGTGGACTGCAAGGACTATTGGCTCAAGATCGCCTGCTTCCGCGCTGCAGGACAACGAATAATGATGCATTGGACGTACCTCTCTCATAACACTGGTCAATTTCTATCTAGAAGAAGATTGCGTATCAGGGAATGACTATACACACAAAAAACGATGAAAATTATTGAGATATTTTTCGATACAAATTTTAATAACAATAAATTTGGATTTTTGGAATTGTATTTCTCTAATGTCTTTATCGCTCAATGGGATTGCCTTAACAGACTACCAGTATTTAAACCGACAAACAAGTTTAATAATCTTGGCACGGATATATCTCTTATAAAAAGGTGTATTATGAGAAACAAGTCAATGTTGATTACTGTATGTGCAGTATCACTAATTCTGATCATGCTGATGCCAGCGGCAAGTGCAGCTCAGCTTGTTGTGAATGCAAGTCATGACGGCAGGTTATTGGCGAATACCGATAACCAAACCTGGCAAGAAAAGAGAAATAATCCAGGAGAGATTACTGTCTTAGAAGGAGTAAATGCTGATACCATAAACATTGGTGAAACAAGGGCGATGAATGAAACGATGTATGGTTCAGCTGTTGTAAATCTATATGACAGACATTATCGGGGATTAATTTCGTGGGACACTTCTGCTATTCCCAATGATGCAACAATTACCAGTGCCACTGTTTCCGTTTATGGTCACACCAGAGCTAATGGGCTTGGCACCTTTGACTCTTGTATTATTGATGCAGATCCACTTGATCCATTGGCATATAGCGGAGCAGACTATAGCAGGACCACCTTCACCCGTGTTGCTCCTGATATAACCTATGATGATTACAATTATGGCCTCTTGAGGAATGATTACCCGTTAAATTCTGCTGGAATTAATGATATCTCAAAAACAGGGTATACATCTTTTATGTTAACTCATAGCGCAGATGTTGATAATGCATCTTCTCTGACATGGGCAAACAATGAATTTTCCGGGTTTGAAATTCGTGGTATGAATTATTCTGCCGGTGCATACACTCCCTACATGACGATCAATTACGACGTCGCAGTAACCCCGCCGGTTGCATCGTTTACGACCAACACAACGTCCGGTACCGCCCCTCTTACTGTGCAGTTCAATGACACCTCAAGCAACTCCCCTACATCATGGAACTGGTCTGTTGGAGATGGGAACTGGTATAACACAACAGTGTTCGGAGCTCGGAATGGTACCTATACCTATACCAATCCGGGATCGTATACAGCCCAGCTTACAGTTGCCAATGCAGGTGGTCAAAGCACAACGAACCCGGGAACAACCATTACCGTCACTTCTCCGGCTGTCAATGGAACGACTACGGTCGGTATCTACCGCAACAGTGCCTTCTTCCTGAGGAACAGCAACAGTGCCGGTCCTGCAGACCTCGCCTTTAATTACGGTATACCCGGTGATACACAATTAGTCGGCGACTGGGACGGAGATGGCGTAGACACGGTAGGTATCTACCGCAACAGTGCCTTCTACCTGAGGAACAGCAACAGTGCCGGTCCTGCAGACCTCGCCTTTAATTACGGTATACCCGGTGATACCCCGTTAGTCGGCGACTGGGACGGAGACGGCGATGACAATGTCGGTATCTACCGCAACAGTGCCTTCTTCCTGAGGAACAGCAACAGTGCCGGTCCTGCAGACCTGGCCTTTAATTACGGTATACCCGGTGATACCCCGTTAGTCGGCGACTGGGACGGAGACGGCGATGACAATGTCGGTATCTACCGCAACAGTGCCTTCTACCTGAGGAACAGCAACAGTGCCGGTCCTGCAGACCTCGCCTTTAATTACGGCATACCCGGTGATACACAATTAGTCGGCGACTGGGACGGAGATGGCGATGACAATGTCGGTATCTACCGCAACAGTGCCTTCTACCTGAGGAACAGCAACAGTGCCGGTCCTGCAGACCTCGCCTTTAATTACGGCATACCCGGTGATATCCCGTTAGTCGGCAACTGGGACGGATTGTAAAATTAGAAGACGTGGGGAAAACAGCCCCGTCACAATTTTATTTGGTATTTTCCTAACCTAACGATTACCCTTTTTTCCAGCAATAAGCTAAATCACTCTGACTGCTCAGCATTGGTCTGTAATGAAAATATAATGAAAGAGTATTAATCATATATCGATTTTTGATTTCTCGAACTCCTAAGTATTCACCTGCCTCTTCTTTTTAGTATCTTGACAAAATTAATTTACGATTGATACAATAATGAAGTAATGATTAAGCTGACGATCCGTAGTGGGTATTATAGCAAAATTATAATTCTCTGTCTGTTGATTGTGCTACCGGTAAATGTATTTGCGCTGGAAAATCCGATAAATTCAACAATTCTGACGGGAAATTCGCAAAAAAACGTCAGTGTTACCCTGACACAGAATTGGATCGAAACATCTCCTCCCTCATTTGAGCAACCTCTAGTCCAGGAAACTTCTGCCATTCCCGAGGGAACTCCTCCAAAAATTACGACACTACCCACAACGCCATTTTCAACAGCTCCAACACCAGCCACCTCATCTGCAATAAGTCCGGCACCGGCTGAAATCCCCCCGGTTCTTACGATAATTCCCCCTACGGCAATATCAAATCAAAATCCTGTTTCGGCAAAAAATACAGGATCACCGAATTCCTCAAATCCTGCACTCAAAGACTCTCCCGTACTGGGGCAGGTAAATGAAAGAGAAAAGAGTTTTATTACGGATTCCCGTACTGGTCAAAAATATGTAAAAGACCGGATTATTGTCCGGTTTAAATCCCAAAAGAATGCAGAATCATCCGTTTCACAGGTTAAAATACGCACGGCTCATGCAAATATCGGGGCTCGGGTAGAGAAAGATTTCAGCATAGAAGGGTTGCAGCTTGTTCAATTACCAAACGGGACTGATGTGCAATCGGCAATTATAGCTTACCAATCAAATCCTGATGTCCTGTACGCAGAGCCGGATTATGTTCTATCGATACTACCGGCTCAAACGGGACCGATTGTTACTGATATCCATCCCCCGAAAATCCTCTCCATACCCAATGATGCATTTTTTTCGGACCAATGGAGTTTTGATAACACAGGACAAACAGGGGGAACCATTGATGCTGATATCGATGCACCGGATGCGTGGGGCATCTCTACGGGATCGAACAGTGTTGTAGTTGCGGTGATTGATACAGGCGTTCTTTATACTCATAGTGATCTCTCCGCAAATATCTGGAATAATACAGGGGAAATTCCAGGTAACGGTGAGGATGATGATGCTAATGGCTATATTGACGATGTTCGTGGATGGGATTTTGTCAATTGGGACAATGATCCAAATGATGATAAGGATCATGGGACCCACGTTTCAGGAATAATCGGTGCCGTAGGGGACAATGATTTTGGCGTGGCTGGGGTAAACTGGCAGGTAAAGATTATGCCCCTCAAGGCTTTCAATCAAGAGGGAGCCGGAATCACATCTGATGCAATTCAAGACTATCGAGTATGCAAATGCAAATGGTGCAACTGTAATCAGCAATTCCTGGGGTGGGGGGGTGTATGATGAGGGCCTGAAAGATATAATTGATGCATCTCCAGCAGTTGTTGTCTGTGCTGCGGGAAATAATGCAAGTAGCATTGATGATGATCCCCTGTATCCTGCAAGTTATAACAGTACAAACATCATTTCGGTTTCCGCTACAGATCAGGATGACCGCCTCGCCTCGTTCTCAAATTTTGGCCCGAATTCTGTGGATCTCGCTGCACCAGGCACAAATATCTTGAGTACCTATTTGAATGGTAACTATGCTCCTATGTGGGGTACATCCATGGCAACGCCCCATGTTTCCGGTGTTGCAGCCCTCGTAAAAGCAAAGAATCCATCCCTGACTTCCGTACAAATAAAAAACATCATTCTTTCATCCGTTGATGTGAACACCTCCCTGTCAGGAAAAGTTGCATCGGGCGGTCGGTTGAATGCTTATAAGGCGGTAGCTGCTGCAGAACCCCCAGTTGCGGATTTTATCGGTACCCCAAGAAGCGGACTAGCCCCTCTCACCGTAGAGTTTACTGACCTTTCGACAAATTCACCCTCCTCCTGGAACTGGACCTTCGGCGATGGGAGTATTTTTAATGCAACTGTGCAGAACCCGGTTCACACTTTTAATATGAGTGGAAATTACACCATCTTATTGGAAGTAACGAATCAGGCAGGATCCGATTCCCTGACTCGGGCTGGTTATATCAATGTAACAAACGGTATAAACACGGTCGGTATCTACCGCAATGGTGCATTCTACCTGAGGAACAGCAACAGTGCCGGTCCTGCTGACCTGGCCTTTAACTATGGTATACCCGGTGATACACCGTTAGTCGGCGACTGGGACGGAAACATCGTAGACACGGTCGGTATCTACCGTAACAGTGCCTTCTATTTAAGGAACAGCAACAGTGCCGGTCCTGCTGACCTGACCTTTAATTATGGTATACCCGGTGATACACCGTTAGTCAGTGACTGGGACGGAAACGTTGTAGACACGGTCGGTATCTACCGCAATAGTGCATTCTACCTGAGGAACAGCAACAATGCCGGTCCTGCTGACCTGACTTTTAATTATGGCATACCCGGTGATACACCGTTAGTCGGTGACTGGGATGGAAATGGCATAGACACGGTCGGTATCTACCGCAATGGTGCCTTCTACCTGAGGAACAGCAACACAGCTGGTCCTGCTGATCTTCAGCTTTAATTACGGTATTTACGGTGATACACCGTTAGTCGGTGACTGGGATGGAAATGGCATAGACACGGTCGGTATCTACCGCAATGGTGCCTTCTACCTGAGGAACAGCAACACAGCTGGTCCTGCTGATCTTAGCTTTAATTACGGCATTTACGGTGATACACCGTTAATCGGCGACTGGACAGGAACGTAAAATAAAGATGCAGCGAGAAAATCCCTAAAACTATTTTTTTGGGGATAATCCCCATCGTATGAAAATCCTCGGGTTCCAGCTATGAGATAGTCGCTTTACTACACTCTTTTTTAGTTTTTAGTTCTGTGATTGTATCTCCCCTATCTTCTGGCCAGAGTTGTTACCGTGACAAAGGATATTTCGGTGTTAAACCTCTCGGATTCGATGCAACCATGAAACGGGGCATACGGAATCACCCTATTGGCATCTGGGATAAACTCAGAAACAAACGGATCTCAAGAAAACCCTCTCATGGCAAGAGACCTTACGTTGTTATCAAGACCGTTTTCAAATCAGCCCATACCATTCGACAATTGAAAGGGTGCATGCAATAATGATCTTTGCTGCAATAAGTTTCAACATCTGCCGTATTCGGACCTTCTGCTCTATCGGAACGTGGGTGTAACTATTAGAGGAAGAAGATTTTCACAATTTTTCAGCTTGTCCGAGCGGATTGCTGCTGCATATCCTTCACCCAGCTTATTGTCTTTAGTAATCCCTGTTCAAGCGATACCTTTGGCTCCCAGTTCAGGATTCTCTTTGCCTTGGTTATATCAGGTTTTCTGCGAAGGGGATCATCCTGTGGGAACGGGGTAAAGGCAAAATCCGAAGACGACCCGGTCAGTTCGACAATCTTTCTTGCCAGATCAAGGATGGTAATCTCATTAATATTCCCGATATTAATCACTTCACCCCTGGCTTCATCGAGGGCAGCAAGCCGGAGTAATCCCTCGATTTGGTCGGTTACATATGTGAAACTCCTTGTCTGCATTCCATCACCAAATATGGTGATGGATTCACCATGAAGTGCCTGGTCAATAAAGCGTGGAACAACCCGACCATAAATACCATCCATCCTTATGCGAGGCCCATACGTATTGAAAATGCGGGCAATCCTTGTATTCATATTATGTTGTCTTTGGAATGCCACCACGTATGCTTCCCCGCAGCGCTTGGCTTCATCGTAACATCCACGTGGCCCAATAGGATTCACATTGCCAAAATACGATTCCGGAGTGGGGATGATATCTGGGTTTCCATATACTTCACTCGTTGAGGTGTAGACAAGCACCGCATCATGTTTTTTGGCAATCCCAAGAGCAACAAGTACCCCCAGGGTATTCGATT
Source organism: uncultured Methanoregulaceae archaeon (assembly GCA_963841015.1). Classification (GTDB taxonomy): domain Archaea; phylum Halobacteriota; class Methanomicrobia; order Methanomicrobiales; family Methanospirillaceae; genus Methanoregula. The sequence continues at coordinate 618,433 of CAWJAX010000003.1, read as the reverse complement.
TCAGGATCTGTATGGGATAGTGCTCGAACTCAAACGGCGATGCACGACTTGCCATATGAAAGACGAGATCAATCTGCGAATCAACCGGCAGCGCGGTTGTGATATCATGATTGATGAACTGAAATCTATCATTATTCATCAGATGCGAAATATTACGCTCCCTCCCGCTGACAAAGTTATCAATACAGGTAACAAATGCCCCGGAGTCGATGAGAGTATCACACATCCATGATCCAAGAAACCCGGCACCCCCGGTTACGAGCACCCGCTTGTCCTCAAAAGAGACAGTTCCTAGATTTTGTCGAATCTGATTACGTTCTTCCTCGAGTTTCAACCTCATAATCAATCTCCTTTAAGAAGTCCTTGTAAAAAGGATCGCATCTCATCAGCAAATTCCTCGCGTTCGAGAGTGAGTTCGATGCTGGATTTCATCCAGCCCAGTTTGTCACCAATATCATAGCGCCGACAGTTGGTAACAAGTCCGAGGGACTCTGGAAGACCCCGAAGCGCATCGGTTAGCTGGATCTCTCCACCATGCCCTTGGGGAACTTTTCGTAATAACGGGAATATTTCCGGAGTTAGGATATACCTTCCGATCGCACCGAGGTTGGATGGTGCATTCTCAGGTGCCGGCTTTTCAATGATATCATTAATTAAATAGATCCCGGAATTGATCTCTCTCCCTTCGATAATCCCATAATCCTTGATCTTATGCATCGGAACAGGTTCTATCGCAATAATCGGGATATGATAACGATCGAATGCATCCATCATCTGAAGGGTGCAGGTGTCTATGTTTTTCGGTGAGATGCAGATCGTATCCCCAAGAAGCACTGCAAATGGCTCGTTGGCACAGTGTCGCTCAGCAAGAAGGATTGCATCCCCCAGTCCTTTTTGTTCCCGCTGCCGGATGAAATGAATATCCGGAAAATCCGATAGAGAATTTAATGCATCAGAGAAAGGGTTGTTTTCATGGTTTTTTAATTTTTGTTCAAGTTCAAAGCAACGGTCAAAATGATCCTCAATCGCCCGTTTGTTACGCCCTGTAATGATCAGGATATCATCCACACCCGACCTGATAGCTTCCTCCACGACATACTGGATTACCGGTTTATCCACCACCGGCAGCATCTCCTTAGGCTGAACTTTTGTGATGGGCAGGAAACGGGTTCCCAATCCAGCTGCGGGGATTACAACCTTCCGTACGCTATGCTTCTTTTTCATGTAACTTGCCTTAATACGATATTGGATGTTATTACTTTACCAGCATATACCTTCAACATCTTCATAGGTAAGTATTCGTCTACCCTCAATGATAACACGGGTTTTCATTTGTTCAAACTCCTTGTCAATCTTTCCAAATTCCGGCCATTCGGTCATCACAAGACAAGCATCCGCATCATTGAGTGCTTCGGCTGCACTACCGAAGTATTCAATTGAGGGAAAAATCCGGCGCATATTAGGAATAGCCACGGGGTCGTAAGCTGCAACCCGTGCTCCCCTCTGTAATAATTCCTGAATCACCGGAATCGCCCTTGAGTCCCTTATGTCGTCCGTGTTGTCTTTGAATGCAAGGCCGAGCACAGCAATTTTTTTACCGCTAAAATTCCCGATACGGGCACAAAGCAGCTTGATAAGCCGATTAGGCTGCTTCTCGTTCACATCCATAACTGCTTTAAGGATGTGCGGGTCTTCACCGAAAGTTTTTGCCAGAGAGATAAGGGATGAGACATCTTTTGGAAAGCAGCTGCCTCCAAACCCCACACCAGCATTCAGGAATTGCTGCCCAATCCTATGATCAAGTCCGACACCGCTCATCACTTCATATACGTCAATGCCAAGCTTTTTGCAGATATTACCAATCTCGTTTGCGAATGAGATCTTTGTGGCAAGGAAAGCATTCGAGGTATACTTGATCATTTCCGCAGCAGTAGTACTGGTTCGGATAACGGGCGCATCGAGATTATAATATACTTTAGCTAAACAATCAAAAGCCTGGTCATCGGTGCTTCCGATGATAATGCGATCCGGGTGCATAAAGTCTTCCATAGCCCGGCCTTCCCGAAGAAACTCCGGATTCATTACAAATCCGATTTCTCCCTCGGTTTTCTGTGCTGACTGTAAAATCCCAGGACGAACGATATTCTCCGTAGTTCCCGGGGGTACTGTACTCTTCACGACAACGACACAATATGCAGGAATATCTTTCCGTGCAGCCCCAATCAATGCACTGGCAGATTCGATGTAAGAAAGGTTCGCACTTCCGTCAGATTTTTGGGGTGTACCAACGCAGATGAAAATGATATCGGCCGATGCAACTGAATCATATTCAACACTTGCACGGAGCCGGCTTCCGACATGCTGCTTAAGCTGTTCTTCAAGACCGGTTTCATTAATAGGCGATCTTTTTTCATTTATTGCCTGTACTTTTGCAGGATCAATATCGATTATTATTACTTCATGCCCGAGCTCCGCAAAGCATGCCCCAGATACAAGACCAACATAACCCCCACCAATAACTGAAACTTTCATGGAGTGCACCTAAAGGAACCCATAATCGTTACAATGTGTGTGTTAATAAACATGAAAACTCTTCGGATAATATTCGAATCTTCAGGATGGTTAAAACCCCAATAGATTTCCGGTAAATATTAGTCCGATTACATCGATCTTTGGTAGTTGTGAAAAAAAAATCCTTAACTTAGTCACTGATTGAGCCTGGTGGATCTTATTCCGGATTCTCTTCAGAACACGGAATGAAATTGAATCAATCGTGAATAATCACAGGAATCTGGTCGAAATGGTATTCTCCATAAGGAAAAAAAGGTTGGTGAATTCCTCAAATCGAGAAAATATTGATTCCAGATTAAAGAACTTAAGATAAAAATTATTCTCTACAATCTCTCTGAAATTATTTCTTCTATTTGAACCCGGATTATTGTTAGAAAATTCTACGGTGGAAAAAAAGTTTGATATATGATATTAGTGAGGTAAATTAGTGAAGAACTGATAAAGGGAAAATGCAATCATTTAGAAACTGTGTTTTTTATGATTAAAGGAAGATTTGGGGGATATAAGAAAATCCAATTGGGTGATCAGGAAAAAAACTTAAATGTATCGCATAATTTATTGATAAATCCCTGAAAAAAGAAAAAATCATATGCCCTGACAAGGATGTCAACGGAGTCAATTAATACCTAAAAAAATTATATCAGCCTAAACGAAAATATGTATACTATAGCATTTTGTAATATTTTTCATTTTCAGATACAGATGAATTTCTTGGATTGATGATATGAAGATTTCAAAGTTGATCAAACACTATTTCGATACAAATAAAGTAGGAAAACCTGATTCATATAATAATTGGATCAAAACAAAAGAGCCCGCAAAATCGATCCTGGAAAAAATGCGAAATGATGCCGCAAATTTCCGTAATAAACCAATAATTAGTTTAATATGCCCAGTCTGGAACACGGATCCAGATTTTTTGATTGCGATGCTTGACTCAGTAGAAGGGCAAATTTACCCAAATTACGAACTTTGTATCTGTGAAGCAGCATCAATAAATCCTAAAATTAAGGAAATATTAAAAAAATATAGTTATAAAAATAATAAAATAAAAATAGATTGGGCGGATAAAAATTATGGCATATCAGGAAACTCAAATCGTGCATTAAAACTGGCAACAGGAGAATTTATTGGATTGCTTGATCATGATGATACTTTAGCCCCCCATGCATTGTTTGAACTCGCGTCACTACTTAATCAAAAACCAAATTTATCTTTGATATACACAGATGAAGATAAGATAGATCCTGACGGATATCGTGTATCACCTTTTTTTAAACCTGAATGGTCTCCAGATCTAATTTTATCATGTGGATACATAAATCATCTCACGGTCTACCGGAAATATTATTTGGATAAGATTGGGGGATTCAGATATGAATGTGAATATAGCCAAGATTATGATCTTCTCTTGAGGTTTTTAGAATTCGTTGATCATTCAGAAATTGGGCATATACCAAAGGTTCTATACCATTGGAGAATATCGGAAGGATCCTCTGCATATGATCCAATGGCTAAGGATGGAAAAATTATTATCGCTGCGAAAAAAGCAATACAGGATGCTCTGAACCGGCGGGGAATTGAAGGAATTGTTCTCGATGGATTATGGCCAACATCATACAGGGTAAAAAGAAAAATCCTGGGTACTCCGAAAATCTCAATTATAATTCCTACGAAAGATAAATGCCAACTGCTTGAACGATGTATCGAATCGATCGAAGTAAAATCAACATATAAAAATTTTGAAATTCTCATTATTGATCATGAATCATCATCATCTGATACAATAGATTTTTTAAATCGAACACAACATCGCGTTTTACCCTATTCTGGTCTATTTAATTTTTCCGCAATTAATAATTTTGCCGTTCAACACGCAAACGGGGAATACTTGCTTTTTCTGAATAATGATACAGAAATTGTATCCGGAGACTGGATGGAATGCCTGTTAGAACATGCACAGCGACCTGAAGTCGGGGCGGTTGGTTGTAAATTACTCTATCCCAACAGGAAAATTCAACATGCAGGTGTGATACTCGGGATGAGTCCCGATCAAAGTACAGGAATAGCCGGGCATTGGTTTCAGGGAGTTCCTTATGATAACACGGGGTATTTCAATTTAATCAATACAATAAGGAATTATTCTGCAATCACTGGTGCTTGCATGATGGTCTCAAAAGAAAAATTTTTTTCAGTAGGAGGGTTTGAACCTGCGCTTGCAGTATGTTATAATGATGTCGATTTTTGCCTTAAACTTTTAAGTAAGAATTATTGGAATGTTTTTACTCCATATGCTGAACTCATCCACCATGAATCTGCGTCAAGAGGTTATTGTGTTAGTTCAGATGAAGCTCAATACATGATAAACAAATGGGGTGCTTTAATAAAACAAGACCCCTTTTATACTATCAATTTATCATTATCTAGTTACATCTGCGATTTTAACTATGATTAGTATAATAATTCCAACATACAATCGGTCATCTACCCTCAATAAAACGTTAAGTGCGTATTACAAACTTAAGGAATTTTTCTTTGAAATAATTATTGTAGATGATGGCTCTACCGATAATACAGAAGAAATGGTTCACGTTTTTATTTTAAATCACCCTGATATGAAACTAAAATACCGTAAAAAGACGAATTCAGGGCCTGGAGTTGCTCGAAATGTTGGAATTGATGAGGTTACAACACGCCTTGTTTTAATAACTGGCGATGATATTATTCCTTCTGAGTCATTATTGAAAGAGCACATCCTTACTCATCAGAACTATCAATATTCACGAAACATTGCAGTTTTGGGAAAAACAGTCTGGATTTCAGATATAAAAATTACACCATTCATGAATTATATCCAGGAATATGGATTGCAATTTGGTTATTCTTTAATCAAACATAATGATATAGTTCCTTTTAACTTCTTTTACACGTCGAATATTTCATTGAACACATCTTGTTTATTGCGAAATAAATTTGATGAAACGTTCCCTTTTGCTGCATGGGAAGACACCGAATTGGGGTACCGCCTTGCTCAAAAAGGTCTGAAAATAATATATAATGAAAAAGCTTTGGCGTATCATGATCACAATATCAACATTCTATCCTTCTGTGAACGGCAAATTAAATGTGGGTATTCCAGTGGTATTTTTTCTGAATTGCACCCAGAATTAAAAAATTTTCTCAAAATCACTGACACCTTAAAACCAGATGGAATCAGGAAAACCCTGTTGGTTTTGGTATTAAAATATCTTTTTTCATTTACGGACAGATTTTTAAACTGGATAAGTTTCCGAGAGGTTGATACTATCATGAATTATTATTATAAAAAGGGTCAGTTAATGTATCAAAAAAGTAAAAAAGATCAAGCATAACAAAGGAAAAATATCATAATATTTTGCAAAAACCGAAAAAAACAAAAAGAAATTAAATCCCCATGAAACTCTCTAATCGATTTTAATTTGTAATCCCTGAAACGACTAATATGAATCCTTTCAGTCAATTTTGTAGCGAGTGACCAAAAATGATCTTCAATTTGGAACCAGTCTTAAGTCATGAAACTAAATAAAAGAAAAGGTTTTTGCGCATCTGGATTATGATTTTGAAATGTCTTTAATTCCAATAATTATATCCTGGTAACTTAAATGGGTTGATCTGGAGCACCAAAAACCATAATGAATCGGGTATTTAATACGAATATTATTCTTCAAATACACTTGTTTGATATACTTTTCATCATAACTGATTGCTTTTTCAGGTATATCCGCATCGATTGTCCGAAATATTTCCTGGTCAAATTCAAATTTTAGTTGCTGGGGTTTTTCTTTCATCAATAATCTTGATTCTTCATTTAAGAGGAAAAATGATATGAGGCATCTACCCCCATTCTTTAATGTCCTCGATATTTCCGAAAAATAGTGTTCCATATCCTCAGGAAGCATATGCGTAAAAACAGAAGTTAAAAAAATGAAATCAAATGAATTATCATCGTAAGGAAAAATAAAATCTCTGGAGTTTATTTTACCATTCTTATTATATTCTTTATTATATATATCCGAATGCTTAAAATTAAAATTGGGATATTTTTTGGAGATGTTTTGTTGACACCATGCTACACTTTCCTTGACAATATCGAACCCATCATAACGACCCTTGTTATTAAGATATGTGGTAAGAGGAAGACTCATCCTTCCACAACCACAACCAACATCTAATATTGCTTCATAGGGTTTCAACTCACCCATTGAAATAAAATGGTTCAAAAATTCTTTTCCGGCAGAATCAAACCCCCCTCCTACGGATATCTGCAATTTTTCATCCGGTAAAGAAATATGATCCTTAGGAAAAAAACGTTCAATAAATTTCATATTCATATATTTTCTAGTAATAGTATTTTTCTATTCCGAACAATAATCTTGAAATCCATTAAAATTTCAATATTTTTTTGGAAAGAGACCAAATCATGCAGAAGGACTTGGTTCAGAAACTGAATTTTCCTATTTTGAGAAAATCTTGATTCGAACACCTCACATAAGACGATCCTTTTCTTTTTCTATAGTATACGTTCATGTAACCTTTTTTCATTGAATTATTGCCTGAAACGAATTCATCCCTTATTAATAAGAATTCTTGCCCGTTTTAATGCCAAATCATAAAATTTTCTTCTTCGCGTGGTTTTAGGAAGAACTCGTTCAATAATGTTTTTATGGAATTTTGTTAATAACAGATAGGATATACTACCCTTTAATGAAGAAATCTCATCTTTCAAAATGCAGATTTGTTCAAATAACTTACTGTTTTCCTGATCCAACTTACTGATTTCCTGATCTTTTTCAGCAATACTTTGGTTGAGGTTAGTGACAAGCGTGGCGGCTTCCTGGAGTTGTTTATCTCTCATCGAAAGAGTCTGATTGAGGTTAGTAACCTGATTTGAAATTTCCAGAATTTGATTATCTTTTGTTTGTAAATTACTATTTAATTCACTTAAAAATACCCTATGATAATAAGAAAAATTTACCATCGAATTCTCTAAAGCTGCATTTAATTCATCGGTTTTTGCATGTAATTCTTTAGTTTTATGGATAATTTTTTTTATTGACGCACTAACTTTTTCTTTATCAGTTTTCCCTAATCCAGAAATCCGATTCTGCAATATATTATTTTTATAATAGCAAATACGCTCACTGGTGAAAGACCAGATATGAAATGGCTTTTCATGGAAAGCCAATCTTCGGATAATGTCCCAATCAATTAAAATATCAAGTGTTTCATCATATAAGCCGGTTTTGTTCAATAGTTCCCGTGAATGTAATATACATTTATGATTTATATAATTTTGAGTTATAAGCATCTCCGGAGTTACATCTTCTCTAAATTCCACCATTCGCTGAAATTCTTTCCCATGTTCATTAACAGAAACCTCATACCAATCGACATAAACAAATTCTTTCCTTTCGTTTTCAGCAGATTTTATTAATACTTCAAGATGTATTGGATAGAGAAGATCATCATCATCAAGATATGAAATATATTTTCCATGAGAATTCTTAATTCCAACATTCAATGCATGAGACTTTCCGTGATGATCTGTTACAAGATATTTTATCCGGGGATCATTCAAATTTTCAATAACATTCTGAAGATCCTCACCTCCGTCATTGATAACTATCAAATTCCAATTTTCATAAGTTTGGTTAATGATACTCTTTATTGCACGCTCAATAGTTTTTTTCCCATTGTACGTTGGCATTAATATATCAATTTGAGGACCCAAGGTAATTTGAGACTCGCTTTTCGTGACAAAAAAACTACAAATTATCCATTTTTTAAAGGGTAATTCGTACCAGGTTATTTCTTTTGTATATTGATCAAGTTCCGTTGTTAATGTGTCCTTGAAGAATATTCTAAGATGACCCTCCCATGGTACCATGAGTCCATCTGGTACGGAAATAATAATTCTCCCACCATTTCGAATGACACGAATCGCTTCTTGAATAATTCTGCGAGGACTTTTCAGGTGTTCAATAATTTCAGGTAAAATTACCGTATCAAAAGAATTTTCTTTAAATGCAAGGGAACTACCACTCATAAACGCGAAAGTTGGATTGATGTCTAAATTAATCTGTTTCGCGAATGTTTGAGCTTCGATAATTCCTGTTTTACTAATATCAATTCCAATCACATGGCATTTTGTTTTTGATAATGCTATAGTACTATCACCATTTCCAGACCCGATTTCTAATACTTCATTGCCTTCTATTAACTGGGAAACCAAATCAAATCGGGAAATTTCAGTTTGATCACGATGATGAAAATTTCCCTTTTCCCATTGGTCTTTACGTAACAATTCGTCCTGTGTTTTTTTTTCAAAATCCAACAAAAAAGGTTCATACCTATTCAAGATTTCATCAGTTTTCTCGTTTTTTTCCGCTCGTATCAATAACCAGGGAAATGTCTTTAATTTGGCAATTGCCTCATCTTTCGATATGGAAATACCATAAATATTGAAAAATGTAATTTTGAGGGTGAATTGATCTAATAACGATAAAATTTTTTCAACGCTAAATGGATTAATATGTTCTTCTGACACTTCTTCTTTGATCGGTACGGAAATGATCAATCCTTTCTTTACAACTCTTAGACATTCATTTAATGCAATTGTGGGATTCCTAAAATGCTCAATGATATCTCCAAGAAGAATAACATCAAAATATTTATCGATAAAGGGAATTTCTTCTGCAAAACCATGAATAAATTTGAGATGAGGATATTTTTCTCTCCCGCGAAGGATGTTGGTTACCGCAAGATCTAGACCTATTCCGTAAATGGCACGCTTATACAAAACATTCATAAGGCCTCCATCAGCACAACCGATATCGAGGAAAGATTCCCCGGGTTTTACCATATTACATAAGCCAAAGAGCCGCTCTTTTCCCTCGTTCTCCAAAAACTCAGCAAAATTAAAATCTGCGTATCGTTCGGAATAAAATGCCACAAGGTCTGCATCGGTCATATTAAGATGTGCTGATTTTGGAATGTCCTGTTTTGGCATTCCTACCGGGTGAATATTCATATCTTTATAAAAATCGATTGATTCCTTATCGTGATTCATGTTTCCCCCACGTCAATGCGTTTCAATTTCAGAATTTAAATTTATAATTCCTTGAAAATCTTCTTCTGATTGAACTTTAAAGAATAAACAATCCACGATCCTATCCAGTATTTGAAACTCATTACGTGAATTAACGTCTGAAACACTTGCAGTAATAGAATAAATCCCGGATCCAAGGATTAATTTCTGTTTAAAATCGACAACAATGGAGTTATTTACACCGCTATTTAAATTTAAAATTTTTTTCCTCCAGGTATCCATCGCATAAAGTGTTACATATTTATTATTAAGATAATAACCTACAGACAAAACGCCATTTAAATTATCATTTAATATTTTAATTCTGATTCGAATTATTGAAAAATCTCCAGAGTTAAAATTTTTTATTTCTTGATAATCCTTATCGAAAATTTCGACTTTTTGGATTTTAACTTTATTAGAACCATATCTCAACTCCGGATGATGAATAGACGTAATTACGTCCTCGGGTCTTACTTCTTGATTAGGTTTAATAACAATCTTCCCCCACCCCCAGGCACTCCACCCGTAACTCAGATCATCGCCTGACCCGGAAGTCCGAAAAATAATTGATACTGTCCTTCCTGAAAACTGTTCCAGAGGGACCATAAAATTATGCCAGCCCCGATCCCCTATATTCCGCTTTGGCTGAATTACTCGTGAAAAGATATTATACGTTTCTCCATCAGAGAGAACCTCAATGTCAAATTTTACACCCTGCGGGATCTTATCCCACACATATGGCATAATCCCGATAGCAAATGCAAGTGATGACCCGGGTTCAATCGTAACAGAGAACATGATCTGTGATGGGGGGTGAGCAAAGATCACTTTTCGGGATGTCGACTGGATCTCAATTGTTTGGACCTGGACAGGTGCAACCTCCGCGCTGACAACCTTTGCCACGTTCAAGTTTTGGACAAGATTATATACCATTTCGTACCCCTCGCCCGGCATCTCCCCATGTTCGATTAAGTTCCCTTCTGTATATGCTCGTTCGCGTTCAGTAATCAAGGCATGATACTTATTGACCACATAATTTGGATCACCTCGTTCGATGACCCGGCCGCCATCAAGAAGGAGCGCAGATGTGCAGAGATTCCTCACCGCTTCGGTATCGTGTCCCACATATAAAATTGTTTTTCCAGCGGCCTGCATCTCCCTGATCTTCCGGAAGCACCTGTGCTGGAAGATGGCATCTCCGACAGCCAGTGCCTCGTCTACAATGAGGATATCTGCATCCACATTCACCGCGACTGAGAATGCGAGCCGAACGATCATGCCGGATGAGTAGGTGCGGAGGGGCTGGTCGATGAAATCTCCCAGTTCTGAAAACAGGACTATTTCATCAAACCTTTTATCGATCTCCTCTTTCGAGAGCCCCATGATGGAACCGTACATGTATACATTGTCCCGTCCGGAAAACTCCGGGTGGAACCCGGACCCCAGCTCGAGAATCGCCGAGACTTTCCCATTAATCGTAAAGGATCCAGCACTCGGTTCAAGGACACCTGCAAGGATGCTCAGGCAGGGTACTTTTACCTGAACCGTTCTGCCCGAGGATTCCCAGCGTTGTACCGCTGGGAATCTCAAAGGAGAGATCCTGCAGCGCCCAGAAATCGGTATGGCGTGTCATCTTTCCCAGACTCAGATACTCTAAGAAGCGTCCCATCGGCGAATTGTATAATTTGAACTTTTTCCCGAGGGTATTCACAGAAATTGCAATCATAAGAGCTCCCCAAATCCGCGTTTTGTCTTCCGGAAGAACAGGATACCTAGTGCCAACATTACAAAAGAAAAGACAAAGAATGGTATTAGGATGTTGAGTTCCGGAAATTTCCCATAGAATAATGTGTCACGATAAATCTCCAGCATATAATAAGCAGGATTAAGTTTCACAATCCACTGGAAATTCTCAGGGATAAGATTGACCGTATATGCAATCGGTGTAACCCAGAACCAAATCATGAACAGAGGCCCCAGCATCGTCGGGATATCCCGGAAGTAAACCGCACCGCTTGACAGGAAGAAAGCCAGCGAAAGGGTAAACACCATCTGCAGGATAATAGCCAGCGGGAGGAGGAGGATATACACCGTAGGTGCCCCTTTTAAGGAAAAAAACAGTATAAAATAAATTGCCAGCCCTATGAACAGGTTAACAAATTCAGATAATGTGGTATAGATGGGAAAGATCTCACTGGGGAAAGGCACTTTTTTGATATAATTTTTATTTTCGATGATCGAGCGCGATGCTCTCATAACGGAATCCTGGAATGCCTGCCAGGGAAGAAACCCGGATGCGAAATACAAGGTATAGTCCCATATACTTGTATCCCCGGGAAGACGTACTTTCAAAAGAACGCCAAAGACCATAACGTAGACCATGAGGGTGATGATCGGGTTGAGCAACGACCAGTATAACCCCAGAAATGATCCCACATACTTCGAGGAGATATCCCGCTTTATAAAATTCCAGATAAGTCCCCGATATTCAAAGATGGATTTCATTTTAATCTCAAATGTTGATGTTTAATTACACTTACTTTTTCATTAAATGTTACCGTTTCATAGCAGTGAAAAACGGGAAAATGTATTGAAATTTTTTACAATCATTTTTTTGTACGGCCCCTGCTCCAAAAACTAATTGATAATTCAATTGTCTCATCGGATACCTTCTTTTTAACACTCTGACGCTTTCTCATCATCATTTTCACTCCTTTCATCATATCAATTTTAGCACGAAAGATTGAAAGCCCCCTGCCTTTTAAGATATAATACGGAATGTCTGCGCAATTCCTTCCAATTATCCAAGGACTTGAAAAAAGAAGTGTCTTTAAGGGAAAATTCTTGATTACATTCCAAAATAAATTCCGGTTCCCATAATATACTGCCATATCTGATCCAGGTCCTGATGTTCCCCCATGAATATGAACGACCCGTGCTGAAGGTACATACATACACTTCCACCCCGACAGCTGTGCACGAAATGCAAGATCGACATCTTCCATAAAGAGAAAAAAGTCCTCGTCAAAGAGCCCGATCTCTTCAAGCATTGAGCGCCGGTAGAGCGCCGCTCCCGCACAGGCTCCGAACACTTCTTCTGGTAAATCGTATTGACCACGATCCGGCTCACCCATGCCCCGGTCCCATGCACACTCCACTCCGTGAGATGCAGATTGCGGTCGAGTTGATCCTCCCATCGGGCAGGAGCATCTTTGAACCGCATACCCCCACACACAAATCCAATTGCATGGGTCGAACAATTTCTTCAAGCATGTGTGAGTCTGCAATCGTATCATTGTTGAGTGTGAAAATTAACTCGCCTTTTGCTACCCGTATTCCGACATTCGTACCCCCGGCAAACCCCAGATTAGTGGATTGAGTGAATATTTTTACATCAGGAAAGTTCTTTTGAACATATCCAACGCTGCCATCGTTTGAAGCATTATCAACCATTATCATTTCAAACGGCCTGTATGTCTGGTGAAGGAGGGAATTGAAACAATCTGATAAGAATTTCTTCCCATTGTAATTTACAACAATAACGCTGATCAAAGGATGAGAAGCTTCATTGGGCATAAGGTTCCTTTGTGAATTTTTAATTATTATGTAAATCAATCAGATTTGAAATAATATCATTGATTCTATCCTATTATTACCGAAAATTACCCGGTGATTACCCTAAAACTCATTTTTTTTATATCTGACTATCAAATTGCTTTTTCTTACTATGTTGCTGCACGAGAATACTTGCCTTTAGCAAGCTATCAAATGTCCCAGCATCGCTCCAGAATCCCTTTAATATTGCGTACTGCATCATCTTTTTCCGGAGATAGGCATTATTTACATCCGTGATCTCAAGTTCCCCCCGACGTGATGGTTTCAACGTCCTGATAATTGAGAAGACCTCATTGTCATAAAGATACAACCCCGTCACCGCATAGTTTGACTTAGGGTTTTGGGGTTTCTCCTCAATGGAAATGACATCATCTTTTTTGAGCTCAGCAACACCAAACCGTTGGGCATCTTCAACCTCTTTTAAGAATATCTTTGCACCATCCTTGAATGAGGCAACATCAGCTTTCACATTATCCTGGAAAATATTGTCCCCAAGGATTACTGCAACATCATCGTCGTCTGCCCAGTTTGCTGCAAGCCCCAGCGCCTGTGCAATTCCTCCTGCAGTTTCCTGGATCTCATATGTAAGGTTGATCCCGAATTCCATTCCAGAACCGAGCAATTCAAGAAAATGTCCCGCATGTCCGCGTCCTGATACGATCATGATCTCGGTTATTCCTGCATTGACGAGCGTGTGAAGCGGAAAATAGATCATTGGCCTGTCATAAACGGGCAACAGGTGTTTGTTGGTCACTTTAGTCAACGGAAATAATCGTGAGCCGGTTCCTCCGGCAAGAATAATCCCTTTCATTTCAGGTCCTTTCCTTTATTCGAATATACTCATGTACCGCTTCCTTCCAGTGTCGGAGTGGTAGTGTCTTTGTATTTGCCAGAACTGAATATGCGGGACGCTTTGCTCTTCTTGGGAATTCTTCGGTAGAACAGGGTGTAGCGTTTGGAATAAATGCACTTGCAAACTCATACCAGCTGCATTGGCCATCGTTGGTGATATGATATATCCCGGGATCACACGATATTATCTCCGGTACTTTATTTGCAAGGTCAACAGTATAGGTAGGTTTTCCAACCTGATCGTTTACTACACGAACAACCGGCATCTGCCGTGATAAGGTAAGAATCGTGTCCACAAAATTTTTTCCGTGACTCCCATACAACCACGATGTTCTGATAATCCGGTAATTCTCCAGGTTTTTTGTAACTGATACCTCCCCAAGCAGTTTTGATTCACCATATGCATTGATCGGATTCGGACGGTCATCCTCCCGATATTCTGTCTTGGTCCCATCAAAAATATAATCGGTACTAAAGTGAACAAGAATCGCATCAATATTACCACAAACCTTTGCAATATATCCAGGCCCATTTCCATTCACTGCAAATGCGTATTCGCGGTTATCCTCACATCCGTCAACATTTGTGTATGCCGCTGCATTGATAACAATAGCCGGACGCTCCCGTTTCACTAGTTTCATTATCGCATTTTCATCAGTGATATCCACATTGTGATGTCCAATACAGAGTGCATGAGGAAATACCTCCTGCAACGCATGCCCGAGCATTCCGTAAGCACCGAAAAGAATGGTTTTCTGGTGATTTATTTCTTTAATGGTCTCCACCACCATTCGTTCCTGATATACCATTCAACTGTATCTTTCAGGCCTTCTTCAAATGAATACCGGGGACTCCAGCCCATATTCCTCAACTTCGAACAATCAAGAGAATACCGGAAGTCATGTCCCGGTCGATCAGTTACATACTCAATTAATGATTCATCTTTTTTCAGGAACGCTAAAATTTTTTCGGTAATTTCGATATTCGTCATCTCGTTACCGCCACCGATATTATAAATTTCTCCGAAATTTCCCTTCTTTAGGAGGAACTCAACTGCCTGGCAATGATCACTTACATGGATCCAGTCGCGAACATTTTTACCTGTCCCGTAAACGGGGACTTTCCTGCCTTCAAGGAGATTGGTTACAAAGAGAGGTATTAATTTCTCAGGATGCTGGCAGGGGCCGAAATTGTTCGTGCACCGTGTGATGATGACAGGCAGTTTATATGTCGTAAAATAAGAAAGGGCGAGAAGGTCTGATCCCGCCTTGCTTGCTGAATAGGGGCTGGAGGGTGAAAGGATATTATTTTCTGTAAACGATCCCGTTATGGTGCTCCCATATACTTCATCTGTCGATATGTGGATGAACTTCTCGATCAGGTGATGCCGTGCACATTCCAGGAGGTTTTGGGTTCCAAGAACATTTGTCCGAACAAATTCCGAAGACTTTGTAATAGAACGATCGACGTGACTTTCTGCAGCAAAATGGACGATTGTATCAACTCTGTACCTGTCAAGAATCGAATTGACAATATTCTGGTCGCAAATATCACCCCTGATAAAAGTATAACGCGGATTTTTATCAACACTTTTTAAATTATTAAGGTTGCCTGCATACGTCAGGACATCGAGATTGATTATCTCAACATCTGGATGCGAGTTCATCATGTAGAGAATAAAATTGCTCCCGATGAATCCCGCGCCCCCGGTAATGAGTAATTTCATTATTTTTGCTCCCGCTCCCTGAACTTAGCCATGTTTAAGTCCCGGTGCGAGTCCCCAGTCATAAGGGATTTCCGGTGTATTTGGTGGGATACGATATTCATCCGGTTCTTTGTAATCGTACGGGAGTGTAGGGATGCTCAGGAAATATGCAGTATCCGAACCGATCCCTTTGAATCCATGGTAGACTCCGGGTGGGACGCTGATAAGAACCGGATTCTTTTCTCCGACAAAAATTTCCATCAGTCCCCGATAGGTTGGTGAATCCTTCCTCGCATCATAAAGCGCAACTTTCATCATCCCGTGAATGCAGGTGAAATTATCAGTTTGTTTCTTGTGATAATGCCAGGCTTTCACCACACCTGGATATGCAGTAGTGAGATAGACCTGTCCGAATTTTTCAAAAATATTATCATCGCACCGCAATATTTCCATGAGCCACCCGCGCTCATCCGGGATAACTCGCAGGTTTTTTACTCTGACCCCCTCAATGGATCTATCCATACCATTGTTTGGCATCTGGAATATAAAAAAAGATAAGAATAAAAATCGGACAACGCTCCATTTACAGAGAGACTGATAAAGGAGAAATGTTGTCGCGTACCCATTGCCGTATCTTTTTCTCAAACGCCTCACAATTAAACTCCTTTGAACGGGCTATACACGAGTCATGATACTGGGCAGGATTTTTTGATATTTGCCGAATTGCAGTTACTATACTCATCACATCCGGTTTTACGAGTATACCGGTGTGCGGTGTCACAGTTTCCCGGAATCCTCCGGAATCAACTGCAACAACCGGCTTACCGCTTGCCATTGCTTCAATGGGTGTTATTCCAAAGTCTTCGTCTAATGCAGTGCAGATGAGTCCCCGGCAATGCGCATACAGATAAAGTAATTCAGTTTCTTGTAATTCTCCAAAAAAAGTCACATTTGATGGAGTATTTGACTGAATTTTTTTAACATATGGTGCTGAATGATCCCCCCTTGCAAAACCCCCGACGACAATAAGTTCCAATTCCGGCATGGCACGGAAACTCTCAATCTGCAGTTCAATCTGTTTCTCTGGATACAGCCGGTTCACGGATAACCAGAATGCTCCATATTCAGAACAATAAAATTTTGAAGTCTCTATTGGGGGGTAAATAACCTCAGATTTTCTCTGGAAATAGCGATCAATCCTCTTTTGAATATTGTATGAATTTGTTATGATATGATCAATGTTTGGAAGGGATTTAATCTCAAAAGACCTGAAATGATATGCATAAAAACGGAAAAAAAATCGTTTGAAAAAGGGTAACGTGCTGAGAAAATTTTCATAATTATCATAAAATACTCTAACCGGTGTATGACAGTACCAAATGTTAGGATGATGCTGGTGCGCAGCATAGTGCGCCCAGTTGCCGCTGAAAATAAAAACCTCATAATCTCTGGAAAAATTGCAGAAATAAAATTTCAATGCAGCAGAAATCTGCTTGAGTCCCGGATATGTAATCGTATTTCCCAGGCTGATGACATGGACAGATGAATCCAGTTTCTTCAAAGCATCGGTGTCAGTGGTAATGATGTCGGCATTGAGGATCTTTGCCATAGCCACAACTACTTTTTCTCCCCCGCCAATCGCACCGAAGTAATCATGAAATATCGCAATTTTCACGTTATTGCACCAATATGAATAAATTCCATTTCTACACCAAGAGATGACTTATAACTCTTTTTTCAAGATTTTGTATACGATACACTTGATGATTATGCTATGAATTTCCGACTATAATTATTTTCATGTCAGAGATCTGCTTTTCAAAATGTGATTTGGTGTAAAATTGAGATTGATATGCACAGCGGAAATTTTAGCCAACATTATAACGAAATTAATGAAATAAGATCCGGATCATACGAATAATCGCCAAATCTCGGAGATTGACATACCTCCTGAAGGAAGAGTTGTTCACTTGTGCCAATATGGTTTCATCAAAGTTTTCAGAGTTGTTCATTCGGATGGAGATGCTGAACATTGGGCAACAGATATCCTCGGTGTATCAGAACCCGAAAGAAAAACGTTCAAAGATCTCGGGTGGAATATCGAAGAATACCCCCGAGGCATTAAGCAGTGTTGCGGCATCGAGAGATGCCAGGGACGCAAAGAAATTGTCCAAAGAGGTCACATTTTTCTTTAGACCCCTTAAGGCGTATCAAAAAACCAAAGTTATCCAAATTACCCTAATAGAGATCATGCCTTGTTTTGAAAAATGGTAACAATTATATTCCGAACGTTTTCCCAACCTTTTTCTGAAATCAAAACATTGAGTATTTTTACAATCGCACGAAACTGTTTAGGGACAGACAATGGATGCTGAATCAGATAAGGGAAATAAGGTTGATGTTTCAGTCGTTCTTCCAGCTCTTAACGAAGCGCATACCATTGGTGAGTGTATAACAAAAATTCAAAAGGTGCTCCGGGAAAATGCCATCGATGGCGAGATAATTGTCGTTGATTCATCAACGGACAAAACCGCTGAAATTGCCTATTCCCTCGGAGCAAATGTCGTAAACGCAGAAAAAAAAGGGTATGGGAATGCATACCTTACCGGATTCAAGCATGCTCGAGGCCGTTATATTGTCATGGGAGATGCAGATAATACCTATGATTTTCTTGAAATACCAAAACTCCTGTTTCCTCTTAAGAACGGTGCCGATTTTGTAATCGGTTCCCGGTTCAAAGGGACAATCCATAAGGGTTCGATGGATGGGCTTCACCGGTATATTGGAAATCCGGTTCTGACGTGGATGCTTAACTTCATTTTCCATACCCATTATTCTGATACTCACAGCGGGTTTCGCTCGATAACCCGTGAAGCACTTGACCGGCTGCCTCTTACTACAGGAGGAATGGAATTCGCTTCGGAAATGCTTGTCATGGCATCAAAAGAAAGGCTGCGCATAGAAGAAGTGCCTATCTCCTACTACCCGCGGCTGACCCCTTCCAAATTACACAGTTTTGCCGATGGCTGGCGCCACATCCGGTTTGTCCTCCTAATGAAACCCCTCCCCTTCATTGCTGTACCGGGATTTTTATTCTTTGTTGTTGGGATTTTACTCATGACATTTTTTTCAATTAAGGGGGATATCGAATCATCCCATCTTCACACTTTCATTCTTGGTGCAATCCTGGTAATAGGCGGTATTCAGGTTGTCCTTTCTGGCTTTCTGATGAAGACCTATTCAGTAATCCATGGATATGAGAAGAAGCAGGGTTTTATCGAATTCCTCATGAAATACCACAGTCTGGAAATACTTCTTGTTGTGGGATTTTTTTCAATCTTTACAGGAATTCTACTCGGTTTCAATATCTTCCTCCACTGGGTCTTGACTGATTTCGGATTTCTTTCTGAAATCTCTACTGCAATTTTTTCCCTCGTATTGATCGTAAGCGGAATACAGATATTTCTCTTCGCTGTGTTCCAAAGTATGATGCTCCTCAATGAGAACAATTATCCTGAATAGGTTTGTAGGATGAAAATTGCCTTTGTCTACGATGTTATCTACCCTTACGTAAAAGGTGGCGTGGAAAAACGCGTTTGGGAACTTGCAACACGGCTCACCCGTCGCGGGCATGAGGTTCATCTTTTCGGAATGAAATTCTGGGATGGGGAGGAGATACTTATCCGCGAAGGGGTGTTCCTGCACGGAGTCTGTCCAGCTCAAAAACTATATTTCGGGGGCAGGAGGACCATATGGCAGGCTCTCTATTTCAGCATACACCTCATCGCTCCCTTATTAAAGGAAAGATTTGATGTAATCGATTGCCAGCAGTTTCCCTATTTCTCCTGCTTTTCTGCAAAATTTTTTGCAACATTAAAAAAAATCCCGCTTGTCATTACATGGCATGAAGTATGGGGAGATTACTGGTACGAATATCTTGGATGGAGAGGATTTGTCGGGAAAGCGACTGAGCGACTGGTTGCCCGGTTCACTTCAGAGAATGTAGCTGTGTCGAAAACTACTGCGAAAAACCTTAATAATCTGGGAGTTCGTCATAAAATCAAAATTATCCCTAACGGAATAGATCTCTCCAGAATAAGATCGGTCTCGTCATCTTCTGAATCATGGGATATTATTTTTGTGGGAAGGCTCATCAAAGAAAAACATGCAGATTTGCTAATACATGCGGTTAAACTCCTCCAGCATGAAAAACCGGATATTCGTGGAGTTATTATAGGGGAAGGTCCGGAATATGGAAAAATTCACAACCTTATTAATGACAAAAAGGATAAAAACACCATTCATTTATATGGATTTTTTCAGAATCATGATGATCTCATTGCTCAATTAAAATCTTCTCAGGTTTTCGTGCTTCCCTCCACACGGGAGGGATTTGGTATTACCGCGCTTGAAGCCCTGGCATGTGGGCTCCCGGTTGTAACGGTAGATCATCCGGCAAATGCGGTCCGTGATTTAATTACAGAAAATAACGGATACCTTTGTTCTCTTTCTGCCCAGGATCTTGCCGACAAGATCAGTCATGCACTCCAGCACCACGCAGAAATGAAAGGCTTCTGTATAGAATCAGTTGTTTCATATGATTGGAATGGTATCACATCGAATATTGAAGCTTATTATCAATCCTTGATAAGAACTAAACAATTACATAAATAAAAACAATACGGGGAAAATTTTTAATGGCCAATTTCATTGAATCGAATTATCTCAAGAGTAAATATCCTGAACCTCCAAGTCGACGAACAAGGATTATCAGATAATTGCCAAGTTCGTGATCTCTCAATAGCAAGTTCATGACACCCCCCAATCCCGAAAAACATCTCTTTTTAAGCCACAGAACCAGAAAAACCGATCTTCGTTTTCGGCAAAAGATACAACTCTGAAGATATTCCTAAACTTATCCAAGATGACCTGAACCCATAGCCGTCACGAAAACGGATCTTTGGATTATAGCGACGTAAAATCTCCCATCTATTCGATTGGACACGACATAAGAGAAAAAACTTAGTCGAAACCGTATTCTCCGTTCTCAGAAGTAAGTTTGAAATTCCCTCAAAGCCCGAAGCTTCAGAACCCGGGATAAGGAATTTAAAATCAAATTGAACCTCTGCAATATTGGAAATAATTATTTTCAGGGTCCTAATCAGGACTCTCTACAAGGAAGTCTTCAACACAAAAAAACCTGAATTGCGATTATTTTATCCCTCCTTCAAATTTCATGGGGTATGTGGCTGATAGCGCTCAACAGTTCCATAAGAAAAAAGCTTGTTCTCTTCAAGAACTGATACAGCTCCATGACCTCCGCAGATAAGGCATCGTTTGCCCGTGGCTGACATGGCCTTATCAGTTTCAAAAGCAATTTCAAGCAGTGCTCTTCGCTCTTTTTTTGCCAGTTCGCTGTCCACGTTTACCGAGGTTACAAGAAAAGCAGCAAGTGAGCTGTACTCAGCACGCTCTTTTGTGAGACTCGAAAAGTTGATCAGACTGTCTGCAGCGAACAGCAGCCCATTTTTTCGGGAATAAAGATAGATCTGTCCACAGGTATGGCCTCCAAGACCTTCCAGGACTTCCAGTTCAAGATCTCCGATTCTTACCAGACCAATTACCGGAAAAATTCCCCGCATCGTTACCGGTTGCTGGGAGAAGCATACTACGTTGGCCGGGGTATTGAACTTTGAGAAAAGGTTGATCATCTTGGTATAAAACTCTTCAAGGATAGAATGTTCGCTCCGGGAGCCAAATGCACGGTTGTTCTTTTTTATGATTGCAAGAGTATCTTCATGCATGAAAATCGGTGCTGTGAAATACCCTGCAGCTCCGCAATGATCCGCATCTGCGTGAGTGACAATGATCCGCGATACCTGCCGTTCATCTCCAAGACCATACCGCGAAAGCATTGACAGAACGTCATGGTGATATATGCCGTAACCGGTATCGATCAGGATTTTTTCTTCGGCTGTAGCAATCAAAAAAATATTCCCTCCACAGGGGACCTGGAAACAAAAAAGGGTGCATTGTTCAGTAATCTGAAATTTCTGGACATCTGCATAGAACCTGTCCCGGGTTGTCGCCCACATCGTCTTGCCGGTTATAAGAACACTCTCAAAAACTTTCCGTGGATCATTCCCCTGTGCCATCAGCTCCTGTACGATGTGATTTGTATCAGCAAGGAATGAAAGTAAAAAATTTTCTTCTGACTCCCCGATAAGTTCGCGTATTGCCTGGGCATACCTGACATAAAAAACCGTATCATCCAGGTGTTTTCCGGTTGTGTCATATTCAAGGATTTCGAGACGGTAGCATGATTTCAGCTTGTTTAAAATGTGGTCGACAACCGAACTCTGCTCAAGGTTCAGGCTTACGGTGAGACGATCGGGGTGTCTTCCCTTATCATCAAAATCAATAAACGCTATGTTTGCTCCCACCGATGTTGTAATATTCAGGAATTCATAAAGAGCACCGGGCTGGTGCGGAAGATAAACACAGAACTTTAAAAAGTCCTGAGGTTTTAATGACGTCTGAAGATACCCGATCAGTGCAAGATCCCGGGTAATTTCCCTGAACGCTTCTTGTGAAGCTGTAACTTCATAAAACACGGTTGCGGGGTCAATGCGCCGATCATACTGTATACGATTAATATTACCTTCATATTTTTTGATGATCTCAGCAGCCCGGTGAAGGGATCCCGGAGTATCTGGCATATGGGCGATAAAGGAGAATTTCTTCAAAGATGTCCACCGGATGTGCCTTAACTTTGGATGGGAGTTCCGATATACATTACGGTAGAAATCATAATTATTCAGGATATCTCTTTTTTTCAAACATGAACGGAGAAATTACCTGAAAAACGAAAAAACGCACTTATTTTTTTTATTGTCTCCTGCGTTCAGTAGATAATACGAGCACCGGTTGAATGACAGCTACCAATACCAGGACCATGATAAGAGGAAAAATAGATATTTTTGTGTAAAATATTCACTATCAACTCTCTTGTTAAACAGGCTAGCATAGAGATGATACCTATTGTTATCACCAAATTGCTGGTGAATTGTCGTCTGGGAGGAAAAAAATACTGGCTTACCCTTTGACGAAACTATATCAATACTACCGGGCAACCCATAATCAGAAGGAATAATTCTATGACAGATTTGGGAATAGCGAAAAAAAACGGTGAAACTCACCTTAAAACGATGCTCACCACAATCAGACACTCACTTTCTTATGACGAAACCGCCTATCACCTGCCCATCTCGTTTGCGCTTACCGGAATAGCTGTTCATGACCAGAAAGCAGCACTTGCCGTGTTTGGAAAGACTGATGGTAATCCCCTCGTTGCATCGGAATGCATTCTTGCGGAGAAAACAGCAGCTGAAGGCAGGGAACCTGCTCCTTATACCGGTTTTATCGATGACACCATAATCCGGAAACTTGGGTACTCCCTTGTTGATGGCAGTATCCTCGGGCTTGCCCTTGTTGTTGGCACCCCCCCGGGTGCAGACAGCGTTTCTGCTGTTTGCCGGGAACTGCAGGAAAAATACATGCTTACGTTCCTTGCAGGCGATATTGTCAAATCCCTTTCCCATGCCGGAGTGAAGCTCGGACTCGAATATCGTCTTATCCCGCTTGGTTCGACACCGGCATACGGGATTCATTTTGTCGATGTCATTGCACGGGTTGCAATGATGTTTGGGGGTGTTACTCCGGGTGATTTATCCCGTCTTCTCGCGTACGCCAAGGAACGGGCAAAAGCGATTGTGATTGCATTTCCCGGGCTTTCTGACCAGGAAATTGCATTGGTTGATGGGATGAGAGTCCTTGGTTTTCCCATCCTGTCACTCGGGGATTATCAGGGAGGCGACTGGATACCCGCAACTCCTGAAGAGGTTGTGCGTCAGGGGATGGAGCAAAAAGGAATAAAGGTGAATGTGACTGCCATCCCCATCCCTATGGGGTGCTCACCTGCATTTGAGGGAAAGAGCATCCGGAAAGAGGAGATGTATGTCGAATTTGGCGGGGGACGGTCTCCTGCCTTTGAACTTTTGCGCATGCGTTCCGCAGACGAGATAACCGACGGTCAGGTGACCGTTATCGGTCCTGAGATTGACATGATGAAGGAGGGTGGTGCCTACCCGCTTGCAATAGTCATCGATGTAGCCGGGAAGACGATGAAAAAAGATTACGAACCGGTTCTTGAGCGGCGGATCCATAATTTTGTAAATTATGGGGAAGGATCCTGGCATGTTGCCCAGCGGGATATCATCTGGGTGAGAATCTCCAGAGAGGTCGTCGCAAAAGGGGTAAAAATTGAGCATATCGGTAAGCTGCTGGCAAGCAAGTTCCGCATGGATTTCCCCAAGCTTCTTGATGCAGTATCTGTTACGCTTATTACCGATGAAGCAAAGGTGCTGGCAGCAAAAAAAGATGCAGAGAGGGTATATGCAGAGCGGGATGCACGCATCAAAGGAATGCGGGATGCAGAGGTGAACACCTATTATTCCTGCACGCTCTGCCAGACCTTTGCCCCCAACCATGTCTGCGTTATCACTCCTGAACACCCCGCTCTCTGCGGGGCGATAAGCTGGCTGGATGGAAAAATTGCCTATGAGATAGCACCCTCCGGTGCCAATCAGCCGATCGAAAAGGGAGCGGTCATAAACACCCAGAACGGGGAATTTGAAGGAGTCAACAAATTTGTTAAAAAGGCAAGTCACGGCGAGATTGACCGCTGCTCTTTGTATAGTGTGATGGAATACCCGATGACGTGCTGTGGCTGTTTTGAATGTATCGCCCTGATGCTTCCCGAAGTGAACGGGATCATGATAGTCAACCGGGAATTTAAGGGTATCACCCCCTCGGGGATGACGTTCTCAACGCTTGCCGGAACTATTGGCGGTGGGGCTCAGACACCGGGATTTGCCGGCATCTCAAAAAACTATATTCTCTCCGACCGGTTCCTGCAGGGAGACGGAGGCATCGAACGCCTTGTCTGGATGCCTTTCCAGCTAAAGAGGAGCTGAAAAACCAGCTGGTAAAAAAACTTATGGATCAAGAATAAACCGGATCTCTTTGACAAGATCGCGGATGAGACAAATGCGACCTCTATTGAAGACCTGATCTCCTACCTTGAACGGGTAAAACATCCGGCACTCCAGATGAAACCGCTCGTGTGAGGAGATAGTATGGGATATGATCTTAATTTTGGTTGGAATGGCGCTATCGGTCAGGTAATTCTTGGAGCCACCAGAGCAGAAGGGGGAACAAGATCCATTTCTTACCGCATAGGTGGGGGAACAACCCTCCCGTTCCTTGATGGAAACCCAGCATCTACATCACCACTTGTAGCATTAGAAATCTGCGATAACCCGGAATACTGGTCGCCGATCATCAGAAATTACTGTGGCGATCTGGTAAATAATGTGCATGACTGGGCGAAGGCTGCTGAAACGGTTTACAAGGCGGATCTGGTTCGCCTTTACCTGACCAGTACACGACAGCGGAATTTTGCTGATGTTTCCACTGTCGGAAAAACCGTGGAAGCCGTGCTTTCAGCGACCGGTCTCCCGCTCATCATTGAAGGGAGCAATGAACCTAAAATCGACAGCGAGGTTTTTCTGAAGTGTGGTGAGACCGGCCAGGGAGAAAGACTTCTCCTGGGAACCGCCGAGGCAGGAAGGTACCGGAGTATTGCAGCAGCAGCTCTTGCCTATAACCACTCACTAATTGCCCAGTCTCCCATTGATGTCAACCTCGCAAAGCAACTCAATATCCTGCTGAGGGAGATTGGGGTGCAACACGATCATATTATGATCGATCCCTATACCGGTGCACTCGGTTATGGGTTTGAATATTCCTATTCAGCCATGGAGCGGATCAGGTTTTCTGCACTGAAAGGGGACACCGATCTTGCCATGCCGGTAATCTGTTCTGCTATCGATTCACTTACGATAAAAGAAGTAAGGGAATCTGAGCCTGCCCTGCAGGATGAGATGGCCATCCAGTGGGAATTTTATACGGGGATTGCCGCTGCCGTTGCCGGTGCCGAGATTATCTGTGTCCGTCATCCAAAAACGGTCGGTTTGCTAAAAAAAGCGTTTACTGACATGAGAAGCGTTGCGGCTTTTTCAGAGGTGAAATAGCAATGGCGCTCAAAGCACTTGATGTCTACAAACTTCTGCCGAAAAAGAACTGCAAGGAATGTGGCGATCCCACCTGCCTTACGTTTGCGATGAAGCTCGCCAGCGGAAAAGCGGATGTGGATCTCTGCCCGTATCTTGACGAACAGGCAAAGTCTGTGCTGGGTGCAACCACGCGGCCCCCCATACAGCTGGTTAACGTTGGTGTGGGAGAACGGTCGTTTGCTGTTGGTGAGGAATTTGTGCTTTACCGCCATGACAAGACCTTCTATCATCCTCCGGGGATCCTCTTCAGGGTATCAGATACCTGGTCACCTGAAGAGATCACTTCGGTAACAGTCAGGGTCAGGGACGAATCATTCACCCGTATTGGCACCGATCTGCGGTTTAATGGTATTGCAATTGAAAATACCAGCGGTTCACCGGATGTATTCGCACGAGCTGTTGCCATAGTCGAGGAATCAGCAGATCTCCCTCTCGTGCTGATATCAAGGAATATCGAAGCGTTTAATGAGGCTCTTATTCAGGTCGGCAGCTATCAACCCCTGCTTCACGCAGCCACGAATGAAAATTTCAGGGAAATATGTGCTCTCGCCAAAAAACACAGTTGTCCTCTTGTCATTAAGGCTCATGGACTGGAGAACCTTACCTGTCTTGTAAAAAACTGTGTTGGTGAAGGGGTAAAGAAACTGGTCATGGATCTTTGCCCGCAATCCCTTGGTGATTTTGTTATTACATCAACCTCTGTCCGGCAGCTGGCAATCACGCGTACAGTACCGGATCTTGGGTATCCCGTGTTTATGGATGCCACACAGCCTCCTCTTCAGGATGCTGAAATCGCACTGGGCATCGTTAAATATGCATCGGTAATTATTACACAGCCGCTTTCCCCTGCATCCGCCAAAGCCGCCCTGACGCTTCGCCAGAACATTTACACGGATCCCCAGAAACCGATCCAGATGAATCCCGGACTGTACCGTGTAGGAACCCCGGGAAAAGATGCCCCGGTTCTCCTGACGGTGAATTTCTCTCTGACATTTTTTACTCTCCAGGGTTACCTGGAGTCCACCCGCATTCCCTGTTTTATGCTGATTGTCGACACAGAAGGTCTCTCAGTGCTGACTGCGGTAGCTGCAGGAAAACTGAATGAAACGCTGGTGCGTGATTCGATCAGGAAATTTAGTGTCGAGCAGGAAGTGTCTCACAAAACGCTGATTATCCCGGGCTATTCCGCACCGCTGTCAGGCAGGATTGAAGAAGCAACCGGCTGGAAGGTGATGGTCGGACCCCGCGATGCAGCAGAAATCGGAGAATATCTGCATGAGGAGTGGAAGAAGCCTGAATCCTGAAAACCCAGGGTAAAAAATTTCTGTCGGGTATTTGCATTATATTTTTAAAAAACGGCAGGGTAATCACCGTAGCATATTTCTTATCTCTCTTACCAATGGTAATGTTAAGGTCAGATCATCATGCGCACGGTAACCTTTCTTCCGAGTTATCGCAAAATTGACGTAGCACGTGGCAGCACTATTCTTGATGCTGCCCAGAGAGCAGGACTGAACATAAATGTTGTCTGCGGCGGACAGGGAAAATGTGGCAAGTGTGTTGTCTATGTACAATCAGGAAAAACGGAATTTGACCGGCAGAAATATTCGCAGTTTTTTAACGAGGATGAACTGAAAAAAGGGGCATGTCTTGCTTGTACAACTATAGTGCAAGGCGATTTGCAGGTTCTGGTTCCCGAGAGTACCCTGATCCAGGAACAAAAAATTCTGATCGCAGGCCGGGATACCGGCATAGAGATTCATCCATCTGTCAGAAAATATTATGTCGAGCTCCAGCCACCAACACTCACCGATCCATCACCGGATCTCACCCGGCTTTTATGGGGTATCCAGAAAAGTGGCGGGCCTGTTGCAGAGAAAATTTATGTACCTCTTGAAGTAATGCGTGAAATCCCGACACTCCTTCGTCATAGTGACTGGAAAGTTACCGGGACAATTGCCCTCGTCCCGGGCGGCTACCGCCTTATTGATCTCCAGGAGAATGATACCTCAAAACATATTTATGGTGCTGCGATAGATCTCGGGTCTACGACGGTAGTTGTTTATCTTTGGGATCTGGTGGATGGCAAGGTAGTTGCTGTTGCCTCGAACTATAACCGGCAGATCAGCTGTGGAGAAGATATCCTCGCACGCGTGAATTTTGCCCGGAAAAACGGGCTTACAAAACTCCAGGCCCTCGCTGTAGAGAGCATCAATGCAGCACTTACCTCTGCTGCAAATACCGCGGGTATCGACCGTGAGGATATTTATGAAGTGGTGGTTGCTGGTAATACGGTAATGACGCATATGCTTCTCGGGATAGATCCAGCGTATATTATCGCGGAGCCCTATGTTCCGGTAGTTCAGCGGGCTCTGTCTGTAGCGGCAGCAAGGATTGGCATTGCCATTAATCAGAATAGCGGGCTCTTTGCCTTTCCTGCTGTCAGCGATTTTATCGGGGGGGACATTATCGCTGACATCCTTTCCTGCGGTATGCATGAACGCGAAGAGGTCTCGCTTTTAATCGATATCGGCACCAACTTCGAGATTGTGCTCGGTAACAAAGAATGGATGTTTTCCTGTGCCGGTGCTGCCGGACCGGCACTTGAAGGAGGTGAAGTGCTCTTTGGTATGCGGGCAAATCCCGGTGCAATAGAGAAGATTGAGGTCAACCCCGTGACCCTCGATCCTCATTTCAGCACAATAAACAACATCAAACCACGGGGCATTACCGGATCCGGATTAATCGACCTGGTTGCAGAACTTTTTTCAGCGTGCGTCATTGACCGGACCGGAAGGATAAATTCCAGCTTGGAAAACAAAAGAATCCGCACAGGTCCTCATTTCCCGGAGTATGTTGTAGTCTGGGCCAGTGAGACCGATATCGGAAAAGATATCGTAATCACTGAAAATGATATCAAAAACCTGATCATGAGCAAGGCTTCGATTCATGCTGCCTGTGTAACGCTGATGAAACAGGCGGGGGTGACCCGACACGAAATCGCTACTATCTATGTAGCCGGTGCATTTGGCAATTATCTGGACAAGAAAAATGCGACAATTATTGGCCTGATCCCGGAGATAGACGCAGATCGGATTAAAAATATCGGCAACGGGGCAGTTACGGGCGCAAATCTTGCGCTTATTAACCGGAGAGAGAGAAAAACCCTCGATGAGATCGCCGGTAAAATTGCGTACATCGAACTGAATGCGGAGGCATCATTTATGGATGAGTACACTTCAAGTACATTTTTACCTCACACGGATCTCACCATGTTCCCCAGGGTCCAGAAACTCCTCGAATCCTGTCGGCTCAGGAGGAAGTAAATTTATGGCAAAGATGATCCCATCTCCCCACTCTCTGGCAACCGGCGTAGGTGCGCTTCCCCATACGGATCCGGCGGCAGCATGCAGTGATGTTCTGGAGATCTTTGCCGAGTTTCCGTATGTGCCTACCCTTCCGGATCGGGGTCAGCTGGAAAGTATTGTCTTTAATGATTCCGAGCAGTTGCCAGGAAGGATCATCAGGGATGACCGGCTTCTTTTTGACAGTACAACGGATCAGACAGAGGCGATGGAACAGGTATACATGGATTATGTTGAGGGCAATTACATCCCCTACGGACTGCATAAGGAATATGCATCCGGTTTTATCGAAATGATGTCTCATTCCCTGTCTCATGCGAAGGTGCTGAAATGCCAGGTCACCGGGCCGGTCACCTTTGGCATGCAGGTTGTCGATGCCAACAAACGCCCGATTTACTATGATACGCAGCTTGCTGATGTGCTGTCGAAAATGATTGCACTCAAGGCACGATGGTGTGAGAGTGAGATGAGAAAAAGAACCGGCGTTACAGAAACACTCGTTGTTTTGAATGAGCCATATCTTGCATCACTGGGATCTTCAGTGGTGCCAGTCGATAAAGAAACCGTACGAGCAGGCTGGGAAGACATTGCTGCACTGGTTGAAGGTGGGCTTGGGATACACTGCTGCTCGAATACGGACTGGGAATTTGTGCTGGGGCTCAATCCTTCAGTTGTATCTGTCGATGCTTACGCAACAGCAAAGGAATTTTTGCTGTACGCTGATTCCATTGTAAGCTGATATGGAGCAGGGTGGGGTTGTGGCATGGGGGATTGTCCCGGCAGAATACAAAATCTTTGCTGCCGAGAACCTCGAAACCCTCTATCAGAAGTATCTTGCTATCAGGACCCGTCTATGCTCATGCATGCCGGAACACCTTTTTGACGCACAGTCTCTCATCACACCCAGCTGCGGGATACGTTTTGCTGACCGGAATGGTTCCCTTGCCATCATGAAAACCGCAGCTGAGATATCCCGACGAATACGGGATAAAGAAACCGGAGCATAACCCTGCGTCAGAACCAAACAGGACATAGTATGCTAAAACATCCCTTTACCATCGCCTTGTCAGGAAAAGGAGGAACCGGCAAGACCACAATCAGTTCACTGCTGATCCATTCGCTTATTGATCTGGCAGAAACTCCTGTTCTTGCAGTCGATGCGGACCCGAATGCCAACCTGCATGAAGCGCTGGGTGTTACTGTCCACGAAACCCTGGGGAGCATGCGGGAGGAAGCATTCACCCGTCATATTCCCCCGGGCATGAATCGCCACGACTATGTCAGGTTCCGGTTTCGGCAGGCTCTTGTCGAAGCGAAGGGTTTTGATCTTGTAGCAATGGGCCGACCGGAGGGGAGCGGTTGTTATTGTTTTGCCAATGACCTGCTCTCAGAATGTATGATTCAGCTTGAGCGCGATTACCGTTTTATCATCATTGATACAGAGGCTGGCATGGAGCATATCAGCAGGGGAACGATCGGAAAACCGGATATGCTGCTCATTGTGAGTGATCCTGGTGCACGGGGATTGCGTACAATTGCCCGCATTAAGGATATCGCAACGCAGCTTGGGCTTGAACCGGAACGAATTCAGATTGTTTTCAACCGTTTCAAATCAGGTACTGCACCGGTTGATATTGGCAATGAAAAACCTATAGCCATAATTCCTGATGATCCCCACGTCGAAACCGCGGATCTTGCGGCCACACCGGTTTCACAGATCCCGTTTGACAGTCCTGCCCGTGTTGCTGTGCTGAATCTTGCTAAGATAATCCAAAAACGTGCGCACGAAAGACAAGAAAAATCAGAATAATTTTTTAAGGCTCCAATGGTTTGTCTTTTAAAAAAATTATCAGGAATACTATCAGGGAAAAGGTATTTTAACCATTTTTTCGTTAAAAAAAGGTTATAAAAAGACTGCTACGGCGATCGTTGTTGTCCAGAGACCGTTCTTGTCCCCCTCAGCAGACTGACACACATTCTGGGTTTTGATAATCTTACCGCTCGCTTTATAGGTCTGCTCCCGCTCTGACCATGCAGCATTTACATCAAATTCAATACCAAGGGTTGTTGCAAGCATGGTAGCTGCAAGATCTTCGGCATATTCGCCGGTCTTTTCCTGTGTTTCACCAAAAGCGTGGTGCTCAGATAAGTACCCGTATTCCTCGGAATCACTGGGTAGGGCAAGGCCAATTGCGGCTGAAACCAGGCGGTTCGGTTCATTGGTCTCATTTCTTGCCATGACACAAAAAGTAATACCCCCCGACTGGAGACATTTCAATCCTTCTGATTTTGATATTTGTTTACATTTTGGAGGGAAGATGCTCGAAACGTATACAAGGTTGCACCTTTCAACCCCGGCTTTTCTCAATGCAAGTTCAAAGGAT
The DNA here is from genome assembly GCA_963841015.1 of uncultured Methanoregulaceae archaeon. Taxonomy (GTDB): domain Archaea; phylum Halobacteriota; class Methanomicrobia; order Methanomicrobiales; family Methanospirillaceae; genus Methanoregula. The sequence continues at coordinate 586,616 of CAWJAX010000003.1, read as the reverse complement.
GCAAGACGGTCTTTATGCACACCAACCCCCTTGGTGAAAAAGATCCTGGTCGGGACATACATATTTTTTTATTGTATCTTTTTATTTCTTTAAGTTTTGGTCAAAAATGATGTAAATACACAGGATAAATACAGGATACGTAGTATCGCGCCATTTTTTTTAATTTCCGGGATTTCCATGAACAATATAAGGGATCCGAAGAATTCCTCAATAAATCTGTATGTTCACGCGATTTCGCCGTATTTCTCTGTATCCCTGAAATATGATAATTCCAGCAGAGGTAAAAGCGTCAATTCATCCAGTACAATAAAAATTGTAAAAATGGACTGGCCCTGACCTTTCCACACCTGAATGATTTTTTGTGGGTACCAGCACAGAATTTTATAGAGGGAAAATGAGCTGTTATCATTTTTTTATCGCAAGTCCGTGAATTATTGCCGGCAGATCTGCAATTGCATCAATAACAAAATCTGCCGGAATATCTGAACGGTCATCGGAGAACCGGTCGCCATAGCGGGCATACACGGTCCGGATGCCCAGAATGTGGCCGGGCTCGATATCCCTCCGTGGACTGTCCCCGATCAAAATTGCCTCATCAGCGCCGGCTTTCATTATCTCAAGGGCAAACAGGAAAGGCTCCGGTGCAGGTTTTTTCACCTTTACCATGTCATAGGTGACCATACAGCAGAAAAAAGGCAGCAACCCGGTTTTTTCCAGACGACGTGTTGCATCCCGGGAATGAGCGTCAGTCACAATTCCCATATCATACCCCAGTAGTTGAAGTGATTGCAGTGTTCCGGTAACACCCTCATAAGGGTGAATGTGCTGAAGTTTCACCATTTCGTATATATGGCATGCTTTTTTGAACAACCCATCAACAGGGATGCATCTCTCGTTCATATACTGGCGGATATTTTCATGGGATTCAAATCCATGGGAAGGAGTTAAAAAATAGGAAAATAATTCCTCCCCTTTATCCTGCCCGAGATGTTGTACAACTGCCTCGCATGCGGCAATCTGGGCCCCTACAAGGTCAAACAGGGTGTTGTCCATATCAAATAGCAGGCACTTGACAGGTTTTTGAACGTTCGTTGTTGTCATTCTTGCTCTGTTTTTAATCCCGATTCTCTAATCAGTATGTCGATGATTACCATTATAAATGCAGACCTTTTACCTGTCGCGATACCATAAAGAAACGTATTTATATAAGATCTTAATATTTCTGTGATATGAAATCCTTACTGTTTCTGGTTTGTGCAGTGTTGTTTGTGGGCATTCTCGCAGCGGGATGCACAACAACACCGGCACCCGTACCGACACCTGTACCGACCCCGGTTGCTACCGTACCAACACCCGTACCTACATCAGTTGTTGTAGTAATTTCTGGTCCCGCGACCGATCCGGTACTGACAGGGAACTGGAATTTTAAAGGAGCAACAATCGCGGGATCAATGCCCGTTATCCCAAATGTCCAGATTACCCTGAAGTTTAACAATGACGGAACCTTCACTGGTTTTGGTGGATGCAACAATTACAATGGCGGCTACAATCTTACCGGACAGACCACGGAATTTGGAAAAACCATTACTATCGGGCCTATCGCATCAACAAAAATGTACTGCGCTGATACCGCTGATCTGGAATCGAAATATCTTGCCAATCTCCAGAACACCAAGACCTACTCTATCACCAATAACAAGATGCTACTCAGGGGCTCTGGCTTGAACGAGCTGTCGTATGATAAGGTCTAGGATGATCTATTCTCATTTTTTCCAGGAAAATCTTCTCTGACGTTACAATCCGGTTTTTGACATATCCTGCCTCATATTCACCTGTACTGATTCGGCATTCCCACGAATTCTGCGTCTTGACCTTGAAAGTGTCCGCATCTCTTGTGTATCGGTTAATACCCAAAAAAATACAAAAATACCTGTTGAAATGAGAAGAGGTGACTGGGTTGTAGCACGATGTGCCAGGACCGTGTGCCTATGATTCTGAAGTTCGATATCGTCGGCAGGTTTTTTTGCTATCCTCAATCGATAGCACAAGAACCTGTACCCTGTTTTTGCAGGCAATAGACATGCAGCAGTATATGTTGGATTGTTTCTCTCAAGGACCTGCCACCGTTCAGGGTGCTTTTCCGGAATTCACTGTATCAAAAAAATAGGTATAACAGGTCTGTGCTTTTTTTGTGTAATCATCGCAATCGTCATCGATATCAAACCGGTACAGGCACTGGTTCATGATGCACCACGCCATTCCATTTGCAAAATCTTCATTCTGGTGAAGGCATTCCTGGTTGTAGAATTTTTTTGCAAGGTAATGCCCGATTTCATGAGATAGTACAAATTCAATTTTTTTTCTTTTGCTGGTTACAAAGATCTGATGGCTCATTTCAGGAAGCCCCCTGCCCTTTTTCCCGGATCTGTTTTTACTCCCGATATTTTCAGGAGCATTTTTTTTATAATCCCGGGATTCAAATTGCGGGATAAAACCCAGTATCATATTTTTCCGTTTGATTTTATCGTTTTTTTTCCTGATTTCACTCTTGAGGATCCACTTGTGGGGATCCGGTACGACCACCACTTCAATTCCTTCATGCCTGCAGAACCTGAACAGGATTGATAATTTTTGCCGCAGGTGCTGCTGCTGATATCGCACATATGCAGCATGTTTCATGGTCGTTCTATACTGGTGCAGGAGTATAAAAGACCCTGTGTCTGGGCAAAAAAGAAAACCTGTTCGTAATCCCTGGACTGCATTATCCTAATTTTCCACCCTGCAAAGAAATTGACAGCTCATGGAGGATCCGGAATTTTAAAAATAAATATATCAAGGATTTAACCAGAGAAACCCTATAGAGACATTAATTCCGGACTGTCTTTCATGGACGATATCTACCTCATTGAGATCCGCCTCGCAATGACAAAATGGCGGATCAGGGAAACGATTTCTTATATTGGCCGGTTATTCGCTATTGAAGGTTTTCTCGAACATCATCCTCATGTCACGCTGTTTGGACCTTTTACCCTGAATGAAGGTGTCAGCCCTCAGCAGCTTATTGACATCCTCGGCCAGGTGGCAGCAGGGTATAAACCCCTCACATTCACTATTGACGGGTGGGAAATGCGTCAGGGAATTCACGGTAGCGTTATTGCCTTCCCGGTCAGACCCTCAGATTCCTTAAAAAATCTCACCTCTTCGATAGCCGACATGCTTTCCCCTCTTACTCACAGCCACAATTTATGGGATGCCCAGCCTGACAGCAAATGGTTTCATGTTACCGTAGCAAACCGTATGGATCCCCTTCAGGCATCGACGGTATTTTCTGTACTCACCGGCCGGCAGCAGGAGGAAATCCCCACGGGAATTCTTTTCAGGCTGAGAAATGTGCTTCGACGATTGATCAGCCCCGGAAAAGGGCACGCAGTCCGACCACTCACCCTGGATGATGCGGGACTCAGGATTACCGTGATGCAGGGGGAAAATATCCTCACGGAATATGATCTTCTGGAGAAACGGTGGATCACCGGTGATCACAGTCATACCAGTAAATCCTGGCAAAAAACACTCGCACTTTATCGGGAGCAATCGGGATTTGAACGATTAGATCCCTCTCCCCCACACCCTGAGGATATTTACCTGATTGCTGATCTGCATCTCGGCCATGCGAATATCATCCGCTACTGTTCACGTCCGTTCCTCTTTTCCGATGTCCGGGAAATGGATCATGTGTTGATAAAAAACTGGAATTATACCATTTCTCCCGCAAACCGCGTGTATTATCTGGGAGATTTGCGATATGGAACAGAAGCGTTGCCCGCTCAACAGTACCGGCAAAAACTCAAAGGCAACATTACCTTTGTTACCGGGAATCATGATGATGGAGTACCGGATGCAGTTCCATCATGTCTGCTTGATTATGGTGGTTTCCGGTTCCTGCTGGTTCATGATCCTGCTGATTGCCGGTCAGAATTTGATGGCTGGGTGATCCACGGTCATCACCATAACAATGACCTCCGCCACTATCCGTTCATCGATTTTGAGCACCGGCGGATTAACGTGAGTGCTGAAGTGATCGGTTACATCCCGGTGAGCCTGAAGGATATCTGTGAGCTCATATGCGGGCGTGTGTTCCGTGGAGACATGACCCCGATTCTGCTGAAGTATCCCTTCAGCATTGAATAAGGGAACATTTCATTTACTGGTTTTGTCCGGTTCATAACCTATATACAGACCGGGTGTGTAATTCCACGATAGAGGGGAAGACAACGTGTTATTCGAAAGGATTGTTTCTGATGGTATAGCCCATAATTCCTATCTCATTGGATCCGGTGGCAGGGCAGCGGTAATTGATCCACGGCGGGACTGCGATATCTACCTTGAGATTGCCCGCCGGAATGAACTGGTTATTACCCATATCTTCGAGACACACCGGAATGAGGACTACACCATAGGATCGCTTGAACTCAAACAACGGTGCGGAGCGGAGATTTTTCATGGTGCAAAAATGGCGTTTACCTATGGAAAACCGGTAAAGGAGGGAGACCGGTTCACGCTGGGGTCGCTGGTGTTGTCGGTTCTTGAGACCCCCGGGCATACCGAGGAGAGTATTTCTCTTGTGCTGCAGGACACTGAGGTTTCTGATCAGCCATATATGGTATTTTCCGGCGATACGCTCTTTGCCGGTGATATTGCCCGGACTGACTTTTTTGGGCAGGAACGAAAAGCGGAGATGGCAAAAAAAATCTATGAAAGCATTGCACATAAAATCCTGCCGCTTGGTGACGGAGTGATTCTCTGTCCGGCCCATGGTGCCGGTTCTGTTTGCGGTGGCGAGATTGCTGATCACCCATTCACTACCATTGGTTATGAAAAAACGACAAATCCCCAGCTTGCATCAGGACTTGAACGTTTTATCTCGCGGCGGGTAACCGAATCACCCTATACCCCTCCTTATTTCCGGCAGATGGAAACCTACAATCGGGATGGTGCACCGATCCTGAACCGGCTGACCGGACCTGCACCCGCTCTCGATCCCCGAAGTCAACCAGCTCCGAAAATCCGGTTGCCAGATCCTTGATATACGGTCACCTGCCAGTTTTGGGGCAGGTCATATCCCGGGCAGCCTCTCCATCTGGAGGGGAGGTCTCCCCGCCTTTATGGGCTGGTTCCTTGATTACCAGAGACCGATTGTTATTGTTGATGACTTCAATCTGGATCTGGATCCGGTGATCCGACATTTTATCCGGCTTGGTTATGATACTATTGCGGGGGTACTCTCCGGAGGATTTCCCGCATGGACTAAAGCAGCACAGGATATTGGAACAGTCCCAACCTGTTCAGTCCAGCAATTAAAGGATCGTCTCGAAAAAGAACATCCCTTCATTCTTGATGTGCGGGACATAAAAAACTGGAACGCTGTCGGCCATATCCCTGGCGCCCACCATATCTATATCGGGGAACTACCAAATCACCTTGACCAAATCCCCAAAAATGAACACATAGTAGTCTATTGCGATGCCGGCTATAAGGGGAGCCTTGCGGCAAGCATTCTTGCACTTCACCAGTACCACACCATGACAAATGTATTGGGAGGGATGACCGCATGGAAAAAGGCAGGATTACGGGTAGAGAAATAATTTCTTCTTTTTATTTTTTTAAAAAAAATTAATAAAGTTTATCAGGTCACGTTGGGAATTCCAATGGTGTAAGTTTATGGATATCTTGAAAATTCCGAGAATGGAAAAACAGGAATACGATCGGCTTATTGAAAAGGGATATGTCTGTCGGATCGCATTCCAGGGTGAGAAATATCCTTATATCGCACCATTCCTCTATGTCTTCGATGGATCATTCCTCTACTTCCTGTCAACAAAATACGGGAAAAAGATCGAGCATTTCCGAAAAAGTCCCTATGTTTCTGTTGAAATTGAGAAATACACAAAAGACCTCTCGTCCTACATGTTTGTGACTCTCCAGGGTTACCTCGAGGAAGTCCACGACTCGATAGAGAAGAAGATTATACGGGAAAAATTTGTTGATTTAATTGTTGAGAGGAATCTCTCCTGCAACATCCTTGCAGCACTAGGACACTCTCCCCTCGACCCGCCGGCAGCGATCGCTGAAGAGGAGCGTTCGCTGGTCTGGAAACTGGTAGGGGTCAAGGATCTCGTTGCACTGAAAAACCTTTGATTTTTTTTGTTATTTTTAAGGTCTGTGGAATTCCCCCTACGAATTAATAAAATACAATTCTCTGGTAAAATGACGGACAAAACCGTACCTTTCCTTGCCCAGCTGTGCCTCGGAGAGGCCCTGAGGTGGGGTTCCATCCTGTTCTGGCGATTTTTATGATTCCGGTGTGAACGTTATAGATTGAATTGCGCTTCTCCTGAGATATTTTATGTATTTTTTTTGATTTGTGAATCTGCATTCACCCTGTTTAACAAATCGAGCATCTTATGTGGATCTGTTATTGGCATGGCACAGGTATTTCCTGTACAGATATACGCTGTTGCATTCCCCCCGATTGCATTCAGATTGTGAGTGAAGGGCGCCAGGCTGGTAAGCAGGAGATCATCTTCACCAGTTGGTCTGCAGATTATCATTACACTGGGGAGATAGTGATCCCAGAGTACTTTGATCATTGCCCGGGTATCATCAGCATGTCGCTCACCAACAATAACAACGTCATGAACGGGTCCAATCGCACTATCAAGAGCGCACAGGAACCATGCATGCGCTGAAGGTGACTGGTGCACGGCTGCAGCAAAACAGCGTGAAAGTTCTGACGCCCGTTGTTCATTTGACACTTCGCCCGTGAGATGGGCGAGTTTTACCAGATTTTCAAGTGCAACTGAATTGCATGACGGGATTGCCCCGTCATAGATCTCCTTTTTACGCCCCAGCAGGATTTCGGCAGTGTCCGATATCATGAAAAATCCCCCCCGGGCCTCGTCCCAGAAATGTGCGAGGAAAAAGGTGTTCAGTTCACATGCGGATATGAGGTACGATAACTCAAAGGTGGATTCGTACAACTCAAGTAAAGCTTTGATGATGAACGCATAATCATCACCAAATGCCGGGATCGCAGGTTCACCGTCGCGATACCGGTGCAGGAGCCCACCGTCTGAAGTACGCATGCGGGTTAAAACAAACTCCATTGCCCTCCGGGCAGCTGCGAGATAATTCTCATTGCCGAATGTACGTGCTGCCCGTGCAAGCGCGGCAATAAAAAGGCCGTTCCCGTCGGTCAGGACTTTATCATCGAGTGATGGGCGGGATCGCAGCTCCCGTGCGGTAAACAGTCTGGTCCTGATGGATTCAAGCCGTATTTCCAGATCCGTTTCTGAAATGCCGTAAGATGATGCTACTTCTGTGATGGTTTTTTTACGGTAGAGAATATTCTGTCCGCCGCCCATCCCCGTATCCTGATAATTACCGGCATCTGTTATGCCAAAGATCTGGGCAGCAACAACTGCATCTTCCTTTCCCAGGACCTTCCCGGTCTCACTTTTTGTCCAGAGATAAAAAGCGCCTTCACCCCCAATGCTGTCTGCATCTTCTGCAGAGAAAAAGGCCCCTTCAGTTGAGGCGAGGTCACGAATAACATATGATATCACCTCTTCAGCAGTTTTCCGGAATTCAGGATTGCGTGTTGCCTGATACGCTTCGGTATATGCCATCACAAGGAGTGCCTGGTCGTACAACATCTTTTCAAAGTGCGGCACCCGCCACAGGGCATCCGTTGAATAGCGGTGAAATCCACCGCCAACCTGATCAAAGATACCCCCGCTGCGCAGAGCACCAAGGGTCTTTTCCACCATGGTAAGCGCCCGTGGAGTACCATTCCGCTTCCAGAACCGTAACAGGAAAAGGAGTGAATGCGGGGCAGGGAATTTGGGTGCACGACCAAACCCCCCGTATTCTGCATCGAATCGCAGGAGCAGTTCTTCATAACCCTGATGGAGGAGTGAAATATCCGGAATATCCTCGTGGTGCGATTCCTGTTCCTGGCGAAGGGTAGCGGTTATTTCCTCTGCTGATGCAACTAAATCGTTGCGCCGCTCCTGCCAGGATCGGGAGATACGCGGAAGCAGTTCAGTAAGTCCGGTCATACCAAACCGGCTTTCTTTGGGAATGTATGTTCCGGTAAAGAACGGTTTTTTTTCGGGGGTCAAAAAAATGGTGAGCGGCCATCCTCCTTTTCCGGTCATCACCTGGCAGACTGCCATATAGGTGCTGTCGATATCCGGGCGTTCTTCACGATCTACCTTGATGCAGATGAAATCCTTATTCAGTATGGCAGCAACACCGCTGTCTTCAAAAGATTCATGCGCCATAACATGGCACCAGTGACAGGTGGAATAACCAATGGAAAGGAAGACGGGTTTATTTTCCCTCGCCGCACGGGTAAACGCTTCGGTTCCCCATGGATACCAGTCAACCGGGTTATGTGCATGCTGGAGAAGGTACGGACTCTTTTCGTGGATGAGCCGGTTATGGTGTTTTTCTGATGCAGCGGGAGCCTGATGGAGCGGTTCTTCCGGCGTCATAGCTGCTCATAGGCAGTCAGAGATAATGAGACTTTCACCAGGCAGCCTGAACATAGCGGTGTAATTATGTGGGAGTTGCTTCAAAAAGAGCATAGGTACTTGTTGAATGGACATGCATGCAGCGCCGTTTCTCTTGGTTATTCTGACAGGAACAGGACTGATAGGTATTTCTATGGCGCTAGACGTCCTCTGGGCCCGGGTAATTCCCTTACGATCTTTTTATTATTTTATCCGCGCTCCCGGTGTTATCGTGCATGAATGCAGCCATATTTTCGGATGCCTTATCACCGGTGCAAAAGTAAAAAAAGTAGTGTTTTTTTCAGAAACGGGGGGTTCTGTAACCCATACTTCTTCAAAAATTCCCTGTCTTGGTGATGTTGTAATCAGTACGGCACCCCTCATCTGTATTCCTCTTGTGCTGGCGGGATGCACGTGGTTATTTTCGCAGTATCTTGGCTGCGTTTTCCCTCCCTTACCGGTGGGTGTTGATTCAACGGATGCGCTTTTTGGACTGTTAATAGGAATCTTCGGTATGTTTACCTGGAACCTTATTATCCAGTTCAACCCCTGGTTCCTTCTCTACCTTTACCTGACGCTCACGCTCGTATTGTCGCTTGCCCCGAGTACGCAGGATATGAAAAATGCGGCAATAGGGATCGGCATGATTACCCTTGTCGGCATACTGATCCTCTGGAGTAACCTTACCCTGGCGGTAAGTCTGCTGGAGGAAATCTCCCGTTTCATAGGGATTGGTTTTGCTTTCGGTCTCATGTCTGAGATTATCGCGCTTGTGATCTCATCTCCGCTGATGGTCTGGTATGTTCTCAGGCGCTCATGAAGCATTTCGGGCATTGCCATAAGATCGGTATTAATTGATCCGGAGGCAATTTTTCTGCATACATGAAGCACGTGTCTCCCAAAGATCACCCCGCTGATAGTGAAAATGGTGCCCGTCTCACTCCGGTGATGCGGCAGTATCGGGAGATCAAGGAAAAGTATCCGGACACCATCCTGTTTTTCCGCATCGGTGACTTTTATGAGACATTTGAAAGCGATGCGGAACTCATTTCACGGGAACTGGAAATTGTTCTTACCTCGCGCTCAAAAAGCGGTGATAACCGGATCCCTCTTGCCGGTGTGCCCTACCATGCTGCAGACGGGTACATTACCAAACTTGTCGGGAAGGGATACAAAGTAGCCATTGTCGATCAGGTCGGGGATACAAAAAACATAAAAGGAATCGTAAAACGCGAGCTGGTACGGGTGATAACTCCTGGTACGGTGATCGATTCTGCAATGCTTTCCTCCTTGGCTTCTTCCTGCCTGCTCGCACTCTGCCCCGATCTGAAAACAAATCTCTGGGGAATGGCAATTCTCGATATATCGACCGGGGAATTTTTTGTTGCGATGGCGGAAAACGACTCCGGCTTCCAGAATATCCTTTCTGAGATCGCCCGCTACCGCCCGGCAGAATGTATCCTGCCTTCAACAATCCCGGCCGATCTGATGGAACGTGTACGGGACCGGGGGGTCGTTGTTACAATCTATAAAGACGAGGTTTTTTCCGAACAACAGGCACGACGTACCCTTCTGGAACACTTCCATGTTGCTTCACTTGCCGGGTATGGATGCGACGGGTCTCCTGCAGCCATAGGGGCGGCTGGTGCAGCACTTGCCTATGCTAAAGAGACGCAGAACTCACCGCTCACCCACATAAGCAGTCTTTTTTTGCGTTCACCTGCACAGGGGCTTATGCTTGACGCCATCACGTTGCGTAACCTTGAAGTGAAAGAAAGTATCCGCCTCGAAACAAAAGGGACAACCCTTTTATCCAGTCTTGACCTGACAAAAACACCTATGGGAAGCCGGCTGCTGACGGGTAATCTCTCCCGCCCGTTTAGCGATATCGATGAAATCAATAAACGGCTGGATGCGGTTGAATTTTTCATTGCCTGTACTCCTGAACGACTTGCACTCAGGACCCTGCTTACCCGGTGCGCCGATATTGAAAGAATTGCGGCGAGGATTTCCTATGGGAATGCAGGACCCCGGGATCTTATCGCGCTTGCAGAATCACTTTCAGCTCTTCCGGAAATCAGGTATACGATACAGGATTGCCGAACCGTTGCCATCCCTCAGCATATCATCAATGCCCTGCAGGAGCTCCGTGATCTGCCCGGTAGTATCAATCTTATAAAGAGTGCTTTAGTTGATGAACCCCCCCCGATTGCACGCAATGGTGGAGTAATACGGCCAGGGTATTCAAAAGAACTGGATGAAATCAAAGGGGTCCTGCATTCAGGAAAAGACTGGATTGTCGAGCTCCAGCAAAAAGAGCGGGAACAGACCGGCATTAAATCTCTCAAGATCGGGTATAACAGGATTTTTGGTTATTTCATTGACATAACAAAACCGAACCTTCATCTCGTACCGCCCCATTACCAGCGCCGTCAGACAACAGCTACAGGTGAGCGTTATACGCTTCCTGAGCTGCAGGAGAAGGAGACTCTCATTACCCATGCTGATGAGCGTGTCCTGGCTCTTGAGCGTGAACTCTATACCGGACTTGTCGAAGTACTTCGAATTGCTGTACCCGATCTTCAGGCAATTGCCCGTGGCATTGCTGTCCTTGATGTTTCCACCGCACTTGCTGAGATTGCCCAGACCCGTGACTACATACGCCCCCAGCTGAACACCAGCGATGCGATTATTATCCGTGACGGACGCCATCCTGTCGTCGAACGGGGTGTTTGTGGAAATTTCGTCCCCAACGACACCGAACTTGCCAGTTCCGGCATTCAGGTGATGATCATCACGGGAGCAAATATGGCTGGAAAGTCCACGTACATGCGGGCAGTAGCGCTCATCTGTATCATGGCCCAGGCAGGAAGTTTTGTTCCGGCCCGGCATGCGAGTATTGGCATTCTTGATCGCATATTCACCCGAGTTGGTGCCTTTGACGATCTCGCAAGCGGACAGAGTACATTTTTTGTAGAGATGCTCGAACTGGCCAATATTCTCAATAATGTTACCGCAAAGAGTCTCGTGATCCTCGATGAGATCGGCAGGGGGACCAGCACCGTAGACGGATGCTCGATTGCAAAAGCAGTGCTCGAATATCTTCATGGACGGGCAGGTGCCGGGCCAAAGACCCTTTTTGCCACACACTTTCATGAACTTGTTGAGGTGGAAGGCGAGCTTAAAAGGGTCAAAAACTATCATTTCGCGGTAAAAGAGACAAAAAATGAAGTGGTCTTCCTGCGAAAACTCATTCCTGGTGCAACCGATAAAAGCTATGGGATTCATGTCGCCCGTCTTGCCGGTATCCCGAAAAAAGTGACCGAGCGTGCAGGGAGTATTCTTACCGAAACCATGAACCGCGATGTCCCGACCGGCACCCGTCCCCAGCGGTACACCCAGATCCTTTTATTCGATAATGAAAACACAACAACAGCAACACAGCACCCGGCACTTGTCGAACTTGCCAGCATCAGACCGGACGAGATGACTCCCCTTCAGGCACTTGCAAAGATTGCCGGGTTACGTAAAATGCTGGAAAATAAGGAAGAATAACCATGAAGTCCCGGAATACTGTTTCTGCTATCCACATCCTTGATCAGGCAACCGTTAACCAGATTGCTGCCGGTGAGGTAGTCGAACGTCCTGCATCTGTTGTAAAAGAGCTGGTGGAAAATGCAATCGATGCCGGAGCCCGCTCAATCCGGATAGATATTACCTCGTCTGCAAAAGAAATTCTGAGTATTCGTATCATCGACGACGGATCCGGTATGTCTCCTGCCGATGCTGTGCTTGCATTCACTCCCCATGCAACGAGCAAAATTTCCCGGATCGATGATCTCCATAAAATTCACACTCTTGGGTTCCGCGGAGAAGCTCTTGCCAGCATCGCTGCTGTGTCGAGAGTCACGCTGACAACCCGGCTTCGGAATGCAGGGGAAGTTATTGGAACGAGGGTGCTTGTTGAGGGGGGACAAATTCAGGAGACGGGAGAGACCGGGGCTCCGGAAGGAACCAGTGTGCTGGTCGAAGATCTTTTCTATAATACCCCGGCACGAAAAAAGTTCCAGAAGAGTAAAAATACTGAGACTGCACATATCCACGCGATTCTGGAAGGCATCTGCCTCGCCCATCCCGGGATATCATTCCGGTTGTATTCCAATCAGCATGAGCAGCTCGTAACGGATCGATCATCCCGGATTCTCGACACCATTGCCCGTATCTACGGGAGTGATGTTGTAAAGGATCTTATTCCGGTGAATCTTTCACTTCCCTTCATGAAGATTTCCGGATACACCTCACGCCCATCACTATCCCGAAAGGATACATCCCGGATAATGATAGCGATCAATCAGCGCTATGTATCTTCGACAGTAGTCACCGGCGCCGTCAGGGAGGGGTATGGCACTCTGCTCGCAAAAGAGCGGTTCCCCCTTGCCTTCCTCAGCCTAGAGATTGATACCGGACTGGTCGATGTAAATGTGCACCCGACAAAAAAACTGGTGCGGCTCTCCCGGGAAAACGAGATCGCCCGGGCAATGAGCGAAGCAGTAAAAACTGCATTGCTCAGCAATGATTTGATTCCCGATGCAGCTGCCCCCTCGCAAATATATTTGGAGGAATCCGGCAGGAAAACTGCAACCGTTCCCGACCCGGGCTATGACTTCACTCCAACGGCACCGTACGGAATCAGTGAAGCACTCCATGCAGGTACTGTCATGACTGACCGCCAGCTTCGGCAGACCGAACTGCCGACCGGCATGGTACCGGTCGATGCGAAACTCCCGGTCATGGAGGTTATTGGTCAGTTGGGTGGGATCTATATCCTCGCAACAACGGATACCGGTGAACTGGTGATTATTGACCAGCATGCCGTACATGAGCGTATCCTGTACGAACAGGTCATCGCACGAACCGAAGGGGATCACCGCTCACAGGAGCTGCTCGTTCCGGTTATCCTGCACCGGACCCTGCAGGAGACGGCAATCCTTCGCGATCTTATACCTGCCCTTGCACAGGAAGGATTTATTCTTGAGGAATTTGGCAGGGATACCTTTCTTGTCCGGGCAATCCCGGTTGTTCTGGGTAAACTGGAAGATACGACCATGATTGATGAGATGGTGAGTGATCTTGTAAGTGAAGAAGCAGTTCGTTCAGTAAACACCCGGGAAAGAATCACCCGGGTCATTGCATGCCGTGGTGCAATAAAAGCGGGTACCGTCTGTACACGGGAACAATGCCTGCGCCTGATACACCAGATACGGTTTGCAAAAAATCCGTTCACCTGCCCCCATGGAAGACCAACGATGCTCAGGTTCAGCCGGACCGATCTTGATACTATGTTTAAGCGCACATGAGTGACTGTAATTTTTGCACTACACCCGCCCTTTTATCGTTGTTGCTATGCCTGAACAATTATGAGCAGATAGGATCATACGGTAGGGATCGGGTCTGAAATTATTAACCGGACTTTTTATAACCATGAAAAACTCAGAACAGGAAACGCTGGATACGAGCGGACCTCAATTTTCCCGCGATGATAGTTCCCATGAGGGCATTCTGGCGTTCCGGCAGATGGTACTGTCACATTATGAGCAGTACGGTCGGGACATGGCCTGGCGAAACACCACAGATCCGTATCAGATCCTCGTGTCGGAGATTATGCTCCAGCAGACCCAGGTAGAGCGGGTCACTGCAAAATTTCCGGAATTTATTCGTGCATTCCCGGACTTTGCATCACTTGCGACTGCACCTTTAGCAAATGTACTCACGGTCTGGCAGGGTCTTGGCTATAACCGGCGGGCGATCGCGTTACAGAAATGTGCTATCAGGGTCATGAACGAATACGACGGTATTCTTCCGGCTGATGTGGATATTCTGGCAACATTTCCCGGTATTGGCAGGGCGACTGCTTCGTCCATTGCAGCATTCGCGTTCAATATTCCCGTTGTCTTCATTGAGACCAATATTCGCAGGGTTTTTATTCACTTTTTCTTTAATGACACAGACTTGGTACATGATGCAGAGATCCTCCCGCTTGTGAAAAAAGCATTATACCGTGAAAATCCCCGTGTCTGGTACTGGGCGCTGATGGATCTGGGCACAGCACTTAAAAAGACGATTCCCAATCCGAACCGGCGAAGCGTTCATTATACCCGGCAGTCTCCTTTCGAAGGATCAGACCGGAAAATTCGTGGTACCATCCTGAAATTATTACTGAAACATAAACTCCTTGGAGTGGAGGAGATCATCGGTTGCGTTGGTGAAGATCCGTATCGGGTACAAAGGATGCTTTCCGCTCTTGAAGAGGAGGGATTCATTATACGCAGAAACAATGGATTTGTTCCTGCAGAATAAATTTTTATATATACTAATATAATATTATTAAATTTATATTATTTTTATTTAACCTTTATTATGAATACAAGATAAAAGTTAAAAGAAACTAATTGATATTTTGTAAAATTTTGTAAGAACAAAAATTTTACTCATTTCTCAATGAATTACCTGTTTTGTCCAAAACAATAATTCAGCAGACAGGATATTACCTTACGGATAATCAGAGAATCTTCTGACTCTTTCAAGATACTCCTGTCTTTTGAACAGGTACAGGAATTCAATGAGCGGTTGATCTCGCTGACCCGATTTCAATCCAGTATTCTTTTAATGATCCTGAAATCCATTGTGCAATATCACATGAATCAAGACCGGTCTCACGGGCAAGTTTATAAGAGATACAGGAAATCAGATCACGGTTATTGGAAATAGTATCCATCGATACTTCTTCACCCGTAATATGAGATAGACCCTGGCAGAGGAATTGATCGAACCGGGAAACAGATTTGACCCGGGGTAACGGAGAACGTACCATTCTCATATATTTATGATTCATTCTTAATAAAAAGTAGTGAAGCTGCAATTCAATCTCACCACCATTCCCGGGTATTTTTAAAAAGATATTCGCGACCCGGTAAAACTGTCATGAATGCGATTACCGGGTCGTACCTGCAGGCAGGATATTCTGATTCTTTAAAGGTGATTGTGCTGCTGTATTCACGATTTCAAAAAAGTGATTCATCCGGCTGACCCGACTTCGGCCCAGTATTCTTTCAGTGAGCGTGAAATCCATTGTGCAATATCACACGAATCAATACCGGTCTCTCTGGCAAGCTGATTTGAGATACAGGGTATCAGATCATGGTTTCCTGAAATGCTGTCTGCTGATATTTCTTTACCCGTAATATGAAACAGTCCCTGGCAGAGGAATTGATCAAACCGGGAAACCGATTTGACGTTGGGTGCCGGATACAGAACCATACTCACGTGCATATTACTTTTATACTATATAAATTTTACTTTTAAAAAAAAATAATTTATAACTAATTAAAATGAAAAAAACAAAATATTTTGAGTTATTAACAAAAAATCAATCCATTGATTAAAAAAAGATTGAAAGCATATAAACCTACACACGAATCGGTCGATAAAAAATGCTCCTGAGTCCCTTTTATCACTTTTTGTCATCAATGTGATTTTTCGATTTTTTTCCTTCGACATGTCGTGCGATTGCCATATAGCCGAAAAGATCGCCTTCTTCTGTGGTAATCGCAGAAATATTTGCTTCAACCTGAACTCTCCCGGACGATGATAGCATCATGAAGGGTACGGTTTTATGCCCGTTTTTTTTGACTTCTCCGAGGGAGTCCAATGCCATTTTACGAAATTCTGGTGCGATATAGAGTGCGATACTCTTACCCGCCAGATCATTGCAGCTTCCTGCATTCACTGCACCGGCCAGCGCATCATTTGCCCAGACAAATTTACCGGATTGATCGAGAATTGCTATAAAATCCCGCGCCATTTTCAGGGCAAGGGACAGGTAGTTTGGGCTTAACAGTCCTGGAGTTTTTATTGAATCATGATCAGGAAAAACCGGATACGCAGCATCAGGAATGTAAATCTCCAAATCAGTTCCTGGAATGCATCCCGTCTTTTTGTTTTTCAGCATCTGACCGAGTTCCATTACCTGTGAAATATCGCGGATAACTTCGATTACTCCCATCCTTCCGCCATCAGGGCCAATGAGCGGTGAAGCCGTTGCCAAGACGTACGAACCCCTGCCCGAATACAGTTGAGGGAAATAACCTTCTGCGACAAGCGAGGATCCTTGCCTTGTTATTTGAGGATCATGCTTTCCAATTTCATTATCAGCTGCATCGATGAGAGTAATCAGATCAACGAAGACCGAGCGGGAAGAGATATTTTTTGGAAATGCGTGTTCAAACTCTTCAGATCCGATAATTTCATTATTACTGACCCCGGTCATCTGTTCCATTGCAGCATTCCATGCAATAACCTTGTGTTCATCACTGACAACAAATGTCGGATCCGGTAAACACCCGACAAGATCCACCAGTTCATACCTGAATTTCTGAAGTTGTGGTACGATCTCTTTTTTCCGGGTAACATCCTCGACTATTCCGTTGATAAATTCAATTTTGCCGTCCGGCTCAAACTTCGCAAGTGCTGTGACACTGACACATATCCGGGCTCCGTCTGCCCGTTTCATAGAGATCTCCCTGTTCTGCACAAATCCAAACCGCTTGAGGTCCTCAAGAAGGTTTTTTCTTCCATCAGGCTCGGTGAAGATATCGGTTACAGCAATCTGCTTGAGTGTTTCAAAAGAGGGGTATCCTAAGATTTCCACGAGCGAGGAATTCCCCCACACAAACCTGCCCCTGGGATCCCCCGTACTTCGGTAAATACCTACATTCATATTTTCAACATGAGTGCGGTATTTTTCCTCACTTTCCCGTAAACGCTCTTCAGATTTTTTCAACGAGATATCCCGGGCAATAGTGGAAGCACCAATAACCATGCCATTCTCATCGGTTATGGGAGAAATGGTTAATTCAACCTCAATGACCCTGCCTTCCTTATTCATCCGAAGTGTCTCAATATTCTTGATTGCTTCCCGTTTATGGATTCGTTCAAAAATCCGGTTGCTTTCATCCAGTCGATCTGGGGGGATGATCTGGGAGATATTGTGACCAATGAGCCTCTTCTTTTGAATACCCGTACAGGTACTCTGCAGCCGGGTTCATGCTGATAATTGTTCCATCAGTCTTTTCTCCGGTAATCGCATCTGAGGTAGTCTCAACAATCAACGAGAGCAGTCTCTCCATTCGTGCTGCCTGATACTGATCCGTGAGATCTTCGTATACAATACATTGTTTCTTGTCAGAGAGTGAAACCGGATGGAAAACGATTTCGCGGTCAGCACCATTTTTACATCGTACGGAAAATCTCTCCGGTCTTTCGATACCGGATTCCGATGCTTCAAGATCCGATTTCCATGTGTCAATGACTTTTTTACGGTAGATCGGATCCGGATATGCAAGGGAAAACCAGACTCTTCCGGTTTTAAAATCGTTCAGATCATACCCGAAGGTTTCAACGAATTTCTGATTTATGTACCGATACGAACCATCGGATTCAACGATTGCAATAGGAAATGGCGCATATTGCGCTACACTTGAAAAAATCTCTTCACTTTCCCTGAGGGTAGTGATATAATTCTGAATTTTTTCCGCTGCTGCATGACGTTCACTTATATCCCGGAAAATTCCTTCAACGCCAAGTAATTCCCCCCTGTGATCATAATACAGGTGACTGTTGGTTGAGACATACACGGGACTGCCATCTTTGCGTTTTAAAACAACTTCATAATCGCTTACTGATCCATTCCGGTATACAGAATCGAGGAATTCTTTTCGGCGATGCGGCTCAAAATAGAATTTTTCGGCGATATTGTACCCGATGCAGTCTTCAAGCGAATCATATCCGAGCAGCGCTGCCCAGCTGGGGCTTGCCATGATAAGATTTCCTGCTGGATCGGAACGGTAAAAAACGTCCTGAATGTTTTCTATAACACTCCGGTAACGTTGTTCACTTGCCTTAAGTGCCTTATCTGTGAATCTCCGGTGCAATACAATGGATGCCTGACGGACAAACGTTTCAATAATTGATGAGCTGGTTAAGGTTTCTCCTTTTCTGGGTGAAAACGACACATTCCCGAATAGTATCCCGTGCCGCATCAATCCGATGGTGTAAATGCTCTCTCCCAGGTTGAGCCCCTGCTTGATCATATCACAGGAATCCTGTGAAATCTGCTGAAAAAAAATCGTGTGCAGGTTTTCTTCAACACGTACTAATTTTCCTGCCTGTTGTGTGTTGAAAAAATGGATCTTATGGTGTTCTGGCATTGCACTGATATTGAACCGGAATCCCAGCAGGTCTTTTCCAATGTATTTTTTAAGAGATTCCCGATCCCGTTCGGGCAGGACTGCTCTGATGGTGAGAGTGTCAGATTGTACATCAATTGAATTCACCGTAATGAGTGCGTCAGGAATAATTTCGGAAATGCTCTGCCCGATTGCCTGAAAAATATCGGCGTCAGGAGATATCTCAACGAACTCCTGTGCTTTCCGGGTGAGGAATTCCATATCCCTGATATACTGGTTAATCCTCGTTGCGGCTTCACGCTTCTCTGTGTTGTCTTTACCTATTGCCTGATATTCGATGGGTTTCTGGTTCTCATCAAACAACGCACGCACGGTCCAGAGATTCCACCGGACCTGCCCGCATGAATGATGGATCCTGCATTCAAAGGTTTGAACCGGGTTGTTCATATCCAGTGACTGGATGCACTGGTGAGGGGTTGTTCTATCCTCACTCTCAATATCGGGTATATACAGCCCCCCAAGGAGCTCCTCCTTTTCCTTGCCAAGGTAGCGGGCGTATGCATCATTGACAAAAACAAGCGTCCCATCCGGAAGGAATCTTGTGATAAACTCGGTCTGGTCCTCTACGATCCCACGATATTTTGCCTCGCTGAGCTCCAGCGTCTTCTGGTGCGTGACCTGGGTTGTGATATCTTCGATGATGAGGGTAATACCCTGGCTCCCGTCTTCAAACGCGGT
The DNA here is from genome assembly GCA_963841015.1 of uncultured Methanoregulaceae archaeon. Lineage (GTDB taxonomy): Archaea > Halobacteriota > Methanomicrobia > Methanomicrobiales > Methanospirillaceae > Methanoregula. The sequence continues at coordinate 567,061 of CAWJAX010000003.1, read as the reverse complement.
TTGTAACCGTTTTAATTTGTAATAGTCTTTCTCCCCATCCATCGTGCATTCAAACTGTTGTACCTGATTCTGGGCAGGATCGGTTTTGCTGGAAAATGCTGTTATTGGAATTGCCTTGAGAAAGGGATGATCTATTTCTCTGATATTCCTGCCAGCGAAATCTTCTTTCTTTCCTTTCACTACAACGAGCAACGGTTCATTGACCTGCATAATGGTGAGGGCACTATCAAGAATTATGACTATGTCAGAAGAAAATTCCAGCAACGAGGAGATAGGAACCCGATGAGAGAGAAAGTAAACTTTGGCAGCACCGATCACCTGCATCTCAACCTGCCCGGAAATGAGAAGAATATCAAGATATTTTGCTACCAGGTTACGGTTCATTTCCATTTTAGCTGCAAGATCTGAGATGGTGATACCTCGTGGATGCCACCTCAGGATCTGTTTTAATCGATCAACTTTCTCCTGATCGAAAACCGGCATATTTGAAAATAGACATCCGATATAATATATATTTCGATTTTAGTTAATTATTAATATTATATCTCTAAATTATAATTATTTATCAAAAATTAACTAAATAATCTTAATAAATTAAAATTATTAACATAAGTTTGTTATAATTCTATAGGAACAGCATAGAAGACCTCATCGATCTTTGCCTTTGCATAATAGAAATGACAGATTCTGTTCGTACCAGAAAAGATGCTAAAAAAAATGAGGCAGGGATAGATGCTTACATCATAAGGCGATTTGCATCCTCAAATTCACCTTGTAACGGACTTGTACCTTACCTCCAGAGAAGATTCCATCCCTGCTTCTTTTCCCTCCCCTCCGCCCATGAACTGAAGATATCTCTTTTATTACCAGACTTCGGGGAAAGCCATATTGGTATAGATATCCTCAAGCCGGGCTTTGTGCCCACTTTCCATGTTTGCAAGCTGGCTGAAGAGAAACTTCTGCTCTGTGTCAGTTGAAAGGTTTGCAAGCTGGGTGTACATCTGCATGGCTTCAAGTTCCTTTTTGATTGAAACAACAATTCCGTCAAGTGGTTTCATATCGGCAGAGAGTGGGGGGCTCGGGAGTGCGTTGACAACCTTGTAGTCCTTTTTTGCCTCAAAGTGCATCTTTGCTACATCCTTGGTGAGCATCCCCTGCAGGAATTCCCGGTGCTGTTTCTCCTCTCCGGCAAGTTCAGTAAAAAGTTTCTTTAATGACGGGTCTTTTGCCTTTTCGGATACGGTACGGTAAAATGTATACGCCTCGACTTCCCTGTCGATAGCAGTTGTTATGATCTTCTTTGCTTCATCTGCATTCATCGTTTCATTCATCTCCTTATTTAGAATCCAATTCATTTAAACCGGTTAATTAACAACTTCGTTCATCCATCTTTTTGCACATATAAATTACTCATCCTGAGTTTTCAGTGGGCAAAAAAATTAATTGGAATAGGTTGCTTTACCCAGTTTAGGCTCGAAAGCAGCGTCTCCTTCCACGCGGATTGCATGCGAGAAGAGTGCCATGGGAATATCCATCGGGCAGAGTTCTTCGCACTGGCCACAGTTGATGCAGGAATCTGAAATGTGGGCGAAACGCCTGACGTGGAACATTGGATTCGGCGGAAGCTCTCCCCGTTTGATCATGAGGGTGTCCTTTTTCAGCTCGTCTCCAGCAGTGAAACAGACCGGGCAGTTCTCAATACAGGAATAGCACTTGATGCACCGCGACGTTTCTTTGTTGATCGTTTCCCAGAGATTTGCCCCAAGCGCGGTGAAATCTTTCTTCCTCCACTTGTCGCCGAGTTTGAACATTGCGCCCTCGACTTTGCCCCGGATCTCGAGACCCTTGGGATTTGCAGCTTCAGTTGCAAGGATACCGGATTTCACTGCTCCGCTGACCAGGTTTGCACCCTTCTCGCTGCAGACTTCCACAAAGGTTGCCTTGCCAGCCTTGTCGCCGATAACACCCCAGTTCCCGCAGGCGAGGTCTGCCTGTCGCGGGATTTTGTACTTGCATCGGCGGCAGTTGGACCTGCGCCCGTCACCGGCATCTTCAAGTTCATCGATGGAGATGCCTTTGTGGCCGCCTTCGTACTCGATGATGAACTGGCCTTTGTCGATCTCTTCCTTGTGGACCTTGTCCGGGTCGACCCCGAATTTATCGGTTATCATCTTGCGGGCCAGGATCGGGCTGACCGAACCACCGCAATTGACACCGATCATAACGATATTGTCGAGGTTGATCTGCTTGCGCTTGGCAAGCTCAAGGAAACCCATAACATCGCAACCCTTGACGGTAACCCCGATCTTCTTGGTCTTTGCACCATCAAGGTATTTCTTTACGAGTTTTGGCAGCAGGAGCGTTCCGCAGTGGAGTGAACCAGCCGTGCCCGCAAGAGCCTTGGGGTCAGTGATGATCACGGGCTGTGCATCGTACAGGTCAGTGCCTTTCCTGATGGCAAGGACTGCATCGACCATTTTGGATTCGAGCGCGTGTTTCCAGAGTGCAGTAACAGCACCGCCAAGTTCAGCTTTCTTCTTGATGTCCGCATCGTTGGTCCATGCGTAGAGCATATCGCCCTTTTTAACTGCTGGAGTACTTCCGAATAGTCCCATGTTACTTCACCTCCGGGATCTTCTCTATCCGCACAGCACAGGCCTTGAACTCCGGAATACTTGCCGTCGGGTCAAGCGCATTGTTGGTCAGTGTGTTGGCTGCACATTCCACGTAGTGGAACGGGATGAAGACTACACCTTTCTTGATGTTGGGGGTGACCCGTGCACCGATCTTGATCTCCCCTCTTCGGGTGATGGCCTTGACCATCTCCTTGTCCTTGATATTGAGGGCTTTTGCATCCTCCGGGTTGATCTCGACCCAGCCGGTCGGTTCTTCGCGCTCGAGACTCTCGGAGCGGCGGGTCATGGTCCCGGTGTGCCACTGCCAGATACAGCGACCGGTGGTCAGGATCAACGGGTAGTCCTTGTCCGGAACTTCTGCCGGGTATTTGAACTCAATCGGCGTGAAGATACCCAGTCCGTCCGGGTGGGTGAACTTCTCCTTGTGCAGGATGGGTGTCCCCGGGTGCTCCTTTGTCGGGCATGGCCAGTGCAGGGCTTCGGGTTTCTCGAGCCGTGTATAGTCCATGCCACCATAGGACGGGGTGACCTTGGAGATCTCGGTGAATACCTCTTCTGCACTCTTGTACGGGAACTGTTTTTCGAATCCCATGTGCTTGGCCAGCTCGCAGAAGATCTGCCAGTCGGCCTTGGCCTCGCCGGGCGGTTCCTGGGCTTTTCTCCACTTCTGGACACGGCGCTCGGTGTTGGTCTGGGTGCCGTCCTTCTCAGCATAGCAGGCAGCGGGTAACACAACGTGGGCAAACTTCGCCGTCTCGGTCATGAAGATATCCTGCACGACCATGAATTCGGTATTCTTCATTGCCTTTTCAACATGGTGAAGATCCGGATCGGAGATCATCGGGTTCTCACCCATGATATAGACGCACTTGACCTTGCCGGGCTCGTCAGCAAGTACATTGATCAGCTTGGTGACGGTTAAACCGACTTTGCCCTCGGCAATCTCGCAGCCCCAGGCATCCTCCATCTTCTTCTTATTTTCGGGGACAATGACTCCCTGATAACCGGAATACACATTGGCAAGAGCACCCATGTCACAGGCGCCCTGAACATTGTTCTGGCCACGCAGTGCACAGATGCCGGTACCAGGTCTGCCGAGATTGCCGGTGAGCATCTGGAGGTTGGCGATCGACTTGACATTGTCGACACCGGTCGTGTGCTGGGTGATACCCATGGAGTAGAGGACCGCGGACTGGCCGGACTTGCCAAACCACTCTGCCGCCGTGATGAGGTCCTTTTCGGGGATACCACTGATCTTCGAGACGTTTGCCGGACTATAGGCGTCCTTCATGACGATCTCTTTGACCTTCTCGAAATCCTTGGTCCGTTTCGCAACGAAGTCCTTGTTCTCCCAGCCGTTCTTCAGGATCTGCTGCATGAAGCAGTTGAAGATGGCGACATCAGTTCCGGAGTAAAACGGAAGGTACAGGTCTGCCTGCTTCCCGGTGGGGGTGAACCGCGGGTCGGCGTAGATGACTTTCGCACCCTTCGCCTTGGCCTGCATGACACGGCGACCGATCAGCGGGTGCGTCTCAAACGTGTTGCTGCCGATAATTAAGAGACACTTGGATTCGGCAATATCGGCAATCGACTGGGTCATCGCACCGGACCCGAACGCACCGGCCAGACCGACGACCGTCGATGCATGGCAGAGACGGGCACAGTGGTCGATGTTGGGGGTCTTTAAAACCGCCCGGGCAAACTTCTGCATCAGGTAGTTCTCCTCGTTGGAGACACGGGCTGATGCAAGGCAGGCGCTCTGTTCGCCCTGATACATCTTGAACTTCTCGGCAATCAGCTTGTATGCCTCGTCCCAGCTCGCCTCGACAAATTTCCCCTCCTTCTTGATGAGCGGCTTTGTCAGGCGGTCAGGACTGTTGATAAATTCTGCGGCATAGTTGCCCTTCGGGCAGAGCTTGCCGTCGTTAACCGGGTTGCGGTGCCACGGCGCGACTCCTACAACCTTCTTGTCTTTGACAACAAGGTTGAAGCCGCAGCCGGTCCCGCAATACGGACACGTGGTTGGTACGTACTTTACATCCATAAGAATACCTCCTACAATTGCGAATTGGATCAACCAAGATTAAACCTTGTGATTTATTGGTGGGGAATTCAAATAACATCCGAAAGATATATTTTTAATATATTTTACTCTCAATCAAAATTTACAGTTTTTAGTTATTATCATTCATGAAACACTAATGGCATTTGCCGCAAACGCATGGATTAAATAGTAAATATCTTCTTGAAAACCGTTTTTCTTTCTGAATATCTTAGTATTTTTACTAATGAAATGAAAACAGGTTCAGGATTTTTATGCCTTTCATTATTACCAGCAACGGAACTGCCATTGCCCTGACCAAACGTTTTCCTCAAATAATATGAATTTCTGCAATCTATTTTCTTACAAGGGAAAATTTTGGCGGATCTTGACTACTGATCATTGCTTTTTACTACATCAATCGCTCTCCGGCAATACAGATTCCTCTTTTTTCTGTAACTAAAAAATGCATTCATTAACGACTGGCGGGGTTGTCCAGTCAGGATGAATAGTAATAATTCGATGAACTGCTGTATTCGTGCACAGAGAGAATTCCTTATGAGGAAGGTTACCAGTAGAATGAGAAGATATCTTCCTCGGTGAATATCAAAAAGAATATTTGCATGGCAACCTTTGATGCAGACCTGTATTTCATATATATATTGCAATTATATTGTGCAAATTAATATAAATAAATAAAAATTATTAAAATTCAGTCACGGAGCATCCTGGCGATGATCACGTGGCATGGAGGTAGTAAAAATGGAACTTCAGGCAATGCACAGCACCGTAAGAGAAGCCGAATATCTGGTCAGGCAGGCGCAGGAGAAAGCAATGGCAGGAGATCATGCATCAGCAGAGAATTATCTTAAAAAAGCAATCGATAAATATCCCCGGTATGCAGAGGCATATACCTTACTGGGGAATTGTCAGGATTGCCAGGGTAAACCAGAAGATGCGATCGCATCCTATGACAAAGCACTACAGATCGATCCCGGCCATGCAGAAGCGTGGTTTAACAAAGGAATGAGTCTGAAGAAACTTGGGCAGGCCAAAGAAGCCACGTTGTGCATCGAAAAATCGATTGATCTCTACTGCGGCAGGTAAGCTGAAACCGTCATTTATACAGGCTTTCGACAGGAAACAACAGATCAATGCGGGGAACACAAAAATATTTCACTCTCATCTCAAAAATTTTCCCCATCTTTCTGCTTTTGAAAATTCATGTTTGTACTACGAAAAGGGCTTTGTTCCCCTCATGTCTTCCCTGTCAGAATAATTGACAGAATTTAATTCCCCATGATCCATGATGAAAAATGTATTGATCTATCAAACAATATTTCAAACCAATGTATTGATATGCTGTTTCAACGATAGAATCGGGTAGAGGGGATTCCTGTGCCGGACCTGAAATCTATTCCCGATGGCGTGAAATGGCGTCTTGCCGCACAGCTGGCGGCTCTTCTCCCTGCTCTTTATGATTCTGCATACCGGGGAGTTGTTGGAGAGAAATACGATGAGATCGAGCAGGAGATCTGGATGGAACTCTCACGTATGGCATCTGATATTGTCCACGATCTCTCTCTCCCTGATGGTAATGCGGGTCAGCTTGCTGACAGTATGCGGATTGTTATGGGGATTCTCTTTGGCCCTGATTATACTGCTGAAACCCTTGAAATATCCCCGAGCGGTGCGGTGGTTCTTGTCAAACGATGCCCGTTACCGGACAGCGGTCTTGACCGGGAAGCGGGAGACCCCTCCACGTTCCACAAGTGCATGGTGTTAACCCTGACTACGGTGCCACTCCTGAATAAGGGGTACTCTGCACGGTTTGTCAGGACCATGTGTACCGGCGATCGCCAGTGTGAAATTAAAATTGAAGAGGTAAAAAAACCTGATGCCAGCGAGCCTGGAAAAAAATAAGGGTTCTTCTTCACCTGTACCCGTTATTTAAGGTAGTATCCGATAACGATCAACACGAGTCCCAGGTAGAACATAAGATTAAAAGACTGGGATATCCCCGGAACTATCGAATCAAAATATTTTAAGTAAGGAATGAAGAGCATTATCAGACCAATAATTAACAATACAAGACTGACCTGTGTTTTGGTTTTTTTATCCATCGGTATACTTCCTTTCATTAAACGTATCGAATCCGGCAGGAAAAAGACTTTGTTGTTCCACGATAAATCTAAAAGGAAATCTGGTCTGGTCAGAAATTTCCGATAACCAGGGAATAGAGTGCTTCAGCCGGGTTGGGGGGAGAGCGGATGTCCCGAATAAGGATGCGTTCTTCAGGATACCCGAGATTTTCACAGAGTGCAATATTCAGGGGAATGGAAAGTGTCTCAAGCCTTGCGTAGAGCTCATGAACGTCGAACTTTGGATCAGCCAGCAGGAAAACGATCTTCCCACGTTTTACCTCTTCAACAGTATCCTGCATGCCCTTTTCATGTCCCTTGCCATGTGCTACAACAACTGATACCCGTGAAACGGGAATATGCAACCGGGCTGTTGCGACCTGGAGGGATGATATTCCGGGAATAACTTCACCCCTTAAATATCCTAATCCGGCAAGCATTGGATCGCCGGTGGAAAGAATAATGGCGTCTTTTGCGAGTTTGTCAAGATTTTTGAAGTCATCGATTGTTTTTACCGTACAGTCAAATGGAATATGTGATTTTGCCAGTTCGATTGCCCGGTCTGATCCGAAGATAATGGTAGCCCGGGAAATCTCACGGATTGCCTGTTCGGTGAGCATCCCTGGTCCGCAACCGACTCCTATAATTTTCATGGGCTTTCTCCGATAATCACACCATTCCGGTTCACAAGAACTACCCTGACCTGCGGGTAGTCTTTTTTGAATTGCATAAGGCTGGCATTCATGGCAGGGTCAAATGCGGGAGATCCTGCAAATTCCTCAATAGTGGCATACCCAGTCCCATCGAGGATAAGCGGATTGATATACCGCAGTATGAGTGCCGGGAGGCCAAAAAGGATCACCTCTCCTTTGGCTGCTTCGAGTGCTTCTCCGATTTTCCCGCCCACGAGCACAATATCACGATCCGGATAGAGGAGGCGTGCGTACCGGAGCCCGATACGACCGGTAGTGAGTACTGCATCGTGGGATGTGGATACGCGTTCCCGCATAGCATCTTCAAGATGATCATCCCATGGTTCGACGAGACCGGTAGTACCGAGCACGGAGATTCCTCTCTCGATACCTACCCGGGAATTAAGAGTTTTTTTTGCAATCTCAACACCATGGGGGATCTGGAGCTTGACCCGGACACCTGAAAGTTCCTGCTGGTCCATTGCTTCCTGTATAGAGGTGAGGATACATTCCAGCGGAGCAGGACTGATAGCCGGTTCTCCTTTCCGGAAGCGGGGGGTGTCGCGTGAAAACCGCCCGATCCCCTCCCCCGGAACAAACCGGATTCCTTCCGGTAACGGTTTTGCTTCTGCGATAAACTCACAATCAGCAGTCACATCATCCGGATAATCTCCGGCAAATTTTTTACAGGAGGCATTCCCGGCTAATGCAAAGACCGGGACAGAAACTACAAGCCCGCAGGGGATATGGACAGGAACCGAGGTCACAACACCGGAAAGAGAAAGAATGGCAGCTTTGCAGGCAGCAGCAGCGGTTGTTCCCGTGGTATAGCCGCGCCGGATCACTGTACCCGAGGAAGTAAGGACTGCCAACCCTTCCTCTGCAAGATGGAGTAAATCCGGGGATGAACACTTCTTCACCCACGCTTCAGGATAATCAAAGCCGGTGACCGGATCTCTCATCAGTGGTGCCTTTCTATAAATATCGTGATGCACTCGTTCATGGCGGCAACTGCAACCGGTGTGCCTCCCCGTGTTCCTTCCGTTGAAATCGAAGGCACATCACTCGTGCGGAGCAGTTCCTTTGACTCCGCTGCGTTGACAAATCCTACCGGGGCTCCGATGATAATGGCCGGGTGAATTCCCGCTTTGATCATTTCGCACAGGGACAGGAGTGCTGACGGTGCGTTGCCAATGACGACGATCGACCCTGCAAGTTTTTCCCTGAGGGCAAGAAAGCCGGCTGAACTCCGGGTAATTCCCTGCTCCTTTGCGATCCCTGCTCCGAAGTCAAGTGCACACAGCACTTCGCTTGCGTGCCCCTTTTTCTGGATCCCGACCTGCACCATGCGGATATCGGTGATAATGAGTGCGTTCTGCTCCAGTGCAGCCAGTGCTGCGGCAATAGGATCACGCTGGAATCTCATAAGTTCAGCCATGCCAAAATCACCGACGGCGATAGAACACCGCTGCCGGACACGGTCTTCGTCATTTGCATTACCAACCATGGTTCGTGCAAGTGTCCGCGATTTTTTCGAGATCTCGTAGGCTTCTTTGGTTTCAGCACCGGGATCAATATACGTATTTGTGGTGGTATCCCCGTGGCGTGATAATTCCTTTGACATCGTCACCCATCCTCCATATCCTGCTTTCTTTTCCCCCGATAATTACTGTTGTATGCATGTCCACAGCGTTCTCAACCTTTTCCACGTCGGAGAGTGTCGTCACGATCACTTCTTCATCATCGCGTAACGCGTTCCTGATGATTGCTATGGGTGTTTCTGCCCCAAGATACTTGCGGGCATGTGCTATGGCAAGTGCAAAATTATGCGGTCTTCCCCGGCTCTTCGGGTTGTAGAGCACTACCGGGATCCCTACTGAAAAGACCGCGTCAAGCCGTTGCTCAATCACCTCGAGCGGGGTCAACAGGTCCGATAAACTGATGACTGCAAAATCACCGGACAGGGGAGATCCGATCCTTGATGCTGCAGCATTTGCCGCGGTGACACCCGGGATCACCTCGACATCGATCTCAGCACCGGAATGTTCGAGGACTTCAAGGACGATGCTCGCCATGCCATAGACCCCGGCATCTCCTCCGGAGACGATCGCAACCACGGAGGACTGGGCAAGATCGATTGCCTGTTGCGCCCGTTCAACCTCTTTTCCCATCGAGCTCCGGATCACGGTTTTTCCCGAAAGTAATGGTTCAAGAGGATCAAGATAGAGGGCATTGCCAATCACATAGTCCGCGCAGGCTATTACCTTGAGTGCCCGGGGGGTCATGTATTCCCTGCGTCCGGGCCCAAGACCGACTATGGCAAGGCTCCCTTTTTTTGGTTCAGTGTGCGATGGCAACCGTAACTCTCCCGTATACTTTCTTGTGCATGACAAGCTGTTTTCTTTTTGCGACGGCAAGGGCAGCTGGCTCGGCAACACCCAAAAGCCCGATCTTTGTTGCCCGGGACGGGGTAACCCCGCCATGAGCGTTTATGGTATCATCGTCAAGGAATATCAAGTTGCCAGAAAGGGCAGAGATTGCCTGGAGGAGTCCTTTCTCACCACTCTTCTTCTGCGTTGTTGCATAGACCAGTACTTCGTGTTCTGCCACCTTTGCTTCTTCAAGTGCCTTGCGTATCGCATCGATAACTTCCTGGCTTTTCACTCCTTTGCGACACCCGACACCAACAGTATATTCCCCTTTCTTTAACAGGATGGAAACATCTGAACCTGCTATGACTATGCCGGGACCTTTCACGGTAAAAACCGGGACATCCACGTCAAGCATAGCGGCATTCACCTTTCGTGTTGACTCCCTGTTAACGACCTCACATTTGCTTCGTTGAGCGAGTGCTTCAACAGAATCCCTGCCGGTCAGCTTCAGTTGCTGTTGTGATAACCGGCCGGATACCCAGTGCTGACAACTCTTTTGCGAGTTCATTTGCTCCATGATGACCGCCGATAACCGGAATGGCGTAGGTAAGGTCAGGGCTCACCACGACCACCGCGGGATCATTCCATTTATTATTCATCAGAGGAGCGATCCTGCGCACAACAATTCCCATCGACATGATTGCGACAATCCGCCGTGTATTCGGAAACAGCTTTGAAAAAATTGTAGGGGTATACAACCGGACATCAGCGCCAAGAAACTTTGCGACCTGTTCTGCTTCGCCCAAAAACCGGGAGAGTGCGATGACTACCGTATCATTCATGAGTAGAGATATGACCTCGTGTAACCTTTCCTGTGGGGGTCAACCACACCCCCTACAATCAGGAGTGCTGTGTGTTCGATCCCGTGAGCTTGTGCTTTTTGTGCAATATCTGCAATGGTTCCCCGTACAATTTTCTGATCCGGCCATGATGCGTGATACACAACTGCTGCCGGTGTGTCCTGCGGACAATTCAGTTTTTTTGTAATCTCCCCGAGTTTTTCGGTGCCGAGGAAGATGACCATGGTAGAACCAAGGGATGAGAGTTCTGCGATCTGGTCGTGAGTGAGCGTTTTTCCGGCCGGTCGCGTAACAATCAGGGATTCAGACACCCCGCGAAGGGTAAGCTGGGTCCCCAGTGCAGCTGCCGCTGCAAAGAGTGATGATACCCCGGGGACGATCTCGACGGTGATCCCCCGCCTCTCCAGTTCTTCAATCTGCTCGACGATCGCCCCATAGAGCGAGGGGTCACCGGAATGGAGCCTGACAACGGTTTTTCCGGATTTGGCCGGCATCTCCATCGCTGTTACAAGCTCATCCAGATGCATACCCCAGCTGTCAAGCTTGATTGCTGCTCCGGACTTTTCGATGAGCACAGGATTGACCAGGGATCCGGCATAGATGAGAACATCTGCATTTCGGAGAAGGGAGAGTCCCTTGACGGTAATAAGGTCAGGGTTTCCGGGACCTGCTCCGACAAACCAGACCTTTGCCTGCACGATTAACGCCTCGCATACATGACGCTTAAGTAATCGCTTTTCTCCGGGAGATCGTTATTCCTGTACACTTTCATGTCAGCAAAGTACATCCGCTCGACCAGCACAAACTCACGGTAGCCGTCCCTGCGGAGTTCCTCAGCCTTTTCCTTTGGATGTTTTACCTTGAGAAGAATCCGCGAATCGGGTTCAGGTCCGTCGGATACAGTAAAACCACCATTGAGCGAGATACCGGCAGCAGCCGCAAATGCAGTGATTGAGCTGATCCCGGGTTCTGTCCGGTATTCCAGAGCGGGATATTTCTCTGCCAGAATACTGCACAACCGTGAGAATGTGGAGAAGAAATTCGGATCACCCAGAATGCCAAAAACCGCAAGACCACTTTGTGCTGCAGAAGCAATCTTCTCTGCATTCTCTAAAAGGCACTTCCTGATCAGGGATTCATCCTCGGTCATCGGGAATTTGAGTATCACCGCATCACGATACGGTGCTACGAGATCATAGGCGATCCGTCCCGGTACGAACACCGTATCTGCCTCTTTGAGCAGCCGTACAGCCCGCAGGGTAAGAAGTTCAGGATTTCCCGGCCCCAGTCCCAGACCTATCAGCATGCAGTTCCCTTCCCGACGATCACGTAGACCGGGTCGATCGGTTTGAACATGATGCTTTCCGCAATCTCGTGCGATCGTGCGACCTGTACCTGGACAACTTCACATAATATGCCAGACTGCTGCATGGTCGTAACTGCCTGACTCAGTGTGCTCAAAAGAACCGCGTTTACCACAATTGTTCTCCTCACTTTTTTTGTAAGGACAGGGAGGATCTGGGTTAGCTGCTGTGTTCCGCCTACAAAAGCACAATCAAAAATACGGTCTGATGCAAGAAAAGCGGCAGCATCCGTACAAAAAAAATTCCAGGTTGTGCAGAGTAGTTTTTTCTGCCGATTCCCGTGCAGTCTTTATTGCTTCGGGCCTTTTATCGATGGAAAAGACTTTTTTCACTCGCTGTGCAGCAGCTATCGAGACTTTGCCGGTTCCGCAGCCAATCTCAAGCAAGGTGTCTGTGCTGCGGAGTCCCAGCTTGAACAGGGAGACTGCCATAATCTCATCCTGGGTCTGACCGCCGGCAGACTTTGGTGCGGACATCTTCTCAATTTTGGTTGTGGGAAGGTATTAATGGTATTTATTCCCTGATTTTTCAAAGCTGGAAAATGTGGTTTTTAAAATAATATACCTTGTTTTATTATTTTTCCTGTTTGGATGTATGAATCTGTGCATCGGGGACGTGGATTCCCGGCAATCGCATTCTCCGACGGAGACTTCTCTTCGCGAAGGGTTCCTGCCCTCAAAAACAGCACTAATTCGCAAAAAAACAGCACTAATATTTTCGGAATACTCCATTCTACAGCCAATTGGGCTATACTGGGCTGAATCGACGCAGAAAATCACCGCTAATAGCACCTATCGGGAGGCGAAACTACAAGGGTCTGGTGGGATAGCACGGTCAGCAGGAAAAGAACACCTGTTTTGAGGCAAAGATCGGAAAATTCTTCTTCTATGAATGACGCGAAATATTGCTTTTTCTTCAGGACCACTTTTTCCAGGTAAATACTGCAAGTGGAATGCATCAGACAGGGGTTTATCAGAGCTCGTACGGATCTCAATTTCGCATTAATAAAAAAGGGAAATCAGAAAGGAAATTCCGGGAAAAGCAAGCCATCTGCCCGGAGATCCTTCCCATCAGTGTCTGGCACGATCTATCGACATTGAGCTCCAGGATATCTCTCGTTCCTTCGAGATTCTGGCGTTAGACCTCGTTTACCAATACTCATGTTAATATCCGATTATTTCCTATCTCTAGCCATGAGTGCCAAACACCATGATTCAAAAAAACACGATGATGGAAAGCCAGCTGCTGCCTGTCATCTGTGTAAAGAAAAGTACGTCTATCCTGAACACCCCACCCCGTCAGGAATATGTCATAAATGCCAGACCAAGATAGGTGTGGTCATCCTGATTGTCTTTGTCATAACGGGAGGAATAGTGTTTTTCGGGCTTATCTGATAGTATCTTTTTTTTAAAAAAACAAATACCCCGGATGAATTGTTAAGGAGTAAAACCCGCTTTTTTCTGCGGATTGACACGTTAAGTATTATATACCTTGTGGTTGTTATCTTAACCATTATGTTCAACGACTTTATGACTGAAATGAAGGGATTCCTCATGTCTCCCACGGAGACCTTTAAAAAAACAAACGGAAAATCCCTTGGTGCAGCCTACCAGTATTATGTAGCCCTCCTCGTAATCTTCACCGTCCTGTATGGAATTGTTGTAGTGAGCATGGGCCTTGCCGCCTTCACCTCCATGGTTGATACGATGGGGGCCTTCCCAATCATCGGAGGCGTTGCAGCGGGTGCTGTTGCGAATTTCTCCGGCTTTGTCATTGCCCTGGGAGTACTCTTTGTCTATCTCGTGTTCCTCATTTGCCTGTTAGGCATATTTGTCTCGGGTCTGTTTTTCCATGCGTTTGTCCTGCTATTGGGTGGAGAGAAAGGTTTCCGGCAGACGATAAAGACAACGATGTACGCAGCAACCCCGTTTCTGCTCTTTGGCTGGATCCCGTTTGTATCAATTATTGCGTATATCTGGTATCTCGTCCTTCTGGTTATTGGTCTCAAGGAAAACCACGAAATGGAACTCGGAAAAGCTGTTCTGGTTGTACTCATACCGGTAACTCTTGTAATCATTCTTATGGGTCTTTGGTCTGCAGTCATCATCGCATTTATGAGCTCAACTGCCGCCTTGCTCCCAAAACTCTAATACCATTTTAAATAATCCCCTTTTTAAAATTCTAAAATTGTGTTCTGAGGAGTTTGGATTCTGGTAAATGCAATGTGCCGGACAAAACCGGAGTTTTTTCGGATGTTTATGGCAGGTTGATGACAGGGACAGTACTTTTCAATCTCTGTAATTTATCGCAGTATATTTATTTACGAATATCCACCAGTATCTTATGCCGGCTCCAATAATCGAGAGGCAAAGAAAAGGAGTAGTATGACAAAAAAAGGTACCAATAAGCCCGGTAAAATCATGGGCCCGGTAGACTATCTTGTAGTAAAGTTTCCCGGGAACAAGTTCAGTGGTGAGATAGCCCCTGAGCTTTCCAACCTTGAAAGGAATAAAATCATCCGCATCATAGATCTGGCATTCGTGTTAAAGGATACAAAAGGAAACATCTTGATCACGGAAGCAAAGGATATGGGAAAACATACCGGAGATGCATTCAGCGCTTTCGCCCAGGCAATGAGCGATGCCGAATGGTTCTCAATTGATGATCTTGAAGCGATTGCAGCAGATTTACCAAAGAACAGACTCTGCTGCAATTCTTTTGTTCGAGAACACATGGGCAATCCATTTCAAGGAAGCGCTCCTCCATTCAGGTGCAGAACTGGTCAGTCAGGGTCGTATCCCGTCAGAAATAATCAGAAGTGTGGAGCAGAAATTAATTACCAAAGGAGGTAAGTAAAATGAGAGGACGAGGATTAATGCTTGTTGCAGGGATGAAAATGGGGCAGCAACAGGCCCAGCAGCAGGCTGCAGCCCAACAGCAGCAGCAGGCAGCAGTAGAGCAGGCTAAGCAGCAGGGTGCAACCGAAGCCATGGCTGCGGCACCCGCTGCACCAGCAGCGGCACCCGCCAAGGATGTCACCGCCGAGCTGCAAAAACTGGCGGACCTGCACAAATCGGGTGTGCTGACAGACGAAGAGTTTTCCGCTGCCAAGAAGAAGCTCCTTGGTTAATAATCCTGAAACAATCTTTTTTTCTGTTCACCATATTTCCGGATAGTGCACGAAATCATGGTATTTTTCGTTTTATCGACTTTGATGGCTCTTTCTGGCCGGATTTCGCCACGTATTTATACTCCGCCGTCGTAATATTCCTCCTTAAAGGAGTGATTGAATTATGGCAAAAGAACGACCTATTGGCGTTACAATTCTGGCCTTTCTGGCTATTCTCGGTGCGGTTAACGCGTTGATCTATACGTTGCAGATGTTACATCTGCTTCCCACCTATCTTGGACCGATTGCATTTTACCAGTTCAGCCTTATCGGGGCATTTTTCTGGGGTCTGTTATTCTTCATCTGGCTCGCGGTATTTCGTATGTTGTGGGAAGTCCAGCCCCAGGGATGGATGTTCATGGTTTTGATTGCCATCTTTGACCTGATTTACGGAATCATCTGCGTGCTGGGAGGATCATCCTGGGAGGCAATGGCACCGATTATCATCATCAGCGGACTGATATTGATCTACTGCCTGTTACCCGGCACCAAGCAGGCATTCGGGGTTCCTCAGTAAATCGTGGACCTTCTCTAAAAAAATCTATTTTTTTTCTTTTTTCCTTCGTTATCTGCCCGATTCTCTACGTTATTGATCCCTGGAATGGCACCACCTTATCCTCACGAAATAAAACGCACTTTTTTATAGATTTCATCGTAAGTATTAGTTCGTTAGGTATGCTGTCTCTGATCCTCATCGGTGTCATCATTTTTACCCTTGCACTTTTTGCCTATTCTCTTGTCTCGCATCGCCTCGAAGGGTCAATGGTTACTGCCCCGATGATCTTTGTGGCGATTGGTCTGCTGGTCAGTCCGGAGGGACTGGATATCATCCCCCTGAGTGAAAATAGTGAGTTAATACTGGTATTTGCAGAAATTGCGCTGGTATTAATCCTTTTTTCTGACGCATCCCGCCTGGATTTCCGTAAATTGAAAGGAAACTGGAGTTTTCCATCGCGATTACTGGGAATAGGTCTTCCTTTGACGATTTTTTTAGGGGCAGTTATAGCAATACTGCTTTTTACCGATCTTTCCCTGGCTGAAGCAGCGCTGATAGGAGTAATTCTTGCACCAACAGATGCCGGACTTGGCCAGATGATTGTCAATAGTCCAAAAGTCCCGGCCAGCATACGACAGGCGCTGAACGTGGAAAGCGGACTCAATGACGGGGGAGCAATCCCGTTTTTTGCCTTCTTTCTGGTTCTTGCCCAGGCAGAAGAGCCTCGCTGTTCCCGCCAGCGAGTGGGTCATATTTGCCCTTGAGCAGATAGGTTTTGGCATTCTTGTAGGACTCATTGTTGGCCTTGCAGGGGGATATCTCGTCAACAAGGCCATAGAAAAGGGATTGATGCGGGGGAGATTCCAGTGGATTGGCTTTCTGGCCCTCGCAGTGATTTCCTATGCTGCTGCAACCGCGGTGGGAGGAAGTGGTTTCATTGCTGCATTTGTGGGGGGACTGGCTACCTCTCTCGCGGGCAGGGGAGTCGGTGAATCGATCATAAAATTTACCTCCACCGATGGAGAAATTTTCAGTCTTGGCGTATTTTTCATCTTTGGGGTAATTGCAGCAAGTCTCCTGTCCGGCATCACTCAAATTGTTATCCTCTATGCAGTTCTGAGTCTCACCCTCATCCGGATACTTCCGGTAGCACTTTCTTTAGTAAAAACCGGATTAAAAACGGATTCAGTCCTGTTCATCGGGTGGTTTGGCCCGCGGGGACTGGCTTCGATTGTCCTGCTGCTCATAACGCTCAACGAAGCCCCGGACATACCCGGATTGCAGACCATTGCCGTGGTAGTGAGTACAACTGTTTTATTCAGTGTCTTTGCACACGGTATTTCGGCAAACCCGGCCATCACCTGGTATGCCAGAAAAATGGCATCGTTGCCGGCCGATGCACCGGAACTCAAGGAAGTTATGGAATCACCAACACGTACGAATGTGATGGTGAAAGATTAGGAAGGATTTTTGGGGGAATTGCCAAAAAAAATAATTAAGGTGGATAACCTCGAAGGATGAAAATACCTTCATATTGTAAAAATGTAATTTTTTCCGGCTCTTATTCTTATAATCCCTTTCTTTTTTTTAAAAAAATTTTTAAATTGAGCCATTGGTGAAGAACAAGACGATCAAAGTAATCTCACATTTTTTGAAACATAAAGAAACGTTTAAGTGGAATGGTTCTGTCTAATTGAGTTATGAAAAAATTACTTCTGTTGATTCTGGGCATTGTTATGCTTATGGTTTGCTTTGCAGGATGCACTAGTCAGCCTGCTACACCACCAACTACCCCGGCACCAGTCGCGACTCAATTACCCGTCGTGACACAACCCATTGCATCACAATCTTCGATTGTTGGTGTCTGGAATTTGGACTCTTATAATAATGGCAAAGGAGGTATTCAGACAGTAAGTACGGGAAGCCAGACTACCGCGGATTTCCGTGCTGACTGGAAACTTTCCGGCTCAGGCGGGTGTAATCAGTATAATGCAGAGTACACAACCACAGCATCGAATGGTATCACCATCACCCAGCCTATAACGACACTAATGGCTTGTGCGGAACCAGTCATGCAACAGGAGACCCAGTACCTTTCGTTACTCCCGCAGGCAACGAAGTACGAAATATCCGGTGATCAGCTCACCCTGTTCGATAAAACCGGTGTGAAACTCCTGATCTACAAAAAGGCAGTGAGTATCCCGATCACCGGCACCTGGTACCTGTTCAATTATAACAATGGCAAGGGAGGTATCCAGTCAGTGACTGCAGGGAGTAAGACTTCTGCGGTATTCGGATCGAACGGGAAACTTTCCGGTTCAGGAGGGTGTAATGAGTATTCTGCAGCGTACACAACTCCTGGGTCAAATGGCATTACCATCACCCAGCCTGCCTCTACGAGGATGGCATGTGCAGAGCCGGTTATGCAGCAGGAAACCCAGTACTTCTCGTTATTGCCAACAGCAGCGAAGTATGAAATTTCCGGCGATGAGCTCACGCTCTTTAATTCAACGGGAACAAAGATCCTGATATACAAATCAGCTGGCCTGAAGGTAAATCCCCTATGAGGGGGAATAAAAAAAACCATATTTATTTCTCGTCTCTTTTGTGATTAGGAAAAGTGGCGAATGAGGCGAAGTGATCCTTGGAACCCTCTTCGTGATTGTCCTGATGGCAAACCCCTTGATCGGTGCTGCGTACCAGCCCTATGAGCTTCGGAATTTTTGCAGTTATTGACAGTTTCGGGACAATTATCCGTGTATTCCTGATCCAGTTAATAACCTGATTCAATCAAGAAGGGAACCTGAATCTTCTTTTTTTGAAACAAAGCGATTCTTATATAAATCTAAAAATCCAGTTCATCGTATTATGAAAAAGGCGTTTCTGGTAATGCTTATCATCGTAATTGCGATGAATGGAATAGTGTCAGCGGCAGTAAGTACTCTTCCCGCTGATGTACCGGCAGTCAGCACTCTTCCGGCTGATGTACCGACTGCGACCCCGACCCCGACACCAACCCCTATTCCAACAGCTGACACCAACCCCCACTCCCCCTCCTGGCAGCCAGAAGGGATACTACAAGGTAAGTTCAGACCCTACCGGGGGAAGTGTACTATTCGATGGCACAAACTATGGATTAACTCCGGTTACGATTACCGTGAGTACTACCGGGACTCCCGACCACACTATCTCGGTTTCCAAATCCGGCTACCAGACCTGGAGCCAGTTTTATTCCGGGAACCCGGCTGTCGATCAGACAGTCAGCGTTTTTGCCACCCTCAACCCGGTTCCCCAGACAGGAAACATCTATGTAAATTCCAATCCTTCAGGTGCTTCTGCGGTCCTCGATAATGGATATGACCAGCTTACCACGCCGGGAACATTCAATGCGGTTCCTGTCGGTTGGCACGAGATCCAGGTATCAAAATCCGGGTACCAGGTCTACTCAACGGGTGTAGAGGTGAGATCGGGAGAAACAAGTAACGTGTACGCAACCCTCGTTCAGACCAAGCAATACGGCTCACTTTCAGTATCTTCAAATCCGACCGGGGCAAGCCTGTACGTGGATACCATCTATCAGGGGGTCACCAACCAGATCGTGAGCAACCTTGCCGTGGGTTCCCACACCGTGACCCTGAAAAAATCCGGCTACCAGGATTATACACAAACGGCCACGGTGAATAATGCACAGACTACGTACCTGTCTATCACGCTCTCCCCGCTCGCAAGCCCGACCACCGGTGATCTCGACGTCTCCTCAACACCCTACGGTGCTTCGGTCTATCTCAATGGTGCTTACAAGGGAGAAACACGTTCCTCCGGCCCTCTTTACATCACCGGACTCTCTCCTGGAGCCTATTCAACGGTCCTGAAAAAATCAGGATACAATGATTATTCAACAACTGCGAATATCGTGGCAGGAACAACGGCGAAGGTATCAGCGGCTCTCCAGCCTGCGACGGTGAAGCCAACAACCGCGAGCGCAGAGATATATTCCCAGCCCAGCGGGGCCGGTGTCTACATCAACAATGCCTATAAGGGTGTCACCCCGTTATCTTTCGAGAATGTGCCGATAGAGGCAACAAAGACGTATTCGATTGAACTACGGCTTGACGGTTATAAAACCTATACCGACTCCGGCTCGATAAGCCCCGGGCAGAATGTGGTAATCAACGCGGCTTTAACCCCTGTGGCACAGCCAACCACGGCATCCCCTGTCTCTCTGATCACGATCATTGCTGCTCTCTCTCTTGTGGGTCTGGTATCCGTAGTCCTGATGAAAAAGCGATGAGGCTAAAAAGACCCTGATTATTTTTTTTAATGATGAGAACTTCTGAACTTAAAATTCAGGTTATCCATTTTAGTATACTTTTGTTTAGGGTAATGTACCGATCTAGCCTGTAAATTTTTTTATTCTCACGACGACATTTTTAAAAAAAATTATGTAACTACAACTGGAATGAAAAAAGTGACTATGATTTTCAAGCATTCTTTTCGTGTTGTCCTGTATTCGGGTCTATCGCGATATGGGGTCGCCACAGCGGCGGGGGTGGAGGCTTTAAAAAAAGCCCCCAGGAGCATGAAAACTATCGATTAGAGTATTATTTTCCGAAGATTTTATGAAAAATTTAGGGGGTTAAAATTACACTTTACCCTTGTTTAATACGCATGTGTGCAAAATAGCAGACTTGCCAGAATCTTTTTTTAAAGGCATTATTTTTAAGGAGAATAGCGATTCGTTTATAAATTTAAAAATCCAGTTGAGATCTATTATGAAAACGAAGTTTCTGGTAATGCTCATTATCGCAATTGCGATGATAGGGATAACATCCGCGGCTGTTGTCATGCCTCCTATTGGTGGAGATGCAGGATTTTATGACATCACGTCATATCCCAGTGGTGCAGCTGTTACGGTTGACAGTACGCCGGTTGGAAATACACCAACCACGGCAACCGTGTATGTCACGGGAACTCCGGGCCATACGATCGCCGTCAATTTAGCGGGGTATCAGCCATGGAGTCAGTATTTTTCCGGGAATCCTGCAGTGGGACAACACATCCCCGTTCACGCAAGCTTAGTCCCGGTTGTCCAGACAGGAAACATCTACGTGAATTCCAATCCTTCGGGTGCGTCTGCGATCCTGGATAACGGATATGACCAGCTTACCACTCCCGGGACGTTCAATGCAGTCAGCACAGGATGGCATAATGTTCAGGTGTCAAAGTCAGGGTTCCAGCTCTACTCTACCAGCATCGAGGTGAAACCAGGTGGAACAAGCAATGTGTACGCCACCCTGGTACCGAATGCGCAATACGGGTCAATCTCAGTTACCTCACTTCCCGTTGGGGCAAGCCTGTATGTGGATACCATCTACCAGGGATACACTAACCAGATAGTCGGCAACCTTGCTGTTGGTACTCACACGGTAACCCTGAAAAAATCCGGCTATAAGGATTTTACCCAGACCGCTACGGTATACAATGCACAGACCACCTCCCTGTCTGCTACACTCTCCCCTATCTCGAGCCCGACGACTGGTGATCTTGACGTCTCCTCAACACCCACCGGAGCTTCGGTCTATCTCAACGGAGATTACCAGGGAGAAACCCGCTCTTCCGGTCCTCTGTACATCACATCGCTGGTTCCCGGAACCTATACCACGGTCCTGAAAAAATCAGGATACCAGGATTACACGACAACTGCAAAGATCGTGGCAGGAACGACAGCACAGGTAGCGGCGGTTCTTCAGCCTGCTTCCGCGAAACCAACAACTGCAAGTGCAGAGATCTATTCCCAGCCAAGCGGGGGAGATATCTACATTAACAATGCCTATAAGGGTGTCACCCCGTTATCTCTCGAGAATGTACCCCTAGATGCAACAAAATCCTATACGATTGAAATCCGGATGCAGGGCTATAAAACCTATACCGATTCTGGCTCGATAAGCCCCGGGCAGACGGTAGTAATCAATGCTGCCCTCACCCCCGTTGCTCAGCCAACCACTGCATCCCCTGTGTCTCTGATGACGATCATTGTTGCCCTCTCTCTTGTGGGTTTGGTATCCGTAATCCTGATGAAAAAGCGATGAGACTGAGACATTGATTTTTTTTACCGGTGAGAATCTCCATACTTTCGGAAAGTTCAGTCCTGTAGTTGCAGGCAATACTGAAAAACCGAAATGAGAAAACCTCTTTCTTTCAACCTCTTTTCTGATAGGGAACCGACATTGGAACCCGTGTGGATGCAATCACTACCAGGGGATTCCATAGCAGCAGGAGCCCCATGAAAGGCAGATATCAGGAGAAAAGAATTTTAAGAATCAATTATTTTCCCATCCCATTCAAAAAAAAACTTCTAATTTTTGCAAATTGCAAATAAAGTTTTATAATAACAACGGAAGTATCTATTAGCCCAACATCAAAAGACAGTAAGTCTTTACTGAAACGTTGAGCTGAGGAGGGAACACCGAATGGGACTAATTGGTAAAGTAGCCGCAGTCAAGGCTGTAAAAGGACGAAGAGACGATAAAAAAGACGCAAAAGAAGAAAAGAAAGAAGAGAAAAAATAATTTTTCCCTTTTGCCCCGGCATTATTCCGGGTTATTTTCATTTTTAACTTGTTTTTAACTCAATCAGATAATTCGATTATCGTAATGATAATCGATTAAAAATTTGCTCAGATTTTTTATCCGGCTGCAAAAATATCATATCATTTACGATAAAGGGGATCTTTCATGAAAAGGATCTGGTTTTCATATTTTCCAAATCTCCTAAAAAAAGCAAACTATTTAGGATATGGTATTCCACTATCCCTAAACGGTGTTTGAAATCACCCTGTGGTGAGGTTTACTATGGTTTCTGATCTTGTTGTCCAGATATGGGATTTCCTGCAGGCAATCTACTATTTCCTGTATCCGATATTTTTTGTCGTAAATGTTTTTTTTGCCATCACGATTGTGTTTGTTGAGAGAAAAAACCCGACACGTGCAGTTGCGTGGATTCTGGCATTGTTATTGCTGCCGTTCCTCGGATTTTTTTTATACCTGGTCTTTGGTCAGAATTACCGGAAAGAAAAGCTGTTCTCCCTCAAGAATGAGGCCGATCAGAGATTGACAGATCTGATGGCTTCACAGATACAGGAAATAAAAACAAAAGAGGCAAAGCTGACCGATCGATGGTCCGGTGCGTACCAGCGGATGGCTCTTCTGCTGCTCCAGAATAACCGTGCCCTGATCACGACCAACAATCATATCACCCCCTACACGGATGGGAAAGCCAAGTTCGCTGACCTGATCAAGGAAATTGGCTCAGCCCGTGACCATGTGCATATGCAGTATTTTATTCTCAAAGACGACGGCCTCGGCCGGGATATCATGAAGGCGCTCACCGAACGGGCTCGTGCAGGAGTTGAAGTACGGCTTCTTGTTGACGGGGTCGGAAGCGGTGGCCTGCCTAAACATTATTACGATGAATTTACTGCTGCCGGAGGAAAGCATGCAGTCTTTTTCCCCTCCCTGTTCTCCTATTTTAACT
Source organism: uncultured Methanoregulaceae archaeon (assembly GCA_963841015.1). Lineage (GTDB taxonomy): Archaea > Halobacteriota > Methanomicrobia > Methanomicrobiales > Methanospirillaceae > Methanoregula. The sequence continues at coordinate 543,757 of CAWJAX010000003.1, read as the reverse complement.
TCCGGGTCAACTTCCGGAACCACCGGAAAATTGCAGTGATTGATGGAGAGACGGCATTCATCGGTGGCTTTAACATTGGTGACGATTATCTCGGGCTGGACAAACGCTGGGGATACTGGAGGGATGCTGCAGTACGGATCAAAGGGACCGGCGCATTAGTTGCCCAGATACGGTTTTATCTCGACTGGAATTTCGCATCAAAGGAAAACCTGGAAGTTTTGCCGCGGTATTTCCACCAGAGTCCTCTGCCGGAAGGTTCTACGATCCAGATCGTTTCCGGCGGTCCTGACACAAAATGGAACCCGGTGAAGGAATCATACATCAAGATGATCAATACGGCGACAGAATCGGTATATATCCAGACTCCGTATTTTATTCCCGATGAGAGCATCATGGATGCTCTTCGTATCGCTGCCCAGTCAGGAGTTGACGTGCGGTTAATGATCCCGGCAGTGCCGGATCACATGTTTGTTTACTGGGCCAGCCATTCCTATGTTGAAGAACTCCTTGATTCGGGTGTCAGGGCTTATACCTATGATAACGGGTTCCTTCACGCCAAAACGATTGTGATTGATGGTGCCGTGGCTTCTGTCGGGAGTGCAAACTGGGACATCCGGAGTTTCCGGCTGAACTTTGAGACCAATGCACTCATGTATGATGAACAGGTAGCAGGAGAATTAAAACAGGCATATCTCAATGATCTCTCCGTCTGTACCGAGCTGACTCCTGCATGGTATGCCAGCCGTACACGATATTTCAAGGCACGATCTTCGTTTTCCCGTCTCTTCTCCGCTGTCCTGTAATCACAATTTTTTTTTTTAAAAAAAACAAGAATCTACCGGGTTATTTTATCAAATCATTGAGATACCGCTTCATCCGGGGAATATTCTGCTCGTAGTGGACCTGGAGGGAGGAGACGGTATAGGGGATGTAGTTCCAGGCAATTACTCCTGCGGTCATCCCTTTGTGGAGGGGGTTTGCGGTTGATCCGACAACGATGCTTTCCTTTGCGAGAATACCGTCAAGAAATCCTTCAACGGTATCTGCTTTTACACCGGTCACAACCCCGCCTACTGAAGGGAGTACATGGGCGTCGGACCCCCCCGTAATCGGGAGATCATGCTCTCCTGCGTACCTGGCCGCTTTATCATTGAGATCCTGGCCCATACCCCCGCATATCACCTCGATACCGTCAATATGATCGATAATTTCTTCGGGAAGTGTCTTATTATCAATACATTTCAGGATTCCGCGGTTGATGCCAAAATACCCGAACGGGTGGGCGGCGACTTTCACACAGGCATACTTCTCTGCCGATGTAAGGATCTTTTCAACCGACAATTGAATTGCCATATACTGGCTTTTTCTCAGGGTTCCTTTGATATGGGTAGAGAAAAAATCAGCGAGGTCGCCCGCGGAATAAAAATACAGGAGGATATGCGGGCCTTCACAGGAACTGAGTTCAATGCCCGGGATGACCAGCACACCATGGGATTGATTATACGCCTCGATCACCCCGCTGATCTCGTTGTGATCGGTAATTGCAACCCCAATCCCAAGGTGTTTTGCACGACTGAGGAGCGAGTGAATGCTCATTGAAGCATCCGAATGGTGGGTATGAATATGCATATCCACCGGTGTATACCCCTTCTCCCTGATTTTTTGGAGAAGAGGGGCATTATTGCGAATTCTTTGATGGTGAGAGCTGATCATTCTGATCCTTTGTGGAGTTGATTAAGTATGTACTGGCAGGAAGAAAAAAACTGTTATTGTACAGAAGTCCAGAGTATGGACGGCAAGGGTTGAGGATTGTTACCTGAGTGTTCCCCCCGTGGTTCCGAACGAAACCGATTCATAGTGAGACAGCCTGATTTGGCATTTGACACATTCTCATGACAATAATTATCAGGACCCAGACGAGAATATAAGTTCATTCAATCCGTCCTATATGCCAGGTGATTTCTTTTGACAAACTCTCCTTCTCAGATAAATCCAGAAAAACCCCAAAAAACGGGATTATCAGCATTTCTGGAATGGAGAGACCGCAATAAATATACCTTTAATCTTATCGCTATCGTTTTATTTCTCATCCTGCTGCCACTTTTTTCCGATCACCCGGCCACTCAATACCTTGTGTATGTTCTCATCATCCTTGTACTGATGAGTGCCATCGTTACTATCAGCGGGAACCGGTTGTACCTGATTATCGGGAGTATCTTTGCCGCACTAAGTATTGTTCTTAATATTCTCTTTTTCCTGACGGGAGAACCCCCCTATTATCAGGCTTCAGTCATCATGCCGTTCCTCTTTTTCGGGTTTGTAACCATCATCATTTTTTCCAGCATAATCCGTGAACGAAAAGCGAACTTCGATCTCGTTGCCGGTGCAATATCGGTATATTTTCTGATCGGTATTTTCTGGGCATACGGAATTATGGTCATTGAGCTTTTACTTCCCTCATCGTTCACGTTAGCGGGAGTTGATGCCAACCAGCTCAGATACCTGCCTGATTTTATCAGTTATAGTTTCTCGTTTCTGACCACGACGGGCAATTATGATGTTGCCGCTGCAACTTCCTTTGCACGAATGATAATGATGTTTGAGATGATCACTGGCACCCTGTATATCGCAATCCTGATCTCGTGGCTGGTGGGGAAACTGGTTATCAGGGAACAACCGTGATCCCGAAAGGATTTTTTATTCTAACTTTTTACCCACAGATAGGCAGAAATGGCTGCAATCATTATTCCCACTGCGGCACCAAGTTCCAGGATACTGGTCCCGGTACTCAACGTGAGAGCATAACCGAGGAAGACAACCGCCAGGGCAATGACCGTGAGACCCAGGAGTTTTGTTTTCAAATCATCGAGATTGCGTATTTCCACCCAGCCGGGAAGTGGTGCTTTTGCAATGAACAGTTCATACAACCCCAGTGATATCAGGTAAAAAACAGTTGCCACCAGGAAAATATCGATAATCTCAATGGAGGTACCCAGGTATTCCTTGATGACGTGTAAATCAAGGGTGAATTCGGCTATTAAATGAAATACTCCGGCAACACTCAATAAAAACCCATAAACAAAAAGCATGGCTGCAATTATTCCGGTACCAATTACGGCAAGACTGAACAGCCAGGTACTGGATAATGCCATAGATTCGACAAATGAATGAATGCCCCCTTTCTCCTTACAGTTATTTTTTGATTCATCATTTCCCGAAGGGAGATTTTCTTTATCCGGATTCATACTGTTCCTGCCATGAATAGTTTTCTCAATACACGTACCGGTTCGATTGTATATAAGGTAGAATGAAGTTTTCACCACAGGTCATAATGCTTCAAAAGAGCGTTCCGAAAGGAATGTTGACACTAACCAGAGATAAGAAGAAAAAAAGGAATTTCTTTTTTAGTAATTACAGAATTACGCCTTTTTCGCACTACGGACAACAAAACCCATAATGACGCTGAGAATCCCCCAGACTACAAAATAGGTACCGAGGAGAAGGACGAGAAGTGATGCACCAATTACCGGACCGGCGATAATAAGGCAACCCAGTATAATCGAGAGGATACCCTGGAGGGCGAACAGCCCCCGGTGTGCCATCTCTTTTTCTGAAACTGCGAGGACCAGACCAATGATACCGCCGATTAACAGGGCAATACCTGCCAGGATGAAGATCGCCTTGCCCATCACGTACGGTGAAAGGATTGTTGCAATCCCAAAGAAGAATCCAAGGATCCCAAGAATTGCAAGCAGTATCGATCCCTTCAGGCCACCCGGGGCAACCGCTGACATCATGATTACGCCGAACGATACGATCACGAGGAAGATCCCGATGAGTTCTATCATGATCAGGGTCGTCATCTGGGGGAAGAACGCAATTAAGAGCCCGAACACGATAGCGAGAAATCCGAGAAGAACGAACGATCCCCACCTGAGGTCATTAACCTGACCCTCATTTGCACTATAAACTGCCATACAAATTACCGAGTACTCCTCTGAAATCTTTCTATTTATACCTTATGTCAAAAAATGGGCAAATTACCGTTTTATCGAATCTGGCGAACCCAATTGACCAGATAACTATTTAATTGACAGGAAAATGTGTACGACAGATCGGGGAATTTATTTTTGAGAAATATTCCTCAAAGAGCTAAAATTCGGAGTATGGGAAAATAAGTACCAGCATAATTACGATTGCTCGTAATTTTTTTAAGCGGTAAGTATCCCTTTTTTCACGATCACTGATGAAGTATGTTACCTGATTTTCTCAATTTTTTGGCTCTGGAAATTGAAAAATACGACTGTGGATCAAAAATATCAGGATCATTCTTGAAATGTCAGGGAAAATCACTTTGAATTTGCTTTCCTGAATCCGGAATCGGTATTTTAGTACCTTGAACGAGTTACTCTTACCTGAAGATCGATCTCCACGAAAATCGCAGTTTTTTTAAGCTATCGTCGCATTTCTCTTGTAGTGAATTTTCATGATACATATCAAGCGAAGAGAGCAACTGGATTTCGGGTATGAATTATTCATCGCTTCGGTTTCGATTCTTTCGGTCTTCAATATGCTTCTTGCCTATCTGCCGGGAGTTGATCAGGATGCGATCAATGTTGTCTACATCGTCAACGCAGTGCTTACCCTGCTCTTTATCTACGACTTTGGTCTGAGATTAGCCACGGCCCCGTCAAGGTCATCTTACTTCTTACGCGATTTTGGCTGGGCTGACCTTCTGGCCTGCATCCCGGCATTGCGTATCTTCCGGCTGTTCCGGATATACAAGGCATATCGGATCGTCAGAAAGTACGGGATATCATATATCGGATCGTACCTTTCCACGAACCGGGCCCAGTCAGCATTATATATTCTGGTTGTAATGGTTATCCTCATCATCGAAGCAGGGGGGTTCCTGGTCCTGCAGGCGGAACGTGCTTCAGAGTCTGCGAATATCCTCACTGCCGGTGATGCGATATGGTGGGCATATGTTACCATCACCACTGTCGGATACGGGGATCGGTTTCCGGTTACTACCGGTGGGAGACTGGTAGGTATCATAGTAATGACGACCGGGGTAGCTGTCTTTGCAACGTTTGCCGGGTTGATTTCAAGCAAACTGTTAGCCTCCCCGGCAAAGGATGATGAAGAGAACAAACCGGAAGAGGATATCATCCCCTTCGAAAAACAGGTTATCGCCGGAATGGATGAAATAAAATCGCTTATGTCCCGGCAGGAACAGAAAAACCAGGAAATTTCCGCGAGGCTTGAGCACCTCGAAAAAAACCTCAAAACAGATAAATAATTTTTTTTAGCGAAAAGAGGCAATTACCGGCGAACTATAAAAGCCGGGAAAAATTAAAAAAACTTTGAGTTCCATTTGACGATAGTCAGCTGCAAATTAAAATTCTTGGGAAAAATCTATACTGCAATGACACCAAGGTGAGGATACCAAAAGGGTTCTGGCAGACCACTGTTTGCTCAGATGGTGGAGGGGGAGTATGAAGAATAAAACAACGGTGAAGCGAGACGCGTTTGGTATTGCGAGATTTATTTCAGAGTATAAAACGGCTGAACAGCGCAGACAGGAAGGAAAATCCCTGCGGGAAAAGGTCCCCCGGGTATCCCAGGCTGAGTTTGAAGTGGCTCCCAACCGGACCGATCCGGTGAAGGTGATTAAAAAGTCAAGTGAAGGAAGGCTCGAACACCTCATACCCATTCGCTATGGACGAATGTCAAAGAGCGTCTTTGCGTTTTATCGGGGCACGGCTTCACTTATGGCAATGGACCTTGCACAGACACCAACGTCTGATATCCGGGTCCAGGCCTGTGGGGACTGTCATCTCTCCAATTTCGGGCTGTTTGCTACTCCCGAGAGGAACCTCATCTTTGATATCAATGATTTCGATGAGACCCTTCCTGCCCCCTTTGAATGGGATGTGAAGCGTCTTGCGACCAGTTTTTATGTATGTTCCCTGGATAATGATTTTTCAGAAAAGGATTGTGATACTATCACGAGAGCCTGTGTTCAGGCATATCGTGAAGCAATCGCCAGTTTTTCCACAATGAAAGTACTCGATGTATGGTATGCCAGGCTTGATATTGAGAGTATCATTAAAAATGCACCCGATGCCGAGGCAAAACGAAACAGGGAACGCATTGAGGCTGAGGCACGGGCACATATAACTGAATATGTATTTCCCAAGATTACCAAGGTCCATGGCGGAAAAAGGCTCATTGTCGATGAGATCCCCCTCGTGTACCACCCGCCTCCTGAAGAGCAGGTTCCTGAAGGAATAATTGATGCATTTCAGCAGTATCGTGAAACGCTCCCCTATGAACGAAGGGTGCCGCTGGATCGGTATCATATCGAGGATGTTGCATATAAAGTCGTCGGTGTGGGGAGTGTGGGTACCCGGTGTGGTGTGCTGCTCCTGATGGCAGAAGAGAATGATCCCCTTCTTCTTCAGGTAAAAGAGGCGAATCCTTCTGTCCTCGAACCTTATGCAGGAAAAAGTCAATTCAAACATCAGGGGGAAAGGATTGTCGTAGGCCAGCGCCTTATGCAGTCAGCCAGCGACATGCTGCTCGGGTGGGCGACCGGGAAAGAAAAACGCCACTTTTATGTCCGGCAACTCAGGGATATGAAATTCTCTTTCGATGTATCGACAAGCACACCCCAACAGTTATCCCGGTATGCTGGTTTTTGCGGCTGGACTCTTGCCCGTGCCCATGCCCGATCCGGTGATGCATCGATGATCTATGGGTATATCGGGAAATCCGACACCTTTGATAAATCTATAGGGTCGTTTGCAGAACTGTATGCTGAACAGACCGAGCGGGATTGTGAGCTGTTCCTTGATGCACTGGAATCGGGTGAGATCCAGGTGGTAAAAGAAGTATAGGGGGAGTATTTTAGTCGTTAATAACCAGACCCTTTGTGCAGGAGTCCGGAAGAAATCTATCATTTCTTTTTTTCAATATTTTCAAGATCCCCTTTTAAATTCACAATAACATCATCCACACTTTTCTCACCTTTTGAACGCCCGGTTTTGGATAATCCCTTAAGATCTTTTTCCGTTCCGGCAACAGCCTGATCCACTTTTTCAGACAGTTTATCTATTTTTGTCTTGGGTTTTTCTGGTTTTTTCCAAAATTTCCACATATGCTTCCCTTCTCTTCGGACAAAGATATAATTAACTGACATGAGCATGCCCGGGTGCTCTATCTGCATGTTCTCATCTTCACCCGGGTTGCGAATCTCATTTACAACATGTTTATTACCATGAACATTGTTGTGGTAATTGGATAACACATGGTCAATATAGGGTTAATGATTGCTGGTATTTTGGGTGTGGTTGTTGGAATATTTCTTCTTGCACCGAGTACTTATATAGGCACAGTTCTTGGTGCGATGTTTCTTCTTGGGGGAGTTGGGGTATTCTTAATGGGTTTTTTGAGACGATAGGTCAGTAATGGAAACAACACGGTATTTTTAAAAAAAATCCTCCCTCGGCCCCAATCCCGTGTTAACGTCAGATTTTTTTGATTAATCTCATCTCCTTGAGGGAAAAAGTAAAAAATCTGGGCAGGATTACTCTTCAATCGGTAGTATTGTTGGCAGTATGTATCCTGGCACCGCTGGTTTCAGTCTTTCAGCAAGTCTGTCAAAACCTCCTTTTCACCAGGTAGTCAAAACCGGCCTGGCATTCCTTTGCTGCAGAGGAATTGTACCGGGATTTCTGTTTAACGTCACACAAAGCGAATATGAACTTTTTTTTTTAAAAAAAAGATTCGCATTGAATACCTGTGTTTAGCTCCGGTAATCCCAGGAGTCCGCACTATTCGGTCAGGTTTCAGAAGCATGCGAAGATGTCTCCTCAGCATACAGTTTATAGACGGTTACCAGGAGAGCCATCAGCACCGGCCCGAGAATGAAACCTACGAATCCCATGAAGGGGATACCAATAAGGATCGCAATCATCATGAGGATCGGGTGGATGGCAACGCGTTTTCCCATCATAACCGGACGATAGTAATAATCGAGCCAGCCGCTCATGAGCGGATAACCAACAAGGACCATTACTGCAGCCCCCCGGTAATCACCGAGTGCAATCAGGTAGAGGGTAAAAACAAGGATGATGGCAGCTGATCCGATGAGGGGGATCAGCTGGGCAATCCCTATCAGGGTTGCAAACAGCAGGACGTTCCCGTAACCGAAAAAGTAAAAGAACGGGATGGCGATAAGAAAGGCGATACCTGCCGAGGAGATCTGCACAACGATAAGGGAGTAGATTGTGTTACTGGTGATCTCTGATAGCTTTGAAACGGCAGCAGCGAGTTTGGGGGAGAGGTTTTTTGTCAGTGTCATCCAGATCTGCTCGCCATAGGAGATGAGCATTCCCAGAGAGAGGAAGAGGATGGAAATCCGAAGCAGTGCCAGCATCAGGTTTTCGGTCAGTGACATAAGAGTATGCAGGAGTATCTGGACAAGCGTGTTTGGCATGTTGGCAAGCTGCTCCTGCGTGAACTCCGGAAGCAAAAACGTGATGGCTGAGTTGTCAAAGCCTTTCACGATCGCGGTCACCATGCCCCCGATATAATCGAGGTTATTATACATGACCGATGCAGCAGCCGACATTAACAGGAGGATCCCAAGAATGATCCAGATAGTGATGAAGGTGGCAGAAGTTGATGGTGAGACTGTGCGGGAGAGCCGGTGATGGAACGGGATAAGAACGACTGCAAGGGCACCAGCCCACACAACCATATCAATGACCGGCCAGAAAGCAATGAGAGCGAGAATTACTATCGCACTCATCACCAGCAGAAGTTTCTGGTCTTCACTGAAAGGAAGCAATCCCATACGTTTCTGTTATGTCTTAATGTGATATATATCCGGCATTACGGTTCATAATCCGAAATCATGTCCAGAGGAAAGTAAGTTCTTTTTTTATGAACAATCCTGTTTCATTTCGTACCCGCCAAAAAAGCGTGGATTGATGTCATGAACTGGTCCGGGCATTCCTCCTGAGGGACATGCCCGCAATCTTTCAATACCCCCAACTCCGCTCCGGGTATCTCCCTGGATAACTGGATGCTCTGTGCAGTGGGAACAATCCGGTCGTCATCACCGGTGATGATCAGCACGGGCATGGTAAGATTCGCCAGATGTCCGGAATAACTGACCGGATTCCCTGCGATGGCGAACTCGTAGAGGGCTTTATCCCAGTTATTGGCCTTAAGGGGTCTGCGATACCCCTCATACACCTGCGGATCAATCCTTGCGGGATCATGCCATGCCAGCCGGATGGTGTCATTTCCTATCTCGCCGGAGATAGTACGCACCAGCACAGGAGCGAGGTTTCGTATTTGCGGTAAACTCATGAGAGAGATCGTCCATTGAGGAAACCGACCTCCCTTCCCGTTCCCCACGGCCGGGTCCACCAGCACCAGCTCCTGCACCCGTTCCGGGTGTTCAAGGGCATACGCGGCTGCGACCTCTCCACCCGCTGAATTCCCCACGAGAATGGCTTTGTCCACGCTGAGTTCATCCATCAGCCTATCCAGCAGTTCCACGTTTCCCTGGACGCTGTAAGGATTTGTACCCGTCCAGTTTCCCTCCATGGGACGCTCGGTAAGACCAAATGCAGGACGGTCATACGCGATGACACGACCGGATCCGGAGAGTGGCTCCATCACTTCGCGCCAGGAATACTCGCTGGCCCCAAAACCATGCAGAAGGATAAACACCGGCTCACCCTGTCCCATTTCTTTGTAATGAACAGTCAGCCCGTTTACCTCCACAAACCGGCTGTCCGTGTCGGCAAGTTCACGTTCAGGGACGGTCCCGGTCAGAGGTGCTACCGGGTAAAGAAGCGGAGCAATAAGCAGGATTACGGCAATGGCAAGGACGATAATACCGAGGATTTTCAACAAGCGCTTCACGGTATTCTCCCTCTACAACCGTTAACGATCGAACCATACGCGCAGTCGCCTGCACTTGCTCTTCTTTCAGGGAAGGCATCGGTGCTCATACCAGGCCTTTCAATTTCAGTTGCAGGGCTTCACTACGTTGGTGTATTGACTTGCGGTCCTCTTCGATCAGGGAGCCGACCTGACTTTCTTCTCCTATAAGGAGAGCGTGACGAAGCAGCTTCTGGCGGTCATCAGGCGATTTCGTGTCCTGGCTGATTACATCGATTATCTCCAGCATATGGAGCAACACATCTGCATTGTCCGAACTGGCATGGCGAAGCATATCGAAGGCAGCGCTGAGTAATTCATCAAAAGTAACCGGAGCGAAAAAAAGGCGCAACTGACCATGACTGTCATAGATATTCGGGCTTATCGCGCCCTGTCGGACAAACAACGCCAGACCAGCACCAATATAATCCAGGCAGGTCATGGCAGTGAAAGGATCATTGATAGCCGGAGACATGGCCCGGACGGCCATTTCAGTAAGCTGGTTGATGGCGTATTCGACATCCTGGGTGGGTGTGCGCTGGTTTCCAAGATGGAAGGTGTTTCTGATTTCGTCATTCAGGTCATTATCAACCCGATCGGCGGGCCAGACCTCTGCAATAACCATGCCACTCCTGACAAAGGCGCCTGGCTTGGGGACAATATGGATCACGATATTCTTTTTTTCGGCCAGGGGAAGGATGTATTCGGGATCTACATACTGGATATAACCCGTTTCAGTCGCACGAACCGGACTGGCTTTTTCCATCATGAATGAATCCGGCAGGTTTCTGGCGGTCTGACGCTGGTATTCCCCGCCAGGGGCTTGCTGCAGGTTCGTTTCACGGACAACCTCCATCAGTTCTACGCCCGCCGCTGCCGCGATATTGGGAGCCTGGAGCATCATACTGATATGCTGGATCAGGAGGATGAGCGAAGCAAAGGCTGCTATCAGAAGGTACAATCCAATGGTAGTAGTAATCTGGGCCCCCTCGGGTCGTACTTCAGCCGGAGGAATTGCCATGGCACTAAAGACACAATAGGCAAAGGTAGCCACAAACATACCCAGAACGAACTGGGTAGTACGATCACCCAGGAAAATTCGCAACAGGCGTGAACCGTACTGGGCAGCTACAGTCGAAAGTGGCAGGGTAAGGAGCGTGAAGACCACGCCGGCGGTTGTCAGGACAGCGGTGGCCATCGCAAACAGATAACCACGCAATTCGGTGACACTGCCCGACACGATAAAACGGCTGGTATTCAGGATTTCATTGGGGATTTGACCATCCAGCCAGAACATCAACCACGCCAGCAGCATCGCTCCAAGCGCCATGATCCCGGGAATGAACAGGAAATTCACACTCATCCGATCCCAGGCGTTACGACCTGCGATTCTGCTCATTAAGGGAAATCTCATGCTTCACAACTCGGTTTATGGGTATTCAGTACTCAAGTAAGATTGATTGTGGCGTTTGATAATATAGATATTATTCAAACATCCCACCATGCGCAGGATTTGCCATTTACTGAGTCCAGATGCGATAAATCAGTGTCAAAGTATGCAGGAATATGTGGCTGGATTCTGGCGCGTGCTCCTGCAAAGGAGAAAATCTGATACCTTTGACCAGACGATGGGGGACTTTGCAGAACTGTACCTGAACAGCCTGAAGCAGAATTGTGAGCTGTTCCTCGATGCGATTGAACCGGAGCGCTGGCCGCCATGCCGCACAGGATCAGCCCAATCTGCAGACCCGTGGAGAGTGGCAGGAGCCGGACGATCAGCAGCGCCAGGAGGGGTACGAGGATAAAGTTGGCAGCAAGGGACAGGAGGACCAGCCGTGTGTTCCGTATTGGGGCGATGATCTGGGGGATAGTCACGCTGAAGCCCATCCTCACCATGCTGGTGATGATGAAGACGAGTGTGCCGAGCGTGCCTACGGCGATTAAAAAAGGATCAATCTGGGTCACAACGTTTTCCTCCTCTCATTAACATGCATCGGTCTCTTGTCGCACGCGGGGGTTATCACCTTACTTTCTGACACCCCGGTAAAAATGTCTGCTCCGGCTTGACCTCATAGGTCCAGGGAGACTCCGCAATTCTTCCAGCCGTTCTTCATCCTTTTTCCGTGATGTTTGCTGTTGGGATCATCTACCAGGTCCCCTTCCATGCCATCGATGATATTATAGACGTTTACAAAACCAGATTTTGCAAGAGCGTTGACTGCCATCGCACTGCGGTCCCCGGACCGGCACATGACCAGGATTGTGTCAGTGGGCTTGAACTGACGTTTCGCTTCGGCAATGAAATCGGGGTTCGGCTCTACCTCAAACTGGTTGGTCTCAGCGTTCCACTCGTGTTTTACGAAAAGGAGGGGAATGTTCCTTGCCATCTCCGCATGGCCGACAAAAACGTATTCTTCCGGAGTGCGAACATCAAGGATGTGGACCTTCTTCGGCTCATTCTTCCACATCGCATACGCCTCTTCCGCTGTCACATAATGCCCGAGGGTCGTCCGCTTGTTTTCAGGCACCTTGTGGCTTGACTTTATGGTAGAGTTCTGTTGATCTGGCATTAACGCATCTCCTTTTCACTAAGTTCACATCATACTGTTAGAACTGTGTCAGGCATCCTCCGGCTACCCGAGCCGTGTGCCTTCAGCATCGAGCCTGCCTCCCGTAGGAAGTTTGCTCCAGCTCTTTCTCGCCCACTCCTCCTTGAGTACTTCAACCGCTGCCTGCTCCAGGAATTCCGGCGCTGCCCATTTGTCCACATCAAAGTCGTGCTTGATGTAACCGTGGCTCAGCATGAAATCCTTGCCGATCCTGATGCATTGCAGGTTCTGTGCACTCAGGCTCGGAACCATGTCTACGTGCTTGATGCCCCGATAGGTATCCTCAGCATCGAGGTAGAAGGTTTGCCGGTTGAGGATCGCTGCTGCGGCACGCTTGTGCTCGTTGGCCCAGCGTCCGACCCTGACCATGGCTTTCATATAGGCGATAACGAGTTCGGGGTGTTTTTTGGCCATCACATCGGTACACGTGATGACGGCGGGAGTATTGGCGACCTGCACAGTCCAGTCGGGGTACCTTGATAAATCCTCGATCATCTTAATCTTGCCAGTAGCCTCCTGGAGATGCTGGAAGACTTTGCTCTGGGTGTAGATGGCGTCGACGGTACCATTCAGCAACGCTGTTTCCAGCGGGCGGAAGGCAAGGTCGTGCTTGTGGTCACGGCGCATCCATAGCTCAGACGGGTTGTTCATCGGTGGGTCCAGCATTTCAGGTTTATCATACCAGTCATCCGGGTAGGGGAACTCCACGAGCTCCACGTCATCCATGGACATATCGTTCAACATGAGCATGTTCTCGATGCCCATGTGTTCCTGGATTCGCCACCAGTCGTTCTTGATGGTATTCAGGCTCTTCGAGATGCCGATCTTCTTACCTTTCAGATCCTTCACCCGGAAGATGTTGTCGCGGGCACGCACGGCCATGCAGCCGCCTTCATATACCCAGGTTGCCCCCAGAAGCACGGTTCGGCGGATGTCCGCATGAACATGAATCGGGGGATAGAGACCACCAAAACGGATCAGGTTGTCGAGGTTGTGGATGTAGTGCGGGTACCAGTTGTTCTCGGGTGCGTGGCGGAAGTAGGCGTACTCGACGCCGATCTTCTTGAACTCCTCACGGCACCACCCCAGCTCCTGGTCGACATTGTTGGCGGATACCATGGGGCAGTTGGTGAACCACACCTCTTTCCAGTTCAACGGTACCGTAGTGGATTTCTTAACTCGTTTTACCATAATTCTGTTTTCTCCTTTAATCGTTACCCTTAAGTCGAATGTTGGATTATTTTGCACTTGCGATCTTGGATTGTTATCCCCCCATTTCCTTCTACCGGTATGGTAGTCTGCACTATACGGTCAGGCTTTCAGAAGCTTACGAAGATACTTCTTCAGCAAACAGTTTATAGACGGTCACCAGGAGTGCCATCAGCACCGGCCCGAGGATGAACCCTACGAATCCACAACGCAATCCTCAGGAATTTTCACCCCTCAAACAGCTTCAACCTTTTTTCAGGATTTGCAACCGGGTGAATTGCCGGCAATTATGCAAACGTCATAAAAATGAAAATAAAAATTGTTGGTGATCGTGAAAATCGGGGGGTTATTGGATAAACCCGACGATTATTTCAATTTGACTGTTTCTGCTGCTTTTATGCCTTCTGCCAGGTGTGCACCCATTGCCACAAGTGCATCCATGGTTATGAAACCATTCGCGAGAAGGACTGCATGTTTGCTGAGCGCAATCTCCTTGAATCTCTTGGCCCACAGGTGCTCAATGAGTACGAATCCAGCTGCAGTGCCATTGGGAATGTTCTCTGCAATGCTATTGATTTGTTTCTTGTCCAGTCCAAATTCCTTATAATAGGCAGCCTCAGCACCAGCATTTGCTCCGACTTTGGCACCCTCTTCGCCAGCTGCACCAAAACCAATAAGCGCTCCGATGCCGGCAGCTAATTTTATCCGGTCATCATCAGAAAGCTGGGTAAGCTGAAGAGATGCAATCTTGCCTTGCTGATTCTTCGCAATTGCGAGGAATCCTACCATTCTGATGATCTTATAATCACTCAGTCTGAATAATTCACTAATTAATTCGCCATGCAGATTTTCCTGGTTTGGAAATCCCATCGCGATCATCTGTATCGGTCCAAATTCAACCATGTTTTTTCCTCCTTTTATACTCTCACATAGAGGATTTTTAAGTATATATATTATTGGGGACTTTATAAAAATAAAAAAGTCCAGGAATTCAGGGTTCAGGAAAGGGTCTGTTTTGTCTCCAGCCACCATTTCTGCCCCGGGTTCCCCACCAAGTATATAAATTATTGATGAATGACATATTCTTAGCACAACTTCCAGGGTATCAATTATATTGATTCACGAGAGTGCTGGGAGGTGGAACAAGGTATGGGCATTGTTAAAAAGGTTGCTGCTGCCAAGGCAGTTTCAGGACGAAGAGACGATAAGAAAGAAGAGAAGAAAAAAGACAAGAAGTGAAATAAATCACTTTTTTTTAACTACATCATCAAAATTATTCTTTCCTGTCTGCTCTTTTCTCAAACGGATTCAAGGAATTATCCGCTGCCTCAGCGTATTTGAGAGAAAAGCCGTGGGGAAACCCCATTGTCTTGAGTACAATAGCGGGTGATACGTAAAATTCACAAAAAAAGAATTTACTGGTTTTATGCCTTCTGTTCTCCCCTTACCATAAAGGAGACAACAATGGCGGCAATTCCACCAACCAGCGCAAATCCGCCGAAGATGTACGGAAGAAGTGCAACTGCAACATAGGGTGAACCGAGCAGAAGGAAACCAAAGATTAAGCTGATGACACCCAGCACTACTGCACCCCAGTCTTTTCCGGCAAAACCCTGCCAGATCTTGACAGCCCCGACAAACAGGGCCCAGAAGCCCACGAATATGACGAAGAAGGCCGGCAGGACCAGGAAGCTGTACAACGGATATGCCAGGATAGCAAGACCGGCGATGATACTGATTATCGCTATGAGGATCTTCCAGCCCCGGTCAGTTGCCTCCATGAACGCGGCAAACAGGGTAAAGATCCCACCGATAAACCAGTATACACCGAGGAATACGATAGATGCCATGAGCGAATTGAGGGGATACGCCAGGAACAGGGCACCTATGATCACTGCAAAAATACCCCACAGGAGGACAAGCCACCAGGGGAAGAGGCGGACATCCGCCTGTTGAGAAGTAACAGTTTGTGAAACCATGTAAATCACCAATGGTTACATTAACTTGTTCTTTTCCTATTTATAGTCATAGCGGATACTGGTTGCGCTGGAAGATGTGCATTTGGGGTTTCCCGGTCGCTTTTAAAAGGAAAACCTGGCGGGGATTACCAGGGAATTATACACCAGCCCAGGTGACATGACAACGGCGGAATTTGCATCTGTTATTACGGTGCTGGCTCAGATTATGCTATTTTGCGGCTATAATTTCAGACAGGAACCTCTTTTCCGTGCTCTGAACGTGACATAAAAATACTGTAACTGTATCTGCGGGTAATCGCCAGTAAAATGGCGGCTCTCACATCACGCAAAAATTTATTAGTATTGCGGTTTTCTTCCGTTATACATAGGTGTTTTTCGATGGGGTTGTCAGATTACCTAGGAAGATTCTGGTACAGTTCGGAGCCGATGTTTGGTGTAATTATGGTGGTATGTTTCACCTGTATTTTGCGGTATAACCAGACTCCTGCATTAATGCATCTGTTTCTTGATGATATTATCATAGCCGCCTTATCCTGTTGTATTGCCTGGGGATTGGTGGATGGTATCTTCTATGCATGGGAGGCTCACTATGAACAGGAGAAGAAAAAGAAGTTGATCTCCCTTGCAGCCTCACCGGATGGCGGGGAACGTGCCCGTTCCCTCATCGAACAGAATCTGGATGAAACACTGGTAGGTGAACTGGATAATGAAGAGAAGGAACGAATCTATAAAAAAGTACTGGAGAAATTACCGAAAACAGAGGCTGGCAAGGTACCCCTGAAAGATGATGCTATTACCGTGTTTCTGGCATTCGCCCTTGTGGTAGGATCTGCCGTCCTTGTGCTCGTGCCGTTTTTCTTTGTTCTGGATGAGAAATCCCCTTCAGTAATCCTGGATGCCCTGCTGGTTTCCAATATTTTAGGAATTCTCTTGTTATTCTTCATGGGATACTGGAGAGAAGAGGAACCCCGGATAACAAAGAAGATCTGGACGGGATCCATGACTGCATTGATTGCAGTTATTATTACCGGGTTTACCATAGTTCTCGGTGGGTAGGAGTACTTACCGCAGGATGCAACGATACCTGGAATAATCATGCTCATGGGTGGAAAAACCGGGAATAAGAAATTTTTTTTAACAATCGCCGGTAACCGTGAATTATGCGATTTTATCCCGCAGATCGTAACATTTTGCTGATTATTACCAGCTTCGGTTACTTCTCTGCAGGGGATCGCTTCTGATACGCTTCGATTGCGGTTCGGATGGTCGGGTAAAAATTGGAGGTACCTATGAGGTTCTCCAGGCCGGTGAGCCGCATGGTTTCCCGCAAAGGCTTGTTTGCCCGGGCCATACCCAGGGTAATACCTTTCTCGCGGAGCTCGTTATATATCTCTTTGAGCGTATCGGATGCGGTAGTATCGATATCAGGAATTGCCTCGGCATCGATGAGGAAGTACGTGATGGGAGGATCAGCAGCGGAAATGAGGTCACTGACCTGATCCATCAGGTAGGGAGCATTGGCAAAGAAGAGGGGTGCATCGAATCCGTACACGATCATGCCCGGTACAATCTGCATGTCACCCCCGGGTGCTATGCCATGATGTCCATCAACTCCCGGCTCCGTTCCCAGTACAGAGGTATGGGGACGGTACACACTCTGGATAAACACAAGTAACGACAATCCTATGGCGAGTGCTATGCCCGGAATGATTCCAATGACCAGCACGCCAAAGACGGTCAGAATGGACAGGTAGTATTCGCTGTGGCGCACCAGATGCAGACTCCGGAACTCCCCTATGTCGATCAGGCTGATACAGGCAACGATGATAATCGCTCCCAGCACTGCGAGAGGAAGATTCTGAAGGAGCGATGTAAAGAACAAAAGAAAAACAATCACCAATCCGGCAGCGATTAATCCCACCATCTGGCTCTTTCCGCCGGAATCATCATTGACAACCGTCTTTGAAGCGCTGCCCCCGACAGGAAAACTCTGGAAGAGGCCGGTTGAGATGTTTGCCGCTCCAAATGCAACCAGCTCCTGGTTGGAGTCGATTTCGTAGTGATTTTTCCTCGCAAATACCCGGGCTGTAAGCACCGAATCCGCAAAGATGATAACAGTCATGGCAAGCGCTGCCGGGAGGAGTGTTCTCATGTCGGCCAGGCTTACAACCGGAATCTGGAGTGAAGGAAGGCCGCTTGCAACCTGGCCAACCACATCTACCCCAAAATCCGCAAGGTTGAAGACTGAAGACACGATAATGCCGGCAACCAGCACCACCAGCGTGGCGGGAATTCGGGGAGCAAAGCGTTTGATGATGATAAGCCCCAGAATAGAGACCAGTCCCACGGCCAGCGTTATAACATGAGTCTGATCCAGGCTCGTTATCAGTTCCCAGATTTTTGCAAAAAAATCATCGTTGACCAGTGAGATGCCAAAAATCTTGCCTAACTGGCTGGCGATTACTATCAGGGCGGTTCCCGCAATATATCCGGTGAGGATGGGTTTTGAGAAAAAATCGGCAACAAACCCCATATTGAATTTTCCCGCGAGAATACAGATGAGGCCGATAAGTATAGCCAAAGCCGCCGCCAGATATGCATACCGGGCGATGTCCCCACCTGCCAGAGGTGCGACTACGGTAGCCACTAAGATCGCCGTTGTGGACTCGGGACCAATGATGAGCTGCCGTGAACTGCCAAAGAGCGCGTAAATGATCATGGCAACCAGAGCAGCATAGAGTCCAACTACCGGCTCAAAACCCGCCAGCTCGCCATAGGCAAGAGCTGAGGGAACAAGAATGGCAAAAACGGTGACAGCTACAACCAGGTCGGTCTTCAGCAAACCCCGGTCATAGGTTCGAAGCAGTCCTATTCCCGGTACATATTTCTCAATTCTTCGTATACCGGAAGGTTCAGGCTCTTTGATGTGTGATGGTGAACCGGAAGGTTGAATCGACAATCACCCTTACGTCAACATATGAATACCACTCGTTAAAATACCTTTTAATTCTGATCCAAAAGAATCCCTGTTTTCCCTGCTCCTGAAACGTGGGGCAATTGGTTTGGTACGAAAGCAATCGTTATTCCCTGTGTGCCGATGGTTTTTTAAAAAAAATTGCCGGTTAACCATAACCGGCCTTCTTTTCCCGTGCCTGATGGAAACGTGCCCTCTCTGCTCTTTATATGTCAACAGAATGCGAATATGAACGCATTTTAAGGAGTATAAAAGATCCAAAGCTGAAAGGAGACTGATCCCGAATTTTCCTGGTGGTGTTACTTTGACAGCTTATGGAATAGTTTTACGAAAAGTGTATCGGATATTCCGGTTACCCTGTCCAGAATTGCCATCGTAAATATGCGCCCCCGACTATTACCAGCACGAGAAGAACAATTATAACTATCCAGAATGTGGTATCATTTTTTTTCCCTTCCTCCTGGCTCATGTTTTTCCCTCCTCCTGAACGTATGGCAATTTGATGTATGCCCTATTAATCCTTTTCCTGGTGTGCGGATTGACCTTCCCCGTGGAGACAGCGTCCTGCACCCGGGTTGGGGGAGTGTCAGGTTTTTATGGGGATGCGTTACCGGTAAATAATGGATCAGATGACACCTGACGTGAATCGCGTCCTGATATCGGTTAAAACTTTCTCTCATCTCTTCTTTTTAGCTTCTTTTCAATTGGTGAAAATCACCACAGTATTTTTATTTATAAAGTCCACCAGTAACTTATGCCGGCTCTGTAATCGGGAGCCCTGTTGAGGATTGATATGAAAAAAGAAAGTAGTATGACAAAAAAAGTCACCAGAAAGCCAGGTAAAATCATGGGCCCGGTAGACTATCTCGTAGTGCGTTTTCCGGGAAACAAGTTCAGTGGCCTGATAGCCCCTGAGCTGAACAAGCTGGAAAAAAATGGTCTTATCCGGATAATCGATCTGGTTTTCGTACTGAAAGATATGAAGGGAAAGATGTTGATTACCGAAGCCAAGAATCTCGGAGGGGTTGAAGGTGATGCTTTCAGCGAGTTTGCCCACCGGGTAAATGAGTGGCTTTCAGAGGCTGACATTGAAGTATTTGCTGAATCTTTACCCAACAACTGCTCTGCAGCTATTCTGCTCTTTGAAAACACCTGGGCGATTCCCTTCAAGGACGCCCTGCTAAAAACGGGAGCAGAGCTGGTGGATCAGGGAAGGATTCCCTCCGAACTGATCAGAAAGGTGGAGCAGGATCTTATCACAACGGGTGGTGAGTAAGATGCGGGGAAGAATGTTAATGCTCGCTGCAGGCCGTAGAATGGGAGAACAGCAGGCCCAGCAGCAGATGCAGGCGCAAGCCCAGCAACAGGCAGAGGTAGAACAGGCAAAGCAGCAGGGTGCAGCTGAAGCCAGGGCATCGGCACCCCCGGCAGCCGCGGCACCCACCAAAGATGTCACAACGGAGCTGCAAAAGCTGGCTGATCTGCACAAATCGGGTGTGCTCACGGACGAGGAATTCACCGCTGCCAAGAAGAAGCTTCTTGGTTAATAATCGTAAAACAATTTTTTTATTCACTACCTTTTTAGAAATCAGTTACAGGAAATTGCATGCTGGTGTTTTTTTAGTTCGGATGACACTGACCCCTAAAGACAAATAAAACACTCATTGTATTTTTTTATGCCATAAACCCACAATTCTCTTTTTTGCTTTTTTTGCTCTCCTTCCGGATTGGAACGTAACGTTAAAAAAAAATTCTCTTTTTTGGCTCTCTTGAGACCCGATCGTTGGCTCTCGCCACGTATTTATACTTCTCCGTTGAACTACTTGGTCTAAAGGAGTGATTGACATATGGCAAAAGAACGACCTATTGGTGTTACGATAATGGCAATCGTGGCGATTATCGCTGCGGTTAACGCATTTATCGTTACCTTACAGATGTTACATCTGCTTCCCACGTATCTTGGACCCGTTGCATTTTACCAGTTCAGCCTCATAGGGGCTCTTATCTGGGGATTCATTGCCTTTGTATGGCTGGGTATAGCCGGGGCGCTATGGGTAGTCCATCCATCGGGATGGTTGTGGATGGTGATGATTGCAGGGTTTGACCTGATATATGGAATTATCTGCGTACTGGGAGGCTCATCCTGGGAGGCAATGGCTCCGCTTATCATTATCAGCGGACTGGTATTGATCTACTGCCTGTTGCCTGGTACGAAACAGGCATTCGAGATTCCGATGTAAATCGGTGAGCGGAACCTTAAAAATCTATTTTTTTGAACTATTGAAAACCTGAATTAAAATCGATTACCCCTATCCCGGTTGAGAGATGCGGGGTTAGAGGGATCTCCAGAAAATGCTCCTCTTTTTAATCTGTCTCTCATGATAAATTGAATAAATGAGTGTCTATCTTCATTTTTTTTATGTATTCACCGTAATCATTGGACTATTAAAAAGGACTATGGTTTTTTGGAACCGGGAGCCTGGGTAACGATTTTTACTGCATCCACTATCTCTGGCAGCATCTCCGCGGGAATTCCCATGACCATCTCATCATCGGCAATCCCGGAAAACTTCCGTGAACCATCACAACCGAGGGAGAAGTTTGGTTTACCGGTGAGAACTGTCTGGGCGACGGAATCTGAACAGACCGACTGGATACCGGAGAACGAGGCATGTATTCTTCCTCCCATCCGGAATAACGAAGATTGCGCCAGCTTCAGCATAGACCATGGATTGGCAATAATAATTATTACCTGCGGGACGAATGGTGTCTTTTCCAAAGGAGCGTACATGGTTGCATAGGTCTCACCGGTAGGGAGGTGGGGTACGCTCTCCATCGTTCTTTTACTGGAAGTAACACTCTCAAATTTCCCCAGTTTAAAATAGAACTGGCCTGACTTTAGGGTAGGGGTAAGATCCTTGAAGCCTAAGGCATAGGCACCTCCCATGCATTCGTGCTTTTCTGTCGTGGAATAAAAGGTCCTGCCTTCGTTCCTGGCCAGGCTCACCATCATACAGTGCTTTATTGTTTTATCGAGCTCCGGTATCCCCGGGGGAATATCGTCTTTGGTTGTCGCAAATCCCACTGCAACAGGAGATCCTTTCATCTTCAGGGAAGTTTTGAGGATTTCAGCTGCCTGGGCATAATCTATCTTGACTTTCATGAGTTCCTGAGTCATGCGTGATCGTTTCCTGACACCTTCCAAAGGGTCATATCATAACATATTTCCGTTGTTATTTAAAGGTATCAGACTAGGAAAAGAAGGTACAATGTATTCTAATTATCGCTTTTTTTACGGCATAAGCCTAATTTTTCTGATCCGCTCCCTGCATTTCCAGGCGCTTCCTCTCAATCTGGCCTTTGGAAGCAATACTGATAATATAACCGATTGCAAACATGACGAGTGAAATGGCGATTCCGAGACCAGCAATGAAGGCTCCATCAGTTGCAGTGGCGGCATAGCCTAAAAACATCACAGGAAGAATAACGGCAACAACGATCAGGAGGCGTGCTTTCAGGATATCAAATGACGGCGTATCCAGCCATTCCGGGAGGTCGACATCCGGATCAATGAAAAGCTGATACAAGCCTATTGACATTATAATAAGGACAAGCCCAAGCAGGTAAAGGTCTATCATTTCTGTCACATTCACTGAGAGAAATTTTCCTGCCT
The DNA here is from genome assembly GCA_963841015.1 of uncultured Methanoregulaceae archaeon. Classification (GTDB taxonomy): domain Archaea; phylum Halobacteriota; class Methanomicrobia; order Methanomicrobiales; family Methanospirillaceae; genus Methanoregula. Next base: position 521,350 of record CAWJAX010000003.1, on the reverse strand, counting down.
CTTCGGATAGCATGCCTTCGTGCATAAAAAATGACATAATCCGGAATACTTCCGCAAATGCGGTTACTATCACAATAACCGAGGTAATAATCATCCCGATAATTGCAATAACTACCAGAACACGGCTGATCAAATACAGATTTTTCAGCCAGGCACGCTTTTCTTGAGTGTCCATTGTCGGACTTTCAGCAGCCATAATATTGCAATATTTGAATGCAACCTCTTAATCATATTACCGATCTCTTTCGAATGATACCCATAGTACGAACACCCGATGGAGTGCAAAGGTGGAGATGAAATGCACGGGAAAACCGCCTTTTATCGCCTTTTTCTGACGTGTATTCCCTTCGTATTGAACGGCATGTGGGTCATTCATTCCCATTGTTTCTTTTTTTGGAACAATGCTTCACACTTTTTAAAAAAAATCCGGTAAATTATCTTTTAATATCCTCGGATAGTAACCGGGATTTTGGTGATTTTTTCAAATATCCACCGTTTCCGGGCTAGGTTCCGGTAGTCGTACATAAAATGTTCGTAGGTATGCCATACGGTCACCCAGTTCATGATGGTAATAAATCCTAATATTAAGGTAGCACTAACTGCGTCAAGAGGGAGTTCATTCTTCGTGGCATAGTAGACGAACAATACCAGAATGGCAATATTTCCCAGTAAAAGCATGATACTGTATATCCCCTCTCTCAGATGAATTTTCATGTCATGGGTCACGTCATCATACCGAAATCCGAAATGGTGATGAACAGTTTCGGTGATGAGAGAGGATGGAACACCGGTAAGATCTTTTTCCGGCAGTTCAATGACCAGACTTGCGGATCTGCCAACCCGGTATTCATCGAGATGCCCGGCGAGAGCATCCTCTGCCTCCTCTGTCAACTCCTTTTCGGGAAGCGGGGTGGGATCTCCCTCATCAAGAAGCTGCCCGATTGCCTTGAACCGGAAGGTAAAAAGAACGGTCCCGCCCTGTTCTTCTTTTTTCACAACAATTTTTTTCATTGTACACTCTTTCAGGAATTTACCTGTCAGTTTTATTAAACGGTGCACATTATTTTAACTATTACTATCCTGTCTGCTTCATCCTTCCATCATGGTTATGCATACTAAAATTCCCCGATTATCTCACCAGAGGGTATCCCCCCGTTATCCTTACAACCAGCGGGGACTGCAGATACCTTTGCTTTCCCCGGTGCTTTTCCCCGGTGAAATGAAAATATAGAAAAGATTAAATCGTATTTTCAGCAATTGACCTTAAGTGTTGACTGGATTCATTCCAGAGATAATGAATAGGTTTTAACAGGAGCAAATGCATGGCCCTGAAGGTTGGAAAAAGTTTAGTAGTGGTAATGGCTCTGGGAACGTTTGTGGTGGTGTTGGATAACACCATCATGAACGTGTCCATTTCGGCGCTGGTCAACGATTTACAAACCACTGTTTCCGGGGTACAGGCGGCAATTGCCCTCAACGCTTTGATGATGGCAGCGTTTGTTCTTATGGGTGGGAAACTGGCCGATATTATCGGGATGAAGAAAACGTTTCTGACAGGAGCCCTGTTTTATATTGTCGGTAGTTTACTGGCTTCCGTGAGTAATAATCTGACGATCTTTATTCTGGGATGGTGTGCTATTCAGGGATTTGGGGCGGCCCTGATGCTGCCAAACGTGAATACCATCATCCGGGCGTATATTACCGGCATTGAACGGGTCAGGGCTTACGGGATGATGGGGGGCATCAATGCGATGGCCATGGCTGTAGGACCGATTATCGGTGGTTTTCTGACCACGTATTTTTCCTGGCGCTGGGCTTTTCGTCTGGAAGTGCTGGTGCTGGTCGGGGTCTTACTGATGAGCAAAGCGATTCCCAAGGATGTGATGGGTAGCGTGAGACCGGTACTGGATAAAGTGGGGGTTTTGTGGCAGGCAGGGGCCATGGTGTTGTTTGTTTTAGGGACGCTCCTGATTGCAGATTACGGGTTGATCTTTGCCAAACAACCGTTTATGATCGCTGGTTACGAATTTGCTCCTTTTGGCCTCTCCATTGTCCCGCTTTTATATGGAGCAGCAGTAGTTTGTTTAATCCAGTTTGTCCATTGGGAGCAGCACTTAGAGGATACGGGCAGGGACAGGCTGGTAGACTTGATGATGTTCAGGATCAAGGATTTTGTGACGGGCCTGAACGTGAGATTTATCCAGGTAGCTCTGATTGCCGGAACTACTTTTTCGGTACCCTTGTTTTTGCAGGTAACCTATGGGATCAGCGCCTTTGAAACCGGGTTTATTCTCTTAGCGTTAACCGCAGGTCTGTTGCTGACGGCCATGGGTGGAGCGAAACGGGGACTCACTATTTTACCCAAAAAGAAGGTCATGGGGGGATTTTTAATTGCTGTTGCCGGGGTGCTCATTATGATCGGGTATTTGTTTATCGGAAATGCCCCGGCGGGTCTGATGCCTGGTTTGTTTGTGTACGGTCTGGGGATGGGTCTGGTGGTGTCGCAAATTATTAACCTGATCATGTCAGCAGTGACACCCGGGCAGACCGCGGAGGCGTCGGGGATCGCTTCAACCCTGGAAACCCTGGGGAGTTCCGTGGGAACCGCGGTGATCGGCACTATTCTGGTGGTGGCGTTAACGGGCGGGGTAGGGATGATGGTGGAACAGAGCACGGTATTTCCCTGCGAATTAAAGCAGCAGATCAGCCAGGACATGGCGACGAGCATGGAGGTTGTTTCGACCGATGTAGTGTCGGAAAGCATCCAGGAGAATGGAGTGTATGAAGTCTGAAGCCCTCAGAATCTATGACGCCGCCCGTCAAAATGCGTTCATTATTACGTTGATGTTTATGGCCTTTACAGCGTTTGTGGCGTATCTCATCGCCAGACGTTTACCGGCGGTAAAAACGGTACCGGAAGAGGGGCAGGTATGATACCCCGGTGAATAGTTCTTTGGCTTTTTAGAAACAGATTTGAATCTAGGTGGTTCACTACCGAACCATGAAAATCGTAATGTATACGATGGAAACCCGCCTCAAGGCCTCTTTAGAGGCACGGCGGGCAGGATTTTTTTTGAACTGTTTGTTCCTGATCCGCCGCGGGGATAACCCTTCGGGGGCGGCGGGGATCATCGCACTTGGAGAAGTATGAAAAAAAATCTCGTATCATAACTGAATAGTTAAATTTTCAGGGGAAATGCTCAATTACAAGCTATACGCTCATGGGGGTTTCACCCCCGCCGCTGCGGCTCCCCCGATGCGATAACCCCCGAACAGGTGCTACGTTATCATCGCTTAGCGCAGGGGCGGTATGGGGGACAGGCACTGTCCCCTCCTTCATCGTACCAGCATCTTGAATTTCATATCAAATTAACGGAATTCTCCAGAGTCAATTCTTTTAACTTTAAATAATAAAAAAAGGGATTTGATTCGATTCCATCGGTATTTCCCGCCTTACACTGCAGCGGGGGAACTCCATTCCTGTAGCCGGGAGATGCTTTGAAGATCTCGCCCAATGCCAGGAGGATCACGCCGGGAAAAAGACTGAGCCCCACTGGTACGCCGTACGTTATGTGAATCCATCGCTCCTGACTCGGAATGCAGGATTTATAAACTTAAAAGAACATGGAGGAGTACCTATGGCGAAGCAGAAAGACAAGAAAAAAGGAAAGGGCAAGGCAAAGGCAAGGGCTGAGGCGCAGGCTGTCATCCCCGCTGCACTTGAAGGATCAGCAGCTCCTGAAACAGCGGTAAAATCCAGGGAGAAGATGGGCCGCAAGGAATTCGAGAAGGAGCTGGAGAAGCTCCAGATCGAGCTCGTCAAGTTGCAGGAGTGGGTGAAGGTCAGCGGTGCCAAGGTTTGTGTGCTCTTCGAAGGCCGAGATGCCGCCGGAAAGGGCGGCGTCATCAAACGCATCACCGAACGCACAAGCCCGCGTGTCTTCCGGGTGATAGCCCTGCCGACACCCACCGAGCGGGAGAAGTCCCAGATGTACGTCCAGCGGTACATTCCGCACCTGCCGGCAGCAGGTGAAGTGGTACTCTTCGACCGCAGCTGGTACAACCGGGCAGGTGTTGAGCGGGTAATGGGATTCACCCCGGAGGACCAGGTTGAAAAGTTCCTGCAGTGGGTGCCCCCCGTCGAACAGGCAATGATTGGATCCGGGATTATCCTGGTCAAGTACTGGCTGGAAGAGACCATGGAAGACCAGACCGAGCGTTTCGAGGAACGCATCGATGACTACCGGAAGATCTGGAAGCTCAGCCCGATGGACCTCGAGAGCCATCGCCGCTGGTACGACTACTCGCGGGCCCGTGACGCCATGTTTAAGGCCACGGATACCCCCGAATCACCTTGGTACGTCGTGGATTCGCACGACCAGCGGCGCGGGCGACTGAACTGCATCGCTCACCTGTTAAGTCTGATCCCCTACAAGGAAGTCCCCCGTGAGAAGGTGAAGCTCCCCAAACGCCAGCCGAAGGGTGACTACGTGGAGCCGGATTATCCCTTCCGCTGGATTCCAGAGAAATACTAAAAAGAGGTACACAGGATGGCAGAAACGGTACAGGAACAACTGAAATGGTATACGATGTCGCCGGAAGCAGTTGCGCAACAACTGAAGGTTGATCCGGCAAAAGGGCTAAGCACGCCCGAAGCGCAGCAGCGCCTGCAGCAGTACGGCCCCAACATTCTGGCCGCCAAGAAGAAGGAGTCGGGCTGGCAGGCTTTCCTGCGCCAGTACCGGGACTTCATGCAGATTCTCCTGGTTGGCGTTGCCGTTATCAGCCTGGTGGTCACTGGCGAAGCAGGCACGACCCTGGTGCTGCTGGGCCTGACTGTTTTCAACGCAATATTGGGACTGCGGGGCGAATCCAAGGCTGAAGCCAGCCTGGCTGCACTTGAGAAGATGATGAAGAACATAGCCCGGGTACGGCGTGACGGCCAGGCGATTGAGATTGAAGCTGAGGAATCTGGTGCCGGGCGATATCGTGCTGATGGAAGCGGGCAACCGCGTGCCGGCAGACGGGCGCCTGTTTGTCACCGCGACCCTCGAGATCGAGGAGGCCGCACTGACGGGCGAGAGCGTAGCCTCGCCAAAGGACACCGGGGCGATCACCAAAACCGAGGTGGCTCTCGGTGACCGTCTTTGCATGGCCTTTATGAACACCGCGGTGACCCGTGGCCGCGGCGAGATGATTGTAACCACTACCGGTATGGGCACCGAGATGGGCCATATCGCAGACCTGCTCAACAAGACCAAGTCCGACAAGACACCTTTGCAGAAACAGCTCGACAAGTTGATCATTATCATTGCCGGCATGGCTGGTCTGGCGTTTGTCCTGATGGTTATCCTGGGTTTGAGCCACGGCGATTCCTTCGAGACAATCTTCCTTGCCGGCATTGCCCTGGCGATTGCAGCTATACCCACCGGCCTGCCTGCTGTCGTGACTACGATGTATTCCATGGGAACGCGGGCGCTGGCCAGCCTGGGTGCTATTGTCAAGCGCCTGCCTTCGGTCGAGACGCTGGGTTCTGTCTCGGCAATCTGCTCTGACAAAACGGGGACGCTGACGCTCAACAAGATGACCGCCCGCGAGTTCACCATCCCCGGCCAGAACCGTTTCACCGTGACCGGTGAAGGGTATGGCACGAAAGGGACAATGGAGTTGTCCAGCGGTATAGCTGGATTGCAGCCATGGCAGAAGAATACCCTGTCCTATAGCACAGAAGGCAAGCTGCTGAGCGCAGGGGGTGCCCGGGTTGATCTCGATCCGATCCTCATGCCCATGGCGTTGTGTGCTGACGCCCGTCTCGACAACGGCACCCTGATCGGGGATCCTACCGAAGGTGCACTGATTGTGCTGGCGGAGAAAGGCGGTATCAGCGTGGACGGTGCACGCACGATGTACCCCCGCGTGGCAGAGGTGCCGTTCGACTCCGATTACAAGTTCATGGCCACGTTCCACAACATGACCGATGAAAAGGGCAATCCTGTCGTGCGGTGCTTTGTCAAAGGTGCTCCTGATGTGCTGATCGCCCGCAGCAACTCGTACTGGATGCCCGGTGGCGAGGTGCTGCCGGTCACCGAAGAGAACCGTCCTTTGGCATTCAGGGAAAACGACCGCATGGCACAGGCAGGAGAACGGGTGATGGTGGTCGCACGCCGTGACTTCGATCCAAAGACGTTTGATCCGAAAGCCAGACTGCTCGACCAGGTGAAAGACCTCACCCTGCTTGCCATGGTAGGTATCGTAGACCCGCCACGTCCCGAGGCCAAAGATGCCATTGCCAAATGCCACAGCGCCGGTATCCAGGTACGCATGATCACTGGAGACCATGCCGTGACTGCGGCGGCCATCGGACATGAGCTGGGCATCGAGGGAAAGGCGCTCACCGGCGCGGAGTTCGCCGCCATGAGTGATGACCAGCTGATGAAAGATCTGCCCAATATCGGCGTAGTGGCACGAGTTGCCCCCGAGGACAAGATTCGCCTGGTGGATCTCCTGCAGCGTCAGCAGAATATCGTCGCCATGACGGGAGATGGCGTCAACGATGCGCCGGCCCTCAAGAAGGCTGACATCGGGGTCGCGATGGGCATCACGGGCACTGAAGTCTCGAAAGGAGCTGCCGTGATGATCCTGACTGACGACAACTTCGCTACCATTGTCAAGGCGGTGGAGTTCGGACGGGGGATTTATGAGAACCTGTCCAATTTCATTCGCTACCAGATGACGAACCTGGTGGCGTATATTGTGGCATACCTGGGTGCAGCGTTCTTCTACATCTCCGGTGGCGTGCCGTTTGAGCCGTTCGTTGTCCTGTGGATCAACTTCCTCGTCCAGGTACCCGTCGCTGTCTCTCTTGGCTTCGACAAGCCTGCACCCGGGCTGATGGAACGAACACCGCGTCCGATTGCCCAGCCGGTTCTCTCAAGCTCGCAATGGGTGCGCATCGGCTTTATCGGGATCCTCATGGCGGCCGGTACCTTGATCGTGGAAGCCGTCGCTGAACCGGCGGGAGCCGTGGTGGCCGCTACCATGGCATTCGTCGTCTTCTCGCTCTTCGTTGTCATCAGCGGTCTCAGCTGCCATAGTGAAACCCAGACAGCGTTCAACCGGAATATCCTGCACGATAAAAACCAGGTACTGCTCAACGGTCTGGCCCTGCTGTTCATTTTCCTGCCGACTGAACTGGGCTTCCTGCAGCGAGGCCTGGGCCTGACCTCGCTCACCGGTAACCAGTGGCTGCTCTGCTTCGGCCTGGCTTTCGTCCTGCTCATCGTTTACGAGATCCTTAAGATCTTCCTCCGCAGCCGCCGCAAGCACGACGCGGCAATTCCTCCCGTTGTAGTACCCGCCCCGGTATGAGCACCCGGGCGGGTGCTTGTTCCTGGCTTCACAGATGGAGAGCACCGATCGGCCCCCTGTCCGATCAAAGGGGTTGGGAAATAGCAGCAACACCCACCTTGCCGCTCCGCTCGGTGGGCGCTCCGTGGCCGGCACCATATGCCGGCCTTTTTGTCCCTGCACGTAATAAAAACGAAAAGAACTTCATCATGGCGTAATGTAATAACAATTGTCTGAGTCCCTTTCAGGTTAGGTAGGACAGAGAAAAGACGATCATGACGATTGAAAACTTAATCCTGGGTTTACTTCTGATAGGGTTTGGCCTTCTCCTGGGTTTCATTCTGTCCCGCATAACAATCAGGTTCACCAAGCCCTTCGCCGGCATAGCCCGGGGTAAGAGTCTGGGAAGGGTTGTGCAATGGCTCACGGTTGTAATCTTCGTCCTGATAGGAGGACTGGTCCTCTTCGGGGCGAGCGAAACTCTCGTTGCTGTAGTTATAGGTGCCCTGACCTTCGCCCTGACATTTGGCGCACAGAACGTCATTCAGAACTTTGTGGCCGGCCTCCTGATAGCAATCGATGGCCGCCTTCAGATAGGGCAATGGGTGGAAATAGGCGACCGCCCCTGGCAAACTGGACCGGCCGAGGTGCTGGATATATCATTGCAGATGGTGAAAATAAGGGAGAGCGGGGGAAAAGTGTACTTCGTCCCCAACTCCTACATCTTCATGCACAAGCTCCTCAACTTCTCCGAGAGCGGGTACCTGGAAGTGCAGGTGCAGTTAACACTACCGTATCAGGAAGACTCCGGGAGGGTCAAAAAAGTGCTTCTCGATGTGGCCAGGGACAGCCCATATGTCTTCCCCCAAGCGAAAAGGTCCTTGGAGAAAATGGTGAAACTGCCGGTCGGGATAAAGCATATGAACACGAAGGTAACGGTCGAGCTGCCGCCGGAGCAGATGTTCCCTGTAGTAAGTATGGTGAAGGCCACCCAGGACGGAGTCGATTACCTGATCTCCATGTGGACGCCGTTGCCCGAGATGCGTAACGAGATCATTTCGGACTATCTTCAGCGCAGCATTGACGGCTTAAGGGCTGCGAATGTCAAACTTAGGGACAACTCGCCCTTCCCGGCCGCTCCCAAGACCGGTTATAAGGATTCCCTGAGTACCCTCCCTGAAGGTTGATCGAAGAAGACATAAAAGTCGCTCTAGGCTGGTTCCCATGGACTCTCACCGCGAGGACTTCTTCACAACAGGAGCGGTTGAAAATAGCGATATCCCCTCTCATCGGAATGACGGTAAAGTTACGCCACAAATAATCGTGAACGAGATACTCCTCTGAAGGGGCCTTGAAACTGGTCACCTGAACTCCTTGCGGGCTCACCCCACACATGACCTGCTTGAAGGTGCCGTCTTTTCCGGCAGCATACGGAAGTCTCCTGTATCGTGGGATTGGGATCATCGTCGCGGGAATTATCCTGTTTTATTCTCCCTTCAACGTGTGGATGGTTGTTATCCTTGGGATATTCGCTATATGGATGATTGCGAGTGCTACTATCCTGCTTGCTCGGGCGAGAAAGGGTCGTGCAGCGATTCCCGAGGGTTTTTCCAGCAGGGTTATCATTGCTATCACCTTACTCGTTCCTGGGATCCTTATCTTCCTGAATCCGATGGGTATATTGCAGGGACTCATGATAATCGTTGGTGTTATCGCTTTTTTACTGGGACTTTTGCTGCTGTTTAACGGGATCAGGCTCAGAAACAGAAGGCTGGTAAAGATATAATTTTCTTAGTCAGGAATTGGCTGGCTTAATCCAAGGATAATGTTCCGATAAGATAGCGGGGAATATCTCCGGTGAACGTCTGATGCGCATCCGGCTCCACTGAACCAAACAGGGTCATGCCGGGCCGGGACAGGATCCCCTGATCTATTCAAGCCGTGTTGTGATTATTTCAGATATGGTAAAAATGATTAATGATTTCCTATTACTGACTTTACAGTTTCACCGGAATTGTTGTCGTGTGAGAAAACGGTATCTTCGGATTAAGTCCGAACAGGTCAGGAACTGCAGTCCCGCGAATCTGGAGCGTGATCTCTCCCTTCATGAGTGCACCAATGCCTGCCCCAAGCAGCTCTGATGTTTTCAGCGTAACCGGGACCAGTACCAGGTTCATTCCGGGTTTGATCTCATATCCCCCGCCTTCACCATGGCCAACAGCAACCCAGTCATTCCCCTGCTGGTAGTATACATCAAATGCTACTGACTTCAGGGTAATCCCGATGGGGTTCGGATTATTGACATTCAGCGTGACATTGAGTCCGATTTCCTGAAGTGAAACTGATGTTACCGCGACATCATTCACCTCAATCTGGGGATCTTTTACGAGCATGCTGCAACCCGCGATAAGGACCACGGCTGCGATAATGCCAAAGACAGCAAAAAGGTGCCAGTTCATGCACTAGGATATATACTCATAGTATTTGAGGTGATCATCCGTCATGACAGGGAAGTGAGGAGAAAGAGCTTGCACATCTTCTTTTCATATATGCAGGCAGGGTAATAAACCCGGACGTTCACGGAGGTTTCAATCCCGCCATTTCTGCTCTCCCACAGGGATAATCCCCTGTTGAGGTGCTTATTTCACCCTCGCTATCACCGCAGGGGCGGTAAGAGGGGACAGGCACGGCCCCCTCCATCATTGTGCTTGTGTTTTTGTATTTCATATCCTGATAAAAAATTCTCCGGAACCCTTTCATCGAAACATTAAATAAGATTTCACTCATTTTCTCCATAATAAACAAATCCCCTCCTGGAGAACAATGAACGACGAAGCAGGAAGTGTATCAAAAGGTACTATCGAGAATCACACCCTATATTCCTGTACTTTCCTGGCTCCCGAAGTACGATCGGAAATGGCTGCGGTTTGACCTGGTGGCAGGCCTGACACTCGCTGCCTTTGCGATTCCTGACGGGATGGCGTATGCATCCCTTGCCGGGCTCCCGCCCCAGTACGGGTTGTATGTTTCCATCGTTGCCCCGCTCCTTTATTTCCTGTTTGCCACATCCCGTCAGGCAGTTGTGGGAGCCAGTTCATCCGAAGCTATTCTTCTGGCCTCGGTTCTCGCTGTTATCGCGATGGGTGATCCGTACCGGTATATCATGCTGGCATCGTATACCGCAATCCTTGTCGGTGTTATTGCTGTGGTTGCCTGGTTCCTCAGGCTGGGATTTTTAGTGAACCTTATTTCGGGACCCGTCCTGAAGGGTTTCCTGGTGGGAACCGGTCTTGTCATCATCATGAGCCAGATCCCAAAAATACTGGGTATTGCAGGGGCCCCTTCAGATTTTTTTGCAAAGGCCATCTATGTTCTCCAGAACCTCGAGTATGCAAATCTCTATTCAGTGGCAGTCGGGATAACGGGACTTGTTATTCTGTTAATCCTCGAAAAGAAGGTACCCGGTTACCCGGCAGCCTGGTCCTGGTTGTCGGGGCAATCATCATAACCTCATTTTCCTCCCTTCCGGAAAAAGGTGTGGAGATTGTCGGGGCAGTCCCCAGCGGACTTCCCTGTTTTGCAATCCCGGATGTGGGTCCACAGGATTTCTCCGTAGTCTTCCCCCTGGCCATGGCCCTTTTCCTTCTTTCGTACGTGGAACTGACGTCCATTGCCCGGACGTACGCCAAGACCCGGAACTATAAGATTGATACGGATCAGGAGCTGCTTGCCCTTGGGGCAAGCAGTATCGGAACCGGTTTTTTCCAGGGCTTCCCGGTTGCCGGCAGCTTCAGTAAATCTGCAGTGAATGACCGGGCAGGTGCCCTGACACCCCTTTCCGGGGCACTTGCGGGTCTGGTTGCTATCCTGGTTGTCCTGTTCTTCACGGGATTTTTATATTATCTGCCAGAACCGATACTTGCAGTTCTGATTATCGCGGCTGTAATCAACATGGTGGATTTCCGTGGATTCCTTCGGATCTGGTCGGTGAATAAATATGAGGTATACATTGCCCTCATCACATTTGCCGGGTACTGGTTTTCGGCATTCTTGCCGGTGTTGTTATCGGGGTGTTTCTCTCGTTAATCGGAATTCTTTACAATATCTCCTTCCCCTATATTCCTGTTCAGGGACGCATACCCGGAACTACCCTTTACGGTGATGTAACCCGGAAACCGGCAAAGGAAGAGACCGCAGGAATACTGGTACTCCGGGTTGATGCACCCTTGATTTTTGCCAACTCCCACATCCTCCAGGAACGGGTAAAAAAACTTATACAACAGCAGGCAATACCCGTCGGGCTTGTGGTAATTGACCTCTCCCCGTCACCTATCATTGATGTTACTGCAGCGGACATGATCAATGACCTGTATGACGATCTTTCAGGACAGGGAATTACCTTGAGAATTGCAAATGCCACCGGGAAAGTCCGGGATGTCCTCCGTGCATCCGGAATAGAGAAAAAAACCGGGGAGGTCAGGTTTGACAGTTCCGTGAATGATATCATAAAAGCATGGAAAGCAGAAGAGCAGGACCTGACCTATTATTCCACGGGAGATTTGTAAGGTCGGGAATTTTTTTTTAATAACACACAATTGCCGGTGAGTATTTTTAAATAATACCCCAAGTTTTCTTTAGTAACCTTCGCATTGCAGTACACGAGTCAAATCTGCCGCTCACATCTGCCACGCATATTTATTAATATTTATAAAAATACTCAGATAATTCTGTCATCACTTGAATTGAGTGACGGCAGAACAGAGGTGGTGGTATGGGTTGGAAGTATATCTATACAAAGGGTGTACCAATTGAGGCGCAATTCCTCTACAAGAAAGCGATGGAGATGTTCAGGTCGGGGAAGCCTGAGAGTGCACTGAAGTACCTCAAACAAACAACCGTGATTGCTCCCCGTTATTCAAAGGCGCTCTTTGAAATGGGCAACTGCCTGACAAAACTTGGTGAGCATGAAGAGGCACGGGTTCGCTATGAGCAGGCTTTCCAAATTGATCCGGCATTAAAAGATCTGTTGGAAAATCGTGATTGATCTTTTTTTTTGATAAAAACGTTCATAGGTAGTGTCTCTATGTTGCTGTAAAATCGACACAACCTGAATCCAGAGAGATCATCGTACTCTTCACAGATAAATACCGGTTACGTTATCCATTTCTCGTTACTATCGATAAGGATCGAACCGGTGAGTCTGAGCAACGAAGCGTCATTCAGGAAAGCGCCAATCTTCCTGCTTCTGCGTTTGAGTTCTTTGTGAATTCGTTCCAGGTGGTTAGTAGTCCGTATCTTTTTCCAGAACTCCATTGGAAAAGCGCGATAATTCATCAAGCCGTGATGGAACGGGTGAATAGTATCAGCTGCACGGGAGAGACCATTACCGTGCGGGAGAGTTAGAGCAGCTGGCTAATCTCAAGAGTGAAAAATACGCAATACCTGAACCAGCATCAGAAAAAAGTGAACTTAAAAAGGGGAATTCATAACGTTTGCAGGGGCTCGTCCGGCTTGCAACTCTTCTGCCATAAATTTCATCGGTCTGTCAATATGGGTAAAGAACATCCGGTAGCCATCGCAGAGATAATTCAGACCCGGCTCACCCTCCGGAGTTACCGCAAACCGGTTTTTCGGACATTCACCCCGGCACGCGAAGAGGACCGGGCATTCGAGGCAGTATTTCGGAAGTTTTTCCTTCTTATTCCGTCCAAACTGCCTTTGCCTCTCACTGTTGACCAGCTCCGTAAGCGGAACAGTCAGGATATTGCCCAGCAGGTAGTCTCTGTCGACAAAATGATCGCACGAGTAAATATCGCCGTTGTGCTCGATCACCATTGCAGATCCGCAGGAAGGAGAGAAGACGCAGATCCCATGGGGCTCCCCGTACCAGTTTGCAAGGGCGGTATCGAAATGCTGGACGTAGACCGTTCCCACATCATGTCTCACCCATTCATCAAAGACCCCGATCAGGAACTTCCCGTACTGTTCAGGAGCGACGGACAAGGGGGTTACGGCACCATTTTTAGCGTCACGTTCCACTACCGGGATGAACTGGATAAACTGTTCCTTAACCTCATCGCGGAAGAAGCGGTAGACTTCACCGGGATGATCCCCGTTCACCGCATTAACGGTGCACAGGATGTTGAAGTCCACCTTGTGCTTTTTCAGGCAGGCGATCCCCTTCATCACGCGGTCAAACGTTCCCTTTCCTGTAGCGTCCGTCCTGCAGGCATCGTGCAGGTCCCGCGGCCCATCGATACTGATACCCACTAAAAAGCGGTGCTTCCGGAAAAATTCGCACCATTGGTCATCCAGCAGGGTACCGTTCGTCTGGATGGTGTTATGGATTACAACCCCGTGCCTGCAATACTTTTTCTGAAGGTCAAGAGCCTTTTTGAAAAAATCAATGCCGAGGATTGTCGGTTCACCACCCTGCCATGCGAAGGTTACTTCTGGTATGCAATGTGCCTCTATGGTCTGCCTTGTGTACTCCTCAAGAACTTTATCGGACATATGGAACCGGCTCTCCGGATACAGTTCTCCCTTGCCTAAGTAAAAGCAGTACTGGCAGGAAAGGTTACACCGGGGTCCACCGGGTTTTGCCATGAGATTGAAAGCGGGAAGGTTGCAGGCAGGCATGATTTTTAGAAAGGTTTGATAACAGATTAAAAAATTTGTTTGTTTTTTTACCTATCGAACGGACGAGTACCGTGAGCCGGGCCGTTTACTGCCGCGCCATGGCGATCTTCAGATCCGCTTCAGTATCAGGAATCAGTTCGCCTGACAGATCCAGCGTAACCCGTTTGATGGTACCGGTGAAGGGGAATGCATCGCTGTACTCCTCCGGCGCTGCCGGCTCGCCGCCGTCATAGCCGCAGGTCAGCCCCTGCGTCCCGAAGATGTTCAGGACCGAGAAGGGCATGTCGATGTTCGCGACCAGCCGGCGGTTAATATAAAGCTGGCAGCGGGCCGGCACTCCCCTCCCCAGGGCAATGTTGGGCTTGCCGGTCGGCTCGAACTCGTAGCGGAGCTCGACCTCACCCTCAGGAACCTTCTCGCTGGAATGCAGCCAGAACCTGTCCCGGCCCAGCCAGTTGTAGAGGAAGTGGAGCCTCTGGTCCTTGACAAAGAAGGTGTAACCGCCGGTGCGGCCGCCATTGGCCAGCAGCACCCCCTCTGCGCCGCCCGGGGGGATTACAACGTCGGCTGTGATGCTCCAGGGCCGGTTGTAGGTCTTGGGCGTGGCGGTGAATGGGACCGACGATCCGCCGGGGTAATAGACAAACCTGTCCCTCGGCTTCGCTATAGTCGGGCGTTCCACGTTGAGGCGTTCCAGGGCGCTGCCATCTATGGGCAGCACCTGGTACTTGCCCGCTTCAGCCCACCACCGGCCGACCATCTCGATCACCTTGTCGCGATGTTTTGCGGCCAGGTTGTGGCATTCGGAGTAGTCCTCGTCCACGTGGTACAGCTCCCAGTCGTGGGTCTCGATATCGACGAGCACCTTGTTAGGCAGGGGGGAGCCGAACTGGCGCCCCTTCTTTGCAGCCTCGAAGAAGCTCGGGCCCGGCCACGGGCAGACCGCCCGCCAGCCGTCATGGTAGATCGAGCGGTGGCCGAACATCTCGAAGTACTGGGTGTGGTGATTGCCTGGCGCAGCAGCATCGTTGAAGGTCTGAGCAAAACTTATCCCGTCGATGGGCGCCTGGGTCACGCCGCGGATGTCCTGCGGCGCCTCGATGCCAAGGGCTTCCAGGACTGTCGGGACAAAGTCGATGATATGCCCGTACTGGGGCCGCAGCTCGCCGCTGGCCCGGATCCCCTTTGGCCACGACACGATGCACGGGTCGGTGGTGCCGCCCCGGTATGTCTCGCGCTTCCAGCGGCGGAAGGGCGTGTTGCCGGCATTCGTCCAGCCCCAGGGATAGTGGTTGCAGGTCTCGACACCGCCCAGCTTATCGATGACCCTGAGGTTGTCTTCCAGCGTTTCCTTCGCATTGTTAAAAAAGAACATCTCGTTGAGGGATCCCACTGGTCCGCCCTCGGAGCTGGCTCCGTTGTCGGAGATGACGATGATCAGCGTGTTGTCCAGCTCGCCGATCTCTTTCAGGAAATCAAGGATACGCCCGAAGTGGTAATCGGTGAAGGTGACAAACCCGGCATAGACCTCCATCATCCGGATAAAAAGCCGCTTCTCGTCTGCTGACAATGTGTTCCAGACCGGCACATCGGGATCGTGTGGTGACAATTCGGTTCCCGGGGGAATGATACCCATCTCAATCTGGCGCTGGTGGACGAACTCGCGGTACTTGTCCCAGCCCATGTCGAACCTGCCCTTGTACTTGTCCGCCCATTCCTTGGGTACGTGGTGCGGTGCGTGGCCGCAGCCTGTGGCATAATACAGGAAGAAGGGTTTGTCCGGTGCGGTGACGTGCGCATCCTGGATGAACTCGATGGCCTTTGTAGCAAGGTCAGCGCTCAGGTGGTAGCCATCCTCAGGCATTGCAGGCTGCTCGACCCCGTGGTTGTCGTAGACCAGCTCGGGATACCACTGGTTGGTCTCGCCGCCCATGAACCCGTAATACCGCTCGAAGCCGCGGCCGAGAGGCCAGCGGTCATAGGGTCCGGCTGCGGTCGTGTGTTCAGGAGGCGTGAGGTGCCACTTCCCGACACAGAAGGTGTTGTAGCCTTTCTGCAGCAGCATCTCGGAAAGCATCCCCTTGTCAAAGGGCAGGATGCCGTTGTAGCCGGGGTATCCGGTGGAGGTTTCGGTGATCGACGCCAGCCCTATTGAGTGATGATTCCGCCCGGTCAGGATGCAGCCCCGCGACGGCGAGCAGAGGGCCGTGGTGTGCATGTTGGTGTAGGTCAGGCCGTTTTTCGCCAGCTCGTTCAGCACAGGTGTCTCGACCAGCCCGCCGAAGGGGGACAACTGGCCATAGCCGACATCGTCAAGCACAAAGAAGATGACGTTCGGTGCACCTTCCGGGGGGCGTTCGAGCTCCGGCCAGGCCGGCGAGGACTCTTCGGTAGTACGTCCGATAACACCGGTAAAAGGGGTCCCGTCTTTGTATATCTTGAGTTTTGCCATGGTAATCACACTTTTTTTTAAGAAGATGGTAAATTTTTTAAGAGTATTCTATCACTGCTAATTGTTCATCAGGGTATATTATCTCTACGCTAGTCGTGACTGGTCAGGAAGAAAATAAAAAAAAATGAAAGGTCCTTAACCTTTCTCATGACTCCGAGTTTTTATCTCAAATTTCCGGAAATTAACCCGAAGGTACAGAGAATATCCACCGATCGTTTTTTAGTGTACCAAAAACGACATCTCTATGATTATCCGGGGAGTTGTCATGCAGGAAGGACTGTTCAGGAAATATATTCCTATACGGAACTGGCTGCCCCTCTATAAGCGGGAGAATTTGGTACCCGATCTTATTGCGGCAGTTACCGTTTGGGGGATTCTTGTTCCTGCATCCATGGCATACGCCGAAATCGCGGGAATTCCCCCTCAGGCCGGGCTCGCGGCATCGACAGTCGCACTGGTTGCATACGCGATCTTCGGGACGAGCCGGAACCTCAAAGTGGCAATGACCTCGGCCATGGCTATCACATCGGCTGCGATCGTGGCGCCTCTTGCCCTCGGGGATCCGTCGATGACCATCGCGTTCACGGCTGCGCTCGCTCTCCTGGCCGGCATTATCCTCCTTATCGCGGGGATTGCCCGGTTCGGGTTCATCTCGGATTTCCTCTCCAAGTCAGTAGTGACCGGATTCATCTTCGGGATTGCCCTCACCATCATTATCGGGCAGCTGCCGAAAGTTTTGGGTGTTCCCGGCGGTTCCGGAACGTTCTTTGAGCAGCTCGTCCAGCTCATCGGGAATCTCGGGCTCACCAACCCGTACACCCTTGCCATCGGACTGGGCGCCATAGCCCTCATCCTCCTGATCCGGCGGACTTGGCCGGTCGTCCCCGGCGCCCTCGTCGCCCTTGTTGCCGGGATCCTCGCAGTATCCATCTTCGATCTTGAACAGTATGGCGTCAGCATTGTTGGTACTATCCCTGCAGGTTTTCCGGCGCCAGGTCTTCCCCATGTGGGTATCACGGCAATTCCGTTCCTCCTGGCAGGTGCAATCGGTATCGTCTTCATCGCGATTGGTGAAAGCCTCGGCATAGCACGGGAGTATGCAGCACGTCACCATTACGAGATCAACCCGGACCAGGAGCTGATCGCTCTGGGTTCGGCAAACATCAGCTCCGGGCTCTTCCAGGGAGCTACTGTCGATGCAACCCTCTCGTCGACAGCAACGGGAGACACCGCGGGGGCGAGGACGCAGGTATCCGGTCTCATCACCGCAGGCCTGATCTTCCTCACGCTCATTCTCATTGCACCCCTCTTCCGGAACCTGCCCCAGGCAGTCCTTGGTGCGGTCGTGATTGTCGCTGTCTACGCGCTTCTGGACATAGCAGCCCTCACGCGCTACTATGCTCTGCGCCGGGCTGATTTCTGGCTGGCGGCGACTGCGCTTCTCGGGGTGATCGTCATCGGTATCCTTGAAGGGCTCATCCTTGCTGTACTCCTCTCTCTCGTTATGCTCCTGTATAGCGCCAGTCGCCCTCACATCGTGGTACTGGGAAAAGTGCCCGGGCATGACGGTGTGTATGGCGACATCGGAAGAGCGCCGGAAAATGAGCCCGTGCCCGGGCTCCTGATCCTCCGGCTGGATGCTCCGCTCTACTTCTTCAATGCCAACGTTGCACGGAGAGGCATCCTTGACCTCGTCACTGCAGGAAAAGACCTCCGTGCCGTTATCCTTGACATCGGGGCAACCACGGACCTCGATCTTGCTACCGTAGACATGCTCCGCGAGCTGGTGGATTCTCTCAAAGAGAGAAAAATTGTTATCTCATTTGCCCATGTGCGGGGACCGGTGCGGGACCGGATGGAGATCACCGCCCTCACTCACCGTGTTGGCGAAGACAATATCTTCCTCTCTCTTGAGAGGGCTGTACGCGAATTCCAACGGCGCTTCCCTGACGAGGGGAATGTCTCAGAAGAATCGGAATAAAATAGTCCCCTTGCAAGGTGAAGAGGTCAAACGTCTGGATTGAATCTACGTATCGGTTTCTCATTAAGTGAGGACACTGGCGAACCGGAAATTGTCGCAGTTTCACGGGACATTACAGACAAAAAGGCGTTGGAACTGAAGATATGAAAACGAAATTCTCCTGGACAAATTATTCTCTCATCGCGATTAGCTGATCCAGCTCAATTTTGCCGTAATAAAAAATGAAAAGAGAGATCCTGTCTATGGCTGGTAATTGGCCACGCCGGGATCCAATGCGTCCCAGGAACCGCCCAGTTCGTCCCACATGATTCGTGCCTTCCCATCGACAGCCTTGATAATCAGATCCTTATCCAGTGTCCTGGTCCGGAGGGTAAATCCTGCAGGCAGCTGCCTGAGCCGCTTGTCCAGCTTCTGGAGATCCTTATACGTCAGGGTCGGGTCCATGGCGGTCGTATAGTTCTTATATACCCAGGTTGTACCCTCGGCGTCTTTCAACAGGAAGACGGGCTTGTCTTTTTCAAAGGTAATGGTTGAATTACGCTTGAAATACAACGGTTTATACTGGAGCTTCGCGGGATCCAGGACCATAGGTTTACCATCGGGGGGTTCTTCCACTTCTCCCCAGTAATGTGCCTTGAGGCCGTTGAAATCGCGGACCGTTGTGGATGCAGGGATTTCCAGTTTGTCAATTAACCAGTATCTTCGGCCACGGGGTGGGTTCAGGGAAGCACCCTTGACTTTGTACTGTTTTGCCAAAGCCTCGTTACTGAGGCCCTTATAGAGAAGTTCCGGGCACGAGTCCCTCGGGTCATTCAACCCGGATGTACCGTACGTCCCTCCTTCACCGCACCAGAGGATCACCTCGCAGAAGCTCACGTCCCGCATGTTCGAAAATGTCTGCATGACCATTGTCGCTTTGTCCTGTGCGTTCATCTCGCAACCGGGAATCACTGTAGAACCCGGGGCCGATGCAGGTTTATCGGGCGTATTTTTCATTACTCATCACCATCATTATGCAGGAGGATATTACGAGAAAACTTCATTAACCTATCCTAATGAGCACGCCGGAAATAGTGCATGTATGATTACTGTGCTACGTGAAAGAAACTTAAGGAATAAAACTGATTTATAAAAAAAAATGAAGAAAATGGTTTTTTCGAGTCCTCTGTTACCAGGGATCAAAGTTATGGACGTCACCTATACAGCCCTGATACATATTAGCCAGATCGTCCGGGACAATGTTGGCCAGGCCGGTTGTGTTGATGATCAGGTTCCGGTCGAGCACCTTGGCCTTGAACTGCCATCCCATGGGCAGCTTCAGCTTTTGTCCCATGTTCGGCAGAGTGGCTTCGGTCAGGCTGCGGTCAACATGGTTTGTATAGGTCTGCATGACCCAGGTGTGTTCGTCGGGAGACCGCAACATGAAGACCATCCTGCCCTTCAGGAACTCGTATTTAGTGACACGGTGAATCTTCATCGGGTTGTAGGCTTGTGAGGATTGGTCTTTGGTTGTGTCGAAACCCGCAGGCATCTGCATTTTCGCGACGAAGTTAAAAGGGAGACCGTAAAATTCGCGGGGTTTTCCAGCCAGTGCAATCGTCAGATGATCCATCATCCAGAAGCGCCGGGGGTTTTTCCATACAACATCAGATTTGGTCTGTTGTGCCAGCACTTTGGCATCCATCGGATTATACTGGCCGGGAGGGCAGTCATTCAGCCCCGTGGTATTGTAGACCAGCGCTTCCATTTTCCCGGCTTCGGTCTTCATCAGGAACAGCTCACACTGGGCAAGACCCCGGGCCTTGTCAACGTACAAAGAATTTTCAGGATTACTCATAGTCATCTCCGTTCTGTTTGTTTGATGTTGGTATTGTTTATTCTTTTTCTCCAAACCTGACTATCAGACTTTAACGACCTTCGGCTCGGTCCACCTGCCATCAATCGCTTCTTCTTTCGGCCAGTACAGGCGCAGGGCCATCAGGAATTGTCCTTTTGGTGCCGGCAGCCAGTTGGTCACCCGGTCCTTACCGGGGGACTCGTTTTGTACCAGCAGTGTCAGTCCCCCATCAGCATCACGCTTTACCTGCGGCAGCATCGGCGAGTTGATCAGGTAGCGGTTGAGGGGATTAGCCACCAGCAGGTTCTCGGGTAGGCCGTACATCGTCAGTGACCAGAATGCGTTGACCGGAGGCAACTGGCCCGGTGCAAACCGCAGCGTGTAACGGTTGGTCCCCACCAGCGGCTTACCTTCGGCGTCAGTGGGATAGGTCGGGTACATCGCTTCCTCCTTCGAATTACCGTAGTTGCCGAGCACGAATGCAGCCATCCGGTAGAAATAATTGTTTTTCTGAGACTCCCGTGTCCCGTACAGGTCACCAAAGACCACCTCCTTTGTATCGAACCGGTTCTTCTTAAAGTCCGTAAAGGCAGCCCAGGCGTCGGCAATGCCCTGCCCGATGGCAGTCTTTATTTCAGGTGACAGTGTGTCGGCATCAAAGGTCTTGCCGGCACCAATGCCGATCCTCGCAAATCGGGCCATAAGTTCCTTCTCCGAGGGATGGGTGGGGCAGAACTTCAGCACAAAGTTCAGGATGCTGAAAAATTCAGGAGAGGTCCTGAGTATTTCTGGTGTCAGTGGCTCGATGAAATCAATCGCGGGAGCAGCCTTTGGCCGGGGCGTGCACAGGAATTCCGACAACGGCTGCACCCCATAACCTGCCTGGACTTTCTTTACATTATCAAGATCAGCCGGGTTGAAAAGCTGCGTCCGGTATACCGCGAATACCAATCCGGTCTCCGAACGGATTACTTTCTTAATGCCATCAGGTACTTTACCCTTCCAGCCGGGGCCGGTGATGAGGAAACTGCCTCCATCGTTGCCGGTGGTGCGGCTTCCGATGTAATCGAAGTTAAACGTATACAAATCGATGAGCTGGATGCTGAAATAGCGAGACTTTTCGATGGGCGGGACGGTAATCACGATGGGTTCAGTCCGAAGGTCCATACCAAGCATGGAATATGGTGTATCTGAGTTGGGGACTTTCACTATCTTATCCTCTGATGTGAAGACCCGTGGTATGTTGCGGATCTGGTTCCAGGGGGCTTTGAATTCCGGGCTGTTTGGATTCACAAAGTAGTTATAGAGAACGAGATAATTGCCTACCAACGGATAACCATAGATATAGGCTTCCTTTGCGATAACCCGGGCTTCCGCGGGGCTGACGGTGTCTCCTGTTTTTTTTATGCTTTTTTCCATCTCTGCATCACCATTGTAATTCTTATCGTTATCAGGGTCTGACAGACTCATATCTTAATAGCGTCATATCATTTATTAAGTTCGACATATTGGGTTTCTCCTAAAATACTTTCTTCAGCTAACCTCAATTCACTGTGTGTAATTAAAAAATCATTTTATCCCGGATTGTCCTTTCAGAAAATTGATTGTTAAGAATAAATTGGATCCTGCCGGAAAAACGACCCTCATATTCGCATTCTGGCAGCCTTTCTGGAATCTGGGCGGGGTAAATCACGTGGCAAAATTCACCTCATTTTAAGGGCCTTTGGCGGGATTTTGGCGAGATGTGAATCAGCCGTATTTTGGCAAACTGGGGTAAATATGACCTCCGTTTTCATAAGCATCAAAACGGATAGTTTTACAGGGTTTCCCGGTATTGACCGTACTATCAAAAAGAGAATCGGAGCCCAATTTGGGCGTATTTTCGCCACTCTAACCGGGACCCCATTCCAGAGTCTGTTCCCTGGATCATATCCGGCTTGTTTTCTCCACCTTCTTCCGGTACTGGCTTTTTTCACTCAATTATAGGATTTCAGGGGCAGTAACTCATCAACAACCCGGTAACGTTCATTTGCCATGACAATATCAACGACAAGACGGTCGGTACCGGTGGTACCATTCATGATAATCTGGGATCCGACCTGGGGATAAGGAATCGATTCAAATTCAATCAGGTTGTCTGAGCGGAGAACGAGTGCATCCATGCTTTGGGTATATGCCTGTCCTGATCCCCCCTGGAAAGTAATGGAAATAAAGGGATCTGATCCCAGCGGATTTTTATACGTCTCAATCTGGACTTGGTACATGGAAGGGATCGTTTCAGTCGGCTTCGGTTTCCATGCAATTTCAATGAGTGAAGGGATTAACGGGACCGTGTGGATCCTGGACCCATTGGACGATCTAGTATAATATGACTGACCATTTTCTGACGCGGGAGGTGACGGGGGGGGATTGCAGCATCCCATGATGAAACAAAAGGTAAGGCAGATAATGAGTAAAAAGAGCACTCTTTTCATGTATTGATCATCCTGATGAACGATGAAAATCTTTTCTATTGGAGTCTGAATCCATGGAACGGGGCTGCCCGGTACCTATTCGTCCTCTCCTGGCAGAGCAGCATCGTCATCCCCGGTTTCTTCTGCCATGGGTTCACCCTCTTCCACTTCATCTTCGGTGCACCAAATCTCGATCGATCGGTCAATACCGGCATATTCCTGGTGATATTCTTCGATGGTTGATCCCGGTGACATCACGACCCTGCTGATCAGTTTTCCCTGGCGGAATCCATAGAGCCGGCGGAATGGCCACGCCGGTCCAAGAACCGTAGTACGCTCGTAATACACGTCCTGTGCCAGTGTATGGGTGCAATATATTCCGGGGGTCACTTCAAACAGCGTTTCTTTGACATAGCGACGGATATACCAGCGCAGTTCTGAAATAAGAGATAAGGCGCTTCCGAGTGTTGATACCGTAATATATACCCCGCATGACTTTTTTTTCGGGTGATAAAAGCGCAATGCCATACGACTGGTCTCTGATGCAAAAAGAGTATGGTGGAGATCGACTCCGTCCCGCTGAATCAAGAGGATATTCATCCGGGTCTCCGATAAAAAATGAATGATACAACGGACGTATGCGTTATTTACGTATACATGCGGTTGTCGGTAATGATCTCGTTCTTCACTTTGTGGACAGCGTCGATGAAATCTACCATCTCAACGCACACCGCTTCCCTTCTCACGGCCATCATACCAGCCTCACGGCAGACAGCTTCGAGTTCAGCTCCTGTAGTATTATCGGTCATATCCACGAGTTCTTCCAGGTTCACATTGTCAAGGTGCATCTTGCGCGAGTGAATTCTGAGGATCTGGAGCCGTGCATCCTTATCCGGAAGGGGGATCTCGATCACCCGGTCAAACCTCCCCGGTCGCAGAAGGGCCGGATCCAGCATGTCCGGGCGGTTGGTTGCTGCCATAATGCGCACATCTCCACGGTTGTCAAACCCGTCCATCTCGGCAAGGAGCTGCATGAGCGTACGCTGCACTTCGGCACTTCCTGATGTACCGTCATGGGTTCTCGTGCTTCCGACCGCATCGATCTCATCAATGAAGACGATGGCAGGTGCACGTTCGCGGGCAAGCATGAACAGTTCGCGGACAAGCCCGGCGCCTTCTCCGATAAACTTGTGGACCAGTTCACTCCCGGACATCCGGATGAACGTCGCATGTGCCTCATGAGCCACCGCTTTTGCGATCAGGGTTTTTCCGGTTCCTGGCGGGCCGTAGAGTAAAATGCCCTTGGGGGGTTCCACACCGATACGCTCGAATATCTCCGGTTTGGTCAGCGGGTACTCCACGGCTTCGCGCACTTCTTTTATTACATCAGCAAGACCCCCTATCTGGGCATAGCTGGTTTCCGGTGATACCTCGAGCTCCATGACCCGGATGCGTGAATCGTATATGTTGCCAATTACCTTGACAATAGACAGCGCGTTGTTGACGGCGACCTTGGCGCCGGGTTTTAAGAGCGGGCGGATTTCTTCAGTTGCCGTAGTAAGGTATTCCTGGTTATTCCCCTGCTGACGGAGGTAAATTTCACCGTTATCCAGGATATCAACGATAACGGCAACAAACAGCGGCATACGCTTGAGCTGGTTGTTCTCCCGCCGGAGCTGGGCATTCTCCTTTACGAGTTCGTCAACCTTCACCTTCATGTCGAGCAGGCTGGCTTCAAGCTCGTTGAGCTGGATCTGGTATTTGAGCTCAGTTGAAGGCGCAGTATTATTGACGGAAGTCTCTTCCATATTACTCTTATAGTGTAATCTTCAAACATTTATTAGGTGTGATATTGCTCATCAGGGGAAGAGGAATTGCAGGAGGGCGGGGGAAGGGTCCCCTGCTGGTCAGCCCGGTACCACTATCATTCTTATCGGGAGTTGATCCCGAATCCGGGATCATAGTCGAGAAAGGCCACCCGCTCCAGGGCGCGTGTATTGCCGGAACGGTTCTTGCCTTTCCTTACGGCAAGGGCTCAACGGTTGGCTCCTATGTTCTCTATGCTTTGAGCCGGAACAGGCATGCCCCGGCAGCGATTGTTAATACCGAGGCTGAACCTATCATCGCCACGGGTGCAATCATCGGGGAGATTCCGATGATCGATCATATTGACATCCCTATGAACCGGTTGCGGAGTGGAGTCCAGGTCCAGGTGAATGGGGATTCCGGCGAGATGATGTACGAAGGTGAACTTTTGTAATGCTCTTTAAGGCAGGAAAGTATATCCGGTCTTGTTCTGAAATCAGCTATCACTCGTGCTGCAGCCCGTTTTATCGTATTAACAAAAACGGGAATTGCATAATTTTTGAATATTGTTTTGTATTTTGATATGAAATACAAAACACTGATACGATAACGGAGGGTACCGTGCCGGTCCTTCCCTGCCACACTTGAACCTCCTGCTATGATGATGAATTCCCCGTTCGGGATCTATCGCACATTAAAAAGGG
Source organism: uncultured Methanoregulaceae archaeon (assembly GCA_963841015.1). Classification (GTDB taxonomy): domain Archaea; phylum Halobacteriota; class Methanomicrobia; order Methanomicrobiales; family Methanospirillaceae; genus Methanoregula. Next base: position 496,131 of record CAWJAX010000003.1, on the reverse strand, counting down.
GCCGAAGCGGAGGAGTGAAACCATGGTTGAGCGTTTAGCTTATTATCAACCATCTCTCCAGGGCCGGGAAAAGATTACCCTTTTCCCTGATCGGATTCCAGAAAGAAAGGTATTTACTATCCCGTGTTGGTAAATCCAATCTATTATACGATATGCAGTCACACAATAACACAGCGTTTTGGGATAGTATCCCGACTAAAAAAGAGGCACGATCAGGACAATGGGTTCACAATGGGGAAATGACCGGACACATGTAAGGGCAAAACACGAGGGATACCGTTCCCGGGCAGCCTACAAGCTCCTCGAGATCCAGAAGAAGTTTGCCATTATCCGGCCAGATGACAATATTGTCGATTTGGGCGCAGCTCCCGGAAGCTGGCTGCAGGTGGAGCGGACGCTCACGCAGGCAAAAGTTGTGGGCATTGATCTCAATCAGATTGCCGCACTTGATGGGGTGGAAACAATTGAAGGGGACCTCAACGATCCTGAAGTGCAGGAGAAGGTTCGATCCATGCTCGGTATCGTCAATGTAGTAGTCTGTGATGCGGCACCCAAGCTCTCCGGGCACAAGAGTTACGACCAGGCACGTATCATCGAGCTGAATGAACAGGCACTGGCGTTTGCCTGCAAAGTCTTAAAACAAGGCGGAAATTTTGTGGTGAAATCCTTCCAGGGTACGGATTTTCCTGAGCTGTATGCCATGACGAAGGAACAGTTCTATTCCGTGAAAACCTGCATCACCCGATCCACGCGCAAAGGGAGTACCGAGCTCTATATCGTGGCTAAGAATTTCAAAGGCACACAAGATCAACATGATCCTTAAAGACCCCTATAACCGCCCGGTGAGCAACCTTCGGATAAGTCTTACCCCCGCGTGTAACCTTTCCTGCATATACTGCCATAAAGAGGGGGAAAAATCTCCCAAGGATCAGATATCTGCCGGGGAGATTGCAGAGATACTGAAGGTTGCGGCCACATTTGCAATTCGCAGCGTAAAATTTACCGGCGGCGAACCGTTGCTTCGTCCGGATCTTATTGAAATTGTACAATCAGTACCTGGTGGTATGGAATCATCTCTGACCACCAACGGCACTCTTCTCGCTGATTGTGCATCTAATCTCAAAGCTGCAGGCCTCAGGAGGGTTAATGTAAGCCTCGACAGCCTGAATCCGGATACCTATAAAAGGATCACCGGCATCGATCGGCTGAGTGATGTACTCGCTGGTATTGATGCTGCACTCGATTGCGGACTTACACCGGTGAAGCTGAACATGGTCGTCCTGGAGGGTGTCAATGACAATGAGATTGATGATTTCCTTGCTTATGTCAGGGGCAACCGGAATCTTGTCCTGCAGTTGATTGAACTGATGCATTTCAATGACTGCAGCTACCATGGGGACTTACATGGGCTGGAGGATTCCCTCGCTTCCCGTTCAAAACAGATCATCACCCGGAGGATGCACCACCGGAAAAAATATTGCCTTGACGGTGCTGAAGTCGAAGTTGTCCGCCCGCTCCATAATACCGAGTTCTGCGCTTTCTGCAACCGCCTCAGGGTTACTTCTGACGGGCAACTCAAACCCTGCCTGCTGCGCACTGACAACCACATCGACGTCCGTGGTAAGAAAGGTGCGGAACTCGAAGCATTGTTCAAAAAAGCGGTATCGCTCCGGGAGCCATTTTATAAATAATAGTGAATGCTATCGTCACGAACGGTAGCCTGAATCACCGTTTCGATTTTTTTATAAACGGCAATTATTTACAACTCCGGCACGAATAAAGAGGCTATGGAAGAAAATGAGTTCCTGTCGGTTCTTTCCTACCTGTATGAAAAAACCCTGATCCTCCAGGACCCCGGACAGTTTAATAAAGTCCTCTATTTTTACCTGATCGATTCCCTTGCCCATATCGATTACACTGCGGGTATCTATGCCTTCAATATCCTCTCGCCGAAAAACATCATGGGCGGAGAGTACCTGCGGTGGCGTATTGATGAAGAGAAAAAAGGGGACCGTGCGAAATTTTCCGGATTTATGGGCTGGCTTAAGGAGAACCGCCCGGAGAAGTTTGCCCGTCTGCCTTCGCTCTGGCAGATGATTTACGATGAAGAGGATCCGGCAAGTTATCGGAGTTTCCGGATTGTTCTTGACCCGGACAGCAGAAACCTCCTGCCGATCGACTTCTTCTATGTTATTATAGACGAATTCTTTGAAACGGAATTCTTAAAAAGCCTGTACGAAGATGCTTCGCTCTCGATGCTGTTTAAAACCTATAGTGCTTCGTGCTCATAACCCGTAAGGTGTCCCGTATGAATGTCAGCCGTATCTGCTCTGAACTTGTTGCGATCAGGAGTGAAAATCCTCCCGGGAGTACAGCTGAAGTTATCGAATATATCAGAACGTTTCTCGATACCTTAGGAATCAGATCGAAAATTACCCTGACCAAATCAGGAGAAAATAACCTGATAACCACCGGAACCGGCAACCGGCTTCTCTTCTGCGGGCATGTGGACGTCGTACCGGCACTGGATGAAGGGTGGACATACCCTCCCTTTTCCGGAACTATCCAGGACGGTTATGTGTGGGGGCGGGGCGCTACGGATATGAAGGGAGGCTGTGCATCGCTGCTTGCCTCCTGCCAGATACTGGTTGACAAGGGTAGGGAAGTGCCGGCAACCTGTGCATTTGTCTGCGATGAAGAGACCGGGGGTGAGCACGGAATACGGTATCTTCTTGCAAAAAAAATGATCAGACCCACAGACTGCCTCATTGCTGAACCCTCACCGGTTCGTCATCCCTGCATCGGACAAAAAGGGCTTTGCCGGCTCGAGATGAAATTCAACGGGACCCCGGCACATGGTTCCCTTTACCCCGCGGTTGGGGTGAGTGCAGTTATGGAAGCACTATCCCTCCTTGAAAAGGTAAAAGCGATGCATAACCGGGAATATCCCGTTGATGAGCGGGTAAAAGAGATCATTGAACGTTCTTCAGGTGTCCTTGAAAAGGAATTCCACATCCATAATGTGAAAGAGGTCCTGAAAAAACTGATGTATAACCCGGGGATCATACGGGGTGGAGAGAAGTCAAACGTTGTTGCACAACACTGTGATCTTGACCTTGAACTCAGGATACCGTGGGGTTGTTCAATTCCGGATCTTGTTGAAGAGATAAAATCCCACTCCCCCTTCGGGAAAATCGTATCACAGACAACTCATGAACCCTCAATGACTGATCCCTCATGCCGTCTTGTTGCGGTTACCTGTAATGAAGTGGAGCGGGTGCAGGGCGGACCGGTCTTCCCGATTGTCCAGTGGGCGGCGAGCGATGCCCGTCACCTCCGCCTGTGCGGATTTAATGTGATCGAGTACGGGCCCGGTGAGATTTCAACCCTGCACGCAGTGAATGAACGGGTTAAGATTGAGGACCTGAAGAAGGCCTCTGAGGTGTATGCGGGAATAATGACTGCGTATGCCGGTAAAGATGCATAATGGGCGCTTTATTATCAGATGTGTTCAGGAATTTGAACGCCTTGTGGGGTTTTACCTCCCCCTTTACTACGCTCCTCAATGTTCCACTCAAAAAACAGACCCTGGAGGGGACAGGTATGGTTCCTTCCACAATTATAATCATCATCTATAATACCTCACAAAAAAATTCAAAAAATTTGCCGGGTAAAAAACAGACATGAATCGATTCGGTTCGCTCCTGAACCATGAAAATCTTATTTTATACGAAGGACTCCCGCCTCAGGGCCTCTCCGAGGCACGGCGGGGCAGGGAGTTTTTTTAAATTTTTTGGTCATTGATCCGCAACGGGGGCGCCCCGTCGGGGGTGGCGGCATTCATCCTACCAGATGGATAGAGTGATAATAATTTCCGAATCATATCTGAATACTACAATTTTCATAGGAAACCTTTTTTTTTTAAAACATAGTGCAGTATTACCTTTTTTAGAACAATTCTTGGATTTGGGGAGTCCGACTGGGGGCGTTGAGAGCAATATATGCAAAAAGCCCCCCAAGAGCGCTATGAAAGTTTTCTATTTGATTTCTCCGCATCAAAAAAAATGAAAAAAAAGAGAATGGTTATTTTCTGATACGGTTTGCCGCAAGCATGAAACCGCAGACAATGAATACACCAGCAAGTGCCGTGAAAGGTGAAACCGGGGTGTATGTCGTCTTTTTAGCAACCGGGACCGTTGTTTTTTGTGGTTCTCCGGTAACCGTAACCTGTGGAGTGACCTCTGTTGGGAGCGGGGAAGGCGTCACCGTGGTAAAAAACGTTCCGATACGACTTACCGTAACGGTCGGGGTGACGGTTCCATAATACGTAACCACCTGTACTTTTCCCATCACGCTCTCCTTATTCTTCAGTGCGTCAGCAAAATCCGGTTTTAATCCCAGCGCCTTGTTGAAGCTCTGGAGTGCGTCCTGGTACCTTCCAAGGGCTGCATATGCTAATCCTTTGTTGTTCCAGAGCTCGGCATTCTTGACAGAGATGGAGGTTGCTTCATCGTAGGCCGTCAGAGCATCCTGGTATTTACCGAGATTCATAAGTGCGAGACCTTTCTGGTTCCATCCATCGAGATTTGACTGGTCAATTGCCGTACACTTTTCAAAGGAGATAACTGCATTTTCAGATTTGTTCACCATAAGGTAGGCATAGCCCTGGTTGCAGTAGGCATCGGCACGGACGAACCCCACCGAAAAGAGTGTATCATAGGCAGCTGCTGATTCTGCATACCGTCCTGTTTTGAGTAGGCCGAATGCCCGTGCATTCAGGGCATTCTGGTCAGATGGTTTTATGGCAATTGCCTTTTCTGCTGCAATGATTGCGTCAGCATGGTTTCCAAGGCCATTCAGGGCAACTGCCTTTCCTGATAGCGCAAGGGCATAATTTTTGTCAACAGCAAGAGCCTTGTCGAAATTGGCCAGGGCATCAGCATAATTCCCCAATCCGAGAGCGTACTGTCCCCGTGTGTACCAGTCCAGAGCATCTTCTCCATGCACCCCCGGGATACTCACAAGGATGAGAAGAAAGACCAGAAATAGTGCCTTTGATTTCATAATCTCATGACGAAATTTCCCTTGATCGCAGATGAATGTATTGTTTTTTTCGCATGATGACTACGGTGTCCTGTGCAACCGGCATTCGCAGCGCTCAATCGTAAGAAAAACCGTCCCCGCAAAGAGAGCAGTAACACAAAACGCGAAAAAAAAGCCGGCCGAATCTGCCAGTACTCCGGTAATGACGGGAAGCAGCGTCATACCCAGATAGGTTGCCGTGGAGAATAATCCCATGGCAACTCCCTGGTGGCCCTTTGCCTGTGCAAGAAAAGCCATCTGGGCAATCATCACAATCCCTGCACCGATGCCGACCATGATAAAACCCAGCGGAGAGAAGTAGGAAACCATGACCGCGATGACCATGAAAACTGCAGACCACCGGATAGTCGGAACGGGGGGTAACGAGAGCCGTGATGCAACCAGTACACTGGCAATAGTTGCAATACTCATCAGGGAAATCCAGATGCCAACGCTATCCGGTGAAGAGCCGGAAAATTCCGGATAGAGCGAGGTAACAACACCGGTAATACCGATCAGGATTACTGCAGAGTACCATAACCAGCGATAGTCTTTCAGGAGAAAAACAAGTGCCTGGTAATCCCCTTTGGGAGTAACTGCAGGTGTTTCCCGGACAAAAAAACTTGCTGCGGCCGGAATAATGGAGAGTCCCGCAAATACCAGTATCCCGGTTGCCGGGTCCAGCGTATGTGCTGCAAGCCACCCGGCAAAAACCAGCCCGGTAACGAGTCCTGCGTTGAGTGATGCCATGAAATAACCGCTCTTTTTTTCATGGTCCGGCAGTGAATTGACACAGGCCATTGAAGCTGCTGCAAAGAATCCTGCCCCGACTCCTTCTAAAAGACGGATGGCAATCACGGGGAACGGGGCTGTAAGAACCGACAAAAGGAGCCCGCTTATAACCGTAATCACCAGCCCGGTGCGTATGATGGGAACACGACCATACCGGTCAGACAGGATACCTGCCGGGAGTGTGGCCGCAAATGCTCCGAGAAAATATGCGGAATAGATGATTCCCTGAAGGGCAGATCCCTCAGCATAGGCCGGAAGCACCGGAACAATGGCATTGGAAAGTGCCATCACGGCAAAAATGCCAAAAAAGATGGACAGATGTGTCCTCATGGGTACCGTCAGACCATTCTGTACGTTTCAAGATTCATCGGCGAGTGCGTCTCAATATGATACCGTTTGTATATGGAACTGGCGAGATCGATGGTGTTATTCTCATCTCCGTGGATGCAGAAGATCTTCTCAGGACGCGGCTGGATCTGACCGATATAGTTCATCAGCTGGCGACGGTCCGAGTGACCGGAAAAACCGTCAATAGTAACGATCTCAAGGTTAATGGTAATGGTACCTTTGCGCCCCATCGGCACCTCACGCCATCCTTTCTGGATACGCCTCCCATAGGTGCCATCTGCCTGGTACCCGACAAAAACCAGAGCATTCTTCTCTTCCTGTGCAAGGTTCTGGAGATACTCCATGACCGGTCCGCCATTCAGCATACCGCTGGTAGAAATTATCACGCACGGATCGCCGTTCATCACTTTTTCACGCAGTTCCTGACTGTCGACCTGCTGGAAACATTCGGCAAGGAACGGGTTCATGCCTTCACGGAAGATCAGGTTGCGGAGTTCAGTGTTCAGGTATTCGGGATAGGTGGTGTGGATTGCCGTTGCCTCACGGATCATTCCATCAAGATAGATCTTTCCTTTCGGGATTTTATCAAGACGCATCCCTTCTTCAAGGGCGAGCATGACTTCCTGGGATCGCCCGACAGAGAACGCAGGGATGATTACCTTGCCGCCACGGGAGAGTACGGTATTGATCGTTTCATATAACTTTGTTTCTGCATCCGAACGGGCGGGCTGGAAATCATTTGAGCCCCCATAGGTGCTCTCCATAAAGAGCGCTTCAAGCCGGGGGAACTGGTTGATTGCCGGGTTGAAAAGGCGGCTCTTGCTGTAGTTGAAATCACCGGTGAAGGCAATATTGTACAAACCGTCACCGATATGAAAGTGGACAATAGCCGAGCCCAGGATATGACCGGCATTGTGGAAGGTGAGTTTGATATCGGGGGCAATATCCGTCACGCTGCCATAATTAAGGGTAATTGAGTGCCGGATATAGGTCTTGACCTCATTTGAGGAGTAGGGGACTTTCCGGTCTTCCTTGTGGATCACGTCAAGGTAATCGAGCTGGAGCATGGCCGAGAGGTCACGGGTTGGCGGTGTCGAATAGACCGGGCCTTCGTAACCGTATTTGTAGAGGAGAGGAATAAGTGCACAGTGGTCGAGGTGAGCATGGGTCAGTACAACCGCATCGAGCTGGGCAAGAGGATGAATCTCGGGGACATAGAGATAGGGAGTCCCGTTTGAATTGTCCGGTTTTTCCCCGCAGTCAATCAGTACACGGCTGTGAGGGGTAGTAAGCAGGAATGCAGCCCGCCCGACTTCCCGGCAGCACCCGAGCATGGTAACCCTGACCCACTGGTCCTTTTTCACCGTGTCCTTGCCGGTATCGTCTTTTCCTGGTATATCCCGGTGTATTCGTCTGCCGATTGTACGAAGGAACTGCTTGCGTTCCTCATTTACGGAGCGCAGGTATTGCCTTACCTGTTTGACGGTCGAACTTTCGATAGGAGGTGTCCGGACAACTTTGGGAGTCCAGCCGATATGTTTGGTGATTTCCCGTAACGTAGCGCCGTTTTTACCTATGACAACACCGGGTTTTTCCGCTTCAATCAGGACTTCGCCGGTATCTGCGTCAAAAAAGATATCGGTAATCCCGGCGGTTTCCGGTACAACTGACTTGATTTCATTGTATGCCTTTTCCGGATCTTCGAGTATCGTAGGCCGGACCACAATCCGCTTCCGCAGATCGCGGGCGAGAATCTTGATTAAATCAGCCTCATCTGCAAACCGTTTCGGGTCATCTGTGTAGATGACAAGCTCGGGCCCTTCGAATTCAACCTGCGTAACCGTAATGCCGCTCGGCACTTTTTCATTAATCTTGTCTTTAAGCTCTTTGAGCCGTTCTTCAATCAGCATAAAAAAGTCATCCTAATAAAAAAAGATCATGCGGGAGATTTGGCAAGATACTTTTTGAGCTTATCCTCACTTAACTCCTCATACTTGTCTTTTGTAATTACCACGACGTGGATACCTTCACCGGATCCTGCATCGCGCTTCATTGCAGATTTCAGTCCCCGGACTGCAAGGTCTATTGCCTCATCTTCACTCATTTTGGGGAGGAACCGGTCCTCAAGTACACCATACGCCATCGGAGAACCTGATCCGGTAGCAACGATCTCTTCTTCCTTTGTCGCGCCGCCCATTGCATCAACTGAGTAAACGCTCGGCCCGGTCTCATCAATTCCACCCACAAGAAGCTGGACATAATACGGGAAATACCGGTTCTGGTTCAGGTAATTTGAGAGCAGTGTTGCCGTGGCTCCGACCGTAATCGGTCGTGACCTGCGGATCTGGTAGAGATTGCACTCCACGGTCAGGATACGGGCAAGCTGCTGGGCATCCCCGACACCGCCTGCTGTTGTCATACCGATCCGGTCGGCAACCTGGTATACTTTTTTTGCTTTCTTGCTTGCGATCATGTAGCCCATGGTCGCCCTTTTCTCGGTCGCGAGAATCACTCCCTTGGAAAAAACGAGACCAATAGTTGTCGTCCCTTTCATGGACTCCTGGTACTGTTCAGGCATATTGACACCTCAAAAACAAATAAACGCCAAAATATTCTTTAAAAGCGCCTTGTGCTATTAAATGATATGGAGAAATTTAAAGGTTTTTATTCAACCGGATCCTGGCAGAGAGCCCGGATAAGTTCCCGGTCATAGAGCATTGCAACGAGACGTTTATCGCCGTTTACCACCGGAATCTGGTCCACCCGTGCACGGCGCATTTTGAGAGCGCACTCACTGACTTCAGCATTTACCGGAACAGAGAGGACATTTTTTACCATGGCAAGTTTGACCGGGCGGTTCGGGAGCTGGACTTTTGATATTCCGAAGCTTATGGTGTGGTTGTCCCGGATACTTTCCCAGGTCCATTCATCGTCATCAGTGCCATTGGAGAAATCACTTACGCCGACACTATCTTCAATACTTGAATTTCGGATGAGGTCCCGCTCGGATATGATTCCCTGCAGCCGGTTTTCGGCATCAAGAATGGGGATTGCATCGACACCGGATATTTCCATAACTCTCCCGACAACCGGGAGGGGCGTCTCTTCCCAGAGCGCAAATGTCAGGCTGGTATACTTATCCTTGATCTCGTCTTTTATCTTGAGCTTGGCGATTGCCTGCATAAGATCTGCAACAGAGAGGAGCCCGACCAGATGACCATCTTCCACAACCGGGAGCCTGCGGATGCGGCGGGTGATCAGGATGCGGGCGGCCTCACGGATATCGGTATCCGGTTTAATGGTGATGGGTTTGGGCGTCATCAGGAGCCCGAGCTGGACTTCTTCGGGTTTTCTCAACAGATCCTTTCGCGTGATGATGCCAACGATCTTATTGTTCTTGATTACGGGTACACCGGAGATTCCTGTTCGCTTGAGTATTTTTAAGACATCGTCACGGTTTCCCGGGATTTCGACGTGAACTACGTCAGATGTCATGTAGTCTTTGACAACCATCTCTGTTATGATCTCACCACCATGGTCGATACTGGGCTGTGGGTGATTACGAATGTGCTGACACTGCCAATAAGGAGGCGATCGGAATTACTCTTGCCATGAGAACCGACCATAATGAGGTCGATCTTTTCCCGTTCTGCAAGAGCAACAATCTCGCTTCCGGCATGTCCCTGTTCCATGTGAGTGGTAACTGCGATACCCTTGTCAGCACCGTACTTTTTTGCTCTCTCTAAAACCTCGTTGCCCTCTTTTTCGAGGACGCTGTACATGATTTCAACAGTATTATCCAGGGGGAGGGAAGAGAAGAGTCCGGTCTCTACTACATATATGACATGGAGATTTGCATTCCATAATTTCGCCTCTTCAGCGGCCCGAATAAGCGCGCGCTGGCTTACCTCCGATCCATCAAGTGCGACAAGTATGTTAGTAAACACTGGCATCACCCACAACAAACATGGCTCTTTTATTGGATTTACAAATTAAAAACGTTATGGCTTATTTTGCAATAAGGAGCCCTTTTTATGATAGATGTAACCGGATCGCGGCTGAAATGAAGAGAGGATTGTGCCGGATCCAGAGTGAAAAGGTTTGCCCTCACGCCTGTCCTGATAAAAAATGAGGTCCCGGTCAGCTCAGATCCGCAAACTGCAGCATGCAGCAGGATTTTTGGATCAATCCGGTACACCGTGGAAGTAAAAGCCATCTCAGATAACATATCCGGAGGCACAAACATCACATTGTCAGTACCCAGAGCAATTATGCACCCCAGATCCTGCATAATCTGCAGGGGAGGGTGATGAGGTGATGAAGTAACCCCGAGTGCCCAGTTGGACCGGGGACAGACTGCAATCGGAATCTGTCTGTCTGCACATTCGCGGAGTTGTTTTTTTGTTGCATGGGTGCAGTGAATGAGAAGATCCGGGTCGAGAGCCAGCGCCTCATCCACATCCGCAGCATCCCGTTCACCGGCATGCAGGGCAATTTTTTTCCCTGCACGTCGTGCTTCTGCTACCCGTGAATCGGCATCCTGGATATCACGTGTGCTGCTGATCCCCAGTCCGTCAGCAACTGCCTCACCCCCGTCACGTCCGAATATGAGCGGCCGGAATGCCAACCCCTCTGCTGCTTCTCTGAGTTCTGAAACACCGGTAACCCCGCATTCACGGAAATCTGCACACCCGGCTGTACCCCCGGCTATCATCCCAAGAATGCTTGAACGCATCCCTGTGACCAGATCCTGATGAGAAGCGGCAGCCAGCAGGCGGTGTTTCAGTCCATCAGGTGGAGTGACCATGGACACGAGATCTCCGTTTACCCCGCAGTCCATTGCAATGGTATCCCCAAGATGCGTATGTGCATTAAAAAATGCCGGGCAGATCCATATCCCGGGTGCCTTTGGGTTTTCTTCGATTGCCGTAATGAGACCGCGCTCAATAACAATATCGACCGGCCTGAGTACAAGATCCTCCCCGATGAATGCTTGTCCGGAAACCATGTGCGGGATGTTTTTCATACGCCGTTACTCTCCTTTATATATTGAAAAACGAAATATATTTGCATGGCAAAGAAACAAGGTGGCAGATTACTCTCCTCAGCCGGTCTCGTCAACTATTACGAGAGTGAAGACCGGCGGGCTATTCATATCAGTCCTATAACCGTGATGGCAGTCGCAGCAGCGGTCGGGATTATCATTTTGATCCTGGATATGATGTTCGCAACGAAATTATAACTCCCTTTATTTTACCGTATTTTTTTTCCATACATTAATGGCACCATTCTTTTTTCAGCACACGTTTTGTAATGTCCTCCTCATTCCGGAAATAGAGATTGTCATGACCTGACCATTTCGGGCAGTTGCGAAAGACAACTGCAGGGACACCATTATTGCTCTCGCCCATGACGAAGTTTGCAAAGCCGGCAATCTCATCCACTACTGCTTCTTCAGTTATCTTGAGGACATGTCCGAACAGATCGGTATCCCCGCGGAAGTCCCGTATCGCGGTAAACCCGCTCCACCCTATTGCATTGCCGGTCTGCCCTCGCCGGAATGATCTTCCGCAGGTATCGGTAATGATAACACCCACATCCCGGGAAACCCGGTTTCTTAATTGATCCCGTAGTTCCTGTGCGGCGTTCATCGGGTCCGGTGGGAGGAAGATCACCATCCCATCCTCGATATTGCTCTGGTCGACGCCCGCCCGGACTCCAATATGGCCGAAGGAAAGTTCAGAGAGGATGAACGGGTGTTCCATGATAATATCTGACGATGCGTCAAGCACTGCCTGGACAAACCGGGGGTCCTCACCGTTCAGGTTCGCGAGCCGTTGTGCCCGTTCTGACGGGGTGATGGTTGCGAGAGGTTGTGTGTACCCTTTTGATTTTGAGTATATCGTTGAGGCAATGCAGAGAATATCGCCATCCTGCAGCGGTAACCGTTCACAAATCATCGCTGCAATATCGTCACCTGCATGAATGAGGGGAAGCCCCTGCACACCCATGACCTGAATCTGCTCCATAGTAACAGTTCTATGAGACGATCTGATAATAAAGGAGTTTCGGTACGCATCCCTCATTTGAAGATCTTCACCTTCCGATCTTTTCGCGGGTACATTACCTCATCATGACATCAGGTTCTGGAGAAACGGGTATGAACCTGCAGGTCCCCCCTCGCATCATGAAAATCGTATTATATTCGATGGATCTCTGCATCAGGGCCTGTGGCTCCCCCTCTGCGATAACTCCCGGACAGCTGCTACGTCATCATCGCTCAGCGCAGGGGTGGCATGGGGGGACAGGCTCATGTCCCCTCCATCATTCGTACCCGCATCCTGAATTTCATATCAAGGGAAAAGGAATTCAACAGAGCCGAATTTCCAGAACCGTAATTATAACAATCAGCCGATATATTTTTATCAGGATAACACGCATCACCTCCTTGTAATGTACCTCATTATCCGGTGCCCGTCCTGCAGGACTTTCACGTACGTGGATCGTTTCCAGAAATGGAAGCTCTGCCCTGTCTGCGGACACGCACACGAGGTTGTCAAAGCGCCGGCTTACCTGGAAGTTGAACATTATCTTGAAGCAGAACATATCGTAAAACAGATGGAAAAACATCTTCATACAACGAAGAAACCCGATTTCAGCCCCGAAGAAACTGCGGAACTGCGCCATCATTATACTGAAGCCCTGCGAAAAAAGGCAAAAGGCCGTCACGCGTAAGAATCCTGCGCCCTCTTCTTTTTAATTATCATGAACAGCACTCGCCGGGCGTAATATAATTGGGCGGATTTATGAATTATGGATGGTATCCCGTACATACGATATCCCTACCCCTGCGATGCAGAGGCACGTGAAGATCAGGAATGCAACAGTTATGCTGGTAAGAAGTGCGGGATAGACTGGCGGAGTGATTGCGACGCTCCCGATAAAAACCGAGAAACAGAACATAGCGATTGCCATAGAGAGTACCTGCCCGAGCGATCGCATGGTTGCGTTCATACTGGATGCGATCCCGAGATGGCGGATATTGACCGAACTCATGATTGCATTGGTATTCGGTGAGGAGAAGAGTGCATACCCAAAACCAAGAACCATCAGACTGATGATGATCTGATAGAGTGGTGTAACCGGTGTTAAAAAGATAAAAAATGAGAGCCCCAGCGCTGTAATGGCCATACCTGTGGTTGCAACGATCTGAGGCTCAACCCTGTCTGATAATCTTCCGGCAAGGGGCGAGAAGATCATCTGCACAACCGGCTGGGCAACAAGAATGAACCCTGCTGTTTCTGCTGAATATCCCCGGATGTACTGAAGGTAGAGCGACAGCAGTACTGCCACAGCAAAGGTAGCACCGTAATTGATCATCGCCGCAATGTTGGAAAAGAGGAAGGTACGGTTTTTTGAAAAGATGGAAAGATTTAGCAGGGGACTGGTGCAGCGTTTTTCCCACCAGATAAAAATGGCAAAAGCGCATCCTCCCGCAAAAATCCAAAGTAGTGTAACAGGATCGGGAAGCAGGAGCATGCCAAAAATTACGCAAAACAGCATGATCCCGTACACAACCGATCCATACAGGTCAAAACGTTCACCGGATGCATCAGCCCATTCATGCGGAACACCCTTCAGCGTAAGGGCGATTGTTGCTAGCCCGAGCGGTACGTTAATCAGGAAGATTGACGGCCACCCGAAATGATCCGTAAGAATACCGCCGAGGAACGGCCCTAATGAGAGTCCGGCATACACCGTCGCGATAGTCATCCCCAGCGCCCAGCCGCGTTCGCCGGGCCCGTAGACCTGTGTCACCATCGCAACTGATGTGGCAAAGATCATTGCACCCCCGATTCCCTGGACGAATCTTGCGGCAATCAGGATTCCTGCTGCGGGTGCGAGCGCAGATGCAAGGGATGCGACCGTAAAGATCAGGACACCCAGTACAAAGATCTTTTTACGCCCGATAATATCAGCAAGACGCCCAAACGGGACAATAAAAAGTGCGGCAGAAACAATATATGCAGAGGTAATCCAGCCCAGCGTTACCGCGTCCGCGTTGAACTCCGCTGCGATAGCTGGCAGTGCAACGGTGATGGATGAGCCGGTATAGGGAACGAGAAATGATGCAAGGCATGCGACAAGGAGGATGACCTTCTTTTCGCGTTCAGTGACCATGAGTACTCCGGGGTTGGTGCTGGTACAGGTTAAGGGTATTGCACAAAAAAAAGTGTGAGAATTCAAAGAAATGGGTTACAGTACCTGTATTTATCCGGTCTGATTTTCGATGTGGAAATATCCCTGAGGTACCGTGATCTCAAACCGTGCTCCTTTGCCCGGTTCACCGCTCTCGCGAATCGAGAGGCCGGTGATTCCCAGTATCTCCCGGGAAAGAAAGAGCCCGAAACCGGTATGTTTGAAGTATTGTCGTCTGAAGATCGCCTCTTTGAATTCATCAGGAACCCCCTGACCGTTATCTTCACAGACAATAGAAATATTGTCTCCGTGCTGGCATGAGGAGAAGGTAATCCTTATGGGTTCCCTGCCATACCGGAGTGCGTTCTCGACAAGATTATAAAAAACCTTCTCAAGCAGAGGATCTGCATAGATACTGACATTTTCTAAAGAGATCACCAGCGTCCCCTGGGGAAGGGGAAGAGGTGCCGTTGCCGTCTCAATCGTTTTTTTCACATTATACCATTGGGGAGACTGGACGCCAATCTCATGATAGTCTTTGGTGAACTGGATCTGTTTTTTTATTGTTTCAGCAATTCTTTTCTCGATCTCAATATATTTCTGGATTTGGGGGCTTTTGGGACCTTCATCCATCAACTCCAGGTACCCGGAAAGTGCTGTCAGCTGGTTCAGGATATCGTGACGGGTAATGCTCGAGAGCAGGTTCAGTTTTTCATTTGCCCGGGTGAGTGCAAGAGCGTAACGGTTCACTTCGGCTTCGTGATAGTGCATCTCCATCTCGAGCACCTTACGTTCCGTCACGTCTTCTGCCACACCATCAATCCATGCAATCGGCGCATCAGAATCGGGCACAGCCCGGGCATTGAGCGCCACCAGAATTCCTGACCCTTCCTTTTGCTTCAGCTGCAGTTCACGCTGGGTGACCGATCCATCCCGGATAAGATCAGTTTCAATCTGCTGCCAGTGTGAAGGGTCGATCATCAGATCCTTTAATGGTACTCCTTCTATGACATCCCCCGAATCAAATCCCAGCATCCGGGGAAACATCCGGTTTGCTGTCAGGACACGGTAATCCGGGGCGGGACCGAGCCGGAATGCCCCAAGGGGCATCAGATCAGTCAGGATACGGTACTTCTCCTGATATTCCCGGAGCATATCCTGAAGGTTATTTTCTTCCCCGGCGTTTTCCCTGTTCATCTATGTTTTTTTATCCAGATTTTATTATTAATAGTCTTTCATTTTACTTGGGGGATATCCAGAATTTATTTCACTCTGTTGCTGCAAAAAAAACCTATCCGACGCCAAAAATTTTTCTGATTTGCGAGGGTGACCCCCTCTCTCCCCCAAAGGGGGAGGCAGCCAATGGGATGTGCCCCTTTGACCCCTCTATAAATCAAAGATTTTAACAACATTCTTGCCCGGCGAAACCCCGATGAGGAGGCAGAACAACCCCCGAACAGGGTGGGCTTGCTCATATTTTCAAATATTTTTGTGAAATGATTTTGGGATATGACACTTTCATTTTGCTTGGGATGCAATGACGATATATCTTGAGAAATTGACTGTATTATAGTTTAAAGAGTGATCTCATGGAACAGCATGACGTTGTCGTAATCGGTGCAGGCCCTGCCGGGCTGTTCTGTGCGCTCCATGCTGGTATGCCGGGGCACAGTATTCTTCTCCTGGAGAAAAATCCGTATCCCGGTGCAAAGCTCCTCCTTTCCGGATCCGGGCAATGCAATATCACTCACGGCGGAGAAATCCGTGATTTCATTTCTCATTATGGAGATCATGGAAAACAGGTAAAACCCGCCTTATTCGGGTTCACCAACCAGGATCTCATCGAATTCTTCTGCACTCGCGGGCTTGCTATGATTACAGAAGAGAACGGCAAAGTGTTCCCGGAAACTCTCCGGTCAGCAGACGTTCTCGCCCTGCTCATAAAAGAATGCAAAGATCGGGGCGTCAATTTTCATTGTGGCGAGCCGGCAACCCGTGTGAATCGGACTGATGAAGGTTTTGAGATAACAACGCCGAAAACCACCTATCTTTCTCCGGTTCTTGTCATTGCAACCGGTGGAGCATCCTATCCAAAGACAGGATCGACCGGGGACGGGTATCGGATTTCTGCATCCCTGGGTCAGCAGGTAACCGCAATTGCACCCGCCCTCACTCCCCTGCTTATCAGGAATTACCCGTTTGCAGCACTCGCGGGTATCTCGTTTGAAGGCATGCGGTTCTCGATCTGGCGGGCCGGGAAAAAAATAGCAGATCGCAGGGGAGATGTCCTGTTCACCCACCTTGGTTTGTCAGGGCCGGGCATCCTTGATGCTTCGCGGGACATTCAGCCGGATGACGTCATTCAACTCTCATTTGTGGGAAACCTGAAGCGTGAGGAGTTTGCTGCTGATCTCACTAGTCGTGTGGAGGAACACCGGAGCTGGCAGATCAGTACCATACTTGCTGCATACCCGATCCCGGAACGCCTTAACCGGAAACTTCTGAAGTTAACGGGGATACCGGACGATCTGAAGTGCAATCATTTCTCTGCTGAACAACGATCATGCCTGATCACCAGCTGCACACAATTCCCGCTGACCGTTGAGGCACCTGGCGGTTATTCGGTTGCGATGGTGACCCGGGGCGGGGTTGCGCTTGACGGCGTGAATCTGAAAACCATGGAATCAAAAAGTATACCGAATCTCTATTTTGCCGGTGAAGTGCTGGATATAGATGGTGATACTGGTGGATACAACCTGCAGGCCGCGTTCTCAACGGGTTTTTTAGCAGGACAGGGTATCCGAAAGAAATGGGAGGCGGGGTGAGGTAAAGGAATTGGGTAGAGTTTTTCAATAAAAAAATGACTCTGGAGAAACAGACATGAATTTCTGGGGGTTACACCCGAACCATGAAAATCGTACTGTATACGATGGAACCCCTCCTCATGGTCTCTCTGAGGCACGGCGGGCAGGGGTTTTTTTGAATTGTTTGTTCCTGATCCGCTGCTGGGGGCAACCCTTCGGCGGAGGTGATCGTCGTACATGAAGGGGTGTGAAAAAAATCTCGCATCCTACCTGAATAGTTCAATTTCCATGGGAAATGCTCAATTGCAAGCATACGCTCAAGGCGGTTTCACCCCTGCGCTGTGGCTCCCCCGATGCGATAAATTCCGAACAGATGCAACGTCATCATCGCTCAGTGCAGGGTCGGTATGGGGGAAGAGGCACTGTCCCCTCTGTCATAGTACCAGCATCTTGAATTTCATATCGATAGAACAGGAATTCTACGGAGCCAAAAAATTAATAGATCTTTGCCGTCAACACGGTTATTTCTCTTCAGGTTTAACCGATCGTGTCGAGATCCCCGCCTTCTTCAGGAAATAATACCCCGCCGCGAGACAGATCACAATCACCCCGATCCCCATCATTTCAACCCCGAATTCGATGCCGCTCATACCGGTAGGATCAAGCAGGATCACCTTCCGGGATATTGCGATGATGGCAAGGAGAATCACAATCTCCACATGGATGGTGTTTTCGTAGAAGTACGCCTTGATGGTATCCAGCAGTTCGATACAGATTAACACCAGCAGGAAAGCGCCCAGTATGGTGATGATTACCGAAGTTTCCAGCATGTAAAGCCGGGTAGCTCCCCAGGACTTATACAGGATCAATGCCAGATCGATCACGGATATAACAATTACCACCATAAGCAGCACCATGAGCACCGCGTAGATCCCTTTTTCGAATTTGTTGACAATCTCAATCATAGCAATTTTCCCTCAACAGGTATCAGGTCAGGATTATCCGGATTATATAACTTTACTACATCGCCGATCACGATTACCGCAGGAGGTTGAATACCCTTTTTTTTGGCAACTTCAGCAATGGTTGCAAGTGACCCGGTAGTCACCCGCCGGTCTTTGCGCAGTCCCCGTTCAATGATGGCAACCATGGTACTGCCTGCTTTGCCATTCCTGATAAGTACTTCGGCAATCTTGCCAAGGTTAGCCACACCCATCAGGATCACAATGGTGCCCCTGCTCCGGGCAAGCAGCTGCCAGTCCAGTGCCGGCTCGGGCTTGGTCGGGTCTTCATTGCCGGTGAGGATAGTAACCTGTGAGGCATATTTGCGGTGGGTGAGGGGAATTCCTACGGATGCCGGAACAGCCAGCGCACTGCTCACTCCCGGTACCATCTCAACAGGTATACCGGCGCTGCGGACAGCTTCCAGTTCCTCTCCACCTCTGCCGAACAGGAAGGGATCGCCACCTTTGAGCCTGACCACGTTCCTGCCCTGCTTCGCCCGGTCAACAATCAGGGCTTCGATCTCGTCCTGCTCGAGGGTGTGTTTCCCCCCGTATTTGCCGCAGTCAATCTTTTCGGCTCCCGGGGGTAACGATGCAAGGATCTCCTCCCCGGGCAACTGGTCAAATAAAACGACATCAGCGGCATCAATTACTCGTCGTGCCCGCAGGGTTAGCAGTCCTTCTCCTCCGGGACCGGATCCAACCAGGTATACTTTACCGATCATGCCTTATCCCCAGTTTTTGATATGCATCATCAATCAGCTCCTTTGCCCGGACATGAAGTTGCCTTCCCTGTTCACGAGCCTGTTCAATACTCTGCACGTCGGATTCGATTCTCTCGGTGCGTGTTCCGTCAAGCGAGAGAACTTCTGCGATCAGGTGCCCTTCGTGGCAGTAGATGCCCAGAGGTGTGAAACACCCCCCACCAAGCTGTTCCATCACTGCCCGTTCAATTGCCACATCTGTTCGGGTCTCTGCATGGTCAATGGTAGAGAGGCCTTCCCTCAGGGAAGGATCTGCCCGGCTGACAACAGCTATCGTGCCCTGGTTGGGTGCCGGGACAAATTTTTCCGGGGGGAAGCGCTCGCCCGGGATACGGATACCAAGCCGGGCCAGTCCGGCTTCTGCCAGGACAATGGCATCGAATTCTCCGGCAGTCAACTTCCGGATCCGGGTATCGACATTACCCCTGAGATCTTGTATGGAAATGTCAGGATCGTGGCGAAGCAGCTGGGCACGCCTGCGGGTGCTGGAGGTCCCGATCACTTTTACCGCATCCAGGGAACCGTTGTAGGCAAAATAGTCAGCTGCTGAATCACGTTTGAGTACGGCTGCAGTAACAAGCCCGCTCGGGCGGAACGCGGGAATGTCTTTCATACTGTGCACAGCACAATCAATGTCCCCTGCAAGGATCGCGTCATCAAGAGCCCGTACAAAGACCCCCTGCCCCCCTATCTCGTGAAGCGGAACGCCCGTTGAGGTATCTCCCTGGGTGGCAATAATTACCTGCTCGCTGCGTATGCCGAGCGCGGATAATTTTTTGCAGACCGTCGCAGTCTGGGCGAGTGCCAGCTTACTCCCCCGGGTTCCTATTCTGATAACCATTGAGTATACGCCCGTGAAAGAGTGGTAAGATCCTGATCGCTGTGCGCTGATGAGAGGAAATTCGTCTCAAACTGGGAAGGGGGAAGGAAGACACCGGCATCCAGCATCCTCTTCCAGAACCGGCCAAATGATGCAGTGTCACACTCTTTTACCTCGCGGTAGTTTTTCGGCGGCTCATTGCGGAAGAACCATTTGAACATTGAACCGAGGCGGACAAATGAACCCCCTGTTGTACCTCCAAGAGACTCTTCCAGTGCCCGGGTCTTTTCATCGAGATCGTCATAGATAGTGTGATGGTCATGCAGCCATTGCAGGGTGGCGAGGCCAGCTGTGAGCGAAAGCGGATTTCCCGAAAAGGTGCCGGCCTGGTAGACCGGACCCTGCGGAGCAACCATTTCCATGATCTCACGCCTTCCCCCGAATGCGCCGATCGGAAGTCCCCCGCCAATAATTTTTCCCAGCGTGGTGAGATCCGGCTTTACGCCATACATCTCCTGTGCTCCGCCAATACCGAGCCGGTAACCGGTGATTACTTCATCAAAAATCAGGAGAACTTCGTGTGCCCGGGTGATCTCCCGTATATCCTGTAAGTAGTTGTCCTCAGGTATTATTGGTCCGATGTTGCCAAGAACCGGTTCAATGATGAGTGCTGCAACATCCGGGTGCGCCGTAAGAAGTGATTCCAGCGCTTCAGGATCATTGTAGGGCACCTGCCGTGTATGGGCTACCAGATCTGCAAGCACACCGGCAGAATCCGGTACACCCATGGTTGTTGCGCCCGATCCGGCTTTGACCAGCACTGCATCATGAGCCCCATGGAACCCCCCCTCGATCTTTACAATATCTTTTTTTCCGGTAAAACCTCGTGCAAGCCGGATCACTGCCATTGTTGCTTCAGAACCGCTCGATACGAACCGTACCATATCCATGCCCTTATGATCACCCGTAATAATTTTTGCAAAAGCCGGTTCCTGCGGTGCGGGAGTTCCGAACAGCCAGCCGTTCTTCAGCTGCGCTTCGATCGCTTTTCTTATGTGAGGATGGGCATGCCCGAGGATAAGCGGACCGTATGCCATGCAGCAGTCAATAAGGTCGGTACCGTCAACCGTCATTATGTGTGACCCGGTTGCATGCTCAGTGTAAAACGGGTATGGCTTAATTGCCCGCACGGGACTGCTGACACCGCCGGGCATCAGGTTTTTGGCCATAGAAAACAAGTCACTGCTTTTCATCCAGCCACCCGGCGACATCGCCTGCAAAATAGGTGATGATCAGTGAAGCCCCGGCACGTTTGATGGATATCAGGCTCTCCAGCACAGTCTCCTTTTCCCGGATCCAGCCGCGCTCCGCTGCACACTTGATCATGGCATATTCACCACTTACCTGATAAGCGGCGACCGGGAGACCAAGCGTTGCGATCCCAGCAAGAATATCGAGGTAGAGCCCTGCCGGCTTCACCATCAGGAGGTCGGCTCCTTCATCAGCATCCATCTGCGATTCTAAAATTGCCTCCCTGCTGTTGCCGGGGTGGATCTGGTATGTGGTGCGGTCACCGAACAAGAACCCTGAATCTGCAGCTTCACGGAATGGCCCATAGAGGGCAGAGGCGAACTTTGTCGAGTAGGACATGATCAGGACATCTTCAAAGCCGGCATCATCCAGCGCAGCCCGGATGGAACCGACCATGCCATCGAGCATGCACGACGGTGCAACGATATCAGCACCACTCTCTGCATGGCTTATTGCGATTTTATTCATCAGTTCAAGTGATGGATCATTGAGAAGATCCGGGCCGCACCGCGTATCCCCGACAATCCCGCAGTGACCATGGTCGGTATACTCACAGGCGCAGACATCGGTGATGACGACCATCCCTTTAACGTTCGCTTTTACCAGGGAGACGGCCTGCTGTACAACTCCCTCCACATGATAAGCCGAACAACCCAAAGGATCTTTATCCTTCGGAATACCGAAGATCAGGATTGCCCGAATCCCGCGTTTCCACAACTCTGCTGCTACATCGGCAATACCGCTCAAAGGGTAGCGGAACTGGCCGGGCATCGATTGAATAGGAAGCGGAGTAGTGATAGTCTCATCGACAAAGAGCGGGGCGATGAGATCGTTTTTCGATAAAGTAATTTCACACAGGAGCGGCTGGATAGTACGTGATCTCGACCGCCTCATCCTTCGCTGGGGAAACATGTTCTGATTCCATCTCCTGGGGTATGATTGTGTACCTTTTTCTTAAATCCATTGTATTTATGGCTATTTTCCCACCTGGTCAACGGTGTTATCAAATAACCTTATTCTCCTCAAAATGCGACAGAATGTCAACCAATATCTTTTTTGGAAGTATTAAAAGCACGTGTTTTTTGCATCATAGTGCAAGCGTAGCTTACTCTGCAAAACGCCCATTGAACCGTGACATGATGTATCAGGAAATATAGGGAATGAAATGTGGAAGAACACAATTGTCCTTAAAAAATTGGAACAGTTCCTTTTGATGCATCATATCCGACTGATTGCAGGGACACCTTCATACGTCAGCAAGGATCGAATAGTCCCGCTGGTAAAACGAATTTCCGACACCTTAATTTGTTATAACGGTTTTTAATGTGTTAATCCAATAAAAAAATCATGGTAGTCCGGAGGGGTAGCCAGTGTTTACCAACATACTTGTCGCACTTGATGGAACAAAAATAAGCGATATCGCGCTTGTCCAGGCCGTTGATCAGGCCAGAATATGGAATGCAAAGATTCAGGCCATATATACAGCCGAGACACCCCAGTTTAATTCACTTCCCATTGACCAGACCTACGGGATGGATACTACCTTTGAAATGAATCGGGTTATAGAAAAAGCGGAAGAATCAGAGGGAGCAGAGGTCCTTGAAAAAGCAAAAAAATACTGTGCCGAAAAAGGAATTACTCTTATTCCTCACATGAAATATGGAGATGCAGGAAGCGAGATTATTTCTCTTGCAGAACAGGAAAAATCAGATCTCATCGTTATTGGTTCTCATGGGAAGGGCAGTATTGATCGTCTGCTGAGTGGGAGTGTCAGTTCATATGTGGTTACCCATGGCAAAGTTACGACGATGGTGGTCAGATCCTGATATTCCTCTGACCCGATGTGCAATCCGATGCCTCCGGATTAATGTGTATGCCCGTTCTCACCACGACAAACACATTGGCGATTCATCTGTATTACCGGTATACCTGATCATGGGGTATATAACGCCATCACAACCGGGGCACCATAGTGGCGGGGCGAAGCCCCTTTGAGCGTCTGCGTTTTTGGTCCTTTGAACAGGAACACTTTTTCATCCTGAATTTTTAGAACACTTTTCTGATTGTTTTTTCTCTCGTTATTTCCTTTACGAGTTGGTAGTTAAAATGGCACTATACCCTTTTTTTCATCTCTGGTGTTTGAGGCACACGTCAAAAAAACACGATTATTGTTTCCCTCGTTTGTTGAGTTCCAGTATTCGCTGTTTCATCGCATTTGCCGTTTTATGGTTTTCCCGGTACTCATCCATGCACTTACGTATATGGAAGAGACCTGGTTGTTCGCTGTTCTGTGTCCGCATACGGTATTCAGGTTTACTGACGCTGAAGATAACCCCGCAGTTCAGGCATTTTGCGAGCACCCTGCCAGGTTTGGGTACTGATGTTACCATTTTTAAAAATCCTCAACCGGTTACCTCTTCAGATGAAATAATAAAGTCTGGCAAGGCACCGGTGCAAGGCATTTTTTAAAAAAAAGCGAATATAAATGCCTGAATTCCCCGGTTGGATTCTGATAACCGAAGAGAGTTCACCCTTGGAACCTGGATAAAAAAGTGGATTAAAATAAAAAAAAGGAATTTATTTTTCAAATGCACAACCGGGCGGAACTACTAATCCTGGTGTCCTGGTGGGATAGAGCCTGCATTGTTTAGGCCTGTTTTCATAAATATTGCAGGTGTTGTTCTCAAGAAGATGCGGGCATACAGAAGGAATCCAGACCAGTTCATTGACAGGATCAAATGTCCAACCCCTTGCCCGGTAATACTCCAAACTTTTTTTTGTGGGGTTGCTGTGCTGGAGTACTATCACCCGGCAACACGCCCCGCATTTTTTACATTCCATGGCATTTACTCCAAACAGATACACGTTATCAAAAATATTTTTTTTTTGGGAAATCTCTCAATCATGTTTTTCTTAGAGGGAAAAATTCTTCATCGAAAATGTGGCGACAATTGTTTTTGTGATACAACGAGTAACGAAAACCGGCTGCTTTTTTAGACACTTCCTCCGGTTTCTTCTGCGGTATGGTGCTTGAGTGCATACGCAAGCCTCAACGCGCTTGTGATCAGGTTGCTGAGGTCCTCTTTTGTGTACCGGTTACTCTCGATCTGATCCCAGTCTTTGGTGGTATCCTCATCATTCTCGCCGACCCAGGATGCAATAGCAACCTCCGGGGTGTGAAACCCGAGCCACGAAAAAAAATTCATGAGATTACCTGCCACATGCTGCACACCGTCAACATGGCCCACAATGATCATGGCGGCGACTTTATTATCGATCATCCGGTTCCCGAACCATGAGTACTGGTTCTCAATGGCATTCATCCGCTCCACAAATTTCTGGACTATCGCGGAGTGGTTATTCCAGCGGATTGGGGTTGCGAGGATCAGGATGTCGCACGCGAGTACTGCGTCATACACCAGTTGCATCTGGTCATCTTCGTACTTCAGCGAGCTTTGGCATGGATACGTACAGTAAGCAGGATTTTCAGAATAGTTGCCCTCGCAATCGTGGATGTTGAGATCTTTTAACCTGAGAAACGTGGTCTTGCAACCATATTCTTTGTACACCTCGAGCGCTCGGAGGAGGAGACGCTCGGATTTACTCATCCCGGGTTGCTGCCGGCTCGAACCCGAGAGCCCGAGCACGCGGATTCCCTTTCGTTTTTCGGGGTCCAGCGGTGGGATGACCGTGACACCAAATTTTCGTCCAACCAGTGGTGCAGGCATGATTTAATTATCAAGGAGCCCGCGATAATCTACTTATTGATCTAACTCTCCGGAACTGCGCATCCTTAATCCTGGGGGAGTGAATGCCGGAGCATGGAGCTAAAAAATATGCAAAACGACATCAACAACAATGAACAGAACCGGGCCAGGTGTATCTGTGAACCGTGCCCGACATATAATGAGTGCATGCGGGCTGGAGATGAACTCTTATTCTGTGTAACGGGAAAAAGCCCGACCTGCACCTTTGATAAAAAGGGATGCGTCTGCCCGGCTTGTCCGCTCAAACCAGTCCTGGGACTCAAAAAAGCATACTATTGCATCAGGGGCTCAGAGCAGGAACAGAAATAGGCTCTGTAGAAACGCACATTAGTCACGGACTCAGGCAAACAAGCGGCGGGGGTGAAACCCCCTTGAGCGTTTAGCATGTAATTGAGCATTTCCCATGAAAATCGAACTATTCAGTTATGATACGAGTTTTTTTTAACACACCTCCATGTACGATGATCGCCACCGCCCCCGAAGGGTCGCCCCCGCGGTGGATCTGGAACAAACAATTCAAAAAAAACCCCTGCCCGCCGTGCCTCTAAAGAGGCCCTGAAGCGGGGTTCCAACATATACATTACGATTTTCATGGTTTGTGTGTGAACCCGATCAGTTTATGCTCATTTCTCCAGAACACAGAAATAGTCTGTTCTTAATGCGGAGATAATCGGAGCAACAAACTGCAGGAAACAAAATGGACATATTTTTGTAGTAACCTAAATGATCATAACAAATGAGCAGTTCCCGGGGTTTGATCATTGCAATTCTTGTCTGTTCACTCGTTCTTGCAACGGGATGTACGGGGCTTGCCGGGACAGCGGCCCCCGCCCCATCAACTCCTGAACAGATAACCCTTGAATCGCTGGTCCTGACCCCTTCAGAGATCCCACAAAATTTTACCCTTCGCGAGAGCAGGGTGAAAAACTCCCCTGAAGTAAGTAAGCTCGCACGGGATCTCGGCTGGCAGCAGGGATATGTCGTGCGTTTTACCCGTCCCCCTGAGGGAATTTCCGGCCAGATTGAGATTCTTCAGACTGTCACCCGTTATCCTGCAAAAAATATTCCCGCCATAGCTGCACTTGCAGAAAAACAGGAACGATCCGACAATACTATGATATTTTCTAACCTTTCTTCCCCGGCTCTCGGCAGCTACAGCCAGGCTTTCTCAGGAACTGCACACACCATCATAATTCCGGAACCCGTCTCCGGGAATCTGCCGGGTCCCGGTTCGGGTGAGGGAACGGTTCAGCAGGACTTTGTCGAGATTATCTTTTCGAAAGGTGACATCCTTGAGGTGCTCCGTATGACCGGTGAAGGGGCTGACTATGCAACTCTTGCCAGCCTTGCACAAAAAGCGTATGCTAAGATTCCCTGACACAATATGCAGTATATTCCCTTCACTCCCGAGTTGTGTAAGGGATTAGTACCCGTCTTTTTTGATGAGGATCCGGTCTGCACCGGGTCAAAAATAGTCACTCATCGCGAAGCATTCCGTATCAGGTGAAGAGTTTTTCTGATGATGGGACTATCCCGTCATACCGGATTTTAAGATGAGAAAACGCGGAAGCTGATTATTCCCTGCGGCATAGTTCGATCCCGATCCTGTCTCCCTGCATGATTGCTTTTACCAGTGCCTTTGCAGCTGCAAGTTCTCCCTCCTCAGCACTCTCACGGATAGAAAAGGTTGCATCGGTAAGAAGTTTTTTTGCAAGAACCCGGGTCAGGTCATCAACAATCTCTGCCGTTTTTGTGTCGGGACAACCAAATCGGGCGAGTGCCCGATCCCGTTCACGGATCCGCACGGCTTCAGCCCATGTGTGCAGTGCGGCGAGCAGGTCATCAGCAGATTTCCGGTTGAGGTGACGGAGGAAAACTTCGAGTTCCATATCCACGAACTCACGAGCCCGCTCAGCCTCTGCTTTCCGTGTGCTCATGGTCTGCTCATTTATCGTGCGAAGGTTATCGATAGAAAAAAGGCGGATACCATCGATGGTCGATGCCCCGTCCTCGATATCCCGGGGCTGGGCGATATCAATCAGTATCAGTGGGCGGGGATGTCCTTCAACCGGCCAGCACCGGTTTTTCATCGCCAGCTCCAGCTCTTTTGTATGGATGACCGGGTGGGGGGCAGATGTGCAGGAGATCACAACATCTGACAGCGTGATATAATGGTAGAGTTCGGACAGCCGCACAGCCTTTCCCCCGATTTTGTCAGCAAGGACAACTGCCCGGCCGTAGGTACGGTTTGCCACATACATGGCTGTTAAGTCCTTTGCTGCAAGTGCCTGGGCGACCAGCATCCCCATTTCTCCACTTCCTACGACGAGGATATGTTTGCCTTCAAGACTCCCGATCTGGGATTCAGCAAGCAGTACCGCCGCAGACCCCACGGAGACTGCCCCACGGTTGATCATGGTGCGTTTACGCACTTCGATCCCCACGTGTACTGCTTTGTTGATGCAGAATTCGAGGATGTTGCTTGCAGTTCCGGCTTCCTGTGCATCGGCAAGAGATTTTTTCAGCTGCCCGAGGATCTGGTCTTCACCAACAATCATCGAGTCTATACCGGATGCAAGGCTGAAGAGATGGCAAAGTGCCCCTTTCCCGCTGTGCATGAAGAAATCCTGTCTTCCCTGTTTAGTAAGGAAATCCCTGAGATCATCTGCATCTCCTTCAACGATCAACTCGACACGGTTACATGTCTGGAGCAGGAGAACCCCTTTGAACCGTTGACCGGCTTTATTGAGGAATTCGGGTTCGTCTGGAAAGCGGAATGTTTCGAGGGCAGTAACATTTGCCGTGTGATGGCTTACACCGGCAATCGCGATCGGAACTGCTGCAGGTTCATTCATGCAGGTACCTCTCTTTTGCCTGCTGGCAAGCCCGTACAGGATCAGTTTTCAGGGTTTTCCAGATCTCACGATCCTGTAACACTTCCCGCAGAATCGCATTCCGCCGGGACTGGGAAGATACAGTCTGTTTCAGCTGCGCCCGCAGGTCACGCTGCAATGCTATCATGTCATCAAGGGCAGGGAACTCTGATTCGAGGTGTTCCCGTATAAACCGGGATACTGCCGGGCTGTTCCCCCCGTACTGATCGCAATCTGGTAATTTTCCCCCCTGGTTACCGAGGGAATAATCACATCTCCTGCTTCACCATCCGCGTTATTGAACAGGATATCCTGTGCCCCGCAGAGATTTTTAATCCGATTATTCTGGGCAGGATCTGATAATGCCCCGACAACCAGAAAGGCCCCGTCAACAATCTCCCTGAGTTCCTCATCAGAAACCTTTCCCGCGTCCAGCATCCGGCGTTTTACCGGAAGGATGCTTATCTTGTGTGAGAATGAACGGCTTATCACCAGAACCTCGGCCTCACGGGAAAAATACGCAGCTTTTCGGGATGCGACCTCCCCTCCTCCGAATATAATAATGCGTCTGTCCGAACAATCCACAAAGAGCGGGATCATCAAGGTAATAGATAGGGCTATTGCGTTACTTTAAGATGTTGGAATAGTTGTGTATTTTTCCCTGCTTTACCACAAGGTGCAGGTTTGAATCCTTACGGAAATACCAGTTATCATGGAAGGATCAGACCGCCATTTCCGAACAAATGATGGTATGAAGGAGACAAAGGAAGAATATCTGACGGAGCCCAAGGGTTCGATATCCTTAAATTGTTTGAATGCTCACACTTTAGAGCACATCTGCGCCGATAGTGTAGTGGTTATCACTAGGCGTTGCCAACGCCTAAACCCGGGTTCGAGTCCCGGTCGGCGCACTCTGCCTTGCTTTTTTAGGAGCTTACTTTTAAATCTTAATCTTATTTCAGGAATTTTCTGGATGCATTCCTTTTGCTGATGGAGCAAACATTACTGTCATGTCAAAAGAATTACGTTTAATTATTCCTCATAATTTCTTTATTGAATTGTCTGATCTTCTCCATAACATATTCGTATCAGGAAACTTACTGTATATACAAGTGAAAAAAAAGAAGGAGTAAAATTTTCCCTTCGGTTGTTCGGTATAATTATTAAAAATTTCGCAGATTAAACCATAAAAAAATTATTGAAATTTTCCCCTCCGGCAGGTAAGTTTTACATAAAAAAAGAGATGGAACAGATATGAAAGATTTTTATTCATTCATACAAACGAAATTTTTTTTTAATTTTGTTCTTATAACTTCCATAATTTTGGGGATTTTTTTAAGATTATTACCCCATATATTTATGGGATTTTCCTCAAATCTCCCCCTCAATAACGGTGGACTGTATCTGTTTTTTTCAGAAATTATTGTTCAGAATAATTTTTCATACCCGGCATATATTCCATTTTATACAGAAACTGGAATCCCTTTTGCGTACCCCCCGTTAATATTTTATGTATTAGCATTGAGCAGCACCCTGTTCCCCGTCCCGTTATTGACTCTTGTTATTTACATTCCTGTGATAATCAGCATAGTATGCATATTCGCGTTTTATTTTTTAGTAAAAGAATTATTCACTGAAAAATCCTTAATCCTCATAAGTACACTGATTTTTGCTTTATACCTCCCGCTGATTTCTTATTCTGCGCAGGGACTCTTTCTCGTTCATGGTGTTGGTACGTTATTTTTTATTATTGGTCTGATTCTTGTTCTCCGATGGATGAAATTTAAGAATGATACATTCATTTTTTTTATAGGAATTCTTTTTGGATTGTTAATAGTATCGAGTCCCCGGTGTGCCTTTGCATATGCCCTGGTCCTGTTTGCCGTTGCATTACTCAATCCCCGGAAAAAAACGGTGTTCGATGTTGCGTTTATTGTGATTATCGCGACGTTAATCAGCTCTCCCTGGTGGTTTACCGTTATCCGGAATCATGGAATTGATGTTCTGATAAATGGGTTTATGGTACGACAACCAACTGCAGTATTCAATATATTTATAAATATTTATTTAACTAACTTTTATAATTATCAGTTATCTTTAATATTAATCTGCTTACTTGGCCTTTTTTATTACCTCGCCAAAAAAGAATTTTTTTTACCTGTTTTATTCGTTTTATTGGTAATAAGCGGGGGGTATGGAGTGGTGATTATACCTCTGATATTGGTAATCATCCTTTTTTCTGTTGGATTGATGAAAGTGATATTTCCCGCTCTGAAGTTTACCCTGAATGCTGAAACACCAGAAAAAACTCTTTTACCATTATTTTTTACTATTCTGTTAGTAGTCCTGATTCTTGGAGGCAGTTACATTCAAAACCGGGATTTTTTTGAATCCAGGTATTCTTCCCTGAAAGATGACGAAAAAGGACATTTCGAAGCTATGTACTGGATACAACAAAATACTGAAAATACCAGTACTTTTATCGTAAAAGATGTTATTGCAAGTGAACAGAAAAACCAGTTTTGGATCGGAGACTGGTTTCCTGCTATAACCCACAGAAAAACTCTCAATATATTTTACGGAAATGAATGGTCAAATAAGCCTCAGTTATGGTTAGCTGACCTTGAATTAAGCAATTGTGAAGATACCTTCTGTTTTGAGAATGTTTCCAATAATTATAATTTCAGATATTCGCATGTGTATATCATCAAAAATCCTGAAAATGGATATATTATTTCATCATTTGCCAATTCTGATGATCACCGTTTAATTTTTGAAAATAGTAAAGTACTGATATTCAGGAAAAAAAACTCCACTTTTTCGCAGGAGTAATTTTTATTCCCAACGATACTCCCCTGTGTCTGGAAAAAAATACTGCAAAATCGACTCTGTAGAATTCCTTTTCCCTTGATATGAAATTCAAGATGCTGGTACGGATGAAGGAGGGGACAGTGCCTGTCCGCCCATGCCGCCCCTGCGCTGAGCGATGATGACGTAGCACTTGATCGGGAGTTATCGCATCGGGGGAGCCACAGCGGTGGGAGTGAAACCCCTTTGAGCGTTTAGCATGTAATTGAGCATTTCCCATGAAAATTGTATTATTCAGATATGATGCGGAAATTATTATCACTCTATCCATCTGGTAGGATGAATGCCGCCACCCCCGAAGGGGCGCCCCCGTGGCGGATCGATGACCAAAAAATTTAAAAAAAAACTCCCTGCCCCGCCGTGCCTCGGAGAGGCCCTGATGCGGGAGTCCTTCGTATAAAATAAGATTTTCATGGTTTGAGTGTGAACCCGATCAGTTCATGCTCGTTTCTACAGAGCAGCAAAATCAAAAAAAATCTTTTAAAAAAAATTGGGAATATTAATCGGGAATACTCATAATTCCGGGAAAAACCGGTTTGTTTATTTTTCTTCGAATAATGTGGCAATGTCAAGCTTGATTGAACGCTCTTTATAGTACCCGGAAAAGGTCCTCTCCCCATTCAACTGCACGGAGATCGCTGCTGAAGAGATCAGACGAACTGTCGTAGAGGTGGGAATCCTTCTTGAAAAGGCCCAGTGAGAGGTATTTATCGGTGACGGTCAGCCCGACACGAAGTCTCTCGCCGGTTACCCAGACCGAAAAATTGGGATGCCCCAAAAGGGCCTGCATATTTGATGCATAGGGCTCTTTTGTTAAAAGTCCGATAACTTCATTATTTACAACAAGTTCGACCGGAATACCGGTGACCACTTTTTCTGCAATGAATTGGGCAAGTCCTGGACTTGCTACCGAGGAAATCCCGTGGATAAACGTGGCGTCTTTCAGGATCTCGAGATAGTGGGAATAAACATAAAACATATCGGTCGTTGTATCATGTTTAGGTTCTGAATGATACAGGTCCCCGATCCGGGAAAGAAAGGTCACCGGAAGATCGGTAAGATCATGGTCTTTAAAGAATGTATGATGCTGGCTGATCCCTCCGATGAGCTGGACAAACCCATCAACATTCTCTGCAACCACCCCCCCAAGCGGAGTAAGGCAGTACTCGTAATTCACCGCTTCAATAAGTCCCTGTTTTTCCAGGTTACGGATCTTGGGAATTAATGCCTGGGACGTGCTGCCGGTGACCTCACGCAGCCGGTCGAGGGATGCTTTATTGTGGAGTAAGGTAAGCAGAATCTGAATCTTCAGCCGTGAACTGTATAGGGAATGGATCGGTTGTTTATGGTGCTCATAAATTTTGAGGGTATCCATACTGCAATACATTATCTCTGAGATGTACATATTTTGTTCGTTTATGACTCCCTCAGGTCTGCCTAAGTAATCTCATGAGCGTGGAAAATTGATGTTATTTTTGGGTTACAGGTAAGACAATGATGTGATCAGGAGACATAACCCCCCAATAGTCAGGAATTGGCCATCAGAAATGACATCACAGAGAAGATCATTCATGGTTGTTCGATCGATAGAAATGATGCAAATCTGGGAATACACAAGAGAAATGAGGATAACGGCAATTGCCGGCATCGGAATAATGGGGCTTCCCAGGAGCAGGATAATGGCTCCCGCTGAAAAATTTATTATCGTAAGGATGCCGCGGGTTCGTGCAACTCCCAAAAGAACCGGAATGGTTGCGACACCGGTTGCAGAATCTCCGCTCCGGTCCCGTATGTCGGGAAGAACGGAAGCAATAAATGTCCAGCAGAAGATGAACAGGAATACAACCCCGGATGCTGCACCCGGTTCAGAAGCACCCAGATACACCGGCACCAGCGAAAACGCGAGTGCCCATGAGATTGAGACCACGAAGTTTTTCATCACCGGAATTTCTTTTAAACGCCGGTATCCACACCCCTTCGGGAGTACAGGAACGCTGTAGAATATGCCACTTACGAGAGGTATCATAACCACGCTGACTGCGGCAATTCCGTGAAATGCGGCAATGGTGAGTGCAATGATGTATGCGCCAAGTGCAGCAATAAAAAAGTGGCGTTCGAATTTTTTGGTTATACGGAAACGCCGTTCATGGTTAAGACTGTCTTCCGCTTCATCCGTTTTCCGGTTTAAATTATACACAGAGAATACAATCAGGAACATTACGGCAGCGATGTTGCCTGACCAGGTTATACCCTGGATAAAGCAGGAAGTATAAGCCATACCGACTGCAGCTGAACCCAGGAAGAGTGAACTGTACAGCAGGAACTCTCCATAGTCGCGAATTCTCAAAAAGAGAGTATCCCTGATGTCCGATACAAAATGCCGGTGGCGGTAATAGCCGGAGCTGTTGAAAGAATCCATGAGATCAATTCAGGGACAAAAGAAACATTCATTTTGCCGGTGAATGTTAATCGCAGCGGATAATCTGAATCCCCGTGATAAATAAATGACGAGCTCGACAAATTTCATTCAAGGATATGAAACTCATGAAAGAAGATTATGGAGATTATCTGAGTCAGATCCTTTGTTGAAAATAGTTGCAGATGAATATTAATCTTTCCATATAATCTCTCCCATTGACGTACAGGAAAACGACTATGATATCCGTACTTTATGTAGATGATGAAGAGGAGTCTGCTTGAACTCGGCAAACTTTTTTTAGAAAAATCCGGCCAGTTCCGGGTTGATACGTTGACGTCGGCCCGTGATGCTTTAAGGTTACTAAAATCAACATCCTTTGAAGCGATTGTTTCCGATTACCAGATGCCGGATATGGATGGAATTACCTTCTTAAAAGCGATCCGTGCTGAATTTCCTGATCTCCCTTTCATCATATTTACCGGCAAAGGCCGGGAAGAGGTTGTGATAGAAGCATTTGATAACGGCGCTGATTTTTACCTCCAGAAAGGCGGGAAACCAACTCCGCAGTTCCTGGAACTCGGACATAAAATTACTGCTGCCGTCCGTCGCAGGCAGGCAGAGAAAGCATTGCTGGAGAGTGAAACACATTACCGCAATGTTGTCGAAGACCAGACAGAATTTATCTCACGGTTTCTTCCTGATTATACCCACGTATTTGCAAATGAGGCATACTGTCGGTATTTCAATAAAAAAAAGGAGGAGCTTCTTGGGAACCGGTTCAGGCCTTCTGTCCCCAAAGAGGATCAGGACCGTGTCAGGAAACATTTTCTCTCCCTGACAAAGGAAAACCCGATTGCCTCCATAGACCATCAGATCATCATGGTTGATGGGGAGATTCGCTGGCAGCGCTGGAGCGATCGGGCAATTTTTAATAATCAGGGAAGACTGATCGAATACCAGTCCGTTGGTCGCGATATCACGGAAACCAAACGTTCTGAAGAAAAAATGCGCATAATCAATGGCGAACTCCAGGCAGCGTATGAACAGATTGCTGCAACTGAAGAGGAGCTGCGGCAAAATTACGATGAGCTGAACAAAAAAGAGCAGAAACTGCGGGTAAGTGAAGAAAATTGTCACCACATCGTGGAAACGGCGCAGGAAAGCATATGGGTGCTTGACCGTAATTTCCGGGTACTTCAGGTACATGAAGGGATTGCAGAGGTACTGGGATATCTTCCCCGGGAGATTCGTGGCAGGTTAATAACAGATTTTATTCATGCGGGTGATTTCCCTGACCCCGAGCATCAGGCTTCCGTGCGTCTCAAGGGATAAGATGCTGGCAATCAACAAAGGGAAGGGAACTGGCATTAGGATCCTTGTTTTAGCGATACCCGTTTTCAATCATGGTGAATCTGAAGGTGACCTGCTCAGATAATGAATCTGCCTTACCACAAGCGTGGGGAATCAGAAACTAAGCATACCAGACAATTATCAGGATCTCCCGGTAAATGCCAGCATTTTCTGATACCCGGAACCGGGACACAAAATGCCAGACATTCAAAGAAATCAGCTCATTGGACGGGGATTTGTCGGTTCATAAAATGAGCCGGAGGTACCTGACCAGAATACCGGGGCTGGAATATACTCTTGGTTTGTGCCCGGATTGCATTTTAGCCTTTGAGAGAAGATCAACACCAGATGCCTTATCCGGAATAAAACAAAAATTCTCGCAAAAAATCACTTCAAAAAAGTCTTAGTGTTATGTGAAGATTATTTCTTCTTGCCTGCCGCCTTCTTGGCTGGCTTTTTCGCTTCCGGCTTCTTTGCCGCTGCTTTCTTTGCTGCTGCCATGTGTATTCCACCTCCTACCGGAAAGGGTTATAAATTTCTTTAATCTACGAATTAATAAATATTTTGGTCGCAACGTCGTTTTAGTGCATAGAATCCCTAGTTAATGTCACTTATAGCACAGTAAAATGGCAGTATCTGAACAATGGCGGTTTTTAAAAGTAATATCTCTCAAAATGCGCAATCCTTTAAATTTCGCTCTGATTTCAAAAAAACCAATTTTATAACGAATAAAAAATCTCTCGTCGGATTATTTAGGGTCAGAAGGACGGATGCGCTGGTAGCTGTAATTATCTTGTTCTCAAGGAATTTGAAAAAAAATGAATCTACTTGTTGTCTTCGTTTTGTTCCGTGGCTGGTTGGCAGAATGGTACCGATTTTGTCCGGTCGAGAATAGTCTTGTATACCACACCATTTGCCACCGCGATGATGAACAGGAGAACCATGGAGTGGAGAATCAGAGCGATATACTGATCCCCCCCGCTTGAATTGAAGGTAAAGAG
Organism: uncultured Methanoregulaceae archaeon; assembly: GCA_963841015.1. Lineage (GTDB taxonomy): Archaea > Halobacteriota > Methanomicrobia > Methanomicrobiales > Methanospirillaceae > Methanoregula. The sequence goes on along the minus strand of CAWJAX010000003.1, from coordinate 460,729 downwards.
AGCATAGATAATTACGGATAGAATAATCGCGCTGAAGCTGATCACTGTTGCCCTGAATGCGGTATACATCCTGCTGCGAATATCGGGAAAGAGAAAGAGACCTATCAAACCAATCCAGCTAAAACCGACACTGATGATAAGGAGGATAAAAATTGCTGCATCAATACCAGGAGCGCTCATACTTCTTCACCTCTCTTTGACCGTGCAATGGCAATTGTTCCTGCGTAACCAAGTACAACAAGGAGGATTGAAACATCCAGTACGAACAGGTTTCCCAGGGAAATACTGAGTGCTATTGCTGCTCCGGCAGCGATAGTAATTGCTGTATTCACTGCAATGAGCCGGTCATCGCGGGTCGGCCCGTGAATGATCATCAGGATAGCGCAGATTGACAGGAAGATAAGGCAGAGTGCTGCAAAAAGCCAGGAGTCTATCATGTACTACAGTACAGTGTGGAAGATTCCTGTTTATCAATCCTCCCGCTCCGGGTTGTGTTATGATCAACTACGAATCCATAAAAAAGAATCAGCAGAAAAATTTCGAACGTTTCTTTCTTCACGCGTATCCCTTTCCCTCCCATTTTTATCCCCGCGGAGCGAATGAATAGAAGAGATGCGTCCGTCCTATCTGGGGAAGATCCTTTTACGCTGGTGTGATCAGTGCCACACCCCGGTTCTTGCACCCTGCTGTACCTGCGGAGAAAAGACCCGGGAGGTACCGGTAACCCCCCCGGGCGATGCCCGTCCGGCATTTCCGGCAGACATTGCACTCATCAACCGGATTTATGAAGATCATTTCGGTGCAGCGCTGATACCTGATGGTCACCTTGCACTCCTGAATAAAGTTCCGGATCATGACCGGATGGAAGAGATTGTTGTCGGGGGAGGAGTCGCCGGGATCATCCGGTATCTCCCCAAACAACGGCGCTGGGAACCCATCCCCCGCCCAGAGGCATGTATCCTGTTCACCCCTCAGAAACGGTTCGTTATCGTTGATGATGATGCAATTCCCTTCATCAGGGACCAGGGAATGAGTGTTCTTGCGCCCGGGCTGGTTTTTATCGATGATGCAGTAGGTGCCGGAGACGAAGTATTCATACTTGCAAAAGATGGCTCACCGGTAGGTGTAGGGCGGGCAAAAGTGGACGCAGCAACTGCCCGGCAGATGAAAAAAGGATCGATTGTCAGGACCCGCAGGAATGTATCTTCATTTGTTGTGCCCGGTGCGGCTAGCTGGGGAGCAGCAGTAACTGCAAACGCTGACGCTCTTGAAAATGCAGAATCCTCATCCCTTGAATTCGTACGGGAAGTTGCTGAAAAGAACCCGCATCTCGTGGCAAACATCTCGTACTCCGGCGGAAAGGACAGCCTCGCCACACTGCTGGTAGTGATAAAAGCCATCGGCAGGGTCCCGCTGCTCTTTGCCGATACCGGTATGGAATTTCCCGAAACCTATGCCAATGTGGAAGAAGCATCGCGGTATTACGGGCTTGACCTGATTCGTACGGATGGGGAAACACAATTCTGGGAAAATTTTGAGCGACAGGGCCCCCCTGCAGTGAACGCCCGGTGGTGCTGCAGGGTCTGCAAGCTGACTCCGGTGGCGAACCTCATTCGCAAACAGTGGGGTGAATGTCTTTCTTTTATCGGTCAGAGAAGATATGAGTCAGCTGCGCGTGCGCAGAGCGATCGTGTCTGGCGAAACTCAAACGTCCGAGCCCAGCTCTCGGCCGCCCCGATCCATAACTGGACAGCGTTGCATGTCTGGCTGTATCTCATGCGGGAGCATGCGCCGTACAACGTCCTGTACGAGCATCACCTGGACCGGATCGGATGTTTCATGTGCCCGTCAAGCGATATGGCATTGATCCATATTATTGAAGAGGAGTATCCGGATCTCTGGGAGAGCTGGCGAAGCCGTCTTGAACAATGGCAACGGTCACAGGGGCTTTCTGCTGAATGGGTCACTGAAGGGAAATGGCGGCTCAGGGAATGTGGCAAGGATGACGAAGATAGCCATTATTGATTACGGGCTCGGGAACCTGCGGAGTGTTATCCGCGGACTTGAAAAAGCCGGAGCGAATGCGATAATTACCTCAGAGAAGGAAGAGATCGCAGCTGCAGATGGTCTTGTGCTTCCCGGTGTTGGAGCGTTCCGCGAGGGAATGGACCAGCTGGGTTTCTTAAAAGAAACCGTAATTGAGGCAACCCGTGATGTTCCCCTGCTCGGGATCTGTCTTGGCATGCAGATGCTGATGGATACAAGCGAGGAGCATGGAATTCACCAGGGACTCGGGCTTATCCCGGGGCGTGTAAAGCGATTTCCCCGGGGATCAGGGTATAAAATTCCTCACATGGGCTGGAATTCTCTGGCAATTGAACATACTGATAACCCGCTTTTTGCCGGTTTTGGCCTGGACGAATATGTGTACTTTGTCCATTCCTATTATGTCGATACAACTCCTGAATATTCGCTTACAACCACCCGGTATATCTGTCCTTTTGCGTCATCGGTGGGGAAAAATAATACCTACGGTGTCCAGTTCCACCCTGAGAAGAGCGGCGCGATCGGTCTTCGTCTGCTGAACAATTTCATCGGTATGATATAACCGTATCGCAACTACCTGGTTGTTTCACTATCATAATTCCCCATAATAACGGGAAACCTTTTAATGACGGCCATTCGATGCTGTAGATATGAAAAAGATCATACTCATCGTTCTCTGCATGATGTGTATTATCGGGACAGCATCAGCATACCAGTTCTATCTCAGCTGTCCGGCATCGGTGCAGGTTGGCATTCCGTTAAAATGTTCCATTGACAGTAACTTCCCTGCCGGGACAACTTTTGATGTGGCGATGTACCAATCCGGATATACCGCAACTCCCGTCAAAAGCCAGACTATGACCATACAGGAGAATAATCCCACCCAGTACTCGATACTGGATACCAAGGGATTACCCGGTGGGCAATACAAGGTGGAGATAGATTTCATGGGTAACGATGAGGGTCGGTTGTCAACCGATTCCATAACCCTGCAACTCCCGGTACTTATCGACCGTACAGGCGAGATAACGATTACCTCCCCCATGACACAGGCCCTTGTCGATGCACTCCGCATCGAGGGGTATATCACGAAAATAGGAAATGACGGAGTTCAGATTGAGGTCAGGGGACCTGATGGCGACAGCATCTTCGGGCCGAAGTGGATAGGTACAACAGAACTCATTCAGTCCGGGGCAGGAGAATTCACGCAAAAAGTTCCGGTGATAAAGCCTGGTCAGTATGATGTATATTTTAAAGATCAAAAGAGTCTATATCGGGGTGAAAACATTCACCGTTACCGCTCCTGCAACAGTACCGACAACCGTTCGTACAACAACGGCAGTTACCTCCCGCCCCCCGACAACAGTACCTGCCCCCCTGCCTACAACCACGCAGGCACCTCTTTCCCTCCTGCCAATTATTGCAGCGCTCTCGTTTGTTGGTTTAGTCACCGTAGTCCTGATGAAAAAGCGATAAGAGAATAGCACTTTTTTTACCTGGTTTGTAAGGCTTAAAAAATAGATGTTCGTTTTTTACCTAAGGTAGCGGGAAACATGCAACCTTGTAATCCCGATACTCTTAATCAGGGTAAAATAACCCCGCATCGGGCTCCGATTACCCGCTTCCTCTTCCGGAAAATCTCGCAAAACGCTCCGATTGAACCCTGTTCAGAAAATCTGAAATTTGAGACGTTTTTGGCAAAATATCCAGATTTTGAGCCCCAATTTCGACCCTCAAAGCTGCGTGAGTTTCGATCCTGACCCTTCTTCAGCCTTTGAAGGTCAGGTTCGGCCACCCAAAGGGCATTGGCGGCCCTCTAAAAGGGGATCGAAAATTGGCGAATATAAAAGGTTATTTTCGCTTAAAAGCCGTGATTTCAGGTTATTTTAGCACGAGGGAGTCCGGTGAAAGGTCAAAGGTAGGGTTTGAGAGTGTTGAAAGATGATTAAAAAATACGGTCTCGATTAGAATGGCTGAAAAAATGAGATGGATTCTTGAATCACGCTATGACTTCATTTTTTTCCAGAGATACACTTCATAGACAACCAGCAGGAGGATCACCAGTAAACCGCCAAGGAAAAATGTCAGTGCCGGATCCGGTAGTACTGCGGCTGCTTGTGCACCAATACCCGGAGGGACGGGAACCGGAGTGACCATCGGCGCCTGAACAATGGTGGGCAGGAGTGTAGGTTCCGGGGTGAGGTTTCCGGCAACAAAACCCGGTACTCCCTTTGCTGCGGCAGCAGTCATTTCAGGAGCTGCTGTCGCATTTTGCATTAACCCGTCGGTTACTGCTTTTGCTGACGTGACTGCTGATTCCTGTGCTGCCATTCGCGTTGCCCCGTTCATGGAGCTCCCGGCCGTGATTCCCTGCCCGAGGACAGGGGACAGCATGGCAATAACCAGCGACCCGAACAGGACAATCCCAAAGAGTGAAGCGTATTTCAACAGCAGTGATCGCACATTGGACTGGCGGGGGGCAACGATCAGGAGCTGGTTTGTCACGGCATAGATTTTTATTTCCCGTCCTTTGACACTGTATTTTGTTTCTGCAACCGTGATCAGACCTGCTTCGAGCAGGTTCTCGATATGATATTTTGCGGTTGTCAGGGGAATATCAAGCCTGTCAGTGATCTCGGTGAGGCTTTTCTGGCCCTCCGCAAGGAGCTGGAGGATGTCACTTGCGGTCTGGCTGGCCATCGCTTTTGAAATCTTCTGTGCCCGCTCATCGCCGGGTTCCAGGATTACAACATTATCAGCCATGCAGCGCCGCGATTATCCGCTCGCGTCCTACCTTTAAGGCAAGGTCAAGCTGGTTTACATCCGGTCCGCCACCCTGCGCCATCGCTGGTTTACCGCCACCTTTTCCCCCGAGGAGGCTGCAGACCTGGCTGATGATCTCGCCGGCGTTCACCCGCGAGTCACCTGACGTGAGTACTACCCGCACGGTATCCCCGGCCCCGGCAATCAGAGCAACGCCCCCTTTCTCTGAGATGGATGTCGCGAGTGCAGCGAGCTCTTTTGCGGGGAGATCGATACGCCGGATGACCACCGAAACACCGCTTATTGATTCTGCAACGATTGCCTGCATCTCAAGGTCTACCAGCCGGGCACTCATCCGGTCGATATCTTTCTTTTGATCCTTCCATTCATTGAAGAACCGCGACACGCTTGACGGGAGGTTATCCGGCTGCACCGAGAGGACTTCAGACGAGGATGCAACAATGTTTTCAAGGTGCTGCATATAGAAGATCGCGGCCAGACCCGCGGAAAATTCGATGCGTTCAATACCGTCCTGGATATGCTCGACCCGAATGATCTTGATTACGCCGACTTCACCGGTGTTCCGGCAGTGGGTACCGGCGCAGGCTTCGATATCACCGGCGACTTTCACAACCCGGATATCCTTCCCCGGGGGAACGCCACCCTGGTACAGGGAAAAACCATATTTCTGCTCGGCTTTTGTACGGTCCTCAACCGAGATCTCTACCGGCTGGCTGGCCATGATCATCCGGTTTGCCTCAGTCTCAATTTTACGGAGTTCATCTGGGGTGATATGCTTGAAGTGCCGGATATCAATACGGGAACTTTCGCTTCCTTTCTGCGCTCCTGCCTGGTGAATATGCACTCCCAGGACCTCTTTTGCAGCATGGAGAAGAATATGCGTAGCGGTATGATGGCGCATCAGGGACCATCTCCGCTCCTCATCTACCATCCCTTTTACCCGTTCACCACGCCGGAGAACTCCTCCGGTGATGTGGTGGAGTATCACTTCCCCGATCTTTACCACCCCGTCAACCCGGACCATACTGTCAGAACTGACCAGCGAACCGGTGTCTGCCGGCTGGCCACCACCTTCAGGGTAAAAGAGCGTCTGGTCGGTTACCGCATAGCCATCAAAAAAGTCAAGCACGACCGCCTCGAATTCGATGTCAGAGGACTGGTCATAGAAGAGCTTTTTGTCGGAGGGAGTCCATCGACACGTGCCAGATACTTCGAGGTTTTGTCCTCAACAACCTCTTTTTTCGACTCGGAATGCATATCTGCAACCATTGAATAGAAATTGTCAGGAAGGTCAACAACAGCACCTTCTTTTGTTGCAATATCCTTCACCATTTCAGGCTGGATGCCGTGTGAATCGTAGAGGGTGATGATCTCGGAGAGCGGGACACGCTGGCTCTTGGCTTTGTAGGATTTTGCAATTTTCTGTACTATCCTCGTTCCACGTTCGAGCGTGGATGCGTATTTCTCGGTCTCCCGGTCAATAATCTCGCGGACAATGGAAATATCCTGCTCAAAAGCATTTATGCCGATGATTCTCGTCTGCTGTTCGACAAGATCGGCAAGCGGTTCCTGTATTTTAAGTTCGTTCATCATCCGCAGCGTTCTCCGGATGACAAGGCGGGCAAGGTAGCCCTCCCGGACATTGGACGGAACGATGGAATCGCCGAGCATGTACGCCAGACAGCGGGTGTGATCAACTACCGCGTATACCTTCTCGATAGGGGTGATCATCTTGTCGAGTTTTTCCGGGGAAATATCAATTGCTGATGCTACTTTCTTGCGCAGCTGGAACAGATTCGTGCCGGAGATGTCCATGAGCCCGGCAAATTTTGCATTGAGAGCCAGGATCTTGGTGAACTCCTTGTTGTCCAGCATATGCGAGAGCCCGGCTGCACTCATTACTCTGCTGACCATCTCCGGGAAAACTGCATCATAGATGGTAGGTGAACCCTTGGATGCCCATACAAGTCGTTCAAGCCCGTAACCCGTATCGACAATCCGGAGCTTCATCGGGTAGTACATTTCCCCGTTCAGGTCATATCCCGGTGCTGAAGTCTTTTGACGACCGAGGCTCATGAAGACCAGGGTTGCAATCTCGAGTCCGCCAATAAGCACTTCAACACTTGGTCCTGCATTCCCGCCACCGATCCAAGGGTGCTCCTTATACGTGACTTTGGTGATGTCCCCCCCGATGGAGGCGATGAACTGGTCGCACAGTTCCACGGTCCGGTCTTTCCAGTAGATCTCTTCTGCAGGTGTGTTGAAAGCGTGATGCGCCATCATCTCAAATGTTGTGAGGTGCCGCCCTGATCTGCCGACTGAATCGAGATCATTGAGCCGGATGCACGGCTGGGATATGGTGAGCGGATTTGCCGGAGGTGGAACGATACCCCCGGTTACAAAGGGCTGGAAATCAGCAATCGATGCGATAGTGAGGTAGATATCGTCCCGCCAGCGTGCAACGACCGGGTAACGCCCGAGGCGGGTGTGGCCATGCTTTTCAAAAAAGGAGAGGTAAGCCTCACGCATGCTGTCAAGGGAATGAGTGTTGAAGACCGGGTTACCGATAAAATTATAGGGTTCACAAGGAGCATCACCGCATATTTCGCGGGAACTGTCACGTGTCCAGAATGCTGAGCCGCAACTTTTACAGACCTTGCGCACCATTCCCTGGGTCTTAAAATATTCCAGCTGGTATTCTTCTTCGAGCATGAATTATCACGTAATCGTCAGTACAGTTGATTACGAACGGTAATTATTGTATTGTATACGCTTATTTTTTCCAGGTATCCTGGTACCAGGTTTCGATGTGCCGGAATGTTCCGGTCTCCTGCGCTATCCTGACTGCCAGCAGGTGCCAGCACGTCCTGCCACGGTAGAGAAAATCGCCACAGGTACAGAAATCTTCATCCACCACATATTCGGCAGTCCTGCCTTCTACGACAAAAAAATCCAGGTATTTTTTGATTTTACCTGAATCGAGTGCAGCAAGGGCTTTTTTCCCCCGTGTGCCGAAAGTTTCTTCGATCTCGAGACGAAGGGATGCATCGAGACCCTTTTTTTGGGCGAGGCGCTGCCAGAGATCGCTCATGGGATTATCTGAAAGACAGGTGGATCGTCAATATACTGCCAGTCCATCCGGGTGGAAAGGCGCTGCATAGCGGGAGCCTCAAGTGCGTAGTGGGTTGCTTCAATGCAGGGCAGGGCAGCAGTGCGTGCAACCGAATGTTTCATTTCAGCAGAAAGAAATGTATCAGCACCCAGTGCTTTTGCCTCTTTTAGAAAAGCCGGATCAAAACCACTGCCGGCGACAAGTGCCAGCCGCCGGATCTTTTTTACCTTTCCCCAGAGACGGCAATTTCCTCCAAGACGTTTCGATATCTCAGCAGGGGATAGCGTGCAGGAACCAATACATCCTGTGGACATGCGTGAAACGTCTTTGAGCGAGAGAATCTCTGCAAGGGCATCGTTAACCCCCTCAGGTGCCCTGTCGAAATTTGTGTGCATGACATAGAGGTTCATGTCTGCAGAGAGCAGGGCGCGCATCAATCCGGCTGTCCGCCCGGTAATGGTCGTAACCGGTGTCCACAAGGGTGTGTGATGGACTACCAGCATATCAGCCGATGCTGTTATTGCCTGTTGTACCACGTTCTGTGTAGCATCCAGTGCGCAGCACACCCGGGAAATTTCCTGTTTTCCTTCAACTACAAGCCCGATTCGTCCGGCATCGAAATCCTCAGCAAGCTCGGGGGGGGCGAGACGCTCCATCTCTTCAATAAAGGCATGCACATGCATAGACAAGTATCGTTAGGTGGGGTTAAAAAAACACATATTACCGTGGATAATAACAATTAATTTAAATATACATTAAAGCGTATTTCTGGTATGCACAAGTCCATCGATCAGATCAACGAGCGGATCCGGGACGGCACTGCCCGCGTTGTCACTGCCGAGGAAATGCCCGCTATTGTTGCCGAGCTGGGTGAATTGGGGGCGCTCAAAGAAGTTGACGTTGTTACTACGGGGACATTCGGGGCCATGTGCTCATCAGGTGCATTCCTCAATTTCGGGCATGCCGAACCACCGATCCGGATGGAACGAATCTGGCTGAACAACGTGGAAGGATACGGCGGGCTGGCAGCAGTCGATACATATATTGGTGCGACACAGCAGTCCGATACCCTTGAAGAGCAATATGGCGGAGCGCATGTAATCGAGGACCTTGTGGCAGGAAAATCCGTAGAACTCCGGGCAAGTTCACGGGGTACTGACTGTTACCCGCGCAGGACAATAACCACCGATCTCCTGCTCGAACATTTCAACCAGGCCATCATGTGCAACCCGCGCAATGCGTACCAGCGCTATAACGCGGCGAGCAATTCAACGGACCGCGTTTTGCATACCTATATGGGGGTGCTGCTGCCCAATTGCGGTAATGTATCATATTCTGGAGCGGGAGTCTTAAACCCGCTCTCCAATGATCCCAAGCTCCGGCTTATAGGCAGCGGTGTTCCTATCTTTTTATGCGGGGCTCAGGGAATGGTTGTTGGTGAGGGAACCCAGCACTCGCCAGCCGGGGGATTTGGTACCCTGATGGTAACAGGGGACTTAAAGGAGATGTCGCAGGACTACATGCGGGCGGCGACTATGACCGGATACGGGGTTACGCTGTATGTGGGACTTGGCATCCCCCTCCCGGTGCTCGATCTTGATGTAGTGCGGGCAACTGCTGTCCGTGATGAGGACATTTCAGTAGATCTTCTCGATTATGGTGTGCCGAGCAGGAATCGTCCTGCCCTCAGGAAAGTAACCTATGCTGAACTGCGGAGCGGTGCCGTCGAAATGAATGGAGAGGAGATAAAGACGTCATCACTCTCCAGCTTCCGGAAGGCAAGGCAGGTAGCCGGTGAGCTGAAACACTGGGTTGAAGCCGGTAAAATGCAACTCACGCTTCCTACCCGCCTGATCGATTCAAAAAAGCCGGTAAAATCCATGCACCAGAGTGTAAAAGGCCCGCGGGTGCTGGACATCATGGACCGTCAGGTCGTCAGTATCCGGCAGGATGAAGAGATTACCACAGCGGCAAAAAAACTCCTGAAGGGGGATACCAACCATCTCCCGGTCATCAACAATGACAATATCCTGGTCGGTATAGTAACAACGTTTGATGTATCAAAAGCGGTTGCAAATCCCGGCAAAGCCCTCTTCGTCAAGGATATCATGAAAAAGAAAGTCATCACGACAACACCCGATGAAGCTGTGGATATCGCTGTGCAAAAACTCGAGAAGAACAATATCAGTGCACTGCCGGTCATCGATGGCGGGCACCATGTGGTTGCCATGCTTACGGCAATAGATCTTGGAAAGCTTTTCGGCGGGAGGTGGCTGAAATGAAACTGCTGGTGACGTTCTCGCGCAAGAAAGGGAGAAAACCGATTATCGCACAGGTCGTCCGTGACACCGGTGTCCTGATCAATGTTGAACGGGCGATCATTGATTCATCGGAAGGAGAAGCACTCATCGATGTTCCGGACGACCAGTGCCAGCTCGTCAGGGATACGATGATCAGTCTCGGTGCAACGGTACACCTCCTTGAACATGGCATCAGTGTAAACGAGAGCGAATGCGTGGATTGCGGAGCATGCATCAGCATCTGTCCCCGTGAGGTCTTCTCGCTGGACAGTGACTTTAAACTGAAGCTGGCAGAAGAAAAATGCGTGCTCTGCGGTAAATGTATCGAAGCGTGTCCGCAACAGGCACTCACGCTTCCTTTATGATTCGTGCACCATTTGTGTACCGCGAAACGATAGCAACAATACTTGCCGATGCGCCCGGGGATATTGCTGCTGCAAAATCCGGTATGATTGAGGCACGGCAGGTGCTGGAGGCGCATATTGCCCGCGATCCTTTTTTTCTTTCTACCTTTGATCCCTATACGCCGGCCTCGAGTGAGCAGATAATTCTCAGGATGGCCCACGCCACGCGAAAAGCCGGTGTTGGTCCCATGGCAGCTGTGGCAGGTGCAATTGCATGGGCTGGTGTTGAGGCAATGGTGGATGCAGGTGCAGTGTTCGGCGTGATCGATAACGGTGGTGACATTGCACTCTTGAGCGACCGCCCGGTCCGGGTCGGAGTCCATGCCGGTGAGGCAGTTTTTTCCAACCGGATTGCCTTTGTTGTCCCTCCGCAGGAGAAAATACTGGGTATATGCACCTCTTCGGCAACGGTTGGACCTTCTATCTCCTTTGGTTGTGCAGATGCTGTTACGATATTCTCTCCTGATGTTGCGCTTGCCGATGCCTGGGCTACATCGGTCTGCAACCAGATCCGTCCCGATGACCAGAAGGTTCTCGACCGGATAAACCCGGATGAAGTATCCGGGATTTTTGCCATTATGGGAGAGACCCTGGTGAAATGGGGAAATCTCCCACCCCTGGTTTCTGCGGTGGTCGATGAGCAGCTGATAAGTGCGGGAGATCGGATATAAGGGGAATATAAAACTTCGTCTGTGACTACTGCATAGTTTATCCCAAAATGTGGCGTGTGACTGCAGTAGGCTCCAGCGATTATGTAAATTCAAAACCAAGTAAATGGAACACCTTCACTTACAATTTGAATTAAGTAAAAGGAACTGGACCAATTAGTTGCCGCCTTTCCTTGCCTCATAGGCATGCACCCCCATCCGTACGATCTGCCAAAAGAACACAAATATGAATACCGTTTGAACATATTTTGGTTGCTAGACCGCCAACGATATAGTAATTGAATAAGAAAAAATATACAGAACAGGTGATAAAATGGCAAAAGAGGTTATGAATCTAATTGATGATTGTACCGGTGAAATGCAATGCGAGGTATGTGGATCCGTCCATATTGCCACACGTGATAACAAGGGTAAATACCCCCCTGAAGCTTTGTGGTGTATACATGGATGTAAGTCAGAAGATATCGACTAATGGGTCTCTCCTTTCCACTTTTCTTATAGAGAAGCACTCATCATTATCCTGTTCAACAAATTCAGATTTGATGCAGGGTCTGAATGCAGGATTTATTCATCCCGTATTTTTCGTATCCATCTTTACCTGGTTCTGACATCCGGGGCAATGTGCTTTCATTGGTTTATTCGATCTTTGCTAACCGGCAAGTCGTATTGCCCTGTAATTCCATTCATGGCTGCGACAGTAAACAGGTAATACGACAACGTGTGTATTGACGATCCATTAATAATCATGAATGAATCGAATGCATGAATGTCATACAAGTGAGCAATGAAAGTGCAATTATGGCATGCAATCGGCTTGAAGTATCCCACAGATGGTAATCTGGTGCTCCCAGACAAACACAATACCCCAGATAACAACAACAACGTCGGTAAAAGCGATAAGTTCTCATTAAAAAAATTTTTCTACAATGCAGAAAAACTGATGTCAATGAAAAGAAAAGGAGTAAGAATATGACGGGAAAAAAAGGGCACTTTGAAAAAGGACTGTGGGTAGAAGAGAACGAACCATCTGTCACCCACACCGATGGAAATGTCATTGATAAAAGATTTTCTTATGCAACGCAATCTCTCCTATCATCCGTGAATGACGTGATGAAAGTCACCCATGATCTCATAACAACCGAAGAGGGAAAGCAGTACATTGAAAAAACCCTTAAGGATACGCAGGCGCAGATCCAGAAATCATTTGATGAAATCATCAGCCGATGGAAGAAATGAAAAAAAGCGAAAAAACAATCACCCTGTTTTAATTTTTCATCCCGCAATGGATGCCTGAACGTCAGTCCTGAGTGCGCTTTTTAGATAATAAGACACGACACAAAAAAACGAATTTAGGCATAATCAGGAAGCTCATGGGATGCGGTGGGTAATGCAGTGTTTGTGGACTTTTAAAAAAGACAATTAGTAACGATAAAACAATGCGGAGATTACAAGAAATGCTGACAAAATGCGTATATGGGAGATTTTACCCAAAAAATACCATTATGTTACCTGATTAGAGTGGGTTATATTATCTGTATATCATTCAATCATGTATTTCACCCTAAATTCAGCAGGTATATAAAATAACTTTTTTTCACTTGCCACAAAGGAATGTAGTCCCCTTGCGATCTACCAAACGAATACGAATATGCATGCAACAGAACATTCTGATAAAAAGAGAATTTCAGGTACTAAATTTACAAAGACCGTTTACATTTTCGACGTTGATGTTGAAGTTCGGTGATATAATCAGGAACCTGTCTTTTGATGAATCCCGATCCTCCGCAAACCGGGCAATCATTCCAAAAAATATCATAACCAATAATTGTATGAATTTTACCCCTTCTGCATCCATGATTTGGACAAGGTACATTCACATGCATATTTTTCTTTTATTTTTATAATATATATAGTTTGCGTAATTAATCAAAATGAAATTAAATGAAATAATTACTTTTTATGTTTATTTTTTGGATATTTTTCAATTTTATCAGAAATAGTAGAGAGATTTAACTGACGCGAATATAGGCTTTTTTATGTGTCATGTCCATGAAATATTCTCAGGTGAATTTCGGCTAAAAAACCGTGTGATAGATGGCGTCACCACCGAAAGGACGTCCCCGCAGCGGATTGGTGACGAACGATTAAAAAAATCTCTGTCCGCCGTGCCTTTTGAGAGGCCAAAGACGGGTGTCCATCGTCAGGCAATTTTTTGGTTCTGGTTTGAACATTATGCGTTCATGCTTTTTCTCCAGAGCAAAAAAAAATATTTTTTATCCCCTCCCCCAATTTTGGACACGCATGCAACCGGATCGGTGGAAGGTCCATGACGATAATTGTGTCAATACGGGGGATTTTCGATATATTTCAGGCCATCGGTATAGGCAGTTTTCCCCGTAAAGGTCACGAGCGGGTGTTCGCCATCTGACACCATGATTACGGGTTCATTATCTTTTACCGAAAAGACCAGGTCCAGAAGTTCAACCTCATCAATTTTTATTCCTCTGGTGAGTGACGAGGCAGGCTCGAGTTCAAGCCGCTCTCCAACCAGCTCATCAGGCAGAATGCGGAAAAAATAATAAAATACCTGATATGCATTGAGCAGATCTGAGACAAGCAATTCGTGGCGCAGGTTTGAATCGAGTGCATCTATCCTGCGGGAAAGGCATTTGACATCATCCTCGCATTCTTCAAAAAGATGGTCAGCAAGGGCCACCAGCGTGGCATAAGGAACTGTGGATCCGTCAGGATTCATTGCCAGTCATTTGTTGCGAAGACATAAAAAAAAGCTCGTGAAGAAGCATTTCTTTTTGAGCAGCAGGACAAAACCCTTATTCACCCCCATGAGGAATGAATAAAGGTGAAAGAAGAGGATACGGACTGGGCAATCTATCATCTCATTGTCAGGGAACCCTCTATTTCGCTGGAAGGTCTGGTCACTGCAAGCGGGCTTGACCCTTGTGTAGTTGATGCATCGCTTAAGCGTCTTGAGAGATATCTTCTGATCGAACAGACTGACGGGAAACTGCGCGTTCTGAACTTTGGTGAAGCCCTCCTGCGCTGCCAGATTAAGTACTCCGGGGATCTCCCGTACACCCTGGAAAATGGTGTGATTAAAGAGCGGAAAAGGTAGCATGCCGGGAAACGAAGTTATTATTCTCCGGGTTGGCCACCGCCCTGAACGCGATCAGCGGGTAACAACCCATGTCGGTTTAACGGCCCGGGCTCTTGGTGCAAAGGGGATGTACCTGGCTGCCGCTGATAAGGGTGTTGTCCAGAGTATTGAGGATGTGGTCAGCCGGTGGGGTGGTGACTTTTTCTGTAAGGATACGGTGAAATGGCGCTCCTGCATACGGGAGTGGCAGGCACAGGGGGGGACGGTCGTTCACCTTACCATGTACGGCCTGAACCTTCCCGATGTGATAGGGGATATTCAGAAACATGAAAAAATTCTCGTTATTGTTGGTGCCGAGAAAGTACCTGGCGAGATCTATGGACTTTCAGATTATAATGTGGCTGTTACCGGTCAACCCCATTCCGAGATATCGAGTCTTGCCCTTTTTCTCGATCATTTTTTTTCCGGGCAGGAACTCAGGAATGAATTTCCCGGTGCCCGGATTCGTATTATCCCGTCAATAGCAGGAAAACAGACGGAGGAAATGTGAAGGGCCGGGTGCTGGTCGCCGGATTTTCAACCCGGCATGTGGCACAGTCAGCAGCGTGTGCCGGCTATGAAGTCTGTGCCGTTGACCATTTCTGCGATCAGGACCTTTCCTGGTATACAACAGACAGGGAAAAATTTTCAGAACTTGCAGATCTTCCTGATGCGGTACACCAGATATGCCGGCGTCATACCTTTGACTTCGTAATTGTCACCTCAGGTGCAGAAGATCTTTATATCCCCCTTCCGCTCTGCGGGACTCCTCATGGCAACGTCGCCCGTTTTTTAGATAAACTGGATATCCAGCATTTTTTTGAATCCCTTGGCGTTCCTGTACCCCGGCTCATGGATGATGGGGACTATCCTGCCATGATCAAACCCCGGAGGGGAGCCGGAGGATGGCGGAACGCGATCGTGCGGGATAGTGCCGGGCTTTCTGCATGGGAAAACCTGAATCCCGGCATACCCTTTATCCGCCAGGAAATCGTTGAGGGTATTCCCGCAAGCGTCTGTTGTGTTGCCGATGGTACAAGGGCGCGGGCGATTACTGCAAACGAGCAGATTTTACGGGAGCAAGGAGAATCCCAGTTTGGGTTCTGTGGTTCGGTCACTCCGTTTGATCATCCGCTCTGCCAGGAAATGATTACCCGGGCAGAACAGATCGCTTCAGCAAGCGGGTGCTTCGGCACCATCGGGATTGACTTTGTTCTTGGCAGCACCACTGCGTATGCAATAGAAGTAAATCCCCGGTTTCAGGGAACGATCGATACCGTTGAAATGGCATACGGCTGTAATCTTTTCCAGTATCATGTCGATGCCTGTGACGGGAAACTCCCTTCAGGTATGCTCTCCCCGCGGCAGGTTGCAGTACGCAGCATCCTCTTTGCCGACAGGGATTTGACTATTACCTCAGATCTGAAAGATCTGGCATCGTATGTAGCTGACATCCCGTGGCCGGGATCCTCATTTGAAGCGGGTCAGGCATTAGTCAGTGTGTATGGCTGGGGACCGACCCGTGAGGCTGCATTTTGTATGCTGGATAAGCATATTAGCACCGTCCGACAATACATACGGTGATGGATCCCATAGATGACCTGCTGAATGATCCGGCTATACGTGCATACCTCCACCGGTTGGTAAAAGATGAAGGGCTCAACCTTATCGAAAGGTTCCCGCGTGAAGGTGAGTACAGCGATGAAGATCTTGCTGCCCGCACTGGTATCAACCTGAATACTGTGAGGCATACCCTCTATACCCTGTATGAAAAACGGCTTGCCGAGTATCACCGCATTAAAAACAACGAGACCGGCTGGCTCACGTATCTCTGGCAACTGCGTACCGATCATATTTATAGTGCGATACGGGAAGACATGGAGCTCGTCCTGGAAAAACTCGAACGGCGTGAAAAGTATGAAGAAGAAAATGACTTCTTTATCTGCAAGGACTGCCAGGTGCTTTTTACCTTCCCGCAGGCAATGAACTGCGATTTCAACTGTCCGGGCTGCGAGAAAGCCGTGACCCATTTTGACAACGATATGCTCCTGCGCTCCCTCAAACACCGGATCGACGATATTAAAAAATCACTCGGTCATGCCTGACCGTTCAGAAAACACCGTTGAGCAGCTGCTGCGTGAAGCAGGATGCAGCGAAAAGGTTCTGGCCCACTGCCGGGCGGTATGTGATGTTGCCCTGGAATACGCGCAGCGCAATCCCCTTGTTGCTGTGGATCTGGTAAGGGAAGGTGCGATGCTCCATGATATCGGGAGAGGGGCGAATCACACAATCCTGCATGCACAGCTGGGAGCAGACCTGTTGCGTGCAGAGGGCATCAGCGAGGAGGTCGCACGTATTGTGGAATGCCATACAGGCGCAGGACTTACTGCTGACGAATGTACAATACTCAGGTTATCTCCCCGCGATTGTATGCCACGGACGACAGAAGAGAAGATCGTCACCCACGCTGACAACCTGATTGAAGGGAGAAAACGAGTGACTGCTGATGAAAGTATTGCGTCTGCCATTCACCTTCCAAGAAAGGTACGACATCGGATATATCTCCTTTCGCAGGAAGTTGAGTTGCTGTGCAGCGAAAAAACCGCCGGAAAAATCATCTGAAAGTACAATAAAAAACCTTAAAAAACAGTATCATATCGGATTGTCCTAATTTTTCTCTCTCATTCTATTTGGACCGGGAATATTTTTTACCGGATCTGTCGTCATGTTCAGGAATTTCCCGAAAAATTTTCATCCGGTTCTTTTTCGGAGGTGACCTCACGGCAGGTAGGCAAAGCCATGCAGTGAGGGTTCTCTGAGGCATACAGGATAATCCTGTTCAGATCTGATAATACTTTTGCTGATAGTATTTGAGAGGGGTAAATCTGTTGTTCTAAGGATGGTCTTGCCTAGATAGTGACATGTTTCACTTGTGGCAACGCACGGATCTGTTCGACGACCCCTACCGGCAGGGACTCTTCGACAATGATAACGAGCCGGGGCTCCTCGGAAAACTCCGGGTCAGTAACAAAGATTTGCCGGATAGAGACGTCGTGCAGTGCAAGGACATGGACTACTGCACCGACGATACCCCGCTCACTTGCATTTTTTGGCAGAACGGTGATGACAACGAACCCAAGGGATTCTGCAACTTTGGAAAGATCCGGCGTTGCCCGCATATTCAGAAAAATATCCCGGAGGAACGGGCGTTCCAGGATACGATGTGCTGTAGAATCAACGACCCGGCGATCGGATCCGATTGCTTTTGCTACCGCCGTTGCCGGCACCTCGATCCCATTACAACTGATCCGCCCGTCTTCGGTCACACCAAAACCATTCTCAAGTAAGAACCGTACAACACGACTCTGCGAAGGAGAGTCAGAAAACTCATGAATGATGTCTGACCACATACTCACCACTGGGTATGACGTATATAAATATACAGCGATGCTGATCTGACGCCATCAGAGACGGGTTATTACTCAATAACAAACCGGATGCAGAATTACCCTGAAGTGAGACAAGAACTTTGATATTTTCAGAATGTGAAGGTATTTTTTTAAAAAAACAGGGAATTTTACTTGCATAAGATTTTATTAGATAGACAACCTCTTTGTTATGGCACAAAGCGAGGGTAGCCAAGCCAGGTCAAAGGCGCTAGGTTGAGGGCCTAGTCTCGTAGGAGTTCTTGGGTTCGAATCCCATCCCTCGCATCTGGATGCAAAGTTTGAATCCAGACTTTTCTGAATGAAGCCAGGTACAAGATTCTGTTATAAATCTTTATCGCCTTTGCCCCATCTCTCCAGCCAGGATAACCTGTTCGGAGTTTATCGCACCGGGGAACCACAGGGGTGGGGGGTGAAACCTCTTGAGCATAGAGCTTGTGATTGAGCATTTCCCCTGAAAATTGAACTATTCCGTTATGGTACGAATTTTTTTCACACGTCTCTATTTATGATGATCGCCGCCGCCCCCGGATGGTCGCCCCCGCGGCGGATTGGTGACAAAATTCCCTGCCCGCTGTGCCTCTAAAGAGGCCCTGAGGCGGGGTTCCATTGAATATATTACGATTTACATGGTTCGGGAATGAACCTCATAGATTCATGTCTGTTTCTCCAGAGTCACTTTTTTTTCACCCGAAGACTTTCATGGAGCAGAAATCCCCCGCATACAAGTCCGTAGAAAAAACCAATAAATGCTCCCTGTATTCCGGCAAAGAACCCAAAACAAATAGTAACGCTTAAAACAATTGGCCAGAACCAGAACTTCGCTCGTTTGAACGCCCGAATATCTTCTGATACCTCACCTGCGTTCTGTCCGCCAGAAGTTTTTGTAAAAAATGACCGAAAGGACGAAGTGCCGGGCATATCAATTTGAATAGTTATTCCATGTATATTAATTTTATTTTTTTAATTTATTCAGTTTAATTTAACTATATTGATTTTTGAATCCATTTTTTGGATTATTATCAAATTCTTTGGAGAATCCCTTCAGGATCCGTGCATAGCAAGGTCAGTTGATATTCAGGAGGATAATTCCTCAATACCTTGATGTGAACAAAACCACCGATGTGTACAGAGAACTTCATGAATAATCCCCCCATGGATAAAGCCGTGCTGGATCAGCTGAAGGAAAAAACTGCACGTTTATCCGTTATTTCCAACAGCGGGCTTGTCCTGATGAAATTTATTGTCGGATTTGCGATAGGTTCTGTCAGTATCATTTCAGAAGCAATCCATTCATCGATGGATCTTGTCGCAGCAGTTATTGCATTTTTCTCGGTCCGGAAATCAGCCGAACCCCCTGATGCCCATCATGCGTTTGGTCATGGGAAATTCGAGGATATTTCAGGATTGATAGAAGCTCTGTTGATCTTCGTTGCTGCGATCCTGATCATCTGGGAGGCTTCACAAAAACTGCTCGGAGAATCATCCGAGCTCCTGCAACCGGAACTGCTTATATACGGTATCGCGGTTATGGGTATCTCTGCACTGGTGAACTGGTTTGTTTCCGAGCGGCTTATGAAAGTCGCTCACCAGTCCGAGTCCATTGCACTTGAAAGCGATGCATGGCACCTGCGGACGGATGTCTATACCTCACTGGGTGTTTTCATCGGGCTCATTCTTATCCGTTTGACCGGTATCACTCTTCTGGATCCGCTTATCGCTATTGGTGTCGCCCTGGTTATCCTGAAGGCCGCGTATGATCTGACCCGGCGTTCTTTTTCGGATCTCATCGATCATAGCATCCCCCTGGCAGATGAGCGGAGGATACAGGAGATCATCTGCGATCATGCAGGGAGTTATGCCGGATTTCATGACCTGAAGACACGGCGATCCGGTCCTGAAATCTTTATTGAGTTCCATCTTGTTATGCCCGGCACGGTCTCTGTGCTGCAGTCCCATGATCTTTCCGATCACCTTGAATCCGACCTGAAAACTGAGTTTCCGCGGGCCAATATTAGCATACATACTGAGCCATGTAACGAAGGGTGTACACGGTGCGGGTCGTTTTGCACATTCTATGACAAAAAATAAAAGAGATGGGGAAATACAGGAGTAATTCACGTGTTCCTGGTGGACTGAGATCGGAGTTTTTTTGTGAACAGGTTCCCCTGTAAAAAAACGATTCATCCAATTTTACAAAAGTCAACAGTACTTCATAAATAAAGGCGGTGACAATTAATCTTTACCAGCGTAAAGATGATGAGTACTGGAACAGGAAGGGTATTTTCAACAGGTACCGCTTGAAATTTCCCCAAAAAAACTGATGCAGGAGGGATTTGGCCTTGATGCAGATCTTTAAGACAAAAAAAGAGCAGGAACCGTCCATCACTGAAAAAATTGACGAGATCTGCGAGAATGCATGGATACGGTTGTACGAACCGACAGAAACCGAACTTGCGATTGTTGCAGAGAAATGCATTATCCCCCATGAATTTTTAAAAGCAGCCCTTGATGAAGAGGAACGTCCCCGCATTGATGCGGAAGATGATGTCGTCCTGATTGTCATGGATATTCCGGTGATGACCGAATTTGAAGAGATCAAGACCTTAACCACGCATCCGCTGGGAATCATCATCGCCAAAGATTATCTGGTCACGGTCTGCAGCCGCAAGTCGCAGGTCCTGGATGATTTTGTTGCCGGGAAAGTGCGGCATTTTACGACTGCAAAACGAACCCGGTTCATGTTTCAGATCTTCTACCGCAATGCATCGGACTATCTCAGCCACCTGCGCCAGATTGAACGATCGATCTCCCGGATTGAAGTTGAACTTCACCGCTCCATGAAGAATGTTGAACTTTTCAAGATGATGGAACTTGAAAAGAGCCTGATCTATTTCTCAACATCGCTCAAAAGCAACGAGGCCGTTCTTGAACGGATCCTGCGCTCAAAACCGCTGAAGATGTACGAGGAGGATGCTGAATTTTTAGAAGACGTCATCATCGAGAACAAACAGGCTATGGAGATGTCCCAGATCTACCTGCATATCCTGAACGGGATGACCCAGGCTTTTGCCACCATTATCTCAAATAACCTCAACATTGTGATGAAATTTTTAGCGTCGGTAACGATCATCATCGCGGTGCCGACCATGATTGCAAGTTTTTACGGTATGAATGTGCTGAATCTTCCCTTATCCGACAAACCGCTTGCTTTTGAAATGATCTTTGCTTTATCTGTCCTCATTTCAGTCGTGATGGGCCTGCTGATGTGGAAGAAAAAAATATTTTAAAAATTCTCCCGATAGCAGGTGTTTACTACGATATTTATAGTTGTAAACCCCACGCACTACAAAATGGCACTTCCGCCTCCGGATGCTGTACCCGGCTCCCCGTCAGAAATCCCCCTCAGTCAGGTCATCAGTGACGAACTGTCTGCAGTCCGGAAAAACCGTGCTGGGCTGATGGCAGAACATGGTAATTACCGAATACATATCGGTATTCTTTGCCTGTGTGTAGGCATTAACGCAACCTATTCCCTTCTCCGGCGTGACTATCTGTACCTTTTTATCGCCGCCAGTTTCTATCTCAACATGTATTATTTCATCACCCTTCTGATACCCCAAAATTTTAATAAAAATGCGGGTCTCCCGAAAGCCGATATCTCCCGGTTCCGGAGCTGGCTTAAAGAGATAGGGCTGACATCGGGAACAGCCCGGTTTACGAAGTTGTTTATGAATTCCCTTTTCATCAACAGTTCGACATTATCTCTTGGGATCAGTCTGATATTCACCATAGATATTCTCTATGTGATCCGGGCTTACACCACCATGGAACTCCCGGTAAGGACCACTATCATTGTCATTTCCCAGTGTGTGATAATTATTGTGTTTTATCTTCTGGTATGGAAATTAGAGCCATTTTCCATGAAGTATGTGAAGAGTGTGGAGAAGGTCAAACGCAGGCTCATCCATGAAAAACTTCCCTCCCGTATTATAACCATTATGTTCCTCATCGGTTTTCTGGTCGCTCTGGTGTTGTTTTTGACCACGATTATTCTTCTGCCCGGAATTACTCTCCAGGCGTTTCTTGACGAGTCACAACTCACAAAACTGGGAAATCTCGTAGCCCTCCTCGCTATCCTTGCCATCAGCCAGTATTTCATTATCCGTTACATCCACGGCAACACGAGCCGGACAATGGCCGACAGGCTCTTCGATTACAAAGAAAATGTTCTTCTGGACCTCCAGAACACAGTCGTATCCGGGAACACGAATCCTGAAAATCGCGCTGAAACGACAACCCGGCTGCTTGAAACCAAGATCTACACAATAAAGCGAAATACCCTGAATGGTTTTTTTCCGGTCTTTGTTGTGGACCTTGACTTCTCGGTCATCCTTGACAGCACGACCCGGACTGCAATAAGGGGGTATATCGGGGATATAACCCCCAAGGGCTGATACCTCCTCGAAGATACAGCTGCACTACTCTAAAGCACGAGGGCGTTAGTTGTTACATCAGTGATCTTCTTCATCATCTTTCATCAGAACTATATTTCATTCAATGAACAAAATCGGGCAGTGGATTTTTTTTATTAATCGCAAATTAAATTAGGGTAATGAACCCGTCTGGCCTCAATTTTGTTTCTTACGACGACATTTTAAAAAAAAATTATGTGACTAAAACTGGAATGAAAAAAGTGACAATGATTTTCAAGGATTCTTTTTCGTGTTGATGGCTCCTGTATTCGGGTCTATGGCGATATGGGGGTCGCCACAGCTGCGGGGGTGGAGGCTTTAAAAAAAGCCCCCAGGAGCTTGATAACTATTGATTGGAGTATTATTTTCAGAGGATTTTATGAAAAATTTAGGGGTTAAAATAGCACTTTACCCTAAATAATCATTCCTTCTTTTCTGCCACTGTCTGCTCTTCTGCAGGGTTCGGCTGTGCTTTCCGGACCATACCGAGGATAACGGATCCGACAGCAAGCAGTGAGACACCGATGATTGCGTAGATGATAAGACTGAAGTTATCCTGCACTACGGGTAAGCTTCCCAGGAAATATCCCGCCAGCACAAACCCGAGAACCCACAAAAGTGCACCGACAATGTTATAACCTAAAAACCACCGGTAGTTCATCTTTCCAACGCCGGCAAGGAACGGGGCAAATGTGCGGATAAAGGGGACAAAACGGGCGATCACGATGGTCAGACCGCCATAGCGGGCAAAATATTCCTCGGTTTTCTCCATCTGGCCCTTTTTCACAAACGTGTTCTTTTCAAGTGCCTTCATTCCCACGTTTTTCCCGATCCAGTAATTGGCCGAATCACCGATTACTGCTGCAACAACCAGGGTCAATATCAGGATTTCTACATTGAGAAAGCCAGCCCCTGCCATTGTCCCGGCAACGAAGAGAAGTGAGTCTCCCGGAAGATAGGGAAACACTACAAAACCTGTTTCACAGAAAATGATGATAAACAGGATGAGATATGTCCAGAATCCGTATACCTCAATAATTCCCGGGAGATATGCATCAAAGTGGAGAACAAGATCGATAAGAGAGGACGGATCCATTTCCTGATATTTTGGATGCGGGAAGCGATAAAGAATTCCCTTGATTCGTGGGTATTTTTTTATCGAACAGGGTGGATTACCAGGTATGATCAGGCATCTTTTGCTCTTACCGTATCATGTACATGAAAAAGGAACGCAATCACGGGCAGGAACAGCTGAAGATGAAGTGCCCGGTTCCATTTCTCCAAGGCTTCATCTCTCATCCTTGTGGGTAGCAGACTTCAGACCGTGGTCATAATGTTGATAAAAAAATCTTACTCCGGTAGTAATTGCCCGGAGTCCTCACCCGTGAGTGAGGGTTCGGGACTGGATACTGAGAACAGGTACCTGCTCCAGGGTCCTGCAATCCAGAACATATCTTTTATCCCCTATAAAATCCCAGATTTGTAAAATGCATGCCCCGGGAGAACTGATTTTTTGAAATCTCCTTTCCTTTGTCTGGCTGAACTTATCATCGATCACCCGCGATATGTAGCAATAGCCTCCGTGGCTATAGTTATCGTCGCGTTATTCGGGATGGGTTTTGTGACCATGGCCACGGGTAGTGATACATACGTCGATAAGGATACAAAGCGGGGTATGCTTCTTGATGATTATACTGAGACGTTTCAGTCCGACAGCATTCTGGTGCTCATTGAGGCTGATGATGTCCTGACTCCCCCGGTACTTGCTTACATTGACAGAATAGAGACAGGCATCGCAAAAGAACAGAACGTTGATGGTGTTACCAGTATTACGAATCTGCTGAAATCTGCAAATGGAGGTATCCTCCCGGTATCAACAGCAGAGATCACCCGGACAGAACAACGTCTTCCTTCTGAGGTTCTTTCGCGTTTTGTGCCCTCAAGGACAATGACAATTGCTGTTGCCACACTCAAACCCGGTCTCAGTCAGGAACAGCAGGGTGAAGTGGTGAACAATCTGAATACCCTTCTCCGTGTTTCAGACAAACCTCCCGGTGTATCTGTTGTCTTTACCGGCAACTCCGCTTTCCAGCAGCAGATGCAGACCGAGATGTCCACCTCAATGAGCGTTCTCATTCTTGCAGCTATGATTCTCATGGTAATCGCTGTCGGGCTGTTGTTCGGGCATGTTCGATACCGCCTCCTTTCTGTTGGTATTGTCGCAACGGGTCTGATCCTTACCTTTGGTATCATTGGCTATTCCGGTATGCAGATCAATATGGCAACGATCGGTGCCTTTCCCGTGCTCATCGGGATTGGTATAGATTACGCCATCCAGTTTCATTCCCGGTTTGATGAAGAAATCAGAAAGGGAACCGTGGCTGGTGCAGTCAAAAATACGATTACTCTTGCCGGCCCTTCAGTTCTCTACGCAATGCTTGCAACGTCACTGGGTTTTCTTGCAATGTATATCTCACCGCTGCCGATGATCCGGAGCTTCGGTATAGTTTGTGTGATCGGGGTTATATCCTGTTATCTTGCCGCAATTGTTCTTATACCCTGCATTGGAATACTGGTAAGTTACCGGGCAAAGGAAGTACCCGGGCCAAAATCCGTGTCCGGTAAAAAACCTGTTCAGCTGGTTGATCAATATAACAATTTTCTCGGGTCAGCAGCAGCAAAGGTCGCAAAAAATCCTGTCCCGGTTCTTCTGGTCATTGGATGTATTGCTCTTGCCGGGTTCATGCTGGATGACCAGATAATTGTCAATACGGATGAGGATACTTTTGTTCCCAAAGACATGCCGGCAAAAATCTATCTGGACAAGGTAAGCCGGGTAATGGGATCAGCAGCTTCCACACCTGTCCTGATAAGGAGTGAAAATGTCCTGTCCATCGATACGATCCAGTGGATGATTGACTTTCAGCAGTATGAGCAGGTGCACAATGCCAAGATCACCGGATCTCACAGCATTGCGAGCCTTATTCTCCAGTATAATGATGGGAAAATGCCTGAGACTCAGAGCGAGGTTGACCGTATCGTGACCCGAATCCCCCCCGATATAAAGAAACGGTATATTGATGGCAGGTCACAAGCGGTGATTGAGTTTTCAACGATTGAAATGGAGAACGAGGCGGGCATGTCCATGGTGGACCAGATGAGAAAGGATCTGGAGTGGTTTAAGCCTCCTGTTGGCACGTCAGCATCAGTAACGGGCATGGGAGAGATGTTCTCTAACCTGATCCGTGAGATACGTGAGGGCAAGATGCTGATGACCATACTTGGTTTTGGCCTGATCTTCGGCTTCCTCCTTGTACTCTATCGGAAGGTGGCCAAAGCTGCAACTCCCCTCATTCCTATCATTCTCATTGTCGGATGGAACGGCCTGATCATGTTCGTGCTGGGAATCGACTATACCCCGCTCACTGCTACGCTGGGCTCGATGTCAGTCGGCGTCGCTTCAGAATACACCATCCTGATTATGGAACGCTGTTACGAAGAACGTGCAAATGGTCTTGCCATTATCCCCGCAATCCAGCACAGTGTCGGTCAGATTGGTACTGCAATTACGGTCTCAGGAATGACAACAGTATTTGGATTTGCGGCTCTGATGCTTTCCTCCTTTGGAATCATCAGCAACTTCGGGCTGGTGACGGTAATCTCGGTATTTTTTGCCCTTATTGGTGCAATCATCGTGATGCCGGCGATTCTTGTGATTGCATCACGATTTGAAAAAGAGCCTGTCCCGGGACAAAAATGAGGGAAAAAACGGCTCTGGAGAATTCCTTTTCCTTTGATGTGAAATTCAGGATGCACGTACGATGAAGGAGGGGACATGAGCCTGTCCTCCCTTATCGCCCCTGCGCTGTGTGATGATGACGCAGTACCCATTAGGGATTTATCGCATCGGGGGAACCACAGCGGCAGGGTGAAACCCCCCTGACGTTTAGCTGGTGATTGAGCATTTCTCCAGAGTCGAAAGAACAACTATGCAGGCGAATGTTTTCCTGTTTTTGAAAATATTCATAGTGGCTCTGGTGACAGATTAAAAAAAAGTGAACCCTTTTTTTAGGGTTTATTCCCCACCGTTTCCAAAATACGTATCACGAGACCAGGTACTGTACCATGATCGATATCAGCACAGGATCGTTCAGGCAGCACAGGTACTGTCCTCCCGTCCTCTTTCTTATCCTGTTATTTCATAATGAATTGTCGAGGGCTAAAAAACCGGGTTCAAAAAAAATAAAAAAGATCCTTAGATCTTTTTTGATGTGTCCCCTTTAATCATAAACTTGACAATGAGGAATACCACGAATGCAATGATAACAAAATCAATGATCGCAGCAACAAAATCTCCAATAAGGAATTTTATCGAGCCTATCTCAAGGACAGCAGTTCTCCAGGATCCTCCAGGGACAACCGCACCAATGATTGGCATTATGATATCATTTACCATTGCGGTTACCATTTTTGTTGCTGCTGCACCGATAATGACTGCAACAGCCAGACCAATAACCTGGTATTTTAACAGGAATTCCATGAATTCCGCAACAAATCCCTTCTTTTCTTCCTTCTTTTCTTCAGCCATACGTATGAACCTCAAATCAGGAAACGGTATAATTGTTTACTGATAAAAAGCCATTATCCTTGGCAATTGATAAAGATTTCGCAAAAAAAGATTAAATCATGTCTGGTTTACAAAAAAAGGCAAAATTCTGTCTTACATTTTTTTGGAGAAGGGAACACCAGCGAGCGCAAACATGATATAACACCGGCTCGCATTTTCTGGTATGCAAAACAGAATCATGGTTATTATGATAGTGCTTCTCTGTAGTGCTCTTGCCATAGCCGGATGTACAAGTACCCCGACTCCACCGGCTGCAACTACCCCGGCTTCCGGAACTACTGGATCAGGAACCCCTCCCGCGTCATCAGGGAGCTGTTCTGACCACCGTACCAACCGACATAGTCCCCGGTACCAACCAGGTTACCGTTGATGTGGGAGTAAAAGATTATCTGGGTAATATTGAGGTGATTTACCAGGGAGGTATGGGACAGATCCATGTGAAAAAAATATCTGCAAAAATTACCCGGGCAGACGGACAGACCCAGACCAAACCCCTGGAAAATAAGAAAGGATCTACTATCGAACTGGAAGGCACCAAACAGACCGATCGCGTCGAGGTCTGGGTTGATATGGATAACGGACAAACCTATAAAATTATTGATGTGCTCCGCGAGTACCGCATTCGTTAGTGGACAATAAACCTCATCAATCCCTTTTTTTTACAAAAATACAGGCAGGATTTTTTAATCATGCGGGTCAACTGGCGGCAGATTCATGCAGCAGCAAACTCTTTTGCAGCCCTCTCTGCGGCTTGTGAACAGGAAGGATTTGTTCTTCATCTGGTGGATAAACCCGCAGATGATGTAACCTGTTACAGTCTCAACTCGATAAATGAATCCCATTACCGGCATGAGATTTCTTCATCGGAGAGTATCACTATTGTCGGGGGCCCTCACGCTTCGGCCTGTCCCCGGGAAGTGGCGGCATATGCCGATTATGTGATAGTTGGTGAAGGTGAATTCACCCTTCCCCGGCTTCTCGCACAGATTGAACGTGACGGTGATATGAAATTACCCGGTGTGGCAACTGCCCGGTTTTATAAACCGCCGGATACCTGTGTACGACTCGATGCCTATCCGGCATTTTCCCGGACGAAAGGTTATGTGGAGATCTCCCGGGGTTGCCCGTTTTCCTGCGGCTACTGCCAGACACCGCATATCTTCGGCCATTGCATGCGTCACCGTTCAATCGATACCATTGCAGAATATGCAAACCGGCACCGGCATGCCCGGTTCGTATCGCCGAATGCATTTGCTTACGGCTCCGATGGTATTCATCCCCGGTGGGAAAAAATTGAACGCCTTTTTTCACGTCTGAAAAATGCGATTTATTTCGGGACCTTCCCCAG
Organism: uncultured Methanoregulaceae archaeon; assembly: GCA_963841015.1. Taxonomy (GTDB): domain Archaea; phylum Halobacteriota; class Methanomicrobia; order Methanomicrobiales; family Methanospirillaceae; genus Methanoregula. The sequence goes on along the minus strand of CAWJAX010000003.1, from coordinate 432,365 downwards.
CGAAGTCCGCCCGGAATTCATCTGCGAGGAATCCCTTGACCTCGTTAACCGGTATTGCGCCAATACCAGACTCCATTTTGGAGCACAGTCGGGCAGTGACCGGGTGCTGGAACGACTGTGTCGGGGACACACTGTTGATGAGATAATCCGGGCTGTAGAACTCTGCACCGAATTTTCGATTACCCCGGTTGTGGACTTTATCGTCGGATTACCGTTCGAGACCGACGAGGACCAGAGCCGGACCCTTGACCTGGTACAGTGGGTTGCACGGTATGGCAATGTGCACGTGCACCGGTTTATGCCCCTTCCCGGTACACCGCTTGCCGGTACGAACGCGCGATCACTCCTGCCGGAAACCGAAAAAATCTGCGGAAAACTTGCCTTATCGGGTAAATTAACCGGTTCGTGGAATGATCCTGAGATAAGGTTTTTTAGACACCCTTCAAATGATATACCATGAAAGATGTGCTATTGATAGCAGATCTCCATGGTCAATTCGGTAAAATTGATTCATTTCTGGATTTGAATCCGGAAGCGGTATTTATTGCAGGTGATATCACCAACATGGGTCCGGTTGATGCGGTCGATGACGTGCTCTCACGTATCGATGTGCCGTGTTTTGCAGTGCCCGGCAACTGCGACCCGCGTGAGATCCTCGAGACACTTGAACACTCCGACACGGTCTGCCTTCATGGCTCCCGGATTAACCTGGGAAAGATGATCATTGTCGGGGTTGGTGGTTCAAATCCGACCCCGTTCGGTACCCCGTTCGAGCTGACCGACAAGCAGATAGATGACGTGTTGAACAGCGCGATGAAAAAAATGGAGAAGACCGTTCACAACGTTCTTCTCTGCCATGCACCCCCGTATGAGTTCCTTGACAAACCGGGGGCTGAACATGTCGGGAGCCACAGTATTCGTAAGCACATGAAATCTTTTGATCTGGTGTGCTGTGCTCACATTCACGAGGCACGGGGCATTGTGGAATCCGATGGGGTAAAGATTGTAAACCCTGGTCCGGCAATGGACGGTAACTGTGCGATGATCCATTTCGGCAACGATGCCCGGGATATTAAGATCGAGCTCCTGACGGTTTAGACAGCAGCAATTCTAGATATGATGCGAGGATCGGCTCGCCAAAAACTCCAATCTCTTTTGCAATTTCTTCAATACGGGCGGCGGGATTTGAATTCTCATCCTCTGCCAGTATTTCAATCTCGACAAAGGTGCCAAGGTTCTCAACCTCATCAAGCGTTATTGCTGCACCTAAAAGCCGGTAATTCTCACGCCATTTGTTCACTTCAGCAGTCCGGGAAAACCCAAGTCGACCCAGCATCTGCTCGAAAACTTTGCCGGAATCAACAACCACATTCAGTTCTTCGCGTGCCTTGAGCCCGGACGCTTTTATTTTTGCTCCCTTGTAGGTGACGAGTGCATGTTCGTTGGTATACCTGACCCGGATTGCCTCATCAGTCACGCTAAAATCGCGATGGGGTGCGTTGTAATAGATGTCGTGCTCATGTACCCTGCCGCAAAACTGTGCATTGTGCCCGATAAGCTGCTTTCGCACAGGATCGAGCGAAGATATTCCTACTTTTAATTCAAATTCAAGCATGACTGTGCCACACGTTTATCTGTTTTCGTTGCAATTTAATATAGTCAGGTGAACTATGGCAATAAAAGATGGAGATTTTATTAAACTGAGCTATTCAGGAAGTGTCGATGAGAATATTTTTGATACCACCGATGCTGCAGAGGCAAAATCTGCGGGTATCCACAGTCCGAATGCGATTTACGGGCCGGTCACGATCTGCGTCGGTCAGAAACATGTAATACTTGGTCTGGATGAGGAACTTGTCGGTAAGGAAACAGGTGCAACCGGAGATGTTGTTGTAACCCCCGAGAAAGCATTTGGTGACCGGGATCCCAAACGTATCCAGTCGTTCCCAAAGAGCCAGTTCAAGGAAAAACCTGTCCGCGGCATGTCGGTAAAGATGGATGAGATGGGTGAAGGGACGGTCGTCGATGTAATCGGTTCGAAGGTTATTGTCGATTTCAATGCCCCCCTCGCAGGACAGACCCTGTCGTACCACTATACTATTGAAGATGAAGTAACAGATCCGCTCGAGCAGCTGAAAGGGCTGGTCCGGCTGTACGCTGGCAGGGACCTGGAAATCGCGATGGATGATGGCAGGGCAACCGTAACGCTTCCCCCGGGCATTAACTATGACCGCCGCTGGCTTCTCTGGAGAAGCAGGATCATCCACGAGGGATTCGAGTTGATCAGGGATTTATCAGAAATCACCCTGGTTGAAACCTTTAAACGTCCTGAAAAGAAGGAAGAATAATCACTTTTTTTTGTTTTCTTTCTCTGTAGAAAGCGTGCTCGTTTTTAAAAACTAAAAGAGGGGACCTGTATCGGATAGCGTTGGGATCACGGGCTCCTCACCGCCTCGTCGGGGCTCGCCCCGTGGACCATGGCTGTGGATTCCCGGCAGCGTAAAAGAAAAATCCAACCGCTCTTGGGGGGGTCAAGGGGGCTTGCCCCCATGGGCTGCCCCCCGCTGGGGGAGAGAGGGGGTCACGCTCGTAATTTCCACACCGGTTCAAAAAACTCGGGGGGATTTCCTATGAAAATTATACTATTCAGGTATGATACGAGATTTTTATTCACAATCCTCCATTCAGGATGATTGCCGCCGCCCCGCAAACGGTCGTCCCCGCGGCGGCGGATCTGGAACAAACAATTCAAAAAAACTCCTGCCCGCCGTGCCTCGGAGAGGCCCTGAGGCGGGGTTCCCTCGTATACATTACGATTTTCATGGTTTGGGTGCGAACCCTCTTTTCATGCCTGTTTCTCCAGAGCTGGTTTTTTGTTTCATTTTTTTCGCTGTCGGGAACAGCCATGAGATCCGCACGTTATCCTGAACAGGTAAATCGAAATATATGCTATGAATAAATCGATTTTTTAAAATAATCTCCACGCTCAGTCAATACTATGAATAAGAAAACTCTCCTGGTATCGGGTCTGGTGGTACTTCTTATTTCCTGTGTTCTTATTACCGGTTGCACAGATAATTCCAGTACAACCAATACAACAACCCCGGCAAGCGTGGTAACTACTTCCCCATCCGGAAGTGCAAAGTATGTATCAGGGGATATTGTCAAAATCCCCGGTTCCAGCGCAGCCACAGCTATGCTGATTATCAGGTACGATGCTGCCACGGACACGTACGAACGGGCGCTCATCTATCCCAATGCAGATGGCAGCTGGGGATATCGCAGGAATTCCAACACGGAAAAAGCATCTAGGGTTGCTATGGAAAAAGCATATACTGAAAAAATCACCAATAAGGCTCCTGCCTCTGTTGTGATCCGGACGCCAACAGTTCCTACAACGACGGCGACAGCTGGATCCACGACGCAGGTAACTTCAATATCAACGACGACAACCACAACCGTATCTCCGACCGGAAAACCAACGTTTAAGAAAATTGAACCTGATTTTGGGGATGCGGGGACAACAATATCCATCACATCTCTCACCGGCTCAAATTTCCAGTCAGGAGCCACCGTCACTTTACGGAAGTCTGACAACCCAAATATTACTGCGACAAATGTCAATGTGCAGTCCCCGACATGGATAACCTGCACATTTAATCCCCCGGTCAATGCATCCGCAGGGACTTGGGACGTTGTCATCACCAATCCTGATGGTCAATATGTCTCCTATTCCAACATATTCTCAATCCACGGATCTACCAGTACCGCTACTACTACATCTCCCACAGGTTCCGGGGGTATCACGAGCATCAGTCCGACATCTACATTTGGAAACGATGTACCAATGACGATTGTTGGTGAGGGTTTCCAGCAGGGTTTTACCGCTAAACTGACCAAGACCACGGGTACGGCTGTTGTGGTTGAGGCAAGGAGTGTCGCATGGGAAAGCCCGACTCAGGTCAAAGCCTGGTTCACACTTCCCACACCCAAACAAGTGGGAACCTATACTGTTACGGTGACAAATCCTGATGGTACTACCCGTACTTTGGCCAATGGATTTGAACAGAGGTGAGGATTTAAGGAGGGGTGGATTCAGATCCTATTCTCTTCCATTTAAACAATAATCGGTAAGCTCTGGAGAAACAGAAATTAATATTCAGTTCGCACACAAATCATCAAAATCGTCCCCATATGATGGACGCCCGCATCAGGGCCTTTCCGAGGCACGGGGGAAGATAGTTTTTAATTTTTTGATCTGTAGAAATGCTCAATTATAAGCTAAACGCTCAAGGGGGTTTCACCCCCGCCGCTGTGGCTCCCCAATTACGATAACCCCCAAACAGGTACTACGTCATTATCGCTCAGCTCAGGGGCGGAATGGGGAGACCGGCACGATTCCCTTCTCTATCGAACCAGTGCTTTGTATTTCAAAGTATAACAAAAGGAACTGAATAGAGCCCTTATCTTCGTTTGACAAGCCGGTAACGAAGCAACGCTGCAATACCGCCAAGTGCAACCAGTCGTTCCCCCGGTTCAAACCCCGATGAAAGGACAACAATGGTTGCCCGCATTGCCTCTGCTTTCTCGATAAGGTGCGTAACCTCGTCATCCCGCAGGAGTGTATCGGCTACCAGCACCTGTTCTGCTGCGCCGAATTCGATGGCTTCCCTGACTTCCTGCCGCCCGTATGCAACAGCACTATCCTGCGAGATCCTGAGCAGTACCTCTTCCATCAGCTTGACCTCTCGGGACAACTGGAGGTCATCTATCAGCTTATCGAGTGCCCCCTTGCCGATCACTTCCTGCACTGATCCACGCCCTATCCGCCGGGTTTCGACTACAATAGCCCGATCTGCGTTCGTGCTTGACTTACTTTTTGCAAACCGGACGAAATCATCCTTGATGAATCCGGGACCGGCAATGATCAGCGGACCGGTGATATCTGTGATGGTCGTGAGAACCTGTCCAAAAAAACCAGCACGGGTATCGGTATCGGATCCTTTGCCACTCCCTGACGTGATCGTGATAACACTCTCCGGACCATACTGGCGCAACCTGAAGAGTTCTGCTTCCCCTTCCTCAATGGTCAGGATATGGATTACTCCATACACCGACGCTTTCACTGCCCGCTCAATCCGTTCGAGATCGATAGGCCGCCACTGTTTGATCACGGAAATTTCATAGCTGGTTTCCACATTGATGGTATGATATGCTCCGGTATCAACTCCATGCTCGATAACCCCGGTGAGCCGGAGCCGGATCCCATGTTCGGAAAACTCAACCCGATCAATCCTGATGCCGAGCCGGACCGGTCGCTTTTCAGCCTTCTCCGGCCGGATTTTATCAGAAGCAGTATCAACACTCCTGAATGTTGTGGCAAAAACAAGGTCACCGGTGGTAATGAGGTGCCGGAGGTGCCAGAGATCATCGATGCTCTCCGGGAATAACCGGATCTCGCCATACCTGTCCTTTAAATCACCATATTCAGCTTTCATGGTGTCCCACAATATCGGAACCGCCGGGCGGTACGAATGCAGCAACCTGCGTTGTGTTCAGGATACCTTTGAGTGCTTTTTCTTCCTCTTCAGAAACGTTCTGTTTGAGAATACGCAGCACTTTTTTTGCCACATCGTTGGGTTCGAACTGTCCTGGTTTGAGTTCGGTATACGCTTTCGTTTTTCCTTTGATTGCCGGAAGGCGGACCGCCGATGACCGCTGCGTGTGGTTCGAGCATAAGCCCGATGCCAACGGCCAGCGGTACGTTCCGGTAATAGGTGCGTTCTCCCCGGACAATAAAGGAACCACGGGAGATGAATTCACCGGATTCCGGTGTCTTGCTGACCTGTGAAGGGAGAGCACTGTACACATCTGCGGAAAAGTGCCCGCTCCGCCATGCACCGGAATAGGACGCAGCGAACTGTGCCACCTCATCCATATGCTCTGTCTTTCCCTTGACAATCACGACACTTGCACCATGCACATCAGCATGTACAAACAGGTCCTGCCCCCCCATGTATTTTTTGACCAGTTCCTCGTTCTGCGATGCATCCCGTCCGCCAAGTACTACAACCCCGTCGCTTGTAACAAACCAGCGGAAACGGTGGTACCACAATTTCTTCATGAAGGTAAATTCCCTCCGCACCTCTTTTTTCTTCGGCTGGGTTGTTTTCATCGCTCTGAGCGCCCCTTCCTTTTTTTTCCGGAATTTTTTAATCACATCATAATATCTGCCAGCGTTCTGCTCGATCCCTTCATGGACAAAGATTTTCACCCGTTTCCCGATATCGATATCAACCGCTGCTTCTTCGGGATAGAATGCAACTATCTTTTTTACCTCCGGTGAATGGTCACTCCTGATCAGTCTCTCAATCTCCTGCCATGAATGTGTTTTACTTGCAGTGTCCAGTGAGCTTATAACCTTTGACACAAACGCGTAATTCTCGTAAATCGCAGCAACAACTGCTTCTGTCTTCTCGATCTTTTCATCGAATTTTTTTATCGCTGATTTCTGGTATTTTAAGATCCTCTCTTCCTTGGTTAATGTTGATTTTGCTTCAGCCGTTTTTCTCTCAGCTTTGGTCAGTGGATAAAAATTCTCAAGGGCTTCAGAGAACGTTGAAAAATACTGAACATCATCCTTGTCCCAGATATCGATGGGTTCGCAGTGTTTTGCAAAGATTCCCGGCTTTGGTGCATGTACTACCTGAAAAAAGAGGTCCTGCACGGCAGTAAAAATGGTTCCGGGATCAGCAGTACTCGCTGGCATTGTTTTATCCAGGCCGGCTTTCCGGCAGATATACTCTGCATAGGTGCCCCCGAGCATACAGCCAATCGCAAGGCTCCGGACAAGGTCCCGGTCATCGTTCCTGATTGCAGAGGTGAGATTTTCAAGGGACGCTGTGGGATCTGTAGCTCCAAGGACATAGAGTGCGCGGGGAACAATTTCCCGGTCTTTGAACCGGTGGTGCCTGAGTGGTTTGATTATTGTATAGTTCTCTTCGGCAAGAATGATATTTCCTTCATCAAAAAGTTCGATAATGAGCCGGTAGATAAGATTTCCTTTCCCGATATCAAAGATCAGTATACGCTCAAGTCCGTGCTGGTGGATGGCAAGCACTTTTCCTCCGGACAGGTACTTGCGCAGGAACATGGCAAACTGGGGCGGATTTTTCGGGGGTTCCGGCAGGTCTTTTACCAGATGTGCCCTTCTCCCCGATTCGATAATCATCTGGTACCTGGCTTTGTTCTCTCCATTCAGCCGGATACTCATTGTGCGGGTGTCAGACTGGTAGACCTTGTCTATCCAGAGCGGTAGCTTTCCGGACAAATCCCCGGTAATTGCCTTAACATCGATCCCGCTCATGCCCTGTTCTGATGCCATGAATGTACCAAATTACATATGGCTTGCGCACTAAAAAATAAGACTACTGGTGATGGGGATGAGTGAAGAAATAATTGAAGAAAAGCCTGCCCTGACAAAAAAAGAAAAAACCAAGGCAGATAAACAGGCGGAACATATTGCCCGCATTAAACGGACACTTGTCGCGTCCCTGCTGGGTATTTTAACGGGTATCCTCTCGTACTGGTCCGGTGGAACTCCCAATATAGCCGGACTGCAGGAAAACGGATTTCTGGGGTTCATGCTGATGCTTGCAGGGGTAGTCGTCCAGAAACACATCTTCAAGCTCCTTGGCATGGACACCTCAAAACTGGGTGCAAAAGACTGGTTTTACCAGGGATTCATGACCTTTGCATTCTGGTTCATGACATGGACGATCCTGTTGACCTCATTATCCCCGGCACCCTGATCAAATCTTTTTTGGGATTTTCATGAGAATCGCGATTGTCCACAAAGACCGCTGCCATGCAAAAAAGTGCGGTACCGAGTGTATTCTCTACTGCCCGCGGGTGCGGACCGGGGACGAGACCGTTGTCATTGGCGAGGATGGCAAGGCACTTATCTCTGAGGAGCTCTGTGTCGGGTGTGGTATCTGTATCAAGAAGTGCCCGTTTGATGCAATTGATATTGTAAGCCTGCCAGAAGAGCTCGAACACCCGACTCACCGGTATGGGAAAAACGGGTTTGCCCTCTACGGCCTCCCGATACCGGTTGAGGGAAAAGTGACGGGTATTCTCGGGGCAAACGGTATCGGTAAGAGTACAGCCGTCAAAATCCTCTCCGGCCAGCTCCGCCCGAATCTCGGGAACTTTGATACCGAAGTTGCATGGGAAGAGATCTTCAAACGATATTCCGGTACCGAGCTCTTTGATTATCTCCAGACCGTTTCAAAAAAGATCTTAAAGATTGCGTCTAAACCGCAGTATATCGATTATATTCCCAATGTTTTTTCCGGCACGGTCAGGAAATTGTTACAGACAACCGACGAGCGGAATAAACTTGCAGAAATCCTTCCGGTGCTCAAGCTCGACATGATTCTGGACCATGATATCCGGACATTGAGCGGCGGTGAACTGCAGAGGGTTGCGATCGCAGCCTGTCTTGCACGGGATGCAGATCTGTATTTCTTTGATGAAATTACTCCTTTTCTGGATATTTACCAGCGGATTGCCGCTGCCAAGCTGATCCGTGAGCTGGCCACGCAGCGCCCCGTAGTACTTGTCGAGCATGATCTCGCGATTCTTGACATGCTCGCAGATACGGTGCATGTAGGCTATGGGAAACCGGCAGTCTTTGGTATCATCACCCGCCCCAAAGGCGTCCGAGTCGGAATTAACCAGTACCTTGAGGGTTTCCTCGTGGAAGAGAACGTGCGGTTCCGGGACACCGCAGTTGTCTTTGAAAAACGGGCTCACGATAAAGGATCGGAACGGGAAATCCTCTTTGAGATCCCGTCAATGACCAAAAGCTATGATTCCTTCCACCTGTCAGTGAACGGTGGAACGATCAGGGCCGGAGAAGTGCTGGGGGTTGTTGGAGCGAATGGAATGGGCAAGAGCACATTTGCCCGGCTCCTCGCCGGTGATGAAACTCCCACGACAGGAAAAATCGAAACCTCCCTCCGTATCTCTTACAAACCCCAGTATATCAAGGCAGACACCTCTGATACTGTCGAAATGTACCTCCGCCAGCGCACCACAAAGTTTGATTCTTCACTCTATCAGCATGAGATTATTGAATCACTCTCCCTTGAAGCAATTCTCCAGTCACCGGTTGATTCCCTGAGTGGAGGAGAGCTGCAGAGGGTGTCTATCGCAGGGTGCCTTTCGAAGGATGCCGACCTCTATATACTCGATGAACCCAGTGCCCATCTTGATGTTGAACAACGGGTCAAGGTAACAAGGATGATCAAACACCATGCCGAGGGCAGGTCTGTCGGCATCATGGTGATTGATCATGATATTTATCTCATCGATATGATCAGTGAGCGGATTTTAGTCTTTGAAGGGGAACCGGGCAGGCAGGGAACCGCAGCCGGACCGTTTAAGATGAGGGAAGGAATGAACCGTTTCCTCGAGGTGCTTGAGGTTACGTTCCGCAGGGACCAGAGCGGGAGACCCCGGATCAACAAACCCGGATCGTTCCTTGACCGGGAACAAAAGGGATTGGGTGAATTTTATTACTATAAGGAAAATGACTGAGTGATCCTCCCAGAAATTCAGCTCCACTCCTTTCGACAGAGGTAACATTTGTAGAGACCTCGTTGTATCTTTCCAAACGCGTTCTCCCTTGCAATCTGGACATTGAGTGAATGTCTCACGTATCCCCATCTTTCGTAATAGTCTTCATCTGCCTCTTCTGACTGGGTATGTTGGGTTACTTCAAACCAGGTTCACTCTCACCACCTTACTCCCTGCTCGGGGGTGGATGATATTTTGGAATCACCAGATTAATGATTTTTGACTTTTTGATCTATCTCACCTTTTATTCACAGGTAAACTTTCATAGAGAAGAAATCCCGCGCAAACGAGCCCGTAGAAAAAACCAACAAATGCTCCCTCTACCCCGGCAAATAACCCAAAAAAAATGGTAAAGCCACTAACAATTGGCCAGAACCAGACCCTCGCTCTTTGGAAGTTCCAATTAACATGCCGGATTAGAATTTCATGTTTACTATCGCTCGACATATCCCTTCACCTGCCTGATTCTTCATAAAAAATTAGTAGATGACATTATTTGGGGCTATAATTGATGGTGTTGTTTTCGAAAACGGATACGAAGCACCAAGACCAGGACGTATTTCGATAGTTATTTTCGTGTCCCTTGGGACTGCGGTTATATTATATTGTATATCCGTCTGGTCACCTGACGTCATGGTCGATTGAGATGAACCAACTCCATTTTTTAAAGCAATAAAGTTCGTATATACGGTTGAAGAACTCTGATTGGTCCATGCCAATATTTTCGGACCATAGGTTGGCGTGGAGACAACAATGTTCATCTTTTCCAGATTGATAGCGGGAGTTCCCGGAACAAGACCGATCGTGAATCTGATCTGGTCAATTCCTTCTGTAGTGTTCGAGGATAACCCGTAGACATTGCCTACTAACTGGACATTTGTAGTAGATTGTTCAATACCCCTGTACACTGTTTCCTGGGCCTTTTGGGTTGTGAAGAACCCGGCTCCCAGAACAACATAGGAGAACACCGCTGCTACGACGATAAATGCAATCAGTACAATCGCCGCCTCGAGACCGGTGAACCCTTCTTCATTCCCCTTTCCATTGCGCATAAAACCCTCTCTAAATGCGATTTTAGACAATGGAATTCATCCATTGTCAATTATTGATAATTCATTGTTACAATACCCCATTATTTCGTCTTTTTTCCGTTTGATTTTCCTGTGGATTCGTTGTCAGACCTGTTTGCGTTAGTGTTCCCTTTCCCGGTAGTATCACCGGCATTGTTTTTCTGAAGATTTTTATCCTTATCGTTATTTTTGCCGGTATCCTCTTTGGGTCCCCGGGTTTTATCAGAGAGATCCTGGGTGCCGGTGTTTGTTACAGACTGATCCTTTGAATTTTCGGTCTGCTTTTTGAGCTGGCCTTTATTTTTGTAACTATCAGGGTTCAGCGTGACCATCAGGGTTGCATTACCGTTTTCGGTCTCGTTAACCTCTACCTCATCTTTTTCAATCCTGAGGAATTTTTTCAGGTCTGAAAAGATCTTATCCAGTCCTTTCTTTTCTCCGATAACACGGATCGTGTCGCTGCCTTCGACATAGATGCTCTCACCATCGACCGAGAGCGTTCCCGAACAATTAACCCTCACACCAGTTCCGTTGGTGACATTCTGGAGATCCTGGCGGTAGAACTTTGCAATCAGGGTTCCGCCTTCTTTATTCGATACTGAAGCTCTGATCAGCTCGGCCTCGCTGCAGGTCAGGGTGCTGCGGGCAAAATCGATCGTGGGTTTTACTTTTTCCCCCTTAGTGGACTCTGATGGATTCAGAGTAACGTATACAGTGAATACACCTTTGCTGTTGACGTTCAGGGTGGTTGGTTTGATTTTCAGATCTGCTGACAGGAGGAGTTTGTCAAATATGTCCACACTTGAATTGGCACTATTATTTTCCTGGAGCGAATCAGCCGGCGTTTGACCAGTAATACTGATACTGTTTACCTTCTTCCCTTGTGTACTGAAATTTGTTACCAGCGTAAGGCTGGCAGAAGAAGCGTTTGCCAGCGTGGGAATAGTCCAGGTTCCTGTTGTGTCATTATATGCACCGTTACTGACTTCAACAGTTATGTCCCGGTGACCGGAAAGCTGCGAAATATCCTCTTTGAGAATTACGTTCGTAGCATCGTCGGGCCCGTTATTCCAGACTGTAACAATCCATGTTACACTGTCATTAACTGCATAAGGTCTGGTAGAACTCACCACTTTTGTGACATTGAGGTCGGCTTGCGGTTCAGCAGCACTGACTATGGTAACCATAAAAATCAGTGCGAGCAGGATACATCCTTTTACAATTCGATATTTTACCATACTTCATCACACCAATCCGGAATGTTCCGGTAATGTTCTCTTTGCCCCAAATTGAAATAAGGCTGTTGAAAATCTATATGTCTTTTAATTGTTCTTAATACCTTTATTTCAAAAGAATCGTTCAAAATAGTTTAGAATTTAAAAAGAAATGATTATATATGATAAATTACTTTTAGTAAAATGCAAGTAAGAAGCAGCCCCCAATTGGTTTTTTAACTCTAAGCGCGCAAAAAAATCAGGTTCTTACCGCAAAGGCCAGCTAGTGATGAAATTTCCTTTATGGTGGTAATCAATTTGTAATGTAAAAATTGAATTTTTCCTCAATAAAATTCAAGATAGTTATTACTATAAGGAAAATGACTGAGATATTCACCCGGGTTTTTTGTTTTGTTCCAATTCCATTTAAAAAAGTCCGTTAAACCATCCAACTCCCTTGTTTACTCCTTTTATCAGCTCTTGTAATGTAGTTGGGGATCGCAATGTCAGCGTATTGACAGGTACGGGAGGAGAAGTTAATTGAGAGGTTGGCTTTATGAGGCACACATCATCCGTCGGAATCAATCGTGTACTAAATTCCTCCTGCTGTTTTGCGACGGTGAAGTTATAGGGTACTGACTTATTCAGGGGTAATGAAAAGTATCCATTTTCGTCAGTTTTTACTACCATAACACTGAGATTACTCCCATAAATAAAACCATCAGAGTATTTTGATGAATTATAAGTAATTGTTATTGAAGCGTATCCCATGGGCATATTATTGGCATCGAACACGCTACAGTTTACCGTATGGAGATTTTTTTCAGAAATTGTCTGATTTGAAGCAGTAACGGAAGGATCACCGGGTAGTGAAATACAACCCGCCAGGTAAACGAAAAGTGATAGGAATAGTAGTATCAGCAATTTTTTCATAGTGATAGGTAATCGGGAAATTACTATTAAAATTATTTGAGTTGTCCCCTGGCCCGATTACGGCGATTTGCTGCTTTGTGGATCCGGCCACAGCGTCGGGTAACGAGAGTTTTATGCTGTCGCTCAGGATCCTCGGAAGGGATGGCATTGACACCCTCATTCGCCAGTCTTTTTATAGGATTTAAAAAAAAAAGCACCCGGACCCCGGGCACCTGATAAAAAAAGAAACGCTACCGGGTGCCTCTGGCGGGTATAAAACCGGATTTTAAAAAAATTATTTTGCTGACTTGCCTGCTTCAAATTCGACAAGGACCGGGGCAATTGTTTTCGTCGCTATAGATCGCTTCACCAGGACGGTCAGCTTCCGGCAATAGTGTATGTGAGCCATCTGGAAACTGACAATCAGTCCGAAGCAGAAGCAGGTGATACTTATTAAGGTGTAACTTACTACGTCAACCATGGTCTCTCCGTATCTCAGGTCTCCCTGGCGAGTTCATCTATGATAGGTATCACTGATTCGACATCGAAACATTCCTGTGCGATTACCATGAATCGCTTCGCATAATACATTACGAGGAGCTGGTATCCGAGAATTGCACCAATTGCAAAAGTCATAATTCCGATAGCGATGTAAATTAACAAATCCGTGAGCATGTCAGCCATAATACATCTTATTGTCTGTTTACGATGTCAACAAGATAAATATATTGAATAGATTTCAGGATTTTTATTACAGGGTCCGGATATGAGGAGAGGCAAATTTCCTGAACCTCTGGGAACATTAAAGAACCTCTTTGGTTTTCCCCTATCCTCTCGGTAACTCTACCCTTTCCTTTTTTAAGGAAATGTCAGTCTGGTGCAGGCTGAACACTACTCATCAGATATATTAAGTTTCATCCCGCCAATTGAACCGGTAAGAATTGTATCCAGCTCATGAGCACGGGATCAGGTGAGTGAAAAGTGAAAACTGATATGCCTTTGTCCAAACCTATCCGACATTTTGTCAGTCAGACAGAAACCCTTCTGGACACGGAAATCTCTCTCCTGCGCAATCCTGAAGCAGACCCAAACGGCATGCTGGTGGATATTTATACCTATGATATCGAAAAAAATATGATTATTTTTCCGGCGCATTACATTGGACTGTTAAAGGATTTTATCATTGCCAGGCACTGCGTGCACCTGCTTATCAAAGGCGCGGCGGCAAAAAAGTCCCGGTATCTGGTCTGTTCCTTTACCGGGGATTCCGTGTACCGGGGGATTCATCAGATCTATATCGATGCCCTCAAGGATGAGGCAAAAAAGGAGAAAAAACTCCCGGTCCACAAACTCATCCAGATGCTCAATATCCTCTACACCAATTTTAATGACGATATCAACGAACTCCCCTGGAATCCGATAACCAACGCCCGTGTCTATCACCGTATGCCCCAGATCAGAAAAACCCAGCTATACTATCTCATGAAGGAGGGAAAGATGGACATGGATGAAATGATGGAGTATGAAGATGTCATCCCACGGCGCTACTTTGTTCTGAATAAGTCAATGTTCTATGCCCGTGACCAGTACCTCGCAAAGACCCTTCCTGCTGATCAGCTGATGCCGGTTGTCAATATCCCTCAGATGAAAAAGTTCAACCACCTTGAGGTAAAAGAGATGCTCACCACGCGCTGGACACATACCTCGTGGTACCAGTCTAAGATCTTTGGCGACAACATGCTTGAGATCATGGAGAAGTACCTTCAAAAAATAGACTGGAATGCAGAACCGGGTCTTGACTATTTTCATGATATCTACCGGCTGGGTGTGCAGATGACGAACCATTTTATCTCTTATATGTCGATGAAAGACTGGTTTGTCTGGGAATCCCCACAACATCTGCAGGAGGCTCAGGCAAGAAAAGGGGAGTACGAGAATAAAGCCTTAAAAAAGATTTTCGGGGATCTTTTTGAGGAATCACCCGCAGGTAGTTCAGGTGGAAAACTTTGAACAGGATACATGCAGCATCTTAAAAAGAGACGACCATGACAACCAATGAGGTAATCGGGCTGTTAAGGAAAGGGCGTACCTATGCCAGCCGCACGAAATACAAGGAGGCAATTACCTATTACGAAAAGGCCCTGTCGCTCGATCCCAAAAATCCTGAAGCCAGGTATCTTCGGGCGGTAGTGTTTATCGAGACCGGGAGGAATACCGAAGCACTTGCCGATTGCGAGCAGGCAATTAAGCTCAACCAGAACTATGCTGATGCCTGGTCAAAAAAAGGGCATGCGCTCTACAATTTCGAACGGTATAACGATGCACTCTTTGCCTGCACACGGGCACTCGCCCTCAACGGGAATGATGCCGCTGCATGGTATATCAAAGGAGTATGTCTGGATGAACTCGGGCGAAGCGATGAAGCTCAGGAAGCTTTTGGAAAATCCCTCGAACTTGAGATTATCCTTGATATGGAAGCTGAGAAAAAGAAAATGGGCAGATGAAAGGGTGAGGACATGTACCTTTTCAGACTCTGGAGAAAATGCTCAATTACCAGCTATACGCTCAAGGGGTTTCACCCCCGCCGCTGTGGCTCCCCCGATGCGATAATCCCCGAACAGGTGCTCCGTCATCATCGCGAGGCGCAGGGGCGGTATGGGGGGACAGGTACAGTCCCCGTCTTCTTCGTACCTGTGCATTTTCTCCTCCTCTTTAAAGAGAATTATTGCAGGGGAAAAATATCCTGACGATCCGTTGATAGTATTTAGGGTTATTTTATTAGGTGATCAGGTAATATGAGATCCACATGGAGATCCCCGAACTTCGGACCTGGATTATGTTATACCTGATCTCGTTTGTCGGGCTCCTCTGGGCAACCTTCCTTTCTGTTCAGGGTGTCATGCTCTGGGTCAGCATGTTTCTTGTCATCATAATCATCGGCATTCATTTTTTCACCCTGTATAACCAGATCCTGCTTCGTAGACAAAGAAAGGAACTGCAACAGCGCCTGATACAAGGGTTCGAACGGGGTCCAAAGGATGAAGACAGCAGAAAAACCCGATGATCTTTCTCCTTTTTTAATCCTTTTTCCGGTAGATTTTCTGAAGGGAATTATGCGCTTCAAACAGATCTTCCACTGCCCGGCCCAGGTATTCTGTCTTGCCCATGATATAGAAACCTCCTGACACCAGCGCCCCATGGAACATTTTTACCAGTTCATCCTTCTGCTTTTCGTTGAAATAAATGGTGACGTTCCGGCAGGTGACCATGTCAAGCCACCGCGAAGCAGGTACTCCGCTCATCAGGTCGTGAGGGCGGAACCGGATCAGCTCTTTTAAGTGCGGTTTCACCTGGTAATTCCCATCAGGGAGTTTGGAGAAATGGCGGTGGATTTGCGATTCAGACAACTTGATCATTGCCTTCTGGGTATAGGTGCCCTCCTGGGCTTTTGCAAGCACAACCTTGTCAATGTCTGTTGCCAAGATCTGGGCAGAGATCCCGGGGTACTGCGCTATGAGGTCGGTGAGTATCATGGCAAGGGAATAGGGTTCTTCACCGGTGGAACAACCGGCGCACCAGATACGCAGCCGTTTTCTTTGGCTGAATAACAAGGGAAGGATCTCCTTTTTCATGGAGTCATACACATCGGTATCCCGAAAGAATTCTGTAACATTGATAGTAAGTGCGTTCCTGAGGTTCTCGAGTTCAGGAGGATTTGCTTTCAGATACGCCAGATAATCCTCGTAGCTAGCAGTATCGGTCGAACGCATCCGTGAGGTAATCCTGCGCTTGATGTAATCCTCTTTGTAATTTGAACACTGGATAGATAGTGTGTGTTCGATAAACCTCTTGAGGGATGCAAAACCATCCATGATATTCCCGGATTATCTTCAGTAATATGGCGAACTTTTAAAAGATGATAACATTTGTCGTTTTTTCCGATAAAAAGATGAAGGGTTCACCAATCAGTTCAGGTTGAACTTCCCCATCATCTTCCTGCTGCGTTCTGCCATCTCCGCAAGCTCTGCCGAAGCGCTTGCGATCTCTTCAGTTGAAGCACTGGTCTCTTCAGCAAGGGCTGCCATATCCTCCATCCGTTTCTGGTTATCCCGGGTCAGGATTGATACGGATTCGATGCCGGTCATAAGCGTGTTGGTTGCCTGTGCCTGGTCTTCTGTTGCTTTGGAAATCTCGGTTACTCCGAGCGCGACAATATTTGCTTCAGATATGATAAGATTCAGCGAATCGACCGTCTTGTTCACACTCTCAATACCCGTCTTGATCTCTTCAAAAGAGTTTTTCATTGATGCTGAAGTCTGCTCACTCTTGGCCTGGATTGCTTTGATCAGGGTCTCGATCTGGCTGCTTGCTTTCTTGGATTCCCCGGCAAGATTCTTGACTTCACCGGCGACTACTGCAAAGCCACGCCCGTGTTCGCCAGCCCGGGCAGCTTCAATCGCAGCATTGAGTGCCAGCAGGTTGGTCTGGTTGGCGATGTCGGTAATAAGGTTCACGATTTTTGAGATTGCACGCATCTGCTCGTTCAACGCGGTTATTTCATCTACACTCTGCTTGGAGACCTTCTCCACGCTCTGCATCTTGGTCGTGGCAAGCTGGCCGATCTCTGCTGCCTGTGCACCTTCTTTGGAAGCTTTCTCCGCATGGGTCATTACATCATGTGAAGTACTCGCAATCTCTTCGATGGATGCAGAGATATCTGAAATATCCGTCGAAATCTTTTCTACATTCGTGAGCTGCAATTTTGAATTGTCAGCGGCTTTCTGGGACGAGATTGCAACCTGCTCGGTGGCCTTTGCAATTTCTTCTGTGCTCTTGATAGTATCGTTGATGGTGGCATCGAGTTTGATCATACCCTGCATCAGGTCGGATAAGACGATCCTGATCGAATCAACTGCTGCATTATAATCGGCCTTCAGCTTTACCAGTGGATCAGCATCATCTATGCTCACCCGGTACGTGAGATCACCGGATGCAATTTTTGAGAGTGCCATCTGGAGTTCTTCTGCGCTTACGGTAAGGAGTTCAGCTTTGGCCCGTGCTTCGTCCATCATCTCTTTGATCTTTGTTTCCTGCTCGCGCTGGGTCGTTACGTCATTATATACACAGACAATGGTCTGGAGAATTCCTTTTGGATCAACCATGGGTATACCGTACTGGCTGAGGATACGAACACCGGTCGGGAATTCAATTTTTATCTCCCCAAAACTCCTTTTTTGTTCCTGCAGCACCTTTTTGAGCCCTTCTCCCTTCTGTTCGAGGATCTTGAAATCCTTGGCACTCATGCCGATAAGCCGTTCCCGGGCAAGGCCGGTCAGGGAGATATATGCATCATTTACCATGATGATCTTAAACCCGGTATTCATCAGCATGATAGGCATGGGATTCTGGTTGACGATAATATCTGACCGCAGCTTGAGCAGGGCAACCTCATCCATCTTCTTTTGCAGTTCCTGCTGGCTCTTGCGTTGAATGGTGACCTCATTGTAGACAAAAAGGAGATTTTTTATTTTATTGTTGCCATCAAGAACCGGCATTACGTACTGCTCGAGGATATGTGTGCCGCTGGGAAGTTCAACGGTAACTTCACCAAATGCCCGTTGTTTCTTCTCGATGGCCACCTTTGCACCTTCGCCTTTCTGCTCGAGAATTTTTACCTCCCGGAGATTCATGCCAAGGACGCGATCACGGGGAATCCCGCTCATCTTTGCATAGGCTGCATTTGCTTCGATTACGACAAAACCGGGATTGGTCATCAGCATGGGGATCGGGTTATGCTGGACAATGGTTTCAGCTGTCCTGTGCAGTTCGGTGATCTCATCCATCTGCCGGCGATCCTCAGTAACATCGTTATAGACGATCAGGATACTGGTCACATTCCCGCTGTTGTCAAGAATTGGAATACCATACTGCTGCAACCTTTTTACACCCGTGGGAAATTCGACCTGGACTTCACCTGCAACCCGCCTTTTCTCCTGGATTGCCTGCCTGATTCCTTCACCGGTCTGGTCGAGGATCTTGAAATCACGCAGGGTCATCTTCATCAGGTCAACGCGACTGATTCCACTTAAGGAAGCATATGCCTCATTTACTACCCGGATGTGGAAATTCATATCCACGAGAATGATTGGCATCGGGTTTTGCTGGACAATCGTTTCGGAACGGTGCTTGAGCTGTTCGATTTCCTCGCTCTTCTTTTTCTGTGCTGTCGTGTCATTATAGACAAAGAGCAGACTGGTGATTGTCTGGTCTTTGCCCATAATCGGAATGCAGTATTGTTCAAGAATATGTATACCTGACGGCAATTCCACGCTCACTTCGCCAAACGAGCGCCGTTTTTCTAAAAGAGCGACTTTAGCCCCCTCTCCCTTCTGGCTGATAATCTTGAAATTTTTCAGATTGGTCTTTAAGAGATCGCGTTCCCTGATTCCGCTCATCTCAATATAGGCAGCATTTGCTTCAACGATTGAGAACCCGGGTGTGGTCAGGAGCATGGGGACGGGATTATTACTGACCATTACGTCAAGCCGTTGTCGGAGTTCTGCGATCGTTTGTTCAGATTCTCTGACCGGTGCAATCTCTTCTGAAGGATTGGCGGGTATTGCAGGCGTTACCGCCCCGGTAAATAACGCTTTTCTCCCCGGTAGTTCTGTCACATCCATCCCCCCGTCAATTGTCCTGCACGAGTAATTTTTACCATGATATGTTCCTGCCGTTCACTTTGTTGCCACATCCTCAAGCACTTTCTTCATATCGATCCAGATGATCAGGCCCGTACTCTTTTTGTCAGCACCATCACCTTTCATCTTGATGATCCCTTTTACGAAACTGGAAACCTCAGACGAGAGTCCTTCGCCGAGGTGTTCGATATCAGTTTCTGCAACCTGGAGGACACTCGTTACCTCATCAACAATGATCCCGACGTTGCTCCCGGATGCAGCATCCGGTACCAGGACGATTATCTTCTGATTTTCCCGCGTCTCCTGAGGAGGTAATCCGAGCAGGGTATTGAGGTTCATGATGTTGGTGATCTCTCCGCGAAGATTAATTACCCCGGAGATGTAAGGAGGTGCACGGGGAATGGGAGTGATGGGAATCATCTCAACAATTTCCCGCGCCAGTTGTATATCAAGAGCATAACGCTCACCCCCCAGCACAAATTCCACCACATCTACCGTAGAGACCATTGTTCACCGCAGCCTGAACTGTTCCATTATCTTCTTCAGCCGGTTTGCCAGCTCAGCAAGCTCAGCAGATGCGCTGGCGATCTCTTCAGTTGACGCACTCGTCTCCTGTGCAAGTGCCGCCATATCCTCCATCCGCCCCTGGTTCTCGCGGGTAATAACACTGGATTTCTCCATTCCGTGAACCACACGGGTCGTCGCTTCTGCCTGATCCTCGGTCGCTTTGGTGATCTCGTTTACACCCTGTGCAACCACATTCGACTCAGGCAATAATCCGGTTTAAGGCTTCAATCGTCTTGTTTACACTCTCAATTCCTGCCTGTATTTCCTTGTATGAACTTTTAATTGCTGCCGCGGTTTTATCGCTGTTGTTCTGGATGGAACTGATGAGCGTTTCGATATGGTTCGTTGCGGTTTTTGACTCACCGGCAAGGTTCCGGACTTCGCCGGCTACTACTGCAAAACCGCGCCCATGCTCCCCGGCCCGTGCAGCCTCGATCGCAGCATTCAGTGCAAGGAGGTTCGTCTGGCTGGAGATATCAGCAATCATCTTCACGATGTTTGAGATCTCTTTCATCCGATCGTTGAGTGCGGTGATCTCACTTACACTCTCCCCGGCGATTTTCTCAACCATCGTCATCTTGGCAGTTGCAATCTTGCCCAGTTCGGAAGCCTTGTTCCCTTCCTGCGCTGCTTTCTGGGCGTGACTCAACAGGTCCTGCGAAGTGCTGGCAATTTCCTCAATGGAAGCTGAGAGGTCGGAGACTTCTTTTCCAACTTTTTCCAGCTCATCAAGCTGCTTTTTTGCACCATCAGCTGATTTCTGCGTTCCGACTGCAACCTGTTCGGTGGATTTGGAAATTTCCGTTGTACCCCTACTGGTATCCTGCGTGGTTACTTCAATCTGTTTAATTGATTTTTCCAGTTCCCCGATAACCTTCTTGATTGAATCGACAGACAGGTTATAATCTTTTTTCAGTTTTATTAACGGATCTCCATCAACGAGTGGGATAATGAAGGTAAGATCCCCTTTTGCAATTCGTTCCAGTCCGTTTTCCAGGACTGCAGCACTGGCAGAGAGCGCTTCGGCTTTCTTCTGCGTATCCTCCATCAGCTGCCTGACTTCTTTTTCTTTCTTGCGCCGTTCGGTGATATCATTGAGAACGATCAACAAACTTTCTACATTACCGTCGGTATCAAGCAGGGGGATATAGTACCATTCAAGAACGAATGTACCACGGGGGAATTCTATTGTCGATTCACCATGACTGCGTTTCCTGGATTTTATTGTTCCTTCGACGGTTTCTCCTTTATTTTTGAGGTACTTGAAGTCCTTCATCGAAAGAGAAGATGCATTGTCTTTGGAATAGCCGGTGAATTCCAGGAATGCCAGGTTAGAGATTTTTACATTCAGTTCGGCATCGATTGTAAAAAGGGGAAACGGGTTTTCCTGAATGATCCGGTCCACCCGCTGCTCTACCTTTTTTATTGCTTCCATCTTCCCGTGGAGCTCTGTGTGGTCTATCCAGATATAGAAAGCACCATCAACTTCCCCGTTTTTATCGAGAATGGGGATGGCATTGAGCGTGAGGTATTTCCTGACACCGTCAGGGAATGTGACAAGACATTCAGTGATCGAGAGTTTCTTTGTCTCAAAGCAGGCGTAGAAGTGTTCCCCGGAAAGAATAGCAATATCAAAATCGTTGAGTTTCTTTTTGAGAAGTTCTTCACGGGTTCCGCGCCATACGGTTTCATAAGCCTTGTTGATATGGATCCTCGTTTTGTCCTTTCTCAGTATGGCAATCGCCATAGGATTGTATTGGATCATCACGTCTGCACGATGCTTGAGCTCCTTTGCCACTGCAGCCTTTTCGAGCGTCAGGTTCAGCATCTGTGCCACTGCCTTTAATTCTGTACCAACCTTATTCTCGTCGATACGGACAGAGAAATTGCCTTCACTGGTTTTCTTTAGTGCATTTTCTAGCTCTTTTAGTTCCATCTCATAACCTCTTCTGCAATGGTTTTATACGCGATTCCGGCACTGCTGTCTGGTGCAACATGAGAAAGGGGCATACCGCGTTTCTGGGCTTCGTACACTGCTGTAGAGTAGGGGACAGTATACACGCTGCGAAATCTTCGCTTAATCTGGTTGAGCATCGCCAGCAGCCGCATATGCTCCTGTTTTTGTTCTTCTGCGGCTTTCAGGCTCTCAGGAGAAGGTTCCGGCGGTTTGGAAAAAACATTCCGGATACGGGTAAAAAGACCCTTTCCCTCTTCTTTTTCAGGTTTTGAATCTGACTGGAGCAGCCCCTCACCCCAGCGGCTGACGATTGCCATATCAGGTCGGATTTCTTTACCCAGACCCTCTTTAATATCAGAAAATATTGTGGAGAGTGTTGTAACCCCGTTGAGCGCAAACGATCCCGAATCGAGGGTCACGATGACATGATCTGCTGCAAAGAGTCCATTGATCACAAACTGACCTAAGCTCGGCGGAGTGTCAATGAAAACATAAGAATACTGGTTATTGACAATGGCGAGAGCTTCTTTAAGCACCCCGGTGGGGAATTTCGCATGATAGAGGTACGGTTCCGCTCCGACAAGATCAAGGTGTGCAGGTGCAAGATCAACGCCCGACGCGGTTTTCAGAATAATATCCTGTATCCTGACTTTCGGAAAATCATCAATCCCACTCATAAAAACCTGATACATATTTTTGCCGGAAGCTGCACTGGGGTCGACGCCGAGCCCGGCGGTTGCATTCGCCTGAGGATCGCAATCAACAACCAGTACTTTTCTCCCGGCTTTTTGGCAAAAACCGGCTGATATTCAGGCAGGAGGTAGTCTTGCCAGTACCTCCTTTATGGTGAGAAAAGGTAATGATTGTAATTATACCACCTTATATTTTTTTTATTTATGTGTTATTCTATAATAACTATCGTTTATTGTACAGAATGGCTCTCTCCTTTTCCAAGAAAATGGTAAGACCTATTGTAAATCCGGCAGATATTTTTTATTGGGCCTGACAAATCCGGAATATGTATGGATTTACTGTAAGTTGCAGGGTATCATGGAGGTTTTTTATTGCCCGATGTCCAGTATAGTATGTGGACTCCAGGGACCTTCTTACCCTCTTTGCGGGTATCGCTATTGTAATCTTTGTGGCATTCATGGCAAACCCTGAGTACGTATCGGAACTGCAGAATTTGCCTGAAATGCTGCTGAAGCCTGCAGAAACGGTTGTAAAAACCCCTAATCCCTTCACGTTCCCGCCAGAATATCCTGAACAGATCCCGGTAGTCACTCCAGGAATGCCAAAACCTGATGCCCCCCCATATCGTATTTTTTATACCGACAAACCCTTTTCCTATCCCGTGTATAAACTTCCCGAAAACATGGTGACGACGGGAGCGTCCGAAGCACCCCGGCAGACTCAGGAATGGGTTCCGTTTGCCGTTATTGAAAATACGCGTGGGGGGCTGACCCAGGTTTTTTCTGTACCGTATCCAATCTGGATGATAAACACTTCCGTCGTGGCAGAAAACCAGCCTCAGTATGCAAACTTTCGCATGGCCCTCTCGTATGCTGACACCGGGGGTATTATCACCGGAGAAGAGATCGTGAAACCCGGTACCTCCTACAGAATTGTCCGGACATCAAACACCAGTATGTACATGATCATCAGCGTAAAGAATATCGATTCATACCGGATACGTCTTGAGACACCGAGAGAATATTATACTGCCCAACGTACTGACTGATTTTTTTATCGGTATAGTCCCGGTTTAACTATGAAAAAAAATTGATTTAACCGTGAAAAAATGAAAAATATAAAGCACTATATTCAGGACAGAAAAGTGTTTCATTTTTTGACAAATGATTCCCGGCTCGTAGTGGGATTAGCGGTTCTGTCGAATCCCGGGGGTCGCAACAGCCGGTGGTGGAGGCAAAAGCCGAAGCCCCCGGGAGTGTCATCAATTGAGTTTTTTGATAAATCGTGAAGAAATGTTCATCGTTAAAATGTGACTATACCCTTTTTTAGTACCCATTCCTGTCTGACGCGCGTAATTGTTGGTCACCGATGTTCCGCCACGGGAATCCTTCGGGGCATGGGGAGTCTTTGTAACACTCGGGAAATGGATAAGGATGACTGGATAAATCCGATAAGAACCAGGTTGGCCTGTCATACCTTTTAATATTTAAACATGCCATTTTTCCTGTATGCGGGGAGAGAAGCTTTCAGACGCGATTGTCTACGAGAAGCTGAACCTGTTGAAAAATGATTTCTTTGGCTACATCCGTGGCAATTCGGACAAAGTAGACTCCAACCTGCCGGTTTTTTATGGACATGTGGTCTCTGCACTCGAGAATTCTTTTCCGGATATCCCTGATGAAACGTATGACGAATTTATTGATCATATCACGTTTGAAGTCCTGGATGCAAGTAAGAACAGCGGGGATTTTGAATTTGTCAGGAAGATCATCCATAACGCTCTTCGCTTTAAAAAGAAAAAAGATGCAGAAACCGGGGTCAACATTGTCGTTGGCCTGAAATTATTAAAATCCGGTGACTATCCTCATGCTATCGATTACCTGAAATATTATGTCAATCTCGATGCCAAGATTGGCACTTCAGTAGCGTACTGTTATTATACCCTGTCCCTTCGGGAGTTTAAGAGTGATGATGAGTCTGCACAGAACCAGCGTCCCGGTGAGATGGAACTTCTTGCGCGTGAAACCCTGCTGGATCTCGCCCACACATCGACACCGTTACACAAAATGAAACAGCTGGAACTGGAAGACCCGTCGTTTCTGGAGAAATTTTTCTGGCAGATGATTTTTTTGGGACTCGAGTGGTTCCCCAGTGAGCGATGGTTCCTGGAAATCGGTTTGGAAAACGCAGCTCTTGTCCATGACACCGAAATGAGAAAGCGGTTGCTGGATATCAGTTCTGAGCGGTTTTATAATGATTTTCATTTCCTGCGGGTGATGTATTATTATTACCTTGACAACCGTGACGCCAGTGGTGCTGCAGGTGTCCTCAACCATCTTATCCGGCAGTATCCCGATGATCTCGAACCCATCTACCTCGGGCTCAGGTTTTCTCTCCTGACGAAAAAAAAGATCACTTATCACAGTTTCAGGAAGCTGGCGAACCAGAAGGGGATGCCAGTCCATACTATCCACCTTTTTGATATTTCCTTTGATCTTCTCAACGGTGACAAAAAGGAAGCCCTGAACCGGATTGCGGAATTCGAAAAAGAATTTCCTCATTTCCAATACTACGCAACTACTCTCAGGTATATAGCAAATGATTTCTTCTCGAATGATGAGATGCAGGTCAAAAAGGCAAAAAAAGCATTTCTGGACTCTGTTGATCAGTATTGTTCCGAAGAGATCAAAAAGAAAGGCGTTTCACCTTCCCCCGGTGTTGTTCTAAAATAACCTGAAATCATAATTATTTAGCGAAAATGACCTGAAATATTCGTCTATTTTCGATCTCAGTTTAACAGGCTGCCAATGGTGATTGTGTGATCGATCCCGAGTATGAAAGGCTAAAGCAGGGTCAGGATCAAAACTCACGCAGCTTTTGGGGTCAAAATTTGAGGTCAATATGGTGCTATTTTGTCAAATAATCCTCAATAATCGGGATTTTGTATTTCGGTCAAATCGGAGCGTTTTGCGGGGTTTTCCGAAGGGGAAAAAGAGTTAACGGAGCCCGATATGGGGTTATTTTACCCTCAAAAGAGTATTACCTCCTATAGGATCCTGGAAATATGGTATCAGACAATATCGTAAATGGCGGTGGAGCACGATTGACGTGATTTACCTACGAGACAGGTTAAAAAAATTTGCTCTGGAGAAATGCGGTCATGATCTGATCAGGTACACACTAGAACCATGAAATCGTAATGTATACGATGGAACCCCGCCTCAGGGCCTCTCCGAGGCACGGCGGGCAGGGTTTTTTTTGAATTGTTTGTTACTGATCCACCGCGGGGGCGACCCTTCGGGGGCGGTGGCGATCATCGTAAATGGATGTGTGTAAAAAAATCTCGTATCATAACTGAATAGTTCAATTTTCATGGGAACTGCTCAATTACCAGCTATACGCTCAAGGGGTTTCACCCCCGCTGCTGTGGCTCTCCCGATGCGATAACTCCCTATCAGGTGCTCCGTCATCATCGCTGAGTGCAGGGGCGGCATGGGGGGACAGGCTCATGTCCCCTCCTTCCTTCGTACCAGTATCTTGAATTTCATATCAATGAAAAAGGAATTCTACAGAGCCAAAAAAGATGATTCCACCGAGAGATTATCATCGGGATTTTAAAAAACCTGTTGACCCTCCCGTTCTCTTAAAAAAAACCTTCGGAAATAATCAGAGATTGTTTGATGTCCCGTCTGCCCTGCGGATAGAAACCCTGCCATCATTGGCAGGAAGGAACGTGACCGATCTGCCGACTTTACCCCCAACATCCTCTGCAGCCAGCTGGATATTGTGCTCTTTTAAAAGAATCCTGACTTTTACGGCATTCCTTTCACCGATATTGAGGTTGGTGCCAAAGTACTCAAACATGCAGGCACCCCCCGCTATCTTCGCAACTATAGACCTGTTCTTGCATCCAAGAGCTGACCAGCTCCTTCACCAGGAGTGGAACTGCCGTATCCACGTATTTCCCTGGTCGATCCATCCTGCCGCTGCTTTCGGGCAGCATGATATGCACCATCGCTCCGATCCTGAGATTTGGATCATACATGGTAAGCCCGATACAGGAACCCAGTCCGATGGTCATCATCGGGAAAGAACCTACGCGGTATTCTCCAATGCCGATCATCGCCGTTTGTTCGCTCTGGGGTTGGTGGTCGGGCATTTTCAGGTACTACGGTAATTATATGGGCTTCATCATGTTTTCGAGCAGTTCAATAATTCTCAAAAGAGTGCTTCTTTCCGGCATCATGATGATATCACTGTCTACCTTGTACTCTTCACAGACAAGTTCAGTAGAGAAAAGCAATACCTCATCCGTCTCTTCCTGCATCTGGGCAATGAGCGACTGCATGGCGGCATGTGCCATGTCAATGGTGAGTGACGGAGGGGAAGGAAGCATCACAAAACCGAGCAGTTCAGCGGTGGCATCAAGAAAGGCAGAGACCATGATATTACCTACTTCGAGCAGTGCACTCTCGTCCATTTCACTGAGGGGGCGGTTGATCTCCGTTAATCCGAGCATCGTGTTCGTCATGCGGACTGCTGACTCCCGGGTGATGTAAAACAGGATATATCCCCCATGGGGAATATCCCCCTGGAGCTCAAATGCCACGATCGCCGCCGATTCCTCACCCATGTACTGTCCAAGTTGAGAGAGATCCACCACTCTGATGGCGGGGACACTCATCTCAATAGTACTTCCCAGCATCTGGGAAAGCGTAGTCGCTGCATGTGCAGCCCCGATATTTCCGAGTTCCTGAATTGCATCTGCCTGAACTGCCGATAATTTCATGATCTTCTCCTAGACAATGGTGTTAACATCAAGTACCGGCACGACGCCCCCATCACCCAGGATGGTAACACCGCTTACGCCACGGGTATTGCCGATAAAACTGCTCAATGGCTTCACAACTACTTCCTGCTTACCTTCAACGACGTCCACCGGAATACAGCACTTCCGCTTCTGGTATTGCACAACAATGAGTATTTCACAGGAGTTGGAAATCCCGACCATCTCATTCAGCCAGAGAATCTGAAGTACCTCGTCACGCAGCAGGATTGCTTCGCCTTTTCCTATGTGGTGGGTTGTATCCCTTTTGAAATGTGCTACCTCAACAATACTGCTGATTGGGATACCAAGTCGTTTTCCATTGATCCTGACGATCATTACATCGACAATCGCCATGGTTGGCGGGAGTAATAATTCAAACCGGCTTCCTTTCCCCGGTGTTGTTTCCACCCTTATTGTACCTTTCAGCGCCTCTATAGACCTTTTAACGACATCAAGCCCGACTCCTCTGCCGCTGATGTCAGTTATTTTTTCGGCAGTAGAAAAACCAGGCTGGAATAACAGGTCAATGGCCTCTTCTGTGGTGAATGTATCGGCAACTTCCTGGGTAATCAGTCCCTTTTCGATGGCTTTTGCCTTGACCTTGTCGATATTGATTCCTGCGCCGTCATCGATAAGTTCTATGATTACATTGTCCCGGTCACGGTGCGCAGAGAGCCTGACATTCCCTTTCCGTGGCTTTCCACCCCTTTCCCGGGCATCGGGGGATTCAATCCCATGATTTACTGAATTCCTTATCAGGTGAAGAAGCGGATCATTGAGCCCGTCCATAACACTACGGTCAAGTTCAGTCTCTCCCCCTTCAATAACGAAATTGACGTCTTTACCATCGTACAGGGCGACATCGCGGACAACCCGTGGCAGGCGGTTGAAGATATGGTTCAGGGGAATCATCCGGATGATCATCATCAGGTTCTGAAGCTCGGAAACGGACCGGTCCACCATGGCAATCGCTTCGTCCATTTCCTTTATTTTGTGCTGTTCGGCAATCTGTTTCAACCTGCCCCGGTTGATAACAAGATCTTCGACCAGGTTCATGATATGGTCAAGCTGCTGGATATTGACCCTGAGATTTTTGATCTCCCGGCTTTTATCCGATGAGGAGGATTGTTTTGTATCAACTCCGGTTGTTTTTAAGCTCTCGGGTAATTCTTCAGGAATCGGAATCTCCGGGCTTTTTTCAGGTGAGAATGGTGGTTTTATATCAGCCCTGGTTGTTTTTGTGCTCCCGGTTACATCTTCAGGAGTCTGGATCTCCCGGCTTTTATCAGGAGTGGACGTATGTTGTGTATCAATTCCGGTTGTTTTTAAGCTCCCGGGGACTTCGTCGGGAGACTGAATTTCCCATCTTTTTTCATGGGCAGAGTGTTGTTTTATACCCGTATCGGCTGTTTTTTTGCTTTCTGGGACGACAACTGGAGTTGCGATCTCCTTTTTCTCTGCAGCTCGTATCTCAATTTCAGCAATATCAGTTCCCGAAGCTGCAGTTATTAGTGCCTCTTCCCCGGCATCGCTTGCGATAATGAGTTGGAGTGTACCATCAAATTTCCCCTCGTCAATCGCTTCAAGGGAAGGATTAACCGAAAGGATGGTACCAAGGGCATGCAAGTTACCGATCGCGAGCATAGCACGCACGTCCTTCATCGTGCAATCACCTGCAACGATGATCAGCATCTCGTATTCCTGACACTGCTCCCCTTCAGGTATCTGGGGAGGTTCGGGATTCTGTTCTGCCGGTGTCGGGATTTCTGCGGTCTCAATCTTCTCTTTTGGCTTGACACCATGCTTTTCAATCCATTGCTTCAGGGCATTGACCTCGGCATCCGGATTTTTTGACGAAGAATCTCCTCCCGACTCTACGTCATCAAGCATCTGCTCAATGATATCGGAACATGCAAGGAGCAGGTTGACCAGGTCAGGGGAAATATCTGCGGCCCCGCTGCGGATGAGAGAGAAGACATCCTCCATGGTATGACAGAGGTGCTCCATAGCGGAGAAACCCATGGACGCCGATGCTCCTTTGAGGGTATGGATTGAGCGGAAGATTTCATCTATGGCTTCCTGGTATGAGCCCAGTTCAAGGAGGAGAAGGTTCTTGACCAGATTCTCATGGTTTTCACGGGATTCGGCCACAAACAGCCCGCGATATGCCTCAAATTCAGACACAGGTTTCCTCCATCATATGAACTACCCGCTCTATCTCTTTTGAGAGTTTTCTTAAGGGGAGGATCTGATCGACCGCGTTATTCCTGATCGCCGATCGTGCCATCCCGTATACAAGACAATCCTTTTCATCACAGATAAGGCTCACGCCGCCGGCTTCTTTTATTGCATGTGCTCCCTCACCCGCGTCATTTCCCATGCCGCTTAAAATGACCGAGAGTGCGTTTTTTCCATAGACATGAGCAGCGGATTCAAAGGTCTTATCCACTGCTGGCCGGACCCCGTGGACGGGAGGTGAGGTGGTATGAACAATACGCCCGGTCATTTTGCCATCTTCTCCCATCACTCCTGAAACGACCGTGTGGACACCTGCTTTCGACAGCAGAATTTTTCCGGTTTCAAGCATATCCCCGTTCTGGGTCTCTTTGACGGGCATGGGGGCAATCCTGTTGAAACGCTCGGCAAGAGGGGCGGTGAAACCAACCGGCATATGCTGGGTGATAATAACACTCGCAGGAAGATCGGGAGACAACATGGAAAGCAGCGTATCGACCTGCTGTGGTCCCCCGGCAGATGAGCCGATGAGCACGACCCGGTCAGCAGGTAAGGCAGGTGACGTGGGGGGTTTGTGAGATATACCTGGTAAAGAGAGTGTGGCAAGATGCCTGACTTTCGAAATTAATTCTTCGCTGATTTCCCGCATGTGAGGGAGATCTTTTGGTTTCAGCATGAAATCATCTGCGCCGAGACGAATCGCATCATGGGTCATCTCAGCGTCTTTGGAGGTCAGGGAGCTCAGCATCAGGATTTTCGGGTGCTTTTTAATTTTCCGGAGTTCTTTTAAAACCTCGAGACCGTTCATTTTTGGCATCTCGATGTCAAGGGTGATGAGATCGGGATTGAGCGTCTGGATCTTTTCAAGTGCATCAATACCGTTGGACGCAGTTCCCACTATTTCAATGGAGGCATCTTTGGCCAGCATGTCCCTGATGACCGTTCGCATGAACACGGAATCATCAACAATGAGAACTTTCACCATGGTGGTCAGGAAGCCAGGACGTTTTTGACTTCTTCCAAAACTTTCGGAGCCTGGAACGGTTTGATAATATACCCTTTCGCACCGGTCTTGATGGCGAGTTTAACCATCTGTTCCTGACCGACTGCGGTGCACATGACAATCTTTGCTGCCGGATCAAACTCTTTTATTGCTTTTAACGCTTCAATCCCGTTGAGTTTAGGCATCACGATGTCCATGGTCACGAGATCGGGTTTCAGCTCCTTGTATTTTGTAACGCCATCCTCGCCGTCCCCTGCCTCGCCGACGATTGTATGTCCACCGGAGAACAGAATATTTTTTAACAGGGTCCTCATGAAGAGCGTATCATCCACAATCAGAATTTTTCCCATTGACGATCAATAAAATAATTGGTAGATTATTCCATAAAGAAGTATTGAATTCATTATTTGGAGAAATGCTAGTTTGTCTGGGATTTTGTAGCATCGGATATATAGCGAACTCCTTTTGTAGTAAGCTGGATCTCTCTCCGCGTTGTGACTACTTCCCCGAGACCGAGTTTCAGGATTTTATCATAGATCCTATCGAGTTGTTTTTGGGGGATATTGAGCATATTTTCGATTGCATGCGAGTCCATGCCTGAATAGACGAGCATGGCAACCTGCTGATCGATGCCGTCCAGCTCAGTACCTTTCATATCCATGCTCTTTGTCGTATCCCTGAGGTAATTGTAGAGTACCTGAAGGGTGGAAAGCGGGCAGAGTACAAGACTGGAGGAAACTTCCCCGGAATCCAGGTGATCGATTTTTATGACATCCGTGGGTTTGCCCTGGACATCCCGTTTGGTAAGTTCGATGGCTGCCACGTCATTGAACGGGACACAGATTTGTTTTATCGCAGAGACAAACCAGATCCCGGAACTGACCACAACAACACTCCCTTTATCCCACTGGGCATCCTTGATCATCACACCGCCACGGATAGCAGGTGACATAAAGTAGGCCATCAGGCGGTAGGCATTGCACGACGCAAGGATAAGTTTCTTTAAAACCTGCAGGACTTTTTCAACGGACAGGATTTTGTAGACGGTTTCTGTATCGGTTTTTACGGTAATAATGAGGACATTTTTCTTTTCGGCAATATCGGTTACCGTCTTGAAGAGAATTTCTTTATTGATGGGGGCAGGAATTGCGATCAGGTCATCTCCGATGCCCAGTTTAACGACAATCCACTCGTTGTTGTGCTGGATTTTTACCGGAACTTCTTTCATATATCCTCACGGGCAATCCTTACTCTTTTCATGTGTTCTTTCCTGTAACATTAACCTATTTACCTGGTCTATTTCGTTTTCTTCGGTGACGGGATCGCTTTTTTCCGGGGATGCGGGACTGCCTTCATTGTTTCATGTATCATGTTCAATTCATTCTCAATGTCTGTTGCCGGGGCTTTGAAATCTTTTAAATCTCTCAGCAGGCTGGTATTTTTTTCTTTTGTTACCCGCTTGACATCCGATGCGAGTGAACTTAACAGGTCTGCATCGCTTGCTGATGCACCTTTTGCAAATGAGGACATGTCATCCTGGGTAGAGATCTCGTCTCCCGGTAGATCCGCACCTTTTGGGGCGTCAGAAGCGATCCAACCTGCATTCACCGTTTGGGCGGGTGTTTCCGCTGGCGATGGAGAACTCCCTGTGGCTGACGGGGGCTCTTCTTCCAACTCGGCGTCAAGATCAATGTCATCAAGATTTATAGAATCCAGACCGGAAAAGTCCTGGTCCATGGATTCCCCGCTCTCAAGACCATTGAAGTCTTCAAGACCCTCCTTGTTATCTTTGAGAATTTCGTCTGCTTCTGAACTGATATCCAGCGAGGGCATCGGGATCTCAGGCTGGCTGACTACCATGGCAGACCCGGGTAACGGGGTGCCCGGATTGGGGATCTGACCCATAGACGGTTTCAGGGGGATTTCCTGCTCGTCCAGCCCGTCGAGAAGACTTGCGTCAAATTCATCCCCGGAGAGAGACAGGAAAGGATCCTGCTCTTTTTCCTGATCCTTCAGGCCCGGCCCGGCGCTCATGCTGGAGGGGGGGGTTTTTGCACCGACTTCCTTACCGGCACTGGCGAGTGCAGAGCTTTTCACCTTTTCACTGACCGTTTTATCGAGCAGCTCGTCAATGTGTTCCACTTTTTTTGCCTGTCTGCTGCGCTCTTTGAGAACTGTTCGCAGTGAACCGAGTGAGCCAAAAAATAAACGCAGATGGGACACGGCTCCGGTTTTATTTCCGGCATTTTGTGGCGCACTTTTTGGCGTTTCCACTGATTTGGCAGGAGATGATGGTTTCTTATCCGGCTGGTACTGTTTTTTTTTCAAAAAATTTCATCCCGTTCAATCGCTGTATCAGGGAAATTTTTTTGGGATTTTTTAATTTTTTCCTCGTGAAAACGGATTTAAAGTCAGCAATTGTTATCGCACCAAGAAGAAGAAGAATAACAAACCCTACAGCAAGAATCAGGGGGATCATAAGGATAAGCGGTACATCAAACAGGATCATGACTGATCCGGTGATAACAATCACCGCAAAGAGGATTACCCTGCGCAGACTTTCCTTCATATAAGATACATCCCTACTGCTCCGGCACCTGTTTTTCCCATATTCGAGAGCCCCTCGGGGCTGAAGAATATGTTCACTCCAATGGGTGCAATCAGGAGTATGAGTCCGGTAAGTACACAGAATAGGGCGGTATAGAAATAAAACATATACCGATCCCCTCCCCCGACAATCCGTGCCGCGACAATATTGGAAATGGTAATGATCGTAAGAGAGATTACTACAAAGTTGCCCATCTCTCTTTCCGGGAAGTTAGTAAACATCGACATCCCGCCAAGGGCACTGCCCGCGGATACCCCCCCGGCGCTCGCACCAGACGAGGCAGCATTCGCTGCCGCAAATTTTCCCATCATCGATGAAACCGAGCCGGTCAAAGTTAACATTATGCGGAAAAGGACCACAAAGATCCCTACCATTGCCATGTGCATGGGAGCGAGAAGCACGATAAAACTGCGGGCGTGCATATCCTTTTTTTCCCGCAGGAGTGTCTGTTCGAGTACCGAAGATCCCACTACAGTACCCGATAGGTTCTGGCGGACCCCCCATAATAACCGTATCAAGGTAGATGTTGAGATATTTGTAAATGAGATTACTCCCCGATTCACCGATGAATTTATCCCAGATCTGTTTATTATCAAGACCAAGGTTCATCTGGGAATAGACGGAATTCACCAGAGGTTCGAGAGCGGTGAGCGATTTTTTATCGATAGTTGCAAGTGCATGGACGGCAGTGGTGCCCTGACCCCCCATTATCGATCCCAGACTCCGTATAAATGTGGAAAAATCGTTGTCACGGAGGGTGATATTACTGTCATCAATAAACCCGATGATGCCAAGGGGCGCCATGAGGATCCCCACCATCATAAATATCAGGCCGGCATTAATCCCGAGCAGCGTCATGACAATAAACGCTCCCAGGACCAAAGGTACAATAACCCTTTCCATGGCGTGTATTGTCTGCTGTTCCTTTGAGGTCCTGTCCTTGAGACCATGTGATTTCGGGTCATCCGGCACGGATGTGTACATGAGAAGATTGCCAAAGACACAGATCGTGAGAACAATTGCGTAGGCCATGTTCAGCGTGGCATCAAGACCCTGGGGGGAATAGATGGCAATGGAGATCATGATGGTGACACAGATCACCGTCCCGGAAAGGAGCATGGCAATATATGCATCTCCCCATTTTTTGAGCATCTCGAGCCCCTGCTCGACCTGGCTGCGGTACACGCTTCTGACCGTAGACAGTTCATTTTTTAAGAAATCATCGTCAGGGACACCGGAGTCGATTGCATTTGCATACCGGTTCAGCATGCTTTTTAAGATGATATTGTGCGTTCTGTCCGCCACTATCCCAAGCGCTTCGGAATAACTGTAATTCCATTTTTTTACATACATGTCCACTTTGGTGATATACTTCGCCGAGATGTACTCCTTCCGGTTTGACGCATAGGCAAAGATCTCAGGCCTTGACGCATTTGCAATGGCCAGAGATGCCATATACGTGTTTAAAAAAAGGAGGTCGGCCCCCATTTTCCGATCTTCAGTGACCTCAGCGATTTTTTCTTTCAATCGCTTTATGTGCGAGGCAAACGGGATTGCACGGCCTTCTGGTTTTTTGTCATTGTCCGGCGGGGTATCAACCATATCAGGAACCAATCTTCAAGAGCCCCTGTTTCTTGATCTTCGTCATCATGGTAAATAAGTCCCAGAACTTGGTGTAGCCTGCTTTGTGAAGCCGCTCGAGAATTTTTGCCCGCTTTTCCACTTCAAGATATATCTCGGATTTTTTACTATCGGGCATGCCGAGCATGGTGGCGATTTTATTTTCAAGCAGATAGGAGCTGCCCTTTCCGGACCATATGAACGTATCAGTAATCGGCTCCCAGGTGAACATCTCGACAAAGGTGAATCCCTGTGTCTCGGCATTGAAACCAACCAGTTCGTTGCAGCTGATCATCCGCCTGACCAGCTGACCATCAGGTCGCTTGACGGCACTCTGGATTATCACCAGGTTGAGGTTATCTACATACGTCTTGGGAATATTGATCGGATCTCCACAGAGACGCTGGATGAGTTTTTCAACAGAAGCTGCATGGAATGTACTCATCACCGGGTGACCGGTCTGCATGGCACCAAATGCAACGGCTCCTTCAACACCCCGGATTTCACCGACAAGAATCTGGTTCGGGCGCTGACGCAGGGCGGCCTTGAGCAGGTCAAACATGGTCACTTCCCCGCCGGCAGCAGAACCCCCCGTCCCCTCTCCTTTTCCCTTGGCAAGTGCCACTTCCCGAATCCAGTTCCGGTGGGGCACGTTCAGCTCCGGTGTATCCTCAATGGTAACAATTTTATTTTCGGGAGGAATAAATCCCGTGATTGCATTCAGGAGCGTAGTCTTTCCGCTTGCGGTCTCTCCGGAAACGAAAAGCGACATCCCGTACTCGACGCAGATCCAGATGTATGCTGCTGCCAGGTAGTCAAGACCATTGCTGTCGATAATATTGAGGATGCTCAATGGCACTTCGTTTACTTTACGAATGCTGAAATTACTCCCGTGCCTGCTGATAGCAGTTCCATACACGATATTGATACGGGAGCCATCAGGCAGGGTGGCATCAACAATTGGACTCCTGTATGTAATAGGACGTTTGATCCTTTCTGCCACTTTAACAACAAATTCATCCAGTTCATGGGAGACTTTGAACTCAATAACCGATTTGAGACCTTTGAAAATCTTATGTTCGATGAAGATCGGACCAACACCGTCACAGGAAATATCTTCGATGTAGGGATCGGAAAGGAACGGTTTCAGCACCCCCATATCTATCTTATCCCGTATCAGCAGGTACTCGATAGCCCGGTATTCCTCATCGGTCAGGATCACCTTGCCTTCAGGCGTGAGGGGGACCTGGTGCTTCACTTTGGTATCTTTCATTTTTTTCTGGGCAGTGAAATCGGTGTTCAGAAATGTCGTGATCTTTGATTTGATATCCTGCTGGCTGGCCGCACTTCCCTGAAGCTGTGCGTGAGTCATACCTTTTGGCAGGATGACAGACACAGAAGCCAGCATCTTTTTTATCACTTCAGCCCGTTCCTTGTCGCTGATTGGATCATCTTCGAGACCATCGATAAGATTAATGAGTTTCGTCTCAATTTCCGGGAGAAGCTGGTTCACGTTGTGGAGGAATGAAGGTTCGATGGGAATGTAAAAGTTCCTCACATCATCCGGGTCCGGGAGAATGTGGACAAAGGTAGTATCATTGACCGGATAAATGATATTGGGGCTTTCCATGGAGCGGAGTTCTTTTTTCAATTCCGAGAGGAAGAGGGGAATTCCATACGTGTTTACCGGGAACGTATGAAGGTATTCAAGGAGATGAGGACTGGCTTTCACATACTCTTTGGCGTTTGCCGGCAGCATCTTATAGAGTGGACTTGATTCAATATCATTATAAAAATCCACATTCGAATCAACGATCTCCTGTTTGAACGGGAGATTGACAGCAACAGACAGAGTACCCATATCAGACCTTCGCAAAACTCATCGGGATGACTTTCATACCATAACCGGGATGTACCTCGAAACTGACAACGTTTCCGGTCGTTTTATGTGCCCCACGGACCTTGATAACCTCCATCACCATGACATACTTGCTCCCGACGAGGGCTTTTTTCATGTTCAGGTGGGCATCACAGATTGACCGTATCCGTACGAGGGTGTCTTCCTCAAACGCATAGGTATGCAGCGTTATCAGGATTGTCTTGCCATGATCGACAAGCGATTTGCAGTTAGTAAAGAACGTGAGGATATGATCCGTAGCCGCATACTCGGTAAAAAGCGTCAGTGAATCAACAATTATTACCTGGGATTTGCTTTTCTCGATATGGCTGATCAGGCGTGCAAGAATACCTGCCATCTCTTCTTTTTTCCATTCAAAACCGACCACGTGGAGGGGGAAGATTTTGAGGTAGCCCCAGGCAAAATAGTCCGAGATATCGAGACTCATAGACTCCATCTGCTTGATAAAACTCTTGCTGGTGTTTTCTGTTGTAAAGAGATCAACAGACATACCCTGCTTCATCGCACCCCAGATGATCTGCTGGGTAAGGACACTTTTCCCGGTATCGTTTTCACCTTCGATAAGGGTGAGGGATTCAAGTGGCAGACCATCGGCTATTTTTTTATCGAGTTCGCTGTTGCCGGTCGAAATAATCCGCCGGTCTTCTCCCCCCATCAGATCGGAAAGGTTTGCCATTTCAGGACCTCCATTTTATGTTAAACATACGCTGAAGCATAAACCCCGTTACTTGTTGTGATCTGGAACCAGGAAGGTGAAGATCCGCTCGTGGCGACCCGTATCTGGTATTTTTCCCCGGGGTCAAGTTCAGAAGGATGGATGAAATCCTGGTAACGGTTGGTAATACCCCAGGTACCAGGATTGCCGCTTGCATCATAGATACAGACCTGATACTCATCGGATCCTGTGTCATACACTATCACATCCATATGTCTGAAATCACTGATGATTTCAGTACCGGAGTTGGTAATATTCGAGATAATATTTGAGCTGGACTGCTGTGGATCGGTAATGAGGATAGCCGTCCCCAGACGCATCTCATTCTGGAGAGTAACGTCTTTTTGGGCATTGGTGACCGTTTCAGCAGTTGTAATGGTAGCACCCACCACTACATACCCCACAACAATAAGGAGCATTACTCCCACCGCAGCAGCAATAATTCCAGCAACGGCCATAGAACATCAGCTCGCCGTAAATTCGTTTGATCGCCAGATACCATTGGGGAGTGCAAACTGGAAATAGATTTTATTTCCCGATGGGATCGGCGTTTTCATTCTCGCTGTTACTTTCAGTGTTTCACCAGAATCCCAGTAACTATTCGAGTTCAGATCATAACCGGCTCCGAATTCTTCGGTCCATTCACCTTTCGCCAGAGTGCCGGGTTCAACGTCATGATAGGCAAGATGATCAAAATTGCCGACCGGACCACAAAACACATCAGAACGTTGAATTTCTGAGAGAGATATCTGTTCACTTCCAATATTTTTCATCCATACCTGAACCGTTTCCCCACTTGCATAGGTAGCAATAATCTTAAAATCCGTTCGGATCCTCACATCTGATTCATGGGTAGAGGAAGAAAATGTTCCTGCCATATTCTGGATGACCGGATATACTGCATTAATAAGTACTGCCGATGCGACCACCGCGGTGATCAGAAATAATGCAGTAGTAATAGTCTCGGATGACATCTGGTTAGATCCTGTCGGGTAAATTCATCCATTCTTCATCTTTTTCTTTATGCATCGAAGATTTTTTCTCGAGCAGGGAGACCCGGGGAAGATCAATTCTTTCTTCAACTTTTCCGGCCTTGCCGGTGGCCATATTCTGACGCTGTTCCATCATCACTTCTATCATATCGCGGTCAAGTGAAGTGTCGTCCGGGGAAAGAATCCTGTTGAGCGTATAGAGTTCGGAGACAAATTCATCAGGACCAACTTCATGCTCTTCTCCAAGGTTTGCCGGCATGAGGCGTGAGATCTCCCGGATCTCGTCGCAGGATTCTTTGGTTATGTATCCCATTGCCCGGTAGGATTCCAACGTGATCTCCAGCCGGTCATGGCCGACCTTTTTGACGGCCTGGTGCGTCCACTTGAAAAGTTTGTAAACCTTCTGGAGCCGGAGTTTCTCGTTTGTCGGAGCGGGGGGGGCCGGAGCGGTAAAAACAGCTTTCTGGGGTGTTCCTGCCTGGGATCTCAGGATTGCGAGCATCTGTTCATCCAGCATTTTTCTGCTGTCTTCAAAAGGCGGACTTACCGGTTCAGATTTACCCTGCACCAGCTCTTTTTTATTGTCGGTTTCCAATTTTACTTTTGCTGCTTCCAGCCGGGATTCGCGTGCTTCAAGTGCTGCTTCCCGTGCTTCAAGTGCAGATTTTTGTGCTTCTTCTGCCTCAGTTGCAGCTGCTGAATGTATTGCCGGAGCACCGGCAGTGCCGGTAGCCGCAAGGGTAAATGGATTCTCCAGCTCATTCATCCGTTCCCTGATGTCCATTAAAAGGCGTTTAATGGAGGTTTTGATAAGATCCACCTCCCGCTCGAGGTTCTGGAGCTTGACCTCCGGATCATCTTCTGATGCAGCAGTAATAATGTGAT
The DNA here is from genome assembly GCA_963841015.1 of uncultured Methanoregulaceae archaeon. Classification (GTDB taxonomy): domain Archaea; phylum Halobacteriota; class Methanomicrobia; order Methanomicrobiales; family Methanospirillaceae; genus Methanoregula. Next base: position 392,808 of record CAWJAX010000003.1, on the reverse strand, counting down.
CAACCTGAGACTGGTTTACCGCCATGATGTATCTATTTGTTATATTTCATTCATGATTATTAAACATTGTGTTACGTAAATAGCAATAATTACTGGTTAAAGCAGAAAAACAAAAAAATTTAACTCCGAATAAAGGCTGATTGTGAGACAAACTCTCTGTTTTTTCATTCTTCAGGTATTCCCCCTACACGGCAGTAACAAAAAGAAAAACCGAATCATCCGGGTCAATTGTATATGTGCAGGGGATGATTAAACATTTTCTCTGATTTCATCATCATAGAATAACACTGGGGTTTTTTATGGAATAAAAAAAGTTTTGGTTACCGTACAAGCACAAATTACCGTTTTCATGGTAAATGAATGAAAGAATAATCGAATGGTTCCCCCCATGAGGAATATAATCCTGTATCCTGTCGACACTATGAATCAATACCAACCTCCTTTCTCAATGGATTAACCGGCAAACCTGGGAGCGTTTTCCGCTTCCTTTTTGCTGTGGGTATTTGAGTTCATGTTTCCTGATATTATCCCTTCAAGTAAAACCGAATGTAAAACCGGGTATCCGGCCTTCGCTTTTTCAGGTGGACAAACCATGACTGACCTGCCAACCTGTGGATGATGCAACCATAGTGTTATAGTCCCTGATGATGAGAACGTATTTATAGCAATTAAGATTTCTAACATGGGAGAAGAACCAAAAATGGTTATGGACGATTATCAGAATTCGAACCTGAGAATGGCAAAAGAATTATCCAATATCATTCTTGGAGATTTGGAAATCAACCAGTTGCCCATATCGCAGATTTTAATGAAAGCCAAACGACTGGCCCGCATGTTGCATGATTCTGATGCCCAGAAATGGCTGGATTATGAGATTATGGGCTATCCCGTTGTATTCGATCCAGGTGAACTGGGATCCTGCAAAAAATATTATACCAGTGACAGACCGGTGATCCGGGACGAAAAGACGCGACGGCCTCACTCCATCGGTCTTCCCCACCTTGAATCCTATATCAATTCAACTAAAATCGAATCTGTGACAAAAATAGGGGCAAACGAAAGCCAGAAAATACAGATCCTGAATAAACACCATGAACTGGTCAATGATTTTGAACGTCTTAAAACCGCTATCCACAATTATATTACCGAGGTAAACATATCCCTCTCGGTCGGGGATTTTGCCGAGGATATCTTTGAAGATACACGACTGGCTGCTGACAGGTTTATCCGGGAGAACTGTCCCCGGGCCGGCGAACAGCTCCTTGAAATAAATGAGCGGATGCGGTATTTTGATCCCGAGTCCTATGCACAGGCTCTTGGTGCAGTCCAGAAGATACTGGTCATTGTTGCTGATACCCTTGTTCCCCCCTTGGAAAAAATCTACCGGGACAAGAAAGGGCATGAACGGAGTATTGCGCCGGATCAATACCTCAACCGGATTTTTTCCTATATTGAACAGAATTCAGGAAATGATCCGGGAGTATCGATGATCGAATCAGAAATGGCATATATCTTTGCAAAGGCTCAACACCCCCATGAAAAAACACGAGTATTGCACGAGCGTGTGTCCAAAGATGATGTGGAACTGGCGATTATTCACATGTACCTGGTAATTGCGGAAATCGCAAAGATCAGGAAAATAGAGACGATCTATCTTAAAACCTCTCCTTCCGGTAATTTCGATGCTTCATCCAAATTATCTCCTCCAGGGTTAGAATAACATCCGCTGCGGCAGGAGGATGACCTGCAGATTTAACTATGAGTTTAAAAAAAGGAGAGATTAATAGAGAATATTCGTATTTGCAATTGTTGCAGGTGCAGTCTTTGAGAATGGTAATGCCGCTCCGACAGACGGTCTTAACTCAAGGTTCATTTTGGTATTAGGATCAACACCAGCTACTATGAAATGGACCTGTATCTGGTCGTTTCCACTCATTGATAGGTTATTGAATGCCGGATTACCATTTAATTGTGTGGTAAATACGGTCGTACTGGCAACTGGACCCTGGGTAAGGATGATTGGGCCAGTGGTTGGTGTGGAGAAGACAATCTTCATACCCGTTAAATCAATGGGTGGTGCACCCGGGGCAAGACCGATAGAGAATTTGACCTCATCAATTTTACCAGCCGTGTTGTTTGATAAGCCGTAGAGGTTACCTATCATCTGGATGTTTGCAGTTGATTGTTCAACACCTTTGTACACAGTCTCCTGGGCTTTCTGGGTTGTAAAGAACCCGGCGCCGAGTACGACATATGAGAACACTGCCGCAACGACAACGAATGCGATAAGCACAATCGCTGCCTCAAGGCCAGTGAACCCTTCATCATTACGTTTCACAGAACTCATAAATTCACCTTAGTTGGAAAGTGGACCCTGGATATACCAACGTCCCTAATTCATAAAATGATGTCATAGTATATATAGATTTTTCTTGTAGGCTGTCTTTTTTTCTGGATTTTGGCGTTTTTTCAGTGCAATTTCAAATAATCATGAACAAAGAATCGCCCAACTTTTATTCTGCGCTAATAATTGTGAATGTGAGAGAGTACATTTTCCAAAATATCCTCTGCAACCTCATTTTCGCCCAATATGCGAGTATTTATGCAAGGAAACCAAACTATTTTTTACTGTTCCCGCATGGATAAAAAAGCTGTCATGTATGCAGTGGGTGCAATGGTCATCATCCTGATTGTAGCACTGGTCGTTAAACCGCTTGCGACAGGACAACCGCTGAATCTTGGTCTTCCAGAAGCGACCACTCCGTATCCTACCTACCCGGTGACAACTCCTGATACGAGTGGAGTGTCGGTCGTAGTGATCCCGGCGACTGCTGCAATAACACGTCCCCCGACACCGGTTCCAACCTGGGACAAAAATATCGTGAAGGTTGGATTTGTTAATCCTGCCTCCTATGGGATTTCGTTGAACCAGTCACTTCCAAATGGCACCCGGATTGACAGTGCCGGCCGTAACGCCAGCAGGATAACCTATGCAACAATTTCCGGTCAATACCGTGGCACCACCCAGGTTATGCATATCCCGTTTCCTTACTGGGAACTCTGGTATACTGTCGAACCTGCGGGAAAGATGGGAGGTAAGGATCAGAAACTGGGTACTTCAACTGTTCTCGGTGAGGAAGGAAGCGGAATTTCCCATTCCTTTGTGCAGGGATCATTTTCCGTTATCACTCCGGTGTTTAACCTTCAGGTGATGGATGCTGATGATCCCAACCGGATTGTCCGGACCATCACCCCTCCCGGGGGCCTTGATTCTACGTTATGGACCGATTCAGATCCCCGTCCCTGGAAAGAAAAATTCTACGAAGGCCAGCGAAATTACTATTTTGTAATTAACACCCAGGCACTCAGTTCCTATACTATTGAAATCCGTGTTCCGGCGGAATATATTGGAAAATATTAATTCTCTCTCTCTTCTCCGTAAAAACTGATCAGGTTACTCCTGAGTAGTGAGGAATTTATCATTAAAAAATCTCAAAATAGATTTTTTCCTCCTAAAGAAAATAATTAAGAATATTGTTGTGAAAAAACAGCACTGATTTTAATCGATCTTTCTCTTCCCCATGGATTCAATATAGACGATCTCTTTGCCAACTTCAACAACACTTTTCCTGTCTTCAGGAATGGGAATTTCAAAATTGGTAAAATCCTTCATATCCATCAGTTGTGCGGTATTGCCGGCAATGGAGATTACCTGGCCGCTCTTGCGTTCGACAACCGGGATATATGCTTTTGCCGATACTGGTTGAACAATAGATCGCTTGACCCCGTCAAAGATACCGACTGCATCGATCCGGGCCTTTGCTGCACCGTGTTTTCCGGGCTTTGATGTGGCAATGCCGAGTACCCTGCAGGGTTCGTCTTCGATAACAACATAGCGTCCTTCCTTGATTTTTCCTATTTCTGTCTGCTCTTTCATTTCATGTACACCTTGAATAACCACATATCGCAAACGCGGTAGTAATTTATCTTCATCGCATTACATAAATACAGCGTGTAATAAAGGAGTTGTCCCAAAGCATATGGAGTTTCTTTCTGCCTGTGAGAAGATGGCGGAGCTTGTACAGGAAAGCATTCGAGATCTTACCGGCACTCCCAACGGTGGTAAGACCGTAAAGATGGGTGCCGATCTTACCCCGACAAAAAAGATCGATCAGGTCGCAGAGGATTGTGTCGTCACGTATTTACAGGAGCACCCGCTCTGCTCTCTCCTGGTCAGTGAAGAAGCCGGAAAGATGGAGTTCAAAGGAGATGGCGGGACCATCTTTCTCGATCCTGTTGATGGAACGTTCAATGCTGTTGCCGGTATTCCCTTCTATGCTCTTTCCATTGCATACGCTGAGAAGGGAGTTACCCAGCAGGCGTTTGTCCGTAACCTTGCGAGTGGCGAAACGTTCACGGCAATAAAAGGGAAATTCGCGAAATGTGATAATAAACCCATAAAGGTATCAGATGTTTCCCAGCTGGATGCATGTGCCATGAGTGTGTACGGGAGAAAATTCGATCCCTCGGGGATGATGCAGCTTGGGCAGAAGATACGACGATGGCGTCTCCTGGGGGCATCAGCGCTTGAACTCTGTTATGTCGGGTGCGGCAGGATTGATGGATTTGTCGATCTCCGGGGGACGCTCAGGGTCACTGATGCTGCCGCCGGGATGCTTATCTGTACCGAAGCGGGTGGGAAAGTTACGGACCTCGATGGCAAATCGATACGTTTTCCCAATGAAGTAACGATCGGGCGGTGTCTTGTGGCTACGAACGGGATACTGCACCATAAAGTGATCGAGTACCTGCGGTGATTACCATGAGAATTCTGCTCGTTTCACGGATTGACAACCGGGATGCACTCGTATTTGCTGAAAAACTGAGAACTGTTCTTGAAAAAGAAGGGTTGGAAGTTGCATTCGACCCCGATACTGCACGGTCTCTCGGTATTCCTGGAGGTTCGTGCGAATATTCGCATACAGATGCCGTAATAATTATTGGCGGTGATGGAACCATTCTCCGCACGATCCAGCAGATGGACCGCCCGGTTCCGGTTCTTGGCATCAACTGGGGAGAGGTGGGTTTTCTTGCTGATCTTGAACCCGATGAAGCGCTGGAATTTGTGCATACACTCTCATCCGGATTTTCTGTTGAGGAACGGATGAGAATCACGCTTTCCAATGACAGCGCCTGTCTTGGAACAGCCCTGAATGAAGCATTAATCGTGACTTCCCGTCCGGCAAAAATGCTGAAGTTCTCGATCATTGTTGATGGGGTTACTACTGAGCAGTTCCGTGCTGATGGTCTTTTAATCAGCACGCCAACCGGCTCCACTGCATATGCAATGAGTGCAGGAGGACCCATTGTTGACCCGAGAATACAGGGATTTTTACTTGTTCCGCTTGCTCCCTACCTGTTATCCTCCCGCCCTCACCTCATAAGCAGTGATCGTAACCTGGAAGTCAAACTGGAGAGTTCAAAACCCGCACACCTCGTTATTGATGGCCAGAAGACGATTGATCTGGGAATTTCAATGACGATCGCCGTCAAAAGATCTGTACAGCCGGCACTTTTCGTAGACGTCAAACGTAATTTCTTTGAAAAGGTGGATAATAAACTCCGAAAACTCTGAATTGTTACGAATCGAATTTTTTGTTAATTACGCTGGTAATGAACGATAGATGTTTTTTTAAAACACTCTGTCAGGATTTTCAAAATAGAAGACTTATCTTGAAAGCCGTTCTACTACTTGACAGGTGGTCTCGTGCAGGTTTCCATGAAACTTGAGATGAAGGATTCTCCCGGTCAGCTGGTTGCTGCTCTCAAACCCATATCCGATGTCGGGGGAAATATCATTGCGGTAATTCACCAGCGTGAACCCGATCTTGATGATGATACCCTGAATGTGCAGATTGTGCTCGAGTTGCCGGAAGGGCGCCGGGAAAATCTTGTTGCGCTTCTCAAAGAACAGGGTGTGCGAATTCAGCGGATTGATGAGGAACGCCTTCTTTACAAACGGACGGTGATTATGATCGGGCATCTTATGCACACCGATCTTTCTGACACGGTTGACCAGATCGATTCTACCGGTTTTGCTGAAGTCTGCGAACTTTCAATGAGGATGCCCGCTGTGAACGAGCGATCCAGCTCACGGATAACCATAAAAGCGGTGAGCAAAGGTGATATGGAGGCAGCTCTTGCAATTCTCCGCCGCGTTTCACACCAGAAGTCCCTGCTCCTTATTGAACCCCTCGAGGAGATTGCATGATGAAGGTTGCATTGATTGGCCTTGGTTCGGTCGGCAGGGGAGTCGCCGGCATGATTGCCAAAAAGGATCTCGGGATTTCCATAACGGGGATTGCCGATTCTAAAAGCGGTTTTTTGGATCCTGACGGGATTGACATCGCAAGCCTGCTGGAGAGTAAAACCAAAAAAGGATACTGTGGCGATAAGAAGATTTCTGCTCCTGACGTGATCAAAAAGGCAGATTACGATGCACTTATTGAAGTGACTCCCACCAACGCTCTTACCGGAGAACCTGCAATAGGATATATCAAAACAGCACTTCTGCGGAAGAAACATGTTGTAACCTCAAATAAGGGGCCGATTGCCCTTGCCTACAAAGAACTCCGCGCGCTTGCAGCAAAGAAAGGTGTAGCCCTGCGGTATGAAGCTACCGTTGCGGGTGCAATTCCCATCATGCACATGCTGGAACACGGGCTGGCTGGTAATGAGATCCTTGCCCTGTATGGTGTCCTCAATGGCACCTGCAATTATATTCTCACCCGTATGGCTGCTGAGGGGCTTACTTATGAGCAGGCATTGATGGAAGCCCGGGAAATGGGGTATGCAGAAGCGGATCCAACCTATGATGTTCAGGGAATAGATGCAGCCATCAAGCTCGTGATTCTTGTCAATACTATCTGGGGCAATGGTACACGGTTAAGCGATATCGAGCGTACGGGTATTGATCTGCTGACCCCCGACGCATTACGGCTTGCTGATGACGAAGGAAGCACCATCCGTCTGATTGCTGAAGCGATTCCCCGCAAACACATCCTCCGGGTGTCGCCCCGTATCATTGAAAAGAACCACCCGCTTGTTGTTGAGGGTACCTTAAACGCCCTTACCCTGGAAACAGATATGGCTAAGGAGATTACCCTGATCGGCAGGGGAGCAGGATCAATCGAGACGGCAAGTGCCATCATCGGCGACCTGCTGTTCATCAAAGACTGCTATGTCCGGCGTGCTTGAGCGCAGACGCGAATATCTGCGCCTGATGCGGCAGTTCACTCTCGATAACGGTTTTTTTACCGTCACCGATATCCAGCACTCTACCAATATTCCCCGCAGCACTGCACAGGACTGGGTGAACCGGCTTGCTTGGCGAGGGATGTGTTCTTGTACGGGAGGTGAAGCGCGGGCGAAGTGCAGCACGCTATGTTGCGATCAGTGCAATGCCTTCAAGTGCCTGCCGCCGGATCTTCACAACGATTGATGGTGATAACGTCGAGATTTATCATGACTGCCTGAGCGGGGCCTGTGCAGCATTCTGCGGGTACCACCATGCACTGGCAGGAGGTGTTCTTATCAGCGTGGAGCGTGACGGGACCCTGCTGAGGGAATGTGCCCGGATCGGGTCGCATGAGGTTCCGGTAGGACTCTCACCGCTTCCCGCGGTCGGGGTCACTGCGATTGAGCGGGATGGAGATACGGTTATCCAGCACATACGCTGCATTGGTGGCCCTGCCTACTCGTTGTCGGATATGATGGCCCGTGCGGAAGGGGTTATCCAGGTGAAGACCCGGCATGCCGGGCCGATTGTGGAAGGCAATGTCCGGACACAGGCTCTGATGCATGTGACCATAGGTATTGATGATACCGATTCAAAAGCCGGCGGTGCAACATTTGCCCTTGCGCTGGCCCTTCTTTCCCATGTGACACGGATCAAAGGTGTTCTCCCCATCAGCCACCATGTTGCAATGCTCAACCAGGATGTTTTTGCAAAAACGGCCGGCAACTCGGCGAGTTTTATTGAAGTGGCAGTTTCTCCTGAAAGTTACGCGGATCTTGAAGAAAAGGTACTGCGCTTTGTGGCAGATGAATCGCTTTCCCATGAATGGGGGATAGCGATCCGGTCCGGGCTCCAGATCCCTGGTGGGTTGAGAGAGTACGGGAGACTCGTCCGGGATCAGGTAATCACCCGGGCGGTTGCGGAAGCGACAGCGGAGCGGTTCGGTATTACGCTGCACGGGGGTAACGGCATCATCGGTGCTCTTGGGGCGGTTGCCCTCGCCGGGCTGCCGCATGAAATACTACTGGACCCGACCCGGGAAATCCCGTAAAGAGCAAAAAATCCCTTGACCTCTCGCATCCCTCATGTTCCGAGACCCAAAACGCCGGTAACCTGATATCTCCTGATCCTGAGCGAAATATTATATTCATGACAATGATAATCGCTCATCGAGAGTGATCTTTTATTAATGTTCGCAGATACCGGGTCTCAATTTACTTTTTAAATTCCTCTAGTGCTTCGGTAGAGACTTAAATGGTGGTACTATGGTCATAACAGGCGACGTTCCTGTAGTTATGCTTATTATTAAGTATTTACCCCGATTTTTATGAGTATCCCGATAAAAATTTGTTGTATTTTATTGTATGAAACCCAAAATGAATCTGAATTCAAAAGAAATCTTTATATACTAATAACATTCATAGAAATAGTATACATTGTCATGTCCAACGTGGGCATTGTGAAAAGGGTGTTCAAAATTATGGTATACACAAGAAAGAATGATGAAGCAGTATCACCCGTTATCGGTGTGATCCTGATGGTCGCTATTACAGTGATCCTCGCAGCAGTCATTGCTGCGTTCGTGTTTGGAATGTCGGGTAATATCAGCAAGACCAAGGTTGTTGCAGTCTACTGCTGCACGAAGCCAGATGCAAACTGTATATGTCATGACATACATGGTGGACAGGACGATTCAACCCTTTAATATATTGATGGTTACTGCACCAAATGGCACATGCTATACAATACATCTGATTATGATGCGGCTACGAATTGGTCGCTATTGGAACGGCAACTACCAAACCCAGTCGGTTGGAACGTCATTCGACGTTATTGGTTCTTATAGCATCAGGTCAAGAACATCACTGTTGTTGTTGCTGGTTCATTTGACGATGGATCACAATCAGGTATTACTGGATACCTACGTCTAAATCCAACCTTTTTTTGTATTCACTGCAATGATTCAATTTATGTTTTCATTGAAGTATTGTCCTCTATTCCTCGTGCAGATGTCGTGCAAATGAAATGCAGATCACCTCATCGTCATCAAGGTGCAATCATGACTTACATAATTTCCGCGTATGCATCTAGCATGCTATTATCAGACACTTTGTGCAAAGTGTTATTCATCTGTTCTGATGTGTAAACTTTCAATTGGATGTGCATCTGATAATTAATGACATACCACCGAATCACACCTTTATAACGTGATCGAGGTGCTAATATCACAAATTACATCATGCCCGATTGATCTTTAGGATCCAATCGACAGAATAAGGATCAGGATTACCATTGGGTATTTCCGATGGCGAACAAGATATCAGATGAGTTCTATAATTGCGCCTTTTAGCGAATTACTTATTTGTCTCAGAATGCTCAAATGAACTCAATTCCTTTAAGCAGTCAGAATTTCCGTAGGATAAGTAATACTGTTTTTTTCACTTTTTGCAAGTCATCTTTTGGTCTTTTGTCAGCCTTGAAATCATGGAACTATGGGTTTCACGGAATTGAATATTTTATCTTAACAATGAGTGCAAAATCGGGTAAGTTCGTATCCTGCTTGGTATCGCTTATAAGGAACTACCTGGAGCGGACAGTCCTCAAAACAGGTCTTTATGAACACCTGCACAATAAGATGCATAAGTGATCCCATGCCAGAAAAATCCCACGAAAACCTTGCCGGAAAAATCCTGAATCCAAAAGACCTCATCACCTACCAGGATGGATCCGTAGTGAGCCGCATGATCGTGTACAAAAAGAGCGGGACCATAACCCTCTTTGCCTTCGATGCCGGTGAAGGCCTGTCAGAACATACCGCACCGTTCGATGCAATTGCTACAATAATTGATGGCGAAGCAGAGATCTCCATTGAGAAGACCCAATACCTGCTCAAGGAAGGCCAGATGATCATCATGCCGGCAAACAAACCGCATGCCCTCCATGCAGAGCAACGGTTTAAAATGATGCTGACGATGATTCACGAATAACCAGCAATGAATCGTATCCATTTGGTGTATTGCTCCCGATGAAGCATACTCTTGTGTCAGACAGGACACTAAAAAACAGGTTTTCTTTTTTGTTCCAAATCCGTATATTTGATCGAACTCCGATCCGCCTCCAAATGCAATCATCAGGATACATTTTCCTGCATTTCTGGAGTCTGGTTTGAGGTAAAATCTGAGTTATTGCGGTATTTCCAGCACAAAAATCAGCTGATGAATAAGCTGAACCGGGTATCGATTGTACTGTCGGTTTTCCAACAGAATCAGTCCAAAAAAACACCAGCATGTGTCATCAGAAATTCTGCAAATAACCGTCTATCCCGGGTTGTGGTGCGATGAAGATCAGATCTGTGAACATGAGTTCAGATATGCGAGAGAACCAGGCTATCTTTGAACCCGCATCATCAGTGGAGAGACCAAAGAACGCACCGAAATCAGATATTTATTATCCTTTTTTATCTGAACTCCTTTGCTTTATGATATGGATTAATAACGGTGATTGAAGGTACGCGGGCGAGATGCCGGTCTTCAGAATATATATGAGAAAGCCCATGCTCTTTCATCGAAGCAATGATCAGCGCGTCCCAGAAATGAATCTTGTGGAGTGCCTGGAGGGTAATTGCTTCCTCTATTGTTTTACCAGAATACCCGATTTTTATCCATCCGTCGTATGCAACTATCGCGTGGATGAATGCCTGGACGGTGTCAGATGGTAGGGGATTGGCCACTTTTTCTGTTACGATGACAGCAAATTCGGCAAGATTCTGGACCGAAACTGCATACTGTATCTCCCCCTTCCAGCATCTGGCAAGCAGATCGTGAGATATCTGCCGCTTTTCCTGTTCCCGGGAATCGAATACATATCCCAGGATATTGGTATCAATCAACGCTGGTGAGCCGTCCATGGAGATCCTCTCGTGTGCGGTAATGCCGAACTCCCAGGTCGTACTCCTTTTCCATGAGAATAAGGGCAGTGCGGGAGATCTCTTCCTGCTTCTTTTCCTTAACCCAGAGGTTCAGTGCTTCTGTTGTGGCTTCACCCAATGCTCCTTTTCTTTTGCCGTGCATACGTGTTACAACTTCACGGAACTTTTTCTCTGTTTCATCGTCCACGCTGATGGTGATGGTTGCCATAACTATATGTATATTTTTAATTTATTTAAATAAATTGCTTATTTAAATATTGTGAATCCAATAGTACATATGAGATCCGGGTATCATCCACGGCCAGGGAAATTATTGCTATCCCTGCCGGAAAAATCCTGAATCCAAGAGACCTTATCACCTCTATGGAAGGATCCGTAGTGAGCCGGATGTTCGTCTAAAAGGAGTGGTACTATCACATTCTTCGCCTTTGATGCCGGTAAAGATCTGTCGGAACATACGGCACCATTCGATGCAATTGCCACGATAATTGATGGTGAAGCGGAGATCTCTATAGAGAAGACGCAATACCTGCTCAAAGATGGTCAGATAATCATCATGCCGGCAAACAAACCGCATGCCCTCCAGGCATAGCAACGGTTTAAAATGATGCTGACGATGATCCACGAAAAAGAAGGATTATTAGTATCGCTGGTTGTTGAAACTGTCAGATCCTCTGCAATTTTTCCAAAGAACCCTGGAAGGCTCGAAGCGGATTTTGATATTATCAGATTTTTCAGATTTCTAAAAAATCGCTTAAGAAATTACCAGTATATTGCTCATCACCACGTAGAGGTAAACCCAGATTAAATAAATCAGAACAAAAATTATCAAGCCGTACAATGTCTGGAAATTCAGTTTAATCCAGAAAGGTTTGTTTTCAGGTCGTTTTTCCTGTATGAACACGACCGCTCTTTCAATGACGAAAAAAAGGAAAATATACGCACTCATTTTTACTATCCCGTGGAGAAGCGGGTTATTGACAAAGGGGACCATGAAGGGATTTTTTTCAAAATTCCCCAGGTGCAGACTCATGGATGTTGTTAAAATATCCAGGGCAAATAATAATCCCAGAATAAGCCAGAGAACGTGACGGTGATATTTTTTTACCAGAATATACTGAGTCTGAAACTGGGAATCTTTGTTCTCACTCATAGGTGATTAGTCGCTCATACACGATTCCTGATAAATTCGTGCAACGCGCCAGTGCAATGCACCCGGCCCGGATTTGTTATTAATGTATTTTAGAACTAATCGCCCACTGGATATCTGGAGTGGCAATTTTTTAGTTATCTAAACCCCAAGGAAAAATGGAAAAATGCGAGGAGCCGGATTCGAACCGGCGAACTCCTGCGAGACAGGGTCCTAAGCCCTGCGCCTTTAACCAAGCTTGGCAATCCTCGCACGATTGTACTATGCTTTTTACGGGCTTTGAGCGAACTTTCATAACGTTCCCTGAATCCCGCTCCTTTGAACCGACCCGGGTATCCTCCCTTTAAACGGTATTGCCCGTATCTGTACGCGAGGTTTAATCAACCATACTGAGCATGCAGGGGAACGCTCGCGTGTCGATATATTGGTGCGGAGAAAATATGAGCGTATCGTCAGATTCGGGTGCGGATTATATCCTGGTCTGCAGGGAGTTTCCTCATGTTTACTTCTGTGTTCCGGCGGGGGACTGTTACATCGCTCCTTGCTCTTTGTATTCAGTTATTTTCCTTCAGAGAGAGATCTCAGGGGAGATCACGGAAGTACACCCGGTATGGTCAATGCCAATTACTATATATTACAGGAATAAATAGTGATTTTATGCCAGAAAATGCCCCCAAACCCGCTATACTCAGAGTTGTCGCCGCAGTTATCCTTGGGATTTTTGTTGGATTATTCCTGTTTTTTGGATTAGCCCTGGTGATCGCATTACTCAACGATTCGACGGGGATTAATATTCCGGTGAGCACGAATGTTACTGAAAATGTAATAAGTGCAATCCTGCTTGCTGGTATCATCATTACCTGTGTTGCCTTTTTCTGTTGGAAGGTATATACCAGCCCCCCGTCTACTCCCGAGTTTGAGATCCCGGAAACGATCGATAAATTTTAAAAAAAATTATTTTTTCCGGTGGCATCTCCGGTCCCCAAAGTGAAAAATTATTCGGGGAAAAAGGTACTATCCTTAAGCATTTCGTGTACGATTGTCTCTTTTTTGTATTTACTCACGTAATAATAACATACAATTGCGATGATGAGTGATGGAAGAAATACAAAGATCATATCCATCATGGTATCCGTGTTGTCAGCCTGCATCTTGCCGGCAAGGGAGCCTCCAAGGATGGTGTCGACAAGGAATTCATAGATCTCCCAGAGATATTCACCTGTCAATCCAAACATGACGGTAAAGGCTGCAATAGATAAAGGATCCAGGTTATATTTCCGGATCTTATCCATAAAGAGAACCAGAATAAACCCTAGCAGGGCTAAAATCGATCCTGAAACCGTGTGGGCAAGGGTATCCCAGTTGGGGATATTGAGATACCGTCCCTGGATATATCCCGAAATGTGAATCAGGAGCGCCAGCGATATGAGGAAGTACACAAACCAGGGGAATTTAATCCTGGTAAATTTGGTGACAAGATAGGGAACCAATGCTATCAGGAATCCTAAAACTCCTGAGGCGACTCCAAAGCCCAGGTATATTGCAATCAGGACATTAAAACCAAGGGCTGCCTGGGTGAAGTAAGCCAGATACATTCCATATGAACGTTCAGACATGGTGTAGTTTTTTTGTAGTATATCCATATTTAGTTTTGTTATTTAGAGATGACCTGGCGGCGAGATGATGTGCCAACGTAATTTTTTTAGTAAAGAATAGCCTGACATTTTCCTGATGTCAAAAGTGCATTTACCCTGATTTTCCGGATCAAAGCAGGTTGTGCTGATCCTGAATCAGCATGGAGACACGATAGAACGGGAGAATGCAATTCGATTGTTAGCGTTTAAAAGATCCAATTGCAGGTATATACTGCGCTAATGAGTGGAATGAATCATTGATCCGGCAGAATTCTTTGCTCTGCATCAGGGAAGGAATATTCCTGAATTCCGATTTTTTCTGCCGATTATGAGAAAGAAATTGCAAAATACGAAAAAAATTGGAGAGAGAATGGAGTTTCAGGTATTTCAGGATTTAGTTCTTTTCTTCAAGGGGAATCACCTGAATTTCTCCGTCTATGATTTTAGTGAGCAGTTTTTTCCTTTGATACTTTTCACGTGAGTCGAAGATAAAAAATTCGTAGGTATCCCAAATGGTAGCCCAGTTGATAATTATAACCAATCCCCCGACGAGAGTTCCTGCAATTGTGGACATCCAGTCCTCGTTCATGTAGGCATAACCTACATAGAGCAGGGCAATCAGGATATTTAATCCTGTAAAGGCAAGGGCGGTTCTCCTTTCCCGGATGAAAATTGCGGTGTCGCGTTTATGTTCAGTGAGTACAAAGCGGAAATGATTACGAATTGCATCAGAAATATCTTTCGTGGATCCAGGATCCGGAATCATCGGGAGCTGTATCTCAATATTAACAGGCTTTTTCACCCTATAAGCAAACACATTATTCAGAATCGCATCTTCTGCATCCTGGGTGAGTTCTTTTTTTGGGAGTGGAGATGTATCCTCAGAATCAAATAACTGATCTCTGGTTTTAAATTTCAGGCTCACGATGGTTCGTCCGTTTTCTTCACGGTGTATCGCTTCAATAACTTTCATGGTATTCTCCTGATAAATTCCTATTCCCTATCAGCAGGGGGATAGATATTTCTTCTTTTTTTCTGGACTATGATTTTCCCATGAAAATTGAATTATTCTGGTATGCTACGAGATTTTTTTCACACGCATCCCTGTACGATGATTGCCGCCGCCCAGCAAACGGTCCCCCCGCGGCGGATCAGGAACTAACAATTCAAAAACCCCTGCCGCCGTGTCTCGGAGAGGCCTTGAGGAGGGGTTCCATCGCATATATTACGATTTTCATGGTTTGGGTGCGACCACTCTGTTTATGCCCGTTTCACCAGAGTCAGAATATACAAAAAACAGGATTTTCTTTTGTGGTCTGGTATACATCCAGCTGAACGCTAAAGTGACCTGCGTTCAGGTTGTTTGAGGATTGATGTACACAATTTCAGGGGGCGAAGACCGTAAACTGACATCAAGGTTGGATGTTCCTATACCCCGGCTTATGTAGGTGATGGTATCTCCCTCTTCTATCTCCCCGCTTAACGTGACCAGCCCCCCAGAAATAATCCGTTCAGATCCTGACGGAATGATCTGACCACCATGAGTATGCCCGGCCAGCGTCAGATTTGCATCCCAGTCGCCACGGTATGACGGTTCATGGACCAGGTAAATAATAAACGAGTCATTTTTCAGTTCGTCCGGCACATGCGGTGGATTTGCCATTCCGGCCCAGCCGTCATCCACACCGACAATGATCACGCTCTGGTTACCTATAAGGATCTTATCATATTCATTGCGGAGCACCCTGACCCCGTTTTCGGCCAGGACACCGGCTACTTTATCCGCATATCCATAATCTGCGGAATCATCATGAACCCTGAGTGCACTGTAATCTCCGGCTTTCAGCGGGGGATGGGGGTCATTCAGCGTCTTTTCCCAGCAGCCTGAAGCAACGATGCCCGATTTATAGTCATGATTTCCCAGCACTGCATACACGGGTGCATCTATGTCTGACCACACCTTCTGGAATGTGAGATTCTCTTCATCATCGTAGACAAAATCCCCCCCTATCAGGACCAGCGAAGGATGAAGTTCATTAATCTGTCGGACAATCTCCCGGGTCTGATTGAAATTACTCTCTCTCAAATGAGGATCTGCGATAAACACGATTCCTGCAGGTGCACCTTCAACTTCGAGACTGGTTATCTCAGCAGGTGACTTCCCCTCATTATACATATACCCAAGAGATGCGGGGAGAAACCCAACAAGAATAACCAGGGTTAGGTATCGCATGTAGTTTGTTTCGGGAAGGCGAAGATTCATCCGGTGATCTGCTATCCGGTGGTATCTGGTATCTTATATCTTTTCAGGTAATGGCATGTGATCTTGGATATCGGGTAAAGGGATATCCCGGTGTCTGCCATATCTTTACCGGGATTTTTTTTATTTTCTCTCTAAAAAAATGCACAAAGAGTCCTTATTTATATATATTCCCTGCGTTATCATAAAGTATGGAAAGCGGGGCAAATACAAGGAAGATTATCCTCAAAAAACTCTCAAAGGCGATCATTTTTTTCGTGATAATCGCACTGGCAATACCGCTTATTGTTGGCACAGTTACCGGAACCTCGATTGCCAGTTTACTCACGCTCATCACCTCAACTTTCGTACTTCAGGCTGGTGCTCCGTTACTTGGGGTGGGCCTGGGTATTTCAAATCCGGTAATCATCATAACCATGTTTTGTTTTGCCCTCGGCATGGTGCTAGCCGTCTTTGAGATATGTGACAGCCTGTCTGAAACATCAGAACGGGTACAGAAATGGCTTGAAAAGATGGAAAAAGCGAGTGCAAAATATCCCCAGCTTCAGAAATATGGTGTTATCTCCTGTTTTTTCATTGCGTGGATTCCCCCCTTTGGCATTTATGGTGCACCGGTATTTGCATGGCTTATGAACTGGAAACGATGGCACGCAATTCCCATCATCGTTGCCTCCTTCACGGTAGACTTCACTTTTTGTCTTATTCTTTGCCAACAAGATAACCGAGATCATGTTACTGGCTGCAAACCTCGGGGCCATGATCTTCATTATCGTCAGCATGGTAACACTGGGATTGTCGACTACCGTTTCCCAGGTGCTTGCCCCGCTGAAAGATAAAAACCTCATCAGCCGCGCAATCCTTGCCAATTTCATACTTGTTCCCGTCATTGCGTATCTGCTGGTTACCGGATTGCATCTCCCTGCCGGCATTGCGATTGGATTGATCCTGGTTGGTACTGCGGCAGGATCGCCATTCCTTGCCAGAGCTAACCAGATACCTGCTGATAATCGCGGAACAGCCGGTGGTCTTGGGGTTCTGCTTACCATTTTCTCCGTTTTCTATATTCCCCTGATCGCACCATTCCTCGTTCCTGGTGAGTCTGTAATAGATCCTGTTCTTTTATTCATAACATTGGTAATTTTAATCATTATCCCGCTTTTTCTGGCGCTGTTCCTGCGGTCCGGCAGAGAAGAAAAGATCGCACGGGTACTTCCCTGGCTGGACAGGACATCGTATGGTGCATTTTTTGCAACTTTTATCGGCGTAATATTTGTGTTTTCCGTTCAGTTGACCGCTATTATCGGGTATGGTGGTTTGCTTGCGATCATCCTCTTTACGCTGGCTGCATTTGGCATCGGGTATCTCTTGGGAGGATATAATCAGCACATGCGGGCGGTTTTAGCATTCGGGACTGCCCAGAGGGGTCTTTCTGTAGCTTTGGTATTTCCCCTTCTCAGCCTTCTGGTATATGAGATAAACCCCGGTTCGTCCGTGTATGATCCGACAGTCCTTCTCATGATCGTGTTGCTGGGTATTGCCGCCCTGATCATTCTTTTGTTTGTTGGAAAGCGGCTTGCAAAGCAGGGCAGTTCAATCTGATTTTTCCCCACGATAGAAGAGACGATAACCGGAAAAAAACGATTTCCTCCTGTTATTTATATTCCCGGATCAAAAAAGAGAAGCATGGAGAGAATAAATGAATTCTGAAACCATCATAACCGTCAGTATTTATCTTTTTATCATCACGTCCATGCTCTTTATCGGGCTTGGCCATACCTGGCGGGACATTCTGGCCCCTTTCAAAAACGTGAAACTTGTCCTGTTCGCACTCCTTGTCAACCTCATCCTGATACCGGTTGCGGGGTACCTGATTGCTACGGTTTTTGCCCTTTCCGGCTCGATGATTATTGGCTTTCTCCTGATGACGAGTGCCCCCGGGGCATCCTATAGTCCGAGGATTGCCGAGATTGCCGAGGGGAATGTGCCTTTTTCAACCGGGCTCATGTTCCTGTTGTCCACCATAGCACTTGTTTCAGCGCCCATCACGATACTACTCCTTCTCCCTGAGGGAAGTACGGTCAGTGTCTGGCCGGTTATCCGTACGCTCCTCCTGCTGATGTTCATCCCCATGGTTATCGGCCTTTTCATCCGTGCCAGATGGCCCAAGGTAGCGGAAAAGCTGATGTCACCGGTAGTCTGGACTTCCTACATTATGATCCTTGTTGTGTTCGTAGTGTTCCTTTTGTATAAAATATTCTCACCTGACCCTGTCGGAGGATTGAGAGATCTCTTCGGAACCCTGGGCATCCTCGCAATTGCTCTTGCGGTGGGGATATCGCTGATCCTTGGATACCTCTTCGGCGGACCAGCGGAGGGCAACCGCCGCTCGCTTGCCTTTGGTTCTGCCAATCGTAACGCCGGTATGGCCCTGCTCTTTGCTACCAGCATTTCATCAGAGCTTGGCGACATTCTCGCGGTTCTTGTGGCATACATCATTGTCCAGATCATCATGAGCGCGGTGATTGCAGCAAAGTGGAGAAAGAAACCTGCATCCGGGTCCGGGAAAAAGCCCTCAGCATCACTTTAATACAATTTTTTTTCTTGAGACCGTGGTCCGGTAATACCCCTGGCCTGAATGTTTCAGGGTGAATTACCCGGCCTTGTCAGCTACGATGGATAGCTCAAAGGATGGATGCGGTGGGCAGTCATTTCTGTCGATGCCGCTCTGATTGTGCTCATTGGCCCATCCTGTATCTGTCTTGGGGAACACCGGGTAAGTGACGTGGATCGGGAGCTCTATCATCGGTATGTTTTTGTTAATTATCCTGATTCTGCTGTATCTTCTGGTGGTTGGTGGGGGGTCTGATACCTGACGGAAACAGATTCGCGAAATATACCTTCCGTACTCAAAAAAAAATGCCATGAATCGCAATCAATTCGAAGATGACGTGTCTGTCTGCGACCGCACTGTTGGAAAAAGTCCGTGCAATTGTCAGCGGGAAACAATAGTATGAACGGCATTATCCGGAAGGGTTCCCGGTTCAGGATTGATCACCACTATTTCCGGAGGTGAGAGATACCGGAACTCCATGGCATGATCCGAGGTTCCCGTTCCACGGGTTACGTACAGCGGGACATCACCCTTCCAGGAAAGACCCCGTATCTGGATTATCTGGAGTTTTTCTATGACCCAGACAGGGGGAATTTGTACTGCCCGCCATGCGTGTGACCGGAGAGGACGAGGTCAGCATCCCAGTCTGATCGCCATGCGGGTTCATGGACTAGGTAGATAACATAGGCTCCGGTATCGGGAATCTCAGGGGGATCATCCCTCTCCGCCCAGATGTCATCAACACCGACCAGCATAAGGTGCTTCCCGTCAAGGTCAATGTCCACGTACTCATTCCGGAGAACGGTTACCCCGTTCTGTTCCAGAACCGAAACGACAGCCTGTGCATGGTCCGGATCCGGGAAATCACTGTACAGAAACCCGGCATCATGATCGTTTGAGCGGAGCAACAGTTCCTGCAGCCATGATATCCGCCCCTTCATTCCACCACCGTCAATACCAGCAAGATAGTCATGGTTCCCTAAAACGGCATATACCGGGGCATCGATCTCTTTCCATACTTCCTGGAGCGAGAGGTTTTCATGCCCGTGGTAAGAAAAATCCCCCCCGATGAGGACTACCGAAGGGTGCAGGCTGTTTATTGCCCTGATTACCCCTCGTGTATGCTCAATGTTCTCTGGTCTTACATGAGGATCGGCGATAAAAACAATGCCGGAAGGGGCCCCGGGAACAGAAAGGGCTGTGACTTCAACGGTCCCGGCTTCCCAGTACATATAACCGATAAGTATGGTGCAACATAGGATCAGGATACCGAATGCCAGCACACCATACCAGAGAAGACCCGGGGACTTTTTCACTATATCAGAGAATTGTTGGGAGTATCCCGGTGAAATAGGTTCGCATTTTCCCAGCTAAAAATTTTTAAGAGAATAGTGCCTGATGAACAGATGTTTGCTCCAGGGATATTACTATATAAAAAGAGAACAAAAGCCTCACAGAAGACTTTTGGCTGCACAGGAATTGCGCACACTGTTCAGTGTTAGAATTCAATCAAATCTCTCTCACAAAAATTGTTCATTCATGTACAGGTAAACTAACAAATGAAGAAGCAACCTGTTGCCTGTCGGGGGAGATAATCATCTATGAACAAATCCTGAAGGAACGGATAAGCCCATGACGGAAACATCTGGCGCATCGAAACGTCAGGCACTGAAAACACCGCGTGCTGCGGCAATTGCCGGGATAATCTTTTCTGTCCTGTACGGAACCAGCATGGTACTCATAAACAGACTCCCTTCCCCACGATCCCACAGCTTTCCTCGCGTGGCTGGAGGCAGACACAACAACGGTCACTCTGGCGCTGAACCTTATTCCGTTTGCAGGGATTGCTTTTCTCTGGTTCATCGGTGTAATTCGTGATCTCATGAGCGACATGGAAGATCGCCTCTTTGCGACAGTGTTCCTCGGTAGTGGTCTGCTGTTTCTGGCCCTGACCTTCATAGGCGCAGCTCTGGCAGCCGGGCTGCTGAGCAGCTACGCTATCGAATCGAGTATCCTTATACAGAGCGGTGTACTGACCTACAGCCGGATGGTGTTGTATCATGTCTTCAACATCTATGCCATACGAATGTCAGGTGTTTTCATGATATCTCTGGCCAGCATTCTGCTCCGCACCGGTCTGATGCACCGTGGCTGGGCATACCTGACATACGTTCTGGCGCTTGTGTTATTGCTGAGTATCGATTATTCCTCCTGGGTGACCCTGATCTTCCCGGGATGGGTGCTGGTGGTAAGTGTTATTGTCCTGGTCCGAAACCTTCACAAACAGCCTGATGAGGGTACCGGTGAGATTTGAGGCTCAGTTCGGCTGGAGAGAGACAGAGCTGAAAAGTGACAGATGAAAACATATCTCTTTTCCTCCATCAGGTGAAAAGATTATTCGATGTTTGCGGATTAATCCCTCCTTACCGATAGAGGCGATTATCTGAATTTGGTTACCTAATTATAGTATCGAGGAGATTATCTCATAGAGAATCCGAAGGTATCTACCATGATCATTCCAGGTCAGATGAAAATTCCGCAAAAAGGCATTCCGAAGATGGATATCATTTTTGCCATCCTCCTCCTGATTGCCACACTCTCAACAGCGTTCTGCGTCTACCAGGCCACACGGTGGAATGGAATCCAGGCAGTTGATTTCGGTGATGCTTCAAAGTACCGCACAGAATCGGTCAGGGCGTCAACCGCGGCCAATACCCAGGTGATAATCGATGTTCAGACTTTTACGAGCTGGGTCGATGCAATGGGCAAAGGTGATCTCAGAGAAGCAAAATTTTTAGAAGAGCGTTTCAGGGAAGAGTTCAAACCTGCTTTTGAAGTCTGGATTGCCAAAGCCAGTACAACAAACCCGATTCCCCCGGGAACACCGTTTGAACTTCCTGAATATTCCCTGGCCAAATATAATGAGAGTGCCCATCTGGAAGCAATGGCAACAACCGCATTTAACGACGGCAAGGATGCAAATACAAACGGGGATCTCTACATCTCCAACACGGTCCTCTTTGCGATTGTTCTTTTCTTCTGTGGCATCTATACCCGGTGGGATTCAATAAAGATACGGACAGGTATTCTGATTATTACCCTCGTGGTATTCTCCTTTGCACTCTATTCGCTGATCTCTCTCCTGTTAAGAGTAGGATATATCTGAAATCATCAATTTTTTGTGAAGCGGAACGGTAGTTGAGCGAATTCAGTATATCCCTCTGGTCCCTGATTCGCAGCAGTTCTAAACCGATTCAATTCACGATCTGTTGCCTTTCGGGAATTGTTCCTGCAGTTGGTTTAAAAGAGTGTCCGGTATTCTGGGGCGAATCCACAAAACAATCCCTGCCATAAAATCTGATTATAACTCAACCCTCGTAACAACACCATGGATCCTGTCTGATGGCAGCTTATAAAACTGGACCAATGCCGGCGAAAGACGCTTTATCGCCGCAAAGATACGCCAGATCGGGTGGGTGGTCACAATGTCTTCCATACCATAGAAGATGGTCTTTTCTTCGATCTCAGCCTCTTTTAATATTGCCCCGATATCGACTATCTCCATATACCCAAGGTATATCTCAAAGATTGAGAGTCCTTTTGCGATCTCGCGGGTGACACCCCACGTTACGCCAAAGGGTTGTTCTGTCCGGATAATTGAAACGATAATATTATCGTCATACATGATATTGTTCGTGAACATAATCCGTGGGATATACGGGGGCAGGCTGCGGAAGTCGCGGGCTAAGAACAGTGCCGATCCTGAAATCCTGTTGATAGATTTATACAGTTCATTATACTGTCCCAGGAATTCATCGAGGGGAACTGGTTTCAGGGCAGCGGCGAGTTTTTTCTGGCCCTTAACAAAGATAAATATGATGGAGAACGGAATAAAAGCGATAAGCAGGGAAATGTATCCCCCGTAGGGAATTTTGTTCAGGTTTGCGAGTAAAAAAACCATATTAACCGATAACACGCCCAAAGCGATCGATGTCTTCACAATCTCACCGCGGAGGAAAAGAATCCAAAGTATCATGAGACCGGTGATTACCATGGTGCCACTGACTGCAAGACCATAAGCATGCGTGAGGTTGTTTGAGGTTTTGAATATGATAATCATGAGAAGGACAGCAAAGAGTAAGAACCAGTTGACAATGTCAATATAAATCTGCGACCGGAGTTGAGGGGACGTAAAATCGATATGCAGCAGGGGCATGATGCGGGTAGTGATGCCTTGATAGATAATTGAAAAAATTCCCGATATCATTGCCTGTGAGGCGATCACGGAAGCAATGATGCTGAGAATCAGGAACGGAATATACAGCAGTTGCATCTCTGAGTACATCATTTCAAAAAGAATATTTTGTGCACCGGGATGGGTGATCAGAAATGCTCCCTGTCCAAAATAATTAATGGAAAGCGCAATAAAGACCAGATACCATGCCCTTACGATAGGCTCTCTTCCCAGATGACCCATGTCTGCGTATAATGCCTCGCCGCCGGTTGCACACAGGATTACCGATGAGAGGATAAGAAATCCTGCAAGACCGTTATGTAGCAGGTAATTGATACCGTACATCGGATTGAGTGCAAGGAGCACCTGCGGGGCGGCAAAGAGTGCCATCAGTCCGCCGGATGCAAGCGCTAAAAACCAGATTACCATTACCGGGCCAAATGCCCAGGCAACTTTTTCCGAACCGCGTGCCTGGACTGAAAAAAGAACAATGGCAATTATTCCGGCAACGACCATAAGCGTGACCTGAGAGGTATTCTCCAGACCCGGAATCAGGAGTACCCCCTCAACTGCAGAAAGGATAGTGATAGCCGGCGTGATGACACAATCGCCGATAAAGAGAGCGATTCCTACAATCGTGAGGAATGAAACAAAAGCAACCTGATTTCCTGTTTTCAATAAGGGTAAAAGGATCTCCTTGAGCACTATGGTGCCGCCTTCACCCTTCTTACCAAGGTGCATCGCGAGGTACGTGTATTCTACAGTTACAAGAATTGTGAGCGTCCAGATAATCAGTGAAAGGATACCCATCACATTTTCAGGAGTGGGGGGGATGAGGAGAAAAATTGCCGTGAAGGTATAAATCGGACTCGTGCCGATATCTCCAAAGACAAGTCCCATCGACTTGACGATTCCCGGGATTGCGAAATAGTTTTTAAGCATTCCTTCAATACCTGTCGTCAGAAATAAGGTATAATCCTTTCTCTTTTAATACGGGGGATATAATTTGTTTATTAAGGGTGAGATGAAGTTCCCTGTACGGATCGTTCTTTTTTTTCCTGCACATAGATTCGGAAGCTCGTGATGATGAGGACGATGATGACCGGGCCCAGCACGAAACCGGCAAGTCCCATGGTGAGGGTGCCTCCGACAATGCCAATAAACATAATAACCGGATGAATCTTCACCCGCCTGCCCACAAGCACGGGACGGATATAAAATTCCGGCACGCAGGAAACAATCAGGTAACCCAGGAAGAACAGGATGAGGACTCCCCGGGTATCCCCAAGAGCAAATGCATACGTCCCCATCAGGAGGAATACGACAGATGACCCGAGAATAGGGATAAGCTCACAGAAAGCAGCGAGGAAGGAATAAAAAATGACATTTCCGTATCCCAGCAGGTAAAAAACCGGTAATGCTATGAAGAACGTGAGAGCCGCGATTGCGATCTGGACAATGTAAATTGCATACAGCGTATCCACGGTTACTCCGGACAACTTCCTGAAATACCCTGACAAAACTTCGGGAACGTGACTCGTGAATTTCATGTTGAGCTCGTTCACCCCATCTCAGCAGGGAAAACAAAGAAACGAAAAACACGAATATCCTGAATACGATAAGGGACAGGTTGCCGAGCAGGGTTGCCTGGTAGTCTACAAAAAGGGCTGTCCCTTTATTGAGCAGGTCAAACAATGTGGCTTTGGCAACCGGGATACCAAAATCCAGGGGATTGGTTGCAGGATTATTCAGCCATATTCCAATCGTTCCAAACAATCCGGTCAGTATAACGACGTTTGAAGAAAGGACGAGGTACGTGAATAGTACCATGATGCACCCTCCCAGAAAAATCGCAAGGGTCACAATTGCCGCTGAGATCTCCGGAATGGTGTGCTCTGAAATCCGGTGGTGCAGCGGGATGAGGACAACTGCAAGTGAAGCTCCGAGTATTACCACATCCGCAACCGACCAGAAGGCAATGAATCCAACGAGAATAAGAATGACTAAGAGTGCAAAGGGAAAAAGGTCGGAATTGAGATGTTTCATGAATGATTACCTATTGTACCTGTCCTGAAATTAATAGCTGTGCCGGGTTTTTTACTGGCACTGCACTAAAAAAACGATACCCATAACAATATAAAACAACCAATCAGCATGATTATTTTGATGAAGCGCATCGAGCATATCGCCATGATCGCTCACGACATGGGTCGCATTTTTGAGTTCCTTGGCATCGCTTCACTGCTGCCATTTCTCGTGCTGGTTATTTTCCGTGAGTGGCATATGCTCCTTCCTATGGCGTCTGCTCCTGTCGTTTTCCTGGCATCAGGAGGCCTGTTATCACGCCTTTCGTATAAGGATCTTGAACCAACGTTCTCCGGTACCCTTATTGCAGTTGCGTTCTCGTGGCTTGCGATTGCCCTTATTGGTTCACTTCCCTTCATGTTCGGTCTGCACATGAACTTTACTGACAGTTTTTTTGAGTCCATGTCCGGGTGGACCGGTACCGGTTTTTCCATGATTTCCTCACTTGACACAACCCCGAAAACGCTTCTTTTCTGGCGGTCTTTTACCCATTGGATCGGGGGTATCGGAATTATCGCATTCGGGATTTCACTGCGAAGGAAAACCCGGGTATCACTGTTCCGGCTCTATCGTGCTGAAGGGCGCGAAGAAGAACTCGTCTCTCCTGCGGCATCAACCAGCCGGCGGATGTGGATGATCTACCTGGTATTGACCTTTGCATTCACCGGTCTTATCATGTTCGTGGGCATACCTCTCTGGGATTCGCTTAACCTTGTGATGGTGGCAATCGCTACGGGTGGTTTCACCGTCCATTCCGGAGGGCTGGCGTACTACAACAACCCGCTCCTGGAAATCCTGCTTATTCCGGTGATGCTTGCCGGTGCGATCCCGTTCAAGGTCTTCTTTCTCCTGTATCATGGGAAAGTCCGTGATATGTTCCGTGATACTACGGTTAGAATGCTGTTGCTGATTGCCCTTGCAGGATCCCTCATAACCTCCTGGGATCTGTACATTCTGGGCAATCTGTCACTTGCAACTGCATTCCGGCAGGGCACCTTCACGGCAATATCCGGACTCTGCACCTGCGGACTGCAGAACTCTGATCCGCATCAATGGGTGGCAATCCCGATCGCTGTTGTCGGGATGATGATGTTCATTGGCGGATCTATGGGAAGTGCTGCAGGAGGAATCAAGGTAAACCGTGTTATGCTTGCCTATGAGGGAGTGAAATGGTGGTTCCGGCGTTTCTTCGTGAGCAGCCGCGTCCTTGTACCGCTCCGTTTTGGTGGGAAAACACTCTCAGGGGAGATCTCGGAGCTGGCGATCTCCCGGAACATGCTCGTTATTGTTGTCTATGTTCTGACAATATTTGTCGCGACGATTATCTCCCTGCATGTGTACATTACCTCGTTCCGGCTCGATGAAGTAATTTTTGAACTGGTTTCAGGGCTGAGCAATGTGGGACTTACGGTAGGATTCATCTCTGCAGCAAGTCCGCTCTCCATTAAATGGATTTTTATTGTTCTCATGTGGCTGGGAAGACTTGAGATTGTTCCGGTGATTATTATTGCCCTTGGGATCTTCAAGGGGATTCAGGATGATGTGACCAAACAGAAACCGGCACCCCAGGTCTATAATCTTCAGGACAGGTATTAGCGAAGGTACCTCGACCGGTCAC
The DNA here is from genome assembly GCA_963841015.1 of uncultured Methanoregulaceae archaeon. Taxonomy (GTDB): domain Archaea; phylum Halobacteriota; class Methanomicrobia; order Methanomicrobiales; family Methanospirillaceae; genus Methanoregula. Next base: position 365,991 of record CAWJAX010000003.1, on the reverse strand, counting down.
GCCGCCGTTTCCCTCCATACAGGAATAAGGCAACTGCGAGGATTACAATTCCTGCAATGACCAGAACATTTTTCGATACTACATCAATTATCCACAGGACCATACCTGAGAATGTGGACATCGCAGTGGGGGGAGGTGGTGCTGCTACCTGCGGGGCGAGAAGCGCAGGAACAGGAGTTATGGTTGGGGAGGGAGCAACTGCTTTGGCAAAGAGAGCAAAACAGCAGAAATGCGATACGCGGGCAGTTACTATACCGGTATTTGGGTTATATCTGGTGGGGACATCCTGCCAGGTACCAGAGGGGGTATCAAATGTTTTTACAACGAACACCTGTCCCCACCTTGCCTGCGGGACAGTGAAATTGATTGTTATTTCCGGGGAGAATGTTGCGTTATCCGGCTGCAGATCATAAGCCATACCCTGGAACGTAAATGCAGAACCTGGGGGGATCGCATGCATCTCATCTGCAGGAATTGCCTTGATGGCTATTGATGAAAGTGACTTACCGACGCTGTCTTTTGCAACAATCCCCTCACCAAGGGTAACCGATGTGAGCCCGTCACTTGACTGGAGAATGGTCGCCTGAGATATGACCCCCTGCAGGTTTGCGTAGATTTTGGCTGTTTTTCCCGAATCAGGAAGTGCTGCTGGTTTTATCTCCGGGGTTAAGGTGTTCTGAACAGCAACCGGAGCACTACCCCCTCCCCCTCCGCCATCACCTAAATCAATATGGCTTGCAACGGTAAGAGTGATGAGCTGGAAGGGATTTCCGGAACCTGAAAGTTTAACGAGAGCGAATTTTGAGAGATAGAGTGCTGATTCCGGAACTTCCGCCTCATAATAGTCCAGGCCATTATGGGTAGTAATATAGCGCTTGGATAGGATCGCCCCCTGCTTGTTCCCCTCAGTATCATACCCATATGCCATAATATAGGTATAATTCCGGCCTTCGGTTACAGATGCAGCTGGACCCTTCACCCAGTCTTCGGCGACACTCATATTAATTATTGCAGTACCTTCGTGTCTGATATTCTGTTTCGTGAATGTTGCGGTATAGGCAATATCGCGTACAAGCGTACCAGAAGGCCAGACCTTTGAAGCAATATCATCAAATACTGCACGATCACCTGCCGATGCACCTTCCCGTGTATCAGTCATGAATGATGCCGGTGACGGATAAACGGTAGTATTCATCTGGTAGCTGACACCCCAGTTGTTGCCAATCCGCGGAATCGAGCCGGTTGTAGTGGCAATCGTATCGTTTGACGTTAAGGAGAACCGTGAAATGTTTGCGTAAAATGTGGTATTTGATGGATCCGTACTGATAGCCTCGTTATCAGCAATCACAAAGGTGATATTCTGCCATCCGTACTGGAGGGGTGGGAAGGATGTGAGAATGGTTGTCGGAACAGCCGGAATAAATGATGGCAGCATTGTGGCATTATAGGTAAGGAACTGCCCTTTGTACCGGGTATCAACCCTGATGCCATCGATGGGTGTCGAAGCTGCACTCTGAGCTCCCATGAGTGTCCGGATGTTTTTTGTCGCTGTTGAGGAGCCATGGCCGTTCGATGCGGTTAACGTAACGTTGTATTCTTTCCCGGTTTCTGTAAACAGGTGATTCACAGAACTGCCATTGGCTACCGGACTGCCATCGCCGAAATCCCATGTAAGTCTTGTCGGGCCACCATAGGATCTGTCAGTAAATGTGACGGTAAGTGGGGATAATCCTTCCAGCGGCGTTGCGGTGAAATCAGCAATCGGGGAGCTGTTGATAAAGAATGTATGGCTTGGTCCGCCAGTTGAAATATTTCTGCATTTTGCATTGCCTGTTGTTAATTTGACAGTATATACTCCATCCTGGCTGAACATGTGGCTGTGGGTCGTGACTGGTGCAGGATCATTTTCCCATGAGGATCCATCGCTGAAGTTCCAGATACGATACGCTATGGGAGTCGTACCTGATGAGGAAGCGTCAGTAAACGTTACCAGACCCCCCGGGGGATCCACGAGATAATTTGCTGTGAAATTAGCTCCGGGACAGGTTTCCGGAGTGCCAAGGGTCAGCAGGTAAATATCGGGGTTATATTCACCACTATGTATCGCACGCCAGTCTTCCCAGACGATGCGGTTTTCAGACACCGCCGGCATTAATTTACTCCCGGGTGACCCTAGCGTGAGCAAACGTTCAGAACCATCGGTGAGATCATAGTGGTAGATATCAGTATACGGGTTGCGTTCTCGGGTATCTTCCCAGACGATATACTTCCCAAAGATTTTGGGATGTGTCTGATCAAACGATAAATCTGCCGGGGGTATCTGGCGGGTTTCTCCGGATGTGATGTTGTAAAATAGTATCCTCTTTTTACCCGTTGGACTGAGGTTCTGCCATACGATATTCATGCCGTCTATTGCAGGATTTATCTCATCTGCTGATGGTGAAATCCGGACTGATGTTCTGTCTGACAGGTTGTAAAGATACAATGTGGAGCTGAGTCCGCTCCAGTTCTCATACACAACATAATCTCCGGAAATTACCGGATTTTTCTGGTCTTCTCCCCCGGTAATAATCTGTTCCGGAGGTGTTCCCGGAGGCAGGGTCAGGTTATAATGAAATATATCCCAGTTCCCATTGGAATAATCCTGCCAGATGATAGAATTGCCGGATATTTTTGGGAAGATATTATTCTTTGGGTCAGTATAGTAATCACCCGGAGTTACCGGGATTGCAGCGATCTCGGTATTGGTCGCCAAATTGTAAGCAATGATTTTAAAATTCAAACCATCCGGATCCTGCATCCAGACAAGGGTATCTTTCTCAAGAGAGGGTGCAGAATTCCAGGAGGTCATTGGAGAAGGAATTGTATATTGATCACCGCTTGTCAGGTTCGTTATCATGATATATCTGCTACTGTAGCCTGATGCCGGATCATCTACGATATCCTGTGTTGCCCAGGCTATCCGGTCTCCGTTTATGGCCGGCGGATACGTGAGGGTTTTATAGACCTCAGTAGTAATCAGCGTTTCCGTACCATTCAGTAGTGCAGAAACCGGAAAAACGACAGTTGAAAATAAGAAAAGAATGCAAGCACAGAAAACAAAAGAGAAAGGCAACTGTATTGGCTTCCTTTCTTTCCCATTCCTGTCTTTACGCATAGATCATCCCTGTAACCGGATAATCATACCGTGGCCCAAGCATATTTTTCAAAATACTTCACAAACTGGTCGATACGGAGCGCGAATATCCCGTCAACATCTCCAAGAATGATATTATTACACCAGGGTGCGCTGGTATAGAGATATCCGGGCATATTCGGATCACCTTTACTCTTTCCATACGGGTTGCGCAGTACAATGAATCTTTTATCCATGGTGTCTCCCAGGTTCACTACGCCAAGCAGTGAATAGGTATGTCTGGCGGCAATTGTTGCATCGGAATACACCGCACCGTTGGGGTTGGATACCGCTGGATCGTATGTCCATGCAACCGCAGGGGAGTTTATCATTCTATTTATTATACTTCTGGGGCAATTCGTGCAGAATCCATTGATATCGTTAAAAACAGTGTTCCAATCCGTGCAACCTTTTGTGATTACCGTCTTTCCCGTAAGCTGGAACAAGACCGTACTCGGATTTTGCCATGTGGTGTGCGAACAGTATTTTGGTCGTGCCGATGGTTTGGTGAGTCCGAGGTTTTCCAACCACTGGTAATATGCTTTCTCGTACAAGGCAGGCCAGAATTCGGTCGGATCATCAGACTTTGCTTGCAACGGATTGGGGACTACCCCGTCTGTTTGTTGAGGATCTGAAATGGTTACATTATTCGCTATGCGATAAAAATTGAAAGTGTATGTCGGACCTTGCTGGAGACCTACTTTCTGTTTCCAGGCAAGGGATGCAATTCCAGCGATAAATGAACAGTTTTTGGGGACTCCTCCCTGAACAGGATCGGTGACATTGACAGTTGTTCCAAATGCTTTAGTTCCATTCCAACCAGGTTCAACACATGCCATAGTTACAATACCTCTGATTGAATACTCCTATCACTATATAATAAATGTTATGCTGAAAATAAAAATCAAATTTTTATATAGAAATAAGTGAATCACAAAAATCCGAAAATACACGACCCTGTAAAAAGATTAAAAAAAAGATATTACGCGCTGAATAACGCTCATAACTTATGGGTCATCGCAATACTATCAGTTCTGAAAAAAACAGGAGACGAAGATCTGGTCTCACACCATTCAATAGTGGAACAGCGGGTATTTTTCCGTATGATTCCTTAAAAAAGCGGTAACCCGAAAAAAACACAGACAGGGTAAGAATCCTTCCATGACTTTTATTCCAGTACTACCCCTCGCCGTACCCCCGACATAATCGCATTGTCAATTTTTCCTGCGCGGGGAATTACCTTTAAAAAAATCTGCACCACTATCCCCCCATCATCCTTAATGTGGATGAAGCACAGATAATAAAGGCATAACGGAGATCGATGGCAGAGATAAAGATCATCGGGACAGCACATGTCTCGCAGCAGAGTGTCGATGAAGTGCGGGCAGCAATCGGGGATTTCAGGCCGGATGTTGTGGCCATTGAACTCGATACATCGCGATTTACCGCATTAAAAAAGCAGGCCCGGGACCCTTCGGTAAACGATGTGCTAGAAGTGAAGAACTTCAATTCGCTCCTCGTTCAGTGGCTGCTTGCCTACCTCCAGCGCAAGATCGGCATCGATGTCGGTGTTGAACCCGGGGCTGAGATGAAAATTGCCATTGATGAGGCAGAGCAGCGGGGCATTCCCCTCGCTCTGGTAGACCGGGATATACGCCTCACGCTTTTACGCTTCTGGAGTTCTCTGGGTTTTTTTGAAAAAATTAAGATGTTCTGGGCCCTCATCGCGTCAATTGCTGAAATTGACAATGGTCAGGAGATTGATATCGAATCGCTCAAGGAACAAAATGTGATCGATGCAGTCATGGAGGAATTCCGGAAGTTCTCCCCCAATGGTGCCCGTGCATTGATTGATGAGCGGGATGCTTTCATCGCACACCAGCTCATCCTCCTGAAAGCCCAGCGACCAGAAGGGCGTATCCTCGCGGTTGTTGGTGCCGGCCACCGGCAGGGGATAGCAAATTACCTTGATAACCCGGCAACCCTTCCTCCTTTCGAACCGCTTACCCGGGAACCAAAATCATTCCCCTGGGGCAAAGTGTTCGGGTTCGGTGTATCAGCGGTTTTTTTCCTGCTTCTCGCGGCGATCGCTTTTTCCGGTGTCGGCTGGGAGGTGCTGCTGTATGCGTTCCTTTTCTGGGTAATCATTCACGGGGTGCTTGCAGCAGTCTTCACGCTCCTTGCGGGCGGACATCCCTACACAGCGCTTACCGTTTTCTGCGTAGCATGGTTTACTTCCCTAAACCCCATGATCCACGCCGGCTGGATTGGTGCATATGTCGAGGCCAGGGTGAGAAAACCTCCGGTCACAGACTTCAGGAAGATCTATGAAGCCGAGTCCCTGACCGATATGGCAAAAATCCCGCTCTTCCGGGTTGTTCTCGTTGCTGCTCTCGCAAATCTCGGCAGCCTCTTAGGGACAGTCCTCTATTTCATTTTCGTCTTCCCGGTTCTGGGAATTGATCCCCGTGTTGTTATCTCGACGGGACTTCAGAATATGTGGGCATTTTTTACCGGATGGATCTGATAGTATTTTGGTTTTTTCCTGGGCAGGAAATGGCCGGAAAGAACCCTCCTCTCTGCCCACCATGCCAAAATATCTGCTCTGGAGAAATGCTCAATTACAAGCTGAAACGCTCAGGGGGGTTTCATCTCCTCCGCTGTTGCTCCCCCTATGCGATAACTCCCGAACAGGTGCTCCGTCATCATCCGCTCAGCACAGGGGCGGTATGGGGGGACAGGTACTGTCCCCTCCTACTCTAGTACCAACATCTTGAATTTCATATCAATGGAAAAGGAATTCTCCCGAGCCAAAAAATCCTCTTTTATTATCATCCATTTCCTCGCTGTCGTTCCAAAATAACTCGAAATCACGGTTATTTAGCGAAAATATTCCTGAATATTCGCCTGTTTCGATCCCTTTTTTCGAGGCCGCCAATGCCCTTTGCGTGGCCGATCCCGACCATGACAGGCCAAAGCAGGCTCAGGATCAAAACCCACGCAGCTTCCAGGCTCAGGAATTTGAGGCCAATATGGTGTTTTTTTGTTCAAATAACCCTCAATTGTCGGATTTCTGGACCAGATACTATCGGAGCGTTTTGCGGGGTTTTCCGGGCACGAAAAAAGAGCAAACGGAGCCCGAAACGGGCTTATTTTACCCTTGGGGGAGTAGTACCCCTTATAGGTTCCCGGGATATGTTGTCTGACGATATTATCGGTTTCATCACCGCACCAGGGAATGAAGGTTTCCGCCCAATCAACCAATCATGCTTCCTTGAAATTGAAAACTTTGAAGAAGCACAACAACGGGAAAAAAATTTCACAATTCTTCCGTGTATTGGATGTGCCAAATCACCTTTATTTTATCAAATGTCGAAGCGATGAAAAAAACCAAAACGGGATCCTAAATGAGTTTTCAGACCCCCATCACCGTTGAGTGAACGGGTCCTGCACATCGCATGTTTTTCTCAATTCCGCAATCTCTCTGTCTATCCAGTCCTGGACAAGGAGTTTCATCTCCTGGTCAGACATCCCATGATAGTATCGGAGCCGGATCTCGACTTCAAGCAGATCCAGAAGTGGCTGCACAAGCGAAAAATAAGATTCAGTACACGTGAATCCCCCTGCTTTATTGAGCTGGAGCATAACCAGTTCGTTTAAGTGTTCAAGTTCTCCGGTACGATCAATAATATTCTCCAGGGTCATACCTACAGGAACCATTGTCAGGAAACCATCCTCCGGTGGGGGTGCATCGTTCTTTTGAGAATCGCAATCATTGGAATGGTTCTCGTCCGGCATCGTGATACCTGTGAGATTTGTCAGAAAAAAGGAAAAAAGTCCTTATGCAAACATAGCGCCTTCAACATCAGCCGTACCGCGGTTGAAATCCAGACGTATTTTGGCTATTGCGGCAAGGAAATCTTCCTGGGTAATAGCCGGGCGATCTTTCCTGATCGCAAACATACCGGCTTCCATACAGATTGCCCGAAGGTCTGCACCGTTCTTGCCGTCCGTCTGCCGTGCGACTTCACCGAGGTCAACATTCTCTTCAATGGTCAATGCCCGGCAATGGACCTTCAGGATTGACAACCGTCCTGTTTCATCCGGAAGCGGTATCTCGATAATCCTGTCAAACCGACCGGGACGGAGTAATGCCCTGTCAAGGATGTCGATGCGGTTTGTTGCGCCGATAATCTTCACATCCCCCCGGTTCTCAAATCCGTCCATACCTGCCAGGAGTTGCATGAGCGTTCGCTGTACTTCACGGTCGCCGGAGGTGTTTGCCTCAGAGCGTGATGCGCCTACTGCATCAATTTCATCGATGAAGATAATGGTCGGGGCTTTTTTCCTGGCAAGATCGAAGAGCTCGCGGACGAGTCGTGCCCCTTCACCAATATATTTCTGCACGAGCTCGGATCCTACCACCCGCATGAAATGAGCGTTGGTTTCATGGGCAACAGCTTTTGCCAGCAACGTCTTTCCTGTACCCGGCGGTCCATGGAGCAGTACACCTTTTGGGGGATCAATTCCAATCCTGAGGAAAAGTTCAGGACGCTTCAGCGGGAGTTCGACTGCCTCTTTTATCTCGTTGATCTGGACCTCAAGACCGCCGATATCTGCATAGGTTTCCTGCGGGGAATCCACCAGTTCCATGCCATAGATCTGCGCATCAAAGCTGGTTGGCAGCAGCTCAACGATAGCAAGCGACTGCTGGTTAAGCGTACACCGGACACCGGGCTTGATCTCTTCAGCACTGATGGAGGGAGAACTCCGTACCAGGAAACGCGGGCCGGCACTGCTCCTCACAATGACACGGGAAGCATCGACTACATCGGTGATAGTACCGATGATCAGGGGCGGGCTGCGAAGCTGCTCGCTTTCACTCTTGAGTTTCCGGACTTCACGTTCGTAGCGGATCTTCTGGGTCTCGATATACCGTTTGTCCGCTTCAACCTGCCGTAACTGCTCGCGGAGTTCAAGATTGCGGGATTCAAGGTTTCCCACCCGATCCATCATCTGTATCTCGAGTTCATGCTTGTCGTTTTCGATCTGGCTCAGTTGTCCGCGAAGCTGTTCCGAAAGTGTGCGGTACAATCGGTAGAGCTCCTCTGGCGTCTGAGGTTCCGGTGATTGGTGGAGGATGTCTCCCATCTCGTTTCTCAAATAGCTATATAGGGAAACTGCATATAAAGTGTTTGTGAGAATATGCAGTGTGAAATGTGTGGAGAAACGATTCGGGGCGCCGCCAAATTAGTTCGGGTCGAGGGTGCCGAACTGCAGGTCTGCACCAAGTGCGAGAAATTCGGCACTGAAGTGCAGCAGGTACGGCGTGCAGATATTGCACGCCCGAGCACTGCAGCACCCCGACCGGGAAAAACACCGACGACCGTAGTTCCTGTTGACCGGAGAAAACGGGATCTCTTTGATTACATGGAAGGAGAGATCGTTGAGGATTATGCAGCCCGCATAAGAAAAGCACGGATGGAAAAAGGGCTCTCTGCAAAAGATCTGGCCATGCAGATCAAGGAACGTGAACATCTCATCAAAAAGATTGAGAACAGTGAATTGATCCCTGAGGAAGCCGTACGCAAAAAACTGGAGAAAGTTCTTGAGATTCGCCTCATCGATGCCCCTGTCCCGGAATCAGAAAAGAAGGTTCAGAGTAAACTCACTCCCACGCTCGGTGATCTGACCATTATCAGGAAAGTAAAAAAATAACAATACCTGGAAAAATCAACTCTTTTTAAGCCAGATCAATAACCGCATTGTGCAGGATATCCAGCGTATCCCGCATCGCCCGCCCTGCATCCCGGAGGTGGTGGTAGATCTCCCGCGTCCGCAAGGCATTCATCGCGTCGGTCGTTTTCAATAGTTCGGTCATGCCGGCGATATACACCTCTTCAATTCTGTGATACGCATCACGGGCATGACGGATCTCTGCTTCCACTGCGGTTTTATCCGAGGTGATATTCCTGATCCCCCGGGAGATACACTCAGTCCCGCTCAGCAGGTATCTTGCCATTGCCAGTATTGAAGGATCCGGTTGCACCCCGAAAGCATACATTTCTTTTACCGTTTCATTGGAGAAGTTGAGGATGTAATCCATCTGTCGGGAAATACTGAAGATATCCTGCCGGTCAAACGGTGTGGAAAATGATTTGATCAGTTTCTCCTCCAGATCCTTGCGCATGATGTCCACTTCGGTTTCTATGCGTTGCAGTTCGTGGGGATCTGAAAGGGGACGGGTCTCCAGCAATACGATAAATGCCTTCACACCAGATACCGTCATTTCTGACTGGAGGGAAAGCATCGATTCAAAATCATACTCCCGGGGGAAAATTTCAAAGAATGGGTTCTTTTTTTTCTTCACCTCGGGATCTGTATGCTGTTTTATGTTATCGGTAACCATCGTTAATCACACTCCAATAAAAGGGAAAATGAACAGATACAGGGCAGCTGACATCACCATGGTGACGGGGATGGTAATAATCATGGCTATGAGAATGTGAGTTCCTGTTGACCATTTCACTTTCCTTGGATTCTCCGCTGCGCCCACCCCGAGTACTGACATGGTGATGATCTGGGTGGATGATACCGGTGCCCCGGCCAGGGTTGAAACGGCAATGGATGCGGACGAAAAGACCTGTGAATCAAATGAGTGGATGGGTTCAATTTTAAAAATCCTGCGTCCCAGCGTGTTCATGATACGCCATCCCCCGCTCAGTGTTCCTGCAGCGATGAGGATTGCACAGGTAACCCGGGCCCAGAACGGCACTTCTGCAGCCGTTGACAGCCCGGCAGCAAAGAGGGCAAGAGCGATAATACCCAGCTGTTTCTGTGAATCGTTTGCCCCGTTTGAAAAAGCCATGATCCCGGCAGCGCACCAGTTGAAGAAAATTATCGATTTGTTTACCGTTCTCTCTGCATTGCGGAGGATGAAACCCGTGCACCTGTGCATCATAAAACTCCCGACAAAACCGATCACGATGGAAATACCAAAAAAGAATAGGATCTTGACAAAACCTGTTAATTCATACGGAGGATTAACAAGCTCTTCAAAACCCCAGTAAATCCCCCCAATTCCGGCAGCTGCAATGCCTGCACCGACCAGCCCCCCGATCAGGGATTGCGTGGATGAGGAAGGAAGACCGTATTTCCAGGTGATGAGGTTCCAGATGGTTGCAGTCAGAAGTCCGATAAGGAGGACAAGCAGGGTTTGTTCATCTGAAGGAAGGATAAGGAGACCCGAAATGGTGAAGGCGACGGCGCTCCCCCCAAGGATCGCCCCGAGCAGGGACACACCTGCAATAAAGATGATGCCGTTTTTTGGTGATGCCGAACGTGAAGCAATGAATGTCGCAGCAATTGAACTGGCATCCTGAAAACCATTGGTGAAGGTAAACGCAAACGCCAGAAGTACCGTAATTACTGCAATCTCCCACATGGAGGATGTACTCAACGCTGTATTCTCACTCATGCGGATAAAAACATAGTGGATGGGGGATGGGCCGGGGATGCCAACTCCGGTTCGCCCCTCAGCCATTCAGGGGAATATTTTCCTGCCGATCAGTCTGGTGTGATGATGGTCGTCATGCACCTGGTACAGCTGAAAGGAATCCCTTTTCACGGATCCTCAATCACCAGGTCTTTGATTCACCGGGCTGTCCTATTCCTCATTCGTCCCTGGGAGATGAACACTGACAAAAAAATCCTGTATGTGTTTTAAAAATTTTTGATTAAGGATAACTGGTGCATGAGTTGAATGAGGGAAGGAGAGAAAGGGGAAGAATTAATTTGACGATCCTGGTAACTCCTTATAGTGCTGCAGTCAGTTGCCGGATCAAAAGGCACTGGGAAGCGAATGGGGATGAAACATAAGGAGTAGAGATATCTCAATCCCGTTCAATAATCTATACTGGTGAATCATGCGCACACTCTATCTCTATATCCTCGATACCCTTTCCGATTGGGAACCGGGCCATGTCACGGCCGAGCTCCGCTCCGGACGTTACCTGAAAGATCCGGCGCTCAGGTATTCTGTTGTACTGTGCGGCAGTACATCAGACCCAGTGACCACCATGGGCGGGTTGCATTTGACGCCGGAAGTTCTCATAAGGGATATCCACCCGGTACTTGGCGACGTGCTCGTGCTGACGGGAGCAGATACCTGGCTTGATACGGCACAGGTGCCCACCCTCAAGGTGGCAGGCCGGTTGCTTGATGAAGGAATACTTGTTGCCGCTATCTGCGGTGCGACGCTTGGCCTTGCAAACGCGGGCCTGCTGGACAAACGCCCGCATACCAGCAACGATCCTACAGCCCTGAAAATGTTCTGCCCGAACTACCGTGGCGAGAATTATTATGTGAACGAACCCGCAGTGACTGGCGGCAATCTCATCACTGCAAGCGGACTTGCACCATTAGAGTTCGCGTACCATATATTTCGGAGTCTTGATGTCATGGCACCTGCAACGCTCGAAGCCTGGCACGGTCTTTTCACCACCCGGCAGCCTGAGTATTTCTATGCCCTGATGGGATCCCTGCCGCAACGGTAGGGATTCATGAGTATGCGTGGGGGGTGGACCCGGAACCGGATTCGAAACCGGCCCTGTCTTCAATTTCATTGCAGCATGGATTCCGGTTCTGAAAAAAAATGTGCGAAATATTGAGAAGTCACAGGTTTTTTATTTCCCTATGCATCCCATGTGTCTGACCGCTTTGATTCATTCAGTAGGTTTTATTCATATTAGATTTTCTCCTAAAAAAAGATTGAAATTTTTTTCCAATGTCCTTAGACAAAAACCATATCTATTTATTCACACTTCGACCGTGCTACACTGTAGCACACATAGTTAAATACAAAGCACATCATACAAAAGATCATGCAGGACGAGTGCCACCGCATTCATGAGGGTTTTTTTGCCCGTGAATGTCTTTATCTCAACTAGTTCACCCGCCCACTGCATCGAAGCAACCGTTTCTGAAATCGTGAACGCAGGTACGTCCGCGTATCGCGACTTTGGCATTTATTCCAGCTATTATTTCCGGTATTTTTTCTGGTACCGGTAAGCCCTCTGGTTTGCACTAAAAATTAAAATCTGTGTGAATGCAGGGGGAGGAGTTGTTGTTACCATGAGAGGAAAGGAAATCCGTCTTGAACGAATCATGAACCGTAATACGAAAAAAACCGTCATCGTGCCCATGGACCACGGGGTTACGAACGGGCCGATTCCCGGGCTTATCGATATGGGCCAGACTGTGAACCTGGTTGCGGACGGCGGGGCGAACTGCGTGATAGGGCACATGGGGCTCGCGCTCCACGGCCACCGGCAGGGTGGGAGGGACATAGGATTAATCCTGCACCTGTCCGCGAGCACCTCGCTCGGGCCGGACCCGAACGAGAAAGTGCTCGTGAACTCGGTACAGAATGCCCTGAAGATGGGTGCGGACGGGGTCTCGATCCACGTGAATATCGGAGCCGAATCGGAGGCCCGGATGCTCGCCGACTTTGGCGTGGTCGCGGTTGAGTGCATGGAGTGGGGCATGCCGCTCCTTGCCATGATGTACCCTCGGGGAAAGAAGGTGAAAGCGGAGAACGATACGGAGAACGTGAAACTCGCGGCACGGGTAGCAGCAGAGCTCGGGGCTGATATTGTCAAGACCGTGTATACCGGTGACCCGGAGAGCTTCCGTGAGGTCACCCGGGGCTGTCCGGTACCGGTCGTGGTGGCCGGAGGTTCAAAGACCGATGACCGCACAACCCTGGAACTGATAGAAGGCGCGATGGCCGGAGGCGCAGCAGGCATCTCGATTGGCCGGAACGCATTCCAGCACAAGAACCCGGCTAAGTTCGTCCGGGCAGCGGCCTGTATCGTGCATGCAAACAAGAGCGTAGAGGAAGCACTGAAAATTCTGGAGGAATGAAGATGATTGGAAAGGACATCAGGATCGAACGGATCATAAACCGGAACACGGGAAGAGCAGTGATCGTACCGATGGACCACGGTTTTTCCATGGGACAGATCGAGGGATTGCTGGATATGACAAAAGTCATCTCGGACGTGAGCGAAGGTGGTGCAAACGCGATAGTGCTCCACAAGGGGCTCGTCAAGCGCGGGCACCGGAAGCACGGCCGTGACATCGGCCTGTTCATCCATCTCTCGGGGAGTACCTCGCTCAACCCGGATCCGAACGACAAGGTGCAGGTCTGCACGGTTGAAGAAGCGATTGCGCTCGGCGCCGACGCGGTCTCTATTCACATCAACCTCGGCTCGCCCAATGAGTCCAAGATGCTCGAGATCGGTGCCAATGTTGCACGCGACTGCAACCGCTGGGGCATGCCGCTCCTTATCATGAGTTACCCGCGGGGCAAGGGGATTGACTCCTTCTCGGCGCAGTCGATCGGGCATGCTGTAAGGGTAGCTGAGGAGCTTGGCGCTGACATGATCAAGACCAACTACCCCAATGACCCTGAGGCGTTCAAAAAGATCGTGAAAGCCTGCTCGGTACCTGTCTTTATTGCCGGCGGCGAGAAGACCGGCGACCTCGAGTCTCTCCAGATCATCCGGGACTCGGTCAATGGCGGGGGCGCCGGGGTCTGTGTTGGCCGGAACGCCTTCCAGCGCAAGGACACGAAATCGTTTGTCCAGGCACTCTGCAATGTGGTGCATAACAACGTGGATCCGGCAAAGGCGCTGGAGCAGCACAAATGAAACAGTTCTGGGTCGATATCAGGCCATGGAACAAGGAGATTGCCACAACGGCAATCGAGAGCGGAGCGGATGCGCTGGTCGTTGACCGGGCAGAGGACGTCCGCAGGCTCGGGCGCATCACCACCGTTGCCCCCGACGGGGACATCAGGTCCGGAAAAGATGTGATTGAATGCACGATCACGGATAAGGCAAGCGAGAACAAGGCAGCCGAATTGGGAAAGCACACGCTCGTCATCGTTGCGACAAGTGACTGGACGGTCATCCCGCTCGAGAATCTTGTGGCGCAGTCCGATAAGATCATTGCGCTGGTCAGAGATGAGAATGATACCCGGATGGCACTCCACGTGCTTGAGAAAGGAACGCATGGCATCCTCCTGAAAACTGACAGTCCGGCCATGGTGAAATCCGTTGCTTCAATCCTGAAATCACCCCAAGGTAAGGTAGGTCTCGTTCCCTTTAAGGTGACGAAGATCCACCCGGTCGGGATGGGCGACCGGGTCTGCGTTGATACCTGCTCCCTGCTCAGCGATGGCGAAGGCATGCTGATGGGTAACACCTCGTCAGCCATGCTGCTCGTCCATGCCGAGACGCTGGAGAACCCGTACGTTGCACCCCGCCCGTTCCGGGTGAATGCAGGGGCAGTCCATGCCTACATTCTCCTGCCGGATGGGAAGACCGCGTACCTGTCGGACCTTGCCATAGGCGGCCAGGTGCTGGTCACTGATGGGAAGGGAACATCTCATACCGCCATCATCGGCAGGACCAAGATCGAGCGCCGGCCCCTGCTGCTGGTTGAGGCTGAAGCCGGAAAGGCAAAGGTCAGCCTTATCCTCCAGAATGCGGAGACTATCCGGCTTGTCGGAGAGGACGGGAAAGCCATCTCTGTAGTGAACCTCCAGAAGGGCGACACCATCATGGGCTGCACCCTTGATGGCGGCAGGCATTTTGGCATGGCAGTCAAAGAGACCATTCGTGAGAAGTGATACATGAAGGCAGGAATTATTGGTGGGACCGGAAAAATGGGCAGGCTCTTCATCCCGGTTTTTGAACGTGCGGGGTATGAGGTAGTGGTTTCTGGGAGGTCAACCCTTCTGACAAATACAGAACTGGCAAAACAATGTGATCTTGTCATCGTATCAGTTCCAATTCATGATACTGTCCGGGTTATTAATGAGATTTCACCGGTTCTTAAAAAAGATCAGATTCTCTGTGATTTCACCTCGCTCAAAGCAGTACCCGATAGCTGCCATGCTCAATTCAAAAGCCCGTGTGATCGGGTTACACCCGCTGTTCGGGCCAACGGTACAATCACTCCGGCAACAGACAATTATCGTCTGTCCAGCCCGTGCCGATGAGAAAACGGTCGAATCCCTCCTGTCCATTTTCCGATGTGAAGGGGCACAATGCACTGTCGCAACGCCCGAACAGCACGACCGGATGATGGCGGTAGTACAGGGTCTCACCCATTTCGTCACGCTCTGCATGGCTGATTCAGTAAGGCGGCTGGGAATCGATATCGAAACAACACGGGCATTCACCAGCCCGGTCTACCATATTGAACTCTCCCTTGTCGGAAGATTATTGTCGCAGGATCCGTCCCTCTACGCAGATATTCTTCAGCAGAATCCTTTTGTGCCGGAGGTGCTGTCGATATGTACTTCATCAGCAGAGAATCTCCGCAGGATTGTGGATTCAGAGGATCCTGAACTATTCCGGGAATTCTTCCTTCAAAACACCCGGCATCTCGGCACCTATTGCGATGAAGCCATGAAAATGACCGATGCCCTGATAGAATGTATGGTGAACCGATGACGATAATCACGCTGGGGCCTGAAGGGACGTTCTCTCATGAACTTGCCCTGAAGATGGGATGTCAGTCTGTGCGTCTGGCAGCAACTATTCACGGCATCTTCTCGGCAGTAGCCAGAGGGGAAGGGGATGGAATAGTACCAATTGAGAATTCAGAAGCGGGAGGAGTCGGCGAAACACTTGATGGATTATTACGGTTCCCTGTTTTCATTACCGCAGAGATGTACATGCCTATTCACCACCATCTCGCTTCCCTGGTTCCGTTTTCACGGATGCGGGTTATTTATGCACACCCCCAGACCCATGAGCAGTGCAGCGGGCATCTTGAAAAATGGGCACTTCCCGTTATCCATACCAGCAGCAATGCATCCAGTGCCCTAGAAGCAAAAAAAACCCCCAACGCGGGTGCGATACTCTCTGCATCCGCTGCATCCTATTACAAAATGCCTGTCCTCGTCTCCAACATTGAGAACAATGCATCCAATACAACCCGGTTTGTACGCATTTCACGCGCTGCTTCACAAAAAACCGGTGCACAAAAATGCAGTATTGTTATTGACCCCACCATCGATCGTGCCGGTCTTCTTCATGATCTTCTGGGAGTCTTTGCCCGGCGGGAGATTAATCTCACCAGGATCGAATCGCGTCCGTCAAAAAGAGGTATGGGGAATTATGTGTTCTTTCTGGATTATGCCTGGACAACGGATACCTGCGAGGCACTTGATGAACTTAAATCCATTTCTACGGTAAAGGAGCTGGGCTGCTACCGGAACATCGGAGTCCCGCCATGATAGTTAAGCCTCCCCGCACCGGGAGCGTGGATCTGGTGGTTACAGCGCCACCATCAAAGAGTTACACGCACCGGGCTCTTATTATCGGGGCACTGGGGAGCGGTACAACAACGCTCCTGCAGCCGCTCTTTGCACAAGACACCCGGCTCACCCTACATGCCCTGAGACTACTGGGAGTGTCCATAACGGTACATCCGGACCAGATAATTATTGAGGGATGCAGCGGCAGATTTCCCACCCGTGATACAACCCTTCTCGATCTTGATAACTCAGGAACAAGCCTTCGCCTGCTCACCTCTCTTGCCCTTCTTTGCAGGCATCCGGTGATACTTACGGGCAGCCAGCGAATGCAGGAACGCCCTGTCGGCCCGCTTGCACAGGCGCTTCTTAGCCTTGGGGGAACTATTGATTTTTTAAAAAATGAGGGATATCCTCCGCTGAAAGTAAGCGGTCATCTCAAGGGGGGCAGGGTTCTCGTTGACGGAACGATCAGCAGCCAGTTCATTACCTCACTGCTCATCGCCGCACCCTATGCAGAAACCGAAGTTGAAGTCGTGATCCCGTCACCTCCCGCATCACAGTCCTACCTGGATATCACTCTTGAGGTTATGCAGGTATTTGGTGCGCACGTCACGCGGGATGAGTATGTGCGGTTTTGTGTCAGTAATCGCAGACAGTATGTGGGCAGGACATATATTATTGAAGGTGATTACTCGTCATCATCGTATTTTTTTGCCATTGCGGCAATCTGTGGGGGCAGGGTGACGGTAAAAAATCTCATTCCTGATTCCGTTCAGGGTGACCGCAGGTTTCTTGATGCGCTCAGGTTAATGGGATGTACAGTGACCTGTTCAGGGAATGCAGTGACTGTTGAGAGGTGCGGAGATCTCCGGGGTATCACGTTTGATATGTCTTCATCGCCGGATACCGTCCAGACCCTCTGCATGGTTGCAGCCATGGCAAAAACACCCACAGCAATCACCGGTATCGGCCATTTAAAGTTCAAGGAAAGTGACCGTATCTCAGGTACTGCAGAACGATTGCAGGCGCTTGGGGGGAACGTTCTGGCAGAAGATGATCGAATAACAATCTGCCCGACTCCTCTTCATGGTGGGATTATTAACCCCGATAATGACCACCGGACAGCGATGAGCTTTGCGGTGCTTGGTCTGGGCATTGGAGGAATTACCATCACGGATGCTGATTGCGTGAGCAAGTCATTCCCGGGATTCTGGGATATACTTGCCGGAGTTATGAAATGAGAAGGATTGTATTGACCGGTTTTCGCGGGACCGGAAAAACCGAAATAGGAAAGATCCTTGCCTCAAGGCTGAATGTTCCTTTGATTGACACCGATGATCTCATTGAGACAATGACCGGACGGTCAATACCTGATATTTTCCATGATGACGGAGAAGAACGGTTCCGCAGCATTGAACGCGAGGTTATCGCGTCACTTCCCGCAGCGGATGTAATCGTAAGCACGGGAGGTGGTGTTATATGTGATCCAAAAAACATGGAACGCCTCCGCCGTGACAGCACGGTAGTGCTCCTGTTTGCTGATTTGGATACGATCGAAAAACGATTAATAACAAAACCAAGACCCCCTCTTACCAGTCTCACCCTGCATGAAGAAATTGCTGCGATGATGGATCGCCGCCGGTGGAATTATTATGCCTCCGCAGATTTCTGTATGGATACCAGCGATACTTCACCAACTCTGGCTGGCGAAAAAATTCTTGCACTCCTGCAGACCGGGGTTCCGACTGAGAGCCAGCGGAATAGTGCATTGGCATTTTTCAAAACCGGTCGGCTCCCCTCCAATCCCTTGAAAAAACTTGAAGATATCCTCACCGGGCCGGATCGTAACCCCCGCACCCGGATTTTGGGGGTTGCCGGCTACCCGTGTGCTCACAGCAGGAGTCCGAAGCTCTTCAATGCACTCTTTGATTTCTATCACCTTGATTGCCATTATACCTGGTTTGAGGATCCTGAACTGGACGAGATCATGAACGTTGCGAAAATGATTGATGCGAAAGGCCTGTCTGTCACCATCCCGTTCAAACATGAGGTGATAGAATACCTCGACGAGATCGATGAACACGCAGCACAGGAGATTGGCGCAGTGAATACCGTTGTGTTTGCGTGCGGGACAACCATCGGGTATAACACGGACTGGCTCGGGGTACGTAAGCCTCTTGTCCCGATGAAAGGGGCAAAGGCTGTGCTTCTTGGTGCCGGAGGTGTTGCGGCAGGTGCAGCATATGCACTTACTGATCTTGATATGGATGTGACGATTTTGAACCGGACAACGGAAAACGCAAAAAAACTTGCTGAACGGTTCGGGTGCCGGTGGGGCAGCTGGGACGAATTTGACAGGATCAAACCGGAGCTTGTGGTGAATGCCACTCCGCTTGGCATGCAACCGGATACCCGAAATCCTTTAAGAATGGATCAGCTGCATAAAGACATGACTGTGTTCGATCTGGTGTATACCCCCCCGGTAACACCACTGATCGAAGCCGCACGGGCACAGGGGTGCCGGACTATTACCGGTGTTGAAATGTTCATCGAACAGGCACGGGAGCAGTTCTACCTGTTCTTCGGTATAGATGTCCCGGTGGAGAAAGTGAGGGAACTGGTCCTATGAATTCGTTTGGCAGAAATTTCCGGATTACCAGCTTTGGTGAGAGTCACGGTGCCGCTGTCGGGGTTATCATCGATGGTTGCCCGGCAGGGATGAAACTGAAAGTACAGGATATACAACCGATGCTTGACCGGCGGCGCCCGGGTACATCCCCTCTCACCTCTTCCCGGGATGAGATGGACCGGGTAGAGATACTCTCCGGGATTTTTGAAGGTACAACTACAGGCGCGCCGATTGCACTGATGGTTCGAAATATAAATCAGAAATCGAAGGAATATGATGAAATTCGTGAAAAATTCCGGCCAGGCCACGCGGATTTCACCTACCGGGAAAAGTACGGTATCCATGATTACCGTGGAGGGGGAAGGAGTTCCGGACGCGAGACCCTGGGGAGAGTTGCTGCGGGGGCCGTTGCAGTAACGTACCTTGCAGAACATGGCATCACCATAACCGGTAAAATTCTGAAAATCCATGGAAAAACAAAACCTGGTGAATTCGAACAGGAAATAATGTCTGCAAAAGAGATGGGCGATTCAGTCGGGGGTATCGTTGAGATTACTGCTGACGGATGCCCTCCGGGCCTTGGCGACCCGGTCTTTGGCAAACTGGACGCGCTTATTGCCGGAGCCATGATGGGAATAGGTGCAGTCAAGGGGGTCGAGATTGGTGATGGATTTGGAGTAGCCGGAAGATTTGGAAGTGAGAACAACGATCAGATGACCCGTGAAGGGTTTCTCAGCAACAATGCCGGTGGCATTCTCGGGGGCATCTCTTCAGGACAGGAAATTGTCGTTCGCATAGCGGTAAAACCGACATCCTCGATTGCAAAGGTTCAGCAGACCCGGGACATTCACGGTAATGTCGTTGAACTATCCGTTGGCGGGAGACACGACCCCTGCATTGTCCCCCGCATTGTACCTGTGGCCGAGGCAATGCTCGCACTTGTGCTGATGGATTGCTGGCTGGAACAGGTCAAGTATCAATAAAAGGTGTCTTTAAGAAACGGGCGTGAATTGATTTGTTTCATGCCGGAAAGGAAAATCTCTCAAGCAATATTGTTTGCATAAAATGCCGGTATAGAATGAGATATACCAATAATTTTACCGGCTTTTTAAGTAAACATTACGTTCCGCTTGTCAGCAATTTTACCAGGGCAATAAATTCCTGCACTGAATACTGCCCTTCTGCAGTCCGGTTCCCGGTATGACAATAGACAAGTTCTGAACCAAACAGGGGAAGGATGGCACGGGCGTACCGGAACTGCGCTCCCATCACTCCCGTACAGGCAGGTTTTTTTACCGCATGAGTAAAAGCGATCAGCTCGATAATATCCTCTTCATTCTGAGGAGTAACAATGATTTTTACAATATCACCAAACACCTTGAGATCACGCTCAAGCCTGAACAGGTCATGGAGGGGCATCATCTGCCCTGTATGGTACGAGGCAATGATCTGTTTTCCGGCTTCTTTTATATCAAGAGCCCTGGATGCAAACCGCTGCTCAACATCAATATAATCAACAAGCGGGATGACCGGCCGGATCTTCTCAAACCATTCTGTAGCGTCGCCGAAAAACTGTCCGCCCTCCTGCGCAGAACGGATTGTAGCAATGACGGGTAAGGAGCATACGTCTTTACATGTCCGGACAAGGTTGAACGGGTCTCCTGCCATTAAGTCGAACCGGAGTTCGACCATATCGGCACCCTGATCCTGCGCCCGGGAGGCATCGAGTGGGTCCGTGAGCGCTGCAATGATCTTCATTGTTACTCTCTCTTGGTTTGTGGTGTAAAAAAAGAACCGCTCTGGTCCTTATAAAAAACGAGTCTGGAGAAACAGATCTGATTCTCTGAGGGTCACTCCGGAACCATGAAAATCGTATTGTATACGATGGAACTCCGGCTCAGGGCCTCTCTGTGGCACATCGGGCAGGTTTTTTTTAAATTGTTTGTTCCTGATCCGCCGCAGGGCGACCGCTTGCGGGGCGGTGGCGTTCCTCGTAAAGGGAGGAGCATGAAAAAAAATCTCGTACTATAACTGAATAGTTCAATTTTTATCGGAAATGTGCTCTGGAGAAATGCTCAATTCCAAGCTAAACGCTGGAAGGGGATTTCACCCCCGCTGTTATGACTCCCCCGATGCGATAATCCCCCGAACAGGTGCTACGTCATCATCGCTCACCACAGGGGTGGCATGTGGGGACAGGCTCATGTCCCCTCCTTCATTCGTACCAGCATCCTGAATTTCATATCAATAGAAAATGAATTCTCCAGACCTTAAAAACTGGAACCATGCAGGAAAAAACCGATCTGTTTCAACCTCTTTCCCGTCCCTCCGTTATCCTTTAAAGATACCTGTTTATCTCACGGTGACGATACTCCTGTTACTGATATGGAGACCGGAACTATCCCCGATTATCTGGTCCCCCTGCTGGGGGCAATCATAAAAGCTCTTGTTCTGGTTGTTGTATTACCTCTTGCGGCCGCATTCCTTTTATCTATCCCCATCCCCTCCACCCTTGCGCTCATCACCGGCACCTTGATAATCGAATATGGTGCGGCACCGATTGGTCTCGGGCTTGGTCTGCACCCGGTTTTTGTATTGTATGTACTGGTCTGCGTTGCACTGGGGGTCACCCTGGTATTGTTTGATATATTTGCTATCATGGGGGAGCATTCAGAAAGGGTATCACGGTTCTTAAAAAAGTCATCAGACCGGGCAAAACAATCCTCTTTCCTGACAAAATATGGTATCTATGGCCTTGTACCTGGTGTAATGACCCTGGGATTTTATGTCTGTCCCCCGGTATCCTGGGTAGTCGGGTGGCAAAAAACCCGATCAATCCTCCTGATAATGGCAGGATATATCACTATCTCCATCGTAACGATTCTTGCAACGATGGGAATTTTCAGCCTGGTCTTTTAAATAATCGGGAGTAAGTATGCCGTTTTCTCCTCACATCCGGAAAGAAAAAGAGATCCCTGAGCTTCTCGCACCTGCCGGGTCACCCGAAGCGTTCCGGGCAGCTGTCGCTGGTGGTGCGAATGCTGTTTACCTGAGTGGAAAGAGATTTGGTGCCCGGAGATCTGCCACGAATTTTACCGAGGGTGAGATAAAAGAGGCAGTCAGCTTTGCCCACCGACAGGATATCAGTGTTTATATTACGATAAACACCCTTATCCACGACAGGGAATTATCAGATGTGGCTGAATATCTTATCTGGCTGTACTTGATCGGTGTTGATGCTGTTCTTGTGCAGGATACAGGAATTGCCGCACTCGCCCGGGATATTGTCCCCCTGCTGCCGCTTCATGGCTCAACCCAGCTGACAATTCATTCAAGTGAAGGGGTACGATGGGCTGCGGAACAGGGCTTTTCCCGGGTCGTTCTTGCCCGGGAGCTTTCGCTCAACGACATACTGCGTATAGCACGGGAAACCGGTGAATCCGGCATCGGACTTGAAGTGTTTGCTCACGGGGCACTCTGTTATTGCTATTCCGGTCAATGCCTGCTCTCATCAGTGATCGGCGGAAGGAGCGGGAATCGTGGCATGTGTGCCCAGCCGTGCCGGAAACCCTACACTCTTTTGGCCGGGGATACCGACGTATATGGCCGGCCGACAGGTCTTCGCGAACTTCCCTCCACGGGGCGTTACCTGCTTTCCCCAAAAGACCTCTGCACCTATGAGAACCTCCCCCAGCTCGCCAACTCCCCGGTCATCTCGCTGAAGATCGAAGGTCGTATGAAATCACCGGAATATGTTGCGATTGTCGTCTCTACATACCGGCGGGCTCTCGATGCAATTGCCGCGGGAAATGAGTACAAATATCCCGGGGCATTTCAGGATCTCCAACTCGCCTTCAACCGCGGTTTTACTTCAGGATATCTTTTTGAAAAATCCCCTGCAGCTATCATGGGAACGGATGCTTCGGACAACCGGGGCATCTGCATCGGCTGTGTGAGCCGGTATGATGAAAAATCAAAAACCATAACCGTCAGGTCAGATAGATCTCTCATTCCTTCTCCTGGTGACGGGCTCCTCCTCACTCATCCCAAAAATCCCCGTCAGGAATATGGTTTTTCCCTCAATACAGTTCCCGTGCAGAAAGCCGGTAAAATTGTAATCAGGGTTCCGCACCCGGTTGCACCTGGTACTGGAGTCTTCATTACCTCTTCATCAGATCTTGAGATGCGTGCACGGCAGATAATTGCTCATCCGCCAGTCGGGTTACGGCATCCTGTTCCCGTGGATCTCGAATTCAGGATTGATAAGGGAGGTAATCTGGTGGTTGAAGGATTGATACATACCCGGAGAGGGAGATCAATACCCCTGATATACCACCCTGATTTTTGCCTGGTGCCTGCCCGTTCTCATCCATTAACCCGGGAGCAGCTGGAGCAGCAGTTGAAAAAAACCGGAGGGACCCCGTTTGCGATACGGAATTTTTCCCTTGAGTATTCCGGTGATTTATTTACCCCCCTTGCAGGACTGAACCGGGTTCGGAGGGAACTCCTTGCACGGGCTGAAGAGATGATGATTGCACATTCCCATCCTCATCAGGAATGCGTTGAAGAGGCACAGATGCGATGGAATGTTTTAAAACCGGAGGTAATTATCCGCCCACCAGAAACCAGCGAGCTCCTGCCCTCATCTTCACTGGTTCTCGGTGTCTGTACAGACTCGCTCCTGTCCGTTGAGAAGGCAGCAGAGGCCGGATGCGATTTTATCTGTTTTGAACCCGTATTCACGCCATCAGGGGGCAACTGCAGGATCCCTGCCGGATTTCCCTCGTTTGCATCACAGACAATTACTGCATCCCGGATATGCCGTGAAGCAGGTATCCGCTTTGTGCTCAAATTTCCCCGGATCACTGACAACAACTACCTGGATTCAGTCCTTCCCCTCCTGTCGCAGACATTGAGTCCGGAAATCGCCGAAGTTATGGTGGAAAACTGGGGCACTTCCCAAGCTCTCATGCAGTGTCTTCCGGCATCAGTTCTTTTTGGATCGATTGGGCTCAATATTTTCAATCATGAAGCAGTCCGGCACCTTCCTTCCCGTTTTGGATCGGTCACTCTTTCCCCGGAATTATCGCGTGATGAGATCCGGCTGTTGATCCATGGAGCCCGGCCTGGGGGCTCCTTACCTTCGTTTGCCCTTATCGTGCAGGGAAGTGTTGAAGCAATGGTTTCAGAGAACTGTATTCTCCAGCCCTGGCTACCTTGTAAAAGAAAAGCGGTTGATACAGATACCTCCGGGTTCTTTGGCATCATGGATGCATCCGGGCATACGTTCCCCGTACGCATCGATGGTGAATGCCGCTCGCACATTTACAACTCTGCAGAGATTTGCCTTATTGACCATCTCCCGTCACTCATGCAGATTGGCATCAGCGAAGTGCTTATTGATGCACGCGGCAGGACCGGTACCTATACCATGGATATGATCCATCTTTATCAGGAAGCAATACTGCTGACAGAAAAAGGAGTCCCTGCCCATGATCCTCATTTCAGATACCTCAAAGATGCAGTAAAACGCCTTGCTGTCGGAGGAATTACTGCCGGTCACTTCGTCCGGGGGCTGCAGGAATCGTAACTGATCGTTTCTTTCCAGGGCAAAATATTCATCACCGTTGAACCGAAATGGTGTATCAGGGACCAAATCATATCGTAAAAACGAGGAGTTACTATGTCTGCACCCTTAATCCTGGTAAACTTAAAGACGTTCAAAGAGGGAATGGGCAACCGCGGTCATATGATCGCGAATGCTGCACAACTCGTAGCGCATGAAAGCGGGGTAACTATTGCGATTGCGCCATCCTATGTGGATCTTCACCCGCTCTGTCATCACTTCTCCATCCCGGTATACGCACAGCATGTTGATGGTTTTGAACCCGGCGCTCACACCGGGCACATCACTGCTGATGCAATCAGGATGGCTGGAGCTGCAGGATCCCTTATCAACCATTCAGAGAGACGCCTGGGACTTGCTGAGATTGAAGCATCCGTCAGGGCTTTACAGGCCCAAAAGCTTATTTCCGTTGTCTGTTCGAACAATGAATCCACCAGCGCCGGTGCAGCAGCACTTGCACCGGAATATGTAGCAATTGAACCCCCGGAACTGATCGGGAGCGGAGTCTCGGTCTCAAAAGCCAACCCGGATATAATCAGGCGCTCTGTTGCAGCTGTTCATGCAATAAATCCTCAGGTAAAGGTTTTGACGGGTGCCGGTATCCAGTCGGGAGAGTGCGTGAAGATAGCCGTTGATCTGGGTACTGATGGAGTGCTTCTTGCATCCAGTGTTGTGAAAGCAAAAGAGCCGGGTGTGGTACTCCGGGATCTGGTCTCAAAACTCTGACCTGGAAACATTTTTTTTATAAATATCCCATAAAAAGGGTTTTTCATGGTGGTTTTTTTAACGCGCCTTGGAACGCGAAGATACAAGGCTAAAAAATTATCAGCGATTTATATGGCAACCAAAAATGAATATGATGAATTTGATAACGGGGAGAATTACCCTATGGTCAGATGTCCACTTTCCTGCATCACTCCCGGTCATAGGTAGGCAAAATTAAACCTTGTTATTCCTTTTCATTGTGGCTTTTCCATATCCGGCACGTGTCTGTCACGCAGGTATCAATTTTTACGTCTCCTGATTTCACACAACAGACCTGCCAATGCGAAGATTGCGAGCAGTGGGGTAAGAGCTGAGTTTGGGGTGCTGTTTGTTTCTGGCAGCGTAGTACCTTTTGGAGATGGAATGGTTATTGGCCGGGTTGTTTTGACAGGTACCGGGGTAGTGATTGTAGAAGGGGGAATGGTTGTCCGGATAGGTATTTCTGTATATGTCGCTTTTGGAATTCCAGAACGATCATAATCAAGGCTATAACCGTACATTGTGCGCTCAGTGATAACAACTATCCGGGTGCCATCCTCATTGACGGCAATAGATCGTTGCAGGATTGCCGAATCTGTTTTTGTCCGGGCCAGCAGGTTTCCATTCTTATCCAGTACATACACGGTCCCGTCAAGGGCTCCAGCCACAATGACAGAACCATCCCGGGAAACACCTGCACTATTGACCCAGGTACCTGCCGGATATTTCCATTGTATCTGCCCCTCTTTGTTGAGAACCCAGACATTTCCATCCTGACTTCCCAGAACAATGGTCGAACAGTCATCAGAACAGGTCATATCGATAATGAAATTATTGGTTATCTCTTTTTCCCAGTTCAGTAATCCTTTGGCCGTATAGGATGATACCTGGTTTTCTCCTGCCAGAATCAAGGTAGAACTATCAGCAGAGAATTCGATGAAATCATCACGGTTTCCAAGGGTTTTCTTTTCCCAGACCAGTTTCATTTCCGGTGAAAAAACCTTCAGATTATCTATGGTAGAAACAACCACCAGAGATTGTGATGGAGAAATTACTATTCGTTTCACCTGATCAGTTTCGTTGTCCACTCCCAGGTTTTTACCATCAACGGTCCAGGAACGTACATAACCCCTGTCATCTGCAGCAATCACCAGAGATCCGTCAGTCGAGACAGCGACTGCACGAAATGGACTGCCGGTAATCCTGTTCCAGACTGCATCGCCGGTCCTGTTGAATGTACGGACATTATCATTGAGTGCAGAGACAATAAAATTTCCATCCGGGCTCATCGTCGCCACGGTTCCCGATAAACTGCCCCATCGGGTGTCTCCATTCCATGAACGGACCAACAACTTGTTCCCACCGGCAAAAACCATTGATCCATCTGTTGATAGTATCGGATCAGAAAATGTGGCGTCATCGGCTGGATGTTCCTGCCAGGATGGTGCCAGGCTGACTGCTGTTACACTACCGATCAGACTGATTATGACAAGAAAACCTGTAATTACCCTATTAATCCTGAATTGGTTGTTCATGGAAGTACCTTGAACAGAGTTTCAATCAGAGGAATAACATGTTTGTGGATGGGGTGTGTTGCCACTACAATTTTTGTATTCAATAAAAAAAAACGGCTCTTGAGAATTCCTTAACCCTTGATATGAAATTCAGGATGCTGGCACGATTAAGGAGGGGACAGTGACTGACCCCATCCCGCCCCTGCGCTGAGCGAGGATGATATTGCACCTGTTCGGGGGATTATCGCATCGGGGGAGTCATAGCGGCGAGGGTGAAATTCCCGTTTAGCGAATAGCTGGTAAATGAGCATTTTCCCGGAAAATTGAGCTATTCAGGTATGATATTACATTTTCTCCCTACTACTCCCTTTACTGTGATCGCTGCTGCCAGATATTACTAAGTTCAATGGATGCAACACACCCCTGTCACAGGATTTTTCTTCGATAATGGACACATGGCTGATGGTTCTTGCATCTGTGAGGTAAAAAAAGAAGTTATACAATCAATGAGATAAGGTCGTGCTTGGTAATCACGCCCCTCACTACCCTGCCCTCGACAACAAGTACCGCATGGTTCTGCTGCAGGATATTTATCACTGTTTCCACATCCATATCGGGCGGTACTGTGGGAAATCCCGGTTCCATAAAGTCACGGACAAAAAAGAGGTGTGTCTTGTGCAGGCGCTGTTGTTCAATCGCCTTTACGATCACAGTTTCAGAAATACATCCTACCGGCACTCCCCGTTCGATTACCGGCGAGCTGAGAGATATTATTCTTTTCAAAGATCTCTACCGCACGGGTAATCGCATCCTGAGGCTGGACACAAAGAACCGGCGTATGCATTATCTGTGCTGCCCTGATCTTTTTTGGCTCAGCGCTATTCAGAACTACAATAATTTTGGATAAGGTACTTATCCGGGGATCTACATTTCCCGCTTCAATCCGTGCGACCATTGATTGGCTGATGCCGGCGCGTTTTGCAAGTTCAGTCTGTTTCATACCGAGTGCTTCACGGCGGGCACGGAGTCTCTTCTGGGGTGGGAATATGCATTGTGATTACTGATGGTCATAGAATATTATTAACTTTATGCTTGTAATAGATGGGAAATATTCACGGTTATTCCGTCACGGACCGTGAGAGCCTGTTATTTCAGGTTTTGGAGAATTCATAATATGTTCACCTGAATCAATAAGGCAGGTCAGTTGAAAGAGGGTGACTGCGCGGATGCAAGCGGGATTTATTCCGTTTATTTTAAAAACCCTCATATCCTACGAAACGGCTATACCTACAGGGAAACTGATGCCATGACCCGCACGATGCTTTCAGAAGCAAAAGGATATGAATTGCTGAAAAAACAGGGTATACCGGTCCCTGAGTTTACGGTTGTAAGAACCCGGCAGGAAGTGGCAAAAGCTGCCGATCAGCTGGGATATCCGCTGGTTATGAAGGTCATCTCTCCCCAGGTAATCCATAAAAGCGATGCGGGAGGTGTTTTTACCGGTATCCGGTCGAGTGCAGATGCAGAAACAGCATTTGATACCCTTTTACACAAGGTGAAAGCATTTGATCCCTCCGCAATCATTTCTGGTTTTATTATCGAACAGCAAAAAGAAACGGGACTGGAGATCCTTGTCGGGGGAAAGACGGATCCAACCTTTGGAAAGGTAATTACTGTCGGGATGGGGGGGACGCATGTCGAACTCATCCGGGATCTCTCAATCCGGGTGCTTCCGGTCACAACTGAGGATATCGATGCGATGCTCCAGGAACTGCAAGCATACCCTTTGATTACAGGATTTCGCAATGAACCGGCACGGGATAAGGAAGGACTTATTTCGCTGATTGACCAGGTGGCACGTTTTTTTATCCAGAGTCCCACTATTGTGGAATTTGATCTCAATCCGGTTTTTTTATACGAAAAAGGAGCTTGTGTAGTAGATGCCCGGATCTTCAGTACCGATGTTATTGACGAGATACCCGCACAGCAGCCCCACTCTTTGCTCCCGGAGATCCTGAACGCCAGGTCTATTGCCTTGATCGGAGCAACTCCTGAACCCAATAAGGTCGGGTATGCAGTCCTTCGCAACCTCCTTGCATTTCCCGGAAAACTCTATCCGGTAAATCCCCGACACGGAAAAATTCTCGGGCGCACGGTATACCCTGAACTTGCCTCAATTCCTGATCCTGTCGATATTGCCGTCATCGTAGTTCCAGCGCGTTTTGTCCCAAAAATCGTTGAGGAAGCCGGGGAAAAAGGTGTCCCCCTTGTCATCATCATCTCATCCGGTTTTCGGGAGTCAGGAAACGCTGGGGCGGAACTTGAACAGCAGGTGCTCACTATTGCAAAACGCTTTAACCTGCGGATTATGGGCCCGAACTGCCTGGGCCTCATGCTGCCCCACCAGGGAATTAATACCACGTTTGACCCGATAACACCAAAACCCGGCAAAATTGCCTTCATCTCCCAGAGTGGTGCCATCATTTCAACTATTGTTGACTGGAGCCTGCCCGAAGAAATCGGTTTTTCTGCAGTAATCAGTATTGGTAACCAGGCAGATCTCTGTTTTGAGGATTTTTTGGTGTATGCCGGCAATGACCCCCATACCCGGGCGATAATCCTGTACATTGAGGAGATCAGAAATGGAAAACGGTTCATGGAGATTGCCCGCGGGATCACCGCAAAAAAACCTGTTGTCGCAATCAAATCGGGTTCATCCCGGATTGGTCAGATGACCGCAGCTTCCCATACCGGATCCCTTGCCGGCAGTTTCGAAGTATATATGGCAGCATTCTGGGAGTCCGGAATAATACCCGTACGATCCATGCGTGAAGCATTTCAGACAGCAGAACTTCTGTCATCTGAAGGATATCCCAAAGGAATCCGTGCCATTGTAATCAGTAATGCAGGGGGATTTGCGGTCTTATCATCAGATTATGCAGAAATATTCGGTATAGAACTGGTGGAGTTCCCCAAAGTGATCCTTGAAGAACTGGATATCATCCTGCCGGCTGACTGGAACCGGCAGAACCCGATTGACATGGTAGGTGATGCATCAGCTGACCGGTTTGCCAGGACCTTTGACGTTATGATAAAAAACCAGGATGCCTGGGACATTGCTTTTGTGATTGCAGTGCCATCAGCAATATCAGATCCGGTACGCGTTGCAAATGAACTGGTGCGGTTCTCAAAAAGCACCCACAAGATGATCGTGGGATGTATGATCGGCGGTGATTCCATGAAGACGCCACTGCGCATACTCCGGGATGCAGGGATCCCGAATTTCCCGGATCTTGAGGATGCGTTCAAAGCAGTAGGAAATGTCTGTCATCATATCTGCTGGGAAGAGTATCATGGAAAAAACTGTCGTCATGCAAAACATTCAAGATAGGGAAGTAGAGGGAAGAGTGTCATTGGATTGATCGAATAATACCTGTCAGATTCGGTGGTTTGTGCCCCACCAGGGAGGCCGATCCATAAAATCCGCCAAGGTGATATGTTTGGACGAGAACGCAAGGATCGAGCTCCAGAAATCTTCGGTGCGTCCGTTAGAGGCATTGTGGAAGGAGAACGACTCCCCCTTTTCACTCACCCCCCCCAAAAAGAGATGGAGTGAGGCATGATAGCCTCCCTTATGGGAGGACGGGCTCCAGACCGGGACCCACGAACATCGCGCAGGGGATCCACTTGTAGCGAAGCGTCACTCTTATCTTTTTTTCGATTTTTCACAGTGGACTGTATTTTTTAAAAAAACTGTTTTCCTGTGGCAGGAACGCAGAAGTATCAGAGCGTAATTTTTTTGAGAATTAAGCCGTTTTTGAAGATGGTGATTCCCCCGCCACTTTGGGAAACTACGATGCCAACGGTATTGGTGACCTGAGTCATTGCCGCAACTGAGTTGTGACGGGTTCCCATACCTTTTGGGAGGGTAACATTACTGGTATCAACGGTGATATAGCGACTCTGCGCCCGGATATACCCGTCACCGTCAATCACAAAGGCCCCGTCAAGCTGGGCAAATTCCTTGATGTTTTCCTTGATATCCTGATTGGTAATACAGCGTGATTCAGGTTTCTGCCCTTCAAATGCATTCAGCGATATCTGTCGCGATTTTGCCATGACATTATCCGCATCTCCGATCAGAAATGTGGTACCAACAGATTTTCCTTCCCTCCCCTCGATAGAAATTTCAGTGCTTATGTGGAAGACAGCGTCAAACACTTCCTCTTTAACATCGGTTTCGGCAATTACGATGTCCTTCCACGTATCAGGTACTGATACGGACCTCCCCTTTCCGCCTTCGATCGGTAATATCGTTGCCAATGCACAGGATTTCAATGATATGGCCTTTTTCATCACGGATTGCCTTATTTATCCATGCAATCCAGACCCGGTCGCCGTTGCGACGGACATTCTCGCTCACGTTGACAGCATAGCCTTCAGCATTAAACCCGAGATCATTTGCCATCATGGACAGATCATGACCGGAGCGGGCTTTTTGTGGAACAATGGTCCCTACAACGTTCTTCCCGATCACTTCTTCACTGGAATAATCAAAGAATGAGAGTGCAAAATGATTAAAGAAGGTGATATTTCCCGAGGTATCCATCCTGATAATGATGCTCTGGGTATTCTGGAGAACTTCCCGGTACTTTGCCTCACTCTCTTTGAGCGCATCAGCAATTTTCTTCCTCTCCGATATGTCAGTTACAACAAATGTCCCGCCTTTACCGATATCCCGCGGGTCAACCATCTGTGCCTGCAGCTGGCATGCGAGGGTCGAATTATTTTTTTTCAGAAGGTTGCATTCTGTCAAGCAAAAACCCGGGAGCTGCGCTTGACCTGGAGCTGATGGCATACCAGATCGAAGTCTTCAGGTGTTTTAAAAATACTACCCATTTCTTTACCAACCAGGTATGATTCTTCATAACCGAGCATTTCAGAAAATTGCTGGTTCACCCAGGTCATGAGATGGTTGCGTACCTGAAATATGCCAAGAGGTGTTGCGGAAAGGATGGCGGTAAGTTGTTCGTTCTGCACCTTTATCTCCCGTTCCGCTTTTTTTCGGAGCATGGTCTGCTTGATCACCGTGACCATTTCCAGAAGATTCGGACGGATATCACCACTTTTTGGAATAGTGATCTCGGTCGCATTGGTGACTTCCTCAACAGCGATTTTATTATTTCCCCGTCGGCAGAGCAGAATAACCGGTGCTGTGTTTCCTATTGATTTGAGGTACTGTAAAAATTCAATCCCATTCATGTCAGACATGAATTCAATACCGTTAACTTCAGGGATCTGCTCGTAGGAAATGATTACGTCATAAGTCCGGCCTTTGATTTTTTCCAACGCCTGTTTTATGGAATGGGCGTTGTCGATCCTGATATCTCCGGCCTTTTCTAAAAAAGAGCGGATCTGCCCGAAAAGATCAGAATTGTCATCGACATATAAAACAGAAATCATGGTGGATCTCTTTTAAGGAAATCGTGGGTTGTTCACTCATATGAGGTGGATAGTAGAGCGATAAATAGTTGTCCGATAATTTTTTTATCAGGAGAAGAATACTCACCCCCATAAAAAATCTTTTATTACTCCTTACATTTTTATTCAGGACCAGAATTGTCATCATCCGTTTCATTATCCGCTTCCTGGTACATCCACCATCCTATGATGAGGATGATCGGAATCCCTACGGGAAGAGCAAATCCTGATGGGCCGCTGAGCAGGAAGCCATACCGGAAGAGGATAGATACAGCAATAATTATCCCTCCGGCTATCGTAAAAAACGATGCTTTTTTTATCAGCGGGAAATCCTTTTTGACGTTTGCAAGAATAACCAGGAATGTTGCAATGATAAACAGGAGAACTCCGATCGCCCAGAGGGTGATAGAGATTGCACTCCTTCCGCCAATCGTTCCGGAAAGAACAAAGGTAATCTCTCTGGTTATGAGAATCAGGCTATTCCCCAGGTACGTTTGCTGGTACCGGAACAGCACCCACTGCACACCGGTACCCAGCCAATCTCCAATGACGTAAATGTTCACGGGTATTAAAAATACAAGGCATTGGAGCAGGAGCGAAATCTTGAACTTGTTCATATGATTGTCAGGAAAAGTGTTCACGTTGTGGGTATTGAGCATATCGAAACGAAGCGACAAATCGCCAGAAAAAAAGAAGGTCTATTCCGTATGCTGGACAATCGCCAGCTGGTACATCCAGTCCATAAGGGGATGACATTCCTCAACGATGCACTCAAGTTCACAGCTTATGCAGGGTATCAGCTCATCTCCTGCAAGCAGGTGCGCAGGATTCACCGGCATCTGTTTGGCATGCAGAAGGTACGTCTTGATCCCGTCTTTCTTGAACTCGGTCCTGTCAATGAGTCCACTATCTTCTAGCTTTTTGACAATCCGGGAGCATTTCCGGCTGTCTACGCCCAGTTCTTTCCAGAGCTCACTCTGGAGAATGCCTTCTGGTTTCGACTGGATCAGTTTCAGTGCTTCATCAACAGGATCTTCCACGCTGTCCACCTTTTTCATCATCCGATAACCGGTGCAATGGTAAGAATATTATTGCCCCTGATTACGACAGTACCAAGGCTTCTTCCCCGCTGGTTATCAATAAACTCAATCGTTTCATCCATATGAATATTCAGGTACTCATCCACAGCAACGAGACGCCCCTGCAGTTTCCGGCCTTCGTCTTTGATCTCGACAGATATTTTTGAATCCACAAGGCCAAACACTTTTTTTATCGGCAAAACAATTCCGTTAACCATCTGCCCTAATTTGGGATGTAAGATAATTAAAGTTTGCTCATTACTCCGGTTCTGTACGCTCCCGTCTTATGCAGATCCTGTGCTGTTCGGAGTAAAAAATGCAGTCTGGAATACGCCAGAAAAACCTATTTCTGGGGAATTGGCTCCCAGCGCTTCGAAAGTTCCTTTTCAACACCCGGAAGGGTGGTATATTCCATCTCCCCAAGTGAGAGGCGGTGCGGCTCGAATGGTCCCTGGGCCCGCATGAGATCAGCAATTTCATTGCACCGTGCCCGCACATGATCGAACCCTATATCATCAAACATATCTGCAGGACCAATGAGCTTGCCATTATTAATCTGGAAACCCATACAAATGACCCGGGGCGGGCCGTCAAACCGGGTACAGTTGGCATCGCACAGTCCGACCGGCATGAACGGGCCATGATGGGATCCACGCATCCATCCGGCAACAAGGACCGGTATGCAGAACGGTTCGATCACTTCACCGACAGCGGGAAAACCGCTCTGGGAACGGACAATCATAACCGGATCATCTTTACCAACGTACCGTCCCGCAATCAGACTCAGACGCTGGGTACTGGTTGAAGCAGCAATGTCCCCCTCCCGTTTGAACACATGCTTGATCACGTAGCGTGACGGGGCACCAATGTATGCAAGGAGATTATAGATCTCCTCCGGGCACTTGAACATGATACGGCGCTTTTCAACCAGATCGTGCACCTCAAAGACAAAGCCCTTATGCATCGAGGGATCAATTACCAGCCCGGACGTGTTGAAAGGGTCGGCAAAGATCTTGTAAAGGAAGAAGTTCCACGCGCCCGGCTCGGTCTTGTCCGCCATGAATACAAGAACAGGATCACTGCCTCGTTCTTCAAACTCCATCTCGGCAACACCAGGACCCATACCCTTAACATTGCCGGAAAATGCATCGGCGAGCATATCCTGCCCGGCGCCATACAGCTTCATACTTTTTGCGATTTTTGTGCATTCCAGAAAGACATCCCATGCGAGCCTGTGGATTTTTTCATTGTCCACGCCATGGGTATGAGTCATGATCAGTTCAAGGTCATCACCACAGTGGGTGACAAAGGAGTCGATGAGCAGTTTACCTTCCTCATCCTTGAGCATCTTTGCTGCCTTTTCCAGAAGCTTCGGGTGGGTACGGGAGTGCCCGGGGAAACTTCCCACATCCGCCTTAATTACAGAAATCGTGGTCTTCGGCATGAGAAATCACAGTATAGAATCTCTCTGCAGAAGAAAAAAGTTACGTTGGTTCCCTAGAGGATCTTCCTGACCCGGGAGGCTGACCCATACGAACTGAACGCTTTGAAAAAGACAAGGCTTTCAGCATAGGCCATAGCCCTGATTGCCTGTTCAGTGCCTTCCTCTACCGAATAAATCTCTTTGAAAAATTCTTTGATCGCAAACTTGCAATTCCCGTCAAATATCTGGCTGTCTTTTTTCCCGGTATTTGCGGGACGGTATTTTTCCAGTGTCCATTCCCGGATGTCTTTATACAGTGCAGGTTCGTACACCTTCAGTGTTGAGAAAACGACGTCCTGCCAGAACGTCCCTACATTTCCTTTGATGATATCCCCTTTCGGGAAATGCTGGTTAATGAGATCCCGGGGGGTTCCGGTTATCCCATGCTGAGCGATGCCAACATGCAGGTTGTTCTCCCGCAGGGCTTGTGCAACTGCCTTCGTTTGAGGGATATCAATGGAAAGTTGTTCGATCACATTCCCCTGATCATCGTACACATGCCCATGCGTGCTTCCATTGGCAATTGCCAGCACCTGGGGATAGACATCGTTTTCCTGCAGGGCTTTAATGAATTCAACAGCTTCTTCGGGTTTTGTGAGGATCATCCCGTGACCATCTTTTCTTCCTATTTCCCCAACCTCCACTTCCAGACCGAAATCCTTGCTTTTCATCCTGTTCTTAATATAGAGAGCCAGGTCTGAGGTTGCCGTGATATTTTTATCCAGTTCCTGCCTGACAGTTTTACCTTCAAAATTGAAAAGATGAGAGGCGTCAATGGCAAATGAGGTGTATCCTGCCTGAATCTGGGCATCGATTAACTGTTTTGTGCTCTCTATCTCTACGGGTTCTCCCGTTTTTATCGTAATATGGTCTGCATGCAGAGCCCAGATATCAAACTGCGCCGCCTTTGCAGCTTCTCTCATCTTTGCTGAGAAATCCTTCGGCGTTAAACCGGTATATCCCCCTTTCAGGTCACATTCTGACCTGGCAAGTTCCATGAATACTGCGGAATCAGTCTCCTTTGCGGCTTTGAAAATACCCTGTGCCACCGTTGCAATCCGCGTATTTGCCGCCATGATAATTGTTTTCTGGCCGGAAATGCCGCGAAAAATCGTTGAACCAGGGATTGGACCATAATCGTTCTTTTTCATAGACTCATCACTCCTCTTTTATCATCTTTTGAGCCATATACTTTTCAATCAGCCCGATCTCTTTTTTACCCCCGATATAAATGGGAGTGACCTGATCGATCTTTTCCGGTAGGATCTGGAGAATATCAGTCCTTCCGTTACTGATTCCCCCCCCGGCTTCGTGAATGATTTTTCCCATGGGATTTGCTTCATACAAGAGTCTCAGTTTTCCCTTTTCCCTGCCTTTGAAACCGGGATACGTGAATACACCCCCTTTATGGAGGATCTGGTGAACATCTGCAACGAAACAGCCACTGAAGCGGAGTTTATATCCCTCGTGCTCGAGATGCTCAATCCATCGGGCATGAGCAGGAAGATAATCCTTCCTCAGGGCACCGGGTGCATAAATTTTCCCTTCCGGGATTTTGATATCCTGTTCCTTCAGAACAAATTCACCCGTATCATCCAGGACGAATTCATGAACTCCCTTGCCGGTTGTCAGTGTCAGCAGGGTAAGTGGCCCGTACAGGATGTAGAGGGCGGCCACCATTTTTGCGCCCTTTTCAAGAACATGACCCGGGTAAATGCCGATAATCGATCCAATACAGAGGTTCACATCAATGAGTGATGAACCATCAAGAGGATCGATGACCACCCCGAAATTGTTTTTCGGATGTTCGACTTCTATGATCTGTTCCTGTTCTTCTGTCGCAATATAATGTACAAGACGTGATTTTTTAAGTCCGGAAATAAATACCGCATCAGCATACTTGTCAAGAGCCATCTGCTCCTCGCCAAAAGTATTTCTGGTCAGTTCACACGCCTGTGTTTTCATACAGGTAGGAAAAAAACCATTCTTCACCTGCCGGGCCTGGGTGCTCAAACAGAGTATTAGCTCCGTGAGATTTTTTTCTGTTCCTGCGCTGATTAGGAAATCTTTGAGTATCATTTTTACCGCCATCCTCTGTCACAAAAGTGTATTACACCTTCATACTTTACCAAGATACCCTGATTTGTGTAGCAGTTTGATCTAGAGGTTTATCAGACTTATTCTGATTTTGAAATTAATTTTCGAGCCAGTTCCCTCTCCTTGTATCCGTGAATGTTGGGGGGTGTTGTAGATTCAAGATATGTGCACCTTAATGATGAACTGGTATTATTTTGCTTCTCGCATTCACTCAGATCTCTTTTACGATTTTCGATGCTGATTTCTGGACACTTTTTACGATGAATCCCGATCCCCTGCACACCGGACAATTACTCCAGAAAATGTCAAAACCAACAAACAAATGAATTTTACCGTTTTTACATCCCTTATTCGGACAAGGTATGAATTCGGGCATATTTTTTTCTTTTTTATTTAATTATATATAAATATTTTGTTTTAAATTTAACTTAAAATAGTTGAAATATTTATTTTTAATAGCAAAATTCGAGATATTTTTGAATTTTAAATCAAAAGAGCGTTCAGGTTTTTTTAAACATTTCAACAGTGCTGATTTTTCCCGTGAAAATCGTAGCATCCAGATATGTCGCGGAGATGATGCTTTTTTTATTATTCAGGTACGATGAATACCGCCTTCCCCGAATTGACACACCCACGGCGGATTGATAACTAAAAATTAAAAAAAACTTCCTTGCCCCGCTGTGCTTTGGAAAGGCCCTGAAGCGTGCGTCCATCGTTTCAGGCGATTTTTTTTATGCCAGTGTGAACGTAAAGATTCATGTCCGGTTCTCCAGATCCGGATTTTTAACTCTTTAGAAATGCTCAATTTCAAGCTAAACGCTCAAAGGCGTTTCACCCCCGCTGCTGTGGCTCCCCCGATGCGATAACTCCTGAACAGGTGCTACGTCATCATCGCTCAGCGCAGGGGCGGTATGGGGGGACAGGCACTGTCCCCTCCTTCATCGTACCAGCAGCCTGAAATTCATATCAAGGGAAAAGGGATTCCCATGAAAATTGAACTATTCAGGTATGCTACGAGATTTTTTTTCACACGCCGCCATTTACAATGATCGCCACCGCTCCCGAAGGGCCGCCATGGCGGACAGCACAAAGATTACAGAATATTTGTCGATATAAAAAAAGAGAATCAAAGGTAAGCTGTTTCACGAGCTTCCTGCTTCTGAGTTATCCGGTAACCTCTTTAACGTCACTTCAAGCACCCCGTTTTTAAACGAGGTCTGCATTGATCCCGAATCTACCGGTGGTAAATCTGCGTGTGTATGATACTGCGAAGAACCCCCGTCTGCATCAATGGTGAGTGCAGATCCCAGGAGTTTGAGTTCTATCGCGTCCATTGTCATACCGGGAAGTTCAGTGATCACTTTCACCTCGTCACCAATCAGGTGAATTTCTACAACCGGTTCTGAGTTTGTCCTCAGCTGGTTGCTCTGCGAACAGGGTATCACGGGTGATTGTCCATTCTGCCGGATTATCCTGTAGTAAACAAATGTATCCGGATCCCCTGTTGCAAAATTACGGGTCATCTGTGTATAAAGATGGGTGAATAGTTCATCCATGTCATAAAACATATCCTGCGGATCGTCATACATTGGTAATTCCTCCACTCGTTCATTTTTTCAAACGGTTATTTTGCCTCGTTTTTCTTTTCCATAGCTTCAGTAAGTTTTGCGATCCCGGCAAAATCCTTTTTTCTCTGGTACGTTGCTTTTCGAAGGTCACTGAGTAACGGTTCATCAGTCTTTTTCTGCATCATGCCGGCACGATTGATGGCAGATGACGCCTTGTCAAGAATAGTCCGCTGATCCTGGTTATAGAGCATCTCCCATGCCTGACGCTCGGATTTCTCAATCGCATCACGGTCAAGCGAGCCTTTGACTTTAGACACTCCCGCTTCAAAGTGTGCCTTTGTCAGCATCACGTTCTTGATGGCATCTTTTCGTTCCTGCTCATTCCTGGTCCCCATCAGAATAATGAAGTCACGCATTGCCGCCATTTTCGCTTCCCGGACCAGTGCTTCAATGTCAGCGCCGACATATCCTTCAGTCTTTTCGACAAGTGCCTCGATATCAACGTCTTTTGCAAGGATATTTCCAGTCTCTCCCCCAAGGTAAACCTCAAAGATTTTCCTCCGGCTTTCCTCATCTGGCGCGGGAACATAGATGTGACGTTCAAGGCGCCCGGGACGGAGCAGTGCCTCATCCAGCATGTCCGGGCGGTTGGTAGCTGCAAGTATCGTGACGTTTTTAAGTTCCTCCATACCGTCAAGTTCGGTGAGAATCTGGCTCACCACACTTTCTGTCACATGGGATGATCCCTGGTAGGTCCCCCGTTTGGGAACAAGCGCATCGATCTCATCGAAGAAGATGATCGAGGGGGATGCCTGCCGTGCTTTGCGGAATATCTCCCGTACACCTTTTTCTGATTCCCCTACCCACTTCGATAAAAGTTCGGGTCCCTTTACGGCGATAAAGTTACATTCGCTTTCGTTTGCCACGGCTTTTGCAAGCAGGGTTTTACCTGTACCGGGCGGCCCGAAGAGGAGGATGCCCTTTGGAGGCTTGGTCTGGAGTCGGTCGAACACATCCGGGAATTTAAGCGGCCATTCCACCGCTTCTTTTAATTCCTGTTTTACGTCCTCAAGTCCGCCGACCTGCTTCCAGGTTACATCCGGTACTTCAACAAGCACCTCACGCATCGCGCTCGGTTCAACGTGCTTTCGTGCTTCATCGAAATCTTCTTTGGTGACTTTCAGCTGGTCAAGTACTTCATTGGGAATGTCCTCATCGAGCTTAATCTGCGGTATAACCTTGCGCAGTGCATGCATTGCTGCTTCCTTGACAAGGAGGGAGATATCCGCGCCCACAAACCCGTGTGTGGAGTTTGCGAACTCCTCGATCTTCACATCATCTGAGAGCGGTACACCCCGGGAATGAACCTGGAATATTTCCAGCCTTCCCTTTTTATCAGGAATACCGATCTCAATCTCCCGGTCAAACCGTCCACCACGCCTGAGCGCGGGATCGATAGAATCCGGAAGGTTGGTTGCAGCTATAACAATGACCTGCCCCCGGCCCTTGAGTCCATCCATCAGGGAAAGGAGCTGGGCAACCACCCGCCGTTCGACTTCCCCTTTTGTCTCTTCCCGTTTGGGTGCAATCGAATCGATCTCATCAATGAAGATAATTGCCGGAGCATTCTGTTCAGCTTCTTCAAATTTTTCACGGAGTCCTTTCTCACTCTCTCCATAGTACTTGCTCATTATTTCCGGCCCTGAGAGTGAAATGAAGTGGGCATCAACCTCGTTTGCCACAGCTTTGGCAATAAGGGTCTTACCCGTGCCCGGCGGTCCATAAAGGAGTACCCCTTTGGGTGGCTGGATACCCAGCCGCTCAAAGATCTCCGGGTGCCGCAAGGGGAGTTCGATCATTTCCCTTACGAGCTGCAGCTCCCGGCCAAGACCCCCGATATCCTCATAGTGAATGTCAGAGACTTCCTTTTTACCCTCTTCGGGATTGTAGGGTTCTTCTTTGAGTTCAATCTCGGTTTCATCAGTGACAATTGCAATTCCTTTCGGCAGGACCTTGGCAATTACAAGGGTGATGGAATTCCCGATCACGTCAATTCTTTGTGTCTGGCCTTCAAATACCGCCCGCCCGCGCAGGACACGTGACAGATACTGTTCACCCCCCACGAGGCGTATTGGCTGCGTGGGCTGGATCACCACCTTCTTGGCATATTCAGCCTCGGATTTCCGGATTTTTACCTTCTCGTCAATCCCCGTGCTCAGGTTACCCCGTATGTTACCATCTATACGGAGAATTCCATATCCGGTATCCTGCTGAAAACCCGGCCATACTATTGCAGCTGCTTTCTTTTTGCCCTGGATCTCGATAACGTCCCCGGAGACCAGCCCGAGTTTCTTCATCACTTCGATGCTCACGCGTGCAATGCCCCGTCCTGCATCTTCGTGAGCGGCTTCTTTTACCGTAACTTCTGTAAAATCTTTGTCTGTCATCATAAAATCCCCCTGGAGTTCAAGGTTTACCATAGGTTAGCGTTCATTTATATATAAATGTTTCTTGCAATCCCTGCTCTGTACCTCACCTTGGGTTTAAAACAACCACTTTTTTAAAAACATCCGTTGGCAGGGTAAGAAACTCAAAAAAATCTTTCTTAGTCCAAATCAACTTTACTTGTTCACTTAACAAGCCAGATTTAGTCCAGAATTTTAAAACCGAGGCTTTATCTTGTCTTTACGGCAACGTGTATGGTATGAGTATTATCACTGATGCCAGGAATGGCATCGTTACGGAAGAGATGAAGATCGTAGCAAAGCAGGAAGGAGTTACCGAGGACTTTGTCCGGCGCGGGGTTGCACAGGGGCATATTGTCATCCCGGTTTCCCCTTACCGGAAAGTCAAAATATGTGGGATTGGTGAAGGACTGCGCACCAAAGTGAACGCATCCATTGGGACTTCTTCAGACATTGTAAATATACCCGAGGAACTTGAAAAAGCCCGTCAGGCAGAACTTGCCGGAGCTGATACCCTGATGGAACTTTCGACCGGGGGAGACTTCATAGAAATCCGTAAACAGGTGATAGCCAATACAAAACTGTCGGTCGGGTGCGTACCCCTGTACCAGGCCTTTATTGAAGCAGCACAGAAAGATGGTGCTGTTGTCAACATGAAGGAAGATGACCTGTTCCGGATCACCGCAGAACAGGCAAAACTCGGGACGAACTTCATGGCCATTCATACCGGCATCAACTGGGAAACGGTCAAACGTCTCAGGAACCAGGGTCGGCACGCGGGGCTTGTTTCCCGGGGCGGTGCGTTTATGACCGCATGGATGCTCCATAATGAAAAAGAGAACCCCCTCTATGCTGAATTCGATTACCTGCTTGAGATTATGAAGGAGCATGAAGTCACCCTTTCCATGGGAAACGGTATGAGAGCGGGCGCAGTTCACGATGCAACCGACAGGGCTGCCGTGCAGGAACTGCTCATCAACGCTGAACTTGCAGATAAGGCTCATAACGACGGTGTTCAGGTTATTGTCGAAGGCCCGGGACACGTGCCCATTGATGAGATTGCCACCAATGTCACCCTCATGAAACGCGTTACCAACAATAAACCCTTTTACATGCTCGGGCCTATTGTCACTGACATTGCCCCGGGGTATGATGACCGTGTCGCAGCTATCGGAGCTGCGATATCGTCATCCTTAGGTGCGGATTTCATCTGCTATGTGACCCCCGCTGAGCACCTTGCACTCCCGACCCCGGAGGAAGTTTTTGAGGGTGTTATCAGCTCCCGGATTGCCGCTCATATCGGTGATATGATAAAACTCAAAAAGACCCGCGAAGCAGACCTCGAGATGGGCCATGCACGCCGCGATTTAGACTGGGAACGCCAGTTCGCGGTTGCAATTAATGCGCCCCGGGCCCGTGCGATACGAGCTGAACGGATGCCGGCTGATACTGATGCCTGTACCATGTGCGGAGATTACTGTGCCATAAAAATAGTTAACCGGCATTTTAAATTCTAATCCTGCGGGTTTCTTTTTTTATTTTTTGCTCCCTCAACAAAGAAATAAAGATCAGGATTATCGGATAGATGGGCCAAATGATAGTATCAGCATCATGACGGACGCTCTTTCTTCCAACGACAAAAAAAAATTACTGCGGGATCATGCACGAACCGTACGGGCTTCACTTTCAGCCGCAGAGATTGAAGAAAAAAGCAGGCTTATCTGCAGGCGCCTGCTGGAGGTGATTGATGGTACTGATCCTCTTATGATATATGCATCAAAACCGCGTGAAGTAAATACAAAAGCACTAATCGGACATCTCATATCAGGGGGAAAAACCGTAGTCGTTCCCATTATTGAAAAGGATACAAAAACCCTGCGGCTGTCGTACCTCAAAGATCCCGATGTTTTACTGGAGAGTACATTTCATGTACCCGAACCGGTTGGCCGTGAACTGCCTGCATTGGCTTCTGATATAAAAACAGTAATCATTCCCATGCTTGCGTTCGATAAAAAAGGAAACCGGCTTGGTTATGGCGCCGGTTATTATGATCGCTTCCTCTCTTTACACCCCCACCTCAGGAGGATCGGGATTGCGTTTTCCTGCCAGGAAGTAGAAGAAATCCCTGCAGATGCAACCGATGCCATAATGGATATAATCGTAACGGATACCGGTATCATCAGACTGCAGGTAAGACGCCCCCCGCACATGGTTTTTTCTCTCTGCAATTACAACTCAATACTCTCAAATATTGTCTGTACTTAAATAATCCGGCACGGTGATTACTATCAAACTGAACTTTGGGGGTTTTGTTCCGCTTTCAACAGTTGACTGGCGGGGCAGATCGGTCTGCACGGTCTTTTTCCGGGGATGCCCTGTCCGCTGCACATACTGCCAGAACTCTTCCATTGTCTCCGGAACAGATGAGCACGGGATCGATGAAATTACAGATATGATCCGGGGCTCGCTGTTTGCTATAAGCGGTGTAGTCTTTTCCGGAGGTGAACCCACACTGCAAAAGGATGCGTTACTTGCTCTTGCCCGGATAGCAAAAGGGATGGGCCTTGCAGTGGGTGTCCAGACAAATGGTGTCTTTCCGGACACGCTTGAAGCATTAATCCAGGAGGGTATGGTGGATCGCGTTGCGCTCGATATAAAAGCGCGCTGGGCGCGGTATAATAACCTCCTCAAGGGAAATTATGTTAGTGATGTGCAGAAATCGCTTGCAATCTGCAGAGAGGCTCACGAAAAGGGACGTTTACCTGAATTTGAGGTCGTGATTACCCTGTTCCGCGGGTATGATGATGAAGTCCCCATCATCGCCCGTGAGGCTGGTGGGGTGGATATCGTACTGCAGCAGGGGGTAACCGGAGAAGTCCGTCCACTTTCAGAAGCGGAACTGAAAAAAATTGCGGATACATTGGCTCGGAGCGTAAAGATCCGGACGCGTGAAGGAGGTGAAATTGTCTATGAAGGTGATCGGAGTCG
Organism: uncultured Methanoregulaceae archaeon; assembly: GCA_963841015.1. GTDB lineage: Archaea > Halobacteriota > Methanomicrobia > Methanomicrobiales > Methanospirillaceae > Methanoregula. The sequence continues at coordinate 321,809 of CAWJAX010000003.1, read as the reverse complement.
TCGGGCTTCCCGCAAGCGGTAAAGGTGAGTTTTCAAAGATTGCGGCGGGAATGGGTGTCCCGGTAATAGTTATGGGTGATATGATCCGGAATGCAGTAAAAGACGCAGGCCAAAAGCCGACGGATGCAAATCTTGGTGCAATGGCAAACAGACTCCGCGCGGAACGGGGCATGGATGCAATCGCACACCTCTGTGTTCCCGAGATACAACGCCAGACTGCCCCCCTTGTACTTATTGATGGTATACGGGGAGATGCAGAGGTAACGATGTTTCGCAGAATTTTTCCCGGTTTTACCCTCATCAGCATCGACTCCTCCTTTGAAACACGATTAGCCCGTATCAGGGTGCGGGGTCGATCTGACGATTTTGAATCGGCGGACAGGCTCCGTTCCCGGGATTTGCGCGAGATGGGCTGGGGTCTGGGTAACGCACTGAAGGATGCCGATTTGCACCTTTCCAATGAGGGGACACTTGCAGAATTTTTCGTTGCAACGCATAACCTCCTCGAGACTATTGGGTGTGATCGATGATGCTCAAACCCTATTTCTCATCCTCATCAAAAGTCTGGGATGATATTTCCTGGGTATATGGTATAAAAGAGGCGGGGTATGCAGGATGGGAGATTGTTGGTGATGGAAATTACCAGCTCGATAACCCTGCATGTTTTTTAAAAATTGAAGAAGTGATCGCAAGCACGCAGCTGGAGATAACGGTACATGCACCGTATGGTGACCTGAACCTCGCTACATTAAACGACCCGATATGGCGGGAGTCGATACGGCAGATCTGCACCTGTATTGAACATGCATCAGCGCTGACAGATAAGGTTGTCATCCATCCCGGATACCTGTCTCCGGTGGGCAAACTTATGCCCCAGAAAGTCTGGGATCTCCAGAAAGAAGCACTCAGGCAGATCGGTAAATGTGCACAGGAGCATTCAGTTCTTGCCTGCCTCGAAAATATGATCGGCATCAAGGAATTTCTCTGCCGGCTTCCTGAGGAACTGATCGGTATGACAGAAGGAATTGAGGGGATAGGTATGACATTTGACTTCGGGCACGCGAACACGATCGGGAAAGTAAACGATTTTCTTCGCTATACAAAAAAAGCACATCACATCCATATTCACGACAATAACGGTATGAGTGATGAACATCTTGCCCTTGGAGATGGGACAATTTCCTGGTCCGCTGTCGGAAAGACTATCAGCTGCAAACTACAACGGAGTGGTTGTTATTGAAGGAAGGTCAATCGATGAGGCGAAAAAAAGTCTTTCAGTTTTCAGGAAGTGCTTTTTATGAGCGGTGAGACTCTGCATGTCTATTTTCTTGGTACAGCAGGGGCACTGCCCACTCCTTCGCGGAATCCATCCTGCATCATGATCCGGCGCGGTTCGGATACAATTCTCTTTGACTGTGGGGAAGGTGCCCAGCAGCAGATGATGCGTTCCCGGTGCGGCTTTACGGTAAATGCAGTTTTTATCTCCCACTGGCATGCAGATCATTTCCTCGGTCTTTTCGGCCTCATCCAGACCATGTCATTTAATGGCCGGACCGATCCCCTCACGATTTATGGCCCTGAATGGGTACATGAATTTGTCAGTATCCTCCGGCAGGTCGCACGGTACAATCTGAAATTTTCCCTTGAATCTGTCGAGCTTGGGCAGGGTTCATGGGTGCGGTTTGATGGGTATACCATAACTGCTTTTTTAACAAAACACGGACTTCCTTCCCTTGGCTATATTCTTGAGGAAGATGCGCGGCCTGGCAGGTTCAACCGTGAGCAGGCAATAGGGCTGGGTGTCCCTCCCGGCCCGCTCTTTGGCAGACTTCAGAGAGGCGAGATAATAACCTTGGGAACGGGTGGTGATGCACGTGAGATTCGGCCCGGACACGTGATGGGACCTGCACGGCCAGGTCGTAAAATCGTGTATACTGGTGATACACGCGCCATCCATATGAGTATCAGAGAGATTGCCCATGATGCCGATCTCCTGATCCATGACGCAACCTATGATGAGTCTGAAGCAGAACGCGGGGCAGAGTTTTTTCATGCGACAGCAGCACAGGCAGGAGAAGCGGCATCAGTGCTCAATGCACGGACTCTTGTTCTTATACATACCAGTTCACGGTATCCGGATGCACAGGCACATATCGAAGATGCAAAGAAAAAATTCTCCGGCTCAATCATTGCACCCAATGATCTGGACATGATTGAAGTAGCCTTCCGAGATGAAATTCAGGCTTCCGGGGCAAATCCGGGATAACCTTGATTCATGCAATCGTTCGGACAGGAAAAAGAAATTCAATTGCAGGAACAATGAAAAGTCAAAAAACTGTTAAATCCTTTCATCCCGCACTTACTGCCAGACACGTTTTTTTGACTGGGGTATAGTCACATTTCAGCGACTAATTTCTTGTTGTATTGAACGCCTCCCTTGCGCCAGTCCTGTCCCCTTTGGGGGCGATGGCGCATACGATTCATCAGTATTACCGGTGTACCTGATCCCTGTTTTCCCAACGCCATCCCAACCGGGGCACCATGGTGGCGGGATGAAGCCCTTCCGAGCGTCTGAGTTTTTTGTCCTTTGAACAGGAACACTTTCTCGATCTGAATTTTTAAAAAACACTATTCTGATTATATTTTCTCTCGTTATTTCCTTTACAAGTTGGTAGTTATAATGGCACTATACTCTGGATTATTCGCCTTCCACCGCTCTCAGTAATCGCACAGTCAGGTCGGCGGCTTGTGTCTGTTGATCGTCAATGGAAATCGTGGCTGTCCCATCACCCGGCTGGATACCATAATTACCAAACTGGGCATGGTTGCCTCCCTGAATCACCTGCATACTTGTTCCCGGCGGGAGCAGCGGAACAGTCGCATTGAAATTATCCCTATTCAAGACCTGATCGTTTGAACCATAGGTTGAGAGACCTTTTACGCTGGTGGAGGACAGGTCATCGCCGTTCCCCGGATAGGATGCCCAAAACACCAAACCCTGTACTTTATCCGTATTTTTCCTGGTATAGGATGCCGCCATCGAGCCACCCAATGAGTGACCACCGATGACCCAATAACGCATCTTTGGATAGGCGGTGATCACTTCGTCTGCTTTGTTGATACCAAAGACAGCCAGCGAAAGTGGCATTCTGACTATTGAAACCATATATCCAAGACGGGCAATTTCCTGCGCAACCGGTGCATAGGATCGACAGTCCACATGACCGCCGGGATAAAAAATGAAACCGGTTATGGGGGTAGTTGAGGTCGGGGTGAACACGATAAAATTTCCGTTATCCTGGACGCTGACGTTTGCATTCGATTCCATCGCTGCCAGGGCCTCACTGGTGGGTCCTAGGGGAGTTAATCCCCAGGTGATAAACCCAATAACCCCGAGAAGTAATAAGACGCCAATGATGATGAGAGCAGTCTTTACACCTTTTTTCATTCTTCCCCCTATCCTCTGTTTGTTTCGATACCCCGATAAGGAAATGTGGTATCATCGCCCGAATCACAGAATTTTGCTATTATGTCAGATACAATGAACTTTAACATGGCCACCCCTAATAGTACTTAATCAGCTTTGTGTCGATATGCAACGTTGTAGTAGTATACCATTGCAGCAATGCAGACAATAGGTACGCTTCGCTTGAGTGTGGTGAAAAACAATGGAAAATAATGACGTAATTATTTATCGGCTTGGTGCAGGATGCGACCTTTCCGATGTTGAGGAAGGTAAGACTTACCAGGCAAAAGTGCAGGGTTTTGCAACATTTGGGATGTTTGCCCAGATTAACGACCGGATTAAAGGTCTTGTGCACAAGAGCAATATCAAGGCAGAACACAAGGAACGCGATCCTATTCTGGTCAGGGTTCGCCAGATCCGCCCGAATGGTAATATCGATCTGGAAGAAGTGCTGGTTCAGGTATATCAGGTGCAGACCGTTGATCGCAAGTCCACGACGGTTAACATAGCAGACCTTTCCAGTAAAGTAGGAAAGACGGTGGCAATCGAAGGTGAGATCGCCCAGATCAAACAGACCAGTGGCCCTACCATCTTTACGATTGTCGATGAGACCGGGACCCAGAATGCGGCGGCTTTTGTAGAAGCCGGGTCCGGGCATATCCGGAAGCTGAGCTTGACAACATTGTCAAGATCATTGGTGAAGTGATGATGCGGAATAACCAGCTGCAGATTGAGGTAGACTCGCTTACTGTTCTCACCGATGAGGATGCAGCAGCGGTGAAAATACGCATTGAAAAAGCGCTGGATGCACGATCGGAGCCGGAAAATATTCCTCTCCTTGTGCACAGCGAAGTTATGGAAAAGCTCCGTCCCGAGATGAAGAAGATTGCCAAAATTATCCGGAAAGCTGTCTTCACATCGCAGCCGATCATCCTTCGCCATCATGCCGATGCTGATGGTATCTGTTCAGCCGTGGCGATAGAACAGGCCGTGGTTTCACTTATTAAGGAGAGTGGTGGTGACTTTGATGCCGATCATTTCCTTTTTAAGCGTGCCCCGTCAAAAGCGCCATTCTATGAAATTGAAGATATCACCCGCGACCTTGACTTTTCCTTAAAAGATCATATACGGTACGGGCAGAAGATGCCGCTGGTCCTTCTGACCGATAATGGATCTACAGAAGAGGATGAACCCGCCTACAAGATTGCCAGTGTTTATGAAATACCGTTTATTGTGATTGACCATCACCATCCTGACGCGAGCATCGATAAGTACCTCAAAGCTCACGTCAATCCTTACCATGTCGGGGGAGACTTTGGCATTACTGCAGGAATGCTCGGTACTGAAGTCGCACGACTGATCAATCCAAAAGTCGAGCGTCTCATCAGGCATCTCCCTGCAGTGGCAGGTGTCGGAGATAGGAGCGAAGCTCCTGAACGGGCTCTGTTCCTCGCTCTTGTCAATGACCAGTACCCTGAATCAGCATGCAAGGATATTGCACTCGCGCTTGATTATGAGCAGTTCTGGCTGCGGTTCAATGACGGAAGGGAGATAATCAAGGATATCCTGAACCTGACCGGAAATTCTGAACGTCACAGGAAACTTGTGGCACTCCTTGTTGACGGGGCAAATACGATGATCGAAGACCAGATGAGCGCCTCCATGCCGCATGTGGCTCCACGGGTACTCAAAAACGAAGCTCACCTCTTCTTACTTGATGTAGAGATCCATGCACACAAATTTACGTTCCCCCCGCCAGGAAAAACTTCCGGTGAAGTGCATGACAGGCTTTGCAGAAAGAATGCCGATAAACCTGTTGTAACGATCGGATTTGGTCCTGACTTTGCAGTGCTTCGTTCGCGGGGTGTGCTCATGAACATCCCGAGGATGGTTCGGGAACTCAGAAACGAGATACCGGGGGGTGGTATCAGCGGCGGCGGGCACCTTGTGGTCGGAAGTATCAAATTCGTTGAGGGGATGCGCGGCGTGGTCCTCGAAGCACTCATCAGTAAAATCGCTGATGCTCAGGTGCAAAAATAAAAAAATGCTCTTGTATTTTTAAAAACTCAATAAATCCCGGTTAAAAATGTCAGGACTGCGCATAAATCAGGCCCAAGAAAATCAGCTCAATTTGCGTGCCAGATATATTTTTTCTGGTCAGATTATTTGTGCATGGAAATAAAAACGTCCGATTCTTTAACCAGTACCATCAGATAATTATATATACAATTTGTTCTATATGAAATTTAAATGCTGAGGCATGACATGCAGACAACTAAAAAAATCCGCGAAACGTACAACGAGACCCAGCACAAAATTGTTCAGTACCTGAGCTCGGGTATAACCAAAGGCAAACACTACTTCAAATCAAAATATATTGCAAAAGAACTCGGGTTATCCCCAAAAGAGGTAGGAACAAATATGGCAATTCTTGCAGATATCTGCAAGGAACTCGACATAATCCGCTGGAGCTATTCGAACAGTACGACATGGATGGTCACGCCAAGGGCGATTTAATTCACCGCCCATTCATTTCTCCTTTTATTATGGCAAAACTTCTTGAGTTTGAATCTGAGGTAGAATTCGTTGCTGATATCAATGACTACAAGGATTGCCTGATGTCCCAGGATCCTACCCAGGACAATCCGAATGCTCTGTGGTTTAACATTGATATTCCCAAAGGTCACGCAGTAAAAGCCGGGGACCGCGTACGAGTTACTGTCGAAAAACTATAATCCTCTTTTACAGACCGGATGCTATGAAAGATTGTATGCCATGGAGCCGGGGGCTTCATCTTTTTTTGTTTTCAATAATTCAGCTGCCGGCACGTTTTCACGAATGTTTCCTTTATTACGTTGCAGGAAAACGTGTTCAAAAGTATTAAGTTCCAAAAAATTTACATCAGATCAATGGCCGCACCTTTGCAGATCATCCCTGGCGGGCTGGCGCTTCTGGTTCTTTTTTTTGTTGTTTGTGGGTGCGTTTCGAGCAGTATCGGGGAAGTCAGCTACACCAATAATGGTGTTGCAGCAACGATAAACAATCCCGGTCAACCCACCGGCGCGTTTGTGCAGGTCACGATATATCGGGTGACCGGACTGTCGCAGCAGGAACAGTCTTTTGTCATGCATCCGGTCAGCCTTAATAATGGTGATAATAAAGTGTTTATCCCTCTTAATCTCCAACCCGGAACCTACAAACTCAATATGTATCTTATCCAGGATGGCGAACGAAAAACCGCGGTTATCCGGGACATCGTAGTGTGATTGATGGAAACGTTTTCAAAGGACCTACTTGATGCAGCACGGGGTATCACACCGGCGGATGCTGTAGTAAAAAACGGCCAGGTGTTCAACCCGTTTATCAATGACTGGGAGCGGGGGGATCTCGCAATCAAAAACGGGCTGGTACTTGGTATCGGTACCTATACCGGAAAAACAGACTATGATCTTTCCGGTTCTTATATCATCCCCGGTTTGATCGATGCTCACGTCCACATCGAAAGCTCACTCCTTGCACCCCGTGAGTATGCCCGTCTTGTGGCCCTTCATGGAACAACTACCGTAATAGCTGATCCGCATGAAATTGCCAACGTTGCCGGTAAACCGGGGATTGATTTCATGCTTGCAGAACGGTCGGGAGCTTGTATTGATATCCGGTATCTCCTTCCCTCCTGTGTTCCTGCGACCCTGATGGACATGGGAGGTGCTACGCTGGATGCCCATGATCTTCAGCAGTATATCGGGTGCGATGGAATTCTGGGGCTTGGTGAGATGATGAATGTTCCCGGTGTCCTTTCCGCAGATCCTGCTATTGGAAAAAAATTCCGGATCTCAGCTATCAGGGATGGTCACGCCCCAATGCTGCGTGGTCGTGATCTCAACGCGTACATCCTTGCCGGGATCCAGAGTGATCACGAGTGCACTTTGCGGGATGAGGCAGAAGAAAAACTGCGGCGCGGGATGTATATATTCATCCGTGAAGGTTCAACCGAACACAATATTGCCGATCTTATTGGTCTGGTGAACCTCAGGACGGTAGCACGGTGCTGTTTTGCCACAGACGACTGCCATGCGGATATACTTTATGAGAAAGGACACATTGACCGGTGCGTGCGGCGGGCTATCGAATGCGGGCTTGAACCAGAACTTGCCCTGCGGATGGCAACACTCTCTGCTGCAGAAAGATTCGGGCTGTCCGATCGCGGGGCCCTTACCCCGGGGCGTAGGGCAGATTTCTGTGTTGTTGATGATCTGCACCGGTTCATCATAAAAAAAGTTTTTGTGGGGGGAAAGGCGGTTCATCCAGCACATTCTGTACCCCGCACCAGCCCTCCATCGCCTTTTACCGGCAGGGCACCTTCTGCTGGTGAACTTCGGATCACCGGCAGCGGAGAAGCCCGGGTAATCGGGCTTGTACCCCGCCAGATAATCACCGACTCCCTGCGATATTCCCTGACAGCGCAGGATATCCCCGATTTACATCGTGATATCCTGAAAGTGGTTGTCTGGAGCCGGTACAGGGACAAGGAATGCGTTATCGGACTCGTCCATGGATTCTCGCTGAAGCGTGGAGCGATTGCATCCAGTGTTTCCCATGATGCCCATAACATCATCGCCGTTGGCACGAGCGATGCAGAAATCCGTAGAGCAATTAAAGAAGTAATTCGTTCACGGGGTGCGATGGTGGCTGTTGTGGGAGAAAACCCTACAATCCTTCCCCTCGATTGCTCCGGGTTGATGTCAACGCTACCCTATCCTGAAGTTGTAAAGCGGTTAAAATCTCTTCACACGGTCACTGAGCGCATGGGCAGCATCAGTGATCCTTTCATGTACCTTTCGTTCCTTGCCCTGACGGTGATTCCCACCCTGAGGATAACTGATAATGGGCTCTTTGATGTCGGGGAATCTGCACTCGTCCCGCTCTTTATGCAATAAAAAGATCCTGTCACGCAAACAGCACGATAATAATTGCACCTGCGACCATCAGGGCAGCACCCATCAGCCTTTTAACGGTTTCATCCTCAGAAAATATCAGGGTGCCATAAAGGACTACGAAGATGATGCTCAGGCGTTTTATTGCAATGACATACGGCACGATCTGCATTGTGTATGCAACGTTGATGGATGCAGCCTCAATGGCAACGAATGCGCCAATAAGGATTGTAAGAGCGAGATATTTTCTCTGCAGGAATGCAGGGAATCCAAAAAGAGGTGCCCGGTATTCATTTTCAGGGGGTCTCTGCGAGGATACAGGACGAAAAGAACTGCAGGAAAAAGCAGCCATAAGAACAAACGCCCCGCCGATCGCAAGAACCGTAAGCGCCATACCGAAGAAAGGGTCCGAATTCATCATTGCAATTTTATCAAAATTGATTGATACCGCAAACAGGAATGCTACAATGAGCATATACCAGCTCCCGCGGTTTCGCAGCATGGATCGTACCGGGTCAATGAGGTGTTCATCTGAGGACGAGATATTCAGTACATAGGATCCAATAACGATGATGCAGATGCCCGCAACTCCCGCAAGAGATGGAACTTCACCCAGGAGAAGATAGGAAGTGGCGATAAGAATTACCGGTGTGAACGAGAGCAGGGGAATGGACAGGGAGAGATCGGTGGAGGAGAGAGCCCTGAAGATCAGAGTGAGGCTGATAATATTCAGGATTGCGGTAATTGCAACCGCTGAGTAAAAATCCTGGCCGATCACCGGAAATCCCCGGATTACACAGAAGGCCAATAACAGGAGACCCCCGCAGGTAAATCCAATACCTGTCAGGACTTTTGGATCCAGCGTCGTGATGTACCGCTTGATAATGATGAAATAACTGGCATTGGTGACGGCTCCAAGGAGCGATAAGAGAATCCAGAGCATGGGTAAGTAATCCGGGTACTGTTTCTGGTGTTAATTGCTTATCGGGCTTGTTATTCTACCCGTGAAGAAAGATTGCCTTTTGATTGATGGAGCTGGTAGTGAGAATGATCAATGGTCAGGATCCTGGACTGCAGAGCGTATCGTCCCAAATCCCTGTGAAACCGACTGCCCGATCCCAAGGTAATCAGGAATCGTAAGATTCGTTCCAAACGTTCCGAGGAACACCATGACATTTTCCTTTTGAATCCGCTCTCGTCTGAACCGCACCCTGCTTTTGCACGTGATTGGTGCAGGAAGATCATAGTCAAGGGATTTGGCAAGCGTGATGAGGTGGCCGGTAAGGATTTTCTGCATGAAAGCATCCCGATCCGGCTTTCCCTTCAGATCATAGAATTTTTTTGCATTCTGCTGGTTCAGAGCAAGCCATGGTGTGAGAAATTCATAGGTGTGGATCTCGCCTGAGATGCCGAACTCTTCATCCCTGATCTCCTGATCGCGGCCCGTTATAATGCATCTGGAGTCTCCAAACCGGAACTCATGTGCGCCACCGGAAATCTCCTGCAGGAAATTTGCTCCCTGGCCGGCACCGATCACCATGATTATACCTTTGATCTGTTTACACTGCACGACCGGATAACGGTGAATAAAACCTTTTGTTAAATCCTTGTGGAGCCGGGTGTAATCAGCAGATTTTTTATGAAAAAATGAGCGAAGATCATCGATTGAAAAATGAAGTGGATCTGATGGCTCAAGGGTGAGAGTGAATAAAGGGAGGATCATGGAAATAGTATGTTATCTGGGACTGGAATCTAAATAATCCTGTCCAATCACTATATTACCCTGATAGGAACCCTCTGGTCCTTTGAACAGGAACACTTTTTCGATCTGAATTTTTAAAACACTATTCTGATTACATTTTCTCTCGTTATTTCCTTTACGAGTTGGTAGTTAAAATAATACTATACCCTGTTTTTTTAGTCTGTAGAAACAAACATGAATCTATGTGGTTCACTCCCGAACCATGAAAATCATAATATATTTGATGGAGCCCCGCCTCAGGGCCTCTCCGAGGCACGGCGGGCAGGGTTTTTTTTTGAATTGTTGGTTACTGATCTGCCGCGGGGGCGACCGTTTGCGGGGCGGCGGCAATCATCGTAAATGGAGGCGTGTGAAAAAAAATCTCGTATCATACCTGAATAGTTCAATTTTCATGGGAAATGCTCAATTACAGGCTATACTCAAAAAGGGGGTCTCACCCCAGCCTCTGTGGCTCCCCAATGCGATAACCCCTGGGCAAGTACTACGTCATCATCGCCAGGTACTGGGGCGGTATGGGAGGACAGGCATTGTCCCCGATGTCACCGTACCTGTGCTTTTCAATCATCTGCCGATGGCTGACGGCTCTTCACAGCACCTTTATACCGGTTACTGCTGCAATGATGAGAATGATGATCGGCTGGTGGACCAGGTAAATAATGAGGGAATGCCTTCCTAAAAATGACAATGGTCTGATAATAATTTCCGGGATATGAGGCATGGCGAAATTCCGAACCCCCCCGGGGTACAGATACTCTCCCATTCCCATACCGATCAGGACAACCCCGAACCAGGGAAAGACCGGCTCGTAATCCACCGACCAGAACGTTGCCGGATGAAGGCCCAGGGGAAGGAGCCAGATCGGTCCGGTACGGGATGCAAACCAAAACCCTATCAGAATCACCAGAAAACCTAGGCCGATGTTCCATTTTTTAAACCGGAAAAAGAGCGGGGAGATCATGACGGAAATACCGATAAGATGCAGGATGCCAAAAACGATGAACCCTTCCCTCAGGAAAAGCCAGGTGCAGAATGTGACAAGAAGTCCGAGCATAAAGATGCCGGCTCCCCGGTATACGAATTTTAATGCCAGCGGGTAACCGGATTTTACTGACCGTGCCCGGCTGATAGTGAGTGAAATTCCGACAATCAGGAGAAACAGTGATGCGGTTGAAAAGGCAAAATACCGCCAGAATCCTGAATAGATATCAAGGGGAAGAATCCGGAAAAAATAGAGATCAAATACCGTATGAAAAAGAATCATCATGAGAATGGCAATACCACGGACCAGATCAATCTCGCGGTATCGCGATATCTCATCCATGTACTTGTATCGTCACTGTTCTGTCATATCTGTTTGGAAATCCCATTTTTTTGTCCGGCAATGTTCCTTAAGGTTGAACAGCAAACACCTTTTTACATTTCAGAGCAAGGTGAATCCCTGTGACACACGGAGATGACGAACATATTATCGAGGCGATTGGCCGGAGTCGCATTGTCATTAAGAATGGAAAGGTAGTCGAAGTCGGCGAGGCACTCATCAGCGATTGTCCTCTTGCAAAACGATTCGCGTACCCGATTCCCGCAATTACCAAAGATGCCATCAGGATGAACATTGAGCACCGGATACAGGCATTTGGTATGTGTACTGAAAACCGGGAGGTACTTGATACCCGTGAATTTGTCGGGTTTGGTGCATCGGAATTGCTCAGTTTTGGTCTGTATTCAGGATTAATCGATGCAGCGGTCCTTGCATGTGATGGTGCGGGCACAGTCATAGTCACAAAACCTGCAATGGCACAGGGAATCGGGGGCAGGATGTCCGGGCTGGTAAAAACGTCACCCCATACATCGGTCATGGACCGGATTGAGCAGGGCGGGGGGATAGTACTCGACCGGAACCATGCAACGATCGATCAGGCAGCGGGTGTGGCACTCGCAAACATGGAAGGGTACCGGAATATCGCAGTCACCGTCGCCACGCCGGAGACTGCAGAAATTATCCGCAGGATCCATCCGGATACCCTGATCTTTGCAGTCCATGTGACCGGGCTCTCATCCGGTGAAGCAGAATTACTCGTTTCAGCATCTGATCTGGTAACGTCCTGTGCATCAAAAACTATCCGGGAAATCGCCGGGGCCGGGGCACTTCTCCAGGCCGGTATTTCAGTTCCAATTTTTGCGATGACCCGGAAAGGAAGACTCCTGGTGCTTGAAAAAATCCGTCAGTCTGATGAACCGGTCCTGGTCAAACCCACGCGCCTCCCGGCTCTTGGCGATAAACAGCCAGTCCCCCTGTTGTAATGATAAGGGCAGAGTCCAGGTTTAACCACTAAAATAAAAATTGCTTAATACGTGAAAAAAAATTCAAGGTACAAAATTCAGGATAAAAAATGTATTTCATTTTTTGACAAAGGGATTTTCGGCTTTTATTGGGATTATCAGTTGTATCGCATCAGGGGGGTCGCCACAGCGGCGGGGGAGTTGGGAAAAGCCGAAGCCCCCGGGAGCGTCATCAATGAATTTTTTGAATCGTGAAGAAATGTTCGTGATTAGAATGTAACTATACCCATGATAAATAGCCGGAATACCTTTTTTTATAAAAATCTGCGGCTAACGGATCTGAAGAACCATGCCTGAACCGATTCGGTTCAAACCCGGGCTTTTTTACAGAGATCATCCTTTGTTTTTCGTGATTCCTCTAAAAAACACACCCGGGTATGTGACATATAATCAGATTTAAAAAACTTTTTTTTATCTGCCGAACAGCACAGGCACGGTCTCTTTGACCAGAAGTGCTATAATTGAGTATACAAGATCATATATACAGGTATAGAATTTATTGAGTTTTTAATTGAGTAAGAGAGATAGCGATGAATGACCCACCGTCAGATGGAAACGAAAGTGTCATTGATATTTTCGTTTTAAGCGTAAGTGAAACAGTGGTTCCGCTGTTTACTGAGCACCTGGAGAAAAAGGGATACCGGGTTACCCTCTTTACCGACGGCACATACCTTCTTGAGACACTCAGAACAGGAAAACCGAACCTCCTTATCTGTGACAGCACGACATTAGACGAGGAGGGATTTGAGGTCTGCCGTCAGATAAAATCTGATGATGACTTCTGGGTTATCCCGGTTCTCATCCTTACCCGAGCATCCACGCTCACCGATCTGTTACAGGTCCTGGATTGTAATGCGGATAATTTCGTACCGCATCCTTTTGATCTTTCTTATAGTCTTTCAATTATTGAAAGCATGCTCGGAACCCCTGTTGAGCGGCAGACCCCCGACCAGATTAAAACGCAATTCAAGATCAGTCATGATGACCGGATTTATGTCGTTGCTGCCAATCGCCGGAAACTTCTTGAATTTCTCCTCTCCTCCTTTGAGATTGGGGTCAGTAAATCATCGGAATTGTCGCGTATAAATGCGGAACTTCAGACGCTTTCTGCATCTGCAATACAGCTTGAAGACAGCGTCACCGAGCAGACCCGTGTCATCGATACCTTACAAGTGACTCTCCGGCAGAAAGAACAAAAAATTTCGACATTAACCCATGAAGTTGAGGAAAAGAAAAAATTACTTGCACAAAAGACTGGAGAAATCGAGCAGTATACCGAGAAACTCGACCATCATAAAGCTCTCATTGTCACAAATGACAGTCACATCCGGAACTTAATCCAGGAAAAAAAGGATATCGAGACATCATATTGCTCAGAAATCGGGATGCTCAGACAGCAGATCTCAGAACTGACAAATGCGGTTGATACCGCAACAACGAGTCTTGAAACTGTTCAGGCTGATTTTGAAGCAGAAAAGATTCATTGTACCTCTCTGGAATGCACTCTTGAACTGCTTGCTCAGCAAAAAGAGCTCGCAGAAAAATCACTCCGGTCGATAACCGATGAACATAATCACCTGATATCTGCATTCGAGGCTGAGAAAGACCGGGCAACCTCAGCAGAACAGGAACTAAAAACGGTAATGCAGGCAAAAAGACAGTCTGAAGAGGAGCTGACTGAAATTATAGCCGGTCTCAATGAGACAAAAACCCAACAGACTGCAGATATGTCCCGGCTGAAGGTTGAACTGGAAGAAGAATCCTGCCAGCGGGTATCAGCAGAAAACCAGGTTGGAGCACTGCTGAAGGATAAGGAACAACTGGAATCATCACTCTGCTCGATAACTGTTGAATCTGACCAGCTGAAATCTTCGTTCGAAACTGAGAAAAACCGTGCGACATCCACAGAGCAGGAACTTAAAACGGTAATGCAGGCAAAATTGCAGTCTGAACAGGAGCTGACAGAAATTATTACCGGTCTCAATGAGACAAAAACCCAACAGACTGCAGACCTGACCCGGCTGAAGCGGGAGCTGGAAGCAGAAGCAGACCGGCGGATTTCAGCTGAAAACCAGATCGGATCACTTCAGCGGGATAAAGAACAGTCAGAAACCTCCCTTCTCTCTTCAATAACAGCGTTAAAAGAACAACTTGATGATCTGCGGGGGCAGACTCGAAACCACCCGTACATCCCTTGAAAACGAAGAGAATACAACAAAATTGTTAAAGGAAAATTTCGCAGAAGCTGCTACCGAAAATGAAAAATCCCTCCATAATTTAACGGCTGAACGTGATCAGCTCAGGTCTGCATATACTGCTGAAGAAAAACGTGCAACATCCGCAGAAGAGGAACTTAAACTGTTGCTGCAGACCAAAACACAGTCTGAGCAGGAACTGACCGGGATAATTTCCGGTCTCAATGAAACAAAACAACAGCAGGAAGCGGACCTGACCAGCCTGAAGCGCGAGCTGGAAACAGAGGCAGATCGGCGGATTTCAGCTGAAAACCAGCTGAGATCACTTCAGCAGGATAAGGAACGATCGGAAACCTCGCTTAACTCTTCAATTACCGGGTTAAAAGAGCACCTTGCTGATCTGCAAGAGCAGCTCGAAACCACCCGTACATCACTTGAAAATGAAGAGAACACAATAAAATTGTTGAAAGAAAATCTCGCAGAAGCAGTAGATGAAAATGAAAAAACGGAAGCAAGAGTAAAAGCGGACCTGGAAACAGAGGCAGATCGGCGGATTTCAGCTGAAAACCAGCTGAGATCACTTCAGCAGGATAAGGAACGATCGGAAACCTCGCTTAACTCTTCAATAACTGCGTTAAAAGAGCAACTTGATGATCTGCGGGGGCAGCTCGAAACCACCCGTACATCCCTTGAAAACGAAGAGAACACAACAAAATTGTTAAAAGAAAATCTCGCAGAAGCAATAGCTGAAAATGAAAAAACTGAAACAAGAGTAAAAGCGGACCTGGAATCGTATAAAACGACCTTTATCAGGTTGAGACACGATCTCGAGGAAGCAACTGCAATTCCCAAAACGCTTGAGAGGGATCTTGATGCTGCAAGAATACAGAACAAACTGCTTGCCGATGAGCTGAATCTGGCAAATCGGAGCAGGGCACAATCTGTTGAACAGGCACATTCTCTTGCTGACGAACTTGAAAAGGTAAAAGCGGAACTCGATGCCAAACGAAGTCTGCACCAGGCCAGTGATAAGAGCATTGAGGAATTAATGCAGACCAACAAAAGCCTTGAGCAGAATCTCATTTCATCTGCTGAAGAGCAGGAAAAGACTGAATAAAATACTTGAAAATGAACGGAGATTACGCCTGGCTGCAGAGGACGCATCGAAAGCAGCGGCCCGCGAACAGGAACATCTCAAACAGGAACTTTGTGCGGTGACTGATGAGCAGGTGCGACAGGAAAAGGATCGCGCTCTCAAGATTCAGAATCTTGAACGGGAGTTCGAACTCGTATGCAATTTGCAAAAATCCCTTGAAGAACAGGTAACTATCCTTACAAAAGAAAAACTGGAGGCAGAAAAGATCGTCAAATCCCTCACTGATGATCGTGATCAGGCAAGAATTGCTCTTGCTGATGAGTGGGTGGATCATATAGACCGTGACGAACCGTCCGTTGCTGTTGGCAAAGAACCGGGAAGGGAAATCATTGCAAAAGAGGCAGACCTCCCGGTTGTCGTGAAGTCTTCATCTCATGCTCTTGCGAAGGTTACAACTCCTGACGTACAAAAATCTCAGGTTTCTGAAAATGAGCTGACTTCACCCGAACCCTCAAAGAGCATTTCAGAAGTCTCCCCTGAGGAAGGTACTGATATTGTAAAAACTTTTTGCGATGAGGATCTTTTTGAAGGAAATGAACCAGACCTCACAACAGCGGAGCCTGCATCGCAACCTTCTGGTATTGCTGAAACCGAATCAGAGAAAGTTCCGGTAGCGGAAGGATATCCTGATGATGAGTATAACGATGAGGATACCGGAAAAGAACAAGAAACAGACTACGCCGGAAAAATTTCCGAAGAACCTGGTGGACCGGTTCCCCGGTTACTTTCTCAATAAACCGCAAACAATGGTTCGATCTTCTTAAGTGGGCACACCACTCCACAACGCTCACCCATGATCAGCGGTTGCAGATTGTCAGGATGGGCCGGTTGATCCAGAAAGACCGGAAACTGACAAGAAAGCAGGAAGAACAGGTAAAAGAAATGATCGCGTTAGTCCAGGCGCTTGGATACCGTCCATCATAAACAAGAATCCTTTTTTTCGTAGTGGTGAATTCCTTCACCGTTGTGAACACGGGTAATATGAAGGAGAATCATTGGCATCGCATCCGATCCGTCCCGTTGATTTTCGTGATGATCTTGACTTGTCTTCCCTTTGGTAGCAGGCCCCACATCTGTACGATCAGTATTAAACAGAAATGCCATGCAACAATGCCATGCCAGACTTTATTATTACCGGGGAAAAGGTAATTCTCAGGAAGTCCCCGAATCATTTCCAGAACACCCTTTTGATCGGGGATTCCACTTCTCTTCCTGGCATTAAAATGCTGATTCAACCTGGCCGCAAAAGTGAATAGATTAAAAAAAGCCGGGTCGGGAGACCATTTTCAGAATTCCAGCAAACGAGCACGTGCTTCGGGATTTAATGTGGAAGCGGCAATGATGACACCTCCTGCGAACAACGTTACGCCAGAAGTTGCACCTTTGAACAGGATGATTACAGATAGGATACGGGAGACGGATTCATCATTCCCGGTTACTTTTGAAAAAAAGGGTATTTATATCCTGAAATGCCGGTATGCTGCATAACACCCGGCAATCAATATTCCAAGGACAATCACGTAGAGCACGGGATCCCCTTCCGCTGAAAACCCAAAAAAGGTCTCTCCCCCTTCTTCTTCTCCGGGAGGCAGTCCTAGCGCTGTGGTATACCGGTCCTCGATGCCCATCGCGCCGGTCATCTGGTAGGCAGCGAGAGCTACAATGAGGACAATGATGAGGATTGCACCGAAGATGATGAGACCTTTTCTTTCCTCAACTATGCTCATTTCCGGTCACCATTGAGGATATCGGGTCGGATTCTTCCAATATATGCAACGATGAGCCCGGTGAGGAACGCCTCGATGACCGCCACACCCATATTTATCGCGGCAATGAGGGAGAGCCCGGTGAGGATCTGGGCAGAGGTCTGGTTCACACCCTGTATACCCGAGACAAGGATGACAGCGATCATCACGAGGTTTCCTGCTAACAGCCCGATAAACGTTGCGACCCCTGCCCGGGAGAACAGGTCCTTTGTGATCTTCTTCATCGCCTTGAACACCAGCCAGGCCACGAGTACTTCTGAGAAGTTCACGAGCACATTTGCGCCCACAAGCCCCCAGCCGCCGTGACCGATTGCAGCAGAAAGAATGTTGACAATGAGAATAACGAGCGTCCCGATCACCGGGCCGGTTAGAATAGCGATGAGGGGAGTAAAGCTCACATGAACCCCTCCCGCGATTGGGATCTGGATCTGGAAGATAGCAAACGCTGCAGCGGTCACAAACGCGGCTATCGTGATGATCTTCGGTTCGGGTTTGTACTTTGAACGCAGGAGAACCAGGGCAACACCGATAAAGCAGAGGGCAATAATCCACCATGCCAGGACCCAGAACAGCGAGAACGATCCGTCTTCAAGATGAATATGTGCCAAGAAAGAACCTCACGTACGAAAATATTTTCCGGTTATGCTACCATTGAGGAGAACCGGCATAAAAATTTTTCCAGGATTTTGGTGTTAATCCAAATTTCCTCCTTTCCGGGATCTCCTCTTGTTGTTAGTGCAGAGCCTGGTGAAGGAGCGACACCAGCTGTTCCCGGGTAATCGGCCGGTCTGCTGAAACGATTCCCTTTTTTTCGCAGAACTCAAGCCATGTTCTTACCGTATCCGGTAACTGCAACCCGGCTTCCAGTATGAGGGCAGAATTATAGAAGATTTCATCCGGCCGTCCTTCAGCAAAGATTGAGCCGTTCTTAACGAGGCAGACCCGGTCAGCGATCCGGGCGGCAAGGTCAAGGTCATGCGTTGCGATCACGACACTTATACTGAAACGGTCTTTCAACCCGCGGATCAGGTCCTCGGTCATCGCACTATGGACTGGGTCAAGGTCTGACGTCGGCTCGTCGAGTGCAATGATGCGTGGTCTCATCGCGAGGATCCCCGCGATGGAGACGAGCCGCTTCTGTCCTCCGCTCAGGTAGTTGGGGAGTTTTGCAACGAGGTTCGCAGCCCCTACCGCGGTGAGGGCTTCCATCGCTGCTGCCCGGGCAGTCTCCGGCGGCATCCCGAGATTGAGCGGCCCGAACATCACGTCATCGAGCACGGTCGGGGCGAAGAGCTGGTCGTCAGAACGCTGGAAGACGATACCCACGTCTTTCCAGAGATCACTCCGCTCACCATGGGTGATCGATCGACCGCTCACCCAGATATCTCCCCGTGATGGTATCAGAAGACCATTCAGGTGTTCTATCAGGGTGGACTTACCGGAACCATTGGGTCCGCAGAGCGCCACGATCTCGTGCTTCAGGACCGAGAAACACATTTCGTGGATCCCCACACTTCCGTCCGGATAGGTGTGGCTCGCACAATCGACGTGGATAAGCTCCTTGTCCGGATCGACCGGTGGGCAGTGGAGCGACCCCGGATCCCTGCGGATGATGGTCATGGCAGCACCCCACCGGCATGGGGAATAATCCATTCGGTGAAGACAATCGCAAGGGTTGACAGCGCGAGGATAGCATACCCGGCAAATCCCGGGGACGGGATGGTGGTCCGGGCACTGTATGACCCGGCTCCATGATAGCCCCGGGCGACCATTGCCTTGTTCACCCGCTCAGCCCGTTCAAACGACCTGATAAAGATGAGCCCAGCAACTTCTGCAAAGAGTCTTGCCTGTACGCGGATTGAATGGATAAGGCCCCCGCCTCTTGACCGGACTGCCTTGAGCAGGGAGCCGGTCATCGCGAGGGTCAGGAACAGGAAGCGGTAAGCCATCAGGAATATCTGATCGAGTGGTTCGGGGAAGAGCCGGTAGATCATGCCGGAGAAGTGCTCGTACCGGGTTGTCATGAGGAAAAAAAGAGAGAAACTGATGGATATCAGGGCTTTTAAGAGCAGGGTAACGAACAGCAGAAGCCCGTTGTCGGTCAGGGTAAGGGTGAAACCGGTAAGAGGGATGGAGAAGAGTGCTGTGCCGGGCTCTGTCCAGATCATTATCCCGACGAGGCTGAAGACAAAGATCACCGGCATCGTGTACCACTGGAAAAGTTTTTTTACCGGCAGGCCGGCAAGCCAGTAGACGAGGAGGATGAGCCCGTAGAGAGCGGTGAGGATGGCAAGGCTGCGGGTAAGGGTGATCATCAGGACGATAAGGATGAGCATGAAAAATTTTGTCCACGGGCTTACCCGGGAGAAGAAAGAGTCCTGCTGCTCGGCATACGAGGTGATGAGATCGAGGTCCGGGATATGTTCGGAGATCATTGCAGTGCTCACGGTCAGATCTTCTCCTGCTGATCAGACTGTGCCCGGCCATTCCTGTACACCGTAGTGCTGTCAGGATGCCGGCATCCTTCATCGTGGGTAATCTTTCCACAGGTCCCCTGCTGTGGGTGCCCCATTGCATGGCACATCGTGTCGATTGCCGACCTGGTGACAAAGCTCTCGAACCGGGAGACTTCCTGGCAAGCCTGTTCGTTGGTGAGACCAGACCGGACAAAGATAAGGCTGAGAATACGGTGACGCTTTATCAGGAATGTAACGAGCCGGGTCCCCGCTTCCGTGAGGACGACTCCACGGTAGGGTATATGTGAGAGATATCCGGCTTCGGCAATCTCGGTGATTGTCTTGGTGATGGTTGAGGGATCAACGCTGAATCTCGACGCAATATCGTTGGTCTTCACAGTCCCGCCCCGCTCGAAGATAAATTTAAGATATTCCACTTTTCGCGGCGAGAGTTCGAGACCATCCGTTGTCTCCATAGTAATTTGATAGCCGGGTGATAATAAAAAAGTTTGGACTAATACCAAATTTTTTATCAGGGTTTTTCCTCGTTTCTTTATGATGGAATACCGTTTTAAAAAAATGGCTCTGTAGAATATCTTTTCCATTGATATGAAATTCAAGATGCTGGTACGAATGAAGTGCGCTGAGCGATGATGACGTAGCACCTGTTCGGGAGTTATCGCATTGGAGGAGCCACAGCGGCGGGGGTGAAACCCCCTCCGAGCGTTTAGCTTGTTAATTGAGCATTTCTCCAGAGAGAAAAATTGATTCAACTGTCCCGGCAATCGGTTTGCATAGTGCGAATCAGGGTTTTTCGACAATCGGATCTTCCAAACGAATTCATATACAAGAATTATTCTGACGTCTAAAGATAATTCCATTTTGAAAGGTAAAAGAAATGACATGAATTGTACTATATCAGAATTTTTTTCAGAGAGTTTAATCTGCGTACTACCTCAATTTTTCTGCAGGTTTTTTATCACCTGATGACCACAAGATGATGAAATGGTCATGAGTGAAGGAAGAGCACAAAAGTAAAAAACCGGATGTCTGCAAGCTTTAAAAATATCCCTAAAAAATGAATTTTTCTAGGTAACAACCGCTTTTTTAAAACGCCACCAGGCCAGCGCAAACATGAGTGCTGTAAATACCACGAGACCGAAATACGAGATAAGGACAATCGATGGGGTGTACTGGTAGTGTTTCCCCACAGCAATAAAATCCGGGCCGATGGCAAAATACCGTATCCCGGTGATCAGCAGGGTCATGGGATTATACATTGCGATCGTTTTTAAGAACTCCGGGAGTGCATCGATAGGGTAGAGGGCGTTGCTGGTAAAAAATATCGGCAGGGTTAACAGGGTAACAACACCCTGCAGCCCCTCGGGACTCTCCATCGAAATGGCAATTGCCGCAGAAAGGAACAGGAATCCGAGCGCAAACATCGCTACAAAAGCAAGGACCCCGGCAACTCCGATGATGATCTCCACTGCGGTGAACCCGGCAAAGAACGCTGCGCCGATCAGGATGCCAAAGACCATGATGATGATTGCCTGGATAAATGATTTCGTAACTCCTGAGAGCCCGATCCCGAAGATTATATGGTTCCTGTTCATAGGGCTTGCCAGAATCTCGCGCATCAGGCCCCAGTTTTTATCAAAGAGGATCACAATCCCGCCAAAGAGGCTGGTAAACAGTGTTGTCATAGCGATGATACCTGCCGCCATAAACGTCAGATAGTTTACCGTGAGCACATCCGGCGGAACAGGGATCCCTGCCATCATCTGGTCAAAATTGCTTGACATGGCAATACCAAAAAAGGCAAGCCAGAGCGCTGGTTGGAGGAGCGAAGAGACGAGGAGCGTCTTGAACCTGACGAAGCGGATCATATCCCGCCAGTAGATTGTAGTAAATCCCATGGGCATGTTACCGCCCTCCTGCCCTCATCGTGGGCAATGCCGTCTTCCCGGTCGGTTCGTCTCTGAGGTCTTTTCCGGTATAAAACACAAAAACATCATCCATGGAAGGTTTTTTTAAGTTGATTGTCGAGGTGTCGATTCCCGCTTTACGTAGTGTATCTATGACTATGGGAAGGACCTTGGTTCCGTCCTCGGTAACCATCAGGACAAATCCTTTTGTCTTGATCTTCACATCGCGGACACTGGTGAGTTCTTTTAAGAGCCGTATGGCGGTTTCATTGTCGGTTGTCTCTATATAGATGAGATCCTGTCCGAGTGTGTTCTTGAGTTCCCAGGGCTTTCCGGTTATGACAATTTTTCCCTGGTCGATGATGCTGATCCGGTCGGAGAGCTGGTCTGCCTCGTCCATATAATGCGTTGTGAGAAAGATGGTTGTACCCTCATTGTTCACCCCTTTAATATATTCCCACATCCTCATCCTTGTCTGCGGGTCCAGTCCGATCGTGGGTTCGTCCAAAAAGAGCACTTTCGGGCGTGTCATCAGTCCGCGGGCAATCTCGAGCCGGCGCTTCATACCGCCGCTCAGGTTTTTTGTGCGTTCATCTTTTTTTGCCTCAAGCTGGACGAGATGGAGGAGTTCGTCAATACGTTTTTTACGTTCTTCACGGGCCATATTGTAGAGTCTGCCATGGAATTCGAGAATTTCCCAGACCGTCATGTCACGGTCAAGGGTAATGTCCTGAAAAACAATACCGATGGATTCGCGGACTTTCTGGGGATCGTTTGTTACATCATACCCATCTACAGTCGCTGTACCCTTTTGTTTTGCAAGGAGAGTAATGAGAACATTGATTGCAGTGCTTTTTCCCGCACCGTTGGGACCAAGAAACGAAAAGATCTCACCTCTTTTTACCGAGAAACTGATCCCAGCAACTGCCTTGAAAGCCCCGTAGGAGTGTTCAAGGTCTTCAACTCTGATTATTACCGTATCGTTACCAGAAACCGGTTCAGACATGCTGTTTCACCTCGGCAATGAATTTCTCTACCCAGATCTTTTCCGTGCATAGATGTGCGAGTGCACGGTCGGAAAGTGCCAGGAGAAAATAGGGTTTTTTCATCTTCTCATGCTGAATGCGATGAGTGTTGACATGTTCAATGGCTGCATCAAGTGCTTTAATGCGCTCATTCAGGCACGCGATCGTTTCTGAAGCTGACAGGAGCCCGAGATGTGCTATACCCAGATCGAATGGTGAAACAATCCGCTGATTCTTTGAGAGCAGGGCTCTGACTTTCTCTTTCATCTGGTGCTCCCCCTCAATCGTGATAGTAAACACTTTCCTTGACGGTTTATTTTCCTGCTGCCGGCAGGAGCTTACAACCAGGTTCCGGCTCTCAAGACGCTTCAGCACATAATAAATGGATGAAAACCCGATCTCCGTCCAGTGCCGCATCCCCCGCTCCTCGATAATCTTTTCAATGGTGTATCCATAGAGCGGTTTTTCACAGAGTAACCCGAGGATACACTGCTTCACGTTCGTTAATTCCCGGATCTGAATATTCCATAATTAAAATATTCTAATTTAAGAATATATAACCCTGTGATCTCCTTTCTCCATAGGAAATAAGTCGGTCGGAGCGCAGCTCAACGTCAGACAACACCAATTTTCGTGAAGGTAAATTTCCGGCAGAACCGGAGATCTGCTCGTGGACAATCAATCCCTTCTCTCCTTTTATTGAGAATTAAAGAGCACTCTTTTGGAGAACTCATCGTGCCGTAAATGGCATTTTGAAGAGTTACAGACCTGCATATCAAATTATTTAATATATGCACAAAAGAAATTCAGAGCCAATGGTTTTCCGGTACCCTGATTGCTAGATAATCCGGTTATTTCCGTGGTTATTTATCAGAACAGAAAGTTTTTTTGGGTAATTTACTCAATAGAGCGTAGCATGGGCGATCCAGAACTGTATAGTGATGAACACATCCTCCTGCGCACTCAGGGTATTTTTTTTAACTCGATAACCTTTGTCGAAGGTATACTTACCAATAAAAGAATTATTTTGACTGATAAAACCGTGAATCTCCAGCCGCGAATAGAGATTCCCTTACTCATGCTCAGGAATATTGAGGCTGCTGAGGATGCAATAGGTGACCAGATCATACGACTGACTCTTCAGGCAGGCACCAGCGAAACTCTGGAGATGATTCTTACCTTCTCGTCCCAGACTCCCGGGATGCGGATGAAAGAGCGGGATGCATGGTTGAGGATACTCAAATGGTTGAGGATACTCAAACAGAATGCGGAACACGAACAGGCCTCGTCATGGATTGATGAGATGAAGCCCCCGATACCTGGTTACGTTCCTGTTGCAATAAAAAGTACGGTCACAAAAGAGGTCACATGGATTCCTTCAACTGAAAAGATCAATGAATTATCGCCAACTTCTCCTTCCGGCACAATAACAAAAGTCTATGACGTTTTACCTTCAGGCTCCGGAACATCCAACCCCCACGAAAAAGAATTCAATACTCTCACATTCGGGGTTATATTTCTTATTTTGATCATAATTTGCCCGATTTTAATGTCCATAACCTCAACGCTGTATGCACAGGATTCCCTCCCGGGCATGAGTGATACTAACCAGATCTCCGCTTCGGCTCCGATTGTTGTATCCCCCAATTCCGGTCTCCCGATAATGGGAAGCATGAATAATCAGATCCCGGCAAATGTTCCTCCGGGCAATTCTGCAGCAGCACTTCCTGATGCTTCTCTTGGTGTAACAAGTGCAGCGGGACTTCCAAAAACAGGAAGCATGAATAATCAGATCCCATCAAATGTTCCGCCGGGCAACTTTGCAGCAGCACTTCCTGATACCCCTCTTGTTATAACAGATACAAGAAGACCTCCCGTTTCAGAAATAATCTCGCCTTACGTTACGATTGAACCGAAAGCATCGCCGGATTTGGTAAGGCGTGAATTTCTGCAACCTTCAATCGCTCAGAAATATGGAGAGGGATATGTCACTATTTACTCGCTGACGAATCAGAATGTATCCCAGGTTTTACCCCTTGTCTCCTTCACCCTTCGTAATCCTCCCCTCGTGATTGATTACAATGTCACGCCCAACAACCTGATTGACGTAAAATACATGGAATACAAGATACTTGATATCTATTACGAAGAAAACCTCGAAATCAACCGTCCTTACGAGGATTCCTGGTTTGAGATTATTGTCAGGAATAAAGATACCGGAGAAGTTGTTTCAGAGGATGGTATTGGCAGAACGTATTCCTTCCTGACGCCAAAACAACTGGTAATCAGGGAATGTGGTAACTATTCGTTTGAATTCACCGGAGGATACGGTGCTCTTGACCTGACCATGAAGGTCAAGGAGGAAGGAAATTTTCCTTAATTTTTCCTGATTTTCTCCCATCAGCAGGATTGCCCGGATAACCGTGTTGTTCTTTTTATCCCCCCAAAAAAAATATGCCCCGGGGTTTACTAACAGGGCAGATTCTGATCCTGCATTTCTGCCCTGACTCAGGATCGAAGGTGTCAGGAGGGCTAGACTGATACTCTGATCAATCAACCTTAACCCTCATGCAATCTGGACAGATCCAGGCGCAGGGTTTGAACTTCCGATTATCCCTTTTGTACAATCGCTTCATTTTCGGACCTGTACCTGTCGGGTGCTTTGTGCTGGTGCAATTCGGATGTTTAGCTGTTGTTCCTTTCAAAGTCATATCAAATAGTGTATACACTTTTTAAAAGATAAGGTTAATCGGACAATAAACCAAAGAGATTCTGGCATGCCAAAAACTCCCCAAAGTGAAATACTCAGGCACGTAACAGATTTTCGTTACAAACAGTGCCTTATCATCAGAAATGACGTGAAGATGAGCTGCGGCAAGCGGTGTGCCCAGGCGGCGCATGCATCGATCGGTGCATATAACAATGCAGACAAGACCCTCCAGAAAGCGTGGCTTTCGGAAGGGCAGAAGAAAGTGGTGCTCAAGGCAAATGACGAGAGAACACTGTACGAACTCAAGGTGATTGCAGAAAGGGCCGGAGTCTCTTCGTCCCTGATTCAGGATGCTGGTATGACCGAAATACCCCCAGGCACAATCACGGCCCTCGGACTTGGACCGGCCAGGACAGAAGATCTCGATAAAATCACCGGCATGCTCACCCTGCTATGAAACAGAGCACGTTCCCCCTTGAACTTCTGCTTGGCATGAAGTATTACGCGAGCGATGCCGAAGGTATCGGGGGCAAACTCCGCGCAACTGCTGAAGATTTTATCGTCGAAGAAATACCGTTACCAAAAAAAGGCGGAACAACCGGTCCCTATCTTATCTGCAGACTTACCAAAACAAACTGGGAGCTCCAGCATGCAATCAAAGAAATTGCAAAACGTCTCGCCATCAGTCACCGGCGGATTGGGTGGGCGGGCACCAAAGATCGCAACGCTATCACCCGGCAGTTGATCTCCCTCTACAAGGTGACACCAGAGCAGGTCTCTGAAGTCAGGCTTAAAGATATTACCCTCGAACCGGTAGGTCAGGCAAACGAAGCACTCTCTTTAGGTGATCTAATGGGAAACCGGTTTTCCATAGCCATACGGGACTGCCTGCCGGATAACCTGGAAGCCCGGGTCCGCCTGACCAGTGAGACAGCAGCACAAGGAATTCCGAATTATTTCGGGATCCAGCGTTTCGGTGCAACCCGTCCGGTAACACACCTCGTAGGGGAATGTATCCTTCGGGGCGATTTTGAACAGGCCGTGATGACCTATATTGGCAGGGAATTTTCCGGAGAACCTGAAAATGTCAGGGCTGTCCGTTCAGCTTTTCTCTCTTCCCATGATATCCCGGCTGCACTCCACGACCTCCCAAAGCAGATGTCCTATGAACGGGCGATGCTCCATTACCTGTTCATGCACCCAAATGATTATTCCGGGGCGCTTCTTGAGCTGCCGCCAAAACTCCTGTCAATGTTTGTCTCTGCATTCCAGTCGTACCTTTTCAACTCTGCCCTGAGCCAGCGGTTTGATGATGGCAACACCCTCTCAGAACCACTTGCAGGCGACCACCTCATCTTTGCCAATGGGCGGACGGACCGTGTCACTTCGACCAACAGCAATGCCGTCTCCATCCATATCCGGCGCGGGCGGTGCACTATTGCCCTGTTCATGCCCGGAAGAGATCCTTTCGAAGTAAAGAGCGAGGGGGATCTGGCAATCGCGGCACTTCTCGAAAAATATGCCATTACCGCAGAAGATTTTAAAAAAGCATCGGTATTTGTCAATACAAAATTCGATGGTGCATGGCGCCCCATCGCGTTAAAAACCACTATAGAATTATACCTTGACAAAAACGATGTCCGGCTGAAATTTTCATTACCCCCCGGCCATTACGCAACGACAGTATGTCGTGAGTTCATGAAGGCAGACCCGGTCCAGATGATTTAATGCCGTGATGCGGCCAAGGCTTTTGCACCACTGATCGCGTCGTTCAGGTTACCAATTTCATCAACGATGTTTAACTTTATTGCGTCTGCACCCCGGATAATTCTCCCGTCATCAATATCTGATCGGGTGATAGGTCTATGGGTGATCACATCGGTGATGAAGTTCTCAAAACTATCGTTCACAATTTTTTGTGCATATTGTTGTTCTTCATCGGAGATTGGGCGTGATGTCGTTCCCATGTCTTTTTTGCTGCCCGATTTGACGACGCTGATGTTAAATCCTTCCTTTTCCATCCAGCGGCTGATATCGGAAAATTTCCAGATCACTCCTATTCCGGCAGTGAACGTATCAGGATTTGCGTAAATCCTGTCTGCATGAGCACTCACATAATATGCTGCAGATGTTCCCATATCCCCCATTGAAACGACAACCGGCTTTTTTGATTTCGCATAATCGAGATCGCGGATAATTTCCTGTGCTGCAGCTGGTGTTCCCCCGGGGCTGTTTACCCGTAACACAATCGCTTCAACCATCGGATCATCAGCAGCATTGCGCAGCTCCCTGCCAATCACTTCGCTGCCGATGGTATCAGCATCAGATGCCTGGCCGGTTACCATAGTTCCTTCCATTCGTATAACCGTGACACCCATATGCTCATCGTGGGAGAAGTAATATGCAGCTACGATTAAGCCGAAGACAACAAAGAGGCCGACCAGAATGATGAAAAACCATTTCTTATCGGACCCGGGTTTTGGATGAATGGTCCCCTTTGAGGGTAGGTTACTGTCCCTGGTTACACCCTCAGAAGAAAGGGTACTGACTCTCGTTATACTCTCTGAAGGAATGGTACTGACCTCCGTCACACCCTCAGAAAGACTGGAGCTGCCTGTAGTTCCATCATCAGACGGAATAGTACCCTCCATGGTTACCCCTTGGGATAAAGAATGTCAAATTCTGAGACGAGATTGCTTCCGCACATATAATATTTCTTCAGGTCCAGACGGATCATCTCATCTTCGGTATTGATATGCATACCCCCAACCAGGGATGGAGTGTCGGATCCTCCTACTATGAATGGCAGGTGGATAAGACGTATCTCATCCACAAGTCTGTCGTGGAGCATGTGCCAGTTCAGGGTTGGTCCCCCTTCAATCATCAGCTTGTTCACCCCGAATTTATGTTTGAGGATTTTTAAGAGAAGGGGAAGCTCGACATGGGTTTTTCCGGCTACAATAATATGAACCCCTTTCTTCCTGATTGCCTCAACCCGCTCTTTTTCTGCTGCCTCACAAACCGCGATCGCAGTAGGGGCATCAGGACCCAGTACATTCGAATCAAGCGGAAGGTCAGCCATGCTGCACGGGATCACCCGCAACGGGCTCTTACCCGATACCAACCTGACAGTGAGAAATGAATTGTCGATCCGGATAGTGTTGGCACCGACCATAATCGCATCATATTCAGCCCGGGTTGTGTGAAGCAGGATCTCGGTCTCGTGCGCCATGTATTTCATCAGGATTTTTGAGGATGCTCCTTTCTTGAGGGTAAGTTTCCCATCTGCGGTGATCTCCGACATCATCAGCACATGCGGACGGTCCTTCTTATCAGTCATCGCTATTCCTGCCTAAGGTTACATTGGTTGGGTGATATAAAGAAGCTGACGATAGTGGCGATGAGGGTAACCGGGAATTTACCATTCAACGTTGTATTCTTAAAAGGGGTGTCAGTTGACGTGAGACAGCAACTATTAATGGCTTTCATACTCATCAGTTAAGTTATGAACATTACTGCACTCCGCCCAAGGTTTATACGGTATCTTGAGCCGGTGGCAGATGTTTTTGTAAGGCTTGGAATCACTCCCAACCAGATATCATTGCTCGCCCTGCTGGCGGGAATTGCCTGCGCTTATCTCTTTTTCCAGGGCCGGTTTATCTGGGGAAGCCTGGCACTGTTCCTGTCTGCGGTTTTTGACCTTGTTGACGGAAGTGTAGCCCGGAAGACCAATTCACATTCTAATTTCGGGGCGGTTTTTGACTGGATTGTCGATAAATACGTCGATGCGCTCGTGTTGCTTGGTGTTGGACTGTCCGGTATAGCGATAGTCAGTCAGTTCATCGCGGTACCCCCATATGCGGATTTTGCCATCGTAGCATTTGCAATCATCGGATCGCTGATGAACACGTTCATAAAACCGGTGGTCTATGCCGAGATTGGATACCGGGAAAAAGTGGAAGGCAAAATTGATGATCCGCTTGAAGGTGTAGGATTTTTTGGCAGACCTGAAACGTTCCTTGTGCTGATTCTTGGGGGTATTTCAGGATATATCTGGGTATCGGTTATCATTATTGCCATAGGTACGAACCTTTCTGCGGTCCAGAGGATTATTTACCTTTACCGAACGCTTTCCTGATCTCACCGGAATAAAGCTGGTAAAGGTCGTCGGCAAAAACACCCAGTTTTGGTATAATGGTAAAAAGTCCGTATGCAATGAAAACGAGACACACCAGCGCAAGAAGTTCTGCGATTACATTGTGTGCCCAGAAAAAACTTTCGTATCCGAACTCGCCGTTGCTGGCAATTTCCGGGTAATACGGAAACCATTGTTCGGTATAAGCGATAATGACAAAAGCGTTCCGCAGCAGGTTCAGGAAATAGATGGTCGGAACAATAATGAGGAAGGCATATACTTTCTGACGGAACGTTGTCGGTACTGATGCTGCGACACCCAGCATGATTGCGATGCTCTGGATACCGGTACAGGCAAGGATAATCTCAACCCGGAATGTGTTTCTTGCAATGATATTCCATTCTGTAAGAGTAACCGGGTAATTGAGGGCATCGAGGATCCAGACAACCTGCCCCACGACAATTCCTATGAGCCAGTCACCCAGGGCGGGGATATATTCGAACGGGGCATAGATCAGGAATGCGACAGCTGCTGCACGGGATAGGGCCATCACCCGTTCATCCCCGGCAAGGAGATATCCTGCCGTAATGATAAGGAACGGCACTGAGAGGACTGCCATGACGGGATACAGGAAATTATTCAAAGAAAGGTAATACGGCAGTTCATAGAACAGGGAGAGAACAATAAATGTCCACCCGATAATTGCTGCATATTTCCGATGGCGACCAGGTATGAGGAATGCAAGAAATCCGATACAGGAGATCAGCACCAGATACTCGATCATTATAGAATTATTCACCCGATACCAAAAAAAGGAATCTGAAGAAGCACGCAGTCTGAAGTCTGTTTGTGCTTTGAAGAGCAAGGTTTCAAGCTATTGGGGAGAATTTTGCCGGATATGCGTTTTTCCCCGATAAAAGGGTTAATCACCTATGCTTGCGCATGCTATACCGATGTTCTGTCCTGAATGCAAAAGTATGTTAGTTTCGTCGGGGGGCCAGTTGAAATGCCGGAAATGCGGTTATATCCGGAAGGTTGATGACAACGATCAGATGAAGCGCAGGGTCGAGCGCAGTGAGAATGAGATCGTTATTGTGGAGGAGGACGGACAGGCAAAGACCATGCCCACTATCCAGATCAAGTGCCCCAAGTGTGCAAACAACCTGGCCATATGGTGGCTCCGCCAGCTCCGTGCGGCTGATGAAAGCGAGGTCCGGTTCTTTCGTTGCACCAAGTGCGATCACACGTGGAGACAATACGACTAAATACGGACCATACTTATATTCTGTGTTTTATTACATCCTGTTCGAACAGATGGTAAGATAAGTACAAGGCCACCCGTGAATTTTCCTGCTTATTGTGGATTAATACCTTTCTGAAAAGATTTATTGATGAATATTGGATTATTCCACTCCTCATCCAGTTGGAAATTTCCCCCGTAAATATTCACCCCCCGATTACTACCAGCACAAGGAGCATGATTAAAACCACCCAAAAAATCGTATCATTTTTTCCCCTTCCTCCTGGCTCACGTTTTCCCGTTCCGGAACGCAGGGGAATTAGATCAGTACACGATTAATCGTTTTCCCGGTTGTGCTTCTTTGCCCGAGGGTTTATCCCTCATGCGATCTGCCAGATGAGCGCGAATAGGGAGATCAGATAAGGATGCCCAAAGCAGCATCCTGTAATTGCTAAAGGTTCCAAATCTGAATTCGCCGGTAAAATGTCTCTTCTGGTAAATTATTGTATCGTCAGTTTGGGATTCTTACGTTGATAATCTGACAGGGGTACTCCTTCCCGGATAATTTTTTTTGCATCCCTTTCGGACACAGGGGTAAAATAATCCTCGATCCAGGATTGTTTAATGAGGGTTGGATCCTGAATCCATTTTTTAGACCTGCTACCCCAATACGAATATTGGCCGTTAAATCGTATCAGAAACGTTGAATCTAAAGTGACATGCCCGGGTATTATGAAATACTGTGTTTTCATCTTCATGATGTTTCGACCATGATACCTGTTGTGAGCAGAAGATTCGATGAAAGGGGGTTAAAGGTTTTACCGAACCCGGATCTTCCTTGATGGATTACCTGTCCAGATACCTGATATAGTCTGGCAAGGCAGCGATGCAAAGCATTTCTTATTATTGCGTAGGTTCAATTTCGTCAATCTGGTTCAGAACTCCATTCCATCAGATGCTAAAATATGTTCCTGAACTGGTGTCCACAGCGTCTTATCAAAATCATAGTAATTTTTTTCCGATTCTGGAGAAACGGGCATGAATCTATTGTGTTTCACTCGGAGAACCATGAAAATCATAATGTATACGATGGAACCCCGCCTCAGGGCCTCTTGAGAGGCACGAAGGGCAGGATTTTTTTTGAATTGGTTGTTCCTGATCCGCCGCGGGGGCTTCCCAGATGCGATAACCCCCGAACAGGTACTACGTCATCATCGCTCAGCGCAGGGTCGGTATGGGGGAACAGGCCTGTCTCCTCTGTCATCGTACCAGCATACTGAATTTCATATAAAAGTAAAAGGAATTCCGGAGCTAAAATTCCAGTAAATTGAACACTATCTGCACGTGTGGGTATGCTCTTTTGTGCACGGGCAATCCAATTACAGCGTCGCCGGACAATTGACCGGAACAGCAACAATGAAAGCGCGCTGCGTTTCTCCTCCGGCGCTTATCGGGGAAGCAATCCGGGAGACCTGATTTTAGCAAAAGGCAGTATCATCGCTCTATCTGCCTTTTTTGTATCAGTCATTCGCACAGTGATATGCCGATCAATGAATTTCCCTCTCCGGGAAGATTCCCTCTCTATCCGACTGCCATGATCTTCAGGACCGGTTTGTACAATAGAGCCGAAAAACGGCGTCGGAAAAAGATGAACCCGGTTTACCGCGTATGAATACGGGGAACTGATCAGGGGATTCCTGGAATATGTATTGAACAAAGAAAAACTAACCCAACTTTTTAAATACTGTTTTGTGGCATTTATAAATATGAAGGTCAGGCCGGAAGATTCCCTCAAGATCGAAAACATTGTCGCATCAGCCAAGGTGACTGATTATCTGGATCTACCCATGCTTGCATCGAAGATTGATGGCGCCGAATATAACAAAAAGCGGTTCCCCGGCGTTGTTCTCCGTATGCAGGATCCCAAGATCGCAGCGCTTGTATTTGGTTCAGGTAAAGTGGTGCTCACTGGTGCAAAGAGCGTCAGCAGCTTAAGCAAAGGTCTGAATATTCTGGGAGATAAGCTGCGGGAACTTGGCATTGATATCCCCAAGAAACTTGAATACAAGATCCAGAATATTGTAACGTCTGCCGATCTCGCAACACCTATTAACCTGAATAAGATTGCTGTCGGATTCAACCTTGATAAGATCGAATATGAACCGGAACAATTCCCCGGACTTGTTTACCGCCTTGACGTCCCTAAAGTGGTGGTTCTTCTTTTCGGGTCTGGCAAATTGATTATCACTGGCGGTAAGGAACCTGATGACGCCAAAAAAGCTGTTGTCAAGATCCTGTCAGATCTCCGCAGCCTCGGTTTGATCTCATAATTTTTTTATACCATCTGCTTTAGCAATTGGTAATTTCTATTGAATATTCTTTATATATCCTGACAAAGTCACCGAAGAAATTAATAAAGTTAAATATATAAATCTTTTGTCAATCGCCTAACAATAAAGAAGCCTATATATCGATACTTACATAATAGATGTGTAAAATTATTGTTTATATTCCGGATGTGATTCATGAGAACTGAAAATGTGATGTATTTTACTGAAAAAGAGGAGGAATTTGCAAACCTCCTCATTGAGATTGGAACCAAAAGAAATGTGGCCAAAGGTACTTGTATTCCTGGCAAACACACCCGAAGCTACATCGCGGGCGATAGAGCGGGGCACGGATCTCCGCCAGCCCGAAGTCAGCATTGCCATGCGGTACCTGATAGACCAAAACTGGATATCCAGCAGGGAGAGCAAGGCAGAAAGTAAAGGGCGCCCGGTAAAGATTTATGAGCTGGCCAGACCGATCCAGGAAATCATGGACAGTATTGAAAAAGAGAAGAAAAAAGAAGCGACTACCCAACTCGCCCTTGTCCAGAAGTTACGGGAATACGTCCGGTGAAGTAATCACCCTGCACTTTTTTTCATTGCCGACAATAACGGTGGTTTTCCTGGTAAAACTGCAGAATAATCCACTCTCGACAACGCCGGGCACTCGTATGATCATATCTTCCAGTTCGTCTGGATTTGCAATTTCTTTAAACTGACAATCAAGGATAAAATTACCATTGTCGGTTATGACCGGTCCATCCTTTTTGATTCCATCACGAAGTCGGGGGATACAGCCGAGGCTCCGGAGCTGATTCATGACAGGGTGGATGGCAAAGGGGAGCACTTCAATGGGAACAAGTCCTGAGAGGACTGGTACTATTTTCTGTTCATCGACAACAACCACAAAGCGGATTGCAGCTGCGGCAACGCATTTCTCCCTGGTGAGTGCAGCACCCCTGCCTTTTATCAGACGAAGACACGGGTCAACCTGGTCTGCGCCATCGATGGCAAGGTCAAGCACCGGTGCCTCATCAAGCGTGGTAAGCGGAATGCCGTATTCATGAGCAGTACGTGCTGTCTGGTACGAAGTTGGAACACCCTTGATCTGTAATCCTTCCTGAACCCTGCAGGATAAGCGTTCAAGGGCATAAAAAACTGTGGAACCCGTACCCAGGCCAAGAACCATTCCGTCCCTGACCATATCGGCCGCCAGATATCCTGCAGCACGTTTTGCTGCAGTAAGTGCCTGAACTGTATCGTCCATCTACCAGATAATTATCGGTTTTGCGTAATTAATACTGGCGATATACTGGTCAGGATTTCTCTGCCAGAGATCTACCGGATGAGGACAATAGCAAACCCTTTGGTAAAAACCGGCGGATCTTGTGTGTCTGAAGTATTCTGTCACCGGATCGAATAATTGATAAAAAAATCAATCACTCTGAAAACAGTGTTCTTGCCTCATCTTCTGCTTTATACGCTGTGCAATCGAGGGTGATGGGGGTAATTGAGACATTTCCTTTGCGGATTGCATGCACATCAGTCCCCTCCTCCGCATCTTCTATAAGGGGACCATTGATCCAGAAGTACGGCCGACCCCGCGGATCAAATCGTTTCTCGACGCCGGTATGAAACAGTTTCCGGGCAAGCCGGGTGACTTCATAGCCACCTTTCACGACTGAGGGAATATTGACATTGATCACATCTGCGTGAGGACAGAAGCCCCGGGCCAGTATTCGGGATACAACATCCCGGACAATTCCTTTTGCAGCATCAAAGTTTTGTCCATGATAACGGGGGTCATCGAATTTGTCTCCCTGGTCCTCGACCTGAAGCGAGAATGCAATCCCTTTTGTTCCCTGGTTGGATCCTTCCAGGGCAGCACCAACAGTGCCTGAGGTCATAATTGATTCAAAGGAGAGGTTCTCGCCAATGTTTATTCCGCTTACAATGAGCGCCGGGCTGAGCCTGAGTGCGTAGAGCCCGATAATGACAGCGTCCGTGGGTTTGCCGGCCACGGACCATGCCGGGGTCCCATTCATGATAACCCGGGTTGCCCGCAACGGTTCAAAGATTGAAATCGATCTCCCGACTGCACTCTGCTGGGTTGCCGGTGCAACGACGGTCACATCGGCAATCGGTGCAAGGGCTTCGTAAGCGGCCCAGAGCCCGACAGAACTCACGCCATCATCATTGGTCAGCAGGATCGAGGGTTTCATGTGCATTCACGTATGAACTGCACCCTCAAATAGTTCACCGATCGGATAGGGTAATTTTCTTTCAGCGCAAAGAGAACAGTGATGAAGGTCCTTCTTGCTGAATATGCGTCAGCTCATGACTCTTCGCTTGCTCCTGAAGGTGCTGCAATGCTCTCGGTTCTGAAACAGAGTTTTGAGCGCTGTGGATATGAGGTCATTGTGCCCGGCAACGGGGACTTTGGCGCGGAGATAGAACGCCTTGCTCCCTCGTGCGACATGGGGCTCGTGATAGCACCGGATTACCTGCTTGCGCGGTACACGCAGATCCTTGAGCAGCACACGCATAACCTTGGGTGCGGGTTTATGACGGTTGCACTCTGTGCCAACAAGGTGCAGACCGAAAAGATCCTGCGTTCGCACAAGGTGACCGTACCGGCTGAAGCTTCTGCAGGAAAGCGGGTGATCAAACCGGTAAAAGGATGTGGTGCGCAGGGTGTGCGCATATCCGATGGCCTGACCGGGGCGGGGGAATTCTCGCAAAAATATATTGACGGTGAACACTTTTCGGTGAGTCTTGTTGCAAGCCGGGTGGTGGGTGATGCGTGCCTGTATTTCTCAGGGAAACCCCCTCTGGTTCTCGCAGTAAACCGGCAATATATTGAAACAGGAAGTGACGGCTCGATACATTACCGTGGTGGCGAGACCCCGGCGCATTCCGCTCGCGAAGAAGAAATTATTGCGGTTGCTAAAAATGTAGTCGAGGTCCTCGGGTGCCAGGGATATTGCGGTATTGATGTTGTCGTTTCCGATAAGGTATATGTCGTGGATGTTAACCCGAGGATCACTACCAGTCTGGTTGGTATTGCAGCCTGCATGAAAGAAGAGATTGCCGATATTCTTGTAGCGGCATCGAAAGGCGGGGGGCCGGTCCAGGTGCACCTGACAGGCAGTGTCCGTTTTGACACGCAGGGGAAGGTCACACGGATATGATTGGGATCGATGTGGGGGGTGCTAATCTCAAAATCGTTGATGATACTGGCCCTCACCTCCATTACTGCCCGCTCTGGGAAGGGGCACCCCTCACGACCCTGCTGAACAAGTATGTCACTGAACCCGATAGTCCGGCAGCTGTTGTGATGAGCGGGGAACTTGCCGACTGTTTTGAGAGCAAGATGGAGGGCATCTCCTTTATTGTGAATGCAGTCAGGAATGCGTTTCATTCTGCCCGGTTTTATGGCACTGACGGGCAGTTTCACGATCGTGCTGTGCCTCAGCTTGCAGCTGCAAACTGGCTTGCCTCCGCAGATTACCTGCGAAAAGAATTTCCCGATGCAGTTCTTCTGGATATCGGCAGTACTACAGCCGATATTATCCCGCTCATGTGTTTTGAATCAATGAAGGGCCTGACTGATCTTATGCGGCTGCAGAAGGGTTATCTTATCTA
This sequence comes from uncultured Methanoregulaceae archaeon, assembly GCA_963841015.1. Taxonomy (GTDB): domain Archaea; phylum Halobacteriota; class Methanomicrobia; order Methanomicrobiales; family Methanospirillaceae; genus Methanoregula. The sequence goes on along the minus strand of CAWJAX010000003.1, from coordinate 284,724 downwards.
TACAGGAATGCTCCGGGGAAATATTGCCACAATCCTGCAATCAGTCATGCTTGACGGTTTTGTCACACCGGTAAGTTCTGAGTTTTTTGCCATCAGTGCAGATGCGCACCTCGTCATGGGGCATATCACTCTCGGCACAGTATACTTGTGATACACCCGATAAGAAAGAAAAGACCAAAAAAGCAGCACTTCGACGGCTCGCCCGGGTTGTCTGTGCAGATCTTGACGAGATCGGACCCGAGGGTGCGTACCGGATTGCCGAACAGTTCTGGGAAAAGCAGAGGGGATTGATCTGCGATCAGGTGCAGCGTGTTGCAGCACAGTCCGCTGCCCGGCAGATAATTGTAGGGGGGATTGGGGCGCATTTGTTCTCCCGGGAACTGGATGGAATTGATCTCACAAAAAAACTGGGTTCGTATGCTGACGCCCTGCCAGCATTTTCTGTTCGAGAGGTGGCTCTACGGGGCAAAAATTCATGAGAATTGTTACGGAAGGTCCTGAGGGAGCAGTGGTTTTTATGATCCCCGCGTTTTCCTGGATAGTAATACTATGCTGAAACTATGGCAGATAAGCCTCATTCTTTTTTTCGGATCCCTTGCGATTACTCTGGTATTATGGGCTCTTGGTCTTCCGTTCTTCTTTGTCTTTCTCTTTATTCCGCTCATTCCTTTTTTCTGGAGAAAGGAGATTGTCCGGCGCTGCCCGGTATGCGGATGGGAAACCACAGGCAGCGAGCGCTTCTGTCCCTGGGATGCGACCCCCCTCACTGAAACGCGTAGCGAGTTCCGAGAGTGAAACTATCGATAAGGGTAATCGTATTCCGAACAGGTCCGTGGTAGGAATTCCAGGATATGCCGACCGTGCATAATTGCGGACGGTACCCCGGTCAATCAGTATTCCAAGGTGTTCAAGATATACGGTGGCACGGGAAAAAGGCATAGTAGCAGAAAGGGTCACGCAGAGATCGACAATGGGAGAGCCTGCCCGGGTTGCCGGATAGAATGGTTCTTCTGCAAAACAGACAATGCCGCACTCCCGGCAGGCGAACCGTTTCACTATGACATGTACCGGGATTCTCTTTCCCTGGTCATGCATGATGACAAACTGCTTCTTTTTCCTATCGTAGCCGGAGAGTTTTCCACCACACTCCGGGCAGGCGCTCAGGGTATCAAAAATTATACCATTACATGTCAGCAACGCTGTCTGGACAACATCTGCAAGGAGCGGGTGAATACGGGGTGGTTTCATAGTATTGCGCGTAACGACTGATTCAGGGGGCCGGATTAAATATTATTGTTTGATTAAGCAGACTTTTTAATGAAAGGACATTCAAACGAACTCTTTATATGTATCTCTCTACCCACCGCTATTAATCACTTTTGGCACAAAATTCATTATGTTTAAATAGGCTCAAACCTAATTTTTTTTGTTCGAGGTTAGAACATGGATATGAAGTACGTACCAACCACGTGTCCGTATTGCGGGACCGGTTGCGGCTTCAACCTTGTTGTCAAGGACAAGAAGGTTGTCGGCGTCGCACCGTGGCACCGCAATCCGGTGAACGACGGCAAGCTCTGCCCGAAGGGCAACTATGCCGCTGAATTTATTAACAGCCCTGACCGCCTGACCAAGCCGCTCATCAAGAAGGAGGGGAAATTTGTCGAGGCGAGCTGGGACGAGGCATACAAGCTGATTGCCGAGAAGTTCAAGATGTATCAGGGCGAACAGAGCGCCTGCCTTGCATCAGCCCGTGTCTCCAACGAGGAGAACTACCTGATGCAGAAGTTTGCCCGGGCGGTTTTAAAGACCCCCAACATCGACCACTGTGCCCGTCTCTGCCATGCATCGACGGTCGTCGGTCTGGCCGGTGCGTTCGGGTCCGGTGCAATGACCCAGTCGATTGCCGATATTGCCGAATCCAAGTGTCTCTTAATTATCGGCAGCAACACGTTTGAGACGCACCCGCTGATCGGTCGCCGTGTCATGCAGGCCAAGGCGAAGGGTGCGAAAGTCATCTACGCCGACCCGCGGTTCACCCCCACCGGGAAGCAGGCAGACCTGTACCTTCCGTTTTACTCCGGAACTGATGTCGCCATCTTCAACTGCTTCATGCAGCAAATCCTGAAGAACGGGTGGGAGAACAAGGACTTCATCAAGAACCGTACCAAGGATTTCGAGAAGGTCAAAGAGATCGTCATGAAGGACGCCTATAGTCCGGCAAACGTCTCGAAGATCAGTGGTATCCCCGAAAAGGACCTCATCACGGCGGCAGAGTGGTTTGGCAAGTCCGGCCAGTCCGCGGTCCTCTACTCCATGGGTATCACCCAGCACACGACCGGTGTCGACAATGTCAAGTCGATTGCCAACCTCCAGATGCTGACCGGAAATCTGGGAAGACCCGGTACCGGCATCTGTGCACTGCGGGGCCAGAACAATGTGCAGGGCGCCTGCGACATGGGAGCGCTCGCCAATGTGTACTCCGGGTACCAGGCCGTCATCGTCCCTGAGAATAAGAAGAAGATGGAAGACGCCTGGGGCTGCACGATTGCCGAAGGAAAAGTTGGTTTCACCGTCACCAAGCTGATCAATGCACTCGCTGACGAACCCGGCAAGGTCAAGTGTGTCTATATCATGGGCGAGAACCCGATGATCTCCGACCCCGATCTCCACCACGTGGAGAAAGCAATGAAGAATATCGAATTCATGGTCGTCCAGGATATCTTCATGACCGAGACGGCCCAGTTTGCCAACGTTGTATTACCCGCTGCCTGCTATGCCGAGAAGGACGGCACCCAGACCAACACCGAACGCCGTGTCCAGAAGTGGAGAAAGGCACAGGAACCGCCCGGTGAGGCCAAGGCCGACTGGCAGATCTTCTGCGAGCTGGCAAAGCACATGGGATTCGAAAAACAGTTCCCCTACAAGAGTGCAGAAGAGGTATTCACCGAGATCTCCAAGGTCACCCCGTCCTATGGTGGCATGGACTATGCACGGCTCGAGAAAGCCCGAAGCACTCTGCACTGGCCCTGCCCGACAAAGGAGCACCCGGGAACCCCGATCCTGCACAAGGAGAAGTTCACCCACCCGGACGGACTGGGTATCTTCACCCCGATCGAGTTCAAATACCCGGCAGAAGTTCCGGACAAGGACTACCCGCTGATCCTGACCACCGGTCGCTGTATCTGGCAGTGGCACACCGGGACCATGACCCGCCGCTCCGAGAGTCTTGAGCGCGAAGAACCGACCGGCTGGGTCGAGATCAACCCGGAGGATGCAAAAGCCCTCAACATCAAGGACAAGGAGATGGTCAAGGCCATCACCCGAAGAGGAGAGATCAAGATCGGTGCACGGGTCACCCCCAACATCAAGAAAGGTGTAGTCTTCATCCCGTTCCACTACGTGGAATGTGCAGCCAACACACTGACCAACAACGCGCTTGACCCGACTGCGGCAATTCCGGAGTTCAAGGCCTGTGCTGTGCGGATAGAGAAGATCGCGGAGGCGAAGTAACATGGCAAAGAAAGGCGATATGCTCTACGCATGGACCAACGACGCTGACATCAAGAAGAAGGCAGAACTCGGTGGTGCGGTAACCGCACTCTGGAAACATGCACTTGAAACAAAGGCCGTTGATGCAGTCCTTGCTATCCAGAAAGGAACCGATCTCTACGACGCACAGCCCGTGGTCATCACGGATGCCAAGGATCTGGCCCAGACTGCTGGTTCCCTCCATTGCGGAACTCTCCTGCTCCCGAAACTGGTCAAGAAATATCTTGACGGTGCAAAGACCAAGAAGATCGGCGTGACGGTCAAAGGTTGCGACATGATGGGATTCTACGAGCTTGCTAAGCGCAAGCAGATCAACCTTGACAATGTTATCATGATCGGTGTCAACTGCGGTGGCTCTGTCAGCCCGATCCTTGCCCGCAAAATGATTACCGATAAATTCGGGGTCGACCCGGACAAGGTCCACAAGGAAGAGATCGACAAGGGCCAGTTCATCATCGAGTACGAAGGCGGACACAAGGGTATCTCGATAGACGAGCTCGAAGAAGCAGGCTACGGGCGCAGGTCCAACTGCCGCCGCTGCAAACTTAAAATTCCCCGCCAGGCTGATCTCGCCTGCGGGAACTGGGGTGTTATCGGCGACAAGGCCGGTAAGGCAACCTTTGTGGAAGTCTGCAGCGAAAAAGGTGCAAACCTCTTGAACAGTGCCGTGAAATCCGGTATCCTTGCGACTGAAGCAGCGAATCCCAAAGGTCTTGAGATCCGGGGTAAAGTCGAAGGCGCAATGATGAAGCTTGGTGACAAGTGGCGCAAGCACGACTTTGAAGCACTTGGAGAAGGCAGGGACCGCCTGAAGAAGATCATGAATGAGACTTCACGGTGCATCAAGTGCTACTCGTGTATCGAGGCATGCCCTATCTGCTATTGTGAGGACTGCACAACCAAGAACCCAGCATATGTCAAACCCGGCGAACTTCCGCCCAATTTCATGTTCCACCTCATCCGGTTTGCCCATATCGCGGACTCCTGTGTGAACTGTGGCCAGTGCGAAGAACTCTGCCCGGCAGAAATCCCCAACGCACTCTTCATGCACGCACAACAGGTTGAACTCGAAAAGATGTTCGGTCATGTCCCCGGCGTGAACATGGAACTCCCGCTCCTTGCTATGGTCGAGGAGAAAGAGGAGCGTGCACGGCTGAACAATACCGGCAGCGACATGATCTACGAGAACGTGTTCAATCCAATGCCAAAATAATTTTTTCCATTTTTTTTTATTTTTCCGGTACATACAGAAACTACAGAGAAATATCCCATTCCATGGATTCCACATTTTGTGCACAGTATATTCCAATAAAAAATCGCGGTTAATCAAATAAGGGGATTTTCGGCTCTGTAGAATTCCTTTTCCATTGATGTGAAATTCAAGATGCTGGTACGAATGAAGGAGGGGACAGTGCCTGTCCCCCCATGCCGCCCCTGCACTGAGCGATGATGACGTAGCACCGTTGCGGGAGTTATCGCATCGGGGGAGCCACAGCGGCGGGGGTGAAACCCCCTTGAGCGTTTAGCTTGTAATTGAGCATTTCTACAGAGCAGGATTTTCTTACGTTTCTTTATCTGAATAGCTGAAAAAAAACTTTGGAGCTTTTGGAGGCAGGATTTTTTTTAAAGCAGGAAAGAGTCTGTCCGTCCTAGGAGAAAGGCTACATTACGTTGCCAGATCCGATTCTTCTTCCCTGTACAAAAAAAGGAATTATTTCTTCCATTTGAACATGGGGATCAAAGGTCTCAGTATATCAGGGTCCTCGTCAAATACTGAAAGTTTTTTTGAGCTGGAAAAGAGTCTTTTGTTTTCATTGCTATAGGTTATTTTAATTTTAATCTCCTGAACCATTGCGCCCAGGGCATATTCATAGACCGAGTCCACATCAAGCGAGGCAATATCAAATTCTACATTACTGGGTATCAGGGTAACGTGAATATTTTCTGCCCGTGCGTTTCCGTTATTTGTCAGGATAATACTTTTTGCTTCGTCACCGAGCTTTACCATAACTTCCGGAATTCCCGTGGTGTCCTGCATAATCATCAACGACATAATAATGGCAATGAAGATCACCCCGACAATTCCTGCAAGGTACATATCTAAAAAAGCAGAAATGATGGTGACGATTATACCGAGAACGAGAATGACCTGTATTCTTTTATCCATAGATCCTCTTATCCCCGCACCTTTTTTTGTTTAACGGTTTGGTTTTGATGTTGTGGATGCAAAATTTTTTTGGTGTAGCAAAAATTAATTTTGAACTTTTTAAAAGGATGATATCCCGAAAAAACCAGGAAGAAGTATAAGAATCTCTCAAGGATCATGTTCTCCGCATGTTTCGTCAATCGACGTAATCATATCGCGCGTTGTGGATATTCAGTAATATTGTCGTTACCAGAAAGGATATATTCTGGTAATAAATTGAAAAAAGTTGCATAAAAATAGTTAAAAAATTAAAATTGTTAAGTGTTTTAGTTTATTCTCCTTCAGAAAAAGATTTCAAGGATCTTTCCCTCAATTTGACTCTATTTGGCAAACAATCCGAAAATTATTAATAACCCTCAAAAAAGAGTGTAAATTGACCTATACGAAAAGTGATTTAATACGTTGCTGGTATAGGTTGAAACGTTTCAGAGGTGTTTAAAAGAATGGTGTTTCATCCTCCGGTAGCAATCGTCGCAAAGGCTGGCGATGCCGGTAAGTACAAAGTAGGCCTTCCCGCATGGAACATGGTTATTCGTGGATTCATGTCCGGCGCATACATCGCTATGGGTGGGGCTCTTGCAACAGTGTGCAGTACAGGAATTGCCTATTCAGCCGCTCAGATAACAGCGGGAGCAATTCCTGGTGGTTTTGCGTCAGCAGGTATGGCACAGCTTGTTCTGGGAGCAGTGTTCCCGGTTGGGCTTATCATCACCGTGCTTACAGGTGCTGAGCTCTTCACTGGGGACGCAATGCTTGCCCCGATGGCCGCATTCATCCACAAGATCAGCTGGGCACAGGTCCTGACCCTGTGGGTCTTTGTCTACATAGGGAACCTGATAGGCTCACTCTTCTGGGCATACCTTATGGCAAACGGTCCATTCGTAACGTGGGACGCAGCTGGCGCAGCCACGATTACTGCGTTTGGTTCACGGGCTATTGCCATAGCTGGTGCAAAGGTAAGTTATGTCGGCATGATGGGCATGTGGTCAGCGTTCCTCAAGGCAATTGGTTGCAACTATCTTGTCAACCTCGCTATCCTCCTTGGGATTTGTTCAGATGACATGGTTGGGAAATTCTTCGGAATCTGGTTCCCGATCATGGCCTTCGTTTCCAGCGGACTGGAACACTCCATTGCCAACATGTATTTCATCCCCGCAGGTATCTTTACCTCAATGCTGACCGGTGTTCCAACCACAGCAAATTGGGTCAACATGTGGACAGCAAACGTCTTAATTGTCACGCTGGGCAACATCGTCGGCGGACTGTTCTTCGTTGGTATTCTCTACTGGGTTGCGTTCAAGAAAGAGATCGCAGCACTGAAGTAGATTAACCACACATACTATTTTTTAATGAGAATTGGAACTGTTGAGGTGAAGGTCTCAATCGTCGCTGTTGCGGTGTTTGTGTTCTTCACCATTTTTTTACTGTTTGCATCCTTGTACAGTCCTGAAGTGAGATCCCAGCTTATCTGGATGATCCCCGCCCTGTTCCTGCTGCTTGTTATCCCCATGGCCCTCAATTACATGAGCCGGAGCGAGTACAATAATCTCGAGCCGATCTATGAGGCAGAGGCTAAGACGGTCCGGATCAAGCTGATCAATGAGAGTATGGTGGGAAAACCCGTACGGATTGAAGGCGTCGTGGAAAGGGTTTATTTCCAGTTCCTGAACCGTCCCCAGTATCTTGTTGCAGACCGTTCCGGTGCGATATCGGTCAAGATGTTTACCAGCTCGCCAGAGGATATAAAAGTGAATGATGTTGTTGAAGTTCTCGGCCAGGTAATCAAGAGGTATGTTGTCACTGGCGATCCGGTTGTCAACTGCGTCTCGATCAGAAAAATTGACAAATCCTGAACTATTTAAAAAACCGAATTATTATCATATTTTTTAGCTCGTACCTCAAAAATATTCTCCGGAGAAGGTTCTTATGGCAGAAAAATCCAGGCAGGATTTCGATCAACCCACACAATCCGATAATCGTATGCACCGCTGGCTGGAACTGGCCATTCCCCTTTTTTCATTCGGGGGGATCCTCATTGCATTCCTTCTCCTGGACCAGGGATACCTCATGAGTTTCCGTATCGCTGCAGCCGGGTGTATACTCAGCTTCCTTTATCCTTGCCTACCTTGCCTGGATACGTCCAAAAAAGGACATCGTTGCGCTTACAACCCCTTTGTATTCAATTATTTTTTTTGTCCTGCCCTCCGACCTGATACCCGATTTGATCCTCCCGATCCTGTATGCAATAAGTCTTACCATCCTCCTTGTGCGACTGAAATACCGCTTTGGCAAACCCGGCACAGCAGTATCCATGGGCAGGGAACTTGGGGGAAGCTTAAAGGCCTATATAGACCAGACACGTGAACCGTTGAAAAATATTTCTCCTGATACTGCCCATAACGCAACGCTGGCATTTGTCCAGTTTGCTCAGGGAGATTATGCGAAAATGGCGAGGATTTCAGAAACGGTAACCGGGAACAGTGATACTGCGGGGTGTGATCAATGCCTGGCCCGTGCATTGAGCATTGTGAAAGAACATGCTACCCTCCTGGACAAGTCACTTCCCCGCCCGTTTACCTATCTGGTGTTTAATCCGGAACATATGGATCTGCTGGCAAAACACCAGCCCCCTGGCCAGGACAATGATCATGAATTTTACCTGGCACTGGACAATGCCCTTCTCCTGCTCTACAGCGCAGGATGGAATGGATCTGAACAGGACCGTCCCCACCTCCTGTCACGCCAGCCATTTGCGCAAAAACTCATGAATGAAAAATAAGCTGGTGCGATGGACTTTTTCAGGATTACTTTGAACAATGGACATGAACAAATTGTGTTCACGTCAGAATTAAAAAATTTGTCAAAAAATTCTTTATGAGTGTTCCCCGCCTCAGGGCCTCTTAGAGGCACGGCGGGGCAGGAACGTTTCAGCAATTTTTAATCAGGTAAATCGCGGCGGCGTTCATCACAATTATCAGATAATGGACTCTCACCAGATATCCGATAATCGAATTATCAGCCCCGACGGGAAGAGTTCAGAACCCGGTTGAAAGGCCTTCGCTCAGGGATCGCTTTTTCTGCTTATTGAGGCCATCCACGTAATCCTCGAACTTGTGGATCCGGGTGCTGACCGGGAACGGGATGCCGATGGTGCTGATGATTGCATCACCCTGGTCAAGGGTCTGGATCTCAATCTCCATCTTCGAGAGGTCTTGTTTTGCACTCCCGATGATGATGTCCCGGTCTCCCCGGTTACCGAGGCCCATGACGATAAACGTGTTGATCTGGGCAAGCACTTTCTGATCGATGTTCTTGGGCTGCTGGGTCACAACACAGAGCCCGACCCCGAACTTCCGCCCCTCCATCGCACATTCCCGGAAGATCTGGGTACTTGAACCCCCGGCACCCAGCACCCGCTGGGCTTCCTCAATGGTGATGAGGACTTTTTTCTGTTCAGTGGGTTCGGTATCGATCCCGAACTCCTCGGCCGATATGCGGTGCGCCTGCATGATCCTCCGGGTGATCATGGAAAGCACGAACAGTTCGCTGCGCTCTCCCATCCGCGGAATATCGATGAGGACAACTTTGTTGTCATGAAGGAAATGGAGTATCTCTGCTACACACGAGCCCGATTCCCTGAAGAATTTGCGGTTGCCCGTTACGATGTTTTTCAGGCGTCGCTGAATGACCTCAAGGGTGCCGGGGTGATAGGCTGCGAGTTTTTCTGCGATCTTCGGGTACGGCCCGGTATACTGGTTGCCCCTCACTTCCTCCTGGAGCGTGCCGACCTGTGCTTTCAGGAAGAACGGGATGATTTCGCGTCCCGGGAACTCATCGAGGGACTCGACAACATCCCATTGGGCGGGCGAGAGGTCGTAGAGCAGGCCAAGATCGGTCATCCGAAAATCATCGTAATCGAGCCAGAGGCTGTTGAGCGAGTACTTTTTCCGGTCGCTTTCGCTGATGGTGAAGACGGCACAGCCCGTCCATGCCGGCATTGTAATGGACAAGCCCGAGCGTCCGTTCCCCGGTGCTGGACTGCCCGCCCCGCACGTACTCGCCGTGGGGATCGACCATCAGGAGCCCGAACTTCTGCATCTTCATGCAGGAAGCACAGAACGTCTTCATGAAGTTGGACTTGCCCATGCCGGTTGTGGCAAAGACACCCATGTGCTGCGGGAGGACCCTGCTCGGGATTTTAACAGGGAGATCCTTCAGGACCCCCTGCCCGGTCCGCATGACACCGACTTCGATATCCCCCATGACTTTTGTAAGGAAGGCAAAGTCCTCTGCTTCCGGGATCTTCACCTCAGAAAACTTGGTCGGGACGGTGCGGGGTTTCCGGAAGATGCCGTTCTCGTCGACAAAACCCAGAGGTACGGCCTCGACCCCGATAAACACATCCTCTCCAAGGCCGTAGAAGTGCTCGCTGAACGGGCGGGTATCCCACCGTTCATCGGCAAAGTTACTCTCATGGACGAGGTCACTGACCTTTGCGTAGAACGAGTACCTCTTGGCAGTATCCGTGATCTTCAGGATATCCCCGACGAACAGTTTTGCCGAGTGGGGGATGATGAAGCGGTACGAGAGCACGCTCCTGCCGATCAGCCTGAATTTCGTTGCGTCCACATTTTCAATATCGTTCAAAGTCACCATGTAAATCACCAAAGAGGTCTTCAAAGGTCCTGTTCCGTATTCCCTGTTTTACAAGCCCGGCTTTTATGTCCTGCTGTATCTGGGTCACGAGCGGTTCATCGATGAGGCACGTGCGGTGGGCGTCAAGGAGCGGGTAGGGGTACCCGGGGATTCTCCCGTCATCAGCACACGCAGCGAGCGCCTTCATGGTTGCGGCAGCAGCTTCCTCACCGGTCCCTTTCGGAAGATCCACCTTCATCGGCCTGCTCCAGTGTGCATGAAGTGAGGCAATGTAGAGCTCGCCATGTCTGCCCTGCCGGTACTCGGTATGATCAAGGAGGTGTTCGTCAATCTTCGCCCACCATGGCCCGGCGACACCAAACTGTGCCACAAGGCCCCCGATTGCAGGAAGGAGCAGGTGCCCGATACCCCATGTCACGCGGGTCCGCTTTGCAACAGCCGCGAGGAGAATGCCACGTTGCTGTGCCGTTGTGATGATCTCAGCGAGGACCGGCTCGTGGGTCTGGCTGGAGACCCGGAGTGCACCGTCGAGAAGCAGGAGTGCTCCTTTTGGCAGCGTTCGTGCTGTCTGCAAAGCTACCCAGTACTCCAGCGTGTCGCGGAGGATGGCAGACGCCCGCTCGGGATCAGCATTGTCCAGTCCCTTGTGGGGAGCGATCCCAAAACATTCCAAGTAGAGGCTCATCAAAGTCCCTGTTCCGGTGACCCGGCCCGATCGTGACAAGCATAAGGGGAGTGATGGAACGATTATGACGTTCACCGTTGAGAAACGTTGTCTGAACAGCCCGGATTGCTGCAATAGAGACACTGCCCCCTTCCAGGATCATCGTGTTGCTGCCATCAATTGCCGCAACCATGCCGGAGTTGCCGGGCGGGATTCCATGGATAGCATCCCGGGTTATCCCGCTCTCCCGTGAAAACTTCTGCACAAGATCTTCCGGGATATGTTCATTGATCCGCCGGAGTGCCCGGTCAACGGATTCCTCATAGGATGTACGGGTGTTCAATCTCCCGCCTCCCGGACCTGGCTTACCATGTCTGTCCCCATCTCGACGACCAGCGTATTGGCAAACTCTCCCTGCATCTCCGCGATATGGGATATGAGGAGGATCTGGGGGAACCTTGATTCCTGAGTCCGCAGGGCAGTGAGGAGGTTAGTCCTCCGCTCTTCGTCCTGGCTTCCGAAGATCTCGTCAAAGATCAAAAACGTGCTCTCATGGACCCCGTGGAGCTCGGCAAGGTAGCGGGAGAGCGCAATCCTGAGGGCAACTGCAATATCGTCCTGTTCCCCGCCGCTGAACCGTTCGATGGGGTAATCGTTGTCGATGTCGCGGACGAGCAGGTTGAAGTCCTCGTCAAGGAGCACCTGTTCATAGCGCCCGCCAGTGATCTCGCTGATAATCCGGCTCACTTCCCCTTCCAGCCGGCTCCGCACGACCTGCATGAGATAAATCACGTAGTCGCCTATCAGGCTGCGGGTCAGTCTCAGGAGTTCGATCTCATCTTTGTGAGCCTCTGCCTCTTTCTGCAGGGAAGCGATCTGAGATTCTGCTTTTTTGAATTCTGCGATCTTCTGCCGGGTAAAATCGAGGTCTTTTTGCGCACCGGTAATCATGACTTCTTCATTCCGCAAGGCGTCCTCGGTTGCAACCATGGCTCTTTCCCGCTCCGTAACCTCATTCGGGCTGAATGCTGCTAGAGCGATCTCCTTTGAGAGACTGGTGAGCTCGGTGTTCCTCCGAGTAATCCGGCTGGTGAGTTCACCAAGCTGCTTCTTTACCATGATGCCCTGCCCGATCTTTTTCCCGAGCTCAATAAAACGGAGCTGCACGTTCTGGACAGTTACAGCCTCCCGTTCGCAGGCAAGGTACTCCTCTTCGTTATACGCCAGCTTTGCAAGAGAACTGGTGATCGTCGCCTGAGCCTGTATTTTTCTTGTTCGTTTTGCCTCAAGGTCAGCACGTTCAGCTTCATAAACCGGTTTCTGCCTGAGTTTTTCTGAGAAGGTACGGATCTGGCCCAGCAGGGGTTTTAAGGACTCGACCATGGTCTTCTCTTTGCCGAGTTTTTCCTGTTTTTCCCGATCGGCTGCTGACTTATCGGTGAGTTCCTGCAGTTTCTGCGTGAACTCTGCATCAAGGCTTCCGAAATGTGAGCCGAGTTTCTGGCGGCAGAGCGGGCACGTGCCATCAGGACCGGCATCCCGAATGGTCTTCAGATCGGCGAGAACCTTCTCCCGTTCTTCCTTGTAGTGCTTCTGCCGGGTATCGAGCGTGCCCGTCTGCGTGTTGATCTCTGCGAGGCGGAAACTGACTGCTGTTTCGAGCCGGTCCTCCGCGATATCCTGTGCGGTCCCCAGTCCGGCCCGAACTCCGGCGATGAGTTCTGCCTTCTTTTCGGCATCGGCCTCCAGACCCCTGATAAGGGTACGCTGTTTTTCCGCCCGTGCGCCAAGATCGGCAATCTCCCGTGAGACAAACCCGAGTTCACCCGTGAGACGGAGGAATTCTGCCTTCTTCTGCTGCAGCCCGTCGAGCCGTTTCCGGATCTCTGCATACGAACCGGCAGTCTTCTCAATGCGGTGATACTCAGCCTCCTCATCTGCAAGCAGGGCAAGCGAAGCCTCAAGGTTCTTTGCCTGCGCGGAATCCAAGTCCCGTTCACGTTCAAGGGTCTGCTGCTTCTGGACAAGACGGACATACACGGTTTTCTTCTCGGCAAGCAGTTTCAGGTCGGCGTCAAGTTTTTTGCGGCGGGCAAGGTTGAGATCGCGTGCCTGGGTATGCTCCAGAATCATCGCATGCAGCCTGGCTGCTGTTGCCTCCATTGCTGCAAAATCTTCGGTGCTCTGCCTCGCTGCCATTGCCGAGAGTTCACCCTCTTTTTTCTGGAGATCAGCGGTTTTTGCATCGATCTGGTCTTTTACGATCTTCTCGCTCTCGGCCTTCAGGAAATCGATCCCGAGAGCACGTAAGAACCATTCCTTGCGTTTCCCGGGTGTATTTTCGAGCAGGGTCAGGAGGTCCTTCTGGCCTGCGTAAATCGTATTCCGGAAGTCCACGGGACCCATGCCGAGCGTCCGTTTCACCTCGGTCTCCACCTGGCTTACTCCAGTTGCCATCAGTTTCCCGTTCTTATGGAATGTGGCATCGTGCGTGACAGTCTTTCCCTTTTTGAACGTGCGAAGTACCGTGTAGGTATCCCCCCCGATTCGGAAGTCGAGCCTGACTTCGCACTTCTCCTTCGGGGATGCAAACGATGAGACGATATAGTCAGCGGCGATCCCGGTCGCCTGCACCCCGTAAAGGGCAAAGAAAACTGCCTGCACAAGGCTGGACTTGCCCGTGCCATTGTTCCCGAGGATGCCGGTGATGCCGTCCTTAAAGTGGATCTCGGCATGACTGAACCGCTTGAAGTTCCTTACCTCAAGCCGATCGAGAATCATTCCGCGGTCTCCCGGTGCTCGTCCATCACGGACTGCAACACCTCACGACCATGATGGGCGACAAACTCCCTCTGCCTCGCGGAAAGCTGCCGCTTACCAATGAATGTGTCGAACTCCTGCAGGTAATCGATCAGGCGGATGTCCTGCTGGAGCGGGACCGGTGTATCCTCCGCATCGGTCTTCATCCGGATCTTCAGGTCGAGCAGCTGTTCGCGGACAGGAGCCAGCGACTTCATATCGATCCCCTTCCCGTGCTCGCGGGAAAGACCGTCCAGCGTGACCTGTGCCATCGAAAACAGGGGAGTTGATTGAGCCACGATGCGGTTGATGATCTCCTCAGTGATATCTCCGGGATGAACCCCCTCGCACTTGATCGTCCCGAGATCAATCATCGGTGTGCAGGGAAGGTCAAGGTGAGAGACCTCATGCCGCCCGGGATCTACCAGCAGACCGCCTTTGGTATCCGATGATCTCCCCATAGGTCAGGTACTCGGACGATCCCGAATACCAGGCATTGTCCGTGATCTGGCACTGGCGGTGATAGTGCCCGAGCGCGATGTAATCGAACTGGTCAGACAGGATCGTGCTGTCCAGTTCGTGCTCCGCAACGGTTGCCAGCCGCTTATCCCTGATTGCCGTCGCAAGCCCGTGGGTCACCAGCACATTGTGATACCCTGACGGAGCCAGCTCGATCTGGTTAAAGGCCGTGCGGTAATCCTCAACGCGGAGCATGTTCGGGATGAGGTGGAAGACCGTATCCCCGATCTCCACCTGCTCATACCGGAACCTGTAGGCCGCTGTTATTTTCGAAGGATGATACGTGAGAACTTCGTAGGGGGATGTCGTATACCGGGTCTTGACCATGCTGTGGTTCCCGGCAATCACGATAAACGGGATCCCGGCAGCTTGGAGGCGGTCGAGCGCTTCGAGCACGGTTGTATAGGCCCGGGTCTTGGGCTTGACAACATCGAAGAGGTCGCCTGCATGGACGAGCACGTCAGGTTTTTGTTGGATTATCTCATCTATCGCTTTGAGGAAGTTGTCGTAGACCTGCTTTTCCCGGAGGTTCATGCCGCTCTCGGGATCGAGACGGTTGAACGCGGCCAAGCCTAAGTGGGTGTCGGCGATGTGGATGAGGTGCATTTTCTTAGATTGTTACTTTGGATTTATGGGATATAAGAGGGTGGGGGATGGGGTGAAAATGAGATGATAGAATCTCTATCAGATAGTTTATTGTTGATCTCTTGAAAGAAAGGTTCGAATCCGGATTCTCACATTCAATTATTGGGATAGCGAAATCTTAAAAAAATTTTGAACTCTTTTTGGGAAGTACGGTATAGGAGAGGTTAAAATCCTGTTTTTTTATGACATTCCCGGAAAAAATTACTTCATATCCACCGACCTGCAGCCTGTTCTGTAATCAGTTACCGGTCTGCTTTGAGTATTTCATCCCGAATAAGAAACCATGGTACTAAATAAACCGTACCAGACGCAGGAAACCCCCCAAGGTAAAATAAACAGCCGCAATAAGAGCATAACGCCAGAGTTTCCAGTCAATATAGGAAAAATCTCCTTCTGCATATGCCTGGCAGATCAGGATTCCCTGGAATATGAGCCATGAGATACTCCCGATGAGGAACAGGTATGCGATTACCACCCCCAGCTTCCACCAGAATAGTAAGGGTTCAATCTGTCGCCCGAAGACTTTCATGTACGGCTCCCGGAAAGATACCTTTTTTCTAGATCTGATTTTTTCCTGTGCATAATCATAGTCTGCCAGGACCAGTCACTCCAGGTACCGGGAGAGCAGATCCTGATACAATTTCTGTACATTTTTTTCAGTACACGGCATTTCAGGAAATCCTGAATACCTCTGAGCCTGTTCAACATCCCGCAAAAGACTGACTCCTGACTGACTTTTTGATCTGAACCATCCTCTTTGCTGGTAATATGCCGAGAGGTATTCCTGCTCCCATTGGCCGGGTGTAGGGATGAAAAGGCCAATCTTGAGCCCAATCTCGGCGAGGTCCATCATTGTTGTATATTCTGAACGGCAGATTATGAACCGGGATCCCGACATCAGCTCTGCTTTTTCCTTAAACGGCAGGTACGAGTAAACGATTGATCGTCTCCCGGTTCGGCCTCACGATTTTCCGCAGGCTTTCCCAGCAATACCACTTTTCTGCCCGGGAGGTCCTTCACCTGTGGAAGAAGAATTTTTTCAAGGGCTGTCCGATGGGGTTCCATACCTGATATGAGGAGAAGATAATCGATTTTCTTCTCAGTCCTGACTTTTGGCATACTTGCAAGAATCCCAGAGTAATAGACCCGTTTTTTAATCCCGGTCCCTCCCGTACGTGACAGTTTCCCGGCAAGGGAGAGCGGCCCGGGTGGGTTGTCAGGAATAATTATTGCATCGAATTTCCGGAACCCGCTGCCATTCACGTAGAGGGCAACCAGTTCAATTGGCCAGACAATGAAGGGGAACGTCTGGTGCGTAATGTGATTTATCTGGATTGAAGGGATGGAATCTGAATAGACCCCATAGCGGTTATCGCTGATAATGAGATCATAGTGGGTACGGGACAGGATATCCCGCAAATTCCTTCGCTCCTCGGCAATCGCCTCCACAAGTGACGGAACGTGAAAGGTAAATCGTGCGAAGAAAAATCTCCCTTGGTAATACGCAAGCGGATAGTCCGGGAAATTGATAAAATTACAGGTGGGGAACTCCTTTTTTAAGAGTTCAAGGGCATTTCCCTCGGCAGCGATAGTAACTTCGTGGTGGTGTCTGAGAAGTTCGCGGATGACAGGAACATTACGCGATGCGTGGCCAAGCCCCCAGTTCAGAGGTGATAGTAATACATGTCCCATCTGATTGTTCTCCCGCCTCTAAGCTGATATGAGAACCGATACGACGTCCCATCAGACGCGCATAGCCTTATATCACCGGCTCGGGTAATTAAAATTTCTCACGACAAGAGGGTGGGTTTCGTGGCGAACGGTTCTTCTAAAAGGATGACCCCTTGTTTAGAACATTCCACCAGGACTTTTTGCAAGGAGAGGGGATCCGGAATATTGCGAGAAATTCACGTCGATTTTCGTCAGAGAATTTCCCGATCTTAGCCCCAAAACAGCCCTTCCTTTCCCTTTGAACATGTTATCCTCCCCGCCTTCATGAGTTTCGCTTTCCATTAGCGTACATTAGCGTTTCATAACTCAAAAGAAGTCCACTCCGCTTGCCCTAAATCGTGCGGAAAGTGCGTTCCTGGAAAAAGTGTGTAAAACTGCATCGTTTTATGCAGCATTCCCGGAAATAAAACACCCAAATAGTGCAAACCGGGGCCTTTGAAGGCTCGGATTCGACTTAAGGAATGCATGTCCATGAGCTAGGTTCACACTATCGGTACTAGTCGTATATTACATCCACTTTACCTAGAAAAAAAGGATAGAGATTTCAAATCTTATTCTTTAATTCATCTTTTATCAGCGTAGAATTCCCGCTCCAGCCTGCCGAATGCACTATAAATGACGCTTCCCATTGCCTGAACATCTCCACGCATTCCTGCAACTTCCTGATCTTCGATTCCGATTCCAGCCGGAAAAAAGGCCTTGTCACATCCTTCTCCGGGATTTTCTTCCACACAAACAAACCATAACTTTCCGCAATACAACGACTGATATTCCTTTCCCAGCCAGTCTATCTCGGAATAGATCTCATCAAACTTTTTTTGCAATGCCTTCTCTTTTCGCAATGTTTTGTCAGCGTTAAAGATCCGGTAACAGGAATCAACCTTTTTTCGGTACGTGTCATCACGGATGATTTTCTGATAAAATTCCCTGAACTGGATAAGCAGGGGAGCTGCCAGATTTTTTAACCGTCGCTTCTGGTGATACGCAACAGCAGTGTCTTCGAGATAACTCCGGTAATTTCCCTTCAAAACCTCCCTGACCCAGACGACCAGCGGGATTTCCGGGTTATTGGTCGTGAACAAGCGTCTGGTCCTTTGCATTCAGTCCGACACTTCGGATACCCTTTGCGATGAAAATATGATTTTCAGGACCAGTTTCAAAGATTGAATTGTCGATGTAGGGGATTGTTTCCCCCAATCGATTGTCTTCTTCAGTGAGATGAGAATGATACCAGGATTCAAAAACCTTTGAACGTTCTAAAAAGTTATCCAGTAACCAGTACGATTCAATGCCTTCATCCTGGTATTTCCTGTCTCTCTCTTCCAGTTCATTGGGAGAGATGGTGCTGATCTGTATTTCAAAAACAATTTTCCTGCCATCCTTGATCGCGTATACATCCGAGATCCATGTCCGGTCCGGTGCCGGGAATTCCACGGAGGTCTCCCAGCCTTCGGATTTGCAGACCTGGTATACCTGGTATTTGATCTCCAGGTGCTCTCTTGACTCCTCTTCGTAATGGCATCCGGTATCAACCGCGTGATAGAAGTGCTGCGTTCCCTTTTTTGATATCCGTAAATGTCCCGGCGCTCCGCAACACCCCATCGTTATGGTGAGTCCCTTTTTATGCCGGGATTTCAGGATTGTCCATTCTTCGCTGGACAGGTCGGGGCCGATAATGGGTTCTCCCTCAACAATTGCCTTCAGGGGCACAATGATGTCATTTGTTTTTTATCGATTAAATCCTGCCCGGAAATATCCAAATCCGGAAAGTCAATTGATATGAGAGAGAAGAACCATAAGGATTTTCTGTGAATTCGATGGTAACGCCAGACATGAAAATTTATCTTCCTTCAATTATTTACAATTCTGGAATAAATTGAAAACCTTATATTAAACCCAATCGAAGGTATACTTGAAAGAAAAATTATGAAAAAAAATGATTTGGATAGTACCTTAAAGCAATTGAATAATGTGATCGACCGTCTTACTGTCGCTAAAGAGGATTGCAATAATGCTCTAGAATCCGGTTATAATGATCGGGCCCGACAATATTTTTCAAAAATCGCTCCTTTGTACGATAAATGTAATGAACTTTCATTGAAATATTTAGAGCATCTGCTTCAAGAAGAAAATCCACAACAAGGTCTTAGTGAAGTAGAAAACCTGATGACTATCATTCAAAGTGCGGAAACATTTTTCGACGCATTTAGTATAGATATTGATGATATCAAGTCTCAAAATTTCATTAATTTGGAAATTTACAAGGGAATATGTTTATTGAAATTACAAAAATATCGTCGAGCTTTAAAATCCTTTGATACGATACTTGAAATAGATGATTCCATGGATGGAATCTGGGCATTGAAAGGGAACGCCCTTCTGGAAATGGGAAATTATGATGAAGCCTTTGATGCATTTGAAACAGCAATCAATCTGGAATGGAATAATGCTGATGCCTGGGTTGGAAAGGGTAAGATACTTCAATCATCAGAAAATTTTGCGGAAGCACTCGAAGCTTTTGATACGGCTCTGGAAATCGATGACACAAATTTGGATGCAATTCAGGGAAAAGAAGGGGTAATGGCGGGTATAAATTCCGATCCTGCAGAATCAGAAAAATCAAAAATAACTCCAAAGCATAGTCAATCACAAAAACCCAAAAAAACGAATGAGTTACCCCCCCCTTATAATTTCAATTCCCCCGAGAAACCGGATCAGCCAATACATAAAAAAACCGATAAAAAAGTTTTCAAGAAGCCTCTGGAAATGAAAAAAGACACAACACTAAAAGGTTTTGCCAGCGTCGCAGGAATGAACGAAATAAAAAATGATCTGACAAAAGATATCATTGAGCCATTAAGACGCAAGGATGAAGCAAAAAAATTTGGTGTAAGTATTCCCAACGGCTTTTTGTTTTTTGGTCCTCCGGGATGTGGAAAGACATTCATTGTCCGGAAACTGGCTGAAGAGATTGGATATCATTATAAGGAGTTCTCCGCTTCGGATGTTGGTTCGAAATGGGCACACGAAACATCTGGCAATATCGCAAAAATCTTTGAGGAGGCGAAAAATAATGCACCGACAATTTTGTTTTTTGACGAAATCGATGCTCTTGTCCCAAAACGGGAATCGTTGGGATCCGAACAATGGAAGCAGGAAGAAATTACCGAATTCTTGAACCAGATGAATAATGCAAGTGAAAATGAAGTTCTGGTAATAGGTGCAACGAATAAACCAGATATGATTGATGATGCGATTTTACGTTCCGGAAGGATGGATAAGCGAATATACATCAGACCCCCTGATTTAGACGCCAGAAAAGATCTCTTTAACAAACAACTCGAAGGTCGGGCAATATCCAAAGATATCGATATGGCCGAACTGGCAGGCCTTACTGAAAATTATGCCAGCTCGGATATCGCATTGGTTGTCAATAATGCAGCAAGGACCGCTTTTAGTGAAGGTTATTCTGAGATCAATCAAGAAATGCTGAAATATATTATTGAAAAAACGCAATCGTCCCTCACAAAATCACAAATATCAGCATATGAAAAATTCAAAAATTATGAAAGGAGATAATTCACCCTCCTAATTCAGGATTGTCCATTCTTCCTTGGACAGTTCGGGGCCGATGATTGTTTCTCCCTCAACAATTGCCTTCAGGGGCACAACGATCCCATTGGTTTTTTAGCGATTAAATCCTGCCCGCCATCTCCCTGTCACTTTGAATATCTGAATGGCGGGTACTACCTGGTGAAATATACCTTACTCTTCTCCGATATCTTCATTCCACAACTCTGGTTTCGCGGAAATGAAATCACGCATTATCTGTTTACATTCCTCGTTATTCAGAATTACCAGTTCCACACCCCGGGAACGCATATAGTCCTCGGGTCCCTGGAACGTTGTATTTTCCCCGATTACTATTTTTGGGATTTTGTACAGCAGGACTGTACCACTGCACATATCACAGGGTGAGAGGGTAGAATACAGGATCGCTTTTTGATAATCGTTCGCTTTGAGTCGCCCGGCGTTTTCGAGGCAATCCATCTCAGCATGTAAAATCGCACTTCCTTGCTGCACCCGGCGATTATGTCCCCGACTAACAATTTTGCCATCAATCACCAGCACTGAGCCAATAGGAATACCCCCTTCGGCAAGTCCTTTTCGTGCTTCGACGATTGCTTCCTGCATATTCTGGTCTATCGACAAATCCATGAAGATATATCGGTGGTAATTGCGTTTGAATATTCTGCAAAATCCTAATGGTCTTGGGTTGCGTTTCTTGCGTTAGTGGAAAAATACGAAACAGGGAATTATAGACAGATGATGCCATTCACATTGTTCCCAAAAGAGGATTTATAAAATAACTCCGCGATTACAATACATACCGAAAATAATCTGTCAACGAAGCGTGAAAAAAAATGAAAAAAACTGAAATAATGGGAATATTCGCGGTGCTGCTCATCGCGGTGGTGATGATCGCTGCATGCACGCAGATCCAGGAACCCAACTCCGGGAACATCGTGATCAAGTACAGGTTCTACGGTGGATTCGTCATGCCGACACACGCTATACAGGAGCTGGTGGTGACAAATGACACGTCGACTCTGACCGTTTATTCAGCGGACGGTAATATCACCGAGCGATTCGAAAAGAACCTGACAAAGGAGCAGTTCAATGCTATCGTGAAGGTGTTTATAGACAACAACTTCGCCTCCTACGGAGACCGGTATGACGAAGCCCAGAACTACGTGACCGACGTTGGCTTCACGGATATAACATTCACGGCGAACGGGAAGACAAAGACCGTAACGACCTACAATGTCAACGACTACATGCCGTCAGGCCTTATAAGAATACGTGAGAAACTCCAGGAGACCGTAGAATTCACCAGAATGCTTGACGAGAGCCAGGTAAAGGATCTCGCAGAGTCCTGGATACGGGAAGCGCCGACCTACACGTATGACGGTTCCGGCCTCGGTTTTGTTAATTATATCCAGCAGGAGTCATACCCTGTCCGGCACGTACTCACCTACACATTCACGAGCAGCCACTCAGGTTACGGTGACAGGTCAGGAAAGGTGACTGCCCCGGTAATCACGGACCATACGATAAAGATCACGATAATTGACAGCACCGTGGATTCAGCGATCATAGATGAGAAATGGGACGAGATGGGCCAGTTCATGGTCGGATCTGAACAATCCCTCTCATACCAGCCAAAGATGTGCGAGAAGACGCCATGGCAGGTCTGGGAAGAGAACTCCGGAAGAGTATACATACGGGCGCCGACCGATGAGGAAATAATAAAACACTACTACTCATCCGTCTACAGCATCAATGTCAGGGACGTAAAGAAGATCCAGCTCGGCACGGTCAGCTGCCAGGCCTGTGATGTCTGCCGGGAGACGTACCGTTTCGGACTCACCGTGAATGCGAGCGACATGCAGCCGTTACTCGATGAAGGCTGGACGAGGTTTAGCGTAATTCCTCCTGCACCATCGGTCGTTCCTCACCCGTGAAGGTACCTCTGCCTGGCACTGCCCAGAACTCTGAAAGACAGGTAACGGTAAATTCAGCTTCAAAAGGGATTGCGTATAAATACGGGGGTCCTGCGGTTATGCAGGTTGAATATGCTAAGACTGGATATACATTCGTCTTTGTCAGTACCAGTGTGAAAAATATCGGCCCCGACACAATAACGGTATCAGGAGGGGATTTCAGTATCAGGGATTCTGAAGGCAACAGATTTGACCCCAAAATTCATAAGGGAACCAGTAATGCCAGCTTGAGTTATCTGACTGACCTCGACAAAAATCAAAGTATAAGCGGGACAATCGATTTTGAGGTTCCCTTAACGGCAAAAAATTTAGCGGTATATTATGATTTTGGGAACGTCTCCAATAGCATCAAACTTGCATACTGGAACATTGATTAATTTTTTTGTTTTTGTTGGCCAGCAGATCAGCGTAATCAAAGGGCGGGCACGAAACAATCTCGAACGCTAAAAACTCGAATGCATGAATGCTATCAAGAAAAGGAAGAAATGCTTCTTACTTAAAAACCACGGTGCAGACCGCTGTCCAGAGCACAGGTTATTGCAAAGAGGTATTCATCAGGGTTTAGCCTGCGGCCAAGGGAGCGGTACGGTGATGACACCTTCATACTACCCGCATGCCATGCAGGGTGATACTGGTTCATGATATTCACGTACGCATCGCGGGATATATTTTCTGCAATCCAGGGAAGCACCCGGTCACTGCCTGCGAGATTTTCCGGTAGCACCAGGTGCCGTATGATCATGCCACGCACTGCCACACCATTGGTTACTACCAGATCACCCACCTGGCGGTGCATCTCTTTGAGTGCGGCGTGCATGATTGGTACATAGTCCGGGGCATGGGAGAGAGCCATCGCTATAGTATCGTCACCGTATTTTGCGTCGGGCATATAGATGTCAATAATTCCTTCAAGAAGGCGAAGTGTTTCTACCGACTCATACCCCCCGCAATTGTAGACGATGGGAATATGGAGTCCCTGATCAGCGGCAATATCAATACTCCTGATAATCTGGGGAACGATATGCGACGGGGTGACCAGGTTGATATTGTGACAATTCCTCTCCTGAAGGGTGATCATCATGCCGGCAAGTGTTTCGCAGGATACGGTTTCACCGTTCCCGCACTGGCTGATATCGTAATTCTGGCAGTATTCACAGGACAGGTTACAATGGGTTACAAAGATAGTGCCGGATCCGTTCGTCCCGACAAGAGGAGGTTCCTCGCCAAAATGAGGTCCGAAGCTGGATATCCCCGGAAGGAGACCTGTCCGGCAAAAACCCCGTTCATCTTCGAGGCGGTTAACCCTGCATTTCCGGGGGCAGACCGTGCAGGACTCCAAAAGTGCGTATGCACGGTGAATTCTTTCTTCGAGCTCACCGGATTCATTGAGAGAAATATAAGAAGGATAGTTAGTTCTGTCGTTAACCATTTTCTTCATACGATCTTCACAGGTGATATTTTGCAGCGGGGTACAATAATGTCAGAGACTAATTTAAGATTTTCAGCAAATAGGGTATCTCATCCTGAGGGTATTTAATCACTCTACCAGGCAATTTTTTAAAAAAAGGTTTGTCAGATTTTTCACGAATGGAATTTGGATTTTTTAAAGTAAACACCGCTCCTTTGTTTATTTTCACCCCCTCCTCCTTACCTATATCTCCTCCACGCTCAATCCCCTATCAGAATGACCCCCACCGACCTCATAATCCCGGCCATTGCCTTTATCCTCGGCATCATTGCCGCGTACCTCTTCTTCCGCCAGCAGATCAGCGCCATCGAAGGGCGGGCTCGAAACGATCTCGAACGCTGGAAGCTCGAATGCACGAGCGATATCCGGAAGGACTCGGTCAACCGCTCGCGTTCAACGCTGAAGGGCAGGATCTCCGAACAGATGGCCCCTCTTTTGCCAGAGTTTCCGTTTGCTCCTGCTGATGCCCGGTTCATCGGGAACCCTATAGATTTTGTTGTGTTTGACGGGTACACCCGGGTAAAAGACGAGAAGGGAGATACAATCAGTGTCGTGCTGGTGGAAGTGAAGAAGGGGAAGGGGAAGCTCACACGAGAGGAGGGGTTGATCAAAAAAGCGGTTGAGGAAGGAAGGGTATCGTGGCGGACGGTTTTTCTCAAAGATGAGGAAACAGGACAGAATTCAGCATAAATCAGGTGGGAAGTCCGGGTTTTATTGTCGGACAATATCCCGATCTTGGCCTCAATAAAGGTGTTCCTTTGGTTTTGACCGTGCTACCCCCCAGCCATCATGAGTTTTGCCCTCCAGATAGGTGCTGTTAGCGGTGATTTTCTGCGTCGATTCAGCCCCGGATAAGCCAAATGAGCACCAGAATGAAGTATTCCTGAATTAATAGTGTTGTTTTTTCACAAATTAGTGCTGTTCTGTGATGTGGAAATCATTCATGATGAAAAGTCTCCGACGGAGAGTATTGGGAGAAAAGGTGCATGTTTTTCCGGTTAATTCCATAACCGTGGATTTTGTTTACCGGGATTAACGATGAAAGAACATCATGATTTCTTTGGCGGGATTGCCAGCAGGTCATCAGGTTCCTTTGCTTCCTTCTTTGCCATTGACATTCCTATGTACGACACCACAAGCGCGGTGATCATTATACCCCCCAGCAGGATGGTTTTGGAGGTGGAGTCTGGCAATGCGATGGCGAGTATAAGGAATAGAGGAATAAGGCCGATTGCGATTATTTTCATATGGATCTCTTGAATTTTCATTGTTGCTTCACTCCCTTTCTTTAGTCTCATGAAAACAATAGTTCATTCGGTGCAGAACCTCATGTATGTTTCGAGACTGGTGTAGTGATTGGTATTCCCGGCTGCCTTTTTTTCTTCTGCTTTTTCTTCTTTCAATTATCTGTACATCGCTGTATCAGGTTTTGATGTCATGTTCCATCGTTATTCCTGCTTTTCCACGGGTTGACTTTTTTGGATTCCGGATTAACACTACTGCATGTCTGATGGTATCCTGATTCCCAGCTTCCATCATCCCACACCTTGAGAATATCAAAATCACGCTTCATAGTCGCCCTGCTCAGTGCCTGTGCCCGGCTCAGCATCCGTTCCTGGATAAAATCATACTCGCAGAGAATTTTTGTGTTCCGGAGCAATGTTGCCCGTATAGGATGGTGCCGGTAGGTGACACGTTCCTGGTGTCGGAAATACCATTTTATTCTCCGGAAGGTGAGCCAGTCAAGTTTCATGGCCAGCGTAGCATGGAACCTGAATTCATCAGCAGAAACCAGATCATAGTTCCGCAATGAGCAATACGGCAGGAGTGCACGGGACAGCTGATAGCGGAATTGTTTCAGGTTCTCGTCGGGAGTAATAGTGACAAAAACAACTTTCGAATCATCAAAAAATCCGTAACCTCCTACCTCATATTTTGGAATCACTTTCTGGTTCGTACATATGCTGGTAAAATCTTCAATGAGTTTTTGTTCATCGGTCGTTGAAAAAGGTCCGGCCAGGGTGATATGCGGGATAACCCGTTTGTTCCCGAGATTAAATCTCTCCTCCAAATGATTGCTTAAATTGCGAATCTGGTGCTTTATGGAACCCATAAGGCGGATATCTATCAGGTAGTGGGTCATGTTTCACGACGGAATACAACGGTCAATCCGAAAACCCCATGGTTTTATTCCAGGAAATCTTTCACAACTCACCTGCAATAAAATTTTGTTTTTTCATCTAGAGCGCGAAATAGTATGAATTGTTTATGGAGTGGATCAAATCCCGGATCTTCATCAAATCACTCCCTTTATTCAGCATCCGCATGGACCCGCCGGGCATGACCGGGGCGGTTATTGCCTGATATACAATAACAGATCTTTTTTTCCTACCGTCGAAATAAAAGTTTTTATTCTCTTTTAACCAAAAGAGGATTCGTGAATATCTGATGCCGGCAATTGTTCATTTTGACGTCCCAACAGATGATGTTGAGAGAGCGAAGAACTTTTATTCCGCGCTTTTCGGATGGAAATTCGAATCCTTACCCGAGATGCAGTACAATCTCTTTACCACGACCAACCTGGATGGAACCCCCGGAGTCGGAGGTGGTATGGGAAAACGGATGGATGCGTCGCAGCGCATCATGAATTATTTCGGGGTTCCCTCCATTGACGCCGCGATGAAACAGGTTAAGAGCCTCGGGGGAAAAGTCCTTTCGGAAAAGATGGCAGTTCCCGGCATGGGATTCCTTGCAACCTGCATGGACACCGAGGGTAACTTGTTCGGGCTCTGGGAAGAGGATGCTCAGGCACGGTAAACGGTAAAGAAATCTGGTAGTCACAGGTTCAGGTCAAAAAGAAAGCAGAAAAGAAGCAGATTACTTCCCGCGGTCAAACCGGACCTTAATCTATAATTCTCTGCAAGGAAAATACGAAGTATACAATTACACCGAACCCGTTTGTACCGGAATTCAGGCTACAGGACATCCTGTCCTGGGAATGACTCCCTGTCACCTGTCCCTGACAATGACACGGATGTTCTTTGAACCCTCTCACGGAAGATTACTATGAAGACCCTCATCTATTATTTTACGGGCACCGGCAACTCGCTTGCCGTTGCAAAAAAGATAGCAGCAATCCTGGGAGACTGTGATCTTGTACCCATTGCTTCGCTGCGGTCTACAACCGCAGACATAATCCCTGCCGCTGACCGGGTTGGCATAATAAATCCGGTATACTTTGCCGGTCTGCCGGTCATGGTAGCTGAATTTGCCGGGCGCCTCGATCTCTCGAAAGCAAAATATGTTTTCTCCATTGTCACTTTTGGAGGTTCGGGGGCGGCACCAGCATTACAGCAACTTGACAGCATTGTAAAGAAACGGCGGGGCCATGGACTGGATGCGGGGTTCATGGTTAAAATGCCTGGTAATTATATCCTGATGTACGGATCCCCAACAGGAGAGAAGCAGCAAAGAATTCTTGCGGCTGCCGAAACACAGATTGCGGACAGTGCAGCTGCAATCAACCGGAATGACATCCTTCCATTGCCCTCCTCACTCCTGTCCGGTATACTGCATTCAATAGCCTACCCGAGGTTTGCATCCCACGTCCATGAGGATGACCGTAAATTCTCGGTGAATGAGAAATGTACGTCATGCGGCACCTGTGCAGCCATTTGCCCGGCGGGAAACATCGAGATCATTGATAGAAAACCTGTCTGGAAACACCGCTGCGAACTCTGCTGCGGGTGTATTCACCTCTGTCCGACAGAAGCAATCCAGGCAGGTTCCCGCACTGCTGCCCGGCAGCGATACCATAATCCTTCGGTCAGAATTGAGGACCTTAAGGGACATTAGGGAAGAGATCCCCCAGGCCAGATAACCGTGCGTACCCCCGCCCCCCTTCTCTCCCCATTTTTGTCCGTGTGGTTTGATTGGCAGGATAGGGTCTAGTGCCTGACGCAGAAGTACCCGCCGCGGAGATGGTGCTTCGAGAAGAGCTCGCAGGCCGGGCAGAAGCAGCCTATCTCTTTCATTGACGGTGCCGAGGACGTCCCGCATCCGCAGAAGAGTTCGGTGGGCTGGTATTTTTCGAGGGAATGACGCTTGTAGTTCTGGCATATCGTGCAGTACTTCCTGCAGATCTGCCGGTTCTCTTCGGTATTCTCTACAACGGGTTTGCTGGAGCTAAACATGTAATAGTGAGGTGTGAGAGAATTGATAATAGATCTTTTTATTTGGGTTTTTTAGGTTTTGCTAAAAAACAGTCCGGGCTGCTCACGTTCATCCTGCTGTTCTGGCGTCCGTTTCCGGTTCTCCCCCATCGGAACCGAACCAATCCGGATTCCCGGTTCTCCGTCTGGGTTGTGACTCTTCCTCTCGTCCCGTATCACTCACTGTTCAAACCTCCCTGCCTCCATCCCTCTACAGACAAAGAAAAGGGAATATAGGTGAAGTAATTCCATCTATAGTAACTCATTAAAAAACCAGGTCAAAGAGGAGTAGTGGATTGGATCTCAAAGTGTTCTTTAAGGAGCAGGGAATCGACGTTTTCTCAGAAGTCAGCCTCGATAACCTCTCAGATGAGGACAGGTCCTCAGTAGGTACAATTTTTTCCGGCTGCCCAATCCGTGATCGTATTCGGGAAGGAAGTTCCGGTCCCGGTATACCGGATGCCGCCGAAGGAGAAGACCCGGGGGATGCTCCGGATTGCAGAAGCGCTGGACAACACCGCTGTCAGGCTCGCCGGTCGCCTGGAAGCAGAAGAGGTTACGGCCAAGCCTGTTCCGCTCTATCTTCCGGTAAAGATTGCTGATGGAAAAATTCAGGGGGTTGTGCGTCTGAAACAGGTCGCAGCAGCCGGGGGGCTCGGGTCGCCGGGCAGGAATTCGGTTCTCCTCAACCCCCGGTTCGGCCCGCGATTATTGCTGAGCGGGGTTGTAACAGGACGACAAGTAGAGGAATCCCAGCCAGCTGACCGTGATGCTGTCGGAAAAGATACCCTGGCCTGCTCAGGATGCGGACACTGTATCAGGGTTTGCCCGCAGGGAGCATTGAGGCCGGAAGGTATCGACGCGTTCCGTTGCCGAACTGTGAGTGCCTGGGTTCCCCCCATCCTGGTCCCGGCTGCGAAGTGGGTGCTGGGACAAACGCTCTTATTGAAATGCATGGCCCCTCTCGCACCCTGGATCGCACGGACGGCAACGATCCGGTGCAGTCTCTGTGTCACGGAGTGCCCGAATTTTTCAGGCAATGAGGGGAAGTGATAAGGTCTCCCTCTCTGATAATGATTCCTTGAAAGTGATCTTCATCTTCAACGCCCCATGAGGAAAAAAGATATTTATACGTCCGGATACGCAAGCGGTTTATCAAATATCTTATAGGTCGTCCCCAGGCTGGTGATGAACACTTCAACCTGATCAGTGCCCCGGGTACCGTCCATCACCAGCTCATCATAAGAGCGGGGCTTCCGTATCCCGTCACTTAAATATTTTTCTTCAACTGTTCCATCTGAACGGGTAACCCGCATCATGATATTCTGGACATAATCCTCTCCCCGGCCACCAATGAAAATCAGGTGAATTGAGGCATCAGGACGCTGTTTATCGACCTGGATGTTAACATTTCTCTCGTACGGGAGGGCTTCTACGGCTTGTGGTGTGGATATAACTGTTGAAGTAGAGTGAAAGGTTGGTGTCGGACTGGGTGCCGGAGCGGTTGTTTCGAAGGGTTTGATCTTTGCATCGGTGGGGCTTGTACAACCGGCAAATACTACACAGATGATGAGAACAAATACCGCTGTGAGAGGTATGGTGATTTTCATGAAGAATGCTTTCATTTTTCGGTATTTCTGATTTGCGTTCACTGGCTGGAGATCACACAACCTTATCTGTGCCCATCACAAAAATTCCGGGAAGATACCCATGCAGAGTCAGCATTATCCCCTCAACACCCTGTTCAAGCCTTCGTTTTCGATGAAGACGTGGTACCGGGTCGGAATCGCGCTCATTCTCGGTCTTATCCTGCTCTTCGCGTATGTACCGGCAGGTACCGTTTGCCGAAATGCCGGCAGCGTTCTTGGTCGTTATCCCCGTGGGGACTCTCCTCCTGTATGCCCTGCTCTGGTACTGGGTCGGTCTCTTTTACGACAGCATGTGGTACGAGCTTCGCGATGATGAGATCAACTGGAAGCGGGGCGTCTGGTTCCGGACAACCGGGATCATTGCTTATAACCGCATCACGAATCTTGATGTACGGCAGGGACCGTTCATGCGCTTTCTCGGGATCTCAAACCTTTCTATCCAGACAGCAGGCTATTCCGGGCAGGCAATGCCGGAGATCCTGATTGAGGCTATCGAGCATGCTGAAGAACTCCGGGAACTTATACGGTCAATGGTCCGCGAGTCTCCCGCTCGTGATGACGGGACCGGGAACAGCACCGTCTCACCAGTGAACGGCAGTCCTGTCGATCA
This sequence comes from uncultured Methanoregulaceae archaeon, assembly GCA_963841015.1. Lineage (GTDB taxonomy): Archaea > Halobacteriota > Methanomicrobia > Methanomicrobiales > Methanospirillaceae > Methanoregula. The sequence goes on along the minus strand of CAWJAX010000003.1, from coordinate 254,453 downwards.
GCAGATCCTCGGTGAGCTGATACGTATACGTACTCTCCTGGAGAAGCGCTGAAACTGCACGTTCCAGCGATGCACTGTGCCTGAGGAAAAGTCACGACCAATTAATAATCCCAAAAAAAAATCCAAAAAAACATTTTATGGCTCCGGAGAATTCCTTTTCCCTTGAAATGAAATTAAAGATGCTGGTACGATGAAGGATAGGACAGTGCCTGTCCCCCCATATCGCTCCTGCTGTGAGCGATGATGACGCACCACCTTTGTCAGGGTTTATCGCATCGGGGGAACCACAGCGGGGGGTGTAACCCCCTTAAGGGTAATGCTTGTAATTCAGCATTTTTTATGAAAAACAACTAATTGAAATTACCCTTTCATATCAAAATAAAAACAGGGTATTCGATTTTTATGGTTCGAGCGAAAACCCGAACTGTTCATGCCCGGTTCTCCTGGGTTCATTTTATAAAAACCATTAACCATTCAGCGCACGTGTAAAAGAATAGTGATACTTCTGGAAAGACAACCTGTCAAGTCCCGTATTCTGCGCTCAGTGGGATATGATGACAGCACAAAAATCCTTGAAATTGAATTTCATACAGGACTTGTTTACCAGTATTCGGGTGTCCCTCCAAAAGTCTACGCTGATCTCATGCATTCCGGTGAGATTGGGAAATTCTTTTCCGAGAAAGTCCGGACACAGTTCCGGACAAAACAGGTTAGCACATAAATCGCAGCCTCCGGCATTCCTGCGCGATTGCGCAGGATCATGATGAGACACTTTTTTTTTAACTTTTCATTTGCAAAGGAGAATCCTTAAAAGGAGAATTGGTTTTATAAAAAGAGTATCTATCGTCTCGTGCCAGGTTGAAATTCCCTGCACCAGTAACCGGAAGAAAATAATGCTGAACTTCATCACTTAGCGCAGAAGTAACCGATGATGAGCCTGTTTTTCGTGAATACCTCACATGCCGGACAAAAGCACTTGATCGTTTTAACTTTTGGAGAAACTGATGATTTTCCCCGTGCGCAGAAGAGTGCATTCGGTGGGGACTTTGAAAGACTGCTCCCTTTGCATGTCGGACAGGCACCACAGTACTTTTTGCAAATCTGCAGGTTCTCAGGAGTATCATCCACGGTTTTTGTTGTCTCCGGTATTTTCATGGTACTCTTCACTCAAGAAGTACTAGTGCGAAGAGAGAATAATACCTTTACTCCGAAGCTTACTGATATCCACTCTGCATTTTCAATCCTTTCCGGGCGGTTCTTGGAGAAGGCCGACTTAAGCGCATTCACTTCGACCGTGCTGTCATGATTACCGTGCAGGGTGAAATGATTTACAATCTACCGGAGGTAGCAATCAGCCCGATACCCAGGATACCAATCATCGCGGCGACTCCGGATTCAATGATATTCAAAAACAGGAGTGCAGCAGCTACCAATGCGATACATAGCCCAACAATAAACAGGATTTTGTTCATGGGTGTACTTTCTCAAATTCATCAATCGCCTTTTATCATTAAAAGGCAACTGATTCCGCCAAAACAGTGAACATGTTTACGCCGTCTGGGATTTTCTCGTTCAACTATGTTTTTTTTTAAATCACATAATGACTGATTAAAAATCAGTAATAACACGGAAATAGTAATATTTTAAAATATTTTGATTTCCCAAAAATAAATGTTAGCGCCTTGAACGTCAAGACAAAGTGCGCCGACCGGGAAGCGGCATTACGGAAGATCTTTGAAGCACTTAAAGCCCGGAGATATCCTGCTTGTAGAAGAAACCATAAGGGATCCCCATTTCCAGACACGCAGCACGGTCACCCGTCTGGCCGGATCTGCCGGTTTTACCGTAAAAGAATTTTCCGGGACTCGTTTTTCCTTCTCCCTGACCCTGGATAAGCCTCCGGGTATCTGAGATACCCGTGAGGATGCAATCAGGAAAAAACTGATAAGAAAAACGATAACATATGAGGTATTCTGAGTGAGCTATGGCACAGCTTATCATCGAGCCAAAGAAGGGAAAAGACGGGCAGATCGAGTTTACGGTCAACTACCATGACAAGAAGAGTGATAACTCCTTCACCATCACCACGACCAATGATCTCAACGAAGCGGTGGACAAGCTGAAGACAACGCTTGAGGGCGAAGTGGCATCGATGCAGCAGAAGAAGTGAGGGAAGAGCGGGTGAAAACAACAAACCGAGGGGCAATTTGATCTCATGTGTCACCTGAAACCCCCTCTTGTCCACATTTTCTACGGGAGAACCTTAGCCCCCGTGGCGAATGATTCCCTTCATCGGTGTCACCATAAAGGGACCTGTTTTTAATGAGAATCCGGCAGAGAAACAGTGGTGATGAGAGCAGACTCAACAGATGCAGGACACTTCCTCCCGTGGTGATTGTCATCCCCTCACCATTCCACTAATCCCCTGAGTTGCTGTAACTTTTCCGTTATGTTGACAGAGGTTCCGGGAATGGTAGTCATGGGAAGGAGGGATTCGAAATCACGTGCCCGGAACTCTTTACTCTGTTCAAATGGCTTTTCAAACGATTTTCCTTTAATATCCATACCCGCTGAACCGTTTACGTAGAGCGTGATGGATCCTTTCTGAACCAGCGATCCCAGTGCTTTGAGAGCCTTGACATTTCCAATGGTTACGGGCAGGTTTACCGTTGTATTGCCATTTTTTATTACGTCAATAGTGGATTCTTCCCCGTGGCCGAGGTAGTTTTTGGCATCATCGAGGTAATAAAGATCCAGAGCCACCGTAGTAAGTTTTGCGTCAACAGGATTGGGATTGAAGATGATAATGGTCGTATTGACCTGTATTGTCTCTAGGGAAATATCCGACACGGTAATATCACTCACCCAAACGGATGGTTCCTGGATAGGTGGTTCCTGAACGAACGGTTCCATACAACCTGCGGTGAAGATAAGGATGGCAAAGAGCAGTAAAATCGAGAGGAGGCGATTCTTCATAATGAGAGTTCATCCGGTACACCTAAATATTTCGGTGATGATTTACATTTGTTTCATTGAATTTCCTGGAGAAGAAGTACTGAGGTCAGGAGGGGTTGTATGGATGTAGCGATTGCCGGTGCCGGAATTGCCGGGGGATATCTTGCGAAGCTACTCGAACAGCGGGGAATCTCACCAGACCTCTACGACCGTATGGATCATGGGAACCGGTGCGGATGTCGCTCATGCGGGTGGGGTGCTCCACGAAGCATTGAACGTTATCTCGCGGATGTGGGCCTCGATTTTAACAATTTCCTTCTCGAACCAATGTCAACAATGAATTTCAACGGTCTGGTAGCACAGACTCCTCTCTGCACTCTCAACAAACCCCGTCTTATAAAAGATTTAACCCGGGGCACCAGACTGAAAAGGCAGAACCTCAGCCAGGAAGAAGCAGACGACTATGACATCATTGTAGATGCAACAGGGATCACCCGGGCTTTCCTGCCCCCCTGCAGGGCAGATCTGGTAATGCCGACCCTGCAGCACCGGGTTATTGTGGAATCCCATGACAATGAACACCTTGAGGCAGGTGTTTATGGGAACAGGATTCCCGGGCTTGGGTACCTGTGGATTTTCCCTCTCGGGAACAATCAGGTCCATATTGGTGTCGGCGGGGTTAGTGGTGACCAGCTTGACAGCTTTCTGGACCGGTTTTATCAGGACTCGTCGGGAAGTTTTTCATTCACCAGGCTCTGCACCTGCCAGGGGTTTGTACGGGTAGCCTCCCCTTACTATTCAACACCGTTTTATTTTGGGAAAAAGCGGAAAAACGGGACTCAGCAGGATATTGTCGGTATTGGTGAATCAATCGGGACAGTAGCCCCTTTCACGGGAGAAGGTATCGTCCATTCTCTTGAATGTGCCAGGATTTTTGCAGATTCCTTTCCTGATTATAACCGCTATACCAAATCGGTACTGGCCCGGTTTACATGGATGAAAAAAGAGCGGGAAACGCTTGATTATTTCCTCTCGCCGGCAGGAAAAAACGGGCCGAGGCTGCAGGATCGATGGAGACTTTTCCGGAATGCCCGACGATCAGGAATCGGACTCCCGATGCTTGATGCTTTAAGAAATCTGGGCCCACTTTTACAGTAGGTGGAGAATACGGACAGGCGGTTTTGACTGATCCCTGCCTGACCATGAATTGAGCAATTGTCTCCCGGGAATAGGTTTTTTCCAGCACTATTCCACAGATGCTGGTTATAGTTACAAGTACCTGAAACCAGTACGGATGTCCCTATCCAGACAGGCGGAATTAACAGGGCTTTTGTGGTTGTTGCTGAACAGGCGGCGGTCATTGGCATTCCCCCATCATTAAGGCGAGATGGTAATAGTATTTTATCGATCGTTGTTGCGCTGATGAAGAGAACTTTTTTCTGGTCAGAGCCATATGGTGATAGATGAGGTGATGGGATATGTGTTATATTTGCGGTTGTTCAAACTTTACCATCGATGAACTTGTCTGGTACAAGTACCGGTGCAATCAGTGTGGCCATGTCTACGAGAGTACAGGAAAGACAACCATCTGCCATGTGTGCAGGTCCCGGGATGTGGAAGAAGTGTCAGAAGGATCAGGAAAGAAGTATGAAAAAAGATCACCTGCAAAAACCAGCAAAAAACGTTGATGAGTACCTTGCTGCGGCTCCCGAAGATGTTCGGTCAGTACTTGAAAAGCTCCGCAAGACAATCCGGTCCGCCGCGCCACAAGCTGAAGAAGTCATCAGTTATCAGATTCCGACGTACAAATATCACGGACCTCTGGTCCACTTTGCCGCATTCAGGAATCATTGCAGTTTTTTTGGGGTGAGTAAACCCGTTATAGACAGATTCAGCAGTGAGCTTAAGCCATGGGACACTTCCGGGACAACCATCCATTTTTCGGCAAAAAATCCACTTCCTGCATCACTGGTAAAGAAAATTGTCAAAGCGAGAATTGAAGAGAATGAAGCGAGAGTGAAGAATACGGGATCACCCTGATGCACTCACATGGTATCCGACCTACTTTCCCCTGACCCGGAGATTAAAGGCAAGGTCAAGGTGCAGGGTACCGGCTGCCTCGACTTTGTTCTAGTAAACTTTTCTTCCTTCAAACGTCATCTGCTCATAATGGCTACGGAATGTCCCTGCCTTACCGGGCATATAATCATTGATCTTTCTCCAGAGTGGGCGGATGAGGTCAATTTCACTGATATTTGTTGTCCGATATTCGATACGGGGCATTATCAGGTTTTTTAGGATTTGAGGGGAGAAAAAGCAGGGGGGGTGTATTTCGGGAACGTTTTTTATGATAGTGGGAACCATCAGGGACAATCCAGACCGGCGACCTAATCCCATTGAAAATATGCTTCCGGATCAGAGCGGACATCTGCGGTTACGGTCCGTTTTTCCCAAAGCTCTGCACCGGTTGAAGTACGTCTCGCCCCAGATCCATGGCTGGTACGTGCAGCACATATCGGGTTTTACCTGGTGGATACCGCAGAGGTACCGCTCTTTTGCTACACGGCGCAGGAACGGGCAGACCGTGACAAACTCCCCGTTTTCGGGATTGCGCATCTCAACAGACACAATATTCCCGAGATCTTCAGGTTTGAGATCGGTACACTGTAACGCTGTGCTGTTTTCCATGAACGCAACAAACCAGCGCAGGATATCAGTCCGCTCCTGTTCCATCCAGACATACACATTCGCTATGGTAGGTGTGATGCCGGGACCGAAGATCCGGCAGCAGAGTCCGCACTGCTCACAGGGCTCTTCTTCTGTAGTCAGGTCATCCATTGAGTTCCCCTTCTCGCGACACTTTTTTTAGTAGTTTTATAATTAAAAAATTAAAGGAAATGTCACGCTATTATTTCTTCATATATTTCTTCCCGGCAAAAAACGCCGAATCCACTTGTTTCCCTACGTCAAAGTAAGCGGACTGGGCATATATGATCGGGTTGATCTTCGTGATATCCGGCTTCCCGTCAGTCACACACGCTTTTTCGGCATGGATCTCCACAACCTCACCAATATACAGCAGGTGGCTCCCGCAGTCAACCGATTTGAAGAGTCTGCACTCGATGTTTATCGGGCACTCCTCAGCAAGGGGAGCAGTTTTGAGTTTTCCGTAAAACGACCGGAAGACCTTTGACTTGTCTTCATGCGCACCGGAAACAAGACCGCAGTGGTCGGTCTCGACTACCTGTTTTACGGACGGGACATTCAGGCTGAAGGTCTTGTTCTCTTCAATACCTTTCGCTGTGTACCGCATCCTGTTGATCGCAACGCAGACCATTGGCGGCGCCATGCAGGCCACCGTGGCCCACGCAGCAGTCATATAGTTAGGTTTTCCCCTCACGTTTGCACCGACAAGCAGGGTCGGCATAACACTCATGAACGGCATCGTGCCGAGTGTGATCTTTTCCATCATATTCTCCGACATAAAGTTTGCAGGGCAGGTGTTTAAAGTATCCTGGCGGGGAAAGAATCTCCGATCGAAAAGGACTATACGTAAAAGTCTTGCAGGTCGTTAACTGAAATGGCCAACCGTGAAGAAGTGATCATGGTATCCCTTGTCCATCAGGTGATCTGTCCAAATGTTGAGTGGAAGGTGAAAATCCCTTCAAAGCACGAAGATTCTGTGGTGCAAAAGAACAGGAGGTTTGTTCACGGCGCAGCCGGCCCATCACGTAAACGTACTGGTATCCGATGAATAGCAAAAAAGGGGAAGTTTACCTGTTCAGCGATGTCCCCCAGAGGGTACTTTCGTACCGCTGGGCCATCTCAGAACCGCGTAGGCAGAACTTCTGGTGTTTCAGGCCCACATCTTTTCCAATCGGGCACTGGGGACAGGAACAACCCTTGTCATCACTGATGCACATAAAGCTCTTGCCGTTAATACAGAAGAGTTTCTCTCCCGCTTTTGATGCACAGTTATTGTACGTAGGACAGGTAGGGCAGGGGCATTTGGATTTGAAATCTGCAATAAGATCTGCCTGTTCTTTTGGAGTCTTTTTCGAAACACTTTCCATGGTTTTTTCAAACGTATCCATACTTCACCACGCCAGTAATAGTAAAATCCATTAAATATAATTTTTGGTGAAAAATATTTTTTGCAACATTCCTCTACTGTGGATATCTGCGAAATGAGTACCTGATCATCATCTTTATTATTAGGTAAAACCTAACTAACTAAAGATCGGAGTATGAGTGACAGAGAGGAGCACCTGTGCGAAGTCTTTGAAAACCTGATCAGGGTCAAAAACGAATGCTCCTGCTCCGTCTTCTCCGAATGCGGGCTATCGGATATGACGGTCAGACAGATCGCCTATCTGAAAACCATCGATGAACAAGGGGAAGTCACTTTTAGCCAATTAGCTGAGATCACGAGGAACTCAAAACCGACGATCACCGAGATGATCAACAAATTTGTCCGGATGGAGTGCGTGTACCGTGAACAGTGTCCCGACGACGGCAGGATCGTGTACATCCGCCTGACTGACAAAGGCAAGAAAATTGCACAAGCCGATCGTTATGCCCTGCACAGGGTGATTGAACAGATGCTGAATTCGCTGGATGAATACGAGATGGATCTCCTGATCGGGATCCTGCAGAAAGTCAGGTAATTTTTTTTTATCCTGAACTTTAGTTAGGTAAATTCGAACTAAATTATTGAGGAAATCATGCAATCAGAACAAACTGATGATAACCAGGAAAAAATTGTCATACCGCTCTTTGAGATTGTCGTCTACCCGAACAGCCGGACAAAATTCCAGGTTGACCGGGCGATCGGAGATCTTCTGCTGGAAGGCATTGAGGATCCCGAATCTGCGTATGCAGTCGGTCTGACCGTGAAAAGCGGTACGCGGTCAAATGAGGTGACCTGCGAATCGTTCTATAAAACCGGGAACCTGTTCCGCATTTCACATGTACCAGCCGGCAGATGACGGGTACCTGATCTGTGCACAGGTTGTGCAGAGGGTGAAAGCAGTCTCGCTCACTGAAAAAGACGGGCAGTTCTCTGCAGTGTACGAGCCAGTCCCGGATCTGCAGGATCTCGAGGAAGATCTTCAGGTCCGCATCATTGCGGATATAAAAAGCACAATCCATGAAATCAGCAACCGCTTCCAGGGCTCCGAGCAGTTCACCAAACCAATTGACCTTATGGACTCTGTAGACCAGATCATGGGATTCGTCATGCCTTTCCTGCCATCCAGTCTTGCCGAAAAGCAGGCACTCCTTGAAATTGTCTCGGTACGGCAGCGATATATTACCTTCCTTGAGATCCTGATACGGGCAAAAGAAAATATCACTTTCAGGATTGAAATGGCAAGAAAAGTTTCTGATAAGGTAAGCAAGTCCAACCGTGAGGCAATGCTGCGGGAACAACTCAAAGTTATCCAGGAAGAACTCCATGAAAGTGATGGTTCTGGTTCCGGAGATGCCGGATACCGGGAAAGAATTGAAGCAGCAAAGATGCCGGATGAGGTAAGAAAAAAAGCACTCTCTGAGCTCAAGAAACTTGAAACCGGAGGCAGTCAGAATCATGAAAGTTCGGTGATCAGAAATTACCTTGACCTTATGCTCGACCTTCCCTGGGTGACAGAAGAGAAAAAGAGTATCGATATTGCAGAAGCCCGCCGTGTACTGGAGAACAATCATAACGGGCTTGAAAAGGTCAAGGAACGGATCATCCAGCACCTCGCGGTCATGAAATTAAAACAGGAAAAACAGGGCTCGATCCTGCTCCTGTCAGGTCCGCCAGGCACCGGTAAAACAAGCCTCGGGAAGAGCATTGCTGATGCCCTCGACCGGAAATATGTGCGGATCAGCCTTGGTGGTGTCCGGGATGAAGCAGAAATCCGGGGGCACCGGAGGACCTATGTCGGTGCTCTGCCCGGAAGAATTATCCAGGGCATAAAGCGGGCAGGTACGAAAAATCCCGTTTTCATACTCGATGAAATCGACAAGCTTGCAGTCTCGTATGCCGGGGATCCGGCAAGCGCCCTGCTTGAAGTTCTCGATCCTGAGCAGAACAACACCTTCTCGGATCACTATCTGGAAGTCCCCTATGACCTGTCGGATGTATTGTTCATCGCAACTGCCAATACCCTTGCAACAATCCCTGCCCCGCTTCTTGACCGGATGGAGCATATCGAGATCTCAGGCTACACAAAAAATGAGAAGTTTGCCATTGCAAAAGACCACCTCCTGCCAAAGACGCTGGAAGAACATGGTCTTGATGCAGACAAACTCATCATTGAAGATGAAGCCCTCAGGGTGATCATTGAAAAATATACCCGGGAAGCGGGTGTCAGGTGGCTGAAAAAACAGCTTGCCAGTATTGCCCGGTTCGTGTCCGAAAAGATAGTGTCAGGCAACAGAGACCTGCCATATATCGTCAAGGCAGATATGCTCAGGGAGATTCTGGGAAAAGAGGTGATCCGCCAGGAAGAAATCAGGAAAGAACAGGTACCCGGGGTCGTCACCGGACTTGCATGGACACCTGTCGGAGGTGACATTCTCTTCATTGAATGTACATTTATGCCGGGAACCGGAAAGCTTACCCTGACCGGCCAACTCGGTGATGTGATGAAGGAATCGGCAAAGATTTCCCTGAGTCTCATCAGATCACGGCTTGCACACTCAGCCAATAGTTTTGACTTTATTGCAAGCGATGTTCATATCCATGTGCCCTCCGGTGCAACGCCAAAGGACGGTCCGTCAGCAGGTGTGACACTCTTCACTGCCCTGACCTCGTTAATTACCGGTAAAACAGTCGATCCGAAAACTGCCATGACCGGCGAGATTACCCTCAGCGGTGCTGTACTGCCGGTCGGGGGGATCAAGGAAAAAGTCCTTGCTGCACACCGGGCAGGTATAAAAAAGGTACTACTGCCAAAAGAGAATAAGAGAGACCTGGAAGATGTTCCCGAAGATGTCAGGAATGAACTTACCTTTGTAACCGTAGAGACCATTGAAGAGGTCTTAAAAGAGGTACTGGACATTGATCTGCCCGGTCCTGTTATGTCCTATGCAGGAAATCGTTGTGCACCTGTGCACAATCTTTGAAGGTTTCATCAACGGAAATTTTTTTTTAAAAAAACGCAGTCCTCTGTGAAAAATCGCAAAAATGATAGGAGTGACGCTTCGCTACAAGTGGATCCCCCGGGCGATGTTCGTGGGTTCCGGTCTGGAGCCCGTCCTTCCATAAGGGAGGCTATCATACCTCGCTCCCTCCCCTCTTAGAGGATGGTGAGCGAAAAGGGGAAGTCGTCCTCATTCCAAAATGCCTCTAACGGGCACATCGAAGCTTTATGGAGCTAGATCCGTGGGTTCTCGTCCAAACATATAAATACCCCATGGGCGGCTTCCATGGATCGGACTCCCTGGTTGGGCGCAAAAACACACAGTCTGTTGTGAATTATTAAAAAAAAATCATTTTCTTTTTTTGGATATTCCCGAGAATTTCTCTGGTGTGGATTATCTCATTCAGGAACGATAAACCGTTCAAAGTAACATTCACCAGAGCTTTGTTTTTCCCCGGGCTTAAGGGCAAGAACGAAATTATCGGCATGGTCCGGACATACATAGGCAAAACAGCACCCGAATGCCTGGTATCCGATAGCGTCCTTTTCACAGTACTCACATTTCATTTTTTCCGTCATGGTAATTTTCTTTTATTCTTCTTTTCATACATACTTTTCCCGGCAAACGCGTGATAATAAAAGCCCAATACGCGTGGAGCGACACGAATCAGGATAATCTCCCCACGACCATATTTTGTTTCAGGGTCCCGTGTGCATTTCCTCACCCCTCTGCAATCGGCTACTGGTATCTGCCAGGAACCATAACTGCGATAATTTTCGAAATAAAGGATATTTTTATGAGAATTCGGAAGCATAATGGGTAACTATGACATCATCAAGGAGTCATGGAACATTCAAATCAGGGCTTATCGGACTGGGAATCACGCTGGTACTGGTAATGCTGGTGTGTGGCTGCACGCAGCAGGCAGTAACCCCTCCTATCACGCAATCTCCAACCACTACACAGACTGTCATAGGAATGCCGAATCCGGCATCTGTGTCCTGTGGCCAGTCCGGGGGTACTCTTGAGATTAAAAAAGATATATCCGGCAATGAGTACGGCATGTGCACTTTTAAGAACGGGACTTCCTGTGAAGAGTGGGCGCTCTTCCGCAATGAGGGCTGCAAACCTGCGATGACCGTGACACCAGCAGCTGAAGGAAAGAAAATGTTCACGTTAACCGAAGCAGATAACGGAAAAACCGAAAACATTACCCAGAACACCCGGTTCGCTGTAGTGCTGGCAGAAAATCCCACTACCGGTTTCATGTGGAATGCAACACTGTCACCGGGTCTTGAACTCCAGTCATCTGATTACCATCAGAACGACGCACCCTCAGGCATGGTTGGCGTGGGTGGGACCCGCACCTGGGTCATCATCGCAAAGGATCTCGGAGACCAGAAATTCTCTGCTGTGTACAAGCGTTCATGGGAGCCGGTGACCGGCAACGAGACTGCATATAACGTGAATATCAGGGTTGTGAAGACCTGAAGTATAGCGTAGTTATTAAGCACTACGACTAGCCTCTGCTCCACCGTGCATGAGGTAGTATCCCAAACTTTTTTCGTTTAGTTCTCTGGATTATTCCCTTTTCGATTCAGCACCATTGCGTCAACCCCCAAAATCCTTAAAACAGTACCCTGTTCTGGTCAAAGGAGACAAAATCCTTATCCCTCTGGCGTGATTTAACTCCCTGCCCGCATCGCAGTAATTCCGGAATTCGAAGATAAAACGAGAAGACACGATCTGATGGTACCTGTTCAATTGGTTGAAACTGTTTTTTTTACCCTGGGGAGGATGGTATAACCGGAAGAGGAGGAAACTCATTCGCAGAAACAGGGGGGTTTACACCCGACTACCTGGCGCTACCGGCGTCGGTTTCGGGCTGTTCAGGATGCCTGTGGAGAAGAAAGTATTTCTTGATTCAGGAAAAATCGTTAAAAACCAGGAGATTTCTGGGGATTTGTTCGAATGGCAGATGCGGTCATCACTGAACATGCGGGAACACGGCAGGGACCTGTTACCCGGTTCTACCAGTATGGACGGGAGGGTGTACAGGTCCTGGATACCAGGAAAAACCGCCAAAGGATCTATATCTTTGATCCTTCATCGGATATGATGACGGAACGCGATCCCCTCCACCGTGAAAAAATACTCAGGAGGTTCGTCTTCGATCACTATGGAATGCTTGAAGAGACCTTTTCGTTTGGGCAGTCTCCCCGCACATTCAGGTATGAGAACGGTGGTGAGCAGATTGCAGTCAGGGAGGGTGGACAATACGGGGCTGTTGGTAAGATATTTACCTTCGAGCGTAACGGTGTTGCGGAAACTGCATGGGGGCGTCATGGCGAGGTTGAGCGTGTCTATCTATTCGAAGGCGGCAATGACGCTATTATGGTTAGAAAAGACGGGTGGTTCGGGACGGTGGTCCGGACTCTCGTGTTTGAAGGTATCGATGCATCCGTTTTCCGTGAACCGGAAGCCTTCCTGCAGTTCCTGATATTTACTGAACGGAGGGAGGGGGAAATGGAGAGAACGGACCAGGGTGTTGCTCCTTCCCGTGATGGATCCAGGACGAACCCCGGCAGGTTTGCATTTACCGGAAAAAGGCATACATCATCTGATACACCATCAGATTCAAAAGATGACATCCGTATTGACGTCATCCCGGAGGGGGATTGCACTTTGGAGGAGTCTCATGAGGAGGATCAAGGCAGGAAAAAAAGCAGTGAGATATCCTTTGCTGAACGCCGGAAAGGGCATCACCCCTGTTTTTTTTTCAACGGTATTTGGGCTGTTTTCATAAAAAAACGCGATATTGCTCACCCGTTTTCAATTCTGTTTTTTCATCGTAAATCCCGATTGATGTCTTACCTGAGGAGAATTCAGCGAAAGACAGACAACATAGTAACCGCGATTACCCGAAATACCTGATCACACTTCGGGTTGTCACTTTCAGGAACGGGGATTCCCCTTGAGCCGGGCCCCGAGCCAGGGAAGGAAATCTAATTTCCGTGACATGACTCCCTCAAGCCTGACCGGCAGGTCTTCTCCGAAGATATCCCGGATGAGATCAGGATCGGCTATGCCATGAAGATCACTTGACTTTTCCCGTACACTGGTAAAGAGTACCAGCACCATATCTGAACCCGAAGCTATTCTCATGTGTGTAAGCTCTGCACGGACTGCTTCCTCCCGCTCCTGGTTCCAGGAAAATGAAGGTACCATTACCTGAGAAATCACTACTTTTTTTGCAGAAAGTATATAGTCCTTGGTGTCACGGGCGAGGATTACACTCAACGGGGTTCCTGAAAGATCCATTCCCTGTTCGAGAAGAGCGGTACCCAACTGGTCTGGATTTTCACCGGCAATCGGGGATAAGTAGTTCACGGCTTTTCTATCATGGTGCGTCGTGGTCGACATGCGCAGGGAAAGGGTATCTGACAGGATGCCTGAGAGGAGTGCGCCTGCAACCCCCCGTGAGGGTGTCAGTCCGGATTCCATGAATTTCATGGCTATGATGGTCGATGTCGCACCGACAGGGTCATTGAAGAACCGTATCGGTTTTAACGTGGTTATTGCTCCAAGCCGGTGATGGTCGATAATCTCGACAATATCAGCTTCTTCAATCCCATCAACTGCCTGGGAAGCTTCGTTGTGGTCAAGGAGAATCACCGATCTCCGCACATCTTCAAGCAGGGTTGTCCGTGTCAGGATTCCGGCAAGTGTCCCATCAGGAGCGACAATACATGCTGCACGGAATTTTGAAGCAGAGACAACCTGCCGGGCGTGGGTGATCGTATCGGTAAACGTGAGAACCGGAACATTGATCTCCATCACTTCCCGGGCTGGCAGGGAGAGGTTGATCATCCTGCCAACCCCAAAGGCATCGAGTGGAGTAGAAAGGACACATACCCCACGTTCTTCAGCAGCTGTGGCAACGCGTTTCCCGACCGGGGCACCGTTTGCAATAATCAGGCAGGCAATTCCCGCAGAGATGAGCGCGAGCTGGGCTGGTTCGTTATCACCGACAACAGCGATGTCTTTTGCGGTCATCTTGCCCAGCGTGACGTGAAGAGCATCGATTGCGATATATACACGCCCTTCAAGAACCTTCCGACCGGACACGATAATGGTTGCATTCAGTATCCGGGCAAGAGATTCAACCGGTAGCGGGGTTACTGCAAGCTCGGCAAGATGAATCTTCTGGATATATGAGCCGGAAAGGGCATGTTCTCCAACCATCCCGACCGGTTTTCCTGCACTATCGGTGATGACAACGTTCCGGATCCCTTCTTTTACCATCAGGGTTGCCACATCAACGGCAGGGACATCCTGTGGAAGTGAAAAGACCGGTTTATAGCTGATGTCCGAGAGCCTGGGTTTTACGGAAGATATCAGCACTGGTTCGGGAAGGTTGAACCGTCCGAGCATGAAACGGGATTCCGGATTCAGTTCACCACAGCGGGCCGGAATGTACCTGCCCGGTTCGGAACGGTTTTTAAAATCCGCGTACCCTATGACACTTGCAATGCTGTCCGTATCCGGCTGCCGGTGGCCAAAAAGATAGATGTGATTCATTGGGTACCTCATGAATGTATCGTAAATCTCTATAGTAAATGACCATTCAAGCACATAAGGTATAGCACACCTGAGGTTTTTCCTCTCATTCGCCCGTGGAGGTCCCATACGAAAGAACCAGGAATAAAAAACCGGGATTTCAGAGGTATTGAATCCGAAAGAGAGCACCGTTAGTTTGTCCTGCGTAAGGTTGGTTAAACGGTTTTTATTCAACAATTTTTTTTAACCTTGGCATGATCTCATTGTCAGAGTAAAAAAATAATGACTAACTAGGAGTACATCCAACAGAGGAACCGGAGCATACGCGTGTCTTCAGAACAGTCCTGCACTCAATGCGGCCGATGCTGTGAGAAGTGGGGATGGGGCCAGAAGGGTGTTCTTGAAGATATCATTCCGTGGATACAGGCAAACCGGCAGGATATCCTGCAGCACGTTTCCCTAACGCTGACCGGCAAAAAACGGTGTAATGGAAGGGATATTTCCCAACGGGATCTGTCCGATATCACCCGTATTGACTACTGGGTAGATCCAGATGGCAGAGCATTAACTCACTGCCCGTTCTTTTTGAGGGCGGATGATGGGAAAGTCTATTGCAAAATTCATGATACAAAACCGAAAGTCTGTATCGGGTTTACACCATGGAACGAGGGCATTCGTGACTATGCACTGAATTGTCCGGCCTGCCGGAATACAGCCCCGTAAAAAAGATGATCGGGGGGGTTCTGAAAAAATAAAAAAAAATTGCTCTGGAGAAACAGACATGAACGGGAGTTTACTCCCGAACCATGAAAATCGTAATATATGCGATGGAAACCCGCCTCGGGGCCTCTTCGAGGCACGGCAGGCAGGATTTTTTTGAATTGTTCGTTACTGATCCGCCGCGGGGGCGACCTTTCGGGGGCGGCGGCGATCATCGTACATGGAGCAGTATGAAAAAAAATCTCGTATTATAACTGAATAGTTCAATTTTCATGGGAAATGCTCAATTTCAAGCTAAACGCTCAAAGGCGTTTCACCCCCGCTGCTGTGGCTCCCCCGATGCGATAACTCCTGAACAGGTGCTACGTCATCATCGCTCAGCGTAGGGGCGGCATGGTTTTCTGTGGATGATTTTTGAGATAAAGGCCACATTGGAAGTTAGCCTCATGTAACAAGACATGAATAAGTATGGTAAGAAGGGTAGTAACTTCGATGCTTTCTGTTTCATGCGGTTTATCAGCAGAGGTAACTCCTGAATACAGGCCTGTTGAAGGAAGAATTATGACCCGTTGGGCCGGGCACATCAATCCAAAAAAGGTTCTGCCGGAATATCCCCGCCCCCAGATGGTCCGGAGCGACTGGTGTAATCTGAATGGTTTGTGGGATTATGCCATTGTGGATAAAACTCAGCCCATACCGGGACAATTTCAGGGTAAAATCCTGGTTCCATTTGCGGTGGAATCGGCGCTTTCCGGAGTCGGTAAGAAAGTCGGTGAGAAGAATAAACTGTGGTACCGCAGAACATTTACCATCCCGGCGTCGTGGAACGGCAAAACCATTCTCCTGCATTGCGGGGCAGTCGACTGGGATTGCGATGTCTTTGTCAACGGAACGCTGCTGGGCAATCACCAGGGGGGTTATGATCCCTTCAGTTTTGCTATTACCGATGCGCTGAAAACGACAGGTCCTCAGGAGCTGGTAGTCAGTGTCTGGGATCCAACGAACAAAGGAAAGCAACCGGTTGGCAAACAATGTTATAATCCCCACGGGATATGGTATACCGCGGTGACCGGCATCTGGCAGACAATCTGGCTGGAACCGGTTCCCCGGACGTATATTGATACCATAAGGTTTATTCCGGATGTGGATACAGCGAAGGTGACGGTCGTTATAGACGTGAATGGCGTAACTGAAAGCCTGTCATATCATGCCGATGCCAGGGCTTCAGGCTTTTCTGCTTCGGCCGCTTCTACTGATAACAAGCTCGTCTTGGATATCATCGATCAACAACTGTGGTCACCGGATTCTCCCTTTCTCTATGACCTGAAGGTGCAGATCAAAAAAGGAGACACTGTCATTGATGAAGTTGGCAGTTATTTTGGAATGCGGAAAATCAGTCTTGCCAAAGATGACCGGGGCATCCTGCGAATCATGCTCAATAACCAGTTCCTGTTTCAGTACGGCCTGCTGGACCAGGGATGGTGGCCGGATGGTCTTTATACTGCACCTGGTGATGAGGCACTGAAATCGGATGTGGTTCTGCTCAAAAATATTGGCATGAATATGCTGCGAAAGCATGGTAAAGTGGAACCCGCACGGCTTTATTACTGGTGTGATATGCTCGGCATCCTTGTCTGGCAGGATATGCCCGGTGGCGACAATAACCCTGTATTCAGGCGGCGAACCCAAAAATCCGCCGCTCAGTTTGAGAAGGAATGGAAGAGTATTATCCGTGCGTTCTATAATCACCCCAGTATCGTCATGTGGATTCCCTTCAATGAAGGCTGGGGACAGTTTGATACGGCTCGTATCGTCAAAATGACCGAAGATGCGGATCCGACCCGCTTAGTCAATAACGCGAGCGGGTGGACGGACAAAGGTGTTGGTGGCGTAAAGGATATTCATGTGTATCCCGGCCCGGAAATGCCGGACATGGAAGAAAAACGTGCCGGGGTGCTGGGTGAATTTGGCGGCCTTGGTCTTCCTGTTGCAGGGCATATCTGGCAGGAAAAAAAGAACTGGGGCTATCGCAGCTGCAAAAACAGCCAGGAGCTGACAGCAGCCTATGGGGAGTTACTGAACAGACTTCGTCCACTGGTTGCCCGGGGCCTTTCTGCTGCGGTCTATACACAGACAACGGATGTGGAGACTGAGGTCAATGGCCTGGTGACGTACGATCGCGAGGTAATCAAGATGGATGTTGACGAGCTGAAATCCCGTCATAAAAGTCTGTATCAATAGATTTGCGAATAGCGAAATGGACTTTGGCATAAAGTCCTGACCCGATAGAATTTGAGGAACCCAAAATATTGCCTTCTACCTCACCGATTCCCAAGGCCTTTTTTTTATAGACAAGAGCGGTCCCGGCGATATGCTGCAACTGGATTGACGCAGTACTACACTGGTATTGCCTGTTTCAAAAAAAAATTACCGGTTAATATGTACCACTTTTGCCGGGGGGAACCCGTTAAAGTAGGTGGATGAGGCATGGGAATAGGCCCCGATATTTTCTGAATAGACCAAATCTCCGATTTCAAGATCCGGCAGGTCTGCAGAGAGGGTAATTGTATCAAAGGCATCGCAGGTGGGTCCGAACACGGCTGAGATCTGGGTTTCACCATCCTGAAAAGACATGACAGGGTAGGTAACGTGGTCAAAAACCTGGCCCGAATAGGTGTGATAGACCCCGTCATTGATATAATAGCAGGGCTTGCCGTCACGGAACGCCTTCCCGACCACTTTGGCAACCAGCATACATGCATTTGCCACCAGGAACCTTCCCGGTTCTGCGAGAATTTCCATATCGGGAGGGAACAAGCGCTTGATTTCTGCATCCAGTTTTTTGGCAAGCGTCCGGACGGATTTAACTTCCGGGTGATACTTGACAGGAAAACCACCCCCGATATCAAGAATCCTGATCTTCCGGCCGGTCCTCGTTTCTGTCTCTTTGATAATATCTGCAGACAACTGTAAAGCCTGCACATAATTCTCAAAATTGGTGCACTGGCTGCCTACATGGAAGCTTAGTCCTTCGACGACAAGGCCCATGTCAAAAGCTTTGGAAATCAGATCAACTGCTTCTCCTGGGTGAGCCCCGAACTTTGAAGAGAGTTCTACCATGGAACCGGTATTGGGAACCCGTATCCGCAGGACCAGGCCGGCATGGGGGGCATGCTGTTTGAGTTTTTTGAGTTCTTCGCTGTTATCGAACGTGACAAGCGGGTTGTATTGATCGAGGGCTTCAAGGGTTTCTATCGGTTTGATGGTATTTGCGTAGATGATCTTATCCCAAATCCAGGCCTGCCGCTCTTTTTTTGGCATTTTTTTGATATTTTCATAGACAATCATGAATTCAGGCATGGATGCAACATCAAAGCTGGATCCCATCTCGTAGAGCGTCCTGACGATCTCCGGGTTTGAATTTGCCTTTACCGCGTAATACACCTGGATTTTTGGCAGGACCTTTTTAAATTCCCGGTAATTCGAGCGAATTTTCTCATGGTCAATCACAAAAATGGGGGTGCCCTCCTGGCGTGCCAGTTTCTGCAGCAGTTCCTTCCTCGCTTTCCCGATATGCGGGACCCCGTCATCATGTTCCTTTATGCTTGGTTCCTTTTTCATGAGTCTTTCCCACCTTTGTCAGTACAAGAGTGATTCATCGCACAAATAAGAAGTTTTTGAATTGCCAGACATCGTCATAGTCATAATGATTCTCCACGTTCTCCTTGAAGTAAACCTTCCTGTTTTTCAACGGGGTCCAGTCGGATGGACCGGAATAGAATTCACCCAGGTATGGCTTTGCAATATCCAGTACGCACTCATGGGGCAGATCGTCAGGAAGGCAGAAACCCTTCCTGGGGTTTTGTATCATCCACATAACAGCACTGACCACTCCCAGCCCGACCTGGACCGTGGTTGCATTCTGGCCGGGGGCAAGGGTCTTTGCTTCCTCAATAGAAAGGATACTGCCGGTCCACCAGGAATTGTAGGGATGACCCATTAGGAGGGCCCCCAGTATATCTGATCCGGAAATAATCTCCCTGTCGTTCAGAATCCGTAGTTTTGGCTGCAGTTCGTAATTTCTTCCCCGCAGCTCATGGAGTGAAGCAATGGTCGCATCACAGGGTAAATATGCGTAATGAACAGTCGGCCGGTAGATTGCCACTCCGTCCTTCCAGACCGTCCACCGGTCTGATATGCCAAATGCCTCTCCGTGACGGATGACCATGCCGACGATTTCGTGGTGAGGAAGCCAGGACCGGACCCAGGTATTGATACCCATCCGTGCGAGCAGAATCTCGTTCTTTGGCCCAACGGGAGGTACATACGCCTGTTCGGGAAGCTCTTTTTCATGCGTCCCCCACCCAATCTCCGCCGGAGCGGTGCCTTCTTCCCTGAGCCCTTCAATACACCAGGTTCCCACAAACTCATCGACATTTTTAGGTGACCGGGAGATCTGGGTGTCCCTTTCTGAACAGTGAATAACTTTTATACCGGTCTCCATGGCAAGTGCAGCAAAATTCTTATTGCGGATATGATCTTCCACGAGGTCCGGTTCCGGCGCGATGTCATCGGCAATCATCTGGCGCGCGATATCAACAAGTCCCTGACGGGCAAAGTGTGAGATAAGGCCGGGATTTGCACCATGATCAACGACAGAAGTGGCACCATCATGCCAGTCTTTTGTCAGTTCATGAAGCCTCATCTGCCGGTAATACAGGGTTTTTTCATAGGGGCTTGCGGTAAACTTATCCGCGTCAGGATCCCAGGCTTCCACGGAGGTATTCACGTACAGGACAGTATGATCATGGCACCACTGCACCAGCTCACAGCAGTCGATATTCCAGGCAAGATCAATCACGAGACCTCCTGGTGAAAGATAATCAGACAAAACCTGGTCAAGGTTATCCGGTGTGACTTTTCTCTTGAAAAACCGGAGCCCGCCGGATGTCCACGCTTTCAGATCCTGCGCTTTATCCTTAAAATCAATTATGGTGATATTTTCAAGGGGTATCGTTACATGCCGGAGCAGTATTGGTAGTGTACATTTTGCTACCGCACCATATCCAATGATTAATACCTTGTTGTTAAACTCCACTCAGACCTCCGAAACTGCTACACTGAATTATAAAATATTCTGGTGTAGTTTTATTTACTAATACATTAAAACGTCAGGAGAAAAATTTGTCGCAGGCCGGGAAATACGTTGTCTATTTTTTTAATATTCCCGACTATAAAAAAGAAGAGATTCTGTACAACCATAGATACCGTTCCCGCGTTGAAACCATTTCTTACCCTCCTCGTAATCTTTTTTTGAATCATGGTCCTTTCAGGAAACAATTTCCCTAAAAAAATATTTTAAATAGCCCGAGTTGAATATTGATAAACCATGCGATATCTGGTTCTCGTTTTAGGATTTTCCCTGATTGTTCTGGTTCTTTTTACCGGGTGCATTACCACTCCCTCTCAGGGATCAGCTATCCAATTGACCCATCAACCCGATCCATCCCGTACCGGTCTGAAAATCGGTGATACCGCAATTTTTGAATTTAAAGGATTTAAAAAATCAGTACGCGTGACTGGTTTTAACGAAACGAGTCGAATCGTGTCTTTTGAAACAAAAAACACTGGCGATAAAGCCATCGCCACAATAAGCCGGATGTGGGTTGTAGATGGGAATGGAGTGCACTATGATTTGCCAGAACTCCCGGAAGAGGGTCTCTCTTTTGGCGAATCGCGTTCTGGATCGGCCAACCTGTATCAGCTTCACGGAAATCAGGATAGTACAAATGAGGGAAAACTAACATTTTATTACGGTTTTGGAAATCAGGAAGCATCATGGATAATTACCTAAAAAAAATATTTATTTAACTTCCCGGGCGTATTTTGCGCTTACAGGTACCGAATGGGATATCAGTTTCCGGTTATCATCATTCCTTCTCAAGAAGAGCAAGGTCGCCCTTCATAGTGAGGATTTTTTCTTCAACATCCCTCTGACCCTTTGAACGCTTCCGCGACCAGACCCATGCAGCAATAATTATCAGGATACCAATGATTCCGACACTGATTCCAATCGTGGTTCTGCCACCAAAGATAGCACTGAAGAACCCGACCGTTGCGATCAATGCTCCTGATAAAAGCATAATCCAGGGCCCGATTTGCGAGCCTGCATTCCTGTATTTCTCCCATCCGGTAATTTTATCTTTGACATGATCAAATTGTAATTCTAAGGGTGGTTTCTCTTTTATTGTTTTTTTTCCCATGTTTCTCCCATTTAATTCAAACAAGGATATATTTTTCTCAAGTACTGCAGCATGTTTTTTGCAGTTGATATTGGCGTAATCACACTGAACATCCATCTCTGTTCTCCTTCGCTCAAACCCGGTCAAAAATGAGAGAATTGTGACCAACAGAAATTCACAGGTATCAAGTGATGACAGGTTCATGCATGGAAATCCGAAACAGAATAATCCTGCTGCTTTGCCTTGTCAGTGCAGCCATACTGATTACCGGATGCACCAGCCAGACCTCCGGCACGGTCACGACTGAGCCCACAACCATGGTTACCATCCCCGTAATCACCCTGACTTCCGGCACTGTCGTGACTACCGGAACTATCGATACAACAACGACAACGGGAACTATTAGTATGTCAAAGACCAGTATATCAACGAACACTCCAGGAACTCCCACGGCAACATCGACCGATGACAGAAGTGAACGAGTCAGGATAAAAGCCAGGAACTTTGCGTTTGATGTTTCACGGATCACGGTTTCTGCCGGTAAGCAGGTCACTGTTGAGTTCGAAAATGAAGACAGTGCCCCACATAATGTGGCTTTCTATACAACCCCGTCTCTGACCTCAACCATTTACAAGGGCAAAATTATTACCGGTCCTGATAAGATCACCTATATTTTTACCGCGCCTTCGATACCGGGAATCTATTACTTCCGCTGCGATCTCCATCCGTCAATGCAGGGACAGTTTGTTGTTGTCTGATCCCCCTCTCGTAATTTTTTACCTGTTTTCCTGAGTCCGGGGTTCTGATTACCCAATAAGCTCTTGAGGGCATGTTCCCTGAGTACGATACCTCCCAGTCACGGGATAAGCACTAACCTGCAGACGAACTCCCGTAATTAAAAAGGAACAATAGTGGTTACTTATTTCATCGTCTTCCCAATACTAGTAAGGTGATTCGTTGTCAAAAAGGGCAGTTGACATGACATTCCAGGCACTCTATACCCTTACGGACCTACGGGTAATCCTCCGAGAAACCGCACCCTCTCACACGATGGATGAAACCCAGAGAACCCAGGCACAACGTCTGCTGGAAAATCTCGAACGGCAGGTTGCATCCTTGAAACGGGAGATGCTGAAATGAGGTGCGGAGCCGGAATAGAAGCGCGGCAGGTCAACGAACTCTTCATAAATATTGATCCTATTCAGGCAGGGGGCAGGCTCACTGCAGATGCAATGAAAGCTGTCATCGCTTATGGGGATGGTTATTCTGTCTGCGATAACTGCCGCAAACCCAACCGTCTCGATTACATCAGCAAACCTCCGATTGCCGGGTTCCATCAGGAAGTTGCTGCATGGCTGAATATGGATGCAGTCCGTGTAGTACCCGGTGCCCGGCGCGGGTTCCAGGCAGTCGCTAACACCTACGTCAGGAAGGGAGATCCGGTGCTTCTCACTTCGCTTTCTCACTATACCGAATTCCTTGCCATCGAAGGAACCGGGGGTATCGTTCGTGAGATCCCCCAGGATACCGCTCATAAGATTACCGCTGATGCGACAGCAACAAAGATCGAAGAGGTCCGACGCGAGTCAGGCAGGACGCCTGTTCTGGCCTTCATTGACCACATCGATTACCAGTATGGCAACATGCATGAGGTAAAAGCGATCACAAAAGTGGCCCATCAATACGACATTCCTGTCCTGTACAATGGTGCATACACGGTCGGGATCCTCCCGGTCGATGGCAAAGATCTCGGTGTGGATTTCATTGTCGGCTCCGGGCACAAGAGTATGGCAGCCCCGGCTCCGTCCGGTATCCTTGCCGCGACAAAGGAACGAGCTGCGGAAGTTTTTCGCACTACGGGAATTGAAGGTGATGTGACAAAACGGAAGTTCGGTATCAAGGAACCGGAGATGATGGGCTGCACGCTGATGGGCGCAACACTTGTCGGAATGATGGCCTCGTTCCCGCACGTGAAGGAACGGGTGAAGCACTTTGACCGTGAACTGGAAAACAACCGCGTTGTTCTTGAAGCCCTTCTGTCCGTTACAGGTACAAAGATCCTTTCGGAATACCCACGGAAACACACCCTGACACGGGTAGATACTATTGCATCTTTTGATAAAGTGGCAGAATCCCACAAAAAGAGGGGATTTTATTTCTCAGGTGCACTCGAAGAAAAAGGCATTGTCGGGGTAATTCCCGGCGCAACGAAAGTCTGGAAATTCAACACGTACGGGGCAACAACAAAACAGGCAGCGTTCCTTGCCGATGCCTTTGTCACCATCGCGACTGAGAATGGTCTTTCTCTCAATACATAATTTTTCAAAGTAAAAATTCCCCCCCTGATACTATTCAGGTAGGGTTTAATACCTGTCATGCCCTACGATTCGTTTGTTAATCAAAGGTATTCTGATTCTTGTGAGTGCCTGAGGGGGACGGATGTTTGAAAAATATGATTTAACAAAAACTATTGATGATAAGACTTTTGATGAATCCCTGCCCCCGTTAAAAGAGCGCCTCAGCGTCCTCCAGCGAACACTTCGCGATCTGAAGATCCCCACCATAATTGTCATCGAAGGCTGGAATGCTGCCGGGATTACCATGGCCACCAGGGAGATTATCCAGTCTCTAGATCCCCGTGGGTTTACCCTTCATGCAACCGATAAAGCCACAGATGAAGAACGGGCACGCCCTTTCATGTGGAGATTCTGGGTAAAAACTCCTTCAAAAGGGCGAATTGCCCTTTTTGCCCGCAGCTGGTACAGCAGGGCACTTGCAGAAAAACTATCCAGCATCGGCTGGAAAAAATCGCTCAAGGATGAGATTAATTCCATATCGGTTTTTGAACGCCAGCTGAGTGACAGCGGTGCAATTATCGTCAAATTCTTTTTACATATCAGCAAAGACGAACAGAAACTCAGGTTACTGGAGCGTGAGAGGAACCCGCTTACTGCCTGGCTGGTGACACCAAGTATCTGGGATTTCCATCACAGTTATGATACCTATCTTCCGATTATTGATGAATTCATTGAAAAGACCGATACCGATTATGCACCCTGGCATGTTATCGAATCCACCGACAGGAAGTATACCATTTTCAGGGTATATTCAATATTAGTAAAAACGCTCGAAAAAAGAGTTGCTTTTGAAACAGAAGAGCGGGCAAAAAAGGCACGGCAGAAAAGTATTTCCAAGCCTCCGAAAAATCCTGTCCCGAGAAAATCTTCTGTCAGTGTATCTTATTCAAAAGAAGACTGTCAGAATATGCTCAACGGCCTGCAGATCGAGATGCTTGAGATCAATTACCTGCTCTTTAAACGGAAAATTCCGTTCATCATTGTCTATGAGGGTTGGGATGCTGCCGGAAAAGGAGGGAATATCACCCGTCTTGCCCGTTATATCAACCCGCTGGGATATGATGTTATACCGGTAGCAGCACCAAATGACTATGAGAAAGAACACCACTACCTCTGGAGGTTTATCCGTCACTACCCGAAAGCCGGGCATTTTGCAATCTATGACCGGAGCTGGTACGGGCGTGTCCTGGTTGAACGTGTGGAAGGGTTCTGTTCGGAAACCGAGTGGGAACGGGCGTACCAGGAAATAAACGAAATGGAGCAGGACTATGTCGAGAGCAGTGGCGGGGGAATGGTCAAGTTCTGGCTTGAGATAGATAAGGATGAACAACTCAAACGGTTCAGCCAGCGGGAGAAGGATCCCCTCAAGCAATACAAAATAACTGAAGATGACTGGAGAAACCGGGAGAAATGGGATCTCTATGATGTTGCGGTTGATGAGATGCTGGCCCGTACCAACACTCCCTATGCCCCGTGGATTGTTATTGAGTCGGACAATAAATGGTATGCCCGGGTCAAGGCACTCAAAGAAGTAATCCGCTATACAGAGAAACTCCTCTGAACATTTATTTGTACATGGTGAATTTTTTCCTTACTGCTCCGGATTAATCCTGATTCGCATTCAATTTACACTATTGTGTGACCGTCATTGAGATTGACAGGGATTGTACCAGAAAATGTCTCCCAATCCACAACATAATCATGACTGGGATACTATCGTTCAGAAATGAATCGCAACAGTGATTAGCTGAATAACATATTCTATTTCATGCGGGATCGAGCTAGTCAGTTTATCAATGAAGGCAATAATTTTGCCGGACTCGATCAGTATTCCGAAGCGGTCGAATCGTATGACAAGGCAATTGCCCTAAACCCCTCGAATGCGGTGGCATGGAACAATCGCGGTGTTGTACTGGATAATCTTGGGAGATCTTCCGAAGCAGTCTCCTCCTATGACCAGGCAATTTCGATCAATCCGGATTACGCTGAGGCATGGAACAACCGTGGGGTTGCACTGGACACTCTTGGCCGGTATTCCGAAGCGGTTGTATCGTATGACAAGGCAATTCTCCTCAACCCAAAAAATCATGAGGTCTGGATCAACCATGGAAACACGCTCGTTCATCTCGGCCGGTATTCTGAAGCGGGAGCCTCTTACGAAAGGGCGACTATCCTTAATCCAAATAACGCGGTTGCATGGAACAACCGCGGCGTTGCACAGGAGTATCTCGACCTGTACACAGAAGCTGTAAGCTTTTACGACAAAGCAATGGACATCAGCCCGGATTACACTACCGCGTGGAACAACCGCAGAAACGCACTCAGGCAAACCGGTACATATTCCGATGAAGTCGAAGTCTGTAACACACGGGTTGACAGTAACCCTGATGACGCGAATGCGTGGATTAACCTTGGAAACATGCTCGATAATGTTGGCCGGTATTCTGAAGCAGTCGACTCTTTTGATAAGGCTATTGAACTTTCTCCCAATGACACCGCAGCATGGAATAACCGCGGTGTTGCGCTGGATAAACTTGGCCGGTATTTTGAAGCTGTCAGCTCGTATCAGGAGGCAATTCTCCTCGACCCGGATTACGCTGAGGCATGGAACAACCGTGGGGTTGCACTCGATAATCTTGGCCGGTATTCTGAAGCTGTTACCTCGTATGACAAGGCAGTTACCCTCGAGCCGGATTACGCTGAGGCATGGAACAACCGTGGGGTTGCACTCGATAATCTTGGCCGGTATTCTGAAGCTGTTTTCTCGTATGACAAGGCAGTTACCTTCAATTCGGATTATGCAGATGCATGGAACAACCGTGGAGTCGCACTGGATACCCTCGGCCGGTATTCTGAAGCAGTCGACTCATACGACAAAGTGCTTGCCCTTGACCCGGATTCCACTGATGCGTGGAATAAGCGGGGAATGACACTGCATAAACTCGGCCGGTATTCCGAAGCCGTTTCCTCGTATGATAATGCTCTCATTCTTGTGCCGGATAGCAACGAAATATGGGACAACCGGGGAAATGCATTGGTTAATCTCGGCCGGTATTTAGAAGCTGTTGAATCCTGCGACAGGGCAATTGCCATCAATCCGGATGGTGATAAGGCATGGAACATCCGTGGAATTGCACTGGATAATCTCGGCCGGTATTTAGAAGCTGTTGACTCTTTTGATGCAGCGATTGCTCTTAATCCGGATGATGCCGACTTCTGGAATAACCGGGGAGCAGCCCTGGATAAACTTGGCCGGTATACTGATGCCGTTTCCTCGTATTATAAGGCGATTACCCTGAACCCGAATAATGCAGGTATGTGGATTAACCGCGGCAACACGCTGGATAAACTCGGAAGGTACCTTGATGCAATTGCTTCGTACGATAAGGCGATTGCCGTCAACCCGGTTTCCACCGATGCATGGAATAAGCGCGGGGTCTCCCTCCATCATCTTGGCTGGTATTCAGAAGCAATTACCGCTCATGAGAAAGCGATCGCTATCAGCCCGGATTGTGCTGATGCGTGGAACAACCTCGGATATGCATTAGGCAACCTGGGCAGGTATGCCGAAGCTATAGCCTCGTTTGATAAGGCAATTGCTCTCAACCCGGATGATGCAAAAGCGTGGTACGCCCGGGGATTCGTGCTCTATTCGATGGGACAGTATATTGAAGGGATTGATTCGTTTGACCGGGCGATTTCTCTCAATCCCCATGATGCCAACGCGTGGTACGCCCGGGGATTCGGACAGTTCAAAACGGGAGAGTATTCTGATGCTATTGCTTCATATGACAAGGCTCTGGATATCAACCCGGATTTCACCGAGGCGCGGGAAAATCGGGAAATCGCACTTCAACGAAAAGAATGATGGACGGGTACCCGGAGGAATATTTTTTGTATCCGGAGATGGTATTTCCCGAAACCGGAAATAACGAGAAAAAGATACTCTTCTTTGCGAAAAAAATTGTTTTTCAGGCTTCTGTGACGATCTCGCAATTTAATGCAGTTACAAACCGCAGGTCAGAAAGTGATTTTCTGACAATCCCGTCAATGTCCATCTTCTGCTCGTTCTCTTTTATCGTCTCAAGCACTGCAGCAGTTGCCGGCATATTCGGCACAGCCCGGCACACAAGATCTCCCGGATGAGCATCAAAGGTTCCAATCCTGCGGGCAAGGGTGATGGTTTCTTCCTTGTCGTAGGTTATGAGTGGACGTAAGACAGGTACTGTAACCGCTTCTGAAATGACCGTCAGGTTGGCAAGCGTCTGGGAAGCCACCTGTCCGAGATTCTCGCCTGTCACGATAGCGAGCGCTCCTTCTTTTTCCATCAGATTGCCTGCCACCCGTTGCATAAAACGCTTGCAGATCACACAGCGATAGCGCGGCGGGATGCGAAGCTGGTCCATGCGATCATAAAGAACTTCACTGTTTGCGATCACCAGAGAAAGAGGATTTCCGTAACACCAGCGCGAGAGCCTGCGATGATTCTCTATCGCTGCCAGGGTGACATCCTTTCCCGCCCACCGGCCGGTATCCAGGTGCAGGTGGGTGATCTCGCACCCGCGTTTCATCATCAGCCAGGAAGCGACCGGTGAATCAATACCGGATGAAAGTAATGCAAGCACCCTGCCCTGCGTGCCCCAGGGCAAACCCCCGGGTGCTGATATCCTCGAATCGTATACAAGCCCCCCGAAGTCCCGGATTTCGACGAAGATTTCATACTCCGGGTTATCCAGATCGACACACAGACCCGGGATGTGATCGTAGATGGCAGAACCGATAAGGGTACCAAGTTCCTGGCTGTTCGGGCCGGTTTTCTGCTGCCGTTTTGCCCTGACCGCAAAACTCATTCCCTCATGCAGATTTTCTGATGCAAGAGAGATCGCTTCTGTGCATATGTCTTCAAGCCGGGTGCTTGTACGGGTACAGATGCTCACATCAACAAGACCGAAAATCCGGGATACCACCTCAGCGATCTTTTCCGGGTAATCACCGTAGATGAGGATGCGCCCGCGGGGGGTTTCGTAGTGACAGGTAAGATCGGAAGCAGAGAGTGCTTTTCCAATATTCCGGAGCAGCATTCCGATAAAATGGCGCTTTACCGCCTCGCTTTTTAAGAATAATTCCCCATATCGCACCATCACGAGTTTTTCCCTGGTAATCATTTTTCTCACCCCTGTTTTCAGTAGTATAGAAGGTCTGGGGTGATAACCATTCGTGGTATCAGATCAACCGCGTGAATAGGGCAATAATGAAAGGATATTTACAAAAAAAACGATCTCAACAGGGATGGACAACGAAATCCTTTAATTTCACAAACGAATAGTGTACTGAAATGGCAAAAAAGGCAGGTAAAAAAACAGAAGCTGAACCGCTCAAGTTGTTTTATATTTTTTACAATCAGGAACGCTGGGACAACTGGTTGAAAACTCTCAAAGAATCGAGCTTCGAAGCTGATCCCAAAAGCGAGGAGCTGCCTGAAGGATTCCGGGTTCTTGACAGTTTCTCAGTTGATATCACCATATCGGTATTAAAGATCATCAAGCTTTACCAGAACAAACGGTATACTTTTGAAGAAGCGGTTGACAAGCTCTCGCAGGTTGAAATGATTGTAATGTCAGCTGCCCCCGAGGGAGATCTTGGAGAAATCGTTGAGATCCTGCAGCTCCCCAAACTTGTGCTCTTTGCTTCCTGCAGATTGTACCTTGCCGGTGGATTTAACAAAGATATCAAAACCCTTGTCAAGAAGGGCAGGGATGATATTGAGAAGGATATGGAGCAGGCACTCGAGTCAGCTGCCAATATCGGCGCCAGTGTCATTGACGGAGCATCCTGCTGTGGTAAATACGTGAAAGATGATATTGAACAGACAACCCTTTTTGATGAGTGGCTTATCGAGTGCGAGCGGATGGGGGAGGCGATGGCCTCACTGAAAAACTTTGATGAGGGTGTAGGAGACGAGGATTGATCGCTGATCGGGCACGATTTCGTCATGCAAAAAAATTAGAACGGCTTGCAGGTTTTCGTCTTCCCGAACTGGCATTTTCCGGGACCATGCTTGAAACCCTCTCGTCGCGCCTTGATTATGATGCGCTCGATTTTGCCGTGAGGGAACAGATACTCGCTTTTTTCAATGACTTCCTCCGCTGTGATTGCAAAGACTCCCCGTTATGCGGTTGCCCCGAGAAAAAATTTGCAAAAAAAGTAATCGAACTCCGGGAAAATGGTCTCGATCACCGCCAGATAGCTGCGTCC
Organism: uncultured Methanoregulaceae archaeon; assembly: GCA_963841015.1. Lineage (GTDB taxonomy): Archaea > Halobacteriota > Methanomicrobia > Methanomicrobiales > Methanospirillaceae > Methanoregula. The sequence continues at coordinate 224,233 of CAWJAX010000003.1, read as the reverse complement.
ATGCTGGATGAGTACGGGATTGAAATGTTTCCTGCCGATGTTCTTTCATTTCTGGAAGAATCCGTCCATGTACTCGAAGCCATTTCGGATGTGGCCCGTTTGCAGGGTCGCAGTGAGCTTGCAAAAAAGACGGATGAGCATATCCATCTGATTGAGCGCTAATTTTTTACAGATTATCAAAGGATTATCACTCATATTCGTGTTCTGTCGGCACTTAGCGGGATGCCCGGCATGATGGAACCCTGCTTTTTCAAAAACATGACTATCAACATGGTTGTTAGTTGTTGGTATGATGGCAGTGTTAGTTGAGGTATATCGTAAAACCGTGGGACCGCCGGGTAATTTCAATAATTTAAATCCAGAGTTAAATTTACGTCCATTCCGGTTCTACGAACAAACACAATCGGATCTCATAATTTATAGGTACATGAATTGACGTCATAGTACCAGAAAGATGACATCCATCATCGTGATACCATTGTTCAAAGATTCTCCGAACGCAATTTCACATCAGAATCACGGGAAAGATAAGGATATGAAACGACTATTTACAATCGGAATAATAATCGTTCTGTTTCTTTTAAACATAACATTAGTGTCAGCAGGAACAATAGCAGATATGAAAGTGCCCCTCAGTCAGGAATTCCCGACCGTTGCCATCCTGATAGCATTCCTTATCGGTATCATCAGTGCAATCATTTTCATTGCAGGAACACATAAGAACTAACCTATTCCTTCCATAATTTCAGAAGTACGCTGCTTGGGTATGAATTGGAACCTGATCGATCTGATGTTGGCAATACTGCAACAGGATTGCCGACCAGGATTGCACTTTCACCCTTTACCTGCATACTATTGATGCCGGTAAGCTCTGCTTTATGATTCATGGAAATGTACTGGTGTCGTCAAAAAAAATTCAGATATCAGTTTGAATGATGGCACAATATCGGATCTTAATCTCATACTCTGTTGCAAAGGTGACTGTGTCATGTGGAGAGACGGGAAGTGAGCCCATATCCATAAAAACAGGAAAACCCTATCGTTCTCAAATCTTCGCAAAAAATAAAATTATTATTTTTTTTCTGTTTCTTTAAGATCAACTTTTTTTTGAGACTCACTTATTATCTTTTGGGATTTTTCCGTGGATTGTTTTAACTGAATTCATTAAACTATGAAATTTTCACGTCGCTACAAACATTAGCACGGGTTTTCCGGTTTTATCGTACAGGTTCAGGTTTGATTCATTCACCCGGAGCTCCTCTGCTTTTGAAAGGTCATCGATGTACGCTGACTCCTGTTGCATGACACGTGAATTTTCACAATAGATTTCGGTCATATCCGGCTGGGAGATGGATATCGCCAAATCTTTTGTTGTATAGGATGTATTGTACCTGTTGCACCCGCCAGATCCGCTCATCGTGCCATCTGTCTTGAATCTGGCAGTTACTGATGTTTTGGGGATGGCCGGGACAAGAACACCCCCTGAATCGACAAAGGACTGGAGCGTCCAGGTATTCTGTGTCAGGAGCATTCCTGAAGATGCCCGGGTGCCTGATACATTAAAAAACACGATCAACAGAACAAGAACCCCGACCAGCGCAAGCGCACCGTAGAATGCAGGACCCCTTGTCTGCGATTCAGTGACAGCAGTTTTATCTTCGGCAGGGACCTCTGGTTCCAAACGAGACTCCCTCAGGATCATCAGCCATACCCTGTATTCGGCTATGAGATGCAATAATCGTTTCTTAAAAGAACCTGACTTGAGTTGTCATCAAACAAGCGATACCCGTCACCATAATCAGGCAGGAGAAGTTCCCGGTATTGTGCATGCGAGAGATGGAATCTCTCTTTTTGAGGATGAATTGAAGTTTTAATACTCTGAACACGAACGTTATTTCATGGATTTTGCACCCGTTAAAAAATGGGCGGTTTTTTTTATTGGTATTCTCTGTGCTATTGTGATCGCAGATACACTCTCCAATGCGTTAGTATCGATGACAGGGATGGCCGGCTGGATGAAGTTCCTGGTCAGTTTTGTCCTGTATGCGGTCTTTTTCTTTGCAATTCTCTATGGTCTGGAAAAAATATTCCATATAGAATTTTTTGGTTTTTGGCGCGAATGAAAAAAGGCTATACTGGACTATTTTTTAAAACTGAGCACCCCTCGTGTCTTTACACCTTAGCTTCGGCTCCCGCCCCAAAAAAACGATAACTCCAAAAAAGGTAACCTGAAATCAGTGCTCGTTATTCAGGGCCGAAAAGGGAGGAAGGGCATGTCCCCCTTTCATTATACCTGTCCGGTTACTGTACGTGCTGATACTGGAATTCACGAGAAAAAAGGGGATTTCGGCAATTTATTAAAACAGATTATCTGACTTGTTAATTATCTGCTCATCCCTACTCTCTAAAGGGAGTTTTTCGTATTGAATGGATTTTAATAATTCCTGTACATGATTTGCAGGTGTAATACTGGTCAGTCCAGCAGGTATTACAAGCCCATCGGCCACACAAGACACATTGCCGGAGCTCAGAAATTGTAAAGGGAGAGTTACACAGATCACACATATATTGTGCGAAACTGTGGGGATTTTTAACCGGTGGCTCACCTTGTTTCCGCATTACGGTGATCTCTTCTTTTAATTCAAGGAAGAGATCACTGCCGGCGGTCTTATTTTTTGGCGCTTCCTTTTTGAGCCAGTCCTTTTTCAATAGTGTCAAGCCGGGTCTCCAGGTTTGTCAGGGAACTCTCCAGATCCAGTTCGAATTTCTTTAAATCGTTAATGCGGGCCTCATCCTGTTCAAGTTCTTTTGATTTCTGTTCCTTGAACCTCTGGAGTTTTGGCTGGTTTACCAGTTCCCATTCATCGACCAGACTTTCAAACCTGCGGTCAAGGTACTCGTCCACCCGGCTCTCTACGGGTCGAGTCACCGAAAGGTTCCCTTTAGCCCCACGGAAGTAATAATAGATAAGGAAAAATGCGGCCGCTATGAAGAGGACAAGAATAATGAATTCAAACCAGTCCATATCAGATCCTCTCCTTCAGTTTTCGTGCACGGATTTCAAGTTCTGTCAGTTTTTCCACACTCGCTTTTTTGGACGCTTTCAGCCGCGGGATTTCCTGTTCGATAGCATCGAGCCGTGCCGTGAAATCTGTAATATCATCCTTCCGGGAAAGGTCCCATTCCTCAACAACAGATTTCATCCGCCGGTCAACATAGGCATTCATGTAATTTTTCATGACGCTCATTTTGACCCCTCCATGGAAGAAACCAGAATGTCCAGGTTTCCGACTCGTTTTTCTATCACCATTTTTTCTGCAAAAAGGGTGCTGATTTCATTGGTTATCTCGGAAAGCCGGTATTCGAGCTTGTGGAGATCACTATCGGTTAAGAGATCCCATTCCTCAATAATGGACGCAAAGTTCTGGTCGAAATATGCATCCATGGATTTATCAAACGTGGGAACTTTTGACCCGACTGACGCAGAAAAATTGGAGACCTTGCTCCAGTATCCCGGGGCTGTTTCGGTCTGGTTAACAACCGTATTCATTCTTATTTCACCTTCTTCTCTTCTGTCTGAATCTTACCTATCATATTGTCCAGTTTTCTGACCTTGACATAATTCTCGAGCCTGTCAAGTCGCTTCTCGACGAGTTTTTCCCGGGCAAAAATATTTGTCTCGAGAGTTATATTCTCGTCTTCCACGTTTCTGATCTCTGCTGTCTGTTCTGGCGATAGCCGGGTAAACGGATAAGCCTTGGTTGCTGCATCCATCTGGATGATTTTAAGCTTGTCCTGTTCCAGCTGGGTGCTATGTTTCGCGGCATCCTTAAGGCGAAATTCACGGACAATGAGCCAGATAAAGATAAGGATAAAAATTGCAAGAATTACCAGAAACGACGTGTCATTAATTAATGGCGGCGATGTCGCAACAATTGTAGTTGTTTGTGATGTTGGAATAATATGAATCACCTCTCCGATTTAGTACGTTGAACCACCTTACCGGGATTCCCCGGGAGGTTAAAGGTCATCTTTTCCTTTCACCTTTTTCTTCACGCTGTCAGCTGCACTGCCAGCGGCTTTTCCCACGGCAGCCCCGGCTTTCTTCGCTCCGGTTGCTACATCACTTCCGGCTTTCTTGGCCCCGGCCGATACATCAGCGGCAGCTTTGGATGCCTTTTCCTTGATCCCGAGGGATTTTTTAATCGATACCTCTTCGCCTTCCTTGAGTCCGAGAGACTTCAGGTCCTCTTCACTGACCCGGATTTCATCTTTTCCAACCATGGTGTCAGAAATAACAGTGACCGTGACTGTTTTTTTCGCAGTTTCATTGATGAGATCAATGTGATCGCCGTTGACAATCTGGAGATCCGTAAGTCTCGACTCGTGGATTCGCACCCGTCCGTGGCTCGGAAATGCACGCTTCTTGATTTTAAGGGTTAAGTTATCCATACTCCTAAAGTTGCACGATAATAATTAAATGTTTGTATACTTGTCATATATTGAAAATAGTACAAGATAGTAGTAAGAAAGACTAGTTAACTACCAGCAAAAAGCACAAAAAGGGATTCCGGTCTTTTTTAGAATCGATGACCCGGTTGAGGGTAACAGGTGAATATTTGTGGTAATGGAGTGGCGGAAAAATAGGATAAATTTTGTAGTTGTGGCACTAACACGGTATTAGGAAACCCGTGCAAACCGATTCCTTTACGGTCATACTACCATGAATACAAGCTTATCATGCATTGTCTGGGGCATTATCGGCGTAATTTTTGGACTTTTAGCTCTGCTTTTTCCCGATCTGGAATTGATGCTTGCAACGTTTTATGTGATATTTCTTATCCTGACCGGACTGGTTATCGCAGTTTTTCTTTTCCTCGCCATCACTTCAAACAGCGATGAATCATTATTCTGGTTTGGTATTTCAGCAGTATTGCTCATTCTTGCAGTTCTCTCATTTTTAGCGCAGCAATTCTTCGCGATCATTTTTCTGCTTATTATCGCGGGAATTGCCTGTTATAACGGGTTCACCGATATCACGCTTGCACTCACCCATCCAAAAACCAAATATATCCTTATCCCGGGTATGTTCATTTCCGCTATTATCCTGCTTGCCGCTTTTCTCTGGTATTTTCCTGATTATTCAAAAAATCTCATCATCATCATTATTGGCACTTTCGCCTTTGTGTTTGGCCTGTTCTCTATCCTGATGGGTTATTTTCAGAAGGAAGAGCGATACCAGGGTGCAGCATGAATGACCGTTAATACTACTCAATAGGATCATGAACAGGAAAGAAAAACAACTCCCTGTTCAACATACGAAAAACAACATACAGAAAAAAAATGTGTCGGTTTCCATGTCGTACGATGTTATTGTGATCGGCGCCGGTCCAGCAGGCTGTGCAGCAGCATCCGAATGCGCACGGCACGGGCTTTCGACACTCTGCATCGAGGAGCACGGTACAATCGGTTACCCGGTTCAGTGTGCCGGACTCCTGTCGAATGCTGCCTTTGCAGAATGCAGGGTATCAGAACGTCCGGTACTCAACCGGGTCTTTGGGGCACGGGTTGTATCCGGTCTGGGCAGTGAGATCCTTATCGATGCAAAGATACCCAAGGCTGTTGTTGCAGACAGGGGGGCACTTGACCGTGAGATGGCAGAGAATGCGGCAAACTCGGGAGCAGAGTTCCTTTTAAAAACTGCGGCGTGTGGTATTCGGGGAACAACACTTCTTACCCGGGGAGTGAACGGGCATGCAGAAATTCCGTTCAGGCTCCTTATTGCTGCGGATGGTCCCCGGAGTACGATTGCCCGTTTCCACAGCATGCCTCGTGCAAAGACGTACCTTGCGGGTGTCCAGGTGGATCTGTCTCATGAATGCGATCCCCGCTTTGTGGAAATTTATCCTGATGCATCACCGGACTTTTTTGGATGGATGATCCCTACAGGAAAGAACCGTGTGCGTATCGGACTCTGCGGGCAGTCGCAGGTTCGGGAACGATTCGCAGCGTTCGTAAAAAAATATGGCAAGAGCTCAACACATTATGTGACCGGAACCCTTCCGCTGGGCCTTATGCCCAAAACGTATGGTCCCCGCACCCTGTTTGTTGGAGATGCTGCCGGGTTTGCAAAACCCACTTCGGGAGGCGGAGTATACACCGGCATACGTTCCGCCCGGCACGCAGCCTCAATCGCGGCTGCCTGTTGTGAAACTGACACATTTACTGATTCGGCTCTTGCAGAATATGAACAACGATGGAAGGCAGATATGGGACGGGAACTGGATCTCGGGTTCCGGATTTTTCAGATGCGTCAGACAATATCTGCCCAGGAAATGGATGCGTTACTCAGGGCACTGAAGGATCCCGAGATCCTCCGAACAATTGTTGCCTATGGAGATATGGACCGGCCCGGTGTTCTGGTCAAGAAACTTCTCCGCAAACCTGCTATACTCAGGTGCGCAGCCCCACTTTTCCGATCAGGACTTCTGTCATTGTTCAGATAACTAAAAAACAAAAAGCAGGGTTCAAACCCTCGTGTACAAACTGCATAATCCCTTGCAGCATTTGCAATTTTATTCGGCTCTCGTCTTGAAAGACCCGGAAAAACGATTCTGAAAATACTCCTGCCATTAGTCCTGGAGTTATACGGGCCGGAACAGTTATTGTGAAAAAATTATTTCCGGGAACCGGATTTGGTTATCTTTTTTGACGGCTTAATGGGTCCCGGTGGATTTGTATGAGAGGGTAATTCATCACCATGAGGATGGGAGTGGGGTGTATGCTTTGGAGAAAGAACAGGTTTTTTTATGGTTTTATGCGGGGGGTGGGGAAGGGGATGATCGGAAGGATGATGTCGGGCATCTTCAAGATGTCGTTCCCTGTTCTTGCTGGGTCCGGCTTTGAGGCGAGGAGTTGTATCAGGTTTCTCCGGCTTTTGTGCACGTCTCGGTGACATACTCAGTAATCTCTTTGAGAGATATAAAGGAACCGGTATTTACCGGCCTGAAATGCCTGAGACCCATGGAGTATCCGCGTTACTGTCTGGTACGGGAATCCGGGTAATGCACAGAGTGTTTCCTCCTCAACGTATTTTTCGGTATATCCGAAGATCTGATTTTTTATGAATAGTAAAAAAACCCAAAAAACGTGCAGAGACCCGGGGAAATGGCGTGTTTCGTAATGCAGTTTTGGTGGTTCCATGGCCTTGATACCAAAAAAATTAAACACCCCGGATTGCTATGGAGAAATGATAAAAAAAATGAAATGTTTGTAACTGGTTCTCAACCGCCATTCCGGTCTCTCCTGAAAATACAATACCCGCTTGTGCAGGTCATGCATCAATATCCCTTAAACTCAGTCGTGGTCATTGGAGACAGGCAAGGTCTCAACCGTGATTGCCCCCTGAGATTTTTATATCATTATCCGATAAAGCGGAATTCGACAGAACAAAAAGAGAGGCAGAGGTTGAAAAAACTGTTCAGGAAATGGCAGGGGATGAATTGCATTAACACCTGTCAGTTATTTTTTTTCAGAGATTTCCTGATTCGTTTTGAACCGGTACGTACCATTCGGCACCGTGATCTCAAAGCGTGCACCTTTCCCGTGTTCTCCGTTCTCATCAATGGTTATTCCGGTGATGGACAGGATCTCCCGTATAAGGAATAAGCCGAATCCAGTGTTTTTTCCATACCCTCGTTTAAACAGATGTTTCTTTGTTTCCTTGTCAATGCCGCCACCATTATCCTCACACACAATCATCAGCGTATCCCCGGTTTCCTGGAAAGAGAACTGAACAACACTGGTAGCATGCCCATGTCTGACTGCATTTTCAAGGAGATTGTAAAAAACCTTACCCAAAAGGGGATCTGCATAGATCTCGATATTGGAGGAGGGTATCTGAACAGTAACTGAACTCAGGTCAAGCAATGTTGCAGCAGCAGTAATTGTATCATGCACATTCTGCCATTGAGGCGCCTGGACCCCGATGTCCTGGTAATGTTTCGTGAACGTAATCTGCTGGTTAATCCGCTCTGTTGCAGTGGCTTCTTTTTTGATAAAACCAAGAAGTTTTTCATCAGAAGCAAATTCTTCGGACAACGCCAGATATCCGGAAAGAACGGTAAGCTGGTTCAGGATATCATGCCGGGTGATGCTTGAGAGAAGGTTCATTTTCTGGCATGCAAGGGCAAGTGCATCTTCCGCCCGCTTTTGTTCGGTAATATCCTGTCCCACGGACTGGTATTCGACAATTGAGCCTCTCTTGTCAAAAATTGCCCGGTCAGACCACCGCTGCCAACGGAGAGAACCGTCCGGCATTATTACCCTGTGGGTGTCTATGGCAGAAGGATTCTCCTTTTTGAGGGATGCAAAATGTTCCCTGACCTGACGATGATCTTCTGCCGGGATCCGGGGGAAAAATTTCTTTCCGATCAGCTCCTCACGTGATTTTTTAAAATACTGGCAGAATGCCTCGTTGACAAACAATTGCGTACCGTCGGGACGGAAACGTGAAATCAATTCGTTTTGATCCTCAACAACGGTCCGGTAGATTCGTTCGCTCTTCTTCAGTGCATCTTCCGCCCTTTTGCGTTCGCTCACATCCCGTACAATAGCCTGGAGGAGGGTCTTTCCCCCGATTATTACCCGGTTAAGTGTGACTTCAGAATGAACGGGGTTTCCATCCAGGCGGGTAAATTCCCAGTCGAAAACCTGCGTGGAGCCTTCAATGGCTTCTGAAATTTTCTCCTGAAATTTTTGCTCAGAACCCGCCCGATCGGGTTGCACAACCGGGGAAAAATCAATAAGCGATCGCCCTGCGATCTCTTTCATTTTTGTGCATCCGAACAGAGCCACAGCTTTGCTGTTACATTTTTTAAACCGGGTATTTTCGAGAAGAAGGAGAGCCTCCTGTGAAGATTCAAACAGAGATCGGTATTGTTCTTCGCTTTCCTTTAAGGCCTTTTCCGCCCGCTTGTTTTCCGTGACATCCCTGATAACCTGTATTGCACCGGTAATGGTACCGGTTGCATCATAGAGCGGGGATGCAATTAACCAGAGGCAGGCTCCTTTTCCGTTATGGAGAATCGGAAACTCCTTCTCATCAATGAGCTTGTTGTCCTGGTGAATGATGGAGGGGTATTTCTCTCTGATCTCTTTTTTGTCATGCAGTACAAGATCGAGAAGTAAATCCTGTTTTTTTCCATAAAAGGGCAGGGAATAGATATGATCTCCTTCACCCATGATCGATGAATTTTTCACCCCGGTCATTTCTTCCATTGCTTTGTTCCAGGCAATTACTTTTCCATCAAGATCGATGGCAAAAGTTGCATCAGGAAGGAAGTTGACAAGATCTGATAACCGCTGTGCAGAGTTTTTATATTCTTCCTGTATCCGCCTTTTTTTAACCGCCTTTTTTATGTTATTAGCAAGTTCATCAAACTGGAATCGGGGATCGCTGCCTTTTGTGATATAAAAATCAGCACCGTTGTTGAGTGCCGCAATGACGACCTCTTCTTTTCCCTTCCCGGTGAAAATAATAAAAGGGATATCGCCAAGTTCGGTATGAACGTATTTGAGGAAGGATATACCATCCATGCCCGGCATCTGATAATCAGAAATTATTGCATCGTATGTTTTCAGTTTTTCAGATTTAATTACTTCGTTTACCGAAGTAGTTACGTCAATGGTGAACTCCTTTGTTTTTTCCAGAAAAATTTTTACGATTTCAAGGAGGACCGGTTCATCATCGACATATAATACTTTATACATAGTATTCTCCGCAGATCCATCGATATTGACAGATAGTCAATTTACAATCTCTGTTTACCGTTGGTAATAATTTTTCGTACATGTATTTATATTTACCTTAAAAAATTTCATTGTTTTAATTGGACTTTTCGACATATAGAACATTATTTGAAGATATTTTGGATTATGTGCAGTATTTGAAGGAACCGAAAGACCCGGTATAAGATTTGTTCTGGGTGATATCTGTCCGGATCTTTCTCAATCTATATCCTGTTCTGATAGAATAATAAAGACTGGCAAGGCATTGATGCAATGCATCTTTTTTTTTATTGTTGGAGATTTTACGGCAGCAGGGAAAAAAGATGACCTCATTTCCTTTTTATTTTAAAAAGATTCCAAAAAAAATGGTTTTGTGCCCCTTACTCTTCAACGTGGATAGTCGTAAGCTTCACCGACTCAACACCTTTCTGGGACATGAGCCGCTCGGCAAACGTTTTGATCTCTGCACCATCCCCATGAACCAGAATCACTTCCAGACAGCGATCATGGGTTACGTGCGAATGGAGTGATGCCTTGATGATGGCATGAAATTCATGCTGAATATCGGTGAGGGTGACCAGCAGTCCTCTCTGATCATGATCATATACCATGGTAATGACCCCTTCACGTTCACCCTTGACATCGGACATCCATTTGTAATACGTGATATAGGTACGGATCGCATCACGGATCCCCTCTGAACGCGACGAGTACCCGCGCTGGTTGATAATATCATCAAATTTGTCAAGCAGGTTGCTGGGAAGCGATATTCCGATGCGTGAGAGATCAGAGTCCATGGTCATACTAGCCTCAGTGATGTCTATATCATTGCGGATTGTTTTTTAAGGTTTTGAAAAATGTTCGGGAAAGTATGAAAGAATGAGACTTCCGACATGAGAAATTATCAAGTCATCCATGGATTCATCAAAATCCGTTATCAATTAATAAGAAAAACCATGGTTATTGAGAGAGAATTGCCGATTTCACATAACATTTTTATTTTTTTTAATATTAATTTAAAAAATCATACAAAAATAAAAAAATTTATTACTAAAAGCCCTCCATTGAGTCATGGTGGTACTTTCTCAAAAGAGGGTTCATGTAAGGAATTAAATTTTTTTTATCGCCTCTGAAATGTTGTTCCAACATTGTATGCCCCAGGGTGAGACTAATTTAAATGTTCAGATGAAATTTAGAATAATTTTGATATAATATCAAATAGCAATACTTTTTAATTACTAGGTGTTACGATATTGTATAATTGTAATAATTACTTTGTGGTGAATCCATGCATATTCCTGACGCATTCATACCAATCTGGCAGGGCGCAATCTACTGGATTATTGCCCTTGTGTTTATAGCACTTGCTCTCAAGTGGGCAAAGAACGAACTGAACGAAGAGAAACTTCCGCTGGTCGCGGTTCTTGCAGCCGGTATCTTTGCCCTCCAGTCCTTCAACCTCCCCGTATCGATGGGGACAAGCGGACACCTCGTAGGTGGTGCACTTAGCAGCCATCCTTCTCGGATCACCCTTCGCGGCTGTCTTTCATTCTCACCCTGGTCCTGATTGTGCAGGCGTCGTATTTGGTGATGGCGGTATCGTTGTGATGGGCGCCAACATTATCAATATGGGTGTAATCGGAGGCTTTGTCGGCTTCTACACGTTCAAGGGATTGATGGGAATGACAAAGAGCATGCCAATCTCCGCCTTCTTTGCGGCATGGCTGGCTTGCCTGATACCGGCTCTCGCCTGTCAGTTGAGATGTTCCTTGCAGGCACATTCCCGCTCGTGGAAGGCTTGATTGCGATGGGAATCTACCATGCAATCATCGGTGTGATCGAAGGACTTGTAACCGTAGCAGCCATTTACCTTATCACCAATGTCCGCCCGGATCTGGTGGATACGCGGAGTTAAGACTCCATCGGGGGCATAAGCATCATGATGGACAACAAAACATTCATAATTGCAGGTATTATTATCGCACTGCTCATTGGGGTTACTGCCGTATTCATGGCATCTGGTGATCCGGATGGTATGGAAAGCACAGCGCTGGTTGTGCAGGGACAGAAGGAACTTACCGGCGCAACACCACCGGAACTGCTGAGATTCACGAAGACATGACGGGAAAGTTTTCCTATACATCACTCATGCCCGGATTACTCCCTTGGGGAGGAGATGGGGCCTATGGGTGGGCTAATTGCAATAATTGTCGGCACCTTGCTTGCATTCCTTGTTGCAATCGGTCTTGCCTATGCCATCAAGGCTGCTAACAAACCGGTAAACTAAACCCAAAGAACTTTACATTTTTTCAACCTATTCCCTATACTCATGCACCTGATCGAGACCCGCGAGCTCAATTATGTCTATCCCGGTAACGTCACCGCACTGGACCATATCAATTTTATCGCCCCGAGAAAAGCACGCATCGCGGTGATCGGATCGAACGGTGCAGGAAAAAGCACGCTGTTCAAGCACTTCAATGGCATCTTCAAACCTACCTCCGGTTCCGTTCTTATCCGGGGCGAACCCATCACGAAGCAGAACCTTCGGGAGATAAGGAAATTTGTAGGCATCGTTTTTCAGAATCCTGATGACCAGATCTTCTCACCAACGGTTGAGCAGGATGTTGCTTTTGGTCCCACGAATCTCGGCCTCGATGCAGAAACTATCCGCCACCGTGTACACGAAGCTCTTCGGGTGGTAGGGATCGAGCACCTTGCCAGCCGGGTGCCCCATCACCTGAGCGGGGGTGAAAAGAAGCGGGTTGCCATTGCCGGGGTCATTGCGATGGAACCGGAAGTGCTCGTGCTTGATGAACCAAATGCCGGTCTTGATCCCCGGGGCGTTGCCGACCTTAACAGGTTCATAAACTCCCTTTCGGAAAAGTACGGGATGACCGTTATCTTCTCAACTCATGATGTGGCACTCGTTCCTGAGGTAGCCGATTATATCTATGTCATGGACAAAGGACGCATCGTAGCGAGCGGAACCGTGGACGAGATCTTTGTGCAGCCGGAGATGCTTCAGTCCGTCCGACTCGATGTACCCGTTCTTCCCAAACTCTTAAAGACGCTAAAAGAGAGTGGCGTAGAAGTATCCATGGCCTACACCTACGCGGACGCAGAGAACTCCCTGCTTCGAGCATTTGGCAAACGATCATGATAGAAGAGCTCTTTGAGATAGAACGGGATGCATATAAGACCAGTGTGATCCATCGTCTTGACGCAAGGGTTAAAATCGTAATTGCGTTTGCCGCAATCATTGCCCTTGTTGCCGTGCCCTACTCAACGATGATCTATACTGTGGGAGCTATTTTCTTTGCTTTCTTTTTCATACTCTGGTGCTGCTCACGACTTCCCCTTGCGGTCTATGCAAAACGTCTGCTCTCGATACTTCCTCTCTGGGGAATAATCATCTTCTTCCAGATTTTTGTAAAGAACAAGTACTACACCGATTACACGGTGGTCGTGAGCCTTCCGTGGGGAATAAACATCTATGCTGAATCCATAGAGTTTGCCTTTATTCTCCTGGTTAAGTTTATTGTCACGGTCTCTTTTATTATTCTCCTCTCATCAACGACAAAGATGCCTGAGCTCCTCGAGGGAGCTTCCCGAATGGGACTGCCCGCAGAATTCGCACTAGCATTGGGCATGATGATCCGCTACCTGTTTGTGTTCGGGTATATGTACCGCAAGATCAACGAAACATTAAAGACCAAATGCTTCGATGCGTTCGATCGCCATCTTCCCTACCGCTATCGTCTCAATCAGACTGGGCTACACCATCGGCACCATGTTTATCCGTTCGTACGAGCAGGGGGAAAGGGTATACACCAGTATGCTCTGTCGGGGATATGGCAGGGAAAGTTTTCTCTTTGTGACAAAAAAACCCCTTCGGAGATACGAGTGGGTATTTCTTACGTTCTCCCTCAGCTTTATCGTAACCGTTCCGGTGATGATCTGGGTGACTGCAGTCCGTCTATTTTAACCAGTATCTTTTTTTAACTCCTTCACCATCTTGTAATCATGGAGCATCCGTTTGGTCATGGATTTATCACGAGCATCATGCTCATCGTCCGGCACTTTGCACTGCCCCCGGATCAAGCCTGGTTCGGGGCCGGGGATCACGTAGGGGGGCTGGTGCTGCCGGAAAAGTTCAAAGGTACTGAGGTTGAAGAGATCACCACGCTTTTGAAAAAGAAAGTAATCTGGCACCAGCCGGGCACTATGGACAAGGAAGAAGCAAAAGACGTAGTTAATACCCTCAACAGGCTGGTAGTCGCAATTGACCGCGAACTCGGTATTGCTGACGCATCAATCGGCGAGTACAAATGACCCGGGCTCTTTTTTCGATCAGGGGTAACAGAAAATTCAGCGAAGGAAGAAACCTATATTATAAAAAGTTGTGGGATTCTACCTCTGGATGGCAACGTTTCCCTGCATAACCAAGACAAAATATATTTTTAAAAAAATCATCAGAAAATAGTGGTTTTTGCAAAGCAGTAATTTTATTATTTTTACGTCTGAAAATAGAGGAGTACCCTTATATGATCCGGACACCAATAATACATGTGAAAATTCTGCGCAATTTTATGTATTTTTTTAACGGAGGTTTTCTTTGACTGACACATACGATGCATCCCATATCACGGTGCTCGAAGGCCTCGCCCCGGTCCGGGAGCGTCCGGCGATGTACATCGGCAGTACCGATACCCGCGGCCTGCACCACCTCGTGTACGAGGTCGTCGACAACTCCATTGACGAAGCGCTCGCCGGGTTCTGCACCCGGATCACCGTCGTTATCAACAAGGACGGGTCACTCATAGTCGAGGATAACGGGCGGGGGATTCCTGTCGATGCGATGGAGAAGAACCACAAGAGTGCGCTCGAAGTCGTGCTGACCGTCCTCCACGCGGGCGGCAAGTTCGACAAGGAGACTTACCAGGTCTCGGGCGGTCTCCACGGTGTCGGTGTCTCGGTGGTGAACGCGCTCTCGAACTGGCTGCTGGCCAGGGTCTACCGCGACGGCAATATCTATGAGATGCGATTTTCCAAGGGTTACCCCACATCTACTCTCGTTCAGCGCGAAGAGACTCTTAGTGAGCTCCTCGCACGATATGAACAATGGTATGGTGATCCTGCACCTTTTACTCGGGCCATACCGTCAGCAAGCGGCTCTGGCGAATTATACTCGACTTCAGTTGCCCAGTATCCTGCGGGAAACGAACAAGAGATTCGAGGTGAACTTCTCGCAGCCCTGGGGAACAAGCTGACCGGCACCAGGATCCACTTCGTCCCGGATGCAACGATATTCGAGACGACGACCTTCGACTACGATACCCTCTCCCACCGGCTCCGGGAACTCGCGTTCCTGAACGCCGGCCTCACGATTACCATCACCGATGAACGCACGGCGGATTCCGTCACGCTCGCGGCCACGGTCGCCAGCTATTGTTATGCCGGCGGGCTTTCCGAGTTCGTGAAGTTCCTCAACGAGGGCATCGAGGTCATCCACCCGAACCCTATCTATATCACCAAAAAAGATGCCGAGAACAAACTCGAACTCGAGGTCGCGCTGCAGTACACGACCCAGTACGACGAGAAACTCTACACGTACGTCAACTCGGTCAATACCCGCGAAGGCGGCACCCACCTCGAAGGCTTCCGGAGCGCCATCACCCGGGGCATCAACGTTGTCGCGAAGCGGAACGGGCTCATCAAGGAAAATGCCCAGGTAACGCTCCGGGGCGAGGATGTCAGGGAGGGCCTGACCTCGGTCGTCTCGGTCAAGATGGCGAACCCCCAGTTTGAGGGCCAGACCAAGATGCGCCTCGGGAACAGCGCCGTCAAGGGGATTGTCGATTCTCTCGTGTACGCAGCGCTCACCGAGTACTTTGACGAGAACCCGGGCGTCCTCAAGACCATTGTTGAAAAAGCCCTCTCGGCCGCAAAGGCCCGCGAGGCCGCACGGAACGCCCGCGAGCTGGCCCGGCGCAAGAGCTCGCTCGAATCTGCCGGCCTGCCCGGGAAGCTTTCGGACTGCTCCGAACGCGATCCTAAAAAGAGCGAGATCTATATCGTGGAAGGGGACTCTGCCGGCGGCAGCGCCAAGCAGGGCCGGGACCGGAAATTCCAGGCAATCCTCCCGCTCAGGGGAAAGATCCTCAACGTTGAGAAAGCAGGTGAGCACCAGATCCTCAAGAACGCCGAGATCCAGACGCTAATCAACGCCATCGGTACCGGGATACTGGAGAAATTCGACGCTGAACGTGCCCGTTACCACCAGATCGTCATCATGACCGATGCGGATGTTGACGGGGCACACATCCGGACGCTCCTTCTCACGTTCTTCTACCGTTACATGCCAAAACTGATCGATCTCGGGTACGTCTACATCGCCCAGCCGCCTCTCTTCAAGATCTCGAAAGGGAAGGAAGAGAAGTACGTATACAAGGAAGAGGAGATGCAGAAGGTCTCGGCTGCAATGGGCGAGAAAGGAGTCTCCATCCAGCGGTACAAGGGTCTCGGCGAGATGAACGCCCAGCAGGCTCTGGGACACGACCATGGACCCTGAGCAGCGAATCTTCCGGCAGGTCACCGTTGAAGATGCGACAGACGCGGAATTTACTTTCAAGACCCTGATGGGCAAGGATGTGGAGGAAAGGAAGAATTTCATCTACCGTCATGCAAAGGAGGTGACCAACCTTGACATCTGAGAAGAATGTCCCTGCTGAAGCAGTTGTAACTCACAGGACCGAGCCGATCAGCATCGAGCAGGAGATGAAGACCTCGTACATCAATTACGCGATGTCGGTCATCATCGGCCGTGCCATCCCCGATGTCCGCGATGGTCTCAAGCCGGTTCACCGGCGCTCGCTCTATGCGATGTGGGACATGGGCAACACGAGTGACAAGCCCACCAAGAAGAGCGCAAGGGTGGTTGGTGACGTGATGGGTAAGTATCACCCGCACGGCGATGCTTCCATCTACGACACCATCGTCAAGATGGCCCAGGCCTTCTCGTACCGCCACATGCTGGTGCAGGGGCAGGGCAACTTCGGTTCCGTGGATGGCGATTCCGCGGCAGCAAGCAGGTACACCGAAGTCCGGCTCTTCCCGTATGCCGAGGCAATCCTGCAGGACCTCGACAAGGAGACGGTAACGTTCGTCCCCAACTACGATGAGTCACTGAAAGAACCGACCGTCCTCCCCTCGAAGATCCCCAACCTCCTCGTCAACGGGACTGACGGTATCGCAGTCGGGATGGCGACCAAGATGCCGCCGCACAACCTCCGCGAGGTCTGTGCAGCTGTCAACCGCTTCCTCGAAGAACCGAATGTAACTGTAGAGGAACTCCTCCAGATCATGAAGGGCCCGGACTTCCCGACCGGCGGCATCCTGATGGGCGTCGAAGGTGTCAGGAATTACTATGCTACCGGCCAGGGCCGGGTCGTGGTCCGCGGGGTTGCCGAGATAGAAGAGTCCGAAGGCGGTAACCGGGGCGACCGGATTATTGTCACCGAACTCCCGTACCAGGTCAACAAAGCCCTGTGGATTACGGCTATCGCGGAGATGGTCAAAGACAAGAAGCTCGATGGCATCAGCGATATCCGCGATGAATCGGACAAGGACGGGATCCGGGTCGTCTTCGAGCTGAAAAAGGGCATGATCTCTGCGGTCATTCTCAACAACCTGTACAAATACACGGCGCTGGAGTCCAGTTTCTCGGCTTCCAACCTCGCGATCGTGGACGGGGCCCCGAAGATCCTCAATCTCCCGGCACTCCTCGGGAACTTCGTCCACCACCGGATCGAGGTGATCAGGCGCAGGTCGGAGTTCGACCTCAACAAGTGCCAAGAGCGGGTCCATATCTTAAACGGCCTCCTCACCGCTCTCGCGAATATCGATAAGATCATCGCGGCAATCCGTGGATCCGACACGGTCGACAACGCACGGATCGCGCTCATTGCGGGTTTCGGCCTCGATGAACCCCAGGCTAATGCAATCCTGCAGATGCAGCTTCGCAGGCTCGCGGCGCTTGAGCAGCGGAAAATAACCGATGAGAAGAACGATCTCGAAACAGAGATCCGCAGGCTCGAGACGATCCTCTCGTCCGAGGCAAACATCAAGGACGAGATCCGGCGCGAGACCTCCGAGATCGCCCTGAAGTTCGGTGACGCCCGCAGAACGGAGATTGCCCTCGACACAAGCGATCTCTCGACCGAGGATCTGATCGAGGACAAGACGGTGCTCGTCTCCATCACGAAGACGAACTATATCAAGCGGATGGATCTCGACACCTACAGGAAGCAGCGGCGTGGAGGCCATGGTGTCACGGGAATGACTACGAAGGAGGATGATGTCGTCAGCTCAGTTTTCGCTGCCGGCATGAAGGACTACCTTCTCTGCTTCACAAGCACCGGCCGGGTGTACTGGCTCAAGGTATACCAGATCCCCGAGAGCTCAAGGATTGCAAAGGGCAAGCCGATCATTAATCTCCTCAACTTAAAAGATGAGGTCATCACGACCGTTATCCCCATCCGCGAGTTCCGGCCTGACAAGTACCTTATGTTCGCGACAAAACTCGGGCAGGTTATCAAGATCCCGGAGACTGAGTTCTCGAACCCTCGGTCGACCGGAACGAACGCGATCCGGCTCAAGGAAGGAGACCAGCTTGTCGACGTCATCACGACAGACAATACCCGGGAAGTCGTCCTCTCGACCCGGTTCGGGTACGGCCTCCGATTCCACGAAGAGACCGTCAGGATCGTGGGACGGAATGCATCCGGTGTTATTGGCATGCGGTTCCACATCAAGGAGGATACGGTCTGCGCCATTACACTCGTAGATAGTGAACACACACTCCTCACCATATCCGATGTCGGGTTCGGAAAACGGACCGAATTTGACGATTTCCGTGGGCATGGCCGGGGAACAAGGGGCGTCCGCACCATGGTTCTCGAGCGCGATGCTGTGATCATCGAGTCGCGTGCAGTCTCCGACACTGATGAGATTATCGCCATGACTGCATCAGGTGTGGTCATCAGGACCCCGGT
Organism: uncultured Methanoregulaceae archaeon; assembly: GCA_963841015.1. GTDB lineage: Archaea > Halobacteriota > Methanomicrobia > Methanomicrobiales > Methanospirillaceae > Methanoregula. The sequence goes on along the minus strand of CAWJAX010000003.1, from coordinate 205,388 downwards.
CAGTGAGATCCGTGTTATCGGCCGCGGTACCAAGGGCGTCCGCGTCATGCGCCTTGATGAAAAGGACAAGGTTGTTGGTGTGGCGATCCTCCCGGTGGACATGGACAATGGGACAGTGATCCCGGAGCGGAAAAACCGGAAGAGTAATTTTTTTTAGAGATTTTTTTTAAAGTCATTCTGGAAGAGGTTTTAGAGGACCAGGGCAGGTTTCCACCGGTTCTATCCAGGGACTTAAATCAGGTATCTGGGATCTTATTTCAGCCGTTTAGGTTCTTCCCATATCATTTATCTGTCCGGCCCCCAATCTCCCTGATCGGGATAATTCATGTACCGTAAAGAGATCCATGTGAACTCACACCGTGAAGGGGATATCATCAACATCACGGATGCAATCGGAACCGCCATCCAGGAGAGCGGGATAAAGGACGGTGTCGCCCACCTTTTCGTGCAACATTCTACAGCAGCACTCACGACCATTGAATACGAGCCAGGAGTACTTTCCGATCTCAGGCGAGCACTCTCCGTCCTCGCCCCGGATAGCGCAGATTATGCTCATAATGCCCGCTGGGGTGACGGAAACGGCCGCTCACACGTAAAAGCAGCTCTGGTCGGCCCTTCACTCACCATACCCCTGAAGGGAGGCACCCTGATGTGCGGGACATGGCAGCAGATTGTCCTGCTTGAATGTGATGTGAACGCTGGACGCGAGCGGACGATCGTGTGCACGGTTATGGGAAATAACTGACTCCTGTTGTTTCTTTCCTGCATATCCCTCATCGTTTTAGTCCAACGGATTATTCGGTAAGTGACAGGTAGAGGGCTGCAATAACGAACAAATATCCACAAATCCTCAACAGCATAAAGGTAACTTCGGGAAACAACGTCTGTCCAAGCAGTGTGCTCATATGTGATAAACCGAACAAGCCAAAAGCAACACCAATAAACAATGCACTGATACTGTTTCGTTTCCGATATACCAGGTATCCCAACACAAGAATAACTAAGCACAGGAGGAGATTTACCAGGACTGCGGGATCAGGAACAAAAGCCATAGTTATCTGCTCACCCGTTTTTTTCTTGGTGTCCGGTCTAATAAATATATCATAACTCATTGTTCGAAATGGTTCGTGCAAAAAAGATGTTTTTCAAAAGCAGAAGAGGCCACCAAATTCATTTATCGCTGCCCGTGCCATGGTAGAATCATGAACATCACGTTAAAACAAAAAATCATCTCCAGACTTAAGGATCTCGACATTCCCCTCATTGGTTTTGCCCCAGCCCAAAGATGGGACAAACCTTTATTCGAACCCTGGATTCCTGAGGACTTCCGGCCACGGTCAATTTTTCCCGAGACCCGGACTGTTATTGTGATCGGTATTCCGGTACTCCTGCCGATTGTGGATACATCTCCCTCAATCTATTACCACGAACTGTACCGGACGGTCAATATGCTGCTGGACGCGAGCGGGTACCGTATCGCTTTATACCTGAATGCTGAAGGCTTCCCTTCGATTTGGATCCCGCGGGACGGTTATGGATCGATAAGTATCTTAAAGGAAAACCCCGTTACTTTTTTCTCTCATCGTCATGCCGCCTTTCTTGCAGGTCTGGGAAATTTTGGGTTAAACAATATGCTGCTGACCGAAAAATTCGGACCGAGAATACGCTTTGCCTCGATTTTTACCGCAGCGGATATTCCTCCCGATCCGGTTATCGAAAGATCTTTATGTACAGAATGCATGCAGTGTGTGGATATCTGTCCGGTAAAAGCCCTGGATGGCAGGCAATACCCGGAAGGGCTCACCGACAAAAAAGCATGTGCCACCCGGTCTGAAGCTCTGTATAAAAGATCTATCTCCCCATGCGGTCTCTGTATCAAGGTCTGTCCTGTCGGTGAAGACCGCAAGCTGTACCTGAGGGAAGATCCTGGGATATACAATGAGGAGGATAAGACATTCGATCAATATCACCGTGCCTGGAAGCATGTCAGGTCCTATGGCGGGAGATAATCGAACATGTCAGGTTGATCCGCTTTTTTCAGGTCGAACCTGAAACCAAGAAAAATTTTAAATCCCTGCCTCCTATTGAGATCACAGATCAAATAAGAGAAATGTGACCCTTATGCTCTTCCGTAAAGTCCCTAAAACCGGCGACGAACTTTCTATCCTCGGGTTCGGATATATGCGATTGCCGGTAAAAAGCGGAGGCGGGATTGATGAAGAACGTGCGATCCGGCAGCTGCGGTATGCTATCGACAATGGTGTTAATTACGTCGATACGGCTCCTGCATATCATTTTGGCAAAAGCGAGAAAATTCTTGCCCGGGCACTTGCAGACGGCTACCGGAAAAAAGTGCGGATTGCAACAAAACTCCCGCCCTGGTCAATCCATTCACCTGATGACATGAACCATATTCTTTCTGCCCAACTCTCCACGCTTCAAACTGATTACATTGATTTCTATCTGCTTCACAGTCTCACAAAAGCGAGCTGGGAGAAGATGAAGAAGCTCGGGGTACTGGGATTTCTCGACAGCGAGAAAAAAGACGGGAGAATAAAAAATGCCGGCTTCTCGTTCCACGGCGATCCTGCAACATTCAAAGAGATCATCGATGCTTATGATTGGGATTTTTGCCAGATCCAGTACAACTATCTCGATGAACACAATCAGGCTGGCACCGGGGGTCTTGAATATGCTGCCGGAAAAAAGATCGCTGTTATGATAATGGAACCTATCCGTGGCGGCAACCTTGCCGGGAATGTACCAGATGAGATAAAAAAAATCTGGGACGAATCACCGGTCAAACGCTCTCCTGCAGAGTGGGCACTCCGCTGGGTATGGAATCATCCTGAAGTAACTGTTGTGCTTTCAGGAATGAACGATGAGCTTCATATTGATGAGAACCTGCGGGTGGCCGGAGAAGCTCTCCCGAATTCACTTTCCCTGCCGGAACTGGAAATTGTCGCCCGGGTTCGCGACACCTACCAGAGACTGATGAAAGTCAACTGTACGGGATGTGGATACTGTATGCCCTGCCCGGCGGGTGTTGATATCCCGGGCTGTTTCTCTCTTTATAACGCACACTGCTTTTTCCCTCACGATGGGAGTGCAAGATTCCACTATATGAGTCGTCACGGGGGTCTACTCTCAAATGTCTCCTACGCAGGATTGTGCAGGCAATGTGGTAAGTGTGAAAAAATCTGTCCCCAGCACATACCTGTCCCTGACCGACTCAGAGAAGTGTCGCAGGAGATGGATGGCAGGATGCGATTTATCGTACCGGTGCTTAAAAGTGGACTGTGGTGTATGAACCAGATCAGACACATCGGTCGAATGTTTTCGCCGACGACAAAATCCCGGTAATGCTTTCTGAGGTTGGTATGGAAGATGTGCAGCAGAAACGGGAATACATGACGTCAGCCAGAATTCTGTCCATTCATTTTTTGTAAGACTGAAAAAAAACACAAATCTTACGGTATTTCACGTTGGCGCTCCAGCTCCCCAAAAAAAAGGGATAATGCCCTATTGGGTAACATACCCCTAACCTGAATATCAGGAGGGGCCCTCCGGGAAAGTGGCACAGTCCGCCCGTTTAAACTATCCTGTACCGATATTTCATTTCATAATCAGGAAATTTTCCGGAGCATTATAAAAAACCAGGATTCAGGTCATGCTGGCGACATCCAAAAAACAATGGTTTTGCCAGGCTCCTGATTTTATTCGGACAGCCGGGGGGATTTCCCGCATCGATTTAATCATGAAGAATCCGACGACTCCAAATGTGATGACAGGTGAGACCCAGAAGGGGATATGAACCCCGAAACTATCCATCATCATGATAACTCCCAGGAAGCAGATGGAGTACATTGCCCCGTTTTTCAGATACCGGTATTTCTTGATATTGTCAACGTTTCGTATGGTTAATTCCCGGACGACAAACGCACCGATACCATTACCGATGAGGATAAGGGGTACAGACATGGTAAACGCGAATGCACCAATGACACCATCGATGGAGAACGTTGCATCGATGACCTCAAGATAAAAGACTTTGCTAACATCTGACATACCAGATGACTGAAGCATCTTCTTCTCCGCTTCTTCAGCATTCTGCCGGAATCCATGGACAATAAAAAATGTCGTTGAACCAACCACGGCTCCAAACGCGACAAGGGGAGATTTTTCCAATGCAAACCAGACAAGCCCGGTAAGGAGGAGAGAGACAATGGCAAAGAACCAGACTCCTTTTGAAGCGATATAGCGCTCCCCCCGCAGACCGAAATTTTTACTCTCAAGGAACAGCCAGTGCAGGAAAAGAAAGAGCAGGAACGTTCCCCCTCCCATCAGAAGGATGGGAGCTGACTGTTCTATAGCTGCCAGTACGAGTGGATCACTTGAGAATGTTGCAGTTAATGCCCCAAGAGGTCCCAGAGAGGTCGTTGACATCCAGACGATCAGCCAGGGAAGCAAACCCCGGATTGCAAAGACAGCGATTAACAATCCCCAGGTTAAAAACCAGCGTCTTGCCCTTTGACCCATGGTCGAGAGCACTTCGGCATTGATAATGGCATTATCAATGCTGGTTATTGTCTCAAACAAAACGAGACCCGCGATGATCAGGAAGATAGAAAGGATTTCCATGAATTCAGGAACATATAGGTTTTTGTGATTATATAAAAATATACGGAAGCCGGGGATTGCGTCAGATTGGGAAAATGCTGCGATTTACAAACAAAAACCCGTGATAATTCGGTTTATGAACAAGAACGACCGGTATATTTAATACTGTATTACAGAATGTAAATAGAGCGGATTGGATAGTCTGCTGAAGTGGGTTGCGGTGATATCGGTCCTGTATATTGATAGTGACCCGGTCCTTCTGGATTCGGGCAGGCGTTTTTTTGAACGTGAGATGGCGATTCGGGTAGAAATTGCCTACACTACCGCCGAAGGCCTTGAACGGTTAAAGAGCAGTCAATTTGATGCGATCATATCTGATCATGTGATGCCGGACATTGACAGTATTCATCTTCAAAAAATTGTCCGGGAAAACTTCCCCAGACTCCCCGTAATTATTTTTAGTGGGAAAGACCGGGAAGAAATCTTCATTGAAGGCCTCGGCCATGGTGCTGAAGATTATATAAAAAAAGGCAGAGATCCAAAATCCCAGTTTGGTGAGTTGTCCCATAAGGTAAAACGTGCTATCGAATTCCGGGAAAGCGAACAGAAGATTGCACGTCTCAACCGGGTAGATGCGATACTTCGGCGGATCAATGAGTCAGTAGTGCATATTCATGACCAGATGCATCTGATGCAGGAAGTGTGCAAGATAATGGTCAAAGAAGCGGGATTTGTTTTGGCCTGGGCAGGGTTTGAAGATCCTGACACCCACAGAATTAATCGTATCACTGCAAGTGGGATAGTGGATAATTTTTTTGTCAAAGTCAGAGAATCTTCCGATGATATTACCAATGGACAGGGTCCAACCGTCACTGCAATCAGAAAGGGTAAGTATAGCATATGCAATGATATCCAGTCTTACCCGACAATGGAGATGTGGGAAGAAGATGCCCTCAGGAAAGGATATCGATCTGCAGCAGCATTCCCGTTAAGCACGGGAAAAACAACACGAGGGGCGATTACTCTCTATTCGTATGAGAAAAACTTTTTTATCGATTCCGAGATCCGATTACTGAATGGAATTTCGGAAGATATTTCATTTGTGTTAAAAACAATGGAAAAGGAGGAGAATCAAAGACGGGTAAGGGAAGAACTGGAAACATCGGAGCACCGGCTTTTAGAGATAATCAATTTCCTTCCGGATGCAACATTTGCCATAGATACACAAGGCACCATCATTGTCTGGAACAAGGCAATGGAGAAACTTACCCAAATCAGTGCCGAGAAGGTACTTGGTCTGGGTAATTACGAATATTCTTTTCACATATTCGGAACACGAATGCCAGGCCTTCTTGATCTGGTTTTTGCTACTGACGCAGAACTTCAGACATACCACTACTCGGCAATACAGCGAAGCCAAAATTGCATCAGAGCAAAAAAACAGGTTCCCCGTCTGAAAGGAAAAACCACCACCTTTGAACTGACTGCTTCTCTGTTATTTGATAAAAACGGGCAGCTTTCCGGTGCGATTCAATCGATGCATGATGTCAGGGAACTGCACCAGAAGGATGAAAAATTCCATCGTTTGTTTGATACTACAGATCATGGCATCATTATCCTTGAATCTGATACCAAAAAGATTATCGACGCAAATCCGTTTATTGTCACGCTCACAGGGTATCCGCTGGATTATCTCCTTGGAAGAAACCTCGGTGAAATAGGATTTTCCAAAGAGGCAATACCAGCTGAACAATTCTTTACAGAACTGGAAAAAACCGGATATATGCAGTACAAAGATATTCCCTTCGTTACCAGGGGCGGTAAGACAATTAACGTTGAATTAATCAGCAAGGTCAGTTCTCTCAATGATCATCAGATTATCCAGTGCCTGATTTACGACATCTCTGATAGGAAACGGGCTGAAAGTGCCCGGATTCTTGCAAGAAAAAATCTCGACATGTTCTCCAGTATGATACGGCATGATATCCTGAATCAGCTGATGGTTGTCAGCGGCTCTCTTGAACTTGCAAGCTATGGTATCCAGGAACCTGATCTGCTGAAACATCTGGTTCGTGCCCAGACAGCAACAAAAACCATACAACGTCAGATAATCTTCACCCGAGAATATGAAAATCTTGGAACCGATACTCCCACATGGCAAAATGTATCAGCAGTAATACGAAGGGCATTTCTCGAAGTTGAGACGGAATCAATTATCCTGAACATAGAACAGGACAGTCCTGTTGTTTTTGCTGACCCGCTCTTTGAAAAGGTTTTTTACCATCTCTTTAATTATTCGTATAAATATGGAGAGAAAGTTACCCGTATCGATGTATCTTTCCATTACTCCACAACAGACCTCATCATAACGGTCGCTGATAATGGAATTGGAATATCGCCGGAAAACAAAGTTCACCTCTTTGAGTGGAGGGCGGGGAATGGAAAAACCCTCGGCCTCTTTCTGGCTCAGAAGATCCTTGAAAGTACTGGCATAACGATCGGGGAGAGCGGGGAGTATAAAAAGGGTGCACGGTTTGAAATTATTGTTCCGACTGACGGGTTCCAACGCTGATAAACCGAACACTGCTGAACCCCAAAGAAATGAAGACATTTTTAAAACCTTAACACCTTTTTGAAGGGATCGCTCTGTGCCTGAAATGAAAAGAATGTAACCCCAGATTCAGATAAGAATAACTGATAAGCGACCCCGGTGTTGATCTTTGATGAAGGATAAGTGCAGTTCATCAGCAGGAAACAGACTACCTCCCGAATCCTTGTGCTCCGACCTTTCACGTCATGATTTTGTTGGCTTTGTCATACTAATGAGATATTCATGTCAATCACACGAAATTACCGTGAACGTTACAATGCACTGCATGAATCCAAATACACAATGGTAAATCAGGGGATTTTTTCTGGTTTTGGGTTTTATACGCTGATTTCTATTCTTGTCTGAACAAAAAACTAAATCCTAGACGGAACAATAATAAAATCAATGATTTCCCTCCTTTACGTAGATGACGAGCCTGATCTGCTCGACCTCTGCAAACTTTTTTTAGAGAGGGAGGGGGATTTCTCAGTTGCTACCGTCACTTCCGCTAAGGAAGGGTTACAAATCCTTAACAAAGGGACGATTGATGCAATTGTCTCTGATTATCAGATGCCGGGAATGGATGGAATAGAATTTCTCAAACAGGTGCGGACGGAGTTCAAAGAGATCCCGTTCATCCTTTTTACCGGGAAGGGACGTGAGGAAGTCGTTATTGAAGCAATCGAAAACGGTGCTGACTTTTATCTCCAGAAAGGAGGGGATCCCCGGGCCCAGTTCAGCGAACTAAGTCATAAGATACGCCAGGCATTCAGGAGGAAAAAGGCCGAGGAGGAACTTCGCATGATGAAGGCCACCGTCAGTAATGCGGCTGAAGGAATTCTCTGGATCAATGAATACGGGGGAATTACTTTTTTTAACGATACAATTTGTTCAATGCTTGGATATTCCCGGGAAGAATTTTCCCTGCTCACCATACAGGATATCAATCCACGGTTTATCGACAACCATTTAGGTTCTCTCTGGCCCGGGATAAGCAAGCGGAAATATCTCACTGTTCAGGACACCCACCGGAAAAAAGATGGCTCACTTATCCCGGTGGAAATTCTTCTCAATTATATCGAATTTGGGCCTCAGGCATATGTTTTTGCATTCGTGCGGGATATCACGGACCGGAAACACGCGGAAGACGAACTGAAATCTGCCTATGAAAAGAACAAGGGGCTCATGGATTACGCAAATGATGCAATTTTTATTGCAGACGCAGAAACCGGCATGCTTCTCGATGCAAATAATAAAACACAGGCGCTGATTGGAAGGACACTTGCTGAAATCCAGACCATGCACGAAAGCCAGCTTCATCCAAAAGAGGAAGAGGAAAGATATCGTGCATATTTCAAAAAACATGCCCGGGAAGGGATGGGATTGCAGGAGGAGGTTGTTGTAGACCAGAATGGGGACCTTATCCCGGTTATTGTCAGCGCTGCAATACTCAACCTGGGTGGAAGAAGGTGCATGATGGGGATATTCCATGATATTTCTGATATTAAAAAAGCACATGATGCCCTTCAACTCGCCAATAAAAAACTCAACCTCCTTGCTGAGATCACCCGGCATGATATCCGGAATAAACTGACGGTTCTTGGCGGATACCTTGAACTGTTCACGGATCACCCCCCGGAACCCCAACACTCCATGTATCTTACCAAGCTGAAAACTGCAGTAAAGATGATAACGGAGAACATAGAATTTACCAAACTCTACCAGGATCTTGGGGTCGTAGAACCCAAATGGCAGAATGTGACTGATTTGTTCTACAGGGTCTGCATCCACATTGACATAAGAAAAATACGGTTTGAGGCTCCTGCTGATGGATTGGAGATATTTGCCGATCCCCTGCTCGAACGAGTATTTTACAACATTGTGGAGAATGCGGTAGAGCATGGTGACCGGGTGTCTGTAGTCCGGCTGTTTTCAGAGGAGTTATCCGATGGCCTTTTGATCCGTATTGAAGATGATGGCATTGGCATTCCGGTACATGACAAGGAAATGATCTTCGAGCGAGGGTTTGGTAAGAATACGGGGCTCGGATTATTTCTATCCCGGGAAATCCTTTCCATAACAAATATCTCTATTAAAGAAGCAGGGGAATTCCAGCATGGTGCCCGCTTTGAAATGAATGTACCCAAAGGAGTGTACCGGTTTTCAAGAACCGCCAACCATCCATGATGTGATGGTTTTATTATCAACCGATTGGATGTTCCGTTTTTTTTAAAAGAAGCGCTCAGATTGCAGTATCATATACAACAAAAGAGGGTGAAATACCGTTGGTTTTTTTCATATCCCTTTGACAGCTTCAGGAAACCAGACCTGAAAAAACTCCGGGCATGCCGGTAAGATATGAAATCGGAATTAAAACGGATAATTTTCGGGCTCTGTAGAAATGCTAAGTTCACAGAAGTAAAAAGCTGACCACAAAAGCTAAGGTACGGCGCCTCCTTACCTTGTTATGTTCAGTAACCATAAGGAGGCAAGATAATGTCGACAAACCGGTATATCAGGTTTGTTGAATTATCTTCTGGTTTGATCCGAGATTGCCGAATTCCACTGTACTCTTCAAAATATTCCAAAAAGATCTATACCCAGCACCAGTTGCTCATTCTCCCTCTCCTGAAAGAATACCTGTCTGAAGATTACCGGGACACCGTCGAACTTACTGAAATTATGGACTCACTTCGGGAAAAGATCCATCTCGATGAAGTACCGCATTTCACGACGATTCACAAGTTCTGTCAACGGATCCGGTCCTCCACATTTACCCGGTTACTGAACAGACTCATGAAAATGTTCTATGACTGGGGAGAGAGGATACCCTGTACCGCTATCGACTCATCCGGATTCACCAGTTCGTACGCCAGTCATTATTATTCCTGGAGAACCGGAAAAACCAGAAAACGATTCCTGAAAACTTCGATCTCGGTTGACACGGATCAACAAATCATTACCGGTCTGAAGATCTCCCAACACCCCGTCCATGATATTCCTCATGCTGAAAAACTCCTCAAACAATGTCACAGGACCAGACCGTCTGAGCTCTATGTCATGGATAAAGGATACGATTCAGAAGAGATCCATGAATTAATCCAAGATACCCTCAACTCATGCTCCCTCATTCCCGTCAGAAACCGAAAACGGAAACGTATCTCCGGTTATTACCGAAAACGGATCGCTCGCTTATTCGATAATCAAAAATATCATCAGAGAAACAAGATCGAAACGGTATTCTCTGTCATGAAAAGAAAGTTCGGTGAATCTCTCAAAGCTCGCAAATATAGATCCCAAATCAAGGAGATCAAAATGAAAGTTATACTCTACAACATTTCAAGAATGATTTCATCTTTGTCATTCCTAATTCTCATTGAGGAATTCTACAAAGCCAATTTTCGATTTTTGTATCTGCTCGTAAATTTTTTGATAATGAACCCAATTTTTTTTACAATAATGTGTCAGTCAAGAGGGATTGTCTCCAGTTGCGACACCAGCTCCCAGATCCTTGTCCGGGCATGGATCGGCATGTTGGGATCATTGGAAATTTCATCAATCTTTGAAATTGCTTCCGCAGCGCGCAGTCCCATTGCCTTGGAATTATTTGTAAGCAGCGTCCGGGTTTCATCAGCCACACGCCGGATATTTCGGGGTATTGAGCTGTCTTCCTGAATGCGCTGCAGCATCAGTATACAGTTTTCCAGAGTTTTTTCAGGGTTGGGCATGGTATCTCCTAACCAGTGTACCTGTAGTTAATACGTAGAACCGACATATATAGGTTAAATATTGAGTCGACGGTGATTGTGTGCCGGTACGTAAGGAAGACGAAATCATGGCAGAGCACCTCCTTAAAGGAGGGAAAATGCTCGAGAAGTCCTGTAAAACCTGTGGATGCCCGCTCTTTGAAGTGAAAGGCAAAACACTGTGTGTGGTCTGTGCAGAAAAAGCCCAAGGGGAAAAACCCGGCACCGCACCGGCTGCCCGGGAACGTCAACAACATAGTAACGAATGCAGCTGCGGTGAACACCATGAAGAGTCGTGCGAAGGTGGATTGCTTACCGATGAACTTGCAATGACCATCGTCTCGCTCTGTGAGCGCATACAAAACGAAAAAGATCCGGATAATGTGCTTGCCCTGATGAACGCAGTGAAGGCAGGAACCGAAGCGCTCAAAATACTGTGTCAGTTATAGGGATGGCGGCAGAGATCATAGATCTTCTGTGCAGTCTTCTGCCCTATTCCTTTTATTGAAGTTAATTCCCGGAATTCAGCATTAACGATTGCCTGCACTGATCCAAAGTGAGAGAGAAGAAGGCGTGCGTTTTTCATTCCGATCTCAGGGAATGCAGAAATAATGTGCTCCAGGTTTTCACGGACTGAGTGGTGTGATTTATGAGAGTGGATCTTCCGCTCACCACGCTCACTATCTTCGCGTTTTGCGATGATAAAAAGCATTTGTGCAGTATCCTGTTCATCTCGGGTAAATAAAAGTGAAACCCCCATGTCGATGGCAAGGGCTGCCAGCACTCCCTTGATGGCATTTGGATGGATATCACGCTGGCTGTACAGATCTCCCCCTTCAATGATCAGGACCGGGCGAGGGACACTCTCGGCCATGGTTTTAATCTGGCCGAGTAAATCCCGGTTGATCAATGTATCAACAAAATCCCGGGCTGTTTTACGCTCGATTAAAATGCGGTCACCAATAGCATAGTCGCCATGGGGAAGTCGTTTTAGATGAATTGCGGCTCCAAGTCCTGAGAGGATCTCAACAACTTTTGATGAGGTCTCGCGGTCGTCAATGCTAATCCTTGGTCCCTGAACGGTGAACTCATCGATACTTGCCTGTTCTACAAAAACAGACGTTTGCAGGGGGAAGTTCCTGCTACCCATAACTTTCATGCTCTTATGCATAGTTGATTCTTTTGCCTGGCTGACATGCCGGAACACTTCATCCGACGTCCCCTTAGTTACAAGAACAACCACCCTGCCAGCTCGCGACCTGCCTGTTCTGCCCCTGCGCTGGATGGATCGGATTTCTGATGGCACGGCTTCATAAAAAATAACCATATCCGTGGAAGGTACATCAAGACCCTCTTCTCCCACAGAAGTAGCGATCAACACCTTAAACTCACCTTCACGGAACCGGGTGAGCGCTGCGATTTGTTTTTTTTGTGAGAGCCCTTTTTCAGAGTCTTTTGTTGCCTGCCCCACAAACCGTTCGCAGGGGATATTATTTTTCATGAGATACTCCACGAGGAGTTGCACGGTATCCCGATAGGTAGCAAAAATAATGATCCGACTATCCGGATGTTCATCCAGCTGTTCTCGTACCAGATGCAGGGTTATCTCAGGTTTTGGATGGAGTTCCTGTTTCCACGTAAGCGAACGCTCGAAAAGATCTCGGAAGGATTGGTCTTTAACCAGACCCTGGCTTGCTTTGCTGCCGCCGGAACCTGTGCCTTCAGCGACCAGCTTTGCAAGATATCCTTTCAGCACTTCGCTTCCCTGGGACTCAGCAAGAGTAATTGCATGTCTGAGTTTCATACAAGCAGCATACACCGAAGCTGCTGAATATGCTACAGGATCACGGTTTGCGATACGCTGCTGGATTTGCGCATTGATCTCATTCAACGCTTTCATGGTGAGTTTTTCGCGTTTTGGCACGGTGAAGTGAAGGGATGCGAGAAGTGCCAGACGCTCTTCGATAAGTGCGTTGATAACCGCGATTGCAGCTTTGAGATCGGGGGGGAGATCGATACTGATGTATTCGAGATCCCGCTCGAATACGTAGGGGCGGACATCGGGATCATGTTCTGTCCGGTTCTCAATCTGGGAGATGCCCAGATTTGAACAAACCTCCTGCACCTTTTCCTGCATACCTCCCGGTGATGCAGTCATCGCAAGAATACGTGGTTTATCAGCATTAGCAAGGTATCGTTGTGCGAGAAATACGTAAGCGTAGTTGCCTACTGCACGGTGGCATTCGTCAACAATAAGGAGTGATACATCTTTCAGCGTGTAGCGTCCTGCAATAAGGTCATTTTTTACAACCTGGGGTGTTGCCAGAATTACCGTTGCACGGTTCCAGTCTTCAGTGCGATCGCCAGGGGGGGCATCACCGGTGAACATAACAAAGGGTGATAATTCTGAACCCCCAAGGCTTTTAGCGAGAAGATAACGCTCAAAAAAACGGAGGTGTTGTTCGACGAGCGGTTTTGTCGGGGCCAGCATAAGCACCCGCCCGCCCTCATTATAAAGCCGCGACGCCGCAACGAGCAACGCTACAGCGGTCTTGCCAAGACCGGTCGGGAGAATTACCATCGTATTTGCATCCAGAGCCCGCATCGCTATCGAAAGCTGGTACTCCCTTGACTCGATAGTATCGGGCTTGATTAGAGGATGACTGATAAATTTCATAGGATTTCGTTAAACTTAATGGATGTGAACGTAATGCTCCCCGCAACAAGCGCCCCGATTGTCTCTGGTAATTCTGTGATCGGTATACGGACCTGTTTCATAGTGTCCCGGTCCCGGAGTGTGACGGAATTATTCTCTTTGGTCTCATAATCAACGGTAATCGCAAATGGTGTACCGATCTCGTCCTGACGCCGGTACCGGCGCCCAATCGCTCCGCTGTCGTCATACTCGGCGAGGATGCCGGATTTGTGGAGGGTCCGGGTGATTTCTCCTGCTATTGTGTCGAGATCGTCGCGGGTCATGAGCGGGAAGACTGCGACCTGAACCGGTGCGACCTGCGGCACGAGCCGCAACACGACCCGGGTTTCACCGTCCGCGGTGTCTTCGTCATAAGCCTGTTCAAGCACTGCATAGCACATACGGTCGATACCATAGGACGGCTCGATGACGTGTGGCACGATGTCCTCACCCCGTACATCTATAATCTCATCACGGACCTCAAAGAGATCGGGAGGGATGTGGATCATCTCCCCGTCCACCTCAACATCAGCCCCTGTCAGAGCAGGGGTTGCCGTTTCGAGAGCTGAAAAAACTGCTTTGGCCTTTGTGCGGTACTGCTTGCCAAGCACGCTCATATTCGGGATGATGCGCCGGCGCGGGACTTTCTTTGGTTCGCCATACTGGATGAAAACCGTCATCGGAGTACCGCTCGCTGTACCGTGAGCTGTCAGGTCATAGTCAGTCCGGTCTGCAATTCCTACCGTCTCGACCCAGCCGAACCGCCCGGAAAATACCTCCGCGTCCCAGCAATCGGTCGCGTAATGAGCCCGTTCATCAGGAAGGTGCTGCCGGAACCGGAGCCGGTCGGGTTTTATACCTACCCGTACAAGGAGTTCGTGGGTAAGAGCTACGTAATATGCGACATATTCGTTGGCGATAACTCCCTTATCCACGGCCTCCCGCATCGACATCAAAACCGGCGGTTCGCACATCTCCTGCCTGGTATAAGTGAGGAGGGGCATCATGTAGTCAGCATAGCGTCGGAACATCGGGTGACAGTCCTTGCAGGATGGGTTGACAAAGATCTCGGCTTCTGCCTGGGTGAATTCGCGGAGCCTGATCATACCCTGACGGGGTGATATCTCGTTCCGGTAGGACTTTCCTATCTGGACAGCACCGAACGGAAGCTTGTCCCGGTAGAAACGGAGCAGCCGGGTGAAATCAACAAACATCCCCTGTGCGGTCTCGGGGCGGAGGTACCCGGTACGCTGTGAGCCAGGTCCGATGCTTGTTCTGAACATCAGGTTAAACTGAAAGACTTCAACCTTACCCAGCACCTCATCGCATGCGAGGCATCTGCAGCTGGCAAGTTCAAGCGAGAGTTCCTCATTCTGCATAACAGAGGAGTGCTTCACCCCCCCGGCTTCAGCAACATGATCTGCTCTCAAAAATTCCCTGCAGTGCGGGCACTGGCACATCTTATCAGCAAATCCTGCAACATGCCCGGAAGCGATAAAAACGGCTTCCTGTGCAATCGTCGGGCACTCGATCTCATAGTATCCTTCCTGGATAACATAGAAATCCCGCCAGATATCCTCAACCCGCCGCTTCATCATCGCGCCGAGAGGACCGTAATCGATGAATCCGGCCACAGCACCATAGCATTCCGAAGTCGGCCAGATAAATCCACGGCGTTTTGCAAGATCCATCACCTTCTCAAAAACATCCTCAGAACCTTGTTTCACTGGTTACCCCTTCTTTTTTTTTAAATTGTGTATTTGAATTATCCCTCGCGGATATTATAACTCTCGTTAAAAGAGGTGAGAAACCCTGATGACCTGTCATTGCGTATAGCCTGTATCCCTGCATCTTGAGGTAATATCAGAATAATACAAAAATTCTTGGAACTGTTTTTTTCCTGCCAAGGGGAATCTGCTCTGATAAAGAAAAATCTTGGGAGAAAAATATCAAAGAAATTGAGATATTAACGGGACTCTGACACCTGCCGCTTTGTGCTCCATCCCCATTGGATACATCCTGGAAAAGTAGTCCGTCATAATCGCTGCGTGATCGCTGAGAGGTGATGGGTCCGGGCATTGTTCATGCCAATTCAGATTACTCATCCTTTTATTTTATTAAAAAAATGGAATGTTAAAGATTCGATAAAATAAATAAAAAAATGCACTCTTTAATAGAAAGGATAGAATTATTGTTTCAGAATCAGATAATTACCCAGAGGTGTATTTATGAGCTGATTTTGTATTCCGGGTGAAAAACGACAGACAGCTAAAATCCCGAATCTTAAATGCAGTTCTAAGCCAAAATCCGTCGTATTCCGTGAAAGAGTATAAGGAGGAACCAGATCCTGCGGACAACAATTATCATATTATCAGTCTGACAGCATACGAAAAAGGACCCTATCGCCTTATCAGGAAAATATTAGCTGAATTTATTAAAAATAATGAGATCACATGTCTTAACGGACCGTCGTCAGATCTGCTTCAATAGTTTGTAAAACGTTTTTATAGTACGAATTACCCCGCAGCAGATTTGATCCTGCATCATTTAAAGGTCTTTTGGTCAAACAATCCTTAAAGATAACATTAAATAGAAGGCGAAGTATTGTATATCCTAATCCCATGACGGGGTATGCAATGACCGAAGACAAACGCAAGGTACAGCTTCTAAAACTATTCAGTACCCTCTCCGGTAAGACGAAGATTGTCGAGCCGATGAAGAATATTCATGGTACTTTGAGAGACAGTGACGCGATCGAACGTGAAGTGGCTCTCGTAATGAGAGAGATCACGGAACAGGGAATTTTCAAAACCTCCTTAAAACCGATCCAGCTTGCAAAACTTGTCACCTTGTTTTACGCGGGTAAGAATGACACTGAAATTGCCCGCCAGCTCGGTGATGAGAAACTCAGCAAGACCGTTGCACGTGCACGCGTCAGGCTCAAGCTCTTCCGTGAACTTGATTTCAAGATGCCTTTTGATAAGGTGAAGATGGAAAAACTGATCGAGTCCGGTAAGACCATGAAAGAGGTTTCAGAGGAACTTGGTATCAGTCCTTCGACACTCCGCGAATACCGGCACGTGATTGAGGAGAAGGAAGATCCCACTATTGACCCTTATATCAACAGGGTCCGGGACGTAATGGAAGACAGGGATTTATCCGAGCAGATGACCCGAAGTGCAACTGCGGATAGTCTTGGGGATTCCATCGACATCACAGAAGCTGAACTGGTTGATGTAATGTAAGGGATTACCCCTTATGTACATCTGACTCATTTTTTTAGTGAACCTGCCTTCCACGCTACAGAAACCGGCATCAGGAGGGTAAATTTCATGTCAGCAGAAGGATATCTGCATATATG
This sequence comes from uncultured Methanoregulaceae archaeon, assembly GCA_963841015.1. Lineage (GTDB taxonomy): Archaea > Halobacteriota > Methanomicrobia > Methanomicrobiales > Methanospirillaceae > Methanoregula. The sequence goes on along the minus strand of CAWJAX010000003.1, from coordinate 188,376 downwards.
CAACTTACCTGGCTCGGGCATGCATGTGTACTTCTTTCCGGATCAAAAAAGATCCTTATCGATCCCTTTGTTGAGGGTGGTAGCACTCTTGACACTCACCCGGATATTGTTGCCGTTACTCACGGGCACGAAGATCATATGGGTGAAACAGTAGCACTCGGTAAAAAAACCATAGCTATCACCGAGATCGCAAAGTACCTCAAGACAAAGGGTTTGACTGTTGAAGGTATGAATATCGGGGGAACCGCAATTGTTGACGATGTTTCATTTACGATGACTCCTGCCGTACATTCCTCGTGGATAGAGGAAGCTGGTATCGGCTGCTATGGCGGTACTGCGGCAGGTTTCGTAATCGGGATGGACGGAGTGAAGATATACCACGCCGGTGATACAGCACTATTTTCCGATATGAAGCTGATTGGAGAACTCTATCATCCCGATGTCGCATTGCTCCCCATCGGCGGACGTTACACGATGGGTGCCGCAGAAGCGATGATGGCAGCGAACTTTATTGGTGCCAAAACAGTTATACCAATTCACTACAACACGTGGGACAAGATTATCGCAGATCCTCTCCAGTTCAAGAATGCAATCGAGCGCACAACCAATATAAGAGTAAAAGTTCTGATGCCGGGAGAGAGCACAGATATCCAGAACGAACCATAAAAATAATTAATGAAGGTGGTTTGCTGGATATCATCATGAAATAGGGAATTCATGAATCGTTCTTTCCTGGGGGAGGTATCTGTTTGTGGGGTGAACCCTTTTTATGACCTCATCGAACAGAGTTACTGCTCCCTTTCGTGGGCATGCAGATGTTTGAGGGCAAAAACCTGATTATGAAAGGATGAGACCTGACTTTGTGCAGAGATCTATATAATCGCCGTCGACCCCTAAGAACCAAAAGACTTTTTAATCATACACATGACCCCTGCAGAGGAACACTCGCTGCCGGACTGATATTGCAATCCGGGCGGATCAAGGGTAGACAACACGGACCAGCATCTCTCTCATCCCCGACTCATTGTCCCTTCCGGATACGTTACGAGCAGCAGCACCCGCTCCTGTTAAACACTCAGCTGGTTTTATCCAGATTGCCAGGTATTTACCGAGAGAATAGTGAAATCGGTATTATTATCCCCGATCCCTTGTTTATAAAAAGAAAGATACCGGTTTTCGGGCGATACCTGATGTTTTATATAGATGAATTGGCAACCGGGAGGAGTGAACCTGCATGTCTGCGGATACATTTGAGATCCTGATGATGGTGGCATTCGGAATCCTGGCCGGAACGGGTATTGGTCTTGTCATCGGATTTATTGCGAAAAAACAGAAAAGTGAGTGGTCGGCAATGTCCCGGAAGGAGCACACAATCAATATTGTTCTTGTAATCATGTTTTGTGTAGTCTGCATAGCGGGTTTGGGCTATTATTACTTCATATAACCAGGATTTTTTTAACGTATGTCCCCTTTTCAACCGGGAATACACAACCTGAACGGGAGAAGGGTTCACCCGGGAAATGAATCAGCAGTAAAACCAAAAGACTAGAGTTAAATTATTATGGAGTAATAAATAACGTAACGTAGAAAGGTTAAGCCGTAAATTATTCGACCTAAAAATTGTTATCCGAGGGGAAAGGCATAACCAAGGGTTGTTTAAAAGACGGTAAAAAAGGAGAAGTGAGAAAAGCGATGTTAAAAGCAACAATTGAGGCAGATATTTTCAGGGAATTTATCGAAGCAATTTCGGCTCTCGTCCCTGAGTGCCGTCTGCATACAGATGAAAATGGAATCTCAACAAGAGCGGTTGACACGGCTAATGTGGCAATGATCGGAATCGAACTGAAAAAAGAAGCATTTGATTCTTTTAAAGCGACAAAAAGCCAGCTGGGCATTGACATTTCCAAGATGAAAAATATTTTCGGCATGGCAGGTAAGGGCGATCTCATCAGTCTTGAACTCGCCGATAACGCCCAGAAAATGTCCGTATCAGCCCACGGCTACCATTATTCCATCACCCTCCTGGATACAAACACAATCAGGAAGGACCCCAATCCTCCAACTATCAACCTCCCGGGCAAAATTGTCATTACCGGTGATGATTTCAACAATGCCATGAAAGCAGCGGCAGTGATCTCGGATAAAATAGCGCTTGGAATCAACCCAAAGGATCAGACGTTTTACCTTATTGCTGAGGGAGATACTGACACAATCCGGCGCGAGTTTGGCAAAGACGAACTGAAATCACTCACTCCTCTTGAGGCCCGATCGCTCTTTTCCCTTGATTATTTAAAAGATATGAGTAAGGTCATGAGTAAAGCTGCAGAGATCGAAATTTATCTGGGTATTGATCATCCGGTCAGGTTTTCCTTTATTATTGCCGGTGGTAACGGGCATGTCGAGTATCTCCTCGCACCCCGGATAGAGGCTGACTGATGGATGTTGTGCCATCTGCAAAGGAACTTTCCCATTTTCCCTTTTTAAAAAAAGCCCAGAACCATATCAATGCAAGATTCTCCTCGCTCGATTCGCTCCTGAAAGACCCCCGGGGAGAGGCATTAATCTCCCGCGCCATTGAACGCATCAGGGATGCCCTGTCCCCAAAAAAAATATTTGCCCCGGGGATTTCAGATTCAGTTGATGATGAGATTGCCGCATATGCACTTGCCAGGATTATTGTATCCTGTGTACATGACAAACAGCTTATCGACCGACTGACCCGGTATGAGGCTGAAAGGGGGTATTATTTTTTGGTTAATGAAGAAGAGTGGAACCAGAATTATAAACTGGAAGATTCTGGATATTCCCGTCTTTGCATAGCTCTTGCAGCCGAACTGGGAATCCAGATTACCAAGGACCGGATGCCTCTCACCGATTATGTGGAGCTGGTATCTCCCCTCCATGAAGATCGGTTCAGGCTCGTGAATCGTCATCTCACCGGGGGCTTTGTTGAGATTAAAAAAGAGGAACGATATGAATTGTTACGGGAACGAATCCGCGTTCTGATACGTTATGATCTTCCTCATAAAGTACCCTCTTCTGTCTGTGAAATACTGGCTCCCCATGTTGCATCGATAAAAAAAGTATATCAGGAGCAGATGCTTCAGCAGTTCGGTGCTATTAACGAAAGTGCTTTCCCTCCCTGTATTCAGGCACTGGTTTTAGCGCTGACTGCCGGGACCAACCTTACCCATGCCGGCCGCTTCGCCCTCACCACGTTTATTCATACCATAGGTATGGATGTAACAGGAATAGCCCGTATGTATGCAAGGTCACCGGATTTTGATCAGGAAAAAACCATGTACCAGGTAGAGCATATCACCGGACGAGGGGGATCAGGTACGGAATACACCGCGCCGGCATGTGCTGCAATGAAGACAACCGGACTCTGCGTTAACCGGGATAAACTATGTGAAAATGTAAATCATCCATTGAATTATTACCGTCAGAAAAAGAAATATTTACTCAAAACATAGATAAGCGGTGCACCCATCAAAAATAATCCGGTCACACATTCATACTATTTTCCCATTTACCAGATATCCGGCGCCCGAAAGGAAGAGAATAAAGATCACAATAGCAGTAAGGTAGGCTATTCCGGCAACCATCACCATAGGAAGTACAGCAAGCAGTACAATCAGGACGAGAAAACCAGACAAGCCAATGATTACATCAAGGAGTCGTGCATCCATTGCAGGAATCTTCGCCGTAAAAGGATATATGTATATCCGAACGGGTTGTCCCGTGCATGAATGCAGAAGACACGTTTATTATCAGGCCTGTCCATCATTGGTATGAATATGAAAGATCCGGGCCGGGAACGCAGTGAGGTGCTTGAAAAACTTACCGGGGCAACCGCATTGCTCCAACGATCCATGGATGTCCGGCTCATTCCAAAAAACGGAGTCCGGCTGGCCTATGCAATAAGCGGCGCACGGGACAAAAATGGTGTCGCCGCAGTGAAGGGCGGGATAATCCTGGAACACGGAAATATACTTGCCGGCGGTCCCTGCGCTTTTGGTGCGGATGAGGAAATCGCGCGAATTCTGCTCACTGTCATGAAATTTGATCCTCATATGCAATGCGTGGCGACACTGCGCTATTCCAGAAATATTCTCAAGGTCATAGACAGTCTGTTTCTTGAGTGCACGTCATTTGACCCCGCAGCAGAACCCCCGGGGATCAGTTCAATGGACTGGGGGGTTGCATCCTGTTGCAAACAGGGCGTTCCCGATGTATGCTATGATACAGGAGGAAAGGGAAAAGAAGGGATTGTTCGTCTTTTTGGTGAAGATCCAGTCGACGTATCGAACAATATTATTATGATATCGAACCGCATTATAAATATAGAACTTTGAGGAAATGCACATGGGAATCAAACCGTCATACATCAAATCTCTCGGTACTGAACTTCTGGCCAAGCAGCGGGACTATTTTTCCGGCAGTTTCGATGAAAACAAGCAACAGCTTGGAAAATCAACCGTAATCGGGAGTAAGCGTGTCCGGAACCGCGTCGCCGGGTATATCACGAGAAAAATAAATACCAAGAGACGCTCATAACCTTATTCATGTTCGAAGGTGTCCTTCCAGCAATCATAACCCCTTTTAAAAGAAATCCAGCGATGGGCCTTGATGTTCAGGGTCTGGAGCGCAACATCGGGTTTCTCCTTTCCTGTGGTATTCACGGGATTGTGCCCTGCGGATCTACTGGTGAATCTGCAACACTTACGTTCGAAGAGCATGAAAAAGTCATTGAGATTACTGTCGATAAGGTGAACGGCAGGATACCTGTGGTAGCCGGCTCAGGTTCCAACAACACGGCAGAAGCGGTCAGGCTCACGAAGGCTGCAAAGGACATCGGCGCTGATGGTGTTCTTGTTATTAGTCCATATTATAACAAGCCGAACCGTTCAGGTCTCATCAAGCATTACACAAAACTTGCCGATCTTGACGTTCCCGTGGTCATGTATAATGTCCCGGGACGGACCGGGCAGAATCTCGAACCTGATCTGGTCGCAGAACTAGCCTGCCACCCGAATATTGTTGCAATCAAAGAAGCGAGTGGTAACATCGGGCAGATATCCCGGATCATTGAAGAAACACAGGATGAGGACTTTGTCGTGATTTCCGGTGACGATAATATCACGCTCCCCATCATGGCACTGGGAGGTGTTGGTGTAATCTCGGTTGCAGCAAATGTAGATCCGAAACGTATGGTCGCCATGTGCGAGGCCATGAAGCACGGAGACTACCAGAAAGCACTTGTCCTTCACTATGCGCTGGCGCCTCTCTTACGCTCGATGTTCATTGACACAAACCCGATTCCCGTTAAAAAGGCAGTGGAGCTTCTTGGCATGGCAGGTGGACCCGTCAGGCTTCCGCTTGATGATCTTGACGAAAAGAAGACCGACCAGCTCAGGAAAATTCTTGCAACAATCCCTGGTAAAGGGCAGACAAAATCCCCTGTATCCAAGAAACCACAAAAAACCATAACCAGGAAGGCCAAACCCTCAACAAAAAAACGGGCGCGGTGACCTGAATTATGATAAAGGTGGTTGTATGTGGCGCCTCCGGCCGCATGGGTCAGACAATCGGCCGCATGGTCAACGAATCTTCCGATCTTGAACTGGTTGGGGGTATAGACCTCAAACCAGGTTCGTTTTTCGGAATTGATATTGTCGAAACAAAAAATGCCGAATCCCTCTTACAGAAAACCAGGCCTGATGTGCTTATTGATTTCACGATAGCACATGCCGCTGTTGGAAATGTAAAAATGGCGGCCCGCAACAAGGTAGCACTTGTCGTTGGTACTACCGGATTTACCAACGAACAGCGGGCAGAGATGGAAAAAGCAATACATGGCAATGTACCGGCGGTAATCTCAAGTAACTTCTCGTTGGGTGTCAATATCTTCTGGCAGCTTCTGCGGGATGCAGGAAAGCTCCTGAAAGATTACGATATTGAAGTGATCGAAGCGCATCACCGGAACAAGAAAGATGCGCCGAGCGGTACTGCAAAAACTATCCTGCAGATCCTAGATGATGAAGTCGGGTCCCGAAAAAAGATGTACGGTCGTGAAGGAATGATGGAACGCTCAAATGAGATTGGTGTCCATGTCATACGGGGCGGCGATATTGTTGGTGACCACAAGGTTATGTTCTCGAAGAATTTTGAGACCATCGAACTCTCCCACCGGGCATACGACCGTTCTGTCTTTGCGACCGGCGCACTTCATGCCGCCCGCTGGGTTGTTGGTAAAAAGCCTGGCATATATGGTATGAGCGATGTGCTCAGTCTGGGAAAATAATTATTTTTTTTGGCTTTGTAGAATTCCTTTTCCATTGATATGAAATTCAAGATGCTGGTAAGAATGAAGGAGGGGACAGTGCCTGTCCCCCCATGCCGCCCCTGCGCTTAGCGATGATAACGTAGAACCTGTTCGGGAGTTATCGCATTGGGGGAGCCACAGCGGCGGGGGTGAAACCCCTTGAGCGTTTAGCTGTTATTGAGCATTTCTCCAGAGCAATTTTTTTTAAATAATCCCGTGTCAGATTATGGTGGCCCTTAGTTATTTTTAAAAATTATTCGTTATGACTTGTCAAGATGATATACGGCCCAGACGAATCATTTTTTAACCAATCATATATAGCACTGGTTTAAAAAACAAAAAAATGCCGATTATCTCGTTTTTTTTGAAGGGTACTATCGAAACCTATTTTTTATCTTTTGTGTAACATATACGATGGAGTGACAAAGTTGGTTGCAATCGTTGACACCAGTAAATGTACCGGATGCGAAACCTGCGTGGATGAATGTCCTGCATCAGCAATCGCACTAGAGAACGAAAAAGCTCAGGTGGACAAGGACTTGTGCGTAGACTGCCAGACCTGTGTTGACATCTGCCCCTCAGAAGCAATAATGGTGGAGTGAATGGTATGGTAGCAGTAGTAGACAAGGATAAATGCACCGGGTGTGAGACCTGTGTAAGTGAGTGCCCGGCATCGGCGATTGCAATGGAGAACGAAAAGGCGAAAGTCGATAAGGATATGTGTGTAGACTGCGAAACCTGTGTTGACGTCTGTCCTTCTGAAGCAATTCACATGGAATAAGGCCGGATATTTTTTTTTATCAGATTAAAAATTCCTTTTTTCAGACTTTTATTTAAGGTACAGCGCTATCTCTCACCTTCACATCCTTAATAATTACTCTTAAGAGGTGTCGTTATTTTGGATTATCACCCGTATAACCCAGGTTTTTGTAATTGCTGGATATCGTATCAATTTGCCATCAGGATAAAAATGTAAAAAACAATGTTTTTATTATCACAGAAGAAATGGGATTTCATAACCCGTCATATTTCAACGGGAAACATTAACACACAGGACCTGACACACATGATCAATGTTGGAGTGCTCGGAGCTACGGGTGCGGTTGGCCAGCGATTTGTTGAACTGTTAGCGGATCATCCATGGTTCAATTTATCGACACTAGCCGCTTCTGAACGCAGTGCTGGACAGCCCTATGGGAAGATAGTGAACTGGCGTCTTGACACGCCATTTCCCGAAAAAATCGCTAAAATTAAAGTGGTGCCCACATCACCAAAAGCTATGAAGGATGTTGATTTGGTTTTCTCTGCTCTTCCTGCTGATATCGCAACAGACGTAGAGAACAAATTTGCCGATGCGGGAATAGCTGTCTGCAGCAACGCGAGTTCACACCGCATGGAACCTTCCATTCCCCTCGTTGTTCCGGAAGTGAATCCCGAGCATCTTGGCCTGATTGATGTCCAGCGTGATTCCGGCAGAGACGGGTTTATCGTGACCAACCCGAACTGCTCGACTATCGTAATGGTGACCGCACTTGCCCCCCTGAGGAAATTCAAATTTTCTGATATCAGGGTGGCGACGATGCAGGCTATCTCCGGTGCCGGGTTTGCCGGGGTAGCAGCGATGTCAATCTATGATAATGTTATTCCCTATATCGGTCAGGAAGAGGAGAAGATGGAGACCGAAACCCTTAAGATCATGGGTACCCTGAAGGGCAACAAGGTGGCAAATGCCCAGTTTAAGGTAAGTGCCAGTTGTCACCGCGTTCCGGTGATTGACGGTCATAGTATGGCAGTCTGGATCGATATCAAAGAACCGGTTGAAAAACTGAAAAAATCTTTCCGTGAATACAAACCCCCTATTAAAGGACTCCCCACACAACCTGAGGAATCAATTCACTTCTTTGAAGAAGAGAAGGACCGCCCGCAACCTCGTCTGGACCGGATGCGCGGGAACGGTATGACCGTATCAGTCGGCAGGCTCAGGGAGGGGATACGCTTTGTTGCGATGGGACATAACACAATTCGGGGCGCAGCTGGTGCAAGTGTACTGAATGCAGAACTGATTACCAAGAAGAAATATCTCTGATTCGGGGACTAAAAAGATGCAGCCAAAAGAGAACACAGTATTCGTCGGTAACAAGCCCGTTATGAATTACGTGCTTGCCGTCATCACACAGTTTAACAACGGAGCAGAAGAAGTGGCCATAAAAGCAAGGGGAAAAGCAATTTCCCGGGCAGTTGATACGGCAGAGATTGCCCTTAACCGATTCTTAGAAGGTGTAACAAAAAAAGAAATTATTACATCAACCGAGGTTATTGACACAGATTCAGGGAAAACTAATGTTTCCTCCATCGAAATTATTCTGGCTAATAACAAATAATTTTTTTTTAAATTGTTTTTACTACCTCAAGAACCGTCGGGAAAATTCAGCAAATTATCTGGTGCCATTACCCAAAACGATTTAAGTGGCATTGTTGTATGTACTATTCTATGCGAGCTTATGCTGTCGTGCTGCTGATCCTTTTTACGCTCAGCATGGCAGTTCCTGTTATGGCTGCAAATGCTGATCGTTACAGTTACATAACCGTACATGACGTTCAGATAAAACTCAACAATGGAAGTGCTGACATCCACGTCAACTATAAAGTAGATGAAGGGACGCGTTTCATCTTTTTTATTCTGGGTAAACAGGATCTCAAGAACAAGCTGATGAAGATTCTCAACTATCAGGACGCCCAGATGAATCGCATCGATCTCTCCAGCGCCGATTTCACCGTGGAAGATGCCGCATTATCGTACGGTAATGGGATATTCTGGTACCCGTCACACGATTTCAATGTTGTAATTCCTGTGCTATCTGTAAAGACGCCGCAGGCAACCCGAAACTTCACAATGACCAAACAATTCCCGGGTGGAATGGGGTATTTTACGACAAATGCTCAAGGTAATCCCCCCAACGAAAAACGATGAGGGATTAATTTAAAAAAATACCTGTATTTTTTTCCTTAATCAAAAAAGGATAATTTACCTTTTAAACTACTTTCGCACTTTCCTGTCCTTTCCTTCAGATCACTGAAGGTATTCAACCAAAAAAAGTGAATACATCATCCTTGCAGTTTGTCTTGACAAGTCCACGGGCGGGGATCCAATTCATGCCGGTATCACAAATACACCTTGAAAGGAATTGCATAACCGGGAATTCTCTGATACCTGATCGAATTAGAAATTTGTTTTGAAGATTCACCCCTTTCCTTAGAAAAGCGGTACCGGTGTGCAACAGGGTCCCGTATCCATGTAATCCTGGTATTTCATATGTCGCATATAAATACCCGGTTTCCACTGCGGGGCATTTTGAATTGGTAAGCGCCACAATACAATTCACAATGTAACCGGTATTTTTTATATGACTTCAATAATTTCCTGCTTGCGAAGTTCTGCCATCTTTCTATTAACAAAAAATTTGGTGAAAACACCAATAACTGCAGAACTAATACCGATAATGGTAGAATAAAGGATATTTTTTGCGGATTCATCCGGAGTGAGGGGGAAATCGGGAACACCACTTACTGATATAATATAAACACTTGCAGCATAGAGGATGAACCCGAGTGCAATGACAAAAAAGGGAAAGACAATAACCTTTCCCAGTGCCTCTCGTTCATGTGCGTACACATCGATGATAATCCCAACGGATGTTACGAGTCCCGCAAAGATAAACCATTCAATTGATCCATAAATAAAGGTCATCAGATAAAGAAGAAGTCCTAAACTACTGTCAGTGGAGTAAAATTTCAGGACATTAATAAATCCTACCGTAAATCCAATGATGATAAGAAGAATAGTTGTAGTATACGTAACGAACGAGAATCGTCCTCGTGAGAGGGATATGCGGAGGGTTTCGATGATACTATGAACAATCTCATCAAAACCGAATCCCTTGTACAGCAGGTATCCTCCGATAACGCCCACCACAATGATTGTTGCAATTCCCGGAGCATCCAGCAAGTATGCGATGGCATACAGAAGCATTGCCAGGCCAAGGGGAATGAATATCATTCGGGAGATCTTCGGGTCATCAAAAAATTTTTTCAGGATATAATAGGTGCCTTCGAGATTGGGCATCTGGTTTACGATGACCCTGCGGATACTTGAAACCGGAATCTTGGACTGGATGATGGGAATTACATACTCGTCCTCTGCTCCATCAGTAACAAGAATGCAATTGGTAGCCTGGGTCTCTTTGATTACCTGTTCAAGAGAGGCTGCAATTCTGCGATCCCCTTCAATCATATGGAGGTGGTTGCCAGCAATCACTGCAATTGCCGTCTCCTCTCCATTCTCAGTCAGTTCATCATAGATCTTGACTGCTGAAAATATTGCATTGACGTCAGAATCCTCAGGGTCTGCCAGTGCTAAGGTGTTTGCGGCCTTCAGGCAGGCTGCACGGCCGATGGCCGGGCTTTCGACTTTCGCCTTCCACCCGATATCATCATCCCGATCAACACTGAGTACTAATGTACGACCCAACGTCATTATTAGTATAAAAATGCGGTGAACCTATTAAATTATTACTGACGGTAAAAAAAAGAGAATCAGATAAGTTTTGAGCGCTGGAGGAGTAATATATCATCGGTAGTGAGTTTTTCTCCTGCCCGGAAGTTCTTAAAGAGACTCTCAGCCTCTTTGCGTACTGCTTTTTGTTCTTTTGTGACCTTAACCTTCTTTGTCTTCTTACGGAGGCCGGAAATTACCTTATCGTAATCGCGAAGTTCTTTCTGGCAGGCGATAAAAAACTTATGTTCGGAGTCTGCAGATTCCTGAGCCTCGACAAAACTCTTATGTGCGGCATCCGCTGCCTCACGTGATTTGTCTGCTTTTCTGTAGGATTCAACCATGAGATCGTGGTGTTTCTGGGCTAGTTCGGCAAACTCAGTAACCCTTGCATGAAGATCAGAGGCTAGTTTTCGAAAATCGCGAGCTTCTGTGATCTTAACGCGCATATCCTTGTTCTGTTCAAGCTCGGCTTCCTGCTCCCGAACCTGGGCCATCATCTGTTTAATTTTTTCGATAAGTTCCCGCTCTTTATCGGTGGTGAAGACTTCGGTCTGCTGCCGGTACTCCATGAATTCAATCTGCTTCTGGAGCTCCTTCACACCACGGTTCTTAAGCGTGCCGTGTTCTTTTTTAAATCCTTCGATCTCTTCAAACAGGACATTTGCTTTGTCATTTAACTCGTTCCGCTGCGCTTTTAAGTCAAGGACATCCTGGTTATATTTATCCCGGAGATCTTTGTTCTTTTGCGCCTCTTCAACAAACTCACGTGTCTGGTTGTTGAGGGTATTGCGTTCACGGGCGAACTTGCTTGCAGCAGTATTGAGTTCGTTGCGGCGGTTTTTATGCTCTTCAGATTCAGCAAGAATTTTCTTTCTTTTTTCCATCAGGTCATTCAACATGCGTTACTACTCCTCATCGATTCTCCGGCACGGGAGGCAGCAGAAGCATGCAGGAGATAAAAAATAATACAAAAGAGATTCGGTTTGACCCTTTTGATTCTCTTACATGACAACTCTGCATACGAAATGCAGGGTAAAAAACATCTGAAAAAGAAATCAGCGCAGAATTCAGATAAGACCTCATTGTGAAGTCTTTGTTCAACACTCTATTCATGATGTTCAACTCCCGATACCAGGACAAACCAGAATCACCTATCTGGTGTCGTCCCCATCCTCCCAGCAAAGAACTGATCGAATGTACTATATTTTAAAGGAGCGGGGGATTATTAAGCATTTCGCCGTTATTCCCGAGGAACTCATGAGCGAATGGGATCAGATATGGGGGAAAAACAAAACTCCCAAAAAACAGCCTTTATGAATATCGTTTAAGAGTTCTTTTATGACGTGTAAGATCTTTGAATCGTATCTTCTGCACATGCACGCCCGAAATCTCCCACATTACCAGCGCAAGGATTCAAGGGGAGACAGAAATCAGAGTGTGCGTGTTCTCACGTTAAAAGAAATCGCACAAAAAGGGGTTTGCGATAAGGAGTACCCTTAACTCCTTTTATCTGGTCCGAATCAGCCAGCTCTGTTGTTGGTCATGGTTCGGATTAATCAACTAAATTCCTGAACTTCTGCAGGAGATGGTTATCTGGAACGTTTTTCTTCGACTACTTTTTTTATTTGTCGTGAGTGGTTAACCGACCCATTCCAGGACTCCGCCGCCACTGGGCTGGTCCCGGCTGCTTCTTCTGTTCTGGGGCATCTCAACCGCTTTTGGGTTTGAGCGCTTGTTGTCGATATCTGCAATCATTGTCTTATATGATTGTCGGGTCCCAAGGATCTGCGCGCTCTTGACACCGGTCATGATGGCGAGTACACGAATCTTACCCTCCATATCATTCCTGACACGAGCGCCCCAGATTACATCTGCGTGGGGATCAAGCTCGTACGTAAGCGATGTTGCCACTTCTTCAGCATCCTGAAGCGTAAGGTCAGTCCCTCCTGTTATATGGATAAGGCTTCCGGTTGCACCGCGGTAGTCAATGTCCAGCATCGGATTGCTCAGGCACTCACGAACAACGCTTTCAGCTTTATTCTGCTGTTTGCTTTCACCAACAAGCATGACTGCAACACCGCCTTTTGACATAATCGCCCTGACATCAGCATAGTCAATGTTAATGAGCGATGGTTCGGTGATTGTTTCCGAAATACCCTTGACGGTTTCACCGATGAGTTGATCCATGACGGAAAATGCCTGGCCCAGCGGCAGGTTAGGGACGAAGTTCTTTAACCGGTTGTTATCAAGGACAATAACTGAGTCTGAAGCGGCTGCAAGTGCCTCAAGACCTTCTTCAGCACGGATCAGGCGGGCTTTTTCAACCTGGAATGGGTAGCTGACCATGCCGACAACAATAGCACCCGCTTCCTTTGCAATTGATGCAACAACTGGTGCGGAACCGGTACCGGTACCTCCTCCCATACCTGCTGTGATGAAAACCAGATCAGCAGATTCGAGGACTGCTTCAAGTGTCGGGCGTGCCATCTCAGCTGCGCGCTTGCCGACATCCGGATATCCACCGGCACCAAGACCTTTGGTCAGGGATTTGCCAATAAGGATACGTTTGTCCGCCTGGATCATATCCAGGTGCTGTTTGTCGGTGTTGATAGCAATAGTTTCTGCTCCGGAAACACCCATATGATGAATACGGTTCACGGTATTGTTGCCTGCGCCACCGCAACCGACAATAACGATTCTTGGCTGGCCGACAAAGTCGTCTTCCATTGCATTTGCTGAACTTGGTTTGTTCAGCTCTTTTTCCAGTTCGGCGTTTTTCAACGCATCGTTAATTATGCTTTGCATGTCTACCCTCTCATACCTTGAATGAAACCTGGTCATTATCCTTCATGACACGACTTGCACGCTTTTCAACAAGTTCACGGACCGCTGCCCGAACAGCTTCTGATACATTGGGAAATTCCCCTGAATCCACCATCAGCTGGAGCAGATTGATTTGCTGTTCAGGTAACCGGAGCGTGATTCTTTGCATCATCGTTGTATCCCCCATTTCTGACATATGTCTGTCATTTGTCATTCATATGTCAGACAAAGAGAACCCTTGTGTCTGACTTAACCAGATACTCCAAAATTACACATTAATGTATAAAAACCTTCTTCTTTGCTACTGTATCCTTCACACAACACTTTTTAAAACAATCAATCCAAGTATTTCAGGAAAAAAAGGATCTTTTTATTGTGATTGTCTTTCCCAAACGTGAAGTTCATGGAGGCAACGGAAAGCGACAGCGCGAAAATACCAAAAAAAATGTGCTGGATTTCAGCGCGAGCATCAATCCCTTTCCCCCTATCTTTGAGTGGCATTGCGATCCTGCTATCCTTGCGTATTATCCCGATGACAGTTACACAGAATTAAAAAGACAGATCGCCTCCACATTTAACCGCACTGAAGAGGAAATTTGTGTCGGGAATGGATCGATCGAGCTGATACGGGTTTTCTGCTCGGTTGCGCTTAAGGGAAAGCATAAAACATTTTTCACAGAATCCCCCACTTTTGGGGAGTACGCATTATCAGCACATCTGGCCGGGGCCTCCAGAGTTGAAAATCCGCAAAAATCGGATGTTTCGTTTATATGTAACCCGAATAATCCGACCGGCATATTACAGAAAAAAAGTGACATGAAGAATCATCTTGAGTGCATGAAATCAGGGGGTCTCCTCTTCTGCGATGAAGCGTTCATCGAATTGTCTGATCCTGCACAAAGTATGGTGGATGTGCGGGATCCGAATCTCTTTGTGCTCCATTCACTTACCAAAAGTTTTTCTGTACCTGGTATCCGCTTCGGGTACGGTTTTGGCGATCCGGACGTTATTGATAAAATTGAGATCACCCGACCTCCGTGGAGCGTAAATGCATTTGCCGAGGCGTACGCGATGGAAGCGTTTAAACATATGGGGGAACTTGCAATCTCACGGGCTGCCATCACCCAAGAACGTGACTGGCTTGCAAATCAGATTAATGCTCTTGGGATGCAATGCAATGCATCATCGGCTAATTATATTCTGGTGGAATATGGACGGGATGTCGCTTTGTTATGTGCCGCTCTTGCCCGCCATGTCGTTCTTGTTCGTGATTGCACATCATTTGAATTACCAACCTGTATTCGTGTTGCCGTACAAACACGGGAAGATAACCAGGTTCTTCTGGAGGCACTTTCCGCATGTATGCATTGATTATGGCAGGAGGTTCGGGCAGCCGGCTCAACCGGGGCGAGAAACCTCTGATATCAATTTGCGGAAGACCGATGATTTCCTATGTGATTGATGCTTTTTGTGCCGGGGGATTTGACCCGGTTGTAGCAGCTTCTTCTAAGACGCCCATGACCATGAACTGGTGCCGGGCACAGGGCATAGCATTCTGCAAAGCTGAGGGCAGGGGATACATTGAAGATATGATAAGTGCAGTAGAAAGCCTGGACGTGCAACGCCCGTTGTTTGTCTGCGTATCTGACATCCCCTGCATTACTGTAAACGTTATCCGCCAGATTGCCGATACCTATAATATGTCGGGAAAAGATGCCTGCTCAGCCTGGGTACCTGCAGATCTTGTTCAATCATGCAGAGGTGAAATATCGTATAAGGAAAAGATCAACGGGATTGAAGCGTGTCCTGCAGGGATAAACATTCTCCGGGGTGATCTCATTTTACAGCCCCAGGAAGAACTGCAGATTCTGCTCAGCGATCCCGGGCTTGCCCTGAACGTAAACACCCGGGCTGATCTTGCCAAAGCTGAAGAGTTTATAAAACGATAACATTTTTTCTGAGATTTCAGTTCAGGAAAGAGACTTAAAAAGCCAGCTGAGGACTCAAGAGGAGTTTCGCCCCCCCTCTTTATGTTCAGCCGAAAAATGCGATAACACTTGAACAGGAGATTCGGCATCATCGTTACAAGTACGGGGCAAGAGGGGAAAAGATAAGGACTCATCCGTCATCTCTCCAGTGCTTTGTATTACATTTCCTATCGAGATCCCAATTTCCCCTTTTATGAATAATAACGTTATCAAACATCCCAATCTGTGCCCCAGTACTCAAAACAAGCGCATTCCTGTCATATTTGGCAGGAACGCATATTAAGGGGCATCACCCAAGATCTCTGTTGTATGGTGGAATCGCAGGAGATCGGACTCGCTGGTCATATAATCGATTCGGGCATCATGACGCAGCTCTTCGACAGGGTCATGGATATGGGGGGTAATTTCGAGATCCTCGTATTTGATATAGGTAAGGAAAAAACCGATCCGAGCTATGCCCGGCTTCGCATAGCGGCGTCCAGCAAGGAAAAACTTCTTTCCATCCTTTCAGAACTCCACCGGCTTGGTGCCCGCCCGCTGGAAGTAAAAGATGCATATCTGGTCCCTGCAGAATCTGATCGTGTCGTACCCAAAGGATTCTACACAACAAGCAACCACCCGACCCAGGTGAAGTATGGAGGGGAGTGGCTCCCCGTAGAATCTATAGAGATGGATTTCCTGATCGTTGTAGATCCTGCGAAGAAGTGTGCAGGTGCCGTGGCGCTGGGAAAAATACGGAAGGGGGATTTGGTGGTTGTTGGCGAGCAGGGCGTCAGTGTCAGGTATCCTGAACGTCCCCGGGAGAGCAGCACCTTTGAGTTCATGCATGGCACGGTTTCTCCCGAACGACCGAGTGAGACACTGATCGCACAGATTGCACGTGAAATACTTGATGTCCGCAGGAAAGGTGGCAGGATTGCAATCGTTGGTGGGCCGGCCATTATTCACACAGGGGCAGATAAAGCACTTGCAGAAATGATCCGAAAAGGCTATATCGACGTGCTTTTTGCAGGAAACGCACTGGCCACCCATGATATCGAGTATAATCTGTACGGTACTTCACTGGGGATGGATATCTCAACAGGAAAACCCATAATGGGGGGTCATAAGCATCATCTTTATGCTATCAGTGAGATCATGCGGGCAGGTTCAATCAAAAAAGCAGTGGAAAACGGCATAGTAACCAGTGGAATAATGTATGAATGTGTCAGGAAAAATGTCCCCTTCGTCCTTGCCGGTTCAATCCGTGATGATGGTCCGCTCCCCGATGTGATCACCGATGTGATGGAGGCGCAGGATGCCATGAGAGTCCATATTGAAGGATGCAGTATGGTTTTAATGATTGCAACACTTCTTCACTCTATCGCTGTGGGTAACTGCCTGCCTTCACATGTGAAAACGGTCTGTGTCGATATTAATCCGACTTCACTCACAAAACTTATGGATCGCGGAACTATGCAGGCTATCGGCATCGTCTCAGATGCAGGAACATTCCTCCCGCTCCTCGTAAAACAACTCGAGATCCAGAGCAGTCGTACAAAAAAATAATTTTTTACGGTTTTTTACCGCGTCAGTGGCATACCGTATGATTTTTCTGAGGACAGGATGTATTCCCATTCCTGCTTACAATCGCAGCTGGTCTGAAGCAGCGCAGTAATAAGATCCTGATCAGCATTCAATGAGTAGTCCCGGATTCCTTTGACCAGCTCGTAATCGCATGCTCCGCAATTGTGAGGCCCCCGTTTCTGACCACCGCCAAGGGGATCGCAGGTGATATGAACGGGGGAGTCTGCAAGAATTGAAAGGACGCTCCATAGATACGGGGGGCGATATGCTCCCCGCCTCCAGTAGTAATCCAGTTCAGTGTTGCGCTGGACTGTGCAGGGGTTCATGGAGATCATATCTGCATACCTGGATGTTTCCCGGATTGAGATTTTCATATCATCTACAGCTTCACTCTCGGTCAAAAAAAGGGGCTTAAAAAGAAGGTATGCTTTTACCCCGGCTCCGGCAGAGTGAGCTGTTGCAGCAGCTTTTTCGAAGTCCCGGAATGTAAAACCTTTATTAATGCACTTTTCCCGGATCCTGTCACTGCTTGTTTCAAGACCTATCGCACAATAAAGCGGTGTCTTCCAGCTCCCGTCATCCAGCAGTTCGATGAATGACAGGATGACTTCCCGGTGAATAAATTCGGGGCGGGTTTCTGCGATAACCAGTTTTCCCTTAAACATGGTTGCCACATCAGAAAGAAATGCGGGAGGTATTTCATGCGGATCAAAAAAACTTCCTGAAGTAAAGATCTTGACCATACGATACTCATCAGGTTTATACTGTGTACGAACCCAAGCAAGTTGTGCACGGAGATGCTTAAGAAGGGATTCGGAAGACAGTTCGCCAATATATCGTTCGTGCCGGTAACCGCACATCCTGCATTTTGACCATGAACAGCCTGCACTATTAAAAATAATGGTGAGGCAATTGAGCAATTCTTTATCATACCGCTCTTGTCCCCGCCAGCTTGCGAGAGGTTTTTCCTGTAGTTCAGAAATCATTAACATCATAATAGTTGAACCTATATAGATGAAAAAGATCGTCCTGCTGGTGATGGGACTTCTCTTTCTATCGGGAATTGGTTCGGCTTACCAGGTAAATATCGATGCACCAGATTCACTACCGATAGGAAAACCCCTCATTGTGAATGGGACGACCACGTTTGGGATTGGCACACCCATTGATGTAGTGCTCTATTACCAGCTGACAACGACCAGCGAGATAAAACGCAAGATTGTCTACGTCCAGTCAGATCGCTCGTTCCGTGCTGTCTTTGATACTACCGGATTAAAAACCGGGATGTACAAAGTTGAAGTGCCGACCAACGGCGCGGGTGAGTCGGTAAACATGCGAGTCGTGTACCTTTTTGATCGCTCTGATGATATCGATCTCAGCTCTTCTACCACCCAGAATTTTAACGGTAAGATTACTATTGCAGGAATGATTAAAGGGGATGAAAATTCCGGAGTACAGATAGAAGTTATCGGGCCTTCTGATAACGTTGTTTTCGGACCACGTTTTATAAATACCGACTATCAGGGCAACTTTGCAATAGATGTACCCATAACTGAACCAGGAGATTATGAGGTGAGTTTCACTGATGCCAGGGGATACGTCGGAAAACGTAGTATAACGGTCACAAGTCAGCAAAACCAGACATTGGGAGCAAGTCCGACACCGACCACATTGTCCATTGTTTCCGCTCACGCGAAATCCTCGAGAGATAATCCCGTCTATTTTTCCATAAAGACCGGCAATGGAAAAGTCAACATTCATACCTCTTCATCCATTGACTGGGTTATGGAGTATGTCGATGACAAGGGCACGATCAACATTGTAAATGACGAGGGCGAACAATATCCTGAAAAAGTCCAGGTTCCCGGAAGGGGAAAAACGGTGTATGTCAAGGTTTATCCGATGAAGAGTTCAGTGAACAGCGAGGTGTTCTTGTATGCCGAAAATGCCGTATCCATTGTTGTAAGCCCGACCGTGCCGGCACCTTTTGCTGCGAGTGTTACACAAACACCAACGGATACCCCAACATCCCCCCCCCCTGACATTGCTGGGGGTTGTTTCGCTGGGGATAGCGTTCCTGATAGTCAAAAGATACAAGTGGAAAGAGTAATCTGAACAACTCCTTATCAGACTGCTGATAAAGAAGCCTTTTTTATATCGGACACCCAACATATGCAGCATTGCCGGGGTAGTCTAGTCCGGGAAGGCGGTAGCCTTGAAAGCTACTGGTGCCCTGCACCTCAAGAGTTCAAATCTCTTCCCCGGCGTAAAGAAACGTTAAATAAAAAGATCTGATCAACAGACCCGTGGCACCGGGTCACCTATTGGCGGTTCAATGAATCGTTCACCACCAATGGTCGTTTCCATAATAACATGAGCACCCTTTATAACAGTACCCGACAACAGCTGCATCCATGCCATATTTATGCGTTCGAAGTGCTGCAAGGATCGCATCCACACTGGAAGACGGGACTCCCATTACAACCTTTCCTTCATTTGCCACCTCAAGCGGATCTATTCCGAGCATCCCTGCAGCACTCCTGACGCTTTTCCGGATAGGTAGTTTCTCCTCCTTGATCCGGATACCTACCCGGCTCTTTCTTGCCATCTCGTTGATAGTGCTTGCAAATCCCCCCCGGGTCGGGTCTTTCATTGCATGGATGGTACCGGCATCGAGAACCTTTTCCATCATTCCCCAGAGGGGTGCAACATCGGATTTGATCTGCTCACCGAGATCGAATCCCTCACGGTGTGCCATAATCGCTATACCGTGATCACCAAGAGTTCCGGAAACAATAATTGAATCGCCAGGCACAAGACCGTTGTCCCGCACGATAATCTTTGCAATGCCAATACCGGCAGTATTGATCGTGATCCCGTCCAGTGCTCCTCGCTCCATCACTTTTGTGTCTCCCGTTACCAGGTTTGCACCCGCTTCACCAAGAGCATCGTCCATTGAAGCAACAATCCTGACGAGGTCGTCAATTTCAAATCCTTCCTCAATTATCATGCCACACGAGAGTGCTATAGGCCGCGCTCCCATCATCGCAAGATCATTAATAGTCCCGCAGACCGCAATTCTCCCGATATCACCGCCAGGAAAAAAAATGGGGCGGACCACATGGGAATCTGTGGTAAACACGAGGTTCTCGCCATTGAAAGGGATAACTGCTCCATCATCAAGAGATTCAAGTCCGATCCCTCCGGCGTTGTTGTGTTTGAATTTTGTAAGCGTCTGCAGGAGTTCTCCCATGACTTCTCCGCCGGCACCATGCATCAGGGTGACCTTCATGAATCGTCCACCTCTATTTCGATGCTGGTGACCAGAATCTCTCTGCCTTTGACCAGTTCAGGGAGCGCTCCACATCCCGGGCAGACGAACATTTCATCCCCGGAATACCCGCAGGGACATCGGGTCTGGGGCAGCATCTCACTGCAATCGAGAACCGCGTCAGAGAAAAGAGGATCGTCTTCCTTGATTGTATTAAAGAGAAAAACTACCTGATCAGGATTCACCATCGCCATCTTTCCTACCTCAACGCGTACTTTTTTTATCTGACTGGCTTTGTTTTCAATTGCAGTCTTGCGGGTAGTCGCATAGAGGTCATAAGCGATGGCGTACTCGTGCATCACTCCTCCATCGCAGCGTAGACCTGTTTGAACAGCTCCCGGGTCTCAAGTCCCTCTTCCCGGGAGAGTTTCTGGATAGCAAAACCCACATGGACCAATACAAATTCGCCAATTTTCACATCAACCAGATCGAGCCTGACTTCCTGTTGGAGATCGCCATAGTCTACAACACCCACATTCCCTTCTTTTATCTCCAGCACTTCTGCAGGAACTGCTACACACATCTGTAATTCACACTCTTTTCTAACCATTATTGTGGGAGTTCGGAACAAATAAAAACAGTGATAGGACAACCATTCTCGCGAGCAATAATACCGTAACCATGGAGTTACCCAAGAACTGTTTAAGCAAAACAAAAAACCGCATAAGCAGCCCAAGCCCGTTCCAGCAGCACCTAAAATGCGATAAATCATTGAACCGGTACTGCTTCTTCAATGTAATCGGGAGCAGCAACAACCAGTGAGACAGGTACTAAAAATCAAACCCTTCTTTTACTCTGCAATATGTGTGTCAACCCGAGGTAACTCCTACATATACTTTTTTAACAATTCCAGGGCTTCCAGTTCCCGTTTCCCCCCGCACTTACGCACAATGCCCACATGATAATCGATAAGCCTTTTCAATTCCGGATCCTTATTTTCCTTAAATCGAGTGACATGGACGGTCGCATCGATAAGATTGTTGAATCCCCGGTTCACCGGATGTATAGCAACCTCTTCAATAATCTCTTTTTCCGGTTTGAGACGTATGATCATGGACTCGTTGGTTCTGCGCACAATGGTTGCGGTGAATGCTGCCCAGGCATCAGCGCATGCGAGCCTTGTAATTGTTTTTGTTGAGACGACTTCTTCAGTAAATGAAGTCTTCGACAGATCTTCAAATGCAGTCCTGACATAAAGAACGGGATCCTGCACAAAATTGGCAACAACCCATCCGTCCCGCTCAATGTTTTCTGCGGTATTACTGCCCGAAAAAAGCACCATACTGGCAATTCCCTCCCGGTAATGGATACCCATCGGGGCCGCATTGAACCGTGTGGTTGCGATTACCTCGTTAATACCTCCTTTTAAAAGTCCCATTGCCATCCCTCTCCAAGTGCAACAAAGATTGAAGCTATGATAATATCAGTCTGTTGAACCCGGATTGATATCCCGTTCAATACAATCTGCATCGAAATCCGCTAAGGATCGTTTACCGTCAAGGACTTCCCTGGCAATAAGCAGGATCTCCTGTGCAACCGCAGTCCCGTGTTTTTTGATTATGAAAGTATCCGGTTCAGAAGCGAGGAGCGTGAGGAACGTATTGACAATTGCCTGCCTGCCCGGGCCGAATTGTTTCAGAAGGTCCGCTCCCCTCCTTGTCAGTCGAAATCCGGTCACCCATTCCCGTGCCACCATGTCATTTGCCGCTGAATGCCTCATCACATCGAGAAGTGTCAGATCCTGGTCCCGGATTATCGTAAGGGTATGGGGATCATGAACATCCAGCTCATCGGTAACGTTCATTTTCACTGATGTCAAGGCAAAAGCCTTATAGAAGGCAACTGCATCTGAAACATCAGTTTTTTCGGTTGCCCGGATCGCCCCGGGGATATCTCCGCCATAGACAAGCGGGATGAGAAGGATAAATGCTCCAAAATGTGTATTGCCCCCATTATGACAATTGGTGTCCCGGACTGCATGCCGGATGATCTCCCCGATCCGCCCGGTACCTGTTTCAGCCTCTTCAAGCGCCGCACGGGCAAATAGCGTTGAAGCCAGGAAATGTTCAAGGCGCGTTTCGGCATAATCATGGCAACGGTCGACGTTCCCTGGTTTCGGGTAGGCGCAGACTTCAAGCATCAGGGCCAGCTGTGCACGTTCAGCTGCTCTCATCAGAAGACACGTCATGGAACACACGGCTCATTATTGTATCTGAGAGCTCGCGTTTCAGGCGCATATACTCTTTCTTTGATAGTCCCACCTGTTTAAGTGTCATATCACGGAACATGCAGGGAGAGGATGTTTTACAGCACCAGGCGAGGCTGCCAAAACAGGTCTGGTTCCCTTCCTTGAGGGCGGTACCTTTTACCGATTCCAGTTTCATTTGGATGTAGTCTTCTTTTGGCATATTGATCCGGGAAAGGGTGGGGAGTAGCGGGCATTCTTTGACCGGCATACAGCAAAAGGTGAGTGCACGTATGTCTCCGCCCCGGCACAGCTGCTTTGGAGAGTTGTACCATCCTTCTTCCATAGCATAACGGGTAATCGCTGCGTCCAGTCCGGACAGGGTGCGTGTGTCGGATTTGCGTGCAAGAGAAACAATGTCCGCTCCGTGAGAAAGCATCTCCCGCATCCGGTCAAACGTGTTTATGGAATTATTGGCAATAAGCATAAGGGGGCAGCTGTTCCGGATCTGCCGGAGTTTTGCTGATCCGTAGTCCATCAGATCAATATGCAGAATGTCTGCTCCAGATTGCCACAATTTCCGGGCAAGGAGCCTGTCATCGGCCGCAACACCGGCACGGATTTTTACCGATACCGCCACATTTTCAGATTTGAGCGCCCGGACAACAGCCATTAATTCTCCGGGTTTTTTCAGGTAATGCTCGCCACATCCCGCAGCTATCATGGCAGGCTGCCGGCAATGGGCATCAATTTCGTAGACAACACTTTCACCAAGTGATCGCGCCATAGATCCGAAGGATTCAGGAGAACTGCCCCTGAGGTTGAGTCCCAGTACAACCGCGCTCTTTTCCATGAGTGCCATCTGTTTTCTCAGTTCTTCTGCCGGATCGGCGTATAAAAATTCTTTACGGTTCCCCTCAGCGGTGACAGATTTAGCCGCATCCATGGTGGGCTGATCAATAGAGTACCCTCCGATAAATGCAGCACCGATGTGATCAGCGCGTTCAAGGACGTAAGATGAATCAACCATTCCCGCCATGGATGCAATTGCAACAGGTGTCCTGACAATCCGGTTGTTAATGAGCAGCCCAAAGCGCTCGAAGGCATCCATCATAGATTCATATCTGTTGAGGCTGATCAACCAAATTACTTTGCATTAACCCCAATCAGTTAACCTTTTTTTTGAGCGGACGTTTTTATCAGCAAATTCTCGAAAACTGGTTCAAACACTGTGCGATTCCGTTTTTAAAAATCACACTATGATAAAGGGGGATATCATTCCAAAAAACATTTGGTAAGAATTTTTAAGATCCCGGGTAATACTATGTGTTATATGGGTAAGAAGGGAATGTTACTTGTCGGGCACGGAAGCACGATGCCTTACAACAAAGAGCTTGTTGAGAAAACCGCATCCTTGATTAAAGGACAAAATACGGATTTTATCGTAAAATGCGGATTTATGAATATGAATACACCAACAATCAAGGACTCACTCAATGATTTCCGGCGAGAACCGATTGATGCGCTGGTGGTTGTACCCCTTTTTCTTGCAAAAGGCGTCCACATAGAAAAAGATATTCCGGGAGAGATAGGACTTGCTGAGGGCACCAAGAAGGGATTATTTACCCTGAATGGCAGGTCAGTTCCCCTGGTATATGCGGATCCTATCGGCAGTGATCCCCTCCTTGCCGACCTGATGATTAAGAACGCGACAAAAGCGCTCACACTTCTGTAACCTCTTTTTTATGCACATCCTGGTACTGGACACTATCCACGGCGGAAAAGCGATCGGTCTGGCGTATGCATCAAGGGGCGATCGTGTTGATTGCGTGGATGTGTACCGGGGAGAGAGCAAAACCGACATAACAACAGTACTGACAGGAAATTATGATCTGATTGTCGCACCTGTACATCTCGATCCCGGTCATCCTCTCCTGAACTTTTCCACTGCTCCGGTCATTTCCCACCATGAAGCAGTGCGCGATCTGCTGGGTGAGAATACTCCGGAACCTATGATCGAGATCACCGGAACACAAGGGAAGACGACAACGGCTCACGCTCTTGCTTTCCTGATGCGAGGGACAGGTATTCTGCACACCTCAACCGGGACGTACCAATACCCGGAAAAGAAGTTGCTGTCACAATCGAGCATTACACCGGCATCGGTACTCGCTGCCGCGAGGATGGCGTGCAGTATCCGTGGCTGGCTGATTATTGAGGAATCCCTGGGAATATCCTGCGCAGGAACGCTCGGGATTATTACTTCAGATGAAGATTATTTTTTTGCTGCCGGGAAAAAGTCTGCCCTCAGTACAAAAGTCGCTTCGGCACAACACTGCAAGCACCTTCTCCTCGGGAAGAATATACCTGCATACAACCATGAACATGTGGTCCATATTGAAGACGTTGCAGCCTGTAAGGGCACTGAATGTTCGCTCACGCTGGCCGGGATAACCAGCAGGTTTTCCAATCCTCTTCTGGAACTTCCTGGATATCAGTCGCCCCTGATGCTTGCCGCTGCTGCAGCGATGCTGTTGGGAATAGACCCGGATCCGTTATCCTCGTTCAGTGCGCTCCCGGGCAGGATGTCAATATCGTATGACCAGGGAGTGCTTGTTGTAGACAATGCCAACAGCGGTACCAACCTTGCAACCACTGTTGAAGCAGCCCGGTACGCCCGGAGCATATCCGGAAAAGAAGCCATTACTCTGGTCATCGGGCAGTCTGAAGGTGACGGGGCAGTCTGCGAAGGATTTGCCTTCGACCAGATTCGGGCAGCTTATCGACCAAATCCGTCCTGTGTGTGTAGTTGGGGTGGGAGCAGTACCCGACACAGGACACTCCTGAGTTCGGTGGGCTGACACCACAAATATCAGCGTATACGGCCACGCTGGCAGAAGCCTATACCTCTGCTCTGCGTATGACAGACCATGGATCCATTGTCCTTGCTGTGAAAACCTGGAGATAACTGAACTATCATGAAATACATGCACCCACGTCCCAGTTCGATTGTTGCTGCACTCTATACAGCCCGGGATCTCAAAGTCGATGTTGCTATCCTTCACGGTCCTTCCGGCTGTTCGTTCAAGCACGCCCGGCTTCTGGAAGAAGATGGCATGCGGGTGCTTACAACTTCCCTTGCTGATAACGAGTTCATCTTTGGCGGCCAGAAACCCCTTGAAGACGTCCTGCGTTATGCTGAAGATCATTTCTCCCCAAAAAGAATGGCAGTGATTGGTACCTGTGTTGCGATGATTATCGGTGAAGATCTCAAGTCTGCCATCGATGGAGCCGGAATAACCACCCCTACAATAGCAATTGATATTCATGCGGGATATCTCGAAAATATTGCCGGGGTCCTTGCCACACTTGAAGCTGCATGTGAAGCCGATTGGATTTCCCCAGAAGAACTCACCCGCCAGCGGTTCTTAATGGAGAAGGCAAACGAAGTGGAGCGGCTGAGAGGTGCGGCAAGCCAGCCCTATATTGTGCCCTCACGGGGTGACATGAAACATATCGCTGCACAGCGCCTGCTCGAACTTGCCCGGAGCGGGAAACGGGGCGCAGCAATCCTGAATGCAAAGAAAGAGACGGCCTATATGTTCGCTGATGAGCTGGTTGCTCTCCATGATGCATGCCCTGAGGCGGATATTACTTATATTGCCAATCTCGATCAGCGTGGACTACCTAAGACGCGGCTTGATGCAGAGCGGATATATGAAGAGATGACCTGCCGCGGTTTGAAACTCGAAATTATCGGTGCACTTGACGAGTATGGAGCGAACGGTGATCTGCTTGGCAGGAAGTTACTGGAGATTGCGCCGGTATTTGCCCTGATTACCGGTGTACCTCATGCAATTCCTCAGGAATACACACAGGGTATCGAGTGCTTCTCGGTGACAAACGGCCCTCGTCAGGTAGGTCCTCTGCACGCTATAGGGCACCAGCATGTGATTGTGGAAATCGACCTGCATCCAAAGACACTGGGTGTCTGCACAATTGTCGAGAGTGAGTTCGGTGCCATTCTGCGGAGTCTTTCATGAAAAAAATCCTGATTACCGGTGATCGATCCGGAAGCGGCAAGACAAGCATCACCCTTGCTCTTGCTTCGCTTCTTTCCCGGAACAACAAGATCCAGACCTTCAAGGTTGGGATGGATTACATTGATCCTTCCTACCTTTCTGCAGTATCCGGGCGGCCCTGTCGGAACCTTGACAGTTTCACACTGTCCGATAAACAGATATGCGAAATTTTTCAGCATGGATGCCGCGGCGCAGATATCGCGATTGTAGAGGGAGTCCGCGGGTTGTACGAAGGAGCTGAGGCACTTACCGATATTGGCAGCACCGCATCTGTTGCAAAATTACTCGATCTCCCTATGGTGTTGGTTGTCTCTGCCCAGAGTATCACCCGAAGTGCAGCTGCACTAGTCAAAGGATTCCAGGTATTTGATCAGGATGTCCATATCTCCGGGGTCATCCTGAACAATGTTAAAGGTGATTCGCACAGGGAAAAGGCACAAAAGGCAATCGAACATTATTGTGGTATTCCGGTTATCGGGGCTATACCTCGTATGGAAGAGATGCAGCTTGCCATGCGACATCTCGGTCTCGTACCCTACCGTGAAGGTTCCGGACGCGGCGATTTTGATACCCGTATCGCCACTATCACGG
Source organism: uncultured Methanoregulaceae archaeon (assembly GCA_963841015.1). Lineage (GTDB taxonomy): Archaea > Halobacteriota > Methanomicrobia > Methanomicrobiales > Methanospirillaceae > Methanoregula. Next base: position 160,927 of record CAWJAX010000003.1, on the reverse strand, counting down.
ATATGATTGGGAAGTATGTGGATCTTGAGTTGTTCCAGAAACTTATGAAGGAATTTGTTCAGCAACCTGGAGAAAAAACACTCTTTGACACAAGAGTGGACCCGGATGTTAAAATTGGCGTCGCCCTTGATGAGGTATTTAATTTTTACTATGCCGATCTTTTTGATATTCTCCAAACCGCTGGAGCAGAATATATTCCGTTCAGTCCGGTACATGACCGGCTCCCTGATGCGGATGGTTATATAATCGGAGGAGGCTACCCGGAAATCTTTGTCAAAGAACTGGAGGCAAACAATCCGATGCGCGAAGCGATACGTGAAGTATCCCGAAATGGTTATCCGTTCTATGCGGAGTGTGGGGGTCTGATGTATCTCACTGACCGTATACTCTTACAAAAAGGATGGCAGGGAGCACACAAGGATACCCTATATGAAATGTGCGGGGTTTTTTCCGGTGAGACCCGGATGCCGGCAAGAAGGGTTGTCAGTTATGTCCAAGGCAGAAGTATGAGCAATTCTCCGATGGGTGCTGCAGCATTCCGGGGCCATGAATTTCATTACTCTGATGTCTTGCTCTCTCCAGGCACACACTTTGCATATCAGCTCTCACGTGGTGTGGGAATTCATGAAAATCTTGACGGTGCGGTCATCAACAATTCGCTGGGAAGTTACACTCACCTCCACCCGGTAGCAAGTGAGGGGATGTTCCGGCATTTTGTCGAATTGTGCCGGAAAAATTCATGAGCAATTGATTTATAGGCTCTCTGAAATTCCTTTTACTTTTTACAAAAAGTAAAAAGCACGGGTACGATGGAAGAAACGACATACCGTCCCTGCGCCTTTTCCTTCCTGCGATGAGAATGATGGGGACATATTGTATGTTTGTGAGTTATCGTATTTCAGGGAAGCAGTTCAGATAAAAGAAAAAACTACAAAACCAAGTACACCCCATAAAAGCTATGATCATTTACATTGATGGTAAATACCTTCCTGACGACCAGGCAAAAATCTCGGTTTTTGATCACGGTTTTCTCTATGGAGACGGTGTGTTTGAGGGCATCCGTGCCTATAATGGCAGAATTTTCCGTCTGAAAGAACATCTTGATCGACTCTTCGATTCGGCAAAAACAATCGACCTGCAGCCTCCTTTATCCAAAGAAGAGATGACCGAAGTAATCTGCGAAGTGTTGCGCAGGAACAAATTAACCAACGCCTACATCAGGCCAATCATCAGCAGGGGTGTAGGAGATCTCGGTCTTGATCCGCGCAAGTGCCCGAAACCTTCTGTTATTGTGATTGCCACCAGCTGGGGTGCGATGTATGGCGATCTGTATGACAAGGGTCTCAGGGCGGTGACTGTATCAGTGCGGAGGAATCCCGCAGATGCACTCCCACCGAATGTAAAAAGCCTGAATTATCTCAACAATATCCTTGCAAAGATTGAAGCGAACTATAAAGGCGGCGATGAGGCAATCTTCTTTGACACGAATGGTTACGTATCTGAAGGTTCCGGCGACAATCTCTATGTCGTGAAAAATGGTGAAATTATCACACCACCGACCCTTAACAATCTCCGAGGTATCACCCGCATGGTTCTGCTAGAACTTGCAAAATCTCTCGGCATTACCGTTAAGGAGCAGAACATCGGGTATTTTGATCTCTATTCTGCAGACGAGATGATCTGTACCGGAACCGCAGCTGAAGTCGCTCCGATCACCTGGGTGGACGGGCGGACAATCGGAACCGGCAAGCCCGGGCCAGTCACCCGACAGCTGATGGCTGCGTTCAAAACGGTGACTGAAACGGAAGGTCACTCTATCAATAAAAAATAATAAAAAAATTTTACCGGAAATACCCTGTAAGCATCCATTTTTTCCTGTTCCATAATCTATTTATCAGGTGCCGAGAAATTAGATAAAGCAACAACGCGCTGCTATAGTGTAGTCCGGCCAATCATGCGGGCCTTTCACGCCCGCGACTGGGGTTCGAATCCCCATAGCAGCATTCTGTTTTAACGATGTATTCCTGAGTTAAAAGTTTTGATTATAATCATATGCGATTATTTGATTGATTTGTTAACAAAGGTCTTTTTCAAACCAGTCGGTAAAATATCAATACTCCCCATGTATTAATGAACAGATTAACCTGATTTCCGGTTTTCTCTAAAAAAAAACAGTTTTCAGGTCCTTTGAGTCATATAATTTTTCGGAACGGAAAAAGAGGTTATCTGGATGTTACATAATCACCAATTTTTTTAACCGGCACCGGGCACAGTTTTCAAATCCAGCTGAATCTCAACGATACCTTTCGGGGTGACAGTCGACTCACGTTTGAGCATCACACCGTTTTTATAAACTTCCAGAATGATTTTATCTCCTGAACCATCTTTTTTCTGGAGAGCTGCTGCGACAATACCGTCACTTGTCGAGATCGGATAAAACTTATCTCCGGTGCCGGATACTTCAAGCTGGTTCCCGGGCGTACCAATCAATCCAATATAAGAACCCGGATAAGATGCCCGTACCCATACCCCGTTTGGAGGAATCATCACTTGCGTGGGTCCCGGAGTAATTGCTGAGGTTAGTTCTGGTGTAACCGTAGGTTGCGGTGGAGGAGGGGGAATTGTGGTTGCCAAAGTGGTAACGGGTATAGTGGTCACAGGAGGCACACCAGATGGCCCTGACATGATGTTTGCCACAATTACGAGTCCAGCTATAAGAGGAAGGATGGCGATAATAAGGATCCCGATCGCAAGATAATTTGGCTTTTTTCCCGCAGGTCCAGGAACCGGTTGGGGTGAGGGAGATCCGGATTCAATGGCTGTTGATTCCGGGGTTGATACCACGGGAGATTCCGCGCTGGGTAGCACGGGCCATACCACTTGGGAAGGGGATGCTGCCGGGGGTTCGGGGGCCGCAGGTTCAGTCTTTTCCGGATACACGTGTTTTTGATCAAGAGATGCTGGCTGCTGGGAGCGGGGCACTGAGTCTTCAATCAGGGGTTCGATAGAATGGATTATCTGGTTGATTTGACTACTCGGGTCTTCCCTGCCCGAACCAGCTTGGGGGGGAACCGGTACCCGTGGTATGGCGGGCGGAGCTGAAGCTGGCGGTACCGTTACCGGTGTTTCGCCAATGACCATCTGCGGTGCAGGAAAAGGAAGGGTTACTCTGGTAACAGAGGGCAGAGGTGGTGATGAAGGAACCGGCTCGTGAGGTATGACGGGCTGAGCTGGGGATGGGGGAACCGGTACCGGCGATTCAGTACCAACATGGCTGGATTCAGGAGGAGGGACTGGCACTTGAGTTATGACCGATTTTGGTGCAGATGCGTTCTCAGAAGAGGATTTGACCGGTGTGCCGCAATGGTTGCAGAATGTTGATTTGAAAGGAACCCGATTGCCGCATCGCGAACAGAACAAACCAGTGGGAAGGGAGGAGGTTTCTTTGGGTTTTGGAGCAACAGGAGTTTTTTCAGTAATCTTACCTAAGGGCTGGGCAGTTTCAATCTTCTTTTTTGCGGGACGGGTAGTCGCAGCTCCACTTTGTGATGGAGTCAGGATTTCACTTTTTATTCCGGGCTTCCCATTCGACAAAGGAACATCAGCAGGAGATAACGCACCAGTTGGTTCAGGTATCAGACTTTTAAGTTTCTTTGCCCATTCGCTGCATTCCCTTTTCCTTTCTCCACCCGCCTGGCGTATAAAGGTGAGAACCGTCTGGTGCTTTTCACCGGAATCGGTAATAATGGATAGAATCAAAAAGTGGTCCCGTATGGCATTTTCCCCGGCTTCGACATTCCTGATAGTCGAGAGCGCGATATCCTGAGAAGGGATGACATTCTTCTTGCTGTCGGAAAGAATAATCCGCTTGTCGGTAAGTATGGCATCAAATGAGATGGATTTGAATTTAATGTTCCGCGTTTCCAGGATTATGGACTCATTACGGTCCAGTTCAGGATAGCCCACAGTACAACACCCTTTCCTAATGTTAGGTTATCAACAGCAAAATAAGTATTTATTCCGGAATCAGTTCAAGGTATGGCTTTAAAAGAAAATCAGAGATATTCCCGGTCGTTCATGTAAGGCCGGAGTACAGGAGGAATTTCCACAGAACCGTCCTCGTTCTGAAAGTTTTCAAGGATGGCACGTATTACCCGTGACGTGGCAATTGCCGTTGAATTGAGAGTATGAACATAGCGCTTGGATTCAAAATCATTCCTGTCCCGGACCCTGATATTGAGCCGGACTGCCTGGTAGGCGGTACAGTTCGAGCATGACACAACTTCCTTGTATGCTTTCTCGCGGGGCATCCATGCTTCAACGTCATATTTTTTCGCTGCAACCGTTCCGATATCTCCTGTACATATTGACACAACACGGTACGGAATCCGGAGCTTCTGAAATACCTCTTCAGCATTTGCGAGCAATTCCTCATGAATCTGCCACGAATCATCAGGTCTGCAGAATACGAACTGCTCGACTTTGGTGAACTGGTGGACGCGGAACAGACCTTTGGTGTCAAGCCCATGTGCGCCGATCTCCCTCCGGAAACAGGGTGAAATACCCGCAAGCCGGAGAGGAAGATCCTTCTCTTCGAATATTTCGTCCTGATGCATGGCACCAATCGGGTGCTCGCTCGTTGCTATCAGGTACATATCATCCCCTTCAATTTTATACATGACTTTTTCAAAATCATCCAGATCCGTAACGCCTTCATACGATGACCGGTTGATCATATACGGCGGGATTACCGGCGTGTAACCCTTGTGTGCCAGGAGATCAAGAGAAAATCGCTGAAGCGCTAAATCCAGTAAGACAAGGCTGCCTTTCAGGAAATAAAATCCCGCACCGGAAATTTTTGTCGCCCGTTCAAAATCCGCCCACCCCTGTTCAGCAGCCAGTTGCCCGTGATTCTTCAGCTCAAAATTGAATTCCCGTTGCGTGCCCACACATCTTATTTCCACATTCTCGGTGTCGTCTTTCCCAACCGGAACGCTTTCGTGCAGGATATTAGGCAGGCGCATCAGATAGAAGTGAATCGCCTTTGTGATCTCTTCTTGTTCCGCATCCCGATCCCTGATTTTCTGGGGAAGATTTGCCGCTTCAGCTAACAGAACATTTGCATCCTGTCCGGATTTTCGTGCTGCGTTAATCTCCCGGGCTATCGTGTTGCGGCGCTGGCGCAGTACATCAGTCTCCATTTTGAGTTCGCGTGACCGAATATCTTTTATGAGCAGGTCATCTACCCACGCGAGCTTTTCGCTATCGTTGCGTTTTTTAAGATCTGCCCTGATCACATCCGGGCTGGATCGAACAAACCTGAGGTCTAACATTAAATTTACCTTCTCGTGATTGTGTATCTGTTTACTATAGAATGAACCGGCATCATACTTTATCACTTTTGCATGTATCATGCAACAAAAAACATAACCCGGATTCGCTGATAGGGATGTGTCCTGCATACCAAAAGGTATTCTCGAGAGTGGCAGATCAAAAAAAATCCTCGGTTGATTAAACCCAATCATTAAATCATCGGAAAGAAATGGAAATGTACTATGCAGTCCGGAATGGTCCTGTTGTTTGTATATGACATTGACAGAGGTAACCTGTCGGGCATGTCGGATTATCGACATAGTATGATATCTTCCAAAACTCCACGGTGCAACCTTTTTGCTTTGATCTCCAGTCCGGTCGGTGTGAAAAAGGCATGGAAACGGTTCATTAACGATCTCGGCTTTCCATCAAGGTTTCTCTATCGTGATGAATTTTTTCAGCTGTGCGGGACGCAGAAACTTTCTGTCCCAGCCATATATATTCAGTCAGGAACGTCCTTTCACGAGCTGATCAATACCGATGAAATTAACCGCATTGATTCAACAGATGTTCTTATCGGGCTTGTGACCCAGAGACTAAAACAATTCCTTACCTGATTCTCATTTTTTTGATTACCGCAATGTATAGGAAAATGAAGTAAAAAAAATATCTTGCTAATGGGAGAATGGTATCATGCCGGACGCAGGAGCCTGGGAAGAAGATTATACCCGCAGGGGAATGCTCTGGAGCGGTGCAACTCACAATCTGCCAGAAATCCCTGTACGGTCTCGTGTGCTTGAACTTGGGTGTGGTAATGGAAAAACACTCACCGCAATGATTCAGCGGGGGTGGGATGTTACCGCAATCGATTTTGCTTCACGAGCGGTCACGTTGAGTAAGAGGCTGGATTGGGGTGCCTCTCACGGAGATGTGATGGTTGCAGATGCCCGTTATCTCCCTTTTAAGAATAACTCGTTTGATGCAGTTTTTGCACTGCATGTTATTGGTCATATGCATAAAGTGGACAGATTACGGATCATATCAGAACTACCGCATATCCTTAAACCCGGGGGAACCCTCTTTTTTTCTGATTTTTCTATCAATGATTTCAGGTTTGGTAAAGGGAATGAAACCGAACCGGCGACTTTTTGGCGTAGCCCTGGAATAATTACTCATTACTTTACCCAGGAGGAGGTCATCAATCTTTTTTCAAAATTCACTTTAGTGTCAATTTGTATACATCAATGGCCGATGCGGATTTTGGGTAATACCCTGGTACGGTCAGAAATACAGGCAATCTTTACCAGATATGGATGAAGGGGGTGGTATCCCGCAGGAAATCCAGTAACTCTTCCCTACAACACTGCCCTCCATTATAATGCGTTAGTTACCTGCCAAATCTCTTTAAAGTTCATCAGAAAATGGTGCTTTTTCCAACGCACGCTATAAAAGCATAAATGCGGGTAAGGAAAAATGCAAAGAAATTATTTTTTGCTCATAATTTTTAATCCTTCGTTATCAACCCTGGTGACAATCGCGATAGCAAGACCCAGGGGTTTAAGAATTTTTTCCAGTGCTTTCTGGTTAAGTCTTGTAACAACAGCGATGGATGGCCCCACTGAACTCATTCCCACGAATTCCAGTTTTGCGTCGCGGAGCTTACTCATATAATGATAGATCTCAAAACTATGGTGTTCAACTTCAGCTCTTTTTGAGCCCCGGAATTCGATCTCCCAGATTACATCTCCAGCTTTTTTCAGGTCATCCTGTTCAAGCGCCGGGACGAGATCCATCAGGAAGAGATATGCTTTGAGTTCACGGTCCCGATAATCCAGTGTCCGGGCCTTGTTCATGAGGAGATCAAATTCCTGTGTACCGGCAGAAGAGATATCCGTGGGGGGGATTATAATATAGACATTTTTTCCTTCAGCGAACGAATGATGGTAGACGAGACTGAGTTCATCGCCAAGTATTGCCATACCCCCGTGTGTGCTTACCGCGGGACCGACACCTGTTTCAAAACCAAATGCGATGTTTCCATCTGCAGTCTCCTCAACATAATTATGCCCTATCAGTTTTCTTAACTGATCGTTTGTCAGAGGCTGGCCGAGAACTTCATTCATAGCCGTGGCGACCGCAATCATGACCGTACTGGTAGAACCAAGCCCCACATGTTTGTGCTGATGGTCAGTCGCCTTTATCCTAAATCCGCCGGTATATCCGACGGTTTTTTTGAAGACTGCGACAAAATTTTCAATTATGGATGAGCGACTATAGTCAATCTCAACACCTTTTTTTGTACATTCTACTTCGGCCGTGCAATAGCACTGTATGGCAAATCCGATTCCCCCTCCCCCGGGATGATCAGGTGCAAAACGGTTCATGTCCAGTACGGTCAGATGTATTCGCGCCGGGGCTATTACGCTAATCTTTCCTTTCACGGCTTTTAATCTGAATTTATTCTTTTCATACCCAAGGGTCTTGAGATTCTTTCCCGGGGGAAATGAATTGAATTCATACTCAACAAGATCGAGGTCTCCACCGCGGATTTTCATGGTTGGCATACGTAACAATTCATGTGAAGAAAGATAAAATAATATGTCAAAAAATTTTACCTATACCCAAGCTTGATCAGGTGAACACAAAATAGTGATGCCATCATTTGTATTTTTTCTGAGTATAGGAGTACTTATGAGTTTCACCGCCACGAGATACGATATAGAACCATTCATACAGTGATTTTATTGTTCCGAACTGCGCATACCGGCGCATTGAGAAACCAACTTTAAGCCTGCCATCAAAAATGACCTTTCCCTGATCCTTCATCCGTAAAGCGATCTCGAGGTCATCTCCGGCATCGAAACATCGGTACATTCCCGCTTTGATAAACGCATCTTTCCGGAAGGCGGTGTTGCAGCCCAGGGTATAATAGAACGTTTGGCTGTAATAGCCGATACGGGAAAATGTGTTGGCAAGCAATAATGATAATTTATTACCAATCCCCACCTCAATCGGGTATACGGGGCCATACAACTGAACAACACGTTCGTCTTTAAAATCTTTTTTTATTGTTTCGATCCAGGTCGGAGGCAGGATACAATCGGCATCAGTCGTTGCAATAATATCTCCTTTCGCTGCCATGAACCCGTCATTTCGGGCACCACCAACTTTTTTACTTGTCTGCGTGAAAATTTTGTCCGCATATTTTTCTGCGATCGTGCAGCTCGCGTCCTTAGAACCGCCATCCACAACGATAATCTCATAATCAGTCCGTGCTACTGTCTGATGGGTGAGAGACACGAGACACTGAGCGATATTCTCTTCTTCATTAAAGGTCGGGATTATGACCGATATCATTGGGAAAAAAACTCCTGTACACTGTTTATGTTTACTGATAATAAGGGTGATGTTCGATGAGATTACATCGTAATCAGTTTATCAGGCCATTATAACCCCAGTAAAGGAAATATCAATGACAGCGATTACCGCTGTTTCTTCTTTGCGACATAATCCAATACACTTCTGATGCAACCATCCATATTCAGATACTCGAATTGCGCGAATCTGCCAATAAGCGGAATACCAATTTTCATGCAATACGCTTTTATAATTGCGATATTTTTCTGGTAATCAAGATCATAGACCACATAGGCAAAAGGCTGCCGCTCCACAGAAATATAGATAATCTGATCCTTATGCAGGATTTGCATGCTCTGGAGCATGTCAACGACTTCGCTTTTGAGTTTATCATCAGTCAGACTGGCAATGTCATCTCCGGGCTGGTGAGTTATTTCAGCAAGGATCGCACTGCAGCCAGCCGGGGCAGCATGGCGGCTGTACCCTGAAGGGAAGGAGATCCGGTTTGTCCTTCCCACAGCAGGATCAGGAATATAAATCCAGGAAATTTCCGGCACGTATCCGCGGATCCCGATATTGACACACACCAGCGAATTATACGTTAATCCGTCTGCCGCATTTTTCACATCGGGGGGGACATCATTAAGGCAGGACAACAGGTGTTGCACCGGCATCGTGCAGATGCACCGGTCTGCCTGCATACGTTCATCACCATTGCTGATCTGCCATTTCTCACCAGATTTTATGATCGATGTAACCCTGAATCCGGTTTTAATACACGGTTCAATGGGTTGTGCGATTGCACGCACGAGTGCTTTAATCCCGCCGTCAAGCGGGTAGGAAAAAATTGCCTGATGGGTGTATCCTTCGGTGTTGATTCCAATCGCGGATTTTATTATATCCTCAACAGGAGGACGGGGAATGCGCCCGTCAACCCAGTGAAGGGACATTTTGTCGGTCGGATACTTCCAGATTTTCTCATTGTAAGGAATCATGTAACATTCGGCAATACCGCTACCGAATGTATAGTATATCCATTCCCGAAAGTTTGCGGGTGGCGGAATCTCACCCTTTCCAACTGCAATCAGGGTCTTAATAAATTCGTTGATACATAAAAACCGGTCTTCCTGGGGCAAATCAGATAGTCCGTTTTCAAAGGGATATTTCACAAATTGCTGCTTATAAAAAATTTTCGTGGTGCGGTTGTTGCGTTCTTCATTACCGGCAATCATCCTGCGCATGAACGCGAGTACTTCATCATCACGGGAGAAGATGATGTGTGAACCGCCGGTATCAAAAGTAAATCCCTGATCGGTTTTTGACCGACACAATCCCCCATATTCCGGCTCCGCTTCAAGAACCGTTACCTCTTCGCCTTGTTCCTGCAGGAGCCGGGCGAGCGTAAGCCCGGAAAGACCCCCCCCCAGAATTGCAGTTTTCACTACAGATACGTTAGCCTGCAGGATTTAAATGGTTCGCGTGGTGGGAATTTTTTTTTTAGAGAAAGTATGTTTTGCGATGTGCCAGCGGGTCTTGTTTCCTAAAAACTTTTTTTGTAAAGATCTTAGGAAACCATCGCGCTAATTGTGAGCATAAGCTGGCCAGTAGTTGAAATAATGCCCATTAATACGATGACGCGAAAATTCCCTACGATGTTGGGGACTGGTGACTAAAGAAATTCTCGAATATTTTTGAAAGATATAATAGTGACACTTTTGCGGTCTGATATGCAAATTCAAAAAACTTATAGAAACGATCCAAAAAAAAATAACGTACATTAAACCAAGCATAAATCAATCAATTCAAATAACCCTTCAACAAAATCATAAACATTACATCATGACACGGGCAAAAATATTGGTTGTTGAGGATGAAGCTGAAGTAGCCGAAACTCTGAATATAATGCTCAAAAAATTTGGCTACCATGTGGTAGGATCCGAGACTATAGCAGAAGATGCCATACAGAAGGCCGGGGAGCTGCGTCCGGATATTGTCCTGATGGACATCGAACTTGCCGGAAAGATGGATGGTGTAGAAGCAGCTGCTACCATCAGGAAAAAATATCATATTCCGGTAATTTATATTACAGCAATATGTGACGCTAAAACTCTGGAGAGAGTTGGTGCCAGCGTTCCCTATGGATATATCCTGAAACCGTTTACCGAAAACGAACTTCATACCGTAATCGAGATTTCTCTTGATACCCTTGCGAAAAAAAAGTAAGTCTCCTCACCCCTTACGGTTTTTGTGTACTCCGGGACTGAACTCCAGTACCCCGTGAAATGAAACATCATACGTCACAGTGTTTACCAACACCATTTCACAGAATAATTTAAGGAATTACGACGAAAGACTGAGGATTATTCATAATTTTGCCTGAGTCTTTGATTCATGCACGTTTCCCGTGAAAATCATTGTGTTCAGATCTGATTCTGAATTTGTTACCTCTCCCCATCTCGAACAATGGTTGCAACGGCAGCACACAAAGGCACCCTTGCGGCGGATCGGGGAATGAAAATTCAAAAAATCCTCCTGCCGCCGTGCCTCTAAAGAGTCCCTGGGGCGGATATCCATCATAAATAAACGGATGGATATTCGTTGTTTTGGAGTGAATCGAACAAAATTCTTGTCTGTTTTCTCCGGACACTTTTTAAAAAGTTTTCAGGGTAATTTATGAAAACTCATATTTTCAACATTGTAAAAAAAATTATTTTCCGCTTGTTACAGTCTTTGATCCGCGGAGAATACCGATCGTTCCTGTCCGGACAAATTCCTTTACACCGTACTGACGGAGCAGTTTTTCCAGAGCATCGATCTTTTCCGTATCGCCAATTACCTGAAGAATAAGGGACTTAGCTCCAACATCAACTATCTGTGCCCGGAAAATTGAGGCAATCTGCATGATCTCAGCACGGGAAGTACCTTGTTCTGCGGTCACCTTGATAAGGGCGAGTTCCCGTTCCACCCGCTCATTTTCTGTCAAATCAGAGACCTTGATGATATCAATGAGTTTATTGAGCTGCTTCATTACCTGTTCAATTTTTTCATCATCACCGATCACGACAATGGTAATCCGGCTCATACCGGGCTCCTCGCAGGGACCCACCGCAAGGCTCTCGATATTAAATCCTCGCCGGGAGAAGAGACCGGTAACCCTTGAAAGGACACCGGCCTTGTTCTCGACCAGTATGGATAGCGTGTGCGGTTTCATCTTGGGTGTCCCCCTATCATCTCATTGATTGCAGCACCGGCAGGAACCATGGGGAACACATTCTCTTCGCGTTCGATCCGGAAGTCCATGACAAACGGACCATCACAGTCAAGTGCGGCCTTAAGTGCAGGCATCACCTCATCAGGAGATTCCACTTTAACACCCTCAATACCGTACGCATTGGCGATCTTGACAAACTCAACGGGGGAAGCTCGGTGAATGAATAGCGCCGGTCATAGAAAGCTCCTGCCACTGTCGCACCATGCCGAGGAACCTGTTGTTGAGGATCGCAATCTTGACCGGGATTTTGTTGTGGGAGATTGTACCAAACTCCTGGATGTTCATCTGGATGCTTCCATCACCGGCAACATCGAAAACGGGAAGGTCAGGCCGTGCAAAGTGCGCTCCCATAGCTGCAGGAAGACCGTACCCCATCGTACCAAGCCCTCCGCTGGTTATCCAGGTCCGTGGATGTTTGAAGCAATAGTGCTGGGCTGTCCACATCTGGTTCTGCCCGACTTCTGACACAATGATCGCATTACCTTCCAAGAGCTCGCTCATCTGCCGAATCACATACTGCGGGTGAAGCCTGCCATCCTGCGGACACTTGAGCGGGTGATGCTGTTTCCAGTGTTTTATCTTCTTAAGCCAGGTATCCTTTTGGCCGTTCTTTTTCAGCATCGAGAGCATATCCTGTAAGACAGCCTTTACGTCCCCGACAACCGGCACATCAACACGCTTGTTTTTCCCGATTTCTGCAGGATCAATATCGATATGAATGATTTTTGCATGGGGTGCAAATGTATCTGTCTTACCGGTTACGCGGTCATCAAAACGCACACCGATTGAAAACAGCACATCACTTTCCGTGATGGCGAAGTTGGCATATTCCGTGCCATGCATCCCGAGCATACCCAGGTTGAGCGGGTGATCCCCGGGAATACATCCGATTCCCATAAGAGTAGTTGTGACAGGAATACCCAGATGTGTTGCAAAATCCACGAGCTCGGCGGATGCATTGGATAACATAACGCCACCACCGGCATAGATCACCGGTCGTTCGGCTGCGGTGATCAGCTGAAGTGCCTTTTCGATCTGGCGTTTGTGACCGCGATAGGTCGGGTTGTACCCGCGTAATATCACCTTTTCTGGGACAGGAGGTGCTTTGATGACCTTTGTACTCACATCTTTGGGGATATCGATCAGGACGGGACCCGGCCGGTTCCCGCAATATAGAACGCTTCCTGAACTACCCGCCCGAGATCGGCAGTATCCTTGACAAGATAATTATGCTTGGTAATCGGCATGGTAATGCCGGTTATGTCAGATTCCTGAAAGGCATCATTCCCCAGCAGGTTTGTAGGAACCTGCCCGGTAAGTGCAACAAGGGGAACTGAGTCCATATATGCCGTGGCGATACCGGTTACGAGATTACATGCTCCAGGGCCTGATGTAGCGAGGCATACCCCTACACGACCGCTCGCCCGTGCATACCCGTCCGCGGCATGCGCTGCTGCCTGTTCGTGCCGTACCAGAATGTGCCGCAGTGATGAATTGTAGAGTTCATCATAGATCGGCAGCACCACACCGCCAGGGTAGCCAAAGATGATCTCGACTCCTTCGCGCTGCAGTGATTCAACGAGGATTTTTGCCCCGGTTTTCATGTTCCTCCCTCAATAGTCTGTTCATGCCGGCGATCATCGCCTCGACACTTGCCATAATGATGTCCGTGCGAGCGCCGCGTGAAGTAATTATCTTCCCGTCTTTACTTAATCTTACTGTTACGTCGACCAGTGCATCTGTTCCACCCTGGATGGCATCCACATGGTACTCTTCAAGCCGGATATCAGCTACATCTGCAACACATTTGCGCAGTACTTCCATTGCCGCATCAACAGGTCCATCACCGGTAGCTGCGCCAGTCATTTCCTGCCCATTTACTACAAGCGTAACAGAAGCGGTCGGGATCATATTGCTGCCGGACAAGGCGGTAAATTGTCGCATAGTGATGATCGGTTTACTTTCGATAGCCAGCACTGCATCGGCAATCGCCATCAGATCAGTATCAGTTACCCGTTTGCCTGCATCCCCCAGCTGCTTGATCCTTGTAACGATCTCTTTTATCTGAAGGTCATCTGCCTTGTAACTCATCTCATTGAGTGCAGATTCTACGGATGCTGTGCCCGAATGCTTTCCAAGCACAATACGGCGCTTCCTCCCAATCATTTCTGGTTTGATCGACTCGTAGGTTGATGGTTCACGCATCACCCCATGGGCATGGATACCACTTTCATGAGTAAAGGCCATCTCACCTACAATTGCCTTGTTGACTGGCAACGGGACACCGGTCAAACGCGAGACCAGCGTAGAAAGATGGTAGATCTCCTCTTTTTTGATACCTGTGTGATAGTTGTAGAGGATCTCAAGCGCCATGACAACCTCTTCAAGCGGGGTATTGCCTGCCCGCTCGCCAAGACCATTAACGGTCACATGGGCACAGGAAGCACCTGACTTCAGGGCCGCCATCGTGTTGGTAAGCGCAAAACCAAGATCGTCATGACAGTGGATGGAGAGCGGTGCGATGGATGCAAGCGGGGGGATAAAGTCTGCTACCTTTTCAGGAGTCAGGAGTCCGACCGTATCACAGAAACAGAGCCGGTCTGCTCCGCGGAGAACACCTTCGGAAAAAATCCCCTGCAGGAACACCTGATCAGCCCTTGAGGCATCTTCACCGGAAAGTTCCACGATGAGCCCCCGGCTCTTCGCATACTCTATAGAATCATATGCCATCTCTGCGACCTGAGCACGGGTCTTTCTCATTTTTTTTGCTATATGCAGGTCACTTACTGGTATGACAAGATGAACCGAATCTGCACCAAAGTCTGCGGCAAAATCGATATCCTGCCGAAGAGCCCGGACATAGGTACAAATCTCAGCAGAAAGTCCGGCCTCTGATATGACCTTTATTGCATCCCGCTCGCCTTCTGAAGCAGCAGCAGAACCAACTTCGATAACATCAATGCCTATATCGGCAAGTCTTGTTGCAATCTCGCATTTCTGGTTCGGGTTTAACGAAACACCCGGGGTCTGTTCCCCGTCCCGTAATGTAGTGTCTAAAAAGCGCAGGTTTTCAACAAATAAAACATTCACTCATGGCAAATCACCATAGTATGGAGTAGGGAAGGAGAATATAAAAACATTCGGACATACCAGTGAATCTGATTCCACAAAAGTATATGGTACTAATCCTCATAGTATTCACAACAACCATATCCTGATAAAATGTCCAGCACGCTCAATAATCCACCTGGTACCTCTGCCGGTCAACAAACTATTGATCAGAAATGCCGTGAATTACAACAGGCAAAAAACCGGGGTGATCTGGGAGAACGCATTTCGCTCCTTGTGTTGCAGCATTCACCGGTTGAAATCCAGCGGATGAAACAGAATTTTAACAACAAGATCCAGGACATAACACCGGAATACCGGGACCAGCTCGGAAAAAAGATCACCGAACACCTGCTGGGAACCTACCAGCGGATACGCCTTTTACGACAACAGGCTGTTTTCAAAACAATGTGCGAACCCGTCACTGAGCATCAGAAAAAGTACTGGGATATGACAGCAGAGCAATGCCAGAGGGATGTCGGAGGAGATGCACCTGAAATCCGGTTCTTAAAATATCTCCTTGCCGGGTTCTGTATGCTTGTGATGAATGAACCAGGACATCCGGCAGGAACACCATTTCCTGGAGGTGACTCTGTCCAGTTTATCAGTGGGATCTACTATTGCCCGGTACGGGAAAAAGCCAATGATGTGGATGCAGCGCTCTGCCCTTTTTGTCCGGCCCTCCAGACTCCTGAAATCGGGTATCTCCGGCCCCCGGTACATTCAAGCGAACACCGAAAACAGGAGTTCATTGAACACTGCCACAAATTCCATAATTTCAATGGGTAACTCCAAACTTCACTGAAATTTTTCTTTTTTCGTCTGTGAACGAGGACAATATATCTAAATATATACCCAACAAAGGAAGTATAATATTTACCAGAAGATATCAGTTTGTTCCCTATACAGGGGATATTTGCCGATATCGTATTGAGGGCACTCCATGGATAATGAAGTAATTGATCTGGAAAATTCAACACTGTATATTAACCGTGAGGTAAGCTGGACCCGGTTCAACCGGCATGTTCTGGATGAGGCCAGGGATGAAAGCCATCCCTTGCTTGAACGGGTGAAGTTCCTGGCGATATTTGCCAACAATCTGGATGAATACTTCATGGTCCGGGTTTCGGGTCTCCAGCGCCAACTGGAAAAAGGTGTCCTTAAATCACCTCCGGATGGGATGACACCTCAACAACAGCTGGAGGCAATCCGGCAGATGCTTCTTCCTGATCTTTCAATGCTGTATGATACCTGGCACAAGGATATTTTACCGAAACTTGCAACCGAAGGGATCTATATTCATCTGTATACAGATCTTCCAGACCGGCAAAAAGAACAGATGCGTAAATACTTTATTGATGAGATTTTTCCCGTCCTGACACCCCTTGTCTTTGACAGCGCTCATCCGTTTCCATTTATTTCAAATCGTTCACTTAACCTTGCAATTGTTGTACGAAACCAGAACAACAAGGATTTTTTTGCAAGGGTTAAAGTTCCGACAAACCTCTTTTCAAGACTTATAAAAATTCCCCCTGAAAACAGCGGGGAATCCGGGGGTGACGCGTCTGTACATTATGTTTACCTTGAAGATCTCATTTCAGCAAATCTCGACAAGCTTTTCCCGGGAATGGAAGTTATTGCATCTTCTCCATTCAGGATTACCCGTGATGCCGATATCGATATCGAGGTAGATGATGCTTCTGACCTTCTCACAACTGTTGAGGAGGTGATGGAGCAGCGTGCACGGGGAAAACCGGTACGTATCGAGCTTGAGTGTTCCATGCATGACGGGATCTGCCATATGCTTGAAAAGAAACTGGGAGTAACGCCCAATATGCTCTACCGTGTCGGTCATCCTATCGGGATGGCTGATCTCATGCAGCTCCTCGCTCTTGACCGTCCGGATCTGAAAGATATACCTTTCCAGCCTTCCCTCCCGTCAGATCTGGCAGAAGGTACCGACATCTTTTCTGCAATCCGCCATCATGACATTCTTTTATATCACCCTTACGATAGTTTCTCACCTGTAGTAAATTTCCTGCGCCAGGCCGCATATGATCCGGACGTTCTTGCTATCAAGATGACCCTGTACCGTGTCGGTTCAAAGTCCCCCATCGTGAATGCCCTTCTGGAAGCACGCGAGAACGGAAAAGATGTAGCTGCATTAATCGAACTGAAAGCAAGGTTTGACGAAGAAAATAACATCGGATGGGCACGTGCACTTGAAAATGAAGGGGTCCATGTTGTCTACGGCGTGGTAGGACTCAAAGTCCATTCAAAACTCTGTATGGTTGTTCGTCGTGAGAAAGATGGAATACGACGTTACCTGCATCTGGGTACCGGCAATTATAACGCCACCACAAGCAGAATTTATACAGATTTTGGCCTTTTTACCTGTGATAAAGAAAAAGGTGATGATGTTGCAAACGTATTCAATCTGCTCACCGGGTACGCAAGGATTACGAATTACCAGAAACTGCTGGTTGCTCCGGTTACCTTACGCAATGAGATTATTGACAGGATAGACCGGGAAATTGCCCATCACCACGAGCGGGGAGATGGGCACATTATTTTCAAGATGAATGCACTGATCGATCAGCTCTGCATTGCTGCACTCTATCGTGCATCGCAGGCCGGGGTAAAAGTGGATTTGCAGGTCCGGGGAATCTGTTGCCTGCGTCCTGGAATTACCGGGGTAAGTGAAAATATTACCGTAACATCCATTGTCGGACGGTTCCTTGAACATGCCCGTATTTATTATTTCCATAATGGTGGCAATGAAGAGGTATTTTTAGGAAGTGCCGATCTGATGCCACGGAACCTTGACCGCAGAGTGGAAATCCTTTTCCCTATTGAGAATATTAAAAACCGAAATGCAATCATTTCAACGATTCTTCCTGTACAACTTCAGGACACCATCAAGAGTCGCCTTTTAAAAAGTGATGGTTCTTACGAACGTCGCGAACCTTCCGAGGCTATGCCAGCTCTGAATGCGCAATCATGGCTGGTCGATCATAGGGGAAGCTGGTATAATGACCGTAATTAAGGAACCTGACCCCTTAAAAGCGGAATGTATTTTCGGTGTTCAACGGATTCTCCCCCTTCTCGATGCATTTTCAAAAGAGATTGACGGAGTCAGAAATGCTCAGGACATCGAACATATCCACCGTATGAGGGTTGCATCCCGCCGGTTACGCGCTGCACTACCACTCTTTGCTTCATGCTTTCCTGAAAAAAAATACCTGCAATGGATGGAGGAGATACGAAAGGTTGCCCGGGCACTGGGTGAAGCCCGGGATACTGATGTCCAAATTGCGTTTTTAACAAAACTCATCAAAAAGCGACAGGCCAGAATGCACGCAAATACACCAGATATATCTCTGTCGATTCATTTGAACGCCGATGTGGAGACTATTCTTCTCTCAGGATTGCAGAAAAAACGCTCAAAACTCCAGACTGTTGTAGTCTCATCACTTGAAAAACTGGAAAACAGTGGTGTAATTGATGAGATGCGGATTTTTTTTCATGATATGGAAATACGGGCAACAAGAACCAGGAAGAAACCATCCCCGTATGGAATCGCACCGGTAGCTGCTTCCCGCATCGCAATACGTCTTTCCAAACTGCTCTCGTATGAAGGATGGGTTCATAATCCGGATGCCATTGCAGAACACCATGCCATACGAATTGCAGCAAAAAAACTCAGGTATACCATAGAGGTTTACGGTCCGCTCTACAGGAGGGGTCTCAAAAAACCTCTCTCCCGTGTAAAAAAGATACAGGAAATACTGGGAGATTTACATGATTGTGATGTCTGGATTGATCAGGTGATGGTCATGCTTGTAAAGGAACGGTTAACCTCTCAGGCAACTCCCGGGCGAAAAAATATACGGGTGAGTAAAGTAACCAAGTACAAACATTTCCTGGCTGAACGGGAGAAAGAACGAAAAATACTTTACCAGCGATTTGTACGGTTATGGGACTCACTCCGGCGTTTCCGGCTCTGGGATGAACTCCGAAAAAATCTGGACACCGAAAGGAAACTCACCTACCGGTTTTCGGGTGTTTATCATGATAACGATATCAGACTTGCAGTATCCAATCTTGCCGCACTCTATGCTGAAGGATTAGTACATAGTCGTAACGTAACTGATCTTGCCCTTAGGCTGTTTGACGATCTTGAACCACTGCACCGGATGGGGGCACGTGAGCGGTTCTTACTTGAGTGTGCAGGTCAGTTGCATGATATTGGGTGGAAATTCGGAAAAAAAGGGCATTCCGGACGCAGTGCAGAGATGATACTCTCACATGAGAATCTTCCCCTGGACATTATTGATCGGGGAATTATCGGCATTGTTGCAAAAGCCCACCGGGGAAAAATCCGTTTTGAATCAGAGGGATTTTTTTCCCTCCTTTCCTCTGATGATCGCAATAATGTTTTAATGCTTGCTGCTTTCCTTCGGGTTGCTGATGGTCTGGATTATCTCCATCTTGGATCATCAGAATCCATTCACTGTACCATACACCCGCATGAAATAATTCTTGAAATTTCTGCACAACGCGACATAACAGCAGAAAAAGAACATGCTCTTCTGAAAAGTGAACTCTTTAACCGGGTTTTTGAACGGAAGCTGGTGATCCGTTGAAAAACAAGATACCCGGTCCAAACGGCCGTGTGGTATCATTAATTGACATCGGAACCAATTCTGTCCGTCTTCTTGTTGTAAGGCTAAATCCCAATCATTCTTACAGCATTCTGTCGCAGCAAAAACAACAGGTCAGACTAGGGGAGGGTGAGTTTGAGGAAGAAGAGATCCTTCCTGAGGCGATAGAACGTTTGGTGATTGTCTGTAAAAAATTATCAGAACTTGCCAGGACTTTTAACACTGACGAATTTGTCGCTGTTGCCACATCTGCCATGAGGGAAGCTACCAACCAGCATGAAATCTTACATCTTTTACGGCAGGAAGCCCTGCTGGATGTCCGTGTAATTTCGGGACAGGAAGAAGCCCGGCTTATTTATCTTGGCGTTTCAAGTGGATTTCATCTGGGAGATCGGCAGGCATTTTTTATTGATATCGGTGGCGGAAGTACAGAAATTGCGATTGGTGGTGAACGGAATTATCATTATCTTGAAAGCTTCAAACTGGGGGCTATCCGCCTCTCTAACCTTTATCTGTCCGGTAGTATTACCAGCCCCGTGTCTCAGGACCAGTATAAGATAATCCAGCAGCATGTTAAGGATACTATTATTCATTCTGTCCAGAAAATTCGCAAACAAAAACCTGATCTTGCTATCGGTAGTTCCGGAACTATCCTGAATCTTGCCGAAATTGCTCACAAAAACCTTCATCAGGAGGGGAGTTCCGGAAAAGATGTACTGATTTATAAAGATTTACGGAAGGTCATAACTCTCCTTTGTTCGCTTCCTCTTGACGAGCGCAGGAAAATACCGGGTATAAATCCTGAACGTGCAGACATTATCATACCAGGTGCAGCCATCCTTGATCTGTTCATGAAGGAGCTGTCGCTTGATTCAATTACCATTACCGGAAGGGGCTTGCAGGACGGTCTGCTGGTGGATTACCTTTCAAGGATGGATACATTCCCTCTCCTTGGTGAGCTCTCCCCGAGGCAGCGCAGTGTCCTTCAATTGGGAAGGTCCTGCGGGATCAATGAGGTACATGCCCGTACAGTGACAAGCCTGGTTCTTGAATTATTTGACTCAGCAAAAGAGCAAAAACTCCATACCTTTAGTGACAGAGAGCGTGAACTGCTCGAATATGCAACATTTCTCCATGATATCGGATCGTTCATTTCCTACACCAATCATCATGCTCATTCCTATTATATCATAAAAAATTCAGAACTGCTGGGGTTCGATCAAAAAGAGATCACCTTCATGGCAAATATCGCACGGTTTCACCGGAAAAAAACCCCAAGAAAAAGAGATCCGGAAATTATCGAGCTGGATTCCCAGGAGAGGGAAGCCCTGCGGATTCTCTCGACATTCATCCGGCTTGGAGAAAGTCTTGACCGCAGTCATACTGCTCTGATCCAGCATGTGCGTTTCTCCCATGTTGATAAAGAATTTGTATATCTCGAAGTTGTTGCCCGCGGGGACTGCCAGCTTGAAATATGGGGTGTTGAAGCTGAGAGAAAGGCGTTTGAAAAAATATTTGGGAAAGAACTCGTGATGGAGCGAATTCAGACAGGGTAACTGGTTGGGAAATACCACAACTCGCTATTTCAAATGCCGGAAAGATGATCTATCTGCACCGAAAATTTCTTAATAAGAAAATTTTCAATTAAAAAAAACGTGATTTTCCCATCGCGCTCCTACTCTTCTCGCAGCATCCTGTCAATAGCGTGCGCCGCCTGCTTGGCCGCTCCCATCGCCCAGATTACCGTTGCAGCGCCCGTGGCAACATCACCCCCGGCATATACTTTTCTGAGAGATGTCCGGAATTCCTCATCGACAATCACATTGCCTCTTTTCCCACGTTTTAATTCAGGAAGTTCACTGATAAGGAGGGGATTTGGTCCCTGCCCGATTGCTGCTATGAATACATCTGCATCAAGAGTAAAATGGCTGCCTTTGATAGGGGCTGGTTCCGGGCGGCCGGTTGTGTCCAGATCACACATCTCCATTTTTACGCACTCAACGCCGGTCATTACCTGATCACCAAGAATCCGCACGGGGTTTGCACACATGACAAATTCAATCCCTTCTTCCTTTGCCCGAATCGTTTCAGCATCTCTGGCCGGGAGATCTTCCTCACGTCTTCGATACACAAGAGTAACCTTTCCGCCAAGACGAAGGGCAACACGGGCTGCATCCATGGCAACATTTCCACCACCCGCAACCACAACCCTGCTTCCTTTCTTTACCGGTGTATCGTATACCGGAAAGCGATCAGCATGCATCAGATTCACCCGGGTAAGAAACTCATTTGCCGAATACACACCCGGCAGATTCTCACCAGGCAGCCCCATAAAATACGGAAGTCCGGCACCGGTACCAAGAAAAACCGCGTCATAACTGAGCAGTTCCTGTATCGTGACGCTTCTTCCCACGAGATGGTTAAGACGCAGATCGACACCAAGAGAAAGTACTGTGTCAATTTCTGCCCTTACGATTTCCTTAGGCAGGCGAAAAGAGGGTATACCGTACATAAGTACTCCTCCAGCCTCATGGAGGGATTCAAAGAGGGTCACGTGATAGCCCATTCTGGCCAGTTCGGCCGATGCAGTAAGTCCGGCCGGACCGGCACCGACTATGGCAACCCGCCTGTGGTTTGAAGCTTTTTTATGGGGAATTACCATACCGTTCTGCCGTTCCCAGTCTGATACGAATCTTTCGAGTGTGCCAATGGCAATCGGGATATCCTTGTTTCCCAGAAGACATGCACCCTCACACTGAACCTCCTGGGGGCAGACCCGTCCGCAGATGGCAGGGAGCATGTTTTGTTCCCTGATGATCACTGCCGCTTTTTTGAAGTCCCCGGCAGCAACTTCATGGATAAACGACGGGATATCAATGTTGACCGGGCATCCTTTCACACAGAGCGGTTTTTTGCACTGGAGGCACCGTTCAGCTTCTGCCATCGCTTCTTCCGGTGTCAGACCCACATCGACTTCGCCAAAATCATGGATCCGCTGGTCAACCGGGCGGTCATGCATGGCGCTCACCTCCTTTGCAGGTACAGATATGTGCCTGATAGCGTTCCAGGGACTCTTTTTCTTCCGGCTGGTACATCCGCAATCGTTGCATCAGGCTATTGAAGTCTACCTGGTGTGCATCAAATTCCGGACCGTCAACACAGGCAAATTTTGTAATTCCGTCAATTTGTACTCTGCACGATCCACACATGCCGGTTCCATCGACCATAACCGGGTTGAGGCTGACAAATGTTTTTATACCGGCAGGTTTCGTACATTCGGAGGTGACCTTCATCATGATAGCAGGGCCGATAATCCAGACGCAATCAACCCGTTCCTTTGCCATCACCTGTTTTAAGAAATCGGCAGCAAATCCATGAAATCCTCTACTACCGTCATCAGTGGTTATGTGAAGCTCGTCGCACACCTGCTTCATCTCATCTTCAAGAATGAGAAGACCTGCATTGCGGGCACCAATTATCCCAATGACCCGGTTGCCTGCCGCTTTTAATATACGTGCAATGATAGGGAGACTGGCAGTACCAACACCCCCTCCGACCATAACACAGGTCCCGTATTTTTTTATTTCGCTGGGTTTTCCTAAGGGGCCTGCAACATCGCGTATATAATGGCCCCCGGATAGTGATGCCAGATGTGTGGTGGTCTTTCCCACCGTCATGAAAATCACCCGGATCGAGTCCCCGTCGACTGCTGAAATGGTAAGCGGGATTCGCTCGCCTTTTTCATCTATCCTGAAAATGACAAACTGTCCTGCCTGTGCATGGTGGGCAACATGGGGAGCCCTGACCCACATCTGGTAAATCTTATCTGCAAGCTGCTCGGTCTTCTCTACGAAAAACAACCCTGTCACTCCTTATTATTATTTTTAAAACAATGTATCGAATAAATGTACCTTACAATCTCTTTATCTTACGCACCCGGACTGCAACACCGCGGCGGGAACGCAGAATCTCCTCTGCCGGTAGTGCTGCACGCCCGGTAGCGTGAGCCCGCGCTCCAACAACAAGCACTTCATCACCGTCACGAATCCCGGTATCTGCTTTTACAACTCCGGGAATGAGCACATCTCCTTCAGGAATAAAATCATCAATATTCACGCGGTATCCGTCGGGGATCAGATTCCAGCCGTCAAAGGTGGGTCGGAGTAAGCCGGTGCCGGAGTCAATCGAGAAAACCTGGACATTATTTTTGCTGTAAAAAAGTTCCGGATAATGCCCCCGCACCGTGATGCCTTTCGTATCAAGATCACTATTAAACTGGTAGGAGATCATGCCACGAAGACGGTCATCTTTTATCCGCCGTTCTCCGGAAAGTGAAGAGTCAAGCGTGTTGAGTGCGGAATCGCTGGTCGGTTGCTCAAGACATGAATATTCCAGAGTAATCCCGCATTCCTTGGCTGCCATACGGGCTACCCTGAGTGCACCTCCTTCCAGGTGAGCAATAATCCGGCGGTATCGGTGCCGTGTAAAATAGCGAATGAGGATCCCGGCAATAACCGCACATTCTTCTGCGTCCCAGTAACCGGTAACCGGTACATCGTAATGCCCTGCAGGATAGATGCACTCAAGCTCCCGGGGAACGAGCCCGAGCGGGGAGGTTACAATCAATTCATGGGCGCGACCTGCAATTGCCCGCCCGAATTTGCGGTGGCTTTGGGAGAGTGAATAGGGCTTTTTTGCTGAACACGGAAGCAGAACTGCAACATCAGTTTTTGGCGGGAGATACCGGTTGATTACCCGTTCGGCAAAACGCCGGACTTCGGCCCTCTGCAGGGATTCTCCCGAATTTGCCCGCATCACGCAACTCCGGGCAACAGGCATCGACCGTTCCATAAACTGGTACTGGTTGTCGAGATGTCGCATGATGGCAACATGTGCCGCATTCAGACGGCACCGTGATTCAACCAGATCGCGGAGCTGTGATTCTTCAATGAACCGGGTAACAAGAGCAATCTCGCGAAGGAGTGTCTGCCGGTTATGCATCTTCAGATTTTTCTCCTGGCAGCCGCTACAGGTGCAGATTCCACTATCGAGTGCATCGGCAGGAAACTCCCCCTCCGGTGTACAAAACCTCATCTGGGCTGTTTTGAGATCCACGGCCCGGAAATCAAACAGGTCAAATCCTGAGTAACACAAGATGTGTACATTCGAAGGCAATCCGGAAGCAGGCGCATACCATGCAGTATCGATCGGTGTTTTTTCTTTGAGCCCGATGAGCCAGTCGACATAATTTCTTGGATTTGATAAAGCCGTATGCCAGCCTGCCACCATAACGCAATCGCCACTGTGTGCAGCATTGTCAAGATGTGGGTGGATGGTGACCGGTTGTCCGTTATTATGGGGGGGGTAGTGTTTTATGAGGGAGAGAGGAGCACAGAGAGGGATGTTGGTTCCTTCACGTGTATCGAGATCAGGAAAGAGAGGTTCAACTGCAAGAGCAGCCGGCACCTTCAGGGAAATCGTATCCGTCTGGAAGATGGCGATTCGTGCAAGTCCGTCCCTTTTCCTGATATCAAACCTGTTCATTACGCACCTCAATATCGCCAAGTTCCTGATGGACAATCGCTTCCCAGCAGGGGCTGCAGGAAACAACAAACCGACTATCAGGGTGACTCGCCATAAGTAGTTTGATCCCCCGGCTTCCTTGTCTTACCATGGCATCGTCCCACTCGGGAATTTCACTCGGCCCAATAGGAAATGTTTCTTTGAGTTCTTTTGGATATGGACCAAACGGTGGTTTGAAAAACAGGGTATCGTTAAATTCGTCGCGCGTTCCCCCCTCAAATGCAACAAGGACATGCTCTCCGAGCTGAAGCCGGGAAAGCATCTGCTGGTAACGGAATACTTCTGTACGGCTGCAGGACTCGTCTCCCCGGTAGAAGAACCGGCGTTTGGAGACACGATCATATTTTTCCAATGATACTGTTCTGGTCAGCAGCGCCCGGTAGCCAGAGAGGAGTTGCGGATGCCCCCGGCATCGTTCATCTACAAGTTCCCAGAGCGTTCCATCGAAAATTGCCTGACGAATACGGGATATCTCTGCGAGTGTCACATACAGGTTGTGGAGCGCGAGCAGGCGTTCACGATCCGGGGCAGTGGATAATTCTTCAATGGTGTGCGAACGGCACACAGTGCATGCACAGGGGAGATCCGCGAGCTCATCAATTTTGAAACTGCCATGAGTGGTGAGATATCGCCCCTCTTTTGCATAGAGAGCATATGCTGCAGAATCAAAAAGGTCGCAGCCCATTGCAGTTGCAAGGGCAAACATTGACGGGTGGCCGGCGCCAAAAAGGTGAACACATACTGATGGTGAAAGTGTCTGTTTAGCTGCCATGACCGCACTCACAAGATCCCGGTACCGGTATGATTCCATGAGCGGGACAACCGCACCTATAGGACAAAAGGAAAAACCCAGATCTGTCACTTCCCGACCAGCCCGTTGCCTGAGGTCAGTAAAGCTGCCACCCTGGACCGGTCCTGCAAGAGGAGCATCATTGCCAAAGACCTCTTTTGCCTCTCTGAGACGCTGCATGGTTACTAAGAGATCCTGCTCTGTCGTGGAACGATCGGCTGCTGGTGATGTCGGGATGTCCAGCGGCACCCAGATATCACTCCCAATATCACGCTGGAAGGAGAGAGTTTCGATATTGGTAGTAGAGACCTGGCCATAAACTGAGAGCTGAAATGAGCCCGAGTCGGTCATTATGACACCATCATAATCCAACACTTTATGCAGACCTTCGGTGAGGGCGCGTTCTCGGTACTGTTTGCTCTGAGACAAGATGTAGGCATTCGTGATCAGGGCCTCTACTCCCATCGACTGGATCTCTTTTGGTGTAACGAGTTGGAGATGGGGGTTAATAACCGGGAGAAGAGCAGGAGTTTTTATCGTCTTTTTGCCGACCGTAAGTTTTCCGGATCGTCCGTGGATATCGCTAAATAAACTCTCAAACGCAATTGCCATTTTTGCACCCGTGCTGTCCGCTTATATGTGCGGTATTCAGTTTAAACGGTTGCCCTCATAAATGGTTCAGTGAAGATCTGTCCTTCAAAGGTGAGCACCTCAACATTTGCATTGGTCCAGCATCGTTCAGGAAACCCTGCTTTGATACAGGTGTGATCGAGAAATGTCATGCTATCCCAGCCATACTCAGTAGCTACCTGCGGAAGCAGGAGGCCACTCGTCCCCCTGCCCCGCACGATAAGACCGTGCCTGCCAACCTCAATTTTTTCCGGGCGTTTGCCAGGTTCACCGATAACCGGAACAGGGTCGGTCAGGATTGTAACTTCAAGTTTGATAGAGGAAAGTTCTTCCTTTCGAACCGGGGGAAACCGGGGGTCTCCGGTTGCTGCTGCGACAGCGGCATCCTCAATTGCATCTCCGAGAGGCATAACCGGATATGGAAAGCCGATACACCCACGAAGTTCTCCTGTTTTGGTGAGAGTGACAAAAATCCCGCGTTTATCCCCAAAAACCGGTGTCAAAGCGAGAGCGGGTTTTGGCTTTTTTACAATAGCATACTCAATCGCACCACGTGCAAGGCGTAGAGCCATCTCACCATCATCTGTATTGAGCAGGTTCAAACTCATCTCCCCCATATCTTTGAGACTGTCTTTAGTGCACCTTATTTAACAATCTTTCGAACATGGAATCTGAGAATTCCCTACGTTAAACAATGAAATCATACGCGCAGGGCAGTTGAAAGACAAGAAAGAACCTGTCCGCCCGTACCACTATTGTGCTTCTATAAATGATGATTGAAAATCTGTTCAGAATTTATTGATAACCGGAAGGTGAGTGGCGGCGGAGAGGTAGATCGTGCTGGGAGTGTTCAGGTTAATGGGCTCGATAAAAATTCCTTCTCCGTTGAAACGAGATACAAATTACCGGTACATTCCAGAGCAGACAGTGCAGGTGCCATAATATCCCTCCCCGGAGTTTAGAGCGATAATAATAAATTGCCTGTACCAGGGTTATCGCATGTGAGGGAGACAGAAACAGGAGGGGTGAAATCACTGCGTGCGCTCATATTGTTATTGAGTACTTATGAAAGACCGGTTTTGAATTTTATAAAGGAGCACAAACACCCGCTTCGTTTGAGGATATTCCTGCCCTAAGCGCTGTGCTTATCACCTGAAAAAACATAGTATTACAGGAGAGGGAGAGAGCGGCCGACGGTGGCCATTCTGGCTGCTGAGGAAAGTCCTCCCACCCACCGGGCACGCAGCCGTACACAAGTACGGGTGGCGAGAGTCACGGCAATGGCACAGAAACGACACGGCCTGTTTTCAGTCATGAAGCGATCGAGACGGTGTACCGTCAAGTGCACACGATCTGTGTGATCACTCGCTGAGCGTTAACAGACAGGAATCGGTGAAACGGCGAATCCCTGCGGGTGCAAGTCAGAACAGGACAATTGGATCGCTCGGTATCTGTCCGGGTATGACGCATAGCTGAATGCCGCTAAAAACAGAAGGAGGCTTACTCCTCCCACTCACTTCTTTTAAACCGTTAATCTGCTAATTCAAGTTCTTCTGATAATCATTGGATTACGGGAAGTATTGGGTACTGCTCAACACACGAAGAGACTGAGGATGGATCATCCTGCCACACATCTTCATAAATCTTCAAGCCCCATACCAGCTGAGCAGTATGATCATACCTTCTCTTCGAAACCCTGTATTCCTCATGCTCCTGTGTGCACTTGTCATAATTCCCCCCATAGCAGCCATCTCCTTATATCCCGGCAGTTCGTTTGCTGGAGCACCGGAAATCGCAAACGGGGATCCAGTCTCTATTCATGGTATCGCCACCGGTCACCCGCGTGATGGTTTGCAGGTTTGGCTAATTGGGTACAATTATGTAAAGATCGCAACCGTGTCCACAAACGCGGATAACACCTATGATTATGAACTCAAATCGGCTGACACCCAATCGCTTGCACCCGGCCAGTATTTTGTCCTGGTCCAACATCCTATGATGAATGCAGAGTTCGATATTTACTACGATTCATCAACCGGCAGTGTGATCACCCGGCAGCTCGGAACTGGGACTTCTATCTTTCAGCTAACTGGCTCAGGCAGCCTGCAGAATACGGATGGCGCTAACGCTTTGATGCGGGCAATCAACAGTCAGAATCTCGATGATACGTTTGCCACTACATCCTTTATTATCACTCAACCCTCCGCATTCATCACCCCTATCGAAGATCATGCTGTTGGTGACAAGTTCACCATTCATGGTTCAACCAACCTTGCTGTGGGAAATAACCTGATGATCGAAATCATCTCATCATCATTCAAACCAACACAAAAAGTACAGAGTGGTGAATTCTCCGGATCAGCAGGTACTGTCAAAGTAGAGCCAGGAACAAAAGGATTTAACCACTGGTCGTTCGATGTCGATGCATCTACCTTCAAACCCGATGAATATGTTGTGACAGTATCCGGTGAAACCATTGACGTAACCAGCACTACTACGTTTAATATTGTTGAGAAATTACCGACAACCCTGAAAACACTGTCACCAGAAGCGACTGTCCAAACAACAATTCCAATCCCTGCAACCCCATCCACCCCCATCACCACTACGCAGAAATCTCCACTCTCGCCCACCATGATTGTCGCTGTATTTATCCTGGTGGGCTGTACGATGCTGCTAAAACGAAAATAATCACTTTTACCAGCCAAGAAACAGGGTCTTGGTCTGCGAATAACTGTCAAGAGCGTGCTGACCGTTTTCTCGCCCGATCCCACTCTCGTTCATTCCTCCAAACGGTATTTCGGGCGGCACGGTAAGATGACGATTCACCCAGATGATACCGGCCTTCACCTCATCAAATACCCGTTTTGTTGTAGCGAGATCTTTTGTCCAGATCGAAGCTCCCAGACCGTACCGCGTATTGTTTGCCTCATGTATGGCGGTATCAAGATCAGGGACCGTTATTACCGGCAGTACCGGACCAAAAATCTCGCTGGTTACAAGCCTTGAATCAGGAACGACATTGCTGACCAGTGTTGGACGATAGAAATATCCCCGCTCATATGCTGTTCCTTTCAGCGTACATCCACCTGAAAGAATTGTTCCCTGATTTTTCTCACGGGTTTCTTCAACTATCCGTGAGATTTTCTCCCGTTGCACTTCACTAATCATCGGACCCATATCGATCCTGGACCCAAGTCCGTTACCGACGGAAAGGGCATCAACACGTTCTTTTAATTTCTGAATGAATGGCAGTGAAATTTTTTCATGGACATAGAGGCGCTTTACTGCTGTGCAGGTTTGGCCTGCATTGTAAAACCTGCCCCGGAGCGCTCCCTCGACTGCCTTGTCAATTGCAGCATCAGGCATTACAATCATCGGATCCGAACCCCCGAGTTCGAGCGTGAGATCCTTGAGATGGGCACCTGCCATCTCCCGTATCTTACTGCCGGTTGTGCAGTCCCCGGTGAATGACACCTTGCGGATTGTGGGGTGCTTCACAATAGCTGTACCTACTGATTCACCACTGCCGGTAACAATGTTGAGCACCCCGGAGGGTAAACCGGCGTCGTCAAGAATCTGTGCAAGCCGGAGATTTGTCAGGGATGTTGATGATGCCGGTTTCAGCACCATCGTGTTTCCGGCGAGAATGGCAGGGCCGATTTTCCAGCCCATGATAAGTACCGGCATGTTCCAGGGGATTATTGCTCCGCAGACACCGAGGGGCTGACGCACAACAATACAATCACCACTAGCCCCAAGTCTGATTGCTTCACCAGACTGCCATGAAGAAATACCGGCATAGAATTCAAGGATGTTTGCATATCCCCGCACTTCGTCTAATGATTCCCTCATTGGTTTACCCTGTTCCAGAGTGAGAAGCCGGGCAAGATCCTTATACTGATCCCTTACTTTTTGAGCAGCATGGTACAGGATAACCCCGCGGTCACGCATCGACTTTTTAGCCCAGGCACTAAAAGCCGCGTCAGCAGCATCAGCTGCACGGGACACATCTTCCTTTGTCCCCGCCGGTATTCGATCGATCAACTCACCTGTTGCCGGGTTCTTCACCTCAATCCAGCGTGCATCGACACCCTCTACGTCCTTCCCGCCAATCCGCATCAGCATTGAATAATCACTCCAGTGTTTTTTACAAAGCTAAATTTTCAATCCGTGTTATTGATTGGATATGGCTTCCCTTCCCAATAAATGCGCAGGATTGCCTGCATCACCTTATGATTGGTCTCTGCTGGTCTTTGTTTTTATAATCCCCGGAATCGAAAATTCTCACTTCGGTATATTACCATATTCCTCCTAGTCCATTGGCGGAATTCCGGGAACGTTCCGGAGCCGGCAATTATTAGTCATCACTGTCCCGTGTGCTCGATTGAGGACAAACTATATGAGCAGCATCCTCTAATGTCTGGCTGAGAGGGGATTTGATGGCAGAAGAACCGCTGGTGGAAGCCGATGACCTCAGCTGGGAAAAAACCGTAGAGAAAGGAACAAAACCTGTGGCGGTCATGTTCTACAGTCCAACGTGTGCATTCTGTCACCAGATGGAGCCCTATTTTAAGAATTACGCAGTTGAGTACAAGGATTCTGTTGTCTTTGTCCGGATAAACATCATGACAAACCAGTGGACTGCCGAACGCTACGGTGTCCGGAGCACGCCCACGTTCAAATTTTTCTGTGAGGGAAAGCCAGTTCAGGAAATGGTAGGAGCAATCTATCCCGCACTGTTAAAAAAAATGGTCGATGACGTGCTTATTCACGGAAAAGAATGTGCAAAAAACTCTACAACAATCAATTATGACATCACGGGTTATGGATGAGCAACTCTCGGTAAAAAAGGATCTGTATGGATGTATTTGAACAATGGCTGAACATGTCCTGGGAAAAAAATGCGAAAGAGCGCAAGCAGATAACCAATGAAAAGCGGGCGGTGTGCATCTGCCCGACATGTCCTTCTTACAACCGCTGCGCACAGGAAAATCACGAATTGCTCTACTGTATCGCTGGAAAAAGCATGCTTTGTATTTCAGAAGATGCGGGTTGCACCTGCAGGAAATGTCCGGTTACCCGGGAGCTCGGTCTCATCTATCATGATTTCTGTCTGAAAGGTGCAGAAGCCGCACAACGTTACGAACACGAAGTCCATTAAAGGGGTTTTTTGGCTCTGGAGAAATGTTTTTTATAAAACCTGAACGTTCAGAGGGTTTCACCCCCGCCGCTTTGGCTCCCGCCCAGATGCGATACGACCAGAACAGGTACTACGTAATCATCACTCTTGAGCACCAGGATGGCAAGCGGAGACAGGCACTGCCCCCTCCATCATCATGCCAGTGCTTTAAACTTAATACCCTGATATAAGGAATTCTACAGAGCCATATTTTTCATATTTTTCTGCTGCAACCGCACTTCTCCGCAGCCTTCACCACAGATTTTGCTACTGCCTGTGTCACTTCCCTGTCAAGAATATTTGGCAGGATGCGATCCCTCTGGGGTTTTTTAAGAAAATCTGCAATCGCATGCGCTGCCGCAATCTTCATTTCATCGCTAATCCGTGTGGCACGGGCATCGAGCGCCCCCCTGAATATGCCCGGAAATGCGAGAACGTTATTGATCTGGTTGGGGAAATCACTTCGCCCGGTTCCCACTATAGCCGCTCCGGCATGCATCGCTGCATCAGGCCAGATTTCCGGTACCGGGTTTGCCAGTGCAAACACAATCGGATCCTTGTTCATTGACCGTATCATCTCTTCTGTGACAATTTCCGGTCCTGATACACCTATAAAGACATCGGCACCCAGCATCGCATCAGCAAGTTTTCCCTCACGCGACCGATGATTTGTTTCCTCTGCAAGGATGAACTTGTACTTGTTTTTGTACAATCCTTCCCGTCCCCGGAAAATAATCCCCTGCGTATCACAGACAATAATCTCGTGCACGGTAGTGCAGACATTGGGATCATATCCGATGCATTTGAGTAACCGGGTGATTGCATAACCGGCAGCTTCCGGCTCCACATATCACAATATTCAGGTCCTCATACCTTTTCCCGGTAACTTTACAGGCATTAAGAAGTGCTGCAAGAACAACAACGGCTGTTCCGTGCTGATCATCATGCATCACGGGAATACCGATGTCCTGCAGGGCATCTTCAACTTCAAAACATTTGGGTGCAGCGATATCCTCAAGATTGATGCCTCCAAAAACCGGCGCGATATTTTTTACCTGGTCGGTAAAATCCGTTTCATAATTTTCAAAACAGATAGGAAAAGCATCGATGTCTGCAAACTCCTTGAAGAGGATCGCTTTTCCCTCCATGACAGGTATCGCTGCATATCCCCCGATGTTGCCAAGCCCGAGAACCGCAGAACCGTCAGTAACGATAGCAATTGTGTTCGCCTTCATCGTATACTTGTATGCTAGATACTTATCCTTTGCAATTTCCCTGCATACTTCGGCCACACCGGGTGTGTAAGCCAGTGAGAGATCATGTTTATTTTTCAGCGGAACCTTTGAGCGGATCTCCAGTTTACCGTGATTTTTGGCATGCAGGGCCAATGCTTCTTTATCAATATCACTGCTTCCCGGTGTAAACAACAACCATCAGTCCTTATACGTGAGAGTGTGCGTCAAGGCAATGAATATTTCTGACAGACAGGGTCTTTACAAAGCATTGAACAATTCCTGCTTTTTTGCCTGATTCTCCTGAGGAAATATGCGAAATGCAAACGCAATTTCATCCCATGCCTTTTCCAGCAGGTTACGGTAATAGGGAAGATCAAAATAAGCAGCGTTCCATTCGGTCTCAACCTGGTATCTCCGGGCATCAGTCACTACATACCGGATCTTCATGCCCGGTGCAATCCCTATCCCCTGCTTCCGGTATGCAAGGACTGCCGCACCTTCAATGCACCGGTGAGCATAGCTGAGCCGGCTTATCCGGCGGTTGATCACCATCGCCTTCGGATCTGCTGAGGGAAGACACGTTACGGTCCTGCGGAAAATATTCCTGATCTCTTCTTTCTTATCTTCGAGCTCTGCGATGCTTGCGGCACCCGCCATGACCTCAAGCATCTGGCTCTGCATCGAGCGGACGAACTCCGGGGTATCGTGTTGCCGTGCCGCGATCCCCCTGACCTTCACGCTTCCATCGGACAGCCTGCCAAAATACCGGTTGTATGCGCCAGACCCGTCATTCATTGGCTGGAAAACAATCCAGTTGAAGTGTTCGATCTCGGTGGGAATTCCAATCTCATTCTCGATCGATTGTTTCAGCAGAGCGATTGGAGATCCCTGTACCCAGAGGCAGTCCACAATCCCGTGCAGCACCGTAAAACCCATTTCTTCTGCAATATCTTTCGTGCGAATCAGGATATCTCTGGACCGCCCCGTGATTCCTTCATGCACTTCGATCCTCCCGAACTTCGCGTTCTTGTAGCCCGTATACCCAAAGCAGGTGACCAGCATCCACTTCAGGATTGAATCGATACCAGTGAGACGGGAATCCGTTTTCTTCAAATGTTTGGTAGTGATACGCAGATCAAGAAGAGGTTTCAGCGCTGCGGGTAGGAACCCGGCCCGTTCCGGGTGCCCGATCGTCTCGGGTGACAGGTTTGACTGCACGATAATCGAAGGATACAGGGAGGTGAAATCAATCTCCTCCACGTTTTCGTAGATGCCGGGTGCCGGCTGGAACATCATCCCGCCCCGGTCCGCAGCCTGAAGATGGGAGACATGCCGGATCATCTCCGGGTCGCTCTTCCGGAACGGTACTGCAATGCCCTGCTTCACTGCTTCATAGACTTCATAACTGCTGATGAGGGTTCCCGGTGTGAAACGGGAAGCAAGGTTTGGCGGGAGTCCTGAGAGTCGTGCGGCCATGAGCACCCCCCCAAGCCCGCCTTCCTGGTATACGAAAGACTGTTCAGTGTCGATCAGGATACGCCCATCAGGAATGAGAGCGGATTCCTTGTGCTCCATTCTTCCGTAACTCCAGTACGAACGGGCGTCCATCTGCCGGTACTTCCCGTTTCGTGAGAAGGGCATAGCAATTCCGTGTTTTTGTGCTTCCTTCTGAATCCTGGGCATCCACGTATCGGCATCCGGCATGAGAATTACATCCGGGTCAATCGACCTTACGAGGACAAAGAGATCTGCAAGCACGTTCTTTGTCCGGCCGGTCAGCCTCTCGGTGCATTCGTGAATCACTTCAACATCAGACAAGAGTGTGGAAAGTGCAGGATTGTCGTGGATGGTGATCTTCACACTTTTCAGATTGTGCAAGAATTCCGGAGAAAATCTTGAATCATTGCCTGCACTGCAGGGAAAGATCCCCTTCTCCGCCATGAAGCGCTGGTCCCGGCGCACATCAACATTGAAGAGCTGCACATCAAATGCAGCCTGTTTTTCGATTGTTTCGGCAACATCACGGCCTGCACAGACGGAGTAGCCCGGGAGATCCCCAAAGAGGGTATGGATAATGCACTCCTCTGCACCATAGCGCTCTTCAAGGGTATCGATCATCTCATGATGAGCGGGCGGGTCGTGGAAGTGGATGAGGAAGGGGGGATGGTAATCATGATGGACTTTTGTTACTGACCCCTCCTTTGTCCAGAGATCAATTCCTCCATTCCGGTACGCCGAGTCAATGATCCACATCTTCCCTCAGGAGCGATTCGATCTGGTCCTGGCGCTTGAGGGTCTCAACGAGTGCCGAGAAGACCGCAGCTTCGAGCGGATCATCGCAGGCAATGAACGCTTCGCTCGAATGTTTCTTTGCCAGTTCCACCAGTCTCTCACCGTACTGCTGATCCTCCTTTTTAAGTGCCCGTGATGACCGGGCCCAGCGGTCTGCAATGTTTTTCACCCCTTGCCGGACACTCCCAAAACTTCTTCCCATTACGATACCTCCAGGGTCTGCTGCGCATACGGGAGAACCCCGCTATTACGAGATGAACGGAATCTGATACTCTCATCAGCAGGTGCGATCTCGATGATGTGGTCGGCTTGCCGCATCAGTACAGAGAACGAGCGGTCGATGGAGGGGGTATACAGGATCACGAGCGATTCACGACCAACTTCTTTGAGCATTCCCGCGATCTGCGGCAGCATATTCTCTGCTCCGTCAAAAAGTGTCGGATCGTGCTCAAGGAGGACGACCGTGTGGCTCGCCTTTTTCAGTATGGTGAAGAGCTGGTGAGCAGTGAATGCCCTGCGGACCTCAAAATTTTTGGATGACCGGCTGATCGAAGAGAGGAGTTGTGAGTAATTACCGCTCACGTACAGGAAGAGGAAACGCTGGAGATCCGTGTTGTTGTTGAGTGCGGAGACCAGCACCTTCCCGGGTGCGATCACCGCGTTAAAGGTGCCTGGATGGAGCGTCATCCCCTTACGGAGTTCGATCAACATAGCACCGGATATCTCCCACTCTGACATGGATAAGGCTCAGGTCTGAGCGGTGCGAAAGTGCTAAAGAGAGAGGGTGTACCTGGACGTTATTGAATCAGAAGGGAACTATCGCGCTTCTCACTATCGCCTGGATTAGCCGGCTGCATCATGAAGTGCTGCAGCAGTCGAAGCTTATCCTTGTGATGAGCGTACTGTTCATTATTATCACGCTCATCACGATGCCAAACGGAGCAGTCGTTGGTTACCTTGTTCCACAACCCAGGGAGCAATTGAGATCGGGCTCATCCTTACGTTCCGCTTCATGATCCTGATCTTTGCCTTCCAGATGTTCCTGCTCTCCACCCAGCCCCGGGACCTGGTGCACACGCTCGAAAAGATAAGAATGCCGATGGATTATATCCTCATGTTCATCATCGCACTCCGTTTCATACCAACGTTGCAGATTGAAGGGAGCCGGATCCATGAACCGCAGCTGGCCCGTGGCTACAACCCGGGGACCGGCTTTATCGGGAAGATCAGGAGTGTTGCTCCCATCGTAATCCCCTTGGTATCAAACGCCCTGCTCCGCTCGACCGTCCTGGGACTGACGATAGATATGCGGGGATACCGTACCGGGAAAAGGACGCATGTGCGGGAATCCACCATCAGATCCAGGGATT
The DNA here is from genome assembly GCA_963841015.1 of uncultured Methanoregulaceae archaeon. Taxonomy (GTDB): domain Archaea; phylum Halobacteriota; class Methanomicrobia; order Methanomicrobiales; family Methanospirillaceae; genus Methanoregula. The sequence goes on along the minus strand of CAWJAX010000003.1, from coordinate 124,132 downwards.
ATGGGGTGTTGCTGGCGATGGGCTTGGCATCCTGTGGATACATTGTGCTTTTCATGAACCAGGTCATCTGAACAATAACAAGAAAGAACCTGATCTCAAAGAACCTTTTTAAAATTCAGAAAAACAAGCGCCTCGGCCGGGATTTGAACCCGGGTCAAAAGCTCCGGAGGCTTCTAGGATGTCCACTACCCTACCGAGGCAGACTTTTACCTTACTTATTCTCTTTCCCTCCCATATAAATGCAAGGATAGAAACGAGAGGACACGTTCTCTTCAAATTCCATCTTATATTTGTGACTTCAGTTTTCATACTCTCCCCGTCCCTAATCCGGGGCCATATCAACCCCCGTTTCCCGGAATCCGGTTCCGAAAACGCCCGCAAAACGCCCCGATTTTTTACCTCCAGAAATAAACCTGAAAATGCACCAGATTGGCAAAATAATCGATATTATCGCTTTAAATTAAACCCCAAAACATGAGCTTGTTTTCATCTGGCACCTGCATTAGCCTATTTAAGTCGGGATCGTGTCTTGCAACACCATTGGAAGCCCTTTAAAAAGATGGGGATAAATGTGAGTATTTTGATAAAATAGGGAAGAATTATGGGATTTCTTTATAGAAGAGTGCTGGTCATCCTGAAGATATCCATATCGATCTTGAAATCAGATTTTCCTGTGATTACTTTATTCCGCAGATAAGGAAGCCAAACTTACTCGGGCATTACAGAAGACCCGCTTAATGAGAAAAAAGATTCAAGGCAAACATCAAGGCGATTAATTTCCCTGCGCCGGGCAAGGAATTGTTGACAGTTGCCATAGATGATACCGCCAACACCTTCTTTATCACAGGTGTCGCACGATTTTGCAGCCATGATTTACCATTTGTCGTTCAATATTAAATATTTAAGAGATCTTTGTATCTAGTTCATAGAACCTGATAATTAAATGAAATAGTTTTCCCAAAATACTATGAGTCGATTATCCCATTGACCTGAGGACCAGTCCGCTATCCTGGTGCACCATCCTTGGATTTATTCGAATATGGTTTCAGGTTTTTTCGTCTGGTACATATGCCATATTTTACAGGCACCTTCATGGCTGACCATGCAGGGTCCGACGGGTGTCCGGGGATGGCAGACTTTTGAAAAAAGTTTACAGTCAGAAGGTTGGGCGATCCCCCGTAGGATTTTATCACAGATACAGGCAGAATGTTTGCTGATATGCCTGAACACGATACCGAATTTTTTCTGTGCATCATACTGTTCAAATTCCTTTTTCAGCCGTAATCCTGAACCTGGAATTACCGGAAACCCACGCCATTCAACATCCGAGAGTTCAAAGACCTCATACATGATCTTTTTTGCCTTCAGGTTGCCTTCACGACTGACTGCCCGCGGGTATGCATTGTCAACCCGGTGAGTCCCCTCGCGGACCTGCCGGACCAGCATAAGCAGACCAAGCAGGATATCCTCAGGTTCAAAACCCGCAACAACCTGCGGGACGGGGAACTGTTCATAGTCTTCGTATCCCATTATTGTGCAGACATGGCCCGGAAGCATAAAACCATTCAGCTTCGCTTCTCCCTGTTCGAGCAGCCATTTCATCGCCGGGGGAACAATCCGATGGCAGGAAAGGATGGAAAAATTCCCGGGTGGTCGGGAGAGAATGGTTGCAGCGACTGTTGGCGCAGTGGTTTCAAAACCAACGGAAATGAAAACCACTTCTTTTTTTGTCTTTTGTGCGATCTCAACAGCCTTATGGACACCCTGTACAACCCGGACATCGCCACCGCTCGATTCCAGCGACCCTTTTGATCCCGGGACACGGAGCAGGTCACCGTACGTTGCAATGATGTAATCCTTTTCAACGAGCGATAATGCTGCATCGATTTCACCTTGGGGAGTGATACAGACCGGGCACCCAGGACCCATGACAATCTTCAAGCGTTCTGGAAGAAGACTGCGCAATCCGGTCCGGGCTATCGCGGCCTCGTGGGTGCCGCAGATATGCATAAAGGTAAAATCCCGATCAACCAGTTCGTGAAGTGTGTCTGCTATTTCCTGTCCCGTTGTCATGCAATCTTAAAAGTATTTACTGGGAAATGAAATAAGAGTACGGGTAGGAATGCTGGAATTTGTAAATGTTACTTTTTCATCATAGTAACTTTTTTTTTGGTATTCTGGTTACTCTTTTTGCACGCTCCATCATTCTTTGGCGCGAGATAAAAACCAGGGAAACCGATATTAATCGGGATGATACAGCCAATCGATTAACGCTGAAGATATCGAAATCGCTGTCCCAAATATTGAGACATTGTATGGGAAAAAATCCGGATTTTCAAAATTACCGTTTCAGGTCCATGGTATCGTACACATTTAAAATGCTTTCAGGTAAATCACTCTTTCATGTTCGGTATTTCCACATTCTGTCTTCACCAGGAACCACTTACGAACGCACTTGACAGAATCTCCGGCATTTCAGACCATATAGAGATTATGGATGAAGGCCTGCATTATCTGGAAAACAGTGAACCTCTCCTGAGTTATTCCACGCATTTTTCCATCCATGCGCCCTGCAGGGGAACCAATATCGCAAGTCTTCTTGAACCTATACGACGGGCAAGTGTTGAAGTGATAGAACAGTGTTTTTTAATTGCAGCAGAGGTAAATGCGAGGGTTATCGTGCATCCGGGATATTTTGCATGGGCAGAAGAGCGAACGAAGGCAGAGCGGCAGCTGGGGACCTCGATAGCAGATCTCACCGGCCTTGCAATTGAATATTCCGTACCATTTTTTATCGAAAATATGGGCAACTGGGATTATTTCTTCTTGAAAACTCCTGATGAACTACGTCTGATTGGGGACACTCCATTCGCTCTGGATGTGGGTCATGCACACCTGAATTTCTGTCTTGCAGAGTTTCTCCAGGTACCTGCCGGGCATTACCATCTGCATGACAACAACGGTAAAGAAGATTCCCATGTCGCCATTGGGGAAGGCACCATAGATTTTGATCCAGTCATGAAGGCTATAAAGAAAAACGGGGTAATGCCGGTTATAGAAGTGGCAACATTTGATGGTGTTCTTAAAAGCATCCAGAGGCTCAATATGCGTGGTCCTGCATAAATTCCTAAGTGATGGAGAATATCGTTTTTAAAAAAAAGAGAAGATCTGATTTAGTTCTCAGGTTCCGCAATGTTTTATAGGGATTACTAACAACGTAGTTAGGCAATCTGCCTAGGGGCTTTGTGACACAGCACGTCCTTGAGAAGGATGACAGGTAGATGGGCATGTCGAAATAAAAAGTGAGCCTATGTGACACAGCCTGGCAGTGTGCCTCCTTGGTAAGGAGGAAGTCCCGAGTTCAAATCTCGGCATAGGCTTGGGTTAAAAGTTATAATCTCTCATCACTTCTAAAAAAGAAATTTTTAAAAATCTCCTCTATTCTTTTGCCGATTAGCTTTATCGTTTTTGAAATAGTATACTATTCTATGAAATCCAAATCCAAGCCATGTCCAAATGGTTGTGGAAAAATGCACCGCTGCTACATCAAAGTGAGTGATTCCAAGATCACAAAATGGTTCACGATTCCCTGGCAGTACTGCCCGAAATGCAAACTCATGTTACCTGATTAATTGGGATAGTGTTGTTCTTGTCACTACAAACTTTAGTTCAATTTCCTGATATTGCATCATAGAAACGTACTCCCACCCATGCGATCGGCAAAATAAAGGGGCTTGGTGACGGTTTCTATTTTCATACACTGAAAAATCGTGTTAATCTTGTCTGCTCCAGACATGGGGCTTGTCGGGCTTCCCGGCTTTTCTGATATGGCTGCACTCCCCATCTCTCCACACAACACATTCTGCTTTGCGGCACGGTATTAGGGCAAGATCCGAAATTGTGCCATCATTCAAATTAACGTCTGAATTTTTCTGACAACACCAGTACGATTCCATGAATCATCACGCGAAAATTAAAGGTATCAATAATTGTCCAGTGAAGAGTGAAAGTGCAATCAAGGCAGGCAATCGGTTGGCAGAATTACTCGGAATATGGGACGGTGTAGCTAGATTGATTTTCAAGTGTACCAGGGTTGTCGATTGATGATCAATCAATAGGATTACATTACATACAAAATATCCTCCTAATTTAAATGATTATAACTTCTTATGAAATAACAAGATTTGATGATAAGGTTGTTTTGTACCAGCAAAGGACTTTGATACATTCAATATTGGAGTTAAAAAAGAGTTAAAAAATAAATCAGGGACTTTTTTTGGTTCAATTACTGAATTACCACATTTATTGCACATACAAGATTTTGAATAATTAAAAATACCGAAATTTTGTTTGATTTTTATTAAATTTTTATTTGGAGATATTTTGTAGGTAATATATAACTTTTTTTCTAAATCGTAATTTTTAAAGAGCATTTGTAATGATTCCGTATCAAAAGAGCGTTGATGTAATGATAAATTAAAAACGTTCCCACATTTTTTACATTTACATAACTCCAGGGTGATATCTTCATTAAAAGGGGTGGATAATAAAATATAATCGGGATCCAGCCGAATAATCTCATTAAAACCCCTCTGAAAATTCAGATTGTTAAGGTGTTCCAAAATTTCAGTAATAATGATTAATTTGAAAGTTTTTCTTTTAAAGGGTAAATTAGTAATATTCGCTTGAATTGGATTTTTTTTTACATATGTCAAAGGCGTATGTGCAAAATCCAAACCAACGACGAAATTTTTTTCAATACGATTTGTCAGATTACCCACGCCACAACCTATATCAAGGATTGAATCAACCCCTTTCGGAATCAGATCCAAGGTAATTTGGGCTCGTTCAGTGTGGGTTTTATCTTTAAAATAGCCATTCCAAACATCAGATTGTTCGTAGTATTTTTGTTCAAAATTCATATTCTACAAGTCTGTCTTCAACAACTCTCTTATCTCGCGATCGTGAAGCAACAAGTCGCGCAGTATTTCCCGCATTCGTACTTCATCTTGCTCTTTTTCATCTTCAAGATTGTAGAGATACCCTTTTTTAAATAACCTCTGTGCCGCTTTTCGAGTGCGCTGGTAGGACATATTGCACGACTCTGCAATTTGGTCTATTACCATTGCCTCTTCACCTGGCTTTACATCTCGACGAGTAAATTCAAGAAACACGGCGTCTTCATCAGGAGTTAACGGTTCTTTCATGGTTCTTCTCCCGTATGTGCAAATTCAGTGTGTTCAATTAATTGTCTTATTATTTCCCCAGAAAAACAGATTTTGAAACAAATTTTGAAACAATCATACAGCAATCATACAGTGGATACTTTCCTCCTTGCAATCTGCCAACAGACGAACGATATGAGTTTAAAAAAAAGCGGAAGATCCTGTCAATGGGATTGGACTATGAACGCTTGGATCTTCCTTAAACGGTTACCTATTCTGACTAAGTAATAAAGAGTGGCAAGGCATCGGCGCATTGCCAATTTTTATTATTTAATAAAACTTTAAAAAAAGTCTGCGAATGAGATAATTAAAAAGGCGATTCACATGCAAAATATTCCGAAAACCTTAAAGTTACGGCCAAGTGAACCAGAAATTAAAAATTCTAAAGATCGTTATGCCAGGAGATCGCAGCGGCTCCAAGCTGAAAGAGATTTTGACAGGGACCTAAAATAAAAATTTGATTAGGATATTACCCTGCTTTACTGATATGGGTACATTCTCCATCTCTCCATACAACACATTCCGTTTTACGGCAGGGTATTAGTATAATATCCGATATTGTGCCATCATTCAAATTAATGTCAGAATTTTGTTGAGAACACCAATAAGATTCCATAATTACAGATTTTGACTGAATTAAAGGGAATGAAATACTATGGAGGGGGTGAAAATGTTTCAAGCAAAAATGTTAGATGGGGATTTTTCCCAACTCTTCTTATAATCCGGCCCAGTCACCTTCTAACGGTGTATCAGTTGATATTCCATATCCAAAGACCAGATCTGCATTACCAGGAGCATTACTGTTCTTGAGGAAGAAATTACCGCTGTGGTAGATACCAACAGTATCAGTACCATCCCATTCCAGTCCCCGATAACCGGTACATCATTGGGTAAGCCCCAGCTCATACTCTTATCAGAGGGTTCCCCACTCTTTGTTACAAAGATAGCAGTTAAACTTGAATCTACGTACTCTCCCGATATGATTCAGTATAGTATCATGGGGTGTTCTGAGCGACATAAATATTCATTGCATCCCTGTTTATGGTTGTTTTATATCCCGCTTCACGAAGTTCCATCATAGAGAGACGGAGCCAGCTCCCAAATTTCCCCGGGGAATTATTTTCAGGATCCATAGAGGACAAATCTGAGTAGCCCTTGGATTTTGCAGCGGGCATGAGGATATTTTGTGCTGCCCAGTAATCAAGCGCAACCGGATCAGTGCTCGCTGCGATGATATTCATCCTTGTTGCCTGTGCGTAGGTTGTTACGGGACCCGAGGGTTTCATGTTTGCATTAATCCAAATTGCATCAAGGATAGTAATAGCGGGGAACCGGGTCTCTGCCATCTGGGTTCCCATTCCTCCCTTGTCAACAGTTAAATGTGCTCTGCTCCCCATCTGGGTGGTGAGCTTGTCCGAAGGAACCCCCATATAATTTTTCACAGCTCCGGTTACTCCGAAAGTGCCATGAGTTTTCAGGACTGGTACATTGATAATCTTCAGCCGGTCCTCCTCATATGAACGTGTTTCATTATTCCAGATACCTTTTTTGAAACTCACATAGGTTCCATACTGAGTCCTGAATTTTGGATATGAGACAATAAGTCGAGTTCTTGGATTGGGGGTCTCATTAACAATATACCCGTCATTCATATCACCTTCGTCATACTCATTCACTCGCTGTGTTGTTATGGTATCCCAAAGATATGTTGATACCCGATTTGTTCCGGAAAACGATCTGGCTACACTCTCCATTGACTGGGATTTGTCTTCTGCATTATTCTTCGCGTAGTTGAGGTTTCCCCCGGTTTGTGTTACTCCATATTGCGCCTGGCCGTTATCTGCCACGATTATCTCTCCGGTAAATTCATCCGGATGGTTTACAATTGCCTGAATCAGCGACCTGACAAGATCGGTATTCGTACCACCACGCTGGTCCCACTGACCGTTAACCTTGATAATCACGACATCATCCTTTGCAATCAATCCGTTTTTTTGCGTTCCTTTCGCGGCCGCATAGAACGGAGTCCCTTTCTGTTCCATCAGACTAAGAAGCTGATAGACACCCCCATCATTCCCCGATGTCCCATTAACCACAAAGATTTCTGAAGTAACAACAGTTGCATTTAATTTTTCTGTGATGACCGCTCCGGTCATGGATTGTGACTGGCCATCAGGAATCGGCTCTGAATTCGAACCTCCGAAAAAATACAAAGCGCCGATGATGAGAAAAACCACGATAATTCCCGCGCCCAGGAGTCTAGGGGTCTGTCTGCGTCCATTTCCAATTGATTGTATCATCGATACGAGCGGAAGCAGGTAGACAGCTATCCAGAGATTTGCTCCTGCTATAGATGCCTGCTGACAGGGATATTCAACGCGAGAGGGTTTGGTTCCCGTCCGGAACAGGAACCAGATAATACAGGCCATACCCGTAATAAAGAAGAAGAAATTATGGCGAATCCAGTGAATTACTCTTCGTTTGATAGTCATATCATGCATTTCTGATTCTATAATGCCTGGTTCCATTGTATGCTGTTTTTTTGACAGCTCAATATCTTTCATACTATGAATACCCCTAAGAAATCCCTGCAAGTTTCATGAATATTTAATTATGCTGTTGTTCTTCCATATGTGAGTTCGCATTCTGACAAATTGTCAATTGGTCCTTGTCTTTTTATCCGCATAAATCCACTTGAGCATCAGAATAAGTAATAACCTGCTGGAAATATATTCAGAAATTTCAATTAATCCTGACAGAAGGGCAAGCTCCTGTTATCATGCTGCCATTTGTTGTAATATCTGAATGACCGGTATTACAGAGTATTTATCGGTTGCTAACGATTGAATTCCCCGTTGAGATTCCCTCACGGTTTATCTACGGGGGTATCAACGTCCCCAGGTGTTGTTTCGTTGCCAATTGGTAAGACACAGATCAGAACCACAATTTCGATCCCTTTTCCTAAAACCAAAATAGTCTGATGTGGCAAGTCAGAGAAGGCGTGAAGGAGTGTTCAGTGAAAGGTTCCCAGGTACTGACAAGTCAGTTGCACGGATGACCCCTTGAATTTTTAACAGTTTATGATAAAAAGATTTAAACCGTGTATTTGCTATTTCCTTTTAAAAAACGCCAATATGTGATGTGCACACCAGTTAAAACTTATTAAAATAATTATAATAACCTGTTATTTTTTATATAGATTTTAATACAGGAGTGTCCAACGGTAAATAATTATTTCCTCTTTCAAAGGTGAGCAGAGTGGATAGTGGAGAGATTATCGAAGATTCGTTTGAATATGCAAAAGAGGGTCTGATTGGAAAATGGAAGAAATGGATACTCCTTATCTTCAGCTGCATCGTGTTCCCGCTCTATCTGGGATATGTCATACGAATTTATCGTGGTGCAAATCCATCCCCGAAATTAGATAACTGGGGCAGAATGTTCATTGACGGAATCAGACTTTTCATTGTTGGTTTAATCTACTCATTACCGGTACTTATCTTATCTTTTGTGCTTTTTGAAAGTGCAGATATATTAAGATCTTCCGTGAATCCCGCAACTATCGGGGGGTTGATAATTGCCATTCTTATGGGAGCGATTATTCTTGTTATGGTTGCCATTTCAGTCTTGTTGATTGTCATGACTGCAGGAGTTCGTTTTGCACGTACTGATTCTATGGGTGAAGCGTTCAATTTCGGAGCTATCCTTGCTCATATTGGCAGGATTGGCCGGATGGCCTACATTATCGCCCTGCTGATGATGCTCATTACTCTCATCAACATAATAATAATCTGCCTTATAATAAACATGGTAATCCCCTACACCGGTATTATTCTTTTCCTCATCCTGCTTCCATTTCTGAGTTTATTTTCTCCACGTTATATCACAAGGCTCTATGAAAGTGCAGATGCAGCATAATTTTTATATTGACAATAATCGAAGGGATATTACATTCCTTGGCTTTCCCCACTCGTGTTTACTTTTTTTCGGGAGTTTGAAAATCAAACGATCAAGATTATGGTATATAAATAGTATTGATAAATATTGATACACATACATAAGTACCAAAAAGGGTATATGCCGATTATTTAAACCATTATAGGTGAGCATTAAGTGCAGAAAATACCGGAATTTCAAATGCTATTTACAGTGAGGTAAGAAATTCATGAATAAGAGTGATGCTGAGGCATTGTTGCGACAGGGCATCGAACTCTATGATCTTGGCAGATATCAGGAAGCCATCATAATGTTTGACCGGGCACTCGCCCTCTTTCCCGACCTTTCAAAAGCCTATTATTTCAAAGGTATAGCCCTGTATGACCTTGGCAAATACGAAGATGCGATTGATTCATACGATCATGCAGTTACAATCGATCCGGCTGACACAAATGCATGGTACAATAAAGCGGCAACACTTGCCCAGATTGGGAAGAATGAAAAAGCCCTCGAAGCATGCGATCGGTTACTCGCGACCTCCTGGGACAATGCAGAAGCATGGATTCTTAAAGGTATTGCCTTTTATGAATTGGGACGCTTTAAAGAAGCCATTAGCGCATATGATCATGCGCTAACAGTCGATCCCCGCCATGCAAAAGTCTATTATAATAAAGGAATTGCCCTTGCTGATCTCAGTCGGCACAATGAGGCAATTTTTGCCTACGATAAGGCTATTGAAATTGTACCTACGTATGCCAGGGCATTCTATAATAAAGGAATATCCTTATATGACCTCGGAAAATACGCTGATTCCCTGAACGCTTTCAATAAGGCGTACGAGTTGGATCCCACTGATATCTGGGTATGGTATTACCTCAGTTTCATTCTTGCAAAACAGGAACAATACAGCCAAGCCAATGAATCGGCTGATAAATTCCTTGAATATGAACCGGGACATTCTGATATCTGGGCGATTAAAGGAATTTCATTGTTCAAAATCGGAAGATATGAAGACGCAATTACTGCACTTGATCGATCCCTTGAAATCGACCCCCTGATTGCTGATGCATGGCTCCACAGGGGACTGTCTTCAAATAAGATTCAGAAGTTCAGCGATGCAGTTTTTGCGTTCAATAAAGCTATTGAACTTAGCCCGGAAAATGCCAGTGCATATTACAACCGGGGTATTGCCTTAGCCTATCAGAGTAAATACCGCGATGCTGCACTCGATTTCGATCATGTTCTCTCACTTGATCCCGAAAATTCCGATGCGCTGTATCTGAAAGGAGTTGCCTGTATAAAACTGAGCCGGTATGAGGATGCACTGGCTTCATTTACGCAAACGCTTTTAAAAACGGAACATCCGGCATCATTTTATTACCGTGGAATCGCCCTTACCAAGCTTGGCAGGCATAAAGAAGCGATCGAATCATTCGAACGAGCACTCGATCAGGATCCTCAATGTGCTTCCGCTGCATATCAGAAGGGAATTGCCTATGCGAATCTCGGCAGATTTGCCGAAGCTATCAGCGCTTATGACCAGGCATTAAAAATCAATCCACTCTTTACCGATGCATTTTACAATAAGGGATTTGCACTCGCGAAACTGGGTAATATTAACGAAGCAATTCAGGAATTTGATAAGGCCATCCTGCAGGACCGGGAAAACGCACAGGCATATCACCAGAAAGGGCTCCTGCTTGCAAGACTTGGAAAATATGGTGATGCCATAGATTCTTACAACGAAAGTATTGCGATCAAACCATCATACGCCCAGACATACTTTGACAAAGGTCTCTCTTTAGCAAAACTCGAAAAGTCCGAGCTGGCAATCGATGCGTTCGAGCAGGCAATTGCAATCAACCCAAACTACGTAAACGCTTATTATAATCTGGGACTTGCGCTCCTTCGACTCGACAGATTTGACGATGCAATTTATGCATTTGATCAGGCGCTGGAAATTGATCCAGCAAATACCCTTGTGCTCTATCAAAGGGGAATTTCTCTCATGCAGATCAAGCACTATGCTGAGGCCGTTGCAGATCTGGATAATGTACTTGCACTCTTACCCCAAAATACCGGAGCGTTGTATAACCGGGGGATCGCACTCTTTAACCTTTCAAGATATCAGGAATCGCTGGTAAGCTTTGATGATGCAATCGACCAAAACCCGGGACTGGTTGAGGGTTGGCTCTATAAGGGAATAACTCTCAACAACCTCGGCTTGCTGGAAGACGCAATTGTCGCATTTGACAAAGTACCTCTTGTTAAACCCAAGACACTCTGAAGCAGCAGTTCGTAAAGGAATCGTGCTTGTCGCCCTTTGTCGATATGATGAAGCAATAGTGATCCTCGATCGTGCTCTTGAAGAGAAACCTGATAACGACTGGGCCTGGTGCAACAGGGGCATTGCCCTCTCCGCAATCGAAAGATTTGAAGAATCAATCCAGTCATTTGATAAAGCTTTGGAAATCAACAACCGATGCACGCGTGCTATCTATGAGAAAGCGAATGCCCTCTCAGCTATAGGAAACCAGTCCGAGGCAGTGGCACTCTATGATCATGCATTAGAGATTGAACCCGATAATCCAAGAATTCTCTATTTTAAGGGGGTTGCCCTATCCCGTAAGGAACAGTATAACGAGGCAATCGACACATTTGAACGGGCTCTTTCTCATGAACCGGAAAATGCTTCCGGATATTATTACCTTGGTGTGGCATATGCCGGAACTGAGCGATATTATGAAGCAATAACAGCCTTCGACCATTCCCTTTCGATTGAACCCTCAAATGCCCTCATCCACCATTTCAAGGGCATTGCACTTATCGCGATAGAGCACTATGATGATGCTTTAGCCGAATTCAATCATGCCATAACACTCGATCCTGCTTATGCTCCGTCATATTATTATTTAGGGATCGTTCACCTCCAGTTAAAACAATATGAAGAGGCGATCGCAGCATTTGATAAAACAAATGCATTGGAGCCAAAAGGAAAAGATGCTATTGTCCGAAAGGGAATTGCTCTTGTCAAGCTCGAAAAAAATGAGGAGGCAGTAGCAGTTTTCAACAGATATCTTAAGGAAAGTCCCCGTGATGCCCTGGCATGGTGTTACCATGGTATTGCACTTTCTTCCCTGGGACAATTTGAAAAAGCAGTTCAGGCATTCGATAAAACGATTGAGTTTAACCGGTCATGTGCCCCGGCATTCTATGGTAAGGGAAATGCTCTGGCCAGTATGGGAATGTACAAGGAGGCAATTTTATCTTATGATAATGCTCTTGAATTTGAACCTGACAATTTGAAAACCAATTATCATAAAGGAAGAACTCTCCAAAAGAATCAGCAGTATGCTGATGCAATCAAGGCGTTTGAGAAAGCTCTTGCAATTAATCCCGTTTTTATTGATGCACTTTTCAACAAGGGACTTTGTCTCATTCAATTAAAAGAATATAGTGAAGCGATCGATGTATTTGATTCTGCCCTTGTTATTGATCCAGTCTGTTTCCCTGCACTCTATAACCTCGGTTCTGCCCAATTGCAGCTCAAACAATATACATTCGCCCTTGAAACCTTCGATCGTGTACTGGAGATTTCCCCGCAAAATTCAGAGGCGTTATACGGAAAAGGAATCGCTTTTTTACACCTTTTCCACTATCAGGACGCACTCAATACATTTGAGAAAGCACTCGAACAGAACCCGGCACACATTGATTCATGGCTTTACAAAGGTATTGCTCTGACAAATCTGGACCTGCCTGAAGAGGCTATTTCGGCGTTTGATCATGCACTCGCATTAAACCCAAAACATACTGAAGCGGCAGTAAGAAAAAGTATCGAGCTTCTCCGGATTCATAAGTATGAAGAAGCAGTTTCGATTCTCAGCAGTTCAATTGAAGAACAACCTCGCGATCTCTGGGCATGGTGTTACCTGGGCATTGGTTTTATCGCCCTCGAACGATTTGAAGAAGCTGTTCATGCATTTGATAAAACTCTCGAAATCAACCGGCGCTGTGCCCGTGCATTTTTTGAGAGAGGGAACGCCTTGCTGCATCTGGGAAAAACACTTGAAGCTGTCGTATCTTATGACCAGGCACTCGAAATCACCCCCAAAGATCCGAAAATTCTCTATCAAAAAGGTATTGCTCTCGCTCAGCGTGAAAGGTATGATGATGCCATCACGGCATTTGAGAAGTCTTTAGCCATCGAACCTGAAAATGCACTTGGTTTTTACTTCCTGGGTGTCTCATTTGCCGGACAGGAGCGATTTACTGACGCGATAAAGGCATTCGATAAGGCAATAGCGCTTGATCCCTCAAATGCTTCCGCCCATCATTTCAAAGGTGTTGCTCTCGTTCAGCGTGAACGCTACAGCGATGCCCTGAAGTCTTTCGAGACTGCCATTACACTCGATCCTTCAGATGCATTAAATTATTATTATCTTGGGGTTTCCTATCTGCAGTCAAAAAGATATGAAGAGGCTATTTCTGCATTTATTAACGCGACAGAAATTGATCCATCGTTAACAGACAGTTACCTGTATCAGGGTATCGCCAACGCTGAACTGTCACGGTATGAAGAGGCTTTACCACTCCTGGACAGGGCTTTATCAGCGAATCCGTCGAGTATCGAAGCACTGATCTGTCGAGCGAAATCTCTTGTCAGAGCTTAGTCAGTTCTCTGACGCTATCGAAACACATGACCGGATCCTTTCTCTGAATCCTACGATTATCGAGATCTGGATGCAGAAAGGAAATGCACTCTTTTCACTTGGCAGAAAACAGGAGGCTATTCTTGCTTATTCAAAAGCGCTTGAGATCAATTCAAATTTTACTGAGGGCTGGGTAAAAAAGGGCAATGCCCTGCATGATCTCGGCAAGATCCACGATGCTGTGGTCTCTTATACAAAGGCGCTTGACATCAACCCAGCCCTCAGGGATATCTGGATGCGAAAAGGCGATGCCCTCAACGAGCTCGGGCGAACAGAAGACGCAATCGCGGCATACACCAAATCCTTAAAAATTGACCCGGATCAGGTTGACGGCTGGGTTAAAAATGGGAAGGCACTCTATGAACTTGGGAGATACCAGGATGCAATAGATGCCTTGGACAATGCAATCAGCCTGAACCAGAGATGCATTGAAGCATTCCACTACAAAGGACTTGCACTGGAAAAAGTGAACAGAACCGACGAATCGATTCATGCATTTGAGGTGCTCCTTGAAATCGACCCTCACAATGGCGATGCGCAATACCATAAAGGACTTGCACTAGCCAAACTTGGCGATCACCGCGATGCTATTGATGCATTCGACAAGACAATTGATATACTGCCTTCATTTGCACCTGCATGGTACAACAAAGGGAGATCCTTAATCCACAACGAAAAATATCAGGCAGCGATTGACGCATTTAACCGGGCGGTGGAGATTGATTCTGCCTACACTGATGTATATTATTATAAAGGCTTCGCACTATTAAAACTGGAAAAATACACTGAAGCAATCGAATCACTCGATAAAAATCTGGAAAAGGATATAAGTAATGCTCAGGGACACTACCACAGGGGCCTTGCACTTTCTAAACTCGAGAGATATGAAGAAGCTCTGGAAGCGTTTGACAAGGCACTTATCTATGATCCCGAAAATGCCCTTATTTTTTATCACAAGGGCAGGTCATATGCAGGGTTGAACCGGCACAGCGAGGCAACTTTTGCTTTTGAAAAGACAATTCAGTTAAAACCCAAATATTTCGAAGCACGAATGTGTAAGGGGATTTCGCTTTATAATCTTGGGAAATTCAAAGAAGCAGTAAAGGACTTTAACAAGATAATTAATGAAAATCCAAAAAATTACCATGCTCATTATCAGAAAGGAAGAGACTCTTTTTGATTTGGGGGATGTGTCCGAAGCCATCGAAGCTTATGACCGTACAATCGAGCTGGAGGCAAATTTTTCTCATGCACATTTTCATAAGGGTTATGCTCTCTTACAAGCATCACAGTTTGAAAACGCTATTCTGGAATTCGATCGCACTCTGGCAATTGACCCCAATTTTGCTGATGCACATTACAACCGTGGTATTGCCCTTGCAAAGCTTTTCAGGTTCAACGATGCAATTATTTCGTTTGATAAAACACTGAACCTCCTGCCGGGTTATGCTCCCGGGTTTTTCCAGAAAGGACTTGCCCTCTATGCAATCGGCCATTACCAGGAGTCAATAGATATATTTGACCGCACACTGGAACTGAATCCGAATTCGGGTGAAGCTGCATATAATAAATCCATCGCACTGTATGATCTGGGGCGAAATGAAGATTCACTTGCTGCCTGTGAGATCGCATTAAAACTCAATCCGGAATTTATCGAAGCAGAATACCAGAAAGGAAAAGCCCTGGTTGGTCTTGAACGGTATGATGTGGCAGTTGCTGCCTTTGATCGGACAATTGAACTGGATCCAACCAATGCACAGGCGTATTATGACAAAGGTCTTGCATTGATACACCTTGATAAGAATCTGGAAGCAGTTGCATCATTCGATCGTCTTTTAGAACTTATACCCAGTTTCGCTCCTGCATTCTTTCAAAAAGGTATTGCACTGGCAAATGTCGGCATGTATAATGAAGCAGTATTTGCATTCAATATCAAGCTGGAGATTACTCCTGACGATGCTGAAGCTCTCTTCCAGAAAGGAATCGCACTTGCACACATGGAAAACCACGAAGAAGCTATCACCGCCTTTGAAGCTGCGTCGGGTATTGATCCATTGAAAGCTGAAATTCACTTTCAGAGAGGATTATCTCTGGCAGCATCCGGTTATCATAGCGAAGCGGTGAATGCATTTACCCATGCACTTAAGATCAATATCGGTTATACGGATGCTATTTACCATAAAGGTCTCTCCCTCGCTGAACTTGGTGAGTTCAACGAGGCTATTGCAGCGCTTTCCAGCGCACTTGAAGTTTCTCCGGCAATTGCAAATGCATGGCTGATAAAGGGATTCTGCTTGTTCGCCGTCGGGCGCCATCAGGAAGCCCTCATCGCCTATAACGCTTCCCTTCAGATTGATGCAACAAATCCCCACACATGGTTCTATAAAGGAAGAGCCCAGATCAGTCTCGAAAACCATGCAGATGCAGTGAATGCATTCGATCAGGTGCTCGCGCTCGATCCGGAGTTTGCCGAAGCATTTTACTACAAGGGAATCGCACTTGCCAAAGATAAGAAAATTGCGGAAGCAGCAGCAGCTTTCGAACAGGCTAATCGGCTGATGCCCGATTTTACTGATGCATATCTGCAGAAAGGAAGAGTACCTGCATCACTTGGTAGCTACCATGAGGCAGCAGAATCATTCAGGCAGGTGCTAGTATCAAATCCCGATGATCTGACAGCGCTGTATGGTCAGGCCCGGGCATTTGACCACCAGGGGTTGTATAAGGAGGCTATTGCGGCTTACACCCATATTAACCAGATTGAACCGGGATGCGAACGGGTATTTTATTACAAGGGCATCGTACTTGTTTTAACACAAACCTATCCTGAAGCTATCGAAGCATTTGGCAGGGCTCTTGCCCTTAACCCCTCACGGGATACATCATGGAGCGAGATGGGGAAAGCTTTAGCTATTCTCAAAAAATATGAAAAAGCGGTAGAGGCTTTTGATGAATTTCTCGCGCTTAAACCTGATTCGGTTGATATTCTCTTTGAAAAGGGACTCGCTCTCTCCTCCTTAAAAAAGCCGGAATCTGCTCTGGGCGCATTTAACCGGTGCATCGAGCTCGGATTGAATAATTCCCGCGTGTATGCAGAAAAGGGACTGGCTCTTTTTGAACTGGAAAAACATGACGATGCCTTAGCATCCTTCGATCGTGCTCTTGAGATTGATCCAAATGATGCAGTCTCGCATAGGGTAAAAGGAGAGATTCTCGCAAAGATTAACCGGCATGAAGATGCGATCACTGAGTTCGATGCAACCCTTATTATTGATCCGGAAAATTCCCAGGCTCACCGGATGAGGGGTGTCGCACTTGCAAAACTTGATCGGTATGAAGATGCTGTAGTTGCGCTGGACCGGGCAATGGAAAATGATTCGGCGAATCCCGATCTCCTTGCATGCAAGGGATATTCCCTTTACAAATTAAACCGATATAAAGAATCAGTTGAAGCTTTTGGGAAATCTCTGAAACGCAAACCTCAGTATGTCTTTGCCCTGTTCTATCGCGGAAAAGCTCTTCTGCATCTCAAGCGCTGGGAAGAAGCGACCACAACTTTTGAAAAGGTACTTACCCTTGATGAACAGAACGCCGAGGCATGGTATTACCGGGGAATTGGCTACGAACACATCTCACTTTATGATGATGCTCTTAGTGCGTTTGATAAGGGTTTGTCTCTTGATAGTTCATGTGCAGTCGCATGGTACCATAAAGGGTACGTTCTTGGTAAACTGAATCGGTTCGATGAATCAGTGCCATCCTTTGAACGTGCTCTTGAAATTAATCCTCAAATGCAGGATGCAGCATATAACAAAGGACTTGCACTCGCAACTATCGGACGACATGATGAAGCTGTGCAGGCATTCGATTTGGCACTCGTTCTCGGTCCAGTCACGGGAGCACTCTACTATTATCACGGATACTCTCTCATCGGAGCCGGGCGCGACAGGGACGCAATTATATCCCTGAACCGTTCACTTGAACTGACACCTGACGATGTTGCGACAAACCTGGCAAGAGCAGAGACACTTTTCAGGTTGAACAGTTACAACGATGCCGTGGTCGCATTCGATAAGACACTCGAATTGGATCCCCATAATGCTCATGCCGCATTTGGCAGAGGAAAGGCACTGTCCGCGGTCGGCAATGATGAAGAAGCAGTGATTGCATACGAACAGGCACTGAACCTGGATTCAACTCTTTCTGATGCTGCGTATAATAAAGGACTTGCACTCTACCGTATGGCTAGATACCCGGATGCCATAAAAGCATTTGATTATACCCTTGAATACGTTCCGGGGAATGCTTTTGCTCATTATCATAAAGGACTTGTATTGAACGCAACGGGAAAATATGAAAAGGCAATCCGCTCATTCAACCAGGCACTCTCCTGCGATTCCTCAATCACCGACGCGACATATCAGACAGGGATTTCCTTTGCAAACCTTGGGAAACATGAGAAAGCACTTGGTGCTTTCGATAAGATACTGGAACTTACTCCCGATAATGCCACGGTCCTGTTTATGCGGGCAGTTTCTCTTGTAAAACTCCTTCGGTTTGAAGAGGCGCTCCAGGCGCTTGAATCTTCTTTGAACCGGGAAAATACCATTGCTGATGTCTGGATCCTCAAGGGAAGCGTGCTTTTTGAGCTCGAACGTATGCCAGAAGCTCTTGAGTCATTTGAGAGGGCAATTTCCCTGGCGCCTGACAATAATACTGCCTGGTACCGAAAGGGGAAAATATACATTGAGTCTGGGAACCCACATGAGGCAATTACCTGCTTTGATCGTGTCTTGTCTCATGATCAGGCTTGTGCTTCGGCATGGTTACGGAAAGGAAGTACCCTGCTCTCTATCAGTCAGTTTGAACCTGCACTGGAAGCCCTCACCCGGGCCCTGGAAATTAAACCCGGGTCTGCATACGGGTGGTATGATCGGGCAATTGCACTTGTAGAACTCGGCAGATATGAAGAAGCTGTCTCATCGTACGACAGGGTCCTTTCTATCAACCCGAAATATGCAAACGCCTATTATGACAAAGGTGTGGCTCTTGCGAAATTAGGCAAAGATAGTGAAGCAGTTGAAGTATTTGATCATGCTACGGTACTGGATCCGAAATTTATCAGTGCTTTTTACGAGAAAGGACTGGCACTTAGCCGCCTTGAAAAAAATAAGGAAGCCATTGCCGCATTTGACCGGGCACTATCTGTCGACACATCCTATTCTCCTGCATATTTCCAAAAGGGACTGATACTCAAAGACCTGAAACGGTATGAAGAGGCTCTTTCGGCGCTCAGTGCAGCTCTCACCCTTGACACAGGGAATTATGATATCTGGTTTAACAAAGGCCTTGTACTAGCCTATCTGAAAAGATTTGATGAAGCAAAAACCACATTTGACCGTGCAATCACCCTCAATAACAACTCATTTGCTGCACATTATGAAAGAGGGTACGCGCTCATAAATCTGAAACAATATGAAGAGGCAGTAACCGCATTTTCGCAGGCACTTGCTTTGGATGACCAGAACAGAGATGGACATTTTGAACAGGGACTCGCTTTTGCGATGCTCGGAAGATATGAAGAAGCCGAATCGTCGTTTTCAAAAGCTCTTGCCATTGACAATGACTTTGCCGAAGGATACTATAACAAAGGACTGGCACTGGAAAATCTTGGTCGGTACGATCAGGCGATCGTTGCATTCGATCAGATACTTTTACGTTCTCCTGAATTTTCAGCAGCATGGTATCACAAAGGCATTGCATCTGAACACCTGGGCAAAGATGAGGAAGTCTGTCGAGGCATTTGAGAAAGCCCGGCAAAAAGAGCCGCACAATATTTCATTGCTTTTTTCCGAAGGGAATGCACTTTTCCGGCTTGCAAAATATGACGAGGCAATTCGTATTTTTGATATTGCACTCGGAAAAGATCCTGATAATGGCGAGATCCTGTTTGAAAAGGGCAGGGCACTTGCAAAACTGGGACGGGATGAGGAGGCACAGGCGATTTTCGGATTTGCAGCTGCTCAGCTTCCCAACCGATTCGAACCCCCCTATTTACAGGGATTGTCTCTCGTCTTGCTCGGCAGATTTGAAGAAGCCGGGCATGCATTCGATGCAGCGCTCGAGATAAATAAAACAGATCCCGATATATGGTATGAGAAGGGATTAGTGCTTTCAAACCTCGGTCATCCTGCAGAAGCAATAGCTGCATTTGACGACAGCATTATATACCAGCCTGATAATCCCCGGGCGTTTTTTGAGCGGGGGAAAGCTTTTACCGTTCTTGGTAAATTTGAGGATGCAATCAGTTCCTTCGATTGCGTAATTAACCATTTGCCAGAAAATTCCAGTGCCCTGTACGCGAAAGGTATCGCTTTGTTCCATATCGGTAAATTTGAAGATGCTATCAAAGTTTTGGAAAAGACACTTTCCCTGAATAAGGATAACACAGACGCACTTTATCATTATGCAGCTTCGTTTGCCGGGCTTGGAAGATATGATGAAGCAGCAGAAGCTTTCGGGCGTTTGCTTGACATCACTCCTGATAATGCACAGGTATGGTTTGAACAGGGTATCATCTTTGCAAAACTCACCCGTCACAAAGATGCAATATCCGCATTTGATAATGCACTCTCCGTAAAACCGGATTATTTTGCTGCATATTATAACAAAGCGCGTTCACTGGATATTCTGGAGCAACCCAACGATGCAATTGTCGCCTATAATCAGGCACTCGATCTTGATCCGGCACATTCGCCGTCACTTCACTATAAAGGTGTAGCTCTTATGCGGATTGGCAGGTTCGAAGAGGCCATCAAAGCGTTTGACCGGACACTTGAAATCGACAGCTCCTTTGCTGAAGCTTGGTTTGACAAAGGAACGGCACTTGCATCACTGGGAATGTTCCGCGAAGGTATAAGAGCTTTTGATAAAGCCCTTATTATCGACAAGAATTATGCTGAGGTTTATTTCCACAAAGGACTTGCACTGGCAAATCTGGGGCGGCACGATGAAGCCATTATTGCTTTCAATAAAAATATCGACCTTAATGCAGGAAATGCTGAAGCATTTTATCACAAAGGTTTATCCCTTATAGCAACAGGAAGGCAAAAAGATGCACTCGATGCGTTTGACCTCGTATTACAGATCAATCCCCTGTCTGTTGAAACGTGGTTACACCATGGTATGGCTCTGGCAGATCTTGGAAGATATCGTGATGCTATCGGCGATTATGACAAGACGCTAGGGATTGACCCGGTTAATGCCGATGCCTGGTACCTTAAGGGAATTTCACTCTTCGCAATTTCCGATTATAAGGATGCATATGAAGCGTTTTGTAAAGCACTGGAAATACACCCGGATTTTGGGTCAGCGTTCTATTATAAAGGGCGTACTCTCCATGAACAGGGAATGGACAACGAAGCGGTACTATCATATGACCATGCACTTGCAGTCCAGCCGAAACATATCGAGTCACTTTACCACAAGGGTATAGCACTCACACACCTCTCCCGATACGAGCAGGCAATCGTTTCATTTGACCAGGCACTACGCCTCCGGCCTACTGCCGCTTTTATATGGACGGGAAAAGGGGTAGCCCTTTCTGCCCTTGGCCAGGACAAGGACGCTATCAATTGTTATAATAAGGCTTTAGGTATTGATACAAAGGATGCACGGGCATATTATTATCTGGGAGTATCTTACTCCCGTTTAGGAAGATATAATGATGCAATTAAAAACTTCGACTCTGCCCTCATAAACAGTCCGAAATGCGCTAAGGCTTTCTATGAGAAGGGGCGGGCGCTTGCAAGTCTCTCAATGTATCAGGAAGCGATTGGTGCATTCGACCGGGCTCTTGGTGAGAATGGTATATCTTCTGATGTCTGGCTCTATAAGGGTATTTCAGAGGAAAATCTTGGGAGATATGATCGGGCGCTTGATTGCCTTGATCGTTCTATTTCCCTTGATGAAACAAACCCTTTGCCGCATTTGCATCGTGGAGCAGTATTAATCCAATTG
This sequence comes from uncultured Methanoregulaceae archaeon, assembly GCA_963841015.1. Lineage (GTDB taxonomy): Archaea > Halobacteriota > Methanomicrobia > Methanomicrobiales > Methanospirillaceae > Methanoregula. Next base: position 102,240 of record CAWJAX010000003.1, on the reverse strand, counting down.
AACCAATACAACGAGGCGCTGAAAGCATTTGATCTGGTGCTGACTCTCCAGCCGGAGTATCCGGAAGTCTTCTATTACAAGGGTATAACGTATCTTAAGCTTGAGCGCTTTGATGAAGCGATAACAGCGTTTAATCAGGCTTTGGCGTTAAATGACCAGTACTCAGAGGTATACTATCATAAAGGAATAGCACTGGTCCACATTAAGAACTATCATGAATCAATAATTGCGTTTGACGCTGCGCTGAGAATAAATCCTGAATACCAGGAGGCCCTGTACCAAAGGGGAAGGGCATTCATGCAGATTGGGAAGAATAAAGAGGCGATCGCATCATTCGATCGCATCCTTTCTCACAATCCCGGATTTTCTATTGCTATCTATCAAAGAGGCAGATCCCTTCTTGCACTTGGAAACCCGGATGCAGCAATCTCAGCCTTTGAACGGGCTTGGGAAATTAATCCAACCTGCTATCAGGCATTCTTCTGGGAGGGAAGGGCACATTTTGAGATGGGCAATTATGATGCGGCAATTACTTCTTTCGAGCATGCTCGGGAAAACAACCATGGAACTGCTGATGTATATTTCTTCCTGGGAAAAGCTTACGCTGCACTGGATCAGCACAGGCTGGCAGTACCAATCGTACGATCGATCTCTTGAGATCAATCCTAGCGCAGAGGTACTGTCCCAGAAAGGTGTTTCACTCGCGGAACTTGGTATGTCCCGGGATGCTCTGGAAACATTCGAAAAAGCCCTGGAAAAGAATAGTAGCCTCGCTGATGCATGGATGGCAAAAGGTAATGTTCTGTATGACCTCGGAAAGCATCCGGAGGCTCAGGCTGCATATGAAAAAAGCCTTGATCTGGACCCGGAAAATGCGATCGGCTGGACACGTCATGGAATGGCACTTGCAGCCCAGGGTCAAAGCAGGGATGCAATTGAATCATATGATCGGGCGGTATCTGTTGACCCTACGTTCTCAATAGCCTATTTCACCAAAGGTAGTGCACTTATTGCCCTTGGACAGCACCAGGATGCCAGCGAAGCATTTACTGCTATGATATCGATCCAACCGGATTTTGTGGACGCCTGGATCTATAAGGGCCGGGCATTACATGAGCTCGGGAAGTATCAGGAAGCTCTGACTACTTTCAAACACGCTTTGGAAATCGATCCTGGACGTAAAGAAGTCTGGAATGATATTGGAGAAATTCTTGATACGATTGGCAAGCATGAAGAGGCCAAAATTTGTTACAAGAAGGCAAAATAAGATTTAATCCATTTTTCAATAAATCACTGAGAATTCCTTATCTCAGGAAATTTTGAAAAAGAAGATGGGGGGATAGTTCCTGTCCCCAGACACCATCCCTCCGCTTTGTGCAATGACGATTACCTGTCCAGGGATTTTCACATTATGATGAGTGTAAATCGGCAGTGAAAAATCCTGCCAGATCTGCTTTTTTTTACTTACTATAAAAAAACGGATATTTTGAATTAAAGGTCAAGCCCCCCACTGTTACTATTGGCATGAACGACGACGACCCCGATGGGGTGCCCCAACGGGGAGATTATCTGCAAAAAATTCAAAAAAATCCTGACCGCCGAACCTTGGAAAGGCCCTGATTCAGGGGTCGTTTGAATACAATACGATTTTCATAGTTCAGATGTAAATCGAATCGTTTCATGTCCGTTTCTCAAGAACCATATTTACCATTTTTTCCATTTTCCCATCCATTGTACAGTAACAAGAATTGAAAAAATTCCGATGACTCCACCTACAGAAATGGGAGATTTTTTTGGTTCTGTAGTTGACACGGTACCTGCCTGAAGAGAGGGGGAAGTCGTTTTCTGCGATTGTGTGGGGAGGAGTAAAGGTGTTTTTTCACTCATGTTGGATCTGACCGCATCCCGACTTTTTTCTGCAATCTGTTTATTCCCCGCTAGATTCGGGTAGGTGGGATCAAGGGTCTCCACTTTATCAAAAGCCGCGATTGCTTCATCGTACCTCTTCATTCCGGCAAGTGAGTAACCTTTGTTGAACCAGGCTTCGGGACTGGCAGGATCAAAAGTAATTGCGGTCTCATACGCTTTCAGTTCCTCATCATAAAGCCCGAGATTATACAGTATATACCCCCGGTTTATCCAGCCGGAAACATAATCGGGTTTGAGGATAAGCACGCGATCGGATGCTTTGAGTGCTTCATTAAATTGTTGTGCCCGGTTAAGTGCATCCGCTTTTCCATTCCAGGCTTCAAAATATTCAGGTTCTAATGTGATTGCTTTATCATAAACACGAAGTGCCTCTGAGTAGGTCTTATTTTTCATGAAAGCATTTCCCTGCTCGAACAGAACGATAGCATCGGCCGAGTATGCGGATACCGGAATACCGATGCAGGATACCAGGATACCCAGAAAAAGTGCTGCCTTGATTACCTTTTTTGTTTCCATACTATCCGGAATATATGTAGTATTGGTAAAGCATAAAGAATACTTCAGGTTCCGGAGATTGCTCCTTACCGTGTCAGCACGAGCACCCGCCGGGTAAGACTTTTATGTACCCGCTGCTCATGGCGCTGCAGAATGGTCATGTGTTCTGCAACGATTTCTGAAATATCCTGATGCGTTACAACCACTGCCCTGTGTCCGGCTTTAAGCACGCGACTAATCTCATCCAGAGCATCAGAGTATAGATTTGCCATTGTATCTGTTTTTTTTATGCAGACCGATTGCCCGTAGGGAAAATCCGTCACCACTGCATCAATGGTATGATTCCCCAACGGCAGAAGCGTTGCATCAGCAAGCATAAGATCCGGTTGCGTAATATTTTGACGACTGCCATCAACCATCATCGGATCAAAATCACTTCCAATCGCATGCATCCCGAGTATCTCAGCTTCTATCAGGATGCCACCTGTACCGCAGAACGGATCAAGCATTACCTCACCTGCATGCGAACAGGTTAAATTGACGAGTGTACGTGCCATCCTTGGCATCATTACTCCCGGATGGAAAAAGTCCCGTTTTCCCGGATTACGCACATTATAAGATCCCCGGTTTATACTGAAAAGAACTTTGCCAAAATAGCACCGGTCCTCCGAAAGAATAGCCCGGTATTCTCTCTCTGGTTTGTCCAGTGACACCGTTCCCTCTATCATGGTGCCGATCATCTGTTCAAACTCCCTCTGGGAACAGGGATTTCTTGTATTGCAGCCACCATGAATTTTTTTGGCTCGTCCTGCGAAGGACTGATGTGTTTCAATCGCCAGTTCTCTGAGGAGTTTCTGGAAAGCTGAAAGATCAGGATCGCATTCTCCGAGATATTCCAGAACAACCTGCGTCATGGCAAGGCGGTGTGCTTCTTCTGGATCAGGTGCCTCAACAACTGCAACCTGAAGCCGGCTATCGAGTAATTTTCCTATGCATTCGAGTTCAGCAAAGGGAAGTGTCGGGTTTTCACCGGACAACTCGAAGAGCAGTCTCATTCTTATCTCATTGATCACCGGCTCTCAAATAAGTGCGTAAAAAATTGTAAAATCTCTTAGCTTGGAAAAGAATAATCAGAAAAATGTTATGATTACTTTTTACTTTTTTTTTTCCCCATGATTCCGGAGAAAAAACCACCTGAAGTATTACTCTTTCCTTCAAGCTCGGCAAGTTTTTGGTAGAGTTCCTTTTGCTCATTATTGATTGACCTGGGAGTGACAAGTTTAACCCTGACCAGAAGATCTCCTGGTTTTCCACGACGCTTGATCCCTTCGCCTGCTATTTTCAGCGCTGTGTTGTACTGTATGCCTGCGGGTACTTTCAGGTCAATATGTCGTTTATCTATCGTTTCAATTTCAATGGATGTCCCAAGCACTGCCTGAACGGGACTGATTTCGATGGTGATCTCGAGGTTATCTCCATTCCTGATAAAATGGTCATGAGGTTTAACGTACACTTCGATAAACAGGTCACCATTTGGTGCACCATAATCCCCGGCTTCACCATATCCCTCCATGCGAAGTCGCATGCCATTATCGATTCCTGCGGGGATATGCACGGACACTTTCCGTTTCACCCGTGAATGACCGGACCCATGGCACTCTTTGCAGACTTTTTCAGGAATTTTTCCTTTTCCACCGCATTGACTACAGGTCATCATCCGGATGAACTGGCCAAAGGAAGAATTAGCTGCTTGTCGCATCTGCCCACTGCCACCACAGCGGGAACAGGTATTCAGTCGTTTTGTTTCGCTGCCTGTCCCGTTGCACGCAGTACAGGGTTCAGTGTGCATGACTTCTATGTCCCGGTCAGCACCGGATACTGCTTCTTCAAGACTGATTTGGATGCGCATGAGCAGATCGGCACCGGGCTGGGGACCCGAACGCCTCTGACCCCCGCCAAAGAAATCAAAGATATCACCGAAACCCGAGAAGTCGGTGGAGAATCCCCCTCCCCCATATGCACCTCCGCCGGTGTACGATCCTTTGGATGCATTGGTAAACGTTTCATGGCCCATGTTATCGTACTGCGCTTTCTTCTGTTCATCAGAAAGAACGCTATATGCTTCGTTGATCCCTTTGAACTTCTCTTCTGCACCCTTTTCCTTGCAGACATCGGGATGGTATTTTCGGGCGAGGTTGCGGTATGCCTTCTTGATCTCCTTATCATCAGCACTACGCGGTATACCGAGGATATCATAATAGTCATCCGCACTCATTGTTCACTCACTCTTCTTTCACGTTATAATCTGCATTGACAACATTGTCATCAGCATTTTTATCAGCCTGTGGTGCAGCACCGGACCCTGCCTGCTGTTGTGATGCCTGCTCTGCCTGAATCTTCTGGTAAATTTTGGTTGTGACTGCATAGACACTTTCAGTCAGCGTTTCCATTGACTTCTTAATTTCATCAAGGTTGTCATCAGCCAGCGCTTTTTTGACTGCAGCAATACCTTCCTCAACTTTTAGTTTGTCAGCTGTTTCAAGCTTGTCCCCGCTCTCTTTAAGCATCTTTTCTGCAGTAAAAACCGCAGTATCTGCCTGGTTGTGCAGCTCAATCTCCTCGCGCTTTTTCTTATCATCAGCTTCGAACTGTTTGGCTGCGTCCATCATCTTCCTGATATCTTCGTCAGAGAGTTTCTTATCTCCCTTGATCGAGATCGCCTGCTGGTTACCTGACCCAAGATCCTTTGCAGATACATGAATAATACCGTTTGAGTCAATATCAAAAGTGACTTCAATCTGGGGTATACCACGGGGTGCAGGGGGGATACCAGTCAGCTGGAATTTGCCGAGAGTGAAGTTATCCTTTGCAAGAGCCCGCTCACCCTGTACCACATGGATCTCGACACTGGTCTGCCCATCAGCTGCTGTCGAGAATATCTGGCTCTTCCGAGTAGGGATGGTGGTATTGCGTTCAATGAGTTTGGTTGCGATACCCCCAAGGGTTTCTATACCCAGCGTAAGTGGAGTGACATCGAGCAGGACAATATCTTTTGTCTCACCGGTCAGCACAGCACCCTGAATACCCGCACCGAGAGCAACGCACTCATCGGGATTGATGCCTTTATCGGGCTCTTTCCCGAGAATCTTTTTCACGGTATCCTGAACAAGGGGAACCCGGGTGGAACCTCCAACAAGAAGAACATGATCGATGTCCTTAGGCTCAAGCTTTGCATCGCTCAGTGCCTGCTTCACGGGTCCGACCGTGGATTCAACGAGGTCACCAATCAGTTGTTCAAGTTTTGAACGGGTCAGATCTATGTTGAGGAACTTTGGGCCACTCGTGTCCGTAGTAATATAGGGCAGGTTGATGTTGGTGGACTGGCGCTGTGAGAGCTCGATCTTTGCATTCTCTGATGCATCACGCAGTCTCTGCAGGGCATACGGATCATTGCGGAGGTCAACCCCCTCTTTTTTCTTGAACTCCTCAATAAGGTAATCTGTTACGCGTTTATCGAAGTCATCTCCACCAAGGAGGTTATTTCCGGCAGTTGATTTTACCTCAAAGACACCATCGCCCAGGGTCAGAATCGAAACATCAAATGTACCGCCACCAAGATCATACACCAGTACGGTGGCATCCTGCTCTTTATCTATACCATATGCCAATGCACTTGCGGTAGGTTCGTTGATGATCCGCATGACATCAAGACCGGCAATCTTTCCCGCATCCTTGGTTGCCTGCCGTTGTGCATCGTTGAAGTATGCCGGAACAGTGATAACCGCTTTTGAAATCTTTTCACCCAGATACGCCTCAGCATCGACTTTCATCTTCTGCAGGATCATAGCCGAGATTTCCTGGGGTGAATAGTTCTTATCGTCAATCTTGATTTTTTCAGTCGATCCCATCTTACGTTTAATCGACTGGATTGTCCGCTGGGGGTTGGTAACCGCCTGGCGTTTGGCCAGACTCCCGACCAGTCGTTCTCCTTCTTTGGTGAATGCGACTATCGATGCGGTGGTCCGTCCTCCTTCTGCGTTTGGGATCACGATCGGCTTTCCTGCCTCCATGATAGACATACAGGAAAAGGTTGTTCCCAGATCGATTCCCAAAACCTTCTCTTTTGCCATTTTTTATACCTCCTGATCTTTCTGATTTCCTTTGGATACGACAACTTTTGCGTATCTTATTACTTTGTCATGCATACGATACCCGCGTGAAACTTCATCAATCACGGTGCCCGCCGGTTCTTCTGAATTGATATGAGCAATGGCTTCATGTTCTGCAGGATTGAATTGTTTTTGTTGTGCATCCAGGGGAGTTATCCCATTGCGCAGCAATTGGGCATTAAGGAGCTGCCTGATCTGAAGGATACCTTCTCGCAGGTGAGTATCATCCGTTTTTAATGCCCGTTCAAAGTTGTCCACCACTTCGAGAATGTCAATGGCGAACCGTTCATTTGCAAGTGAGATGAGAGTCTCCCTTTCACGAGCTGTACGTTTTTTGAAATTTTCAAAATCTGCAGCAAGCCTTATGTGTTGATCGTGTAATTCGGCAAAGGCTTTCTTTTGCGCTTCGAGCTCAGCTGCATGCCGTTGAGATTCCGGCTCGGGATTTTCTACCAAACCGGAACCCTGTGCTTCGTTTTGTTCTGTACTGTGTTCTGCGTCGGGCATTGTACATCCCATTTGATGATCCAATATCTATTGTATTGTAGTTCTATATATATTTTTGCATTATATTCAAAAAAGAACCTTAAATATTACTTGTTTTTCATAATTGGGGTTGATTTTTCGTCTAATTCGATATTCGGCCATTTTTAAGATTTATTATAGCAATTTTTTAAGGTCCCGGGACACCAATAATTGGAAGACCCATTCCAGTACAGAGCACTGAAATTTTTTTAAATGGCATGAAAAAATTGCGCTTATACAGGAATTATTAAATCGGGTATTCTCCACAAGACGTAAGGTTTGATAGCACTTTGCTCCCAAGTTCGATGACCGCCATTGTCCCCGAAGGGTACCTGTGCATCTGATTAGTGATTATGCAAAATAATCCCCTGCAGTGCCTCAAAGAAACCTGATCGGGAGCCCCTCGTTAAATATTCCGATTCACATCGGGAAATATTCTGCATACATTTTTCTTTCCTGTTCTGCATACACTAGACCATGAAGTGGGCACTTCTCTCGGTCTGGGACAAGACAGGTATTATTGAGCTCGCACAGGAGCTTCTGAGACATAAATACAGCATCATGAGTTCGGGCGGAACCGGAAAGGCACTGGCTGAGGAGGGTGTAAGGTTTACTGAGGTTTCCAGTTATACCGGATTCCCCGAGATGATGGATGGACGCGTGAAGACACTGCACCCAAAAGTCCATGGGGGGCTGCTGGGGAGACAGCATATTGATGATGCAGTGATGGCAAAGCACGGTATCAACAGGATCGACCTCCTGGTTGTTAACCTGTACCCGTTTGAAAAGATGTCCGGGCAACGGTTGAGTCTTGAAGAATTAATCGAATTTATCGATATTGGCGGACCGGCTGATGATCCGGGCCGGGGCTAAAAATTATAAAAATGTCGCAGTTGTTGTTGACCCTTCAGATTATCAGGAAGTGGTCAAAGCAGTTCAAAATGGCGGAATTTTGCTGGAACAGCGTCTCACGCTTGCAAAAAAGGCATTTGCCAGGACTGCAGCTTACGATGCGGCGATCAGCAATTACCTCTACCTGCTCGATGCCCCGTTTCCCTCAACGTTAACGCTGCAATTCAATCATGGCAGGGAACTGAGGTATGGTGAAAATCCGCACCAGCAGGCTGCAGTCTATGGCAATTCGGGTATTGCCGGTGCTCAGCCCACACAGGGAAAGCAGATGTCATATAATAATTATCTTGATGTTAACGCTGGTGTGGCTCTTCTTTGCGAATTTGAGGAACCTGCTGCAGTAATCATCAAGCACAATAACCCCTGCGGAGTTGCTATCGGTACTGATTTGCCTGATGCCTATGTCACAGCCCGGGAAGTTGATCCAGTTTCTGCTTATGGATCTGTTGTCTGCCTTAACCGGGAAGTTGATAAAAAAGTGGCTGAAGAAATTGCCGGAACGTTTGTTGAAGTCCTTGTCGCTCCTTCATTTTCAAAAGAGGCTCTCGGTATTATGGTAAAAAAAGAGAATATGCGTGTGCTTGCAATTCCGCCGAGATCTGAATCTGATGAGATACGATCAATCGATGGGGGTGTTCTGGTCCAGCGAACTCCACCCTATCAGGAACATTGGGAAGTCATAACCGACCGAGATCCAACACCGGATGAGATGCGTGCTGTCCAGCTTGCATGGAAGGTGTGCAAGCATACGAAAAGCAATACCATCATATTTGCCGATCAGAAACGCACCTTGGGAATCGGTGCCGGGCAGATGAGCAGGGTTGATTCAGCAAAGATTGCCATTATGAAAGCCTGTGCCCCACTCAAAGGTTCCGCTGTTGCTTCGGATGCTTTCCTGCCGTTCCCGGACACGCTTGAAGTTGCCGCTCAGGCAGGAGCGACAGCCCTTGTACAACCGGGAGGATCTATTCGCGATAAAGAGGTTATTGATGCCGCAAACCGGTTACGTATGGCGATGGTGTTTACCGGTACTCGATACTTCAGGCACTAATCTGTGCTTTTTTTCAATTTTAAGTCAATTTCAGCGATAAATTTATATTCGGCGAGATAATCATAGATATTTAAATCGTTTGTGGCTGTATTGTCATGGATGATTGGCAGGACTTGCCTTTCAAGAGGTTTACAGATATGGATTACGGTAATATGATTGGTGAATCCTTTGAATATGCAAAGGAGGCTGTAGTTGGTAAGTGGAACAAGTGGCTGATGCTGATCATCGCAACTATCCTTCTCGCGATTCCCCTGATGGGATATGCGATGAAGGTTCTGCGGGGTGAAAAACCAGCCCCGGAAGTAGACGATTGGGGCACTCTTTTTGTTGACGGAATAAAATATCTTATCGTTTCCCTGATTTACGCGCTACCAATCATAATTGTCTGGATTCTGGTTCTGGGAGCATCAGCTGCTGCCATAATGTCCGGCAACTACTCGGCAATGATGGCAGCATTCGGTGCTATGGCTCTCGGCCTATTGGTCATGTTCGTCCTTGGAGTCATCATTGCTGTCTTTGAGGTAATCGGAATAGTACGTTTTGCCCGAACCGGAAGCATTGGTGAGGCGTTTAATATTTCTGCTATTCTTGCAACCATCAACAAAATAGGCTGGGTTTCCTACATAATCGCACTTATTGTCCTGATGATTGTGGGAATCATTGTTGGAATTATTGTTGGTATCCTTACGATGATTCCTGTCCTTGGCATCATTATTTATCTCTGTCTCATTGCTCCAATAACACTCCTGTTTATGCGGTACATTTGCCTGCTGTATGACAGCGCTGGTGCAGCATAACCCAACAGTTTTTTTATTATACTTTCCGTTATTACTGACTGCCCGGTTTGTATTTATACCGCCAATCGTCAGAAACTTCGACGCAACTTTCAGAACGTCAGGAAATATTGCCCGAGAGTACGCAATACCTGGCAGCTGAGTAAAAAAATGGCTCGAGACTATGCTCATTCGCCAAGGGAAATCTTCCGGGAGGTTTCAATCGGGCTGGATGTGGAGATTTCCCGAACAGGTACTACGATATTACCATTCCCGGCGCAGGAAAGCCGTGGGAAACACATTCTTCCCCGCCGTTATCTCACCAGAGTATTGCATGTAATATCTGAGAGAAATGAATTTTGAAAAACCCTCAGTTTGTAAAAAGAATACGAGCGAAAAATTTTTTTTTCTGATAATAAGGCTCTATAATCACTGAACGGTAACCTTGTCGAGCCGTTTTGATCGATACCGGTTTTTGATATTGTCGGTAAAAAATGTCCCTGTTGACTGAGCACTTAACAGATTTGCATAGATGTGGGAAGGAACATTTTGATATTGAAAAACCATCCCGGAATGGAATTCAATTTCTAAATTCTTTAAATGATTATCGTAACCTACCGTTTTTAGGTTACAGGAATCAACGGGTTGTCTCTCCACTGGATATCACCATAACTAAGAGGTGCTGTCAACAGATAATGCTTGGTAATAATAAAAATAAAAGAATAACACATTTTCATGATCTCACCACGAATAAAGTGTAAATCATGACTTTCTCAAACATCATTTCATAAAAACAAAATATCAGGTTGAAAAAATTTTTAAATATTTCCAATACTAACATTAAGTAAAGATGTATGATGCTGTTGAGGTTTCCCGCCTGCTCGACATCCTCGGGAACCGTAATCGCAGACGAATCATTGAACTGTTGCGACAGAAACCCTGTTTTGTCACTGAGATCTCCGAGACGCTGATGCTCTCACCAAAAGCAGTCATCGATCATCTCCAGATGATGGAGCGGGAAGCCATTTTATCCTGCCAGATGGATGACCGTCGCCGGAAATATTATTACCTCGAAAATGACATCCTCATCGACATCAATCTCAAACAGGTGCGGGTTCTTTCCGAAGGAATCGATGACGATAGAACCCGAAATGATCTTCTCAAAAATTCGGTCACCATGCTGGGGAGAATGATTAAAGCTCACGATATGATCCTTTCTAATCTCGAACAGGTAAACCATGATATCGAAACAAAAATGAATGACCTTGCCCGAAACCATAAGGATTTATTCAGGAGCGATCGAGAGATTACTGTAATCATAGCGCTTTCGCATGACTCTCTTACGTTTCAGGAACTGGAACAGGTCACTGAAGTGTCACAAAAAGATCTTGGTGAGATCCTGAAACGGTTCGAACGTAAAGGGCTCATCGGGCGGATGAAAGAGCGGTATATACTCCGAGGCGTATATGAAGAATAATCCGAACAGTCCTTACGATGATGTTTTTAATAACCTTGCAAAGATAGTTGAAGACATTGTAAAAAACATGCCCGACAACCATCACGCACGCATAGTAGGATACACGATAATTACCCGGCACCCTTCAAACGGAGACCCCGAAGTCTTCCGGGCCGGGGAACCGGGTGATGATGATGAAATTCCGTACGAAGTTGTGGAATCAGATGATATGATTTATATAACCGCAACGATGCCCGCCAATCCAAAGAACGCTCCCTCTATTGATATCCAGACAAACAACGTTCATGTCTCGATTGATAACCGGGACATTACTATTATGCTCGATAAACCTATTGACAGAATTCACAGTTACTATCGGATCCACCGTGGTTTGATGGATATCACGCTGAAAAAGGCAAAACAATACTGATTATCCTTGATTTTTTTAAATTGGTTTTGGACTCTAAAAAAATGTTCAAAAAACCTGATAACTATTATTAATTTCATCCCACTACACCAGTCCCCCTAAATGATAATTCCTGAAGAGTGAAAAAATCTATGAACACAGGGAGAGTATGGAGGGGCCGGTTCTATCTCTCCATCAGTATACCCGTGCTTTGTAAGTTAATTTCAAAAGGAATTCAAAAGAGCCAAAATTTAGGTGAGACAGAAAGATTATACCTTTACCGGCAAATCGGATGAGACCCACGGGGGAATAGATTGCTTTTCCGTTCGCATCTCGTGGAACTGTCGTAGCGAGACGGTGATATCTCGGGTGAAGGCAAAATACCCGATCTGAGTATTCCGGCAGAGTTTCATTGCCATATCCATGAGTCCACGCGGATCAGGACGTGCTTCGCCCAGCCAGATATGGAAGATGTTTCCACCATCCACAATCGGGAAAAACACATGCTCGATCTCCATCCGTTTGGTGAGAGGAACATTCGCACCTGGTGCGACATGGGTTCCGTTCGTATAGTAAACAGGAAGATCGCGGCTCTTGCCCAGCATTTCCAGACCTTCTTCAATGTCCCCCTTGATAACTTTTACAGCAGAACTATGATAACGACGATCGAGGAGGTCTGCAACCGCGAACCTTTGACCTGTCGTTTCTGCCGGGGTACGTGCCAGCGCTATGGTCATGTTGTTCTTCTTTGAAAGTTCCCGACCATAGAGTTCCATTTCCGTCATCGCACGTATAGCGAGCCTGAACGCCTCTTTTGATTCGTGGAGTCTGTTTACCCGTATGATGTTGTACCATCTCATTGACGCCGACTACGCCAATCGTGTACACAAGTCCTTCAAGGTCGACAGCAAGCGCACCACGTTCGCCAGTATTCGGGTCTTTTGGGCGCTGCATCGCAAAAGGCATCCGGCTGTTCGCCCGAATGAGGTCCATCCAGCGACGCTTGATCTTAAAAATTTCCACTGAGACCTCCATGAGTGCCTTGAGTTCGGCAAAAAGTCGTTTATCATCCCCCTCAGCATTGTAAGCAGCCCGGGGGCAATTCACCGATACAACCTGCCATGACCCCATAGAGAAGTGCCTGCCGTCCTCAAAGAAAAGTTTCTTTTCAAAATCCGAATCTTTGTCCGCTACTGTAGAAAACTGGTAGGCACAGCACTGGTAACAGGAAATTCCTTTACCGGCTCCACGGTAAGCAGGAAGCTGGTTATCGTAATAAGGTGTACCGAACTTTGAAGCGAGCTCGAAGGTCATCAGGTATAATTCCTGGAAGGTGGGCAAGTCGGGATTATTTCGGTTGAAATCATCACGTTCATTCATGAAATCGGGCTCAATTGAGATCTCGGGCTTTGGAAAGTTGAAGGGTTTTCCCCAGTAATCTCCCTCAAGCATTACTTCCATGAGTGCCTTGAAAAGCAGACGCACCTCACGCTCGAATTCCCCATATGTCCTGCGAGGTGCAGATTTGCCATCCCATATCTTCCCCTTGTATATACAGGGCTTGTCCTGCCAGAGAGTAGGAACACCAGGTGATAGTTGAATCGATGAAAAAACGAGCTGACCACCGCGGGCAACCATCATCTGAGTCATTTCATACACAAACATCTGCATGTTCTGTTTGATCTCGTTATACGCCATTCCTTCCATATAAGGTGCAAGGAATGTGAGGAAATTGTAATAACCCTGTCCCCCGGCAAAATTTGTTTGTGCGGAACCGAGTGCTTTCACAGCATGGAGGATTGCAACCTCGGCACGTTTGGCAGGGCCTGCTACAGAAGCTTTCGTTCCATTGCCGTCAGGCATAAGTCCATAGTAAAAGAAATAACGCAGATCCCAGTCCTGGCAGAACGGGCGGGTACCAAAATACTCAAGATCGTGGATGTGCATCTCTCCTGACAGGTGATGATCGGCAAGATCGGGGGGGAGCTGAAGCAGGTATTGTTCCTTCGATATCTTGTCTGCCTTCTTCTTGTGGGAAGTCTCGGCATTTTCCTGAAGGTTGGCATTATCGTGCGCTTCAAATCCTCTGCCAACATCGATCTGATGTGCGTCGAATACCGGAGTACCGACACGGGTGGAAACATTCCGGTACTGTATCATACCTTTTTCAAGGAGGGTGATATTAACAATCTCGCGGATAAGTGGCCCGGAGAGGGACTTCAACCCCATATTCTTGATCCGGTTTTCTACATCATGCGCGATTTCCTGTGCGGTCGCTTCATCGGCACCATCATAGCCATAGAATGTCTCGACAAGTTTGGTTTCTTCTACAATCTGTCGGACAATGCGATTGCGATCCCATTCGATGATGTGCCCGTCAGATGTTCGGACGGAGGGGAGTACGGGAACAGTGATTCCCTCAAACGTAAGCTGCCTGGTCTCCCGTTGTGCCATTATTCACCTGATATCAGTCTTTGATAGGTGCTCCCCATCCAGTTTGCCCGCTGGAAAAAGATCCGCAGAGGTGTAGAAATCAGAGTCTTTCTGTAAAACGGGGGCTTCGTTTACAAAAACCCCATTCATACGCAGTTCCGTAAGGGATTCCGCGGTCGAAAGGTCACGCTCGAAATATGTATAGCCGCCCTTCGTCAGAAATCCCTTTAAATTGTCACAATTCGGGCAGTATTCTAGCGTATATACGATCAATTGCAATTTTTTCGGCACAAAAAACACCCTCACACAGTTACCTATCCAATAGGCTTTCCGGAGATAAAAAAATCATGGTTTGTTCATTTTATCTGATGTATCCTCTAAGCGATTATGATTAGTAGTGGTATGAAATAATAGTACGGTAGATGGTAAGATCGTTTATAGCACTCGAACTTTCTAAAGAAATCCAGGATCATCTCGCTTTAGTTCAGGAGATTATACGGGGGTGCAAAGCCCGACTAACCTATGTGGATCCAAAAAATATTCACATTACCGCAAAATTTCTTGGTGACGTTGATGATAAAACACTCCGGAAAGTTATGGATGCACTCAGGTCTGTCACCTTTCCTTCATTTCCCGTAACCGCTGGCACCGTCACGGTAAACAATCCACAACACCCGCACACAGTCTGGTGTGCAATCGGGGATAGCGGAGAGAGCGGGCGTTTATTCCACCTTATCGAGGATGTACTTGAACCTCTCGGTTTCGAACGTGAGACGCGCCGCTTCACACCCCACGCAACTCTGGCGCGGGTTAAATCACCTCATCCCTCTCTGTTATCCGTGCTGAATAACCTGAAAGACAAATCCTATGGCAGTTGCATGATCAGCAGTATAAAATTAAAAAAAAGTACACTCCTCCCTCAGGGTCCGGTCTACGAAGATCTGCTGGAGGTGAAATGGTGAAACGGTTGCCGATTGAAGAGCATGTATTGATGAATCTCCGTCCAACAAAACAGGAGCGCGATCATGTGTGTGGTCTGGCGAAACGCCTGCTTGCCGCAATTGAACAAAGCGGGAAAGCAGAGGGAATGGTCGTGGGCTCGATTGCCCGGCATACATGGGTTCGCGGAGATCGGGATCTTGATGTGTTCATGCTCTTTGACCCGGGGTTGTCCCGCGAGGAACTTGAAACAGAAGGACTTGCACTCGCGCGGAGCATTGCATCCTTATTCTCCGACCGTTTCCATGAAAAGTATGCCGAACACCCGTATATCAATGCTTTTATCGATGATGTGGATGTAGATCTTGTTCCCTGCTATAGGGTGGACAGTGCCGAACGGATCCAGAGTGCCGTTGACCGCACCCCGTTTCACACACGGTACATTACCGACAAGATCAATGGGTTAATCGATGATGTGCTCCTGCTCAAACAATTCACCAAAGCTGGCGGTATTTATGGTTCAGACCAGATGACGGAAGGATTTTCAGGGTATCTCTGTGAGCTCCTTGTGCTCCATTACGGGGGATTTACACCACTTATCCGGGAAGCAGCATCCTGGCGGCCCGGGATTGTTATCGATATTGAGAACCATGCTGCAAAAAAATTCGAGGAACCATTGGTCGTCATCGATCCGGTCGATCCGAAACGCAACGTGGCAGCAGCAGTATCCCTGGATCGCATGGCAGGGTTTGTCGAACTGGCGAGGGGGTATGGTGAAAACCCCGTAACCGAATTTTTTTTGCATCCGATGGAACGCTGTATCCTGAAAAAAGAACTGGCCGCGACAATTGCTCAACGCAGGACACATGTTTTTGCTGTCATTTTTGCGACACCACAATACATTCCGGAGATTATTGTGCCACAGCTCAAGCGCAGTGTTTCGGCAATCAGAGAATTATTGGAGAGAAACGGTTTTGCCGTCCATCACGCTTCGTATGATATGCAGTCAGAGGAATGCATGATCCTTCTTGAGCTCCTTGTGGGGGACCTTCCGGCAATACGCCGGCATATGGGGCCGCCACTCTGGAACCACGTAAATGCAGATAAATTCCGTGAAAAGCACCAGGCGGAACGTCAGTCCCGGCCATTCATTGAAGACGGGCGGTACGTGATTGAGGTGCCGAGGGAATATCAGACTGCAAAAAGCCTGTTGTCTTCGGAAGCTCTCATGAGTGTGAGCCTGGGAAAACATGTGCGACAGTCTCTGGAACTGGGATGGACCCTTTATGAGGGACCCGAATGCTGGAAGGAGGAGTTTGCACCATTCATCGCGGAATTCTTTGACCAGTGCTCACCACTTTCACGGATCCGTCGGGAAAAATAAAACAGATATCCACTATTTACTCTTTGGAGTAATACCCTTCTGTACATGGGCAGGAATGGGGGGATTAAAGATTACTTTTTTGAATTTTTCTTTATTTTTGCTAAAGCCAGTTTCTCAATGGCTGCTGTATCAATACCCTGCGTGACAGCCAGTTTCCGGTTCTGTACAGCATTGTCAACAAACCCTTTACCGGTCAGCGTGCGGACAATAAGTGTTGTCGATCCTGGGGCGCTTCCTATAGCACCTGCAGAGATGTCAGAAAATAGCGCAGTCAGATCCGGACAGAAATGGCAGCCTTTACGGATGCAGGTTTCCAGTTCTGCGAGGGGTACAATCGTGGTGCTGCCATCATGCTTAAGGATCTCTAATTTTCCTTTTACATTGAGTTTTTTAATTTCATGGGGTTCGAGATTGTAGTGGTTTTTGAGTTTTCCCTCAACAAGGGCAGTGTAATCGAATGTTTCTGTACAGAAGAGTCCGATTACAAGGCGAATCGCTTTCCCGTACGGTTTTAAAAGATCATTATCACTTTCACGCATTCGTGCTACTGCCTGGACCGCACAGGGAACACCGATGACTGCAATCCGTTTGTACTTGTGCTCAATTGCAGCATACTTAAGCGCAGCAAGGAGTGGCACCCACCAGCTATACCGGCTACCTGCCTGCTGAACAAGCACCTCCGATTTCGTGATCACGACAGAGGAAGGTTTCAGGGTCCAGCGATCCTCTGTAACCGTCACAACCGCATCGATTAGTCCCTCATCCAGAGCATTGGCAAGAATTGACGAGACGGCTCCCCCGCTTTGCTTGTGGGGAACTTCAAATGTCGCCTTTGCACTCATAAGTTCGAGATAATTCCCGAGTGTTTCTGCTGGCTGGCTACAGATCCGGGGGCATACTGCATAACATGCCCCGCAATTGACATTATCGCTAGCCTGTTTGCAGTACCCGTTACTTCTTGGGCTTATTGCCATCCCTCCTTCATCAAATGAGATGGCATCCGCCGGGCAGACCGCCACACATGCACCGCATCCCGAGCATTTACCTGTGTCCCAGACCTCGTTTTTCAAATCAAGATAACTTTTTGCAGCCATTACCATCACTCCCATGTGTATTTATTCGCAAATGGTCGTGCGCTTGCAGGAGAAATCCTCGAATAATCAGAGGTCCGTAGTGGTGTCGGATCAATACCGAACGTTCGTGCAAAATCCTCAATAATTGGTTGGATCATCGTCTTCTGCGCTTCTGTCGCTGGCATTTGTTGTGCACCCACCCCGAGGTTATTCTTGTCGACAATACCCCGGACATAGATTTCACCACCGTGGATCCCGCTTCCAATGCCACGTTCTGCAATGGCAGGAGTGCCGGTTAATCCAAGAACTATCAGCAGACCACCTGCCATATACTCACCGAGAAATGCCCGTGCTGCTCCTCCGACAACAAGGATCGGGCGTTTATCTGTGTACTGCTTCATGTGGATACCCCCACGGTACCCGATATTATCCCTCACGTACACCCGGCCGCCACGCATGCTGTGAGCGACTGCATCACCGGCACTCCCATGAATAATGATCTTTCCCATATCCATGGTATTTCCCGGTGCATGGTCAGCATTCCCATGAACGATGATTGTCGGGCCGCTCATGAACATGGCAAGATCCCCGCCAGGAACTCCGTTGACCGTGAGCGTAACTCCTTCACCCCGGATCCCATCTCCAATGAATCGCTGCCCGAGAACATTATCTATCACGATCTCTTTTGCCCCTGAAGTAATCGCAGCCCGGATTTGCTGGTTGAGGTGTGTGTAATGGAGATATTTTGCATCAATCCTGACAGGTGTCGTCATTACGCCCCCACCGTTTTCACATCAAGAACGTTCAAGAGTCCTTCATCCAGCATATAACCCCGGAGCCTGTCGCGATTGCCCCTCAGGCTCTCAATACTGTTGATACCCGCAGCACCCATCAGCTCAGCGAGTTCGAGAGTCCAGCCATGAATCAGGTTCTCGACCTGCACAGATTCAATATCGGGATCAAGCCTTTTGGTGAGTTCTGGTTTCTGGGTGGCGATACCCCATGCGCACTGCCCCCGGTAGCAGGTGCCGCATACGCGGCAACCCATCGCAACTAAAGCGGAAGTACCAATATATACAGCATCTGCACCAAGACAGATGATTTTTGCCACATCGGCACTTTCGCGAATCCCGCCACTTGCGATAATGGAAACTTTGTTTCTGATTCCCTGCTGGCGAAGTTTAGCGTCCACGCTCGCAACTGCTGCTTCTATGGGGATCCCGACATGATCCCGAAACACCCGTGGAGCAGCACCGGTACCACCGCGAAATCCATCAATCACTACAGCATCTGCAGAAGAACGCGCGATTCCCGCTGCAATTGCAGCCGAGTTGTGTACTGCGGCGATCTTCACAAAGACAGGTTTCTTCCATTCGGTCGCTTCTTTTAACCCTCGTACGAGCTGCTTGAGATCTTCGATACTATAAATGTCGTGATGGGGTGCAGGGCTAATCGCATCGCTTCCTTCCGGGATCATGCGTGTGCACGACACATCGGCACAGACTTTTTCACCGGGCAGGTGCCCGCCGATACCTGGTTTTGCACCCTGCCCGATCTTGATCTCAATCGCAGCACCACGTTCGAGATAGTTGATATCCACACCGAATCGCCCGCTTGCAACCTGGACAATCATATTTTTCTGGTACGGATAGAGTGATTCGTGGAGTCCGCCTTCACCCGTCCCCATGAAAGTCCCGATACGGCTTACCGCTTTTGCCAGCGCGGTCTGCGCATTTAAGCTGATTGCACCATAGCTCATGTGCCCGATCATGATCGGGGTCTCGATCTGGAGATTTGGGGAAAGTTTTGTTAAAAGCTCTACATCACCATTTGCGACTTCTTTAATGGATAACGATGAGGGCTTTTTCCCAAGATACGTCCGAAGCTCCATGGGTTCACGGAGTGGGTCGATGCTTGGATTTGTTACCTGGCAGGCATCCAGTACGAGGCGGTCAAAAATAATAGGGTAGGGAAGTGCATTACCCATACCCGCAAGGATAATCTTTCCGGTCTTCGCCTGGTTAAATATGTTCTCACGAACTTCACGCGTCCAGACAGGGTGACTCCGATAATCCGTGGGTTTCTCATAGATACTGATAGCATCCCGCGGACAGAATGCAGTGCAGCGGTGGCAGGCGACACAATTGCGGGAGTTCACCCGGATTGCATCACCATCATTTCGGAACACGCCATAGGAGCAATTATCAACACAGCGCCCGCAGAGCATGCACTGGTCGGGGTCGATATCAACTTTATAGCGAAGAGGGATGCTGCCTATTGTCATGCAATAACCCTCCCGATGACAGGTTCACCGGCTTTTGGCATTGTGATACTATCAACATCCGGTTCCATCCTCCGGATTGCTGCTTCCTCGCTGGAGATATACAGCCGGTCTCCATATTCTCCGGAAACAAGCGGGCGCAGCTTGATGCGGTCGGTAAAGCCAACCAGCGTGTTTTCGTTTGCTACACAGATTGCAAAAGGACCATTCATGAGGGCGGATCCATACGCAAGACGAATTGCCCTGTTGAGTTCCTGCTCCTTTGCCGGCATCCGGTCAATTTCCTCCCAGAAAGGTGGTGCAAGCGCCCGCACCGCCATCTTTTCAGAGAGCCCGTGTTTTCGTATCAACAAGTCAACAAGATAAGCAACCACTTCGGTGTCGGTATACATCGTACATTTATACCCGTAGCTTTCAATGTAACGCCGGTTGGTACCATAGGAGGTTATCTCACCGTTATGGACTACACTCCAGTTCAGGAGGTTGAAAGGATGTGCGCCGCCCCACCAGCCAGGGGTATTTGTCGGGTACCGGTTATGGGCAAGCCAGAGATACCCTTTATAGTCCTGGATCCGGTAGAAATCTGCAACATCCTCAGGCCAGCCGGCAGCTTTGAATACGCCCAGATTTTTACCGGAAGAAAAGATGAGAGCACCATTCTTTTCCGCGTTGACTTTCATGACAAGGTGGGTAACAATGTCTTCATCAGGTGTGGTACTTTTCGGCATCAGGCTCCGGTCCGGGCGGAAAAAATAACGCCATGGTGTATGGACTTTCCGTATATTGGGCTGCTCATACGTTTTGATCTGTTCATCATGGACGATAGTTCCCCATTTCTCAAGGACAGTATCAAGTGAGGCCTTGTTTTCACGGATATTATCAAAAAAAACATGCAACGCGAAATAATCCTTATATTCAGGATAAATTCCGTATGCCACGTAACCTGCGCCCTCACCACTCCCCCGTTCATTCATCATGGAGAGTGCTTCTTTTATTTTGGCACCATCCAGACTTTTACGGTGCTTGTCCAGAACTCCTATAATACCACACATATTATCACAATATAGAATGATCTTGTAATGATGAACATATGTTCATTCCTTAATGAACATTCGTTCAATCAGATTGGTTGAATAAGTATAAATACAAATGGGTGGAACATGTCTTCCAATATGCCAGCAGACGTAACAAAACTTTTAAAGAAAATCGAGGCGGACAAAATTAAATTTATCCGCCTGCAGTTTACTGACATCCAGGGTCAGCCGAAAAACGTCTCGATCCCGGTTATTCAGGCAGAGAAAGCACTGACCGAGGGTATCTGGTTCGATGGATCCTCCATCGAGGGATTTGCCCGGATTGAAGAGTCCGACATGATGCTGAAACCGGACCCGGCAACATACGCGGTTCTTCCATGGAGACCTCAGGAAGGAAAGGTTGCACGATTTATTTGTGATGTTCAGACCTACGGTAATAAGCCGTTCGACGGGGATCCCCGGTTTATCCTGCGCAAAGCCATCGCTGATGCAGCAAAGATGGGGTTCACCTTTAATACGGGACCTGAACTCGAATTTTTCCTGTTTAAAATGTACGATGGCATACCAACTACTGAGTTCGAGGACCATGGTGCCTACTTCGATCTTGCTCCGACAGACTCTGCCGAAGATGTTCGGCGTGATGTTGTGCTGGCACTGAGCGATATGGGATTTGAAATTGAAGCCTCTCACCACGAAGTTGCTGACAGCCAGCACGAGATTGACTTCAAATATGGCGATGCCCTGACCACTGCAGACCGTGTAATTACCTTCAAGTTTGCAACCAAATCGATAGCTCTCCAGTACGGACTGCATGCGAGCTTTATGGCAAAGCCTATTGCCGGCATCAACGGCAGCGGTATGCATACGCATGGGTCACTGTCCAAGAATGGTAAGAATGCTTTCTTCGATCCCAATGGTGAGAATCAGCTCTCCGACACCGCAATGTATTACATCGGGGGAATCCTGAAGCACGCAAAAGCAATCACCCGTGTAGCGAACCCGACAATCAACTCCTATAAACGGCTTGTTCCCGGTTACGAAGCCCCCTGTTATATTTCCTGGAGTGCAGCCAACCGTTCAGCTCTGGTCCGCGTACCGGCAGCCCGTGGCAACAGCACCCGTGCTGAGTTCCGCAGCCCGGACCCGATGTGCAACCCGTATCTCACCTTTGCCTGCATGCTTGCAGCAGGACTTGACGGCATTAAAAACAAGGTTATGCCTCCTGAAAGCACGAATACGAACATCTATCATCTCGATGAGAGAGCACGCAAAAAACTCCATATTGATATGCTCCCCGGCAGCCTTATGGAGTCCAATGCGGCACTCCTGAAAGATGAGGTACTTTGCAAGACCCTTGGTGATCATGTGGTCACAAACCTTTCGAGCATTGCACAGATGGAATCCGATTCATTCCGTCTTGCAGTACACCCGTGGGAGCTGGATCGCTACCTGGCAACATATTAATTTTTTCGAACACCTCTCGCAAGGAAACTTCGGAAATTTCTCAATCCAGCCTGTTATCACCGGACTTTTTATCCGGGATTATGCATGGTAACGGGAATTGGATCAGTAAAAAATGGCTCTATTATCGTAACACCAAGCAGGTGCTTTGTACGGCATCGTGAAAGCCCGACGCGGTTCTTTCTGCGCGACATGGCAGGGTCAGCGAGATTCTCTGAAGCCCCTTTTCCTGTAATCTGCATTTTCCTTAAACACTCGCACTAAGGTGGAAAATGGCATTCGATTCAGCAACAACAGTATGGATTTTGGTGTCTGCAGCACTCGTGATGCTTATGGTACCAGGTGTTGGTTTATTCTATGCAGGGCTTGTTCGCAGGAAGAATATAATATCGATGATCGCGCTTTCTTTCGTCGTGCTTGCGGTT
Organism: uncultured Methanoregulaceae archaeon; assembly: GCA_963841015.1. GTDB lineage: Archaea > Halobacteriota > Methanomicrobia > Methanomicrobiales > Methanospirillaceae > Methanoregula. Next base: position 79,494 of record CAWJAX010000003.1, on the reverse strand, counting down.
GTCAGTATTTTCTGGATGGTGATTGGGTACTCACTCGCTTTTGGTCCTGATGTTGGCGGAGTTATCGGAAACCTGGATTATGCATTCCTGAACGGAGTCGGAACAGATTCAGGTGAGAATGGATATCCTCCGCTTGGGTTTATGGTATTCCAGCTCTTCTTTGCAGCGGTGACCTTGACCATCATTACATCCGGTGTAGCAGAACGCGTCAGGCTCTCCTCATTTATTTTATTCATGATTCTCTGGACAACATTTGTCTACTGCCCGCTTGCCCACTGGGCATGGGGAGGGGGATGGGCACAATCGATGGGACTTCTGGATTTTGCCGGAGGAACAGTAGTTGAAATCTGTTCAGGATTTTCTGCACTTGCTATTGCCCTGGTGATCAAGAGCCGGGCAGGCTTTGGAAAATATTCAATGGAACCCTACAATATTCCTCTGGCTCTGATTGGGGCTGCCCTGCTCTGGTTCGGCTGGTTCGGATTCAATGCGGGCAGTGCACTTGGAGTGAACGAATTAGCAGTTATTGCATTTGTAAATACCAATGCCGCTGCGGCTGCAGGCACACTTGCGTGGATGGGAGCCAGCTGGTATCACGGAAAACCCAGCTCGCTGGGCATGGTGAGCGGGGCAATAGCCGGCATGGTTGCAATTACACCCGCAGCCGGATATGTTACGCCAATGGTTTCTATCCTGATTGGTATCGTTGCCGGCTTGATCTGCTATGGGGCAATGTTATTCCGGATAAAAAAAGGACTCGATGAGAGCCTTGACGCATGGGCAATCCATGGCATGGGGGGCCTCTGGGGGACAATTGCCACCGGCGCTTTCGCGGCAATGGCTGTCTGCGGCGTCTCAGGCCTGTTTGAAGGCAACACGCAGCAGTTTATGATAAATGGAATTTCCGCACTCGCAGCTCTCTGTCTTTTCCTTTGTTATCACCTATATTATCGCTAGTATCATTGATCGTACCATGGGACTACGGGTATCATCGGATGAAGAGTACGTGGGGATGGACATATCGCAGCATGGCGAGCGGGTCTGAGGTCTTCATTATGAAAATGGTAAAAGCTATCATTAAACCGGAGCGGTTTGAACTCGTAAAAAAGCTCTGGAGGAAAAAGGGGTGACTGCCATGACTGCCACAGAAGTCCAGGGGCGGGGAGAGCAGAAAGGAATCACCCTCGAATATCGGGGAAAGCCGATGATTGTTGACATGCTTCCTAAGATTCAGATAGAGATCATCGTGCGGGACAAGGAGGTGGACGAACTTATCGCAACAATCATTGGTGCTGCAAGAACCGGCAGGATCGGTGATGGTAAGATCTTTGTCCTGCCGGTTGATGCGGCTATCAGGGTCAGGACCGGTGAGATGGAACACTGACAGGCTACCCGTGTGTTATTCAAAGCCGTCCATCAATGCGCGCTAGCTTTTTTTCGTTCTTTTTTCTCCGGATTTGTTTTGTGTTCTGAAGATGGGTGATTTTTTTCTCAATAGATAAATTTATAAATATAGGAATGCAACTTCCTTCCTGCGAGAGTTTCGCACGTTGTTTGAATGCAGCAGCGGATCACAAGTGAGAACCACCGGACTTTTCATCCGGCAGGAATTAAAAAAAGAACAGGAACGTTCACACGATCCTCTGCATGCAAATCACATGAATTAAAGGAGACAAGAAATGGCTTTAGACACAGGAGCAACAGCATGGATTCTCGCCGCAACCGCGCTTGTCATGATCATGACACCGGGCGTCGGTTTCTTCTATGGCGGACTGGTACGCAGGAAAAATTTAATCTCAATGATTACCCTGTCGTTCGTCGCCCTCGCACTGGTGAGTATCCAATGGGTAACGGTCGGGTACTCACTCGCATTCGGGAGCGATATTGGCGGGTTCATAGGAAGCCTTGAGTATATGGGACTGAACAATGTGGGAATGGAGCCGGGGCCATACAGCGCGGCAATTCCCGGATTATTGTTCATGGTATTCCAGCTTGTTTTTGCCGCGGTGACCGTGGCAATTATAACATCAGGATTTGCAGAGCGCATTAAATTCAGTGCGTTTCTGATATTCGGGCTTCTCTGGACGACCATTGTGTACGATCCCCTTGCCCACTGGGTCTGGGGCGGAGGATGGGCAGCCCAGTTCGGTGCCCTTGATTTTGCCGGAGGGACTGTCGTGCATATCAGTTCCGGGTTTGCCGCACTAGCTCTCGCCCTCGTCATCGGCAAACGAGTCGGTTTTGGAAAGTATGCAATGGAGCCGAATAATATTCCCCTGACAATTCTTGGGGCTGCACTCCTCTGGTTTGGCTGGTTCGGGTTTAACGCGGGCAGTGCACTTGGGGCAAATGGTCTTGCAGCCCAGGCTTTTGTCACCACTAACATTGCAGCAGCTGCCGGAGGATTAGCATGGCTTCTCATCAGCTGGCTTCACGGCAAACCGAGCTCGCTTGGATTTGTCAGTGGAGCAATTGCCGGACTTGTTGCAATTACACCAGGTTGTGGCTATGTGACTCCCATGGGAGCAATTATCATAGGAGCCATTGGTGGCTCGATCTGTTACGCGATGCTGCTCTTACGTATACGCAAAGGCCTGGATGAAAGCCTTGATGCATGGGCAATTCATGGAATGGGTGGCCTCTGGGGAGCACTGGCAACTGGTATCTTTGCCGTTGCAGCGGTGAACGGTGCATCAGGATTAATTGAAGGAAATGTCAACCAGTTTATCGCGAATGCAATTGGTGCGTTTGCTGCGCTTATCTATGCGTTCGTTGTTACCTATGTCCTTGCAGTTGTCATTGACAAAACAATCGGCCTGCGGGTAACAGAAGAAGAAGAGTATGTCGGCCTTGATATCTCCCAGCATGGAGAGCGGTGCTAACCGGAGAATTACTATGAAAATGGTAAAAGCAATTATCAAACCTGAACGGTTCGAGTTCGTAAAAAAGGCGCTTGAAGACAAAGGATTCATTGGAATGACCATCACTGAGGTCAAAGGACGAGGCGAGCAGAAAGGGATCACCCTCGAATACCGTGGCGGTCAGATGACCGTTGATTTCCTGCCAAAAATTCAGCTGGAGATTGCAGTACGGGATTCAGATCTCGATAACCTTGTTGTAACAATCACGGAAGCGGCCCGGACCGGTAAAATTGGTGATGGCAAAATATTCATTATGCCCATAGAAAAATCAATAAGGATCCGCACAGGCGAGATGGAAACCTGAAGCTGGGAAAAAATATACAATCTTTTGTTATTTTTTAATTACTATGAGTAATTTTCTTCTCCGGGAATACATGTGCGGATGGTATGCAGGTACGTGAGGAAGCCGATGAATGCTGAGACATATGCACGACCAGCGGCAATATTATTTCGATCAAAGTTACTTTTGTCCATGACATGGTGAAAACGTTCCCTTACATCTGCTGCATGGGTATCTGGAATAATTCCGATTATTTCCTCGAAATTGCCGGTCTCAATCGCTCTCTCCACCTTTACAGCAATCAGGCTCTCATCATGTCCCCCGTGTTTATGGAAGGGATACAAAGCCCCCTTGTTGGCAGAGTGAAACCGGCTCACGGTATCGAAATACCAGTCAATAGCACGATTCTGCATATTTTTTCTGGCGCTGCGTTCACAGCACGTGTTCTCCAATAGATTTTTGAGGGTATTCTCAGATTCTTCCGGAACCCATATTAGGACATAATTGACATTGCCTGTCACCAGTGCCATTTGTGCAGCTTTCATCAACGGTCCGTTTCTTGAATGAGGATGGAACACCATAATCCTACGCTCCTTCTCTACCTTTCTTCAGTGCAAGTCAATGTTGAGGGTGATTTCCCTGATAAACTAAATTTCCCGCAGATTCGTCCGGGATTTTTTTAAAAACATTTCTGTCATGAATTTTTTTTGATGATACTTCTTAAAAAATAGATTAAATATCGTACAAGATACGCAGCTTTTGTTCAATATGCGGTGAAACAGGGTGAAGTCCCGGCAGGGTGAACGTCCCGATATCATGTTTCACTGACTCGTCAATATCCTCATCACTGATACCATGTTTATGGTGATCAACCAGTTCATGGAAAAATACCTTCCCGCCTCCATGAACTATCCTGCACAGATGACTGCGTTCATCACCAGCTCTGATATAATAATATGAAGAGCCGATTAGAGATTTACGATAATTCTGCAATTGTTCCAGGATTATCTCGTACTCAGGTTCCGATGCATCCGGCATAATATAGTGTGGCAGCGGAGCCATGCCGGTTGTGTTCTTAGCTTTTGACATTTCTTAAAGACCCCCTCGCTTTTTCCCCCCTCGCTATGTACTTGGTTACACACAGCTTAGGTACGAAGGAAATATCTTTCTAATCTATTTATAGTTTTCCATAATATATAGATTTTGGAATAAGGAACTAAAAGCAGATTGTTATTTACAAGAGGGGTTGAAATTCTATACTGCACTCATGATCCCGTGGCTCTCAGCAAATTTCAAACATTTTAAGCCAAACGCAGCCATTGCCCTCAACGCCACGCGTCATATGAACAAGATTGAGCGAAAAAAACTTTTCTCCCCGGATATCGAACCAATGCGGACTGCGGAAGGAAGGTGGTTCGAAGCAATTGTGTATGAAATGTTTCTGGATATCGCAAAAAAATCCAGCCGGATAAAATACCTTGCACGAAAAGGTGCCGATGCTCCCCGCAGGCGGGAGGATGTTAAGCTCGGACAGGACGGCCTTTATTATTCGAAATATGGTGACATCACGATCAGGGGAAATGGCCAGGACCTTGCCGAATTTGATATGCTGCTGGTCGATTCGGATAACCATGTTGCATTTGCTGAAGTGGTGACCTCCCCATCAGATCTAAAAGAGTTTGAACAGGAAATCGCATTCAAAAAACGCCTCATCGGTTATCTTTACGATCAGAAAATCACCCCCTTTCTTCTTGTTTCATCGATAGATCTTTCCAACTATTCTGTTGTTAAAAGGCTTGGAAAGGATAAGACGAATGCAATTATTCATACAACTTCATGTGAGGAAATAAAATCAATTCTCAAACATTATCGCCCTCGTATTCTGTATAACAACCCGGAAAATCACCCAAACCTGATTCCAGCAACAGATTTCCCGATGAAACACCCATTTGACTACAAGCGTTACCACGATGAAGTGCGTACTCATATCTTCAGTGAGATTGGAAAAGGAGTCGAACGAGAATTACCGAAGATCACCAGCCAGACCGGGCAGCTTGTTAAAAAAGTTCTCTATGGCGGATTGTTCCCTCAGTCGGTAAAATTACTGTGTGATTCCTATGGTCTGACAGTGAAAGGGAGAAAAATTGAATATGAGGATTTTTTCAAGTTTTATTCCAAGGCAATCATTGCGACTGATCTTCCTGATTATGAACTGATCATTTACCTGCGTTCCCGACAGAAAAAAGAGTACCATAAAATGATCCAGGCAAAAGATGGGCATTTCAAATTTGAACGACCAACCCCTTCGAAAGTTGGTTTTTTCCTCTGGCTAGAAGCCATCCAGCCGAGTCTTGGAACGCGTATTACTTACCAGCTGCTGGAATCTTTCACCATAACACGACAACTCAAGAAATAAACCAGTGATTTTTTTATAGAATTTCGGACAAGTGCAAAAAAAATATAATAATTCGTTTACTTTATTCAATCGAGCAGGGCACCCATCGCCTCATCGTACCGTGCACCCATGACATAGTCGATGCCGGATACTTCTGCTGCTTCTGGTGTAAGTGCCATCAGGTCTTCACGGCTCATTGTCGAGAGCCGGAAGTTTCTGCTGCCCGCCATGATCTGCTGGAGACCGGTCCTGAACTTCTGGGAGTACGTGTAGATACCAACCGCACCCATTGGAATATCCTTCATGCGTGCACCGTATTTCTCCTTAAGCTCCTCATAACAGACAAAAATTTCCTCGATATTGTTTCCATATTTCGAAACAGTCTTGGGAAGATCGCCTTCTTTGATCCACTTCTCAATATTTTTGCCTACCATTCCGGGGATCATGAGTCCTCTGCCCATGCAGACCGCCTTGAAATAGGGGCTTCCCATCGCGAGTGCCTTGAACGTGCCGGGTTCATCTGAGAAACCACCGGCCATAGCCAGATCTGGTACCCGGAATCCTCTCTTTTCCAGTTTACAGGCAAATTCATAGGCGAGTGACTGCAGGTAGAAGGAGGGGATACCCCATTCATTCATCATAGGCCACGGGCTCATTCCTGTCCCGCCGGGGGCACCATCAATGGTGAGCAAATCGATCTTTGCTTCAGAACAATAGCGCATTGCCATAGCCAGCTCGACCATGGAGTATGCACCAGTCTTTAAAGTGACTCGCTTGAAACCAATGTCACGGAGACGGTCAACTTCTTCCAAGAATCCTTCCTTGGTAACAAAGCCGAGCCGTGAGTGGCGTTCGAATTCCTTGATAGCCCCCGCTTTGAAAGCCATCTGGTTCTCTTTGATAGTAGGATCCGGCAGTACTATAAAACCCCGCTTCTTGAGCTCGATCGCTCGCTCGAGTGACTTAACCTTAATCTCACCACCGATGCATTTAGCACCCTGGCCCCACTTAAGTTCAATCGTATCCAGGTTGTGTTTGCTCGCGACATACTCCGCGGTTCCAAGCCGGGTGTCTTCGACATTCATCTGAACGAGCATCTCTCCATAACCATCGTGGAATTTTTTATAAATATTAATTCGGCGGTCCATTTCGGGAGACTCAATAACTTTACCTTTGGCATCGCGTTTCAGACCGGGATCAATACCACAGACATTTTCACCACAGACTAATGTGATACCGGATATTGCTGCACCGATCGCAAAGTGTTCCCAGTTAGCCCGTGCAATTTCGGTTGATCCGAGAGCACCGGTGAAGATTGGAAGGCGCATCTTGACTTTTTTGTCCCACCCGTACTCAGTCTCGGTATTCACATCAGAGAAGATAGCAGTGTCCGGACCAGCTTCGACGCCATCAGGAAGTCCCCACGCACCGACTGCATATCCCTGAATGTTGAGATGAGAATAATCAATCGGGTAGTTCTTATCGGCTCCTGCAGTGATTTCGCCAAATGGACCGGGATATAAAACCTCCCTTCCCCGGAACGTTGATAACCAGATCTCGCAGCTGCCTTTGCATCCATCTAGGCAACGGGTACAGATACCAGAGCACGGGGCGACATCCCGTGAGCGGTTCACCGTCCCGGTTGCTTCATTTGCATTTGGTTGTCTAAGATTCATGAATACACTCCATTGGAATAACTGGATGACCTTCGATTCTGAACGAAGATGAGGTTTGAGCGAAAAATCGATCTCAAACTAAATGATTTAAAACTCGTTCAGTAATAAGCGCTTGCTTTCCACCCTCATTTAAACTTTACTGTTTTAAACCGTGATGAAGGCATGATTATCACACATTTTCTGGGAAAAATGGATCTAAAGTCAGGAAAAAACTAAAAAATTATCATTTTATAAAAAAAATGACCAGATGATTAAATGACAATTAAATCGTATGCGCTACTTCCCATCCCTATCTCTTCAGCATAACGTATCTGGCGGTATCCATCCGTCTGTGCATGTACACCGGTGAATTTGTCCTCTCCTTTACGATGATGGGTGGTAAGAAGCGAATCGGTAAACCCTGTTTGACGGTTCACCAGGTAAAAACTCGCCGCATCGATGGCTACAGGATCCTTCGAAGCCAGAATGCCGATATCCGGGACAATTGGTGTATCGCTGAACGGGAAACAGTCACAATCCGGTGTTATGCGGATGAGGAAGTTCATGTACCCGATTTTTCCTTTTTTCAGATGTGCCACCCCATAGGCATACTCGACCATCCGTTCCATAAATATCGGGATCTCAGTCTCCCAGTCAATATCTATAGCATGTTCCGGGCACACATGCATACAATCAAAACACCCGATACATGTATCCCTGTCAATTGAGGATTTCTTTTTTATTATCGTGATCGCTGCTTTGGGGCAGACTTCAGCACATGTTCCACATCCTGAACACCTGTCGGCTATGGTAAACGGGCGTGCATTGTGTTGTGCCCGTTTCCCTGCAGGAGGTGCACAACCCATAGCCAGATTTTTTATGGCTCCACCGAATCCTGATACGATATGACCCTTGAAATGGCTCATCACAATCATACTGTCTGATAGGATGATATCTCCGGCAATGGAAACGGTATTAAAATGTTTTTTTTCAATTTTTACCTCAGCCACATTCATACCAAAAAGCCCGTCTGCTATAATAATCGGTGCACCGGTTACAGCATAGTCAAATCCGTGCAGAATGGCAGTCGTGATATGATCAGCTGCATTCGAACGACTCCCGAGATACAGGGTATTGGTATCGGTCAGAAAGGGAATGCTTCCGCATGCTTTTACTTTGTCCACAATCTCGCGAACATATACCGGACTGATGAAACCATCATTCCCCCGCTCACCAAAATGAAGTTTGATAGCGGTTTTATCATGAGGTGCAATAATTTCTGAAAAGCCGGCGCGGTCAAAGAGCCGCTGTATTTTTTTCGTTATACTATCCTGATCGGTATACGCCCGCAGGTTTGCAAAATAGACAGCACTTTTCATAGTAACATCCTCAGTTAAAAGAGGATATTTGCCGTATATAGGTAAAATCTATTGTTGAGAGAGTTAGGAAAGGAAATCAAACGACCGGGTTTTTTTCCGGTTCTTTCCCTGTTTGATTATATCCCGGGACTTGTCAAAATACTGGCGTGACAAGAGTTCTTTTCCCAGTTCCTTGGAACAGATCCCAAGGCAGTTCCATGCTTCTGCATGGTTCGGGTTCCTCTCAACTATGCGATTGAGGATCTGAACTGCTGATTCAAGGAGATCCTGTCGTTGTCGCAGTATGCCGATCGTTTTAAGCATCTCAGCACGGGAAAACATGAACTCCTCATCATCCGGTGCGAGTTCAACCGCCCTGTCAAAATTCCGAAGTGCCTCAGCGTCTTTTCCCAGCACCCGGTAACATACACCTCGGTCGTGCCAGACATTGGCATGCAAGGGATCGATTTCAATCGATTTATCAAAATACGGAATCGCCTCAGCATACTTTCCTTCCCAGAAAGAGAGCCGCATGCCTTTCCGGTAGTTGGTTTTTGCTTTCCCCAGCAGCTTATCAAACATACCGGCCTTGGGAGTAAGAGATGTGGCTGAAGACTCTGCGGTTTGTTTAGGCAGGGGTGCAAGTTCTGCACCCATCTCCTCAGTAACATCTCTTACTCTTCCCATTACACCGATGAAAATACCTTTGCTGTCGTAGAGTGCAGTCGACTTCATCCATAAAACGGTCTGGCGTCCTTCCTCCGGTGTCGCATTGGTCCACGCAGTGATTGTCCCCTTTTCCTTTTCAATAACGGTGTAATGATTTTCAAGAAGGGTAGCATCATCCTGGAAAATAAGATCACTGAGCATCGGGGATCTGTGCCCAAAAAAAGGAATCGAATATTCCCAATCCCCCTTACCCACCATGTCTCCCTCTCTGATTCCTGTCATTGCTGCCATTCCCTTGTTCCATACGATCACTATGCCTTCACGATCAATCACAAATGCGGGCTGATTAAAAAAGTTGAACGCATCTGCAAGGATTTTCTGGGTAGTGCCAGGTCCCCTCCCCATATTCCTCCGGTCAACTGCCTGTCTGATCATGTGTACCATATCGAGCAGCTGATCCTGAACATCATCACCTTTTTTTAAGAAAAAATCTGCACCGTAATTGAGTGCTTCGATTGCGGCATATTCCCGGCCAACACCAGTGTAAATGATCAAGGGTGTCGTATTTCCCTTTGCCCGGATCATCTTTAAAAATTCAATTCCGTTGATATCCGGCAGATCGTAATCAACGACCATCGCATCGTATGTATTGCTTGTCAGGAGATCCAGCGCTTCCTGTGCGGATACTGCTGTCTTTACATTCATGTTGCCGAAACGTTCAAGTAAGGGGCGTATAACCTCAAGCAGTGATTTCTGGTCATCAATAACAAGGACTGAAAGCATGCGGTAACCTTACGGGATCAAGGATGCAAAAAAATAAAAAGATTGGTATCTATTCCCTCTTTCCCAAGTGGTGATCAAGCCAGAAGAGATGGCCGGGAATATCACCCATGCACATTACCTGTCCGAGAATTGAACTTGCATGCTCCTCTTCCTCAACCTGTTCTTTGACAAACCACTGGAGCATCTCAAAGCTCGCGTGATCTTTTTCCTTGATAGCAAGATCAACAAGCCCGTTGATCATGGCGGTGACCTTCTGCTCATGGGCATACACTTCTTCGAACACTTTGCCGGCAGAGGCCCACTTTGCTTTCGGTGCTTCGATATCAAGGAGGTTTACTTTTCCCCCTCGTGCAAGAACATAGTCGTAAATCTTTAAGGCATGAGACTGTTCTTCTTTTGCCTGAATTTTCATCCAGTGGGCAAATCCTTTCATATTAACGGTTTCGAAATACGAAGACATTGCAAGATACAGGTATGCCGAGTAAAACTCACGGTTAACCTGTTTGTTCAGGGCTTGTTCCATGGTCTTGGAAATCATTTTTTTTCCTCCTTTTATTCGATAATTAGTTTGTTGTTTATTAATTCTTTCGTAAAAGGCATGATTTGCCGGATATTAAGATGTTATTTTTTTCTTCCGGGGTCGTATGAACGAATGAAACAGACCGGTGAGAGCATTGGGTTTTTTCGGGCGGAAGACTCCTTCATTCGCATGCCGCACATCTTAATTAGAGAAGAAGGCAGGGGAATTTGTTGATTGAAGGTGTGCTGTGATACAGGGAACATTAACACAGTTGACGAGAGATAGAATCATTTTTACATTTCCCCGCGAACCCGTGGCATCCAAAGTGGCAACACCATAATTATCTGCCTGCATAAAAGAGACGATCTCTTCAGTGGAGTCTTCTGTCTTTAAAATACGCAGAATCACCATTCCAATTGAGAGTTTCTCCTCAATCACGAGGCCGATATAGGTGCCGATTGCAAACCCGAAGGCAAATGCCAGAAAGTTAGCGATATTGGGAAGATCCTTCATTACGACTTTTATGGCAGGGAGCCATTTCACAATCTCAATAAATGCGATGATTGGAGCGGGGCTCCAGACACCCTTGGCATTTTAAAAAAACCCGGTTCGTATCCATGCTTACATCGTATATCCGGGTAAGAAATAGCAGGATCGGCAGAATTACCCCGTTGTAGATTTCAGGATTGATAAAAAACGACAATTTTTCACCTTGTCCCCATTTGGTGCATCGGAAGATTTTTATCGGTTGATCATGGTGATTCCTGTACCTCCATCAAGATTCTCTGGAAATACTAAAAAAAGGATTCGTGGGGCTGAATCCCTTATTACGCGGATAAACCAGCCCGGTTTACTCATGCATACTTTTGCGGTTCGGCATCAAATTTCTTTTTGCAGCCTGGAGCGCAGAAGTAGTACTTTTTACCCTTATATTCGCTGGTGAACTTTGCCGTTTTTTCATCAACCGTCATTTTGCAGATAGGATCAATCGCCATGCTTTCACCTCAGTTATCTCCCTTTCTTTGCGTCGGGTATATACTTTTTGAGTAACAGGGAGAGGCTTACGACTGTCACTGAACTGAGTGCCATCGCGAGCGCGGCAAGTTCCGGTCTGAACATAAAACCAAAGGATGGATAGAGCACCCCTGCCGCGACCGGGATAAGTGCGACATTATAGGCAAAAGCCCAGAAAATGTTCCCTTTGATCCGTCCCATCACTTTTCTGGAGAGCTGGATTGCCGCGACCGAATCAAGCAGGTCATCCTTGATCAGGACCACATCTGCGCTTTCGATTGCCACGTCAGTGCCGCTGCCGATGGCAATACCCACATCTGCCTGCGCGAGTGCAGGAGCATCATTGATGCCGTCACCAACAAATGCCACGATCTCGCCTTTTTCCTGAAGTGTTTTTACTTCTGCAGCTTTGTCCTGCGGGAGCACTTGTGCAACCACCCGCTCAATCCCGATCTGGCGGGCTATGGCATCCGCGGTACGTTTGTTGTCGCCGGTAATCATAACAACATGAACTCCCATCATCTGGAGATCCAGTACAGATTCCCGGCTTGTTTCCTTAAGGGTATCCGCTATCGCGATCACCCCCGCCATAGCTGTGCCGGCAGCAATAAGAATTGCCGTTTTACCATCCTGTTCAAGGGCTGTGATCTGTTCCTCCGTTTCCCTGGGGATCACAATTCCGTTTTCCTGCAACAGGATACGGTTTCCGACAAGGACGGTTTCCCCCAGCACGGTAGCAATCACCCCCTTACCTCCCAATGTGTCAAAGTGATCGGCCGGTTCAAGGGCAATTCCTTTACTGCCGGCCTTTCGGACAACAGCCTGAGCAAGCGGGTGTTGTGAGTTCTTCTCGACGCTTGCAGCAAGCCCCAGGAGTGTCTCTTCGGAAATACCGGTTGGAATGATATCTGTGACTTCCGGCTTTCCTTTTGTCAGGGTACCGGTCTTATCAAATACAACGGTCGTAATTTTTTCGGCAACTTCAAGGGCGTCGCCATTTTTAATCAGGATACCCAGCTCAGCACCACGGCCAAGACCAACCGTAACGGCTGTGGGTGTTGCGAGACCCAGCGCACAGGGGCACGCGACTACCAGCACGGATATGAGAGTCTGTCATGGCAAAGAGAAGCGGGTCGGGGGGGACCGGGAATACAAAGAACCACACGATAAATGCAGTGAAGGCAATAACAAGTACGGCAGGAATAAAATAGGTTACCGCGGTATCAGCAATCCGCTGTACCGGGGGCTTTGAACCCTGGGCATCCTCGACGAGCTGGATGATCTGGGCAAGTACTGTTTCCCTCCCTACTTTTGTAGCCTTTACTGAAAGGATGCTGTTGGTATTGATCGTCCCGCCAACCACCAGGCTTCCTTTAGTTTTGAGAGGGGGAATCGGCTCACCGGTGATCATGGATTCATCCACATAACTCTCACCCGCCACAACCTCACCGTCAACCGGGACCTTGCTACCTGGTTTTATCACGATAATATCCCCGACAATTACATCGTCGACAGGAATTTCCTCTTCCTTACCATCACGGATAATGGTGGCAGTTTTTGCCCGGAGCCCGGCAAGTTTCCTGATCGCTTCTGAGGTTCTCCCTTTTGCGCGTGCCTCAAGGTAGCGCCCGAGCATGAGGAATGAGGCAAGCATGATCGCAGTATCATAAAACATGAACTCGTGGGTAAGGATGATGCCAAAGGTACCCATGACACTGGCAGCATACGCAACACCGGTGCCCATCGCATACATGACGTCCATGTTGAGTGAACGGTTGCGTAAAGCCATGGATGCAGCACGGAATATGGGATAAGCAACATAGAAAAAAACCGGAGTCGAAATGACAAACATTACATACGGGAGTGTATGCATGGGCAGGGGGAGGGGTACCCACATGGCAAGCATTAGCGGGATACTAACTGCAAATCCGATAGTGAACCGGAGGAATTTATCGTGCAGATCTTTTTCCCGTGCAATCTTCTCAGCTTCCTCACTCACCTCACCTGTGATACCGAGATACTGGTAACCCGCATCTTCGATCGCTTTTTTCATATCCGTGACAGGGGAAACCGAGGGATTAAACGTAACATATGCCTTTTCAGTGCCGAGGTTCACGTTTGCGGTTATGACACCGGGGAGTGCCCGAAGCGCAGTCTCGATAGTCTGAACGCAGGTGGCACAAACCATACCGCCGATTTTAAGGGCAACTTCACGGTTTATGATGTCATACCCCGCATCTTTCACCGCTTTTTCAATTTCACTCAGGGAGACTTTTGCGGGATCAAACTCAACATGCGCAGTATCGGTGCCAAAATTTACCTTGACAGTCGAGACATCCCTGATGTTTGAAAGGGACTCTTCGACAGTGATTGCACAGGTTGCGCAGTGCATTCCTGAAATTTTCAATTCAGCTTTCTTTTTTTCTGGTTCAGGCATGAGGTTCCCCCGATCTTTTCCTGTTGGTTTAGAGCAATTTTGTCTCTTCTGTGGGTTTTGGGACCTTTACTACAAGAACACGAAACACCGATGTGTCCTCGTTGCTCCAGCGGTGGGGGATCCTTGCCGGACTTTCGATCAGCATGTCTTTTCCCACTGTCTGTTTCTCATCGCCAATTTCAACAACACCGGATCCTTCCAGGACATAAAAGAAGACATCAACCGGTGTGATGTGCTTTTTTAGTGCTTCACCGGGTTTGAGAGTGATCACGACTGCCATCGCATGCGGAGACTCATATATCTTACGCGCGTCCACATGGTGAGGGTTTGGTCCCGACACAACTTTCGCTACATCCGTGATTTTCATAGAATACTCCACGTTCGTGATATATGCTGAACGTGGGTGCAGCAGAGATAAAAGGATATCAATGCAGGATACCTGCTGCTTCCAGTGACTTCTTATTGAGCGAAAATCCACGAAATTCAAAAATATCCTTTAGAATTGCCGTTTCTTGTATTCCACGAGCAGCGCTGCAGCATATACATCAGTTTTTTTCGTCGGTATGTAATTGAACTCTTTTACTCTTTTAAGCAGCTCTGCAGTGATAACAGCATCATCGGCCAGTGTGAGCTTTTTTACTTCGTCAAAGATCCAGTCCAGGTGGTCAATGCCGGTCTCCTTGCCATCGATAAGAATCCGCTTTGTCGTGATCTTATCGGGGGGAATTCCCCCGCAGATCGAGCAATAGTATCCCTCCTTGTCATCCCCACCCACTTCTTCTCACTCCTTGATCATCGTCAGTGACATTTTAAACTTCGTGATTGCGGAAAGGGCGTGGGGGACATTGGCCGGGAAGATGATCGTGTCTCCTTCCTTCATCGGGTATGTCTGCCCCGATACCCACACCTCACACTCTCCGTCGAGAATAGTGACCACTGCATCGAATGGTGCTGTATGCTCGGAGAGCCCTTCATTCTCGTCAAATGAGAAAATGGTGATATTTCCCGCCTTGCGCGAGATGATCATCCTGCTTGCGACAGTACCCTCATTGTAGTTGACGAGATCCTTTAACTGCAGGACTTTTCCCTTCAGTTCTTCCCGCTTCCTGTCAGGTGAATCCGGGTGTTCAAGATTGTATTCTGCCATACATTCATTCCTTTTTTGTAAAGTTTGTACACGATATTTATATCCCTGGTCTGTTCCGCGGAAATGATTCAGGGATCAGCCACCGTGGCATTCATGCACATTTCAATGTACCTCCCGCAAAGATAACTTCTGCCCCGGTGCTTTCAGGATTCGACTCATAGTTTGGACATGTCATTAAATAAAGAATTCCGGCTTTTAATACGGCATAAATTCCAGCCATACCCAGTACACACCAAGCCTGCACAAGGGTCAGCGGGATACCCAGTCTGGCAAACTCAAAGAACGTGAGGGTTTCACCCTGCTTTTCTGCGTTCTGGATGATGATTACATTGCTTGCGGCACCAAGGATTGTCAGGTTTCCGGCAATTGTGCTCCCCGCCGCAAGTGCCATAAGCTGAACGGTTGTTCCGCCAGTCTGCAGAATTATCGGCTGGAACAGGGCAACAAAAGGAACATTGGAGATGAACTGGCTGGTAACAACACTCGTCACAAGAATCATCGCGACAGAAGTAATCCTGCCCGGGTCAACAAATGACTGGAAAAATCCGGTCTGCCAGACACTCTCCATCAGTACAAACATCGCGGCAAAGAAGACAAGGGTAAACCAGTCAATGTTTTTCAGCAGTCGCATCCTGTCTGGACCGAACAGGATTACCGGGAATGCAGCGCACAAGGCAATCAGAGGGAGGGGTACGAGAATTTTTCCGCCATACAGGGATCCGATGATATTTGCGGCAGCAAGGATCAGAATAATTGCAAGCGAACATTTCACCGGAAAATACATTTTATTATCGCCGGGCAGGATTGGATCATGGTCAAGAACCCGGGTTGAAAAATCTGTGCGGAAATAAAACCGGAGAAGGATAAATGCAGCACCGAGACTGATGAGTGAAGGGATGAGAAGGTACAGGGCAAACGTGACAAACGGCGTTTCCATTCCACTGTTGAGTGCAATAAGCAGGTTCTGGGGGTTGCCGACAGGACTCATCACGCTACCCGTCGTAATCGCAATCGCAAGAGAAAGAAGCATCAGTTTTGGAGAGATCCGGAATTTCGTCGCAAGTCCCAGGACCAGGGGTGTCCCGATGATCGCAAGCGTATCATTCATCAGGAGGGCGGAAAGGAATCCTGTCCCAAAAAGTATGAGAAAAATCATCTCGCCCGGAGTGCGGGCATACGAGAAAAACCGGTGGGAAAGCGTGGACAGGTAACCGCTTTCCACAAGTGCCGAACCGACAATGAACATACCAAATAAAAAGAGCATGACATCGATATTGATAGCACGTAATGCGTCGGGAAGGGAAATCTGCCCGGATATGAGGACTGCTATGGCTCCGCCAAGCATGATCTGCCAGATTTTAAGATTATATCTCCCTGCCTGCCGGATAGCTATAAGAGCAAACACTGCAGCAAGAACGATTATCGGAATATACGTGAAGCAATGTTTTTTGTGATGGTTGATGAGCCTTGGCATTCATGCAGGCTTTTCATTCAGGGGATTTTTTGATTTGGAGAAATGCCCAGTAATCAGGAAAGTGTATGATAGGAATTACACTCTCTCATTTTCATATCCTCAAAATGCGATATTACCAGAACAGGGAATGCGCCATCATCGGTCTTGAACGCAGCGGACTGGGGGGACAGGAACTGCACCCTCCTTCGTGTCCCATTGCTTTGTAACATGCATCATAGAAAACGTAATTCTGCAGATCCTAAAAAATTCAAAACAACACTCTGCCTTCTTGCAAAGAGGACGATTTTCATTGTTCCGGTGTGAACCGATTCATGTGCGTTTCTCTAAAAAACCCCATTGGTCTCTTTCTGATCCGGATTCTCAAAGATCCAGTGCAGGAGGATACCCTGTTCGATCCTGCGGACTTCCTGAAGTGTGAGACGGGGAAACGCCGATTCCAGAATGAACCCTTCCCCATCAGCAAATGTTGGTGAATCCTTTCCTCCGATGATGATATTTCCAATGAATGTATAGATCTCGCTAACAAGGCCAGCCTCAATCAATCCTGCGATGAGGGTCCCGCCACCTTCTACCATAATACGATGGATCCCCATTGCGCCAAGTTCGTTCATGAGAACGTGGAGATCTACTTCGTCCTCCCCGGCAATAATTATTGTCGCTTTTTTTTCCAGCATGGATATCTTTGAGGCATCTGCTCTTTTTGATACTGCAATCACACGCTTTCCCTCACCCTTATTCAGGATCGATGCTTCAGGAGGAATACGGCCTGAACTGTCCACAGCAATGCGAACAGGATTGACGTTCCAGCCCTGTTTTCTGCGATATGTTCGGCACTCTTCTGATTTTACCGTAAGTGAAGGATCATCAGCAAGGATGGTACCGATACCTACCATGATCGCATCACACCCGGCTTTGAGGTGATCAACCCGGGTAAAATCCTGCGAACCCGATATCCTGACCTGTCGGCGTTCCCGGGTGGAGATCTTACCATCAGCGCTCATGGCGACGTTGACTATAACATACGGGTGCATTGCGTACCGTTTTTGCCCGCCCTGTTATTTCAACCCACTGATCTCTCATCGGGAAAAACAGGAAAATCTCTAAAAACGAGCGGGGGAAACCTACAGGGAAATCCAAAGAACATAATACAGTACCTGATAGGCCAGGACTTATTCAATCGTATCCAGTTTCTCTAAAAAAGCACCTTTTTTAAATACCCTTCAGGTCTCCCATGATTTTTCAGAGGTATATATCTTAAAATAACAAGAAATTCAAATGGCCTAGATAATATGGATAGGATGATAGGCCAGATATTCCAGAATGCTATATGCCAGACAATGAGGACAGCTGATGAGTTGACCTGTCCCGGAGCGCCATACTGATGGACTATCGCGAACTCGCCGAACATTCGCCAACCAGTATACTGGTTGTCAGGAATGGTAGTATCCTCTATACAAACCCGGCATTTTCCTTTTTTTCCGGGTATAATGAAAAGGAGATTATCGGAAAAGATCTCATTTCCTTTGTTAATCAATCAGATCATGAAGAATTTACAAAGTTTGCGAAACACCGGGCAAATGTGACTCCGATAGCAGAACAGGGTGAGTTCCGGTTTGTCACAAAATCCGGAAAGGCACGGGTGGCTTTACTCTTAACAATGCCGATCATGCATCGTACCGAACCGGCTATCCTTATAAATCTGGTAGACATTTCAGAAAAACAGCGGTTTGAAGATAAGATACAGCTTGACAATGAAAGGCGCCGGGGGATTATCATTACGGTCGCTCACGAGCTGCGCACACCACTCCAGCCAATCCTTGGTTACCTTAACCTGCTTGTTCAGGACCCAAAGGGATTCGGCATAACTGATGATACAAAAAAGATTCTCGAGCGTTGCCTGGTGAGCGTAGAGCGGGAGCGCCAGATTATTAACCAGATGCTTGAGCTCTCGGGTACTCGAAAGCGGGAGGCTTCGTCTGAACTACTCGAAATTCCCCCTCATAATACTGGTTAAGAGTGTGCTGGACATCAACGGATATTTCTCAAAAGCTGAGATAACCATGGATATTCCTGATACCCTGAGCATCACTGCAGATATGGACCGGCTTTTTGGCGTTTTTGATTCCCTTCTGTCAAATGCGATTAATTTCTCTAAACCACCCCGTGAAATCACCATTTTTTACCATTCAGAAATCGATGACGGATACCACCATATTTCTGTCAGGGATAATGGGGCAGGGATTTCTGAAAGTGCATTTTCATCAATTTTTGAACCGTTCCAACTTGCAGATGCAGCAAAACTGTCCCGCAGGTATGATCGTATCGGGCTCTCGCTTTCGATAACAAAAAAGATCATGCAGATGCATGGGGGGGATATCACCGTGGAGAGTACCGTGAATGTCGGAAGCACATTTACTCTTCACCTGCCAAAAGATGCCCGAAATACCTAATAAATAACAAAAGAGTGTGAAAATCCCGGCAGATTTTCAACATTTATTCTTGCCCGTAAGTCCTCTTATAATAAGAATATGTAGCAAATATTCTCCTGATTTTTAAAAAGTAACTTCTCTGCTTTTCATAAATTGGTCTCCACTCACCAATCTTATAATAATTCTTGAGAGAAATTATCATTATCTTTAAGACTGCTCCGTGCTAATTTTAGCATGATAATTGCCAGCAACGTGTTCCTATGCTCACTACCAAGGATCTGACCAAGCAAATCGGGGGCCTCTGTGCCGTTAACGGCGTAGATCTCTTTTTAGGGGACAATGAAATCGTCGGACTCGTCGGCCCGAACGGTGCGGGAAAAACCACCCTCCTCAATATGATTTCCGGCATCAGTGTCCCAACAAGGGGAACAATAACCTTTTTCGGTGAAGATATCACCGGGCTCAAAGCCCACCAGATCTGCAGGAAAGGAATCGCAAAAACATTCCAGATCGCAGAATCCTTTCCCGGACTTACCGCCCTCGAATGCACGATGATTGGTGCATTATTTGGTAACCCCCGGAAGATCAGCATGGGGGAGGCAAAAACTGATGCGATAAAGATACTTGATTTTGTAAGTTTCCCTCAGGAAAAACGGGAAACAATTATTAAAAATTTAAATGTGGTTGAATTAAAAAAGGTGCAACTTGCCCGGGCGCTTGCCTCAAAACCAAAATTGCTCCTGCTGGATGAGCTCACTACCGGTCTTAACCCGAAGGAGAGTAACGAGGCAGTTGATCTTATCAAAAAAATCCGTGATAATGGTGTTTCTATTCTGATCATCGAGCACGTAATGAGTGTCATCATGGGTGTGTCGAACCGCATTGTTGTGCTGGATCACGGTGAGAAGATAGCAGAAGGGCACCCGTATGAAGTGGTAAACAACCAGAAAGTGATCGATACCTATCTCGGTGACATGCATGCATTCTGAAAATTCCACCCCTATGCTGTCAGTTTCGGGGCTGAATGTATTTCACGCAAACCTCCAGGTCGTCTGGGATCTCTCGCTTCATGTCAACAAGGGGGAACTGGTCACCCTTATCGGGCCAAACGGTGCCGGGAAAACTACAACCGTGGAGACAATTGTTGGTTTGAACAAAAAGGCCACCGGATCCATTACCTTTCTTGGAGAAAATATTCTGGGGATGCACCCGTATGATCTCTTCGATAAAGGTCTTGCTCTAGTGCCTGAAAAACGCGAGATCTTCCCAAAAATGCCCGTGGTTGAAAACCTCTTACTCGGTGCACGGGATGATACTGACTATTCTGCCGCTCTTAAGCATGTCTATTCACTCTTTCCCATCCTGCAGGAGCGGGAGCGACAGATGGCAGGTACACTAAGCGGAGGGGAACAGCAGATGCTGACCATTGGCCGGGCTCTCATGTCCAACCCCAAACTGCTCATTCTCGATGAACCCTCAACCGGGCTTTCCCCGCTGCTTGTTGGCCAGGTATTCAGGTCACTCGAACAGCTCGGTCGTGAAGGGATCACGGTTTTACTTCTTGAGCAGAATGTCCGGCATGCGCTCAACATGTGCCATCGGGGCTATGTTCTTGAAAACGGGAGAATCATAAAAGAGGGAAAGGCAAAAGAGCTCATGCACGACCCGCATATCCAGAAAGCTTATCTGGGATTTTAAAAACATCATCTGGATTGTTATCTTTATTAAAAAGCGATGTAAAGGAACTTATTAATTATTCCTGCACAACAGCCGTGTCAGGTTTTGATTTTTTATACTGCTTCCACCATTTGTGAACCTGGTTGGGAAGGTCCACAAGCCCTTTTGGCAGGAATATGATCACCAGGATCAGGAGCACCCCGACAATGACATAGCGGCCAAACGTAAGCCCGGCCATTTTCAGCCCTTCCCAGATAATGGTGAGGACGACGGTACCGATAATTGGTCCGGCAAGGGTGCACAGGCCACCCAGTATGACATACGTCACTGGCCAGAACGAGAGATCGACCCCGAATATTTCCGGCGTGATGTACCCGATGTGTGCGATCTCAAGAGCCCCGGCAACGCCGGCGAGGTAGGCGCTTAATCCAAACGCAAGGAGACGGTAGCGTACGGGATCGACCCCTGCTGCACGAGCCTCGATCTCGTTTTCACGGATTGCAGCAAATGCAAGACCGATCCTGGATCTCAGGATATACCAGATAAACACAATTGATGCAATGGTGATCAGCAGGATCGAGTAATATTCTATCAGCTGGTAATAGGGTATGTCCGGGCTCACGAGGCGGGGAGATGCAATCCCGTCCCAGCCACCGGTAACCGGGGTAAGGATACTCACTGCAACGGTCTGGACAATGATTGCAAACCCGAACGTGACCATGGCAAGGAACCATTCCTTGAGCCGGACACAGGTAAGCCCGATCAGGATCCCGATTAAGGCAGCCACAGCAGCGCCAAGGAAGATCGTAATATAGGGAGTAATGCCGCTTTTTGTCGCTATAATGGTTGAAGCATATGCCCCGATGCCAAGGAATGCAGCATGGCCAAGTGAGCCCTGGCCGGAATAGGCAAGCAGGTTCCATGCCGAAGCAAAGATGATAAAGATCAGCATCAGGCAGAGGAGGTTTAGGATGTACCGGCTGTCTAACAGGAACGGGGCAACGGCAGCAATGGCAAGTACGGCAATAGTCCCGTACCGGGTAATATCAGCCCGATTAAATTTCATAATGCTCACTCACTCTCCTCGCCAAAGAGACCGGTAGGCCTGAGAACAAGGACTACAATCAGGATAATAAACGAGATCGCGTCCTTCCAGACACCCCCCAGGAAATAAGCAGCACCATTCTCTGCGATTCCGTAGATTAGCCCCCCTATAATCGCACCCGGAATGCTCCCCAGTCCGCCAAGAATAATGATTGCAAATGCCTTTACTGCAGGTATCGACCCCATGTAAGGATTGAATACCTGCCCGCTTACCACCCAGAGGGTCCCGGCTGCAGCAGCAAGGGCACACCCGATACCAAAACTCAGGATATCCATCCGCTCGACATTGATACCGACAAGCATTGCTCCTTTCCGGTTCTGGCTCGTCGCCCGCATCTCCCGCCCGGTTTTCGTCTTTTTCAAAAACACGTAGAGCCCGCAGAGAATGGCCGCCGTCGTAATGATGATAATAATATAATCAAGCGGTACATTGAGTGAACCGATGGGAACTGTTATACCTGCATAAGGACTTTTGATGCTCTGCCACTCGTCTCCCCAGATCATCGCAGCACTATTGGTAAAAATATAGATGAGACCTATGGAGAGAAATATTTCATTGAGTTTGCTCGTGCCAAGGATAGGCCGGAAACATAAGCGTTCCACCACTGCACCGATGCCGACCAGCGCGAGCATGGACACCAGGATAATTGCATAGGGATTGAAACCGGTGAGGAAAAAGATGGTTGCCGTGATATAGGCACCAATCATGAGAAATTCGCCATGCGCGAAGTTGACAATTTTCATGACCCCGAAGATCAGGTTGAGCCCGGTTGCCAGCAGGATGTAGATGCAGCCGGCATACAGTCCCCAGAAAATAATCTGTAACAGGGTCCCAGGATCGTACATGCAGTAATCAGTTCCTTATTCGCCGGGCTGTTATAAAAAGAATTATTATTTGTTATGGACTCCCAGGCTTATACCAGTCGGGGAGGACGAAATCCTTTGTTTTTATGTTGTCGGGCCAGACCACAGTTGGCCGGGTCTCGCCGATAGTTGCATTATAATACAGCTGCTCCATCCAGAGATCAAACTGGGATTCACGGAAATCCTTGGAAAACGAGATGGTTGCGTCTTTCATGTATTCGACTACCTGCGGCATCTTGAGGTCTACAAGAGCCTGCCGGATATCTGGCTTATTAAGGGTCCCGGCATTTTCAATCGCTTTTGCAGCAATATAGGTACCATCATACGTCGAGGCACCCATCATATCGGGATATGCACCCCATTTAGTGTAGTAGTTGTTCTTGAATGAGGTCTGGGCACTGGACAGGACGCCAGTGGGTGTGACGTAGGGAGAGAACCGGCTCTCGATAATGGCATATTCACCGTACTGCCCGATCCCCTTATAAAATTCCGGAGCGTCGTTGTTCTCAACATTAAGGAAGATCGTGTTGAGCCCCACATCTCTCCTTGCCTGGGGAATGATCTGGGCTCCCTCGTTGGGCGCTGCTGCCAGGTAGACTGCATCAGGATTCGTTGCCTTGATGTTGGTCAACACAGTCCTGAAATCGCTCTCTCCCATCTTGTAACTCTGCTGGGAGACCAGCTGGATGTTTAAATTATTCTTGACAATCGTGTCATTTACCGCGGTCTTCACACCAATCCCAAAACCTGTATCCTGGTACAGCAGGGCAAGACGGAACGGGCGGTCAGCACCGAAATTAAATTTCTTGTTGACTGCCGGGCGAATTACCTGGTCAATGAAGTTGGTAGTATACATCCCATACGCGTCCGTTGTCGGGCAGTGGTGGAAGACATAACTTGTATCAATATCCGTCCTGTGGGTAATAATCGGGCTCGATGCACCGGTCACAATATACGGAACTTTGAACTCTGCAACGGTCTGTTCATAGGCAGACGTTACAGCGCTGGAATACCCACCGACAAGAATATCGACCTTGTCATCGGTGATGAGCTTGGTTGCCGCTTTCTGGCCACCTTCACGCGTGGACTCGTCATCTCCCTGTACGAGTTTAATGGGTATTTTTGCATTGTATTGTTTGACAAAAATCCCGCCGTTTGCATTTATCTCCTCAGTCGCAAGAACTGCTGACTGCCACATGTTTTTTCCAATATTGCTGTTCGGACCGGTCATGGATACAATTGCACCAATCTTGATCTCCTTTGGCTGTGCCGGAGCCTGAGCCTGCTGGGTGCATCCGGCAAAGAATGCTGTAATAAGCATTAATGCTATGAAAAGGGCTGTGTACTTCATGGTATACCTGCTATGCTATGTTATAGCATATCATATTAAATTACAGCAATTAACATTATAAAAAAATATTGTTTTGTATCGCTACCGGATTAATTTATATAAAATATAATTTATAAATAATTAAAAATTCATTCGTTCAGGAAAAGTTTGAAAGAATGTCAGGCCCTGTCTTCTCTTCAAGCGGGAAAAACATCCACTTCCCTGCCTCAGAAATAAGTAACGCAACAGGGTTTGCCATCATAACAATACCCTGGTCAGACAAGACCTGTGTATGACGAACGAGCGCAACAATTATGCGTTCACCGCAGGTTACCGCTTCCAGCATCCTGATATCTGCTGTCATACTTTTACCGCACCACCAGGATGGGATTTTTCAGGATTCATCGTGTCCCGGACAGCACGGTTTCTCATCAACCGGATTCCAGCAATTATGATACGGAGGGGATGATTGATCCGGACGCGGATTGCCACGTCCATCTCGAATACCTCATGAGTGAACTCCGGTTTCATTTCGATAAAAATACGGGCGGCCTGAAGCCCGGAGCGGGTGGCCCAGTACCCGCCATACAGGATGCCGGTCGCAACCGGATCTTTCGTACCGATCCGGATATTTCCGGTACAATTCTCAAACCTGCATTCGTGCCATAGGACCGATACAAATCTTCCGGCCGGTTTTATCATCCCGGAAAAAAGGGCAAAATACCGCTCACCGGATCGGAAATCTGCCAATAGGGGTATTTTTTTCTCATCACCCTTCTTTGGTCCACGTTCAATCGGGCGGCAGAGGATATTTCGACGTCCGAGGTAAATCGTTATTTTTTGCTGATGGGTATCATTGGTGATCCATAATCCAATCAATCCCCAGGAAACCAGGACCGATTGTTCATCGTGCCCTTCCGTATGAAACAACCGCAGAACAAAGCGCACCGGGATCACATAGAGAAGAACTGCACTACATTCACAGAAAAGGATTAAGCATGCAATGATAAATGCGGGGATGAGGAGTGTATCCATAAAAAAAATGGTGAGGTAAGGATCAGAGATCTTCTTTTTTTGCCGGAGAATCCTGTGCCTTGTTCTGGTTCATGGATTTGATTGCGTCAATGACTTGGGGAGCAATCGTTTCGCTCAATGCCGAAATGATTTGGGCTATCGCGCTGTCCTTTTTAAGAGACATTACCTGAACGCCCTCGGGGCCTTTGACATCCTTGTGGAGAATGATGAGGGCAACGGGATCAAGGCCCCCGCCTGCACCCGCTCCCTGGCCGCTGCCTTCTTTTCCCCCGCCGCTTCCGGTACCAAACCCAAAACCAAACCTCGCTACCGGGATCACAACTTTCTCGCCAAAATCCATGGGTGTACCTATCACATTATCTGTTGAAAGGAATCCCTTAAGTTGTGAGGCCGTTTCAGTTAACATCTGTTCAGCCGACATGGTATTCACATCAGTGCTATTGCCTTGGCACTATATCAACGTGATTGCAAAAGTTCAGGGTAAAATACTGAGATTAGTGTCGCAGGCCGTAATTTTCAGGCATTTATCTTTCCTGGGTTAATGAACAACAAAGACTCTGGAGAACCGTACATGAGTCGCGGACTCAGCAAACATGATGAATAACCGTTGGTTTTTCCTGATAATTCCTTTATCAATACATTTCGACGTTCAGGTTTTCGGATATCCCATCTCTTTTAATGTTACTTTTATCTCATCCAGAATTGCCGGATCATCAATGGTGGCAGGAACCGTATAGGAAACACCATCTGCGATTTTTTTAATAGTACCCCGCAGGATCTTGCCGGATCGTGTTTTGGGTAACCGGTTTACTACTGCTGCTGCTTTGAATGACGCAATCGGGCCGATTTTTTGCCGTACAAGAGCAATAAGTTCAGCCCTGATGATGTCCGGGTTTTTATTTACCCCGGCCTTCAGGACGACAAAGCCCAGGGGTACTTCTCCTTTTACCGGATCATACACCCCGGCAACTGCACATTCCGCAACATCCGGGTGCGATGCCAGCACCTCCTCCATTGCACCAGTGGAGAGCCGGTGCCCGGCAATATTAATGATGTCATCAGTCCTGCCCATAATCCAGAGGTAACCCTCAGTATCGATATACCCGGCATCAGAGGTCAGGTAATACCCGGGATACGCTGAAAAATAGGTCTTGACAAAATCCAGCTCATTTTGCCAGAGTGTGGTGAAACATCCCGGGGGAAGGGGTAGCCTGACCACAATATTTCCGGTTTCTCCTGCGGGAACATCTTTTCCCTGGGCATCAAGAACACGGATATCGAATCCCGGAACCGGCTTTGTACATGAACCGGGCCTGACGGGAAGCAGTTCAAGGCCGACACAGTTCGCACCAATAGCCCACCCGGTCTCTGTCTGCCACCAGTGATCGATAACCGGAATCTTCAGTTGCTGTTGTGCCCAGATCAGGGTGTCAGGATCACACCGTTCGCCTGCCAGAAAAAGCATCCGGAATGTTTTGAGATCATAGGCCCGGATCTTCTCACCTTCGGGATCCTCCTTCCGGATAGCACGAAATGCCGTAGGGGCACAAAAAAGCACAGAAACACCATGCTCCGCAATGACCCGCCAGAATGCACCGGCATCCGGAGTACCAACAGATTTTCCTTCATAGAGGATGGTGGTACATCCGTAAAACAGGGGTCCGTACACGATATAAGAATGCCCGACTACCCAGCCGATATCGGATGCTGCCCAATAAACTTCGCCGGGACGTATATCATAAATATTTTTCATTGTCCAGGTCAGCGCAACGAGATGCCCCCCATTATCCCGCACTACTCCTTTAGGTTTCCCCGTGGTACCGGAAGTATACAGGAGATAGAGCGGATCGGTCGCATGCACGGGAATGCACGCAACCGGATCGGCATCCAGAAGTTTATCCCACAGAATATCCCTGCCATCACGGAGAATCGCGGGTGCTTCAGGTCGTTGCACAATTACGCAGAATGTGGGTTTGAAGATGCACATATCGATAGCAGACTCCAGGAGTGGCTGGTACTGAATGATACGGTTGACTTCGATCCCGCATGACGCGGATATGACAACATGAGGTTTTGCGTCCTCGATGCGGGTGGCAAGTTCCCGTGCCGCAAAACCCCCGAAGACCACCGAGTGAATAGCCCCGATGCGTGCACAGGCAAGCATCGCGATTACCGCTTCGGGGATCATGGGCATGTAGATAACAACACGGTCACCTTTCCCGACTCCAAGCTGCTGTAGCCCCCCTGCGCATCGTGCCACAAGGTCCCGAAGTTCACCATAAGTATAACGTTTTACGGTTTTTGTAACCGGGCTGTCATAGATCAGGGCAATATTGTTTTTTAGCCCGTTTTCGACATGATAATCCAGGGCATTGTAACATGAATTGACAATCCCTCCTTCAAACCAGCGGTAAAATGGCGGTTTTTCGCTCGTAAGCACCCGGTCACAGGTTCTGTACCAGTGGACTTTTTCTGCAGCCGCTCCCCAGAAACGTTCCGGATCAGAAACAGATTCCCGGAATGCCCGTTCGTACTCACCGCTCATGCACCACGCTCTCCCAGACGTATATACTAGAAAATTGAGAGGAAAGGACTTATTCCTTTCCAAAAATGCACCAGAAGTTATGGCAAGTGGTGCAAAAATTCTGCAAGAGTGATCGATTTATGGTGCAGCACTGACGCATTTTGTCAGAAAGAAAAAAATATGAAAATCAAAAGTGCCCCAGGCCTGATTTGAACAGGCGACAACCAGATCTTCAGTCTGGCGCTCTCCCAAGCTGAGCTACTAGGGCAGGAGTACAATTGTTGTCGCTGGTGACTAATAAATGATATGCAAGTATCCCTCACAGAAAATTACGTGACCGTTCTTTTTTATATGCTGCAATGACAGTATTAACAGATGCCGCTCCCGGATAAGAGTGCCAATGGTGAAGACTCCGGTCTTGTAAACGCGGTTAAAAACCGTTCAGCCCATATTGTTCACCTTACACACAATGATTTGGATGCCGTTGGAGCAGATGCGATCCACCGCATAAAATACGGCAGTGATGATGTGTTCACCATCTGGAGTTCGGTGGGAAAATTTGCCAGGTTGTTTTCCCTGGTTGCATCCTGTAAAGGGAAAGGAGATCTGCTCTCTATTTCGGATCTCGGCTATCAGAAGGATACTGAAACAATTGCAGGAAAGGCGCGGGCAAATGGATGGGACGTAGAATGGCGGGACCATCACCGCTGGCGTGAGGATGAAATAAAAAAAGTCACCCGGGAGGTGACTTTGCTCCGCATTGATACCGAAGTGTGCGCATGTGGAATTGTTGCACGCGATCTTACACCGGAAAACTCAGTTGCCGCTGAGGTTGCACGCGTTGTCTGCGATTATGATCTCTGGAAGCATGCCGATCCCCGGTCAGCAGTTCTTGGCCAGGTGCTCCAGCGCAAGAAAAACCGGGACCACGTGCGGGACTGCCTCGTTGCCGGGATATTCAGTGACGCATTCATCGAACAGGAATATGCGGAGATCAAAGCCGAGATGGACTCGATGATGCACCAGAGCCTGAGATACGCGACCATCACCGGAAGCAAGTACAGAATTGCCTTTGCCCCGCTCTATGGTTACCCGAGCGAGACGGCACATTTCATCCGCGCAGAAAGGCAGACCGATATCGAGGTGATAATCAGCAAAGACGGTAAGTTCTCGCTCCGTTCAGTCCCCCCGGTAAGCCACCTGATTGCACGGGAATTCGGAGGGGGAGGTCACCCGAACGCTGCGGGAGGCTCCTTCAACTTTACCATGATTGAGCGTTTCACCTGGTGGCTGTTCAAGAAGAGCAGGTACTTTAAAGAGTTCGTGACAATTGCTGATGCGCATTGATCTTCGATAATATCACCAGAAAACATACCCAAACCGAATTGATTCACACCCTGAACCATGAAAATCGTCATTAAACGAATGACTACGGGTTCCTGGCCTCTCCCGGGCATGGCGGGCAGGGATTTTCAAATTTTCACTCGCCGAACCGCAGCGGGTGCGCCCTTTCGGGGGCTGTGGCAATAATCATGATGAATGATTAGACGGGTAACAATCCCCACATAAAATCTGAAAACTACTATTTCCCTAAAAAATCATCAGGAAGCTGTGTCACTTAGAGTAGACTGCCACATCCACCAGATTTTTCCAGTAATTTTCGCACAGGTCCGTACAGTATCCGCCAACACTGACCTGATCCGGATCAAGACTCGCAAGTGCATCCGTTATGGATTCCTGGTCAGGATCGATGAGAATAATCTTCCGGAGATCGTACTCGCTGGAAAGATCGATCAGGGTGTCGAGCTGATCCCTGCGAACTGCGATCTGCCGCTGGTGTTCCAGCAGGCATACAAGACTTTCTCTGTCTGGCTTTGGCTGGAAAAAGAAGACATTCTGCCGGACGAGTGAGGTGATCTCAGGTTCGGATATACAATCACAGATAAGCACATGCCCACTGATACCCACATCCCTCATCGAGCGCATCAGAGTCCGGTACGTGCTGGTGATTGCATCATTCCACTCATATTCATCATCATAGTACGCATCAGTGATCCCAAGGACATGAGGGGCAGGCAGGGCGCACCAGACACCTTTTTTCTGTACAAGAATACCCGCAGCATCCTCACTGATTGTGTGAGAATCCAGGCCAATTTCACCGGTTGCCTTCCCACCTTTTACGCCGAGCAGGCAGTGCAGAATCCGGTTTTTATAGAACCGGCCCCCTGCGCAGGGTGCCATAATTCCTGCAGATACCTGCGGTTCAAGCGACTGGTCAAGAAGGTAGGTAATGATATCTGCGGCGGTTCCTCGATTCGCTGCAATCCATGCTGCGAGTGCGATAACCTCCGGCAAACCTGGCTCTGCCCCAAAAGCCCGGGTTGCCAGTTTCAGCCGCTTTACCATATACAGATATTATTACTCATAAGCATCTAAAAAGTACTGATGAATCCACCACCGCTGCTGGTCACCTGCGGGTTGCCTTACACCAACGGCCCCTGCCATCTCGGACATCTGCGAACGTACGTGCCTGCTGACGCTTACGTCCGCTACATGCGGCGGGCAGGCGAGGAGGTTGTCTTTGTCTGCGGTTCGGACAATCATGGGACCCCTATTGTCGTCTCGGCTGAGGAAGCAGGGGTCTCCCCGCGAGCACTTTCTGAACGGTATCACCAGCATTTCGATGAGACTTTCAAACGGATGGAGGTATTATTCGACAGGTTTGGAATGACCGATGACCCTGCGACCCACTACCGGACAACATCAATTGTATCCGAACTCATCAAAAAAGGCTATATCTATAAACAGGTTGTTCACCAGGCATATTGCACGAAATGCAGGAGATTTCTCCCCGACAGGTACGTGGAAGGCATCTGTCCACACTGCGGGACGCAGGCACGGGGCGACGAATGTGATCAGGGATGCGGTAAGCACCTTGAGCCCGGAGAAATCAAAGATCCGATCTGCAAGGTTTGCGGGACGAAAGCGGAGTTCCGGGACCAGGAACATTATTTTTTTAAACTCTCGGAGTTCAAGGAGTTCCTTCTTCCCTATCTTGACACGCTGCGGGGAACAAGCAACGCGAAGAACTATGCGATCGGCTGGATAAAAGATGAACTCCACGACTGGTGCATCACCCGCACGCTTGAATGGGGAGTGAAGTTCCCTGGCCGCGACGATCTCGTGGTCTATGTCTGGGTCGACGCTCCGATTGGATATATTGCATTCACCGAGGAGTGGGCAAAGAAGGCGGGCAAAGACTGGAAGCGGTACTGGTGCGGTGAAAACAGGGTCACCCATTTCATTGGTGGTGATATTATCTATCACCACAGCATTTTCTGGCCGGCCCTCTTAAAAGCAGCAGGGTACGGTGTACCGCATGCGATCGTTGCCAGCGGGATGGTCAAGGTCGATGATCACAAGTTCTCAAAATCCCGGGGATATGTTGTCTGGACGAATGATGACTACCTCGATAAGGGGTTACCTGCAGACTACCTCCGCTACTACCTGCTTGCGTATACAAGCCACACCAAAGAACTGAATTTTTCCTGGAAGGTCTTCTCAGAGAGGATCAATAATGAAGTTGTCAACATCTTTGGAAACTTTGTGTACCGTACGCTGTTCTTCGCTCACAAAGAGTTCAACGGTGTTCCTTCCTGCCCGGCCGATCCTGCCATTATTGCAGAGATCGAAAAGAGCCTGGTGAACGTTGACCGGCTTATGCGGGAGTATGAGTTCAAGGGAGCGGTGGATGCGATAATGGCGCTGGCTGCGTTTGGCAATACGTACATCCAGACAAACGCACCCTGGAAGCTTATCAAGACAGACCGTGAAGCAGCGTCACAGGTGATCAAGAACTGCATTCAGATAGTGAAAGCCGTCGCCCTTCTCATCGAACCGGTCATCCCGGCAAAAGCGCAGGAATGCTGGTCAATGCTGGGGTGTAACGACAATATCTCAGAGCACCCCATCAGCGAGGCAGTCCGGCAGATTCCTGAAACAGGCATCCGGGTTCCAGTACCACTCTTTGCAAAGATGGAAGAGGATCAGGTAAAGGAACTCGATGCACTGCTCCAGAAGCGTGTGGCAGAAGCCAATAAAAAGAGGGAGAAGACACCCATGGTTACTATCGAGGAATTCCAGAAACTTGATATCAGGACGGGAAAAGTGCTGTCCGCAGAACCTGTTCCGAAATCGAACAAGCTCCTGAAATTACAGGTCGATATCGGGGGTGAAACCCGCCAGATCGTGGCAGGTATGCAGCAGTTCTACAAACCTGATGAACTGACAGGCAGGCATGTGGTTGTTGTCACCAACCTTGCACCGGTAAAAATATTCGGTGTAGAGAGCAATGGCATGATCCTTGCCGCCGGGGATTCGGCATCACTGCTCACACCCTTAAAACCTGTAGAACCCGGATCGAAAATCCGGTAAAATGCCGGATC
The DNA here is from genome assembly GCA_963841015.1 of uncultured Methanoregulaceae archaeon. Classification (GTDB taxonomy): domain Archaea; phylum Halobacteriota; class Methanomicrobia; order Methanomicrobiales; family Methanospirillaceae; genus Methanoregula. Next base: position 47,433 of record CAWJAX010000003.1, on the reverse strand, counting down.
TCTCCTTCCTTTTTAAATCCATTCTCTGAGAGTAGTATCCAGTTACGCCATGGTAGGGTCCAGTACACTTGCCTTTGGCACATATGTCGGCTCTGCAGTAACTGATATGAATCGAGTTGGGTCACACCGATCCATGAAAATCATTCCCAATACAAAGGACACCTGACTTATGACCTCTCTAAGGCACGGCGGGCATGAAGTGTTTTTTTCCATTTCAGTCAACGATCCGCCCCGGGGGCGCCCGGTCAAGGGCGGCGGCATACATCGTAACTAATGGACAGAGGGGTAACAATCCCCGCATCATATCCGAATACTACGATTTTCATAGGGAAATGCTCAATGAAAAAGCAAAACGCTTAACAGAGGTTTCATGCCCGCCGCTTTGGCTTCCCCGAATGCTCTGACTCCTGAACAGATAATTCGTCATCATCGCTTCTTGAGCGCTGGGGCAGTAAAAGTGGACAGGCACTGCGCCCTCCTTCATATATCGTTTGAAAAAGAGATACCACAAACTAAAAAAAAATTACTTTTTCAAATGCGTCACAAACCGGGCATTCACTTCTTCCCAGTTCACAAGACTCCAGAATGCATCGATAAACTTCGCCCGGTCATTCTTGTAATCAAGATAGTAAGCGTGCTCCCAGACATCGAGTGCCATAAGGATCCGGTATCCAGGTATCACGTTGACATTGTGCTTCTCAAGCTGCATGATGAAGAGCCGCCCGGTATTCATGCAATAGGTTAATACTGCCCAACCCGATCCTTCGGCACTTGACGCAGCCTGGGAAAACTCCTTTTTGAACCGGTCAAATTTCCCGAACTCTGCATCTATGGCTTGTGCAAGTTCGTCCTTGGGTACTCCTCCGCCACCAACACCGGCCGGTGCGAGATTTTCCCAGAACAGTGTATGCAGCCGGTAACCCCCGATATGAAAGGAAAGTTCTTTCAAAGTTGCTTTCATGTCCAGATCGGTATTGTCCTTTCGCGCCTTGTCGAGTTTTTCCAGGAGAGCATTTGCACCCGTTACATATGCCTGGTGATGTTTCTGGTGGTGCAATGTAAGTTGTTCTTCCGAGATATAAGGAGCCAGAGCCTTATACCCATAGGGAAGTTTTGGTAGAGAATATCCCTTGCCTGCTTCCATGCTTTCTAACCTCCTTTGGTAATAAGGGTGTATTAGTTCGTTTCCGGTATTTCATTTATTGCATCCAATGTAGCAATATCCGCTTCTGTCATGCTGGTCTTTTAAACCATCCGGCACATAATGTCGCAGAGTTTAAAGACCTGTCCTGCATATCGGATAGTGTTCATGACTGAATCCCCCATGGAACCGGCCCTTTTACAAAACCTCCTCATCATGCAACAGGGTGAGATCAGTGAATACCATATTTATTCAAAAATCGCTGCGGCGCAAAAAGATCCCCACAACCGTGAAGTTTTGAACCGAATTGCTCAGGATGAACTTGGGCATTACGGGATATGGAAACAGTATACTCACCAGGATGTGGCACCCAGTACCAGCCGCATCTGGTTCTATTACCTGATCGCCCGTATTTTGGGCATCACCTTTGCAATTAAACTCATGGAAGGGGTGGAAAAGAGTGCCCAGTCGTATGACAAAGCCCTCGTCGGAACAATTCCCGAAATACAGACGATTCTTATAAATGAAGAAACCCACGAGCGCGAACTCATTGCTCTCATCGATGAAGAGCGTTTAAAATATGTTGGTTCGGTTGTGCTCGGACTCAATGATGCTCTTGTTGAATTTACCGGAACGCTTGCCGGGCTCACGTTTGCCATCCAGAACACGCAGATCATTGCGGTTGTTGGCCTGATCATGGGAGTTGCAGCCTCGCTTTCGATGGGGGCATCTGAGTACCTTTCGCAAAGATCGGACGGGGGACCAACAGACCCGGTCAAGGCATCAGTGTATACCGGAGTTGCTTATATTGTAACGGTAGCCCTGCTTATCCTGCCATTTCTTATCTTTACCAGCCCGTTTTATGCTCTTATGCTTACCCTGCTCGGTGCTGTAATGGTAATATTCCTGTTTACGTTCTACATATCCGTGGCCAAGGATCTTCCTTTCTGGAGACGCTTTGCTGAGATGCTCGTCATCAGTCTTGGGATTGCCGCGATATCCTTTATTATCGGTGTACTCATAAGAACGGTGCTGAATATCAACGTCTGAGGAATCTGGAAAATCAATTATTTTTTACCTCTGGAGAAATTGTTGTCAGGATGATAGGAAACTTTGTTCCGCTCTATGATCCTGTGAAAGGGGCAAAAAGGGAAAAACTTCTTGAAGATGCAGATCAGCGTTTCAGGGAGATTGCAGCCAGTATCTACAAATGACTTATTGTGCGACCAGACATTCCCCTCCTTTCAGCGCTTCTGAAACGGTTTATGTATGAGGGTTTTATCAGAAGCATCCATGATGCCGACAAGAACTTTATTGCAGACGGGAGATGCACTTCCTGCGGAACCTGTGCCGCAGTCTGCCCGGTGAAGAACATAGAAATGATAGCGGAAAAACCGGTCTGGAAACACCACTGCGAACTCTGTTGTGCCTGTATCCACATCTGCCCGGTCGAAGCGATCCAGTACGGACCGAAAACCAAAAAACGCGGGCGCTATCACCACCCGTCGCTTACCATAGCTGACATGAAGGCACAACGGGGCGAATAAATCCGTTTCCCTTCGTTACCTTAATTGCGCTGAGAGCTCCCACCTACCCGTAAGGATTTTTTTATGGTAATACTGGAACCAAAAAAGATTGCCCTTTTAATCGCAGTGCTTGCTGGTTTTTTGACCCCTTTTGACCTTTCCGCGGTCAATATCGCCCTGCCAACCATCGCCAGCGAATTTTCTATTGACGCTGTTACGATCGGTTGGGTTGCATCCGCCTATCTGCTTGCATCCGCGGTCTTTTTAGTACCGTTCGGCAGAATCGCAGATATTCACGGGAGGAAAAAAATCTTTTCTGCCGGGCTTATGATTTTTACCCTGGCCTCATTCGCCATCGTATTTTCTGTGTCACCTGCCATGATCATCTTCCTCCGCATCGTGCAGGGAATGGGAGCGGCACTCATCTTTGGCACTGCTGTTGCTATCCTGACATCAGTGACACCACCCCAGGAACGGGGAAAAGCGCTCGGGATCTACACAACAGCGGTCTATCTCGGCCTTTCAATGGGACCGTTCCTTGGCGGTTTTCTTGTCACCAGTTTCGGCTGGCGCAGTATTTTTTTGGTGAACGTTCCGCTGGGTATCCTGATACTTGCCATCATCCGCACAAAACTTGAGGGTGAATGGGCTGATGCTCGCGGAGAATCATTTGACATTCCTGGGGCACTGTTATATGGATTTGCACTGGTCTGCGTAATGTACGGGTTCTCTCACCTGCCAAATGTTTCCGGTGTCGTCCTTGTCGTTGCGGGCACACTGGTCCTCGCCGCGTTTATCTGGTGGGAGCACCATATCCCAAGCCCGCTTATTAACCTGTCACTGTTTTTGAAAAACCGGGTATTTGCGTTTTCCAATCTTGCAGCCCTTATCAATTACAGTGCCACTTTTTCCGTTACGTTTTTCCTCTCCTTTTACCTGCAGTATATCAGATTATTTTCACCTGCGGTTGCCGGGACCATCCTTGTTACCCAGCCGGTTGTGCAGGCTCTGTTCTCATCCTTTGCCGGCAGGCTCTCGGACCGCATTGAGCCGGGCTGGATTGCATCAGTGGGGATGGCAATAACTGCCGGCGGGTTGTTTCTTCTCTCGTTCCTTTCAGCTGACACATCCCTTACGTACCTGATCGGCACGCTCATCCTGCTCGGGCTGGGTTTTGCTTTCTTTTCATCACCCAACACCAATGCGATCATGAGTTCGGTGACAAAACCGTATTACGGTGTGGCGTCCGGCACCCTGGGCACGATGCGTCTTGTTGGCCAGATGTTGTCCATGGGTATTGCAATGGTGATCATCTCTGTTTTCGTCGGCCGTGTCATGATTACACCGGAAGTTGGTACCCAGATTCTCATGAGTATACAGACAGGTTTCACCTTCTTTGCCCTGCTGTGCTGCTGTGGTATCTTTTTCTCCCTGGTACGGGGATCGGTCCGGGAAAACTGTGAAGGAACCTGTCCAAATAAAAAGGGGTAACAAGGGACAGGTATTTTCCTTGCATTGTTTCTTTGTTCTCCACAATCAGCCCACCGATCGGTATCTGGTATGTCGGAGGTATTTATGCAAGCGGATACCGAGTTTGAGAAAAAGAGTACCTTTACCGTGGCTGTTCGATCGCTGCCTCACGACATTTTGCCTATCCCGGAAATGAACTCAGGACACGTTTACCATCGCATAGGGGTAATTTTGTATCGCGGGTAAACTGGATTAGAGTTCCACAAGTGCAAACTCATCTTTCCCGGCGCTGCACTCCGGGCAGAGCCAGTCGTCGGGCAGGCTTAAAAAATTCACACCTGACGGGATACTTCCTGTCGGATCTCCGGCTTCAGGGTCATAGATATAGCCGCAAACAAGACACTCGTAACAATCAATGTCTGTTCCCATGAAGAGAATTGAATAGTGTTTTCGGATAAAAAAATTTGCCAAGTACACTCTTCAGGATTTTTAAAAAACAAAAAAACTCCACGGAACGATTCCTCTCACTGACCGTGGACAATATGGAGGCAATGCATAAATATTCTCAGATCTGTGCATCTGGATGGTTTATGAAATATTTCCTGAAAATGTAACAATAATGATAATTTTTTCTCAATTTAATGTTTAAATGAGCGTATCCGTAAATAGATATATTTAAATATATAATAAAATAAAGAGCCGGTATATGGTAAGACCAGCAAAGGAGATGGTTGGAGTATATGGACCGGTCCTTTTCATTACCCATCCGGCTCCACGAGGATTCATACACAAATATATCCTGGGCTTCACACCCATCTTTCTGGCAGCCCTCTCGGGGATTATCCTGAATATTATGCTCGGTGCAGGTAAGTCATTTCCTCATTCGCTTGTAGGTCCCCTGGGGACGATTGTTCCTGATCTGGATATATTTGTCCAGCTCTTCGCGTATCTGATAGCGCCCATCTGTATCTTCCTTTTTTTTATCTTTCTTGGCGATATATTGAACCGTCCGGAAATATGGATAGGCGCAGGCCTTGCATTAATAATGAGTGTAATCAGCGGACTGGTATACATGGGAATTCCGACACTTTCAACCAGTTACCTGTTTGACCTTTTCCGTTGGATAGCATACCTGATCCAGCCTTTTAGTGTTATTGCTTCGCTGATTGTAATTACAGGAATCGAATTATTCCGGCGGTCCGTAACCTACACAATCACCCGGGACGTCGTGATAATTACTGGAGGTCTCTGGAACCTGGTAGAGAATTTAATCCCCCTCCACCAGATCGAACGATTAGTTCTTGTACAGGGTCGTCTGGGACACTTTTTCCATTTCGGGACCATCGTCCCTGCGGGATTAGTATTCGGGATTTCTCAGATAGATATGAGAGGTCGACATGTAACCGGTGACAAAGTCTATCCCGATACCGATTCGTCATCTACCGTGCGTTGGGAACAAGGATTACACAATCCACTTGTCAGTTTGTATGGAATACGCGATCCAGAGAAGGTGAAGGCGCTTCTTGAAAAAGCGATGCAACAAAAGTCAGAAAAAGACAAGTGAGGAGGTAATTACTGACTCCGGCTCAGGTTACCTGTGTTCCATCATCTTAAATACAGGCAGGGACATCACAAAGGGATGAGGTAGTCATGAACGGACAAGTTGTCAAATGGTGCTTAGATCTCGGGATGGGAATTGCTTTTCTGGTTAGTTTTATCACCGGGTTCTTCAAGTTCACCCACCTCATGCGAATGTTCGGTCTCGTCGATCTCGTACTTCCAATCGCATTGATGAGTGATATCCACGACTGGGCCGGTCTCGCACTGGGTTTTTTTGTTGCTGCGCACCTGTTTTTAAACCGTGCATGGATCATAACAATGACAAGAAAAATCATTTCCAGGGCACCAGAGACGAACTGATGCTCAATCAAAAAAAAGATGCTCACTCCTTCTAAAAAGAATTTTTTTAATTCGAGAAAAAATTCTTGTCCAGGTCCCCAATATTGGAATATCCCCGCTGCTCCCAGTAGCCCCGGTAACCCGGGTCATCAGTTAACTGAATCTTTTCGATCCACTTGATCCATTTGTATCCCCATTTGTCTTGTGCTACCAGCTGGAAAGGATAGCCTCGTTCGGCAGGGAGTGTGACATTGTTCATTTTATAGGCCATGATAATATCATGGTTCATCAGGTAATCCAGCGGGAAGGATGTTGTATAACCATCATGTGCCGTGAATATCACGGTATTTGCACGGGGATCGATGCCCGCTTCCTGGATCAGGTCGCGGACCAGCACACCCTCCCAGAGGATCGTTGCATCCCAGCCTTCCACGCAGAAGAGTGTGACTGCCTTGGTATAATGGGGGTATCCGGAAAGAATTTCCTGATAGGTGTATACATCGGTTTTGTTCGTCAGACCGGTCACCGTGAGCCGGTACTCGGATGTGTTGACATACTGGGGACCCCGGATAGAATTTTCACGGAAATCATTCATTGAAGAGAGATCGCTGCCCTGGTACGCCCTCACTTCAACAGCAGGGAGTGCATTAGGACCCCCCGGGGGTGGGATGGATCGGCTTCCTGTTCCGCCAATGAGGAAAAATACAGCTACAATGAGGATAATAACCCCAATCACGAGGATAGCAAGATTTTTTGAGTTCATTACCGGATAACTGTGCCCCGGATCTTATTAACCATCGCATGGAGGGAGAGGGTACGACAGGGGGGTAAGATCCAGGGGCATCCGTCCTGCAAGAGGCAATATCACCAACCGATTTACCCGCTCAGGCGATACGATCCCGGAGAACCACGGCCAAAGTATTCTTCATAGACCACATACAGATTAATGTCATCCGGAGCCCGGTAGGGTTTTGGTACGTATCCCAGGATTCTTCGAATATCCCTTCGGATATAAAATGAACGGTGTTTCACCAATGCCCGCTGCTTTCCAATCGATACCGGGAGCTGGTGAATATGGGCGTGACACATCTGGCAGACTATCAGGATTCGTGTTGACAGGTCATGTTTCATCTCCTTTGTCGGGTGCCGGGAGATGCTATGGATTTCAAGAAACAGTGTAGAAAAATAATCATGGCAGAGTTCGCAGGTGTTCTCGACAGCAATTTTCAGTTTTTCTTCCTGTATCGGGGTTATGCTCATACAGGTACATTCCGGCATGATTCATCTCCTCTTTGATCACCCGACCATTGTCCGGTCAGGATATAAGAGTTTTCCCACCCTGGTTGTAAGATCCTTAAAAAATGTCTGCGATCAGGAAAAGGATCGTGTAATCCTGATAAGCGGTGTCCAAAAGAGGGCGGCCGATCGACCTCATCAGGGCACACCAGAAACCATCAGACAGGGTAAGACGAGGGGTATTCCTGACACTTAAACCCGTGGCTGCTGCTGTGTGGCACAATGGAACGTACCGAATCCTTCAACCATTGCACGGGCATCAATCCCGATTACCTTGCGGCCGGGGAAAAGACCCTGCAAAATCCGCAACGCCTCGGTATCATTCGGGTCTTTAAAAACCGGTACGATTACTACAGTATTTCCTATATAGAAATTTGTGTAGCTTGCCGGGTACCGCTCATCCCCATCAGCGATTTTTGACGGCATTGGGAGTTTCACGACCGTGAGAGGTGTTCCGTCCTGATTGCTTGATTGTTTGAGGATTTCATAATTTTCGTGCAGGGCCCGGTAATTTGCATCCGCAGTATCGTTTTCGTACGCACATACAACTGTTGCCGGGGCGACAAAACGTGCAATATCATCAATATGACCATCCGTATCGTCACCCACGATCCCGTCATTCAGCCAGATCACCTTTACAATCCCGAGATATTCTTTTAAGAACTCCTCAATTGTATCAGAAGATAACGAAGGGTTCCGGTTCGGATTTAACAGGCAGGAGCGGGTGGTCAGCACCGTTCCTCTTCCATTGACATCAATCGATCCTCCTTCGAGAACGATGCCAGGAGCGAACTGGGGAAGCTCTAACCAGCGGTTCATGAGGGTGGGAATCCTGCCATCGCTGACCTGATCTTCATATTTCCCGCCCCAGGCATTGAAATTCCATCGTACTATCGCAGACCGCTTCAATGCACGGTTGATAACAAACGTAGGGCCATAATCCCGAATCCAGACATCCGAGAACTCAGTTGTATGAAGTTTAACAAATGAAAGATCGATCTGGCTTTCCCTGAGCCGGGTTTTGACTCTTCGGTGCACAGCTGCAGTGGGAATAAACAGCTCAATCCGTTCAGATGGGTGAATTGCAGTAACAAACTCAAAAAACGCCTCTTCGACTGCAGAGAGTTTTGGGAAGGTAGTCTTGTTATGCGGCCACGAGAGCCATACTGCATCATGGGGTTCCCATTCAGCCGGCATATGGAACCCCCGGTTTCTTGGTGTATCGCCAGGACGGATTTCCGGAAATACCCCATCATTTCCCGGGAACAGGGTGCAGGTCAGACCATACGTGTCCGGGCGACGGTTCCGGAAGAAACCCCAGGATTCCCTGACTGCATGGTTCATTGATAAGTCGAGCGTGGCAATCAGCGTTTCTTCCGTATCTCCACCCTGCACGATGATCTTGCCAAATGCATCGCAGATAAACGAACCCCCGAAAAATTTTATATCCGCTTCCTTGCCAACCCGGTTTATCGCCGCAACATGGACACTGTTTGCAACAGCATGGCCCCGCTGGATAAGTGCCCATGCTTCGTGCCAGTTACCTTCTGCAGGTTCTTCGCTGGTGGGATGCCCGATTGCCGTCGGATAAAAAATGATCTGGGCTCCTTCAAGAGCAACACAGCGAGCTGCTTCAGGAAACCACTGGTCATAGCAGATAAGCACCGCTATGCGCCCGTACCGTGTAGTATGAACGTGATACCCGTCCCCGGGATAGAAGTACCCTTTTTCAAAGAAACCGGGGTCCTGCGGGATATGGACTTTGTGATATGAGGTATGGAGTGTCCCGTCAGCATCGATGACAACTGCAGTGTTGTAGTATCTCCCATCTGATGACTGTTCAAAGATCGGGACGATAATGACAACATTGTTCCGGCGTGCAATCTCAGAAAATACCCGGGTTGAATCTCCGGGAATCGTTTCTGCGAGGGGTGAAGCATTCACGCCAATTCCCTGGGGGAAGTAACGCGTCCGGAAAAGTTCTGGCAGACAGATTATCTGTGATCCCTTTTCTGCCGCAAGCTCAACCTTCGATAATGCTTTTTTGAGATTCTCGTTCGGATCCGGACCAACTGCCATCTGGATGAGACCGACTCGTACGTTTTTTTGCTCCATACGCCTCTTGATATACGAGTTTTTTCTTACTGGGATATCATGCTATCCAAACGAATTGAGTGCGGTGCTCTGGTACAATGTCTGCACGGGTCTTTCCGCATCATCGATAAGAAAAATGCTGACGGGTAAGATCAGTGAACGCAAAAAAATCCTGGTGTTCGATATGTTTATGGATATGCTCACAGTCATGCGCTATTCCTCCTGATAGGACAACCGGTAGAGGAATAATGCCGGAATCGTACCATTTTTTTGATTGTCTTACACATTTCAATAGGAAAATAAATCCAACAAAAAGTAAACTTTATATTCTAAAATGTAAAATATAACTTACATTAAGTATTAGAAGTTGAACAGTTATGGATCGAATTGAATATGGAAAACTAACCCATTCAGATCATTCCACCGAATGGCGGGATAATCAGACACTGGTTGTGCTTACTGCAGGCGCGTGCCTTCTTGCCCTCGTAATTGCTCTCAAAAATATTCTCAACATTCCAACAGAGCAGCTCACCAGGGATCTGATCCTCTACGTCTGTATATTAGGAGGGCTTGCAACATCCTATCCTCTTGTTACAAGACGAAGGGCGGATATGGCAATCGGTCATCCGGGCCTCTGGATAGCGATGATCGTTTCGGTAACCATGGCCATCATCGTTATGTATGCCCTTTGATCCCAGGGACATTGCCATGCAGACAAATAGCATGATTGTGTCAGTATTCATCCTGTTCCCGGTACTGCAGGAAGGGGTAATGAACTGTGCAGATAGAGAGTCCCTTGTGATAAAAAACCTCTCCCTTACCTTTAACCTCGTTTGTCTGATCCTGTTCTCAATCTGGCATCACCTGCTGACTATTAATCTCGCTGCCAATGTTGCTTGGTATTTCCCTTTGAATAAAACCGGATTACACCAAAAATGAAAAACAGGATTAAAGTTTACCGGGCATTGCGCAACCTCACCCAGGAAGCACTTGCTGACCAGCTTGGGGTAACACGGCAGACGATCCTTGCTATTGAGAAAGAAAAATATGATCCATCGCTTGAACTTGCATTCCGGATTTCCGGGTTGTTCAAAGTCCCGATAGATAAAATGTTCTTTTATGAAAAAGACAGTGAAGACCAGCCACTCTTTGAGGATTAGAGAGTCGGAAATTTGGGTGAGTTCGAGATCTTTTCTTTTTTTTGATAATACTCTGCAGATTTTTTTTTAAAAAACAGTTCTCACAAACCAGACATGACCCGATGTAATTCACCGCAGAATCTCTAAAATCATTCCTTGTACAAAGGAAACTTCTCCTGGGGTGCATGTGGGGTAAGGCTACTATTCAATTGTGGTGCATTTTTATGAAGGTCCATGCACATATGATGCAAATTGTTTAATAATGTGCACCACAACCTTAACGGGTTGGTGCGATTGAACAGCATTTCATGGATGTGCGGGTGTTTTTCTGCACCAGTTTTTAAAACACAAATGAGGTTATCATGGAAATCAGTGAAGAAAAAAACAGGAATAACCTTTTCCTGAACGACAACACAGCAAACCCTGCACCTCTGGGATTGTGCGCATTCGGCATGACAACAATATTGCTGAGCCTCCACAATGCGGGACTTACCGCTCTTGGAAGCCCCATCCTTGCGATGGCAATCTTTTATGGGGGGATAGCCCAGGTTATCGTTGGCATCATGGAATGGAAGAAGAACAATACGTTTGGCATGGTCACCTTTGGCAGCTTTGGTTTCTTCTGGATCTCCTTTGCTGCATTACTGCTGCTCCCGGCTCTCAATCTGGCAAAAGCACCCCAGCCGGTTGAACTGGCTGCTTTCCTGAGTGTATGGGGAATTTTTGCAGCCGGGCTTTTTATCTGTACATTAAAAATGCACCGGGTACTGCAGATTACGTTACTGGCAGTAGTACTCCTGGTTTTGCTCCTGGTGACCGCACAACTTACCGGAAATACCCTGATCCTGAACATCGGAGGTCTCGTTGGTCTCGTAGCGGGCGGTCTTGCACTCTACATGGGTATGGGGCAGGTCATCAACGAGGTGTATGGCAACCGGATTTTTCCGGTATAACCCAATTTTTTATCCGTTGCGAAAAAGGAATCCGAGGTTCCTTCTCCCTATAACCTTTCATTCCCTGACCTTCCAAAAATCAGACTTTTCAGGGCGTATTCATTTATTGTGGAATACGAGGAGATCTTATCCTCCCAAAAGAGGTCTGGTTAGTTGCCTGCTGTTACTTTTTAAAACAAAAATACCTCCGGATGTTTTTAACAATATTTATAAAACATCAGGGTAATCGCTATAAAGGTGCTCTGCTGCCAAATCGGCCTTATTTATCAGCGAGAACATCCTGATTGATTCCTGCATCACCCAGACTATGCAAATCCGGGTGGTGGCTTAATGAGTATTTTGAAGAATAGATTTTTTGTACACAAGGGTAAGCACCGTGCCCGATATCCGGTAATGGGTAATCAGATCTCCATGAGAGTTAAAAATCCTGTACCGACGATTATTATCGTTGCAGTAAAAACAATATTTTTCCTGGTACTGGTATCCCCGGTGACCGCGTTGGACTGGACAACTGAAACGGTTGACAGCCCGGGGAACGTAGGATGGTATACATCACTTGCACTTGATAATTCGGGAAACCCCCGTATAAGTCTATCTGGACTGGACGAACCGTCATTTGAAATATGCAACCAGAGATAATGGGCAGTGGATCAATGAAACCGCGGATTCAACCAACGCTGTGGGGGAGTTTTCCTCATTGAAACTTGATGCATCTTTCCATCCCCTGATAAGTTACTACGATGGGAACCGTGGAAATCTGTCCTTTGCAATGAAAACCGGAACCAGCTGGAGCACCGTAGTGGTAGATAGCGGAGGTGTCGGGAGATATACGTCACTTGCGCTCGATGGATCAGGAAATCCGCGGATCTGTTACCAGGATCTTATCAATGCGAAACTGAAATATACCGCAAAGAGCGGGGGTATATGGAACCATGAAACTGTGGACAATGCGGGGAATGTTGGTGCCTACTCATCTCTTGCACTGGATAGCAGCGGTAATCCGCACATCAGTTATTATGATGGCACAAAAGGGGATCTGAAATATGCAGTAAAGAGCGGGGGGAACTGGACCAATCAGACCGTAGACAGTACCGGAAATGTCGGTTATTATACATCGATCGCACTTGATGATACGGGAAATCCACACATCAGTTATTACGATTTCACGAACTGGGATCTGAAGTATGCGACAAAAAAAGGAAGCTCATGGATAAAAGAGATTGTAGACGCCCCCGGAAGGGCCGGGAAGTTCACCTCACTAGCACTCGACAGTTCGGGAAATCCCCATATCAGTTATTTCGATGAGACCAATGGTCGTCTGAAATATGCAACAAAAACAGGCTCGATCTGGACAACCGAAACCGTTGATACTGCGGTGAATGTTGGAGAGTATTCATCACTTGCGCTAAATAGTGAAGGGATTCCACGGATAAGTTACCGTGACGGAGGGAATGGTAACCTCAAATATGCCATTGGCATTCCCCCGTTGCTGCTGAATTTTACCGCTTCACCACAGAATGGTACTGCACCGCTTACCGTGCAGTTTTCAGACACTTCCAGGGGGGGATCTCCCGCCGGTTGGAACTGGTCATTTGGCGATGGCACATGGTTTAATACCAGCGTGATCGCTTTGCGGAATCCGTCTCATGTATACGAAACACACGGGACATACAATGTGAATCTGACTGTTCTGAATTTCGGTGTCGCAAGTAATCTGGGTCGTTCAGATTACATTACGGTTGTCGCACCCCCGGAAACTACGGTGCCGACCCCTTCACCCACACCGACAATTTCTTCGTCGCCAACCCCTACCCTTACCTCCTCACCTACACCTACTCTTACTTTCTTACCTACACCTACTCTTACCTTCTTACCTACACCTACCGTCACTTTATCCCCGGCACCTACCCTCACATCATCAATGCGTCAGACACCAGCCGCATTTGAAGGTTCAGGAAGTAATGATGACCAACTTCCGGTGCCATCATTAACACCTGTGCTTCGGCTCGCGGGATCGCCAGCTTGCCAGACGGTGAATGTTGGAGGGAATTCCGCAATCAGTCACGTCACTGTACACGGGCAGGATATTGCTGATATTATTGTTACCGCAACAATACTTCCCTCTTTACCATCAGGTATTGCACCGCCGGATAAGCCGGTTTACCAGTACATTGATGTCATCCCTGCACGCTACTCGGCCATTTCATCGGTACTGATAGAATTTGATGTGCCTCTTTTTTCAATACCTGACCCTCCTGAGTCATTGAGAAATGTCAGCCTGTGCATGCTCAATAACAGAACCTGGATATGCCTTCCTACCACCATGACAGGTAGGAAAAACGGTAATGCGCTGTATCGTGCAGAGAGTCCGGAATTCTCCCTTTTTGCCATCACTATTCGGAATGAGACCTCCATCGCTTTACCCAATAATATGCCTGCTCCATCAACGGTATCGGAAATGAGTTCCGGATATAAATTCATGGGAATCGAACATTTCAGTCATTCCAGATATTCCAGTGAAAACCGCACCGGACGAATCGAATACTGGATTTTCTTTTCTGCCTCTTGTCATCAGCACCATGGGAGTATTAGGGATTGGGATTGGAGTTCTCCTCTTACGAAGCTGGTGGAAACGTTAACGGTCAATGGCGGGCCTGTACCAGGACTTTTTTTGCTAACCATGCGGTTACATGATATAACCTGAAAAATCACATGAATATTAAATCAATAATCGGCTAAATGTAGATTGATGACAGAGAAACCCTGTGATACCTGTGATAAAGAGTGCGTTGGTGGTATCATTTATGGCAACTGTCAGCAATTCCTCAAATGGCGTAGTGAGCTGAATCAGATAGACGTTTGTCTGGACTTCATTCTCTCTTTGAACCGGGTAACCGTTACTTCTCAATAATATTCTTTCGCACTACATTTCCGGAATACATCCTGCACCTGTCCTGCGTTTTTTTTAACCAGATCAAATACCCAGCGGCTTACGCCCGGTGCAACATTACCACACCGTCGCCGTACAACCACTTCAAACCCCGTGTTGGTAAATTCCCTGACAAGCGCATCCGCCTGGTTGCGGTTTTTGAAGGTATAGAAATGGATCATCCCCCCGGGTTTTACCCGCGATGCAAGAACATCAAAGATCGTATCCATCCCATACGGAGTCGGGATGATGGCGCGATCGAACAGGGAAACCGGGATAGGTAACATATCAAAGGCATCACCTGGAAGGGCAGTGACCTGGTCTTCAACATCGTTCACCCGAATATTCCTGGTAAGCGAGCGGTATGCGTCCGGATTCTTCTCAACGGCAATGATACGAGCACCCCTCGCTGCTGCCGGAATCACGAAGGGTCCCACACCACAAAAGGGGATAAGAACACATTCACCGGACTGTACCTGGTCAGTAACCCTTTTGCGTTCGCTTGCGAGCCGGGGATTGAAAAAAACGGCACCCACATCGAGCTCATACGCAGACCCATATTCATGGTGGACAGTAAAGGTTTCTTTTCCCGAAAGAATCTCATAGCAGGCTGTGCGGTTGCACCCATTGAGCCGGGAAATTTTATTGAGTACCGTTTTGATAGTGCGGCGCTTCGAGATGATTGCTCGGGCAATGGTCCCCTCATGCCCCACTAGGTAAGGGGACAAGGAGAGAACGGCAATATCCCCTATGACATCGAAATGGTCAGAAAGGTGGCAGAGAGCACGGTCGGGGATGATACCCCGCATCTGATCCTTCAAACCCATGATTACCGGAAATGTAATGAGTTGTTTCCTGATAACCATGATTGGGATTTTGGGGTTATTCTCAATGAATCCATATATTAATGAACCATAACTCCTTTGTTCTCTTCATTATGACACAGGTCCGCGCTGTTGAACGCGTTCTCAGGGCATACCCGACGGTCGAAGGGGCCGGGGTCCGTCTGCACCGGGCATTTGGCAGTTATGAGGTCCCGCAGTTCGACCCTTTTTTAATGCTTGATGATTTCAGGGCACCGCGGCCGGAAGATTACCTTGCCGGTTTTCCCACGCACCCTCACCGTGGCATAGAGACCGTCACCTATATGCTCAAAGGATTAGTGAAGCACAAAGACAGCATGGGAAATGCCGGCAGCGTTAATGCCGGCGATGTGCAATGGATGACTGCAGGATCCGGTATTGTTCATTCGGAAATGCCAAAACCGGTGAAGGAGCAGATGGGAGGATTCCAGCTCTGGGTAAACCTGCCCCGGTCAGTTAAGATGATGGATCCGCGATACCAGGAAATAACGCATAATCAGATTCCAACTGTCTCTCCGCTCACAGGTGTCACGATCAGGTTGATATGCGGGAACGTTCAGGGTGAAAAGGGTCCGGTGCGGGATATTGTAGCTGATCCTGAATATTTTGACGTATCCCTGGATCCGAACACTGTTTTCTCTCATCCGGTGAAGGAAGGATATACCGCTTTTGCCTATGTTATTGGGGGGGAAGGGACATTTGATCAAAAGGACGGACACCCGGTGAATAACCGGGATCTGGTCCTGTTTGGCAATGGCACGTCAATATGGGCCCGATCATCCGGAAGGGGTTTTCGCTTCCTCTTCTTTTCCGGAAAACCGATTCATGAACCGGTCGCGTGGCGGGGTCCCATTGTCATGAACACGACAGATGAACTGCGTCAGGCATTCCAGGAATATGAAGAAGGAACGTTTATCAAAAAGAATGCCTGATTGTTTTTTTTACCGTGGGAAGTGACTCTGTGAAGAAATCCTCTTTTTTTACCTCATCAGATCAGGTGATCTTTTTCATTGACGATATGACATTCCGGCAGATTGTTGAAGTGCCGGAATACCGGTTCGATGATATGCGTCCGGATGACCGGGTCATCGACATCGGTGCTAACGTGGGAGCGTTCTGCATCCGTGCATCCCGCAGTTCTCAGTACATAGTCGCGGTTGAACCGGTGACTGCATCCCTTCTCCGTCAGAACATCCAGCTGAATGATGTTCCTGTGAGGGTCATTGAGGGAGCGCTTGGTGACGGGAATCCAAAAAAAATCGTTTGGGATGATTGTGAGGTTATTTCACCAACATATCCGCTCCACACAATCATAAGGATGGCCGGAGGATGTGATTTCCTGAAATGCGATTGTGAAGGGGCTGAATGGCAGATAGTCCCCGAAGATCTCGCGGGTGTCCGCCGAATTGAAATGGAGCTCCATATTCCTCCCATCAGCGGGCCACCGAACCCGGCACTTCTCGATTACATAAGCCGTCACTATGATTTCGTGATTGAACGAAGACCCGTTCATACAGCGCTCGGGGTTATGGGTGTGCTCCATGCAGAAAAGATGTGAGAAGATGATTCTGGTTTTCGCTTTTTTTTGAATTTATGGTTCCGGTAAAACAGACAGGACTCGATTCAATTCTTTTGCCGAACCATAAAAAATCGAACTAAACCGGGGATCCCCGATTCAGGGCTTCGTCTGGATCACAAGACGTAAGCAGGTTTTTATCACTACCGATCGGTTGCGGGGGCGCAGCAGCAGGGAACATACATTTCTCATGAATCGTATTTTGCATTT
Source organism: uncultured Methanoregulaceae archaeon (assembly GCA_963841015.1). Taxonomy (GTDB): domain Archaea; phylum Halobacteriota; class Methanomicrobia; order Methanomicrobiales; family Methanospirillaceae; genus Methanoregula. The sequence goes on along the minus strand of CAWJAX010000003.1, from coordinate 30,337 downwards.
CCTTCCTATCGTAAGCAAAAAATTGCCGGTGTAGCAAGATTCAAGAACCGGCACGGGTAAAAACAGTTCCGGGAACAGGTATGTGCACTGATAGTAGTGAACAGAAAAATGTAACTCTCGACCAGATTCTGGCAGAGCGCCGCTCGTACCGGATGTTCAGGACGGAATTTCCTCCAAAAGACGCTATAAGGCGTATTATTCATGCCGGGCTTCTTGCTCCTTTTGCAGCAGTTGCAGTAGGAAATTCTGCGGATTATTTCCGCCGGTTCTTCGTGATGAAGACAGGATCACAGAGCATGAATGCGGCCGCTCCGCTCGTCATGGCAGAAGTCCACCGGATTGCAGAAAACCTTCATGAGGATATGAAAAACAACCTGCGGCTGCGGGAACAGGCAATCGGGTTTGCCCAAAGACTCGCACTGATAAAAAAACGGGGAGTTGTGCCCGGCATTGGCACAGCACCGTACTATATTGTGGTCGCGGAACGCAAAGGATATCCCCCGGTAGAGCTGCAGTCCCTTGCACACTGCATGGAAAACATGTGGCTGAAGGCAACGGCATTGGAGCTCGGGTTCCAGATGGTATCGATTACATCGGAAATGGCACAAAACCCTGATTTCTGTGCTATTCTTGGGATTACCCCGGGCAAATGGGAACTGATGGGGTGTGCAATCGGTTACCCCCAGGAAATGCTCTCTCCCTCAATCCGCCCCCCCGTTGAGGACGTCACGCGGTGGCTGGAATAATTTTTTTTGGTAGTACCAATCTCGCCATGAATTTTTTTATTCTCATGATGACATTTTTTTAAAGAGAAAATCGGAACGAAAACAAAATTAAAAAAAATTCTGATTTTCAGACATCATCTTTTGGTGTGGCGGACCCTTTATGCAGGACTCTCGCATTGAGGGAGTTGCAACAATGGCGGAGCGGAGACTTTGCTCAAAGCCCTGCGTGGGTGATATCCATCAAATAAACTATTGTGTACAGAAGATTTGCCTCCCGGAGAACCAGAAATGAATCGATCCGGTTCACATCCAAACCATGAAAATCGTCCGTTCCACGAAGGACTCCCGCCCAGGGGCCTCTCAGAGGCACGGCGAGGTAGGAAGGTTTCAGCAGGGTATAGTCACTTAAACAGCCGCGGGGGCGTCCCATCAGGGACAGCGGCCTTCATCGCAATGGTAGAAGATGGACTATCTCCCAAAATATCGGCTCTGTAGAATTTCTTTTTCCTTGATATGAAATTCAGGATGCTGGTACGAATGAAGGAGTGAACATGAGCCTGTCCCCCCATGCCGCCCCTGCGCTGAGCGATGATGAGGTAGCACCTGTTCGGGAGTTATCGCATCGGGGGACCCCCCGTGGAGGGGGTGAAACCCCCTTGAGCGTTTAGCATGTAATTGAATATTTCTCCAGAGCAAAAATATCTGAAGATTACGTGTTTCATAGGAAATATTCAATAACAATCTAAATGCTCACCGTAAGTTTGATCCTCACAACTTTGTGCTCCTCAAAAAATGCGAAATCCACTCAAAAAAGGAATGCAGATTTATCGCTCTATCTGCTGAGGTGTTGTGGAGAGACAGGCACCTCCCCCTTCTTCATCGTACCTTATTTCCGTTTTTTCAGTTTTTCAATAAGACCCGCTACCCGTTCCTGAGCAGCCTCAGTTGCCGCCCTATCCCGTTCGATCCGGATCATGAGTATATCCCCTTCCCGGCAACCTGGGGGGAGCAGTGAAACAGGAAGATCCACCCGTACTGATTCATCTTCGCGTGAGATCAATACGGCAATGGGTCCTTCTATCCGGTCGATGGTTGCCTTCATGAATTCCCACCTTCAGATCTTTGGTCGATAATCGCTCCCTGACCGTCTTTTAAGATGGCCTTATCCCCGCTGTTGCCCCAGACTGGATCGGTTTTACCCATAAAGAGTGCGGTGTTGTTCAGCGTACCGGAACCCGTAAAGACACGAACCGATTCACCAGGAACGAGGAAAACAGCCGGAAATGTATAGAGGGTATGTTGCCCATTATCAGAGAGGGTCCAGCCCGCAATGAGCACGGTATCACCTCCCCTGTTGGCCAGCTGCACCCATTCGCCGTTCAGGTTCTGGCGGTCATCACCCGGTGCATCGAACTGTGTTGCGCTGATATATATCGATGAAGCGTTGCCGATCTGGGGAGCAGCGAGCACCGGAACCGGGAGGGTGAGGTTTGCCGGGATAGGGGGCAGGGTAATTTCCGGGAGAGGAACAGGTTCAAGGAGCGGTAAGGTCGGGAGGATGAAAACCGGTTTTACCGGGGTTGTTTCCCGGGGTGTTGAAAACTTCCAGATACCATCATCGTTCGTTTCCGTTTTCACGGAGTACGACATCCCGTCAGTCCGGACTACGATAGTCCTGTCACGGTCAGTGCGGTAGACCGTAACCCCGCTTTTTTTCAGGAGATCGAGTATCTCCCTGTGCGGGTGGCCGTAGGGGTTGTCCTCCCCCACGAAGAGGACACCCATTTCCGGACGGACACGTACCGAGGAAACCGGTTGAGGTTGAAGAAGAACTCCCGTGATGCGCAACTTTCAGGATCTCGGCATCGAGCGGGTAACCACTCCTGATCAATGCTTCCTCTCCCTCTCCATCTATGTCCCCGGTCATCAGGAAGTCTATGGTGCCATAGGATATGCGAAGTACGACAGAGTTTATATTCGGGTCGTCACCAATCCGCTGCGCCGCTGGTGAGAGGACGAAGACCCGTAAAGCCGGGTTAAAATCAATTGTCTGCCCCTGCTCTGCTACCCGGTAAGGAATGTTTTTCCGGTCGATCGTTTCGAGAAAATGCTCATAGACCGGTGACGGAGAAGGTATGCCGGCGTCGAGCACCTGGCCCACAGGGAAAGATGCAAGTACTGTCTGCAAACCACCAATATGATCGGAATGCGGGTGCGTGGCAACCAGAAGATCTATCCTTGTAACACCGAGTTTTCTCAAATCACGGACTACCCGATCACCCATGTCGACCTCCCCGGCATCGATCAATATCGTTTTTCCATCAACCATAAAGAGGGTGGAGTCTCCCTGCCCGACATCAAGGAAATACACCGATAAATTTCCCTCATTATCGGCGAGGTGGGTGTGACCGGCACTGGTAAAAACGGGAATGATGACATTCTCAAGGCACCCGGTTGAAACAACACATGATACCAGGACAAGAAATATCGCGACAACTACTGATGCCCGGAACATCCAGGACGTTCTCTTTTGTTTTTCCATATCAGCTGCTCTGGGCACGGCAGACAAGCTCATGGGCTGCCCGGGCTGCATTCTTTCGGATCTCAGCCTCCCCGGGGATTTCGCGCTCGAGCATCAACACTTTTCCATCGCAGATGGTTGTTTCGACTGCCCCGCCATTACAGGAATACACGATATTGGAGCTGGCATGATGGAGTGGTGTATTACACACTGAGTGCGTAGTAACCAGTACAATATCAGCCGGTGCACCGATAGCGAGTTTTCCGGTTCCGAAACCCAGCGCCTTTGCACCGTTCACTGTTGCCATGCTGAGTGCTTCCTGTGCCGGAAGGAGTGTCGGGTTGTTCCAGTAAAATTTCTGCAGGAGGGCTGCTATCTTACTTTCTTCGAACATATCGAGATTGTTATTCGAGGCACAGCCATCAGTACCAAGGCAGACATTTACGCCAGCACCGGAAAGCAGGTGGAAGGGCATCGCGCGGTTGGTTGCAAGTTTCATGTTGCTTGCCGGATTGTGGGATACATGAACCCCGCGGCGCCCGAGCAGCGAACACTCGGTTTCATCCAGCCAGCAGCCATGCGCAGCGACAGTATGAGGGGTGAGAATACCGCATTCCTCGAGAAGAAAACCGGGACGTTTACCGTACCTGGCTATACACTCATTTACTTCTCCTTCCGTCTCAGAAAGATGGATATGGATACCGATCTTCTGTTCCCGGGCGAATTCAGCACACCACTGCAGTCCTTCCCGGGATACCGTGTAGATTGCATGCGGGCCTGCAGCGGCTTTGATCCGCGGGTTGTTCAGACTTTTTATATGTGCAGCAAGATTTTCCGTTGCTTTACACTCCTTCTCACGTTTCTCCTCAGAGAAGAGATCGATAAACCCGTATGAGAGCACTGCACGGATACCGGATTTGTCAACAGCCCGGGCTGCATCATCCATAAAGAAGTACATATCATTGAATGCAGTTGTCCCACTCCGTATCATCTCAATACAGGCAAGGCGGGTACCATGGTATACGTCTTTATTGGTAAGGTGCGCTTCGAGCGGCCATATCTTCTGGGTGAGCCAGTCCTGCAGGATCATATCATCTGCATAGCCCCGCAAAAGCGTCATTGCAGCATGGGTATGCGTATTCACGAGACCCGGGAGTGCAATCGCCCCATCCCCATCGAGGATAAACTCAGCCTCACCTTTATGCTTTTTCCTATCCTTTTCACCAATACCTGCAATAATCCCCGTATCATCAACAAAGATATCGACGGGGTTGCCATCAGCTGTCACGTTGGTAATCAGGAGCGAGTACTTCTTTTCAAAAATGTCTTCCCTGTCATGGTCCGCCATCGATATCAGCCCATATCCCTGATGATAGTATTTACAATCTCTTCAGTCCGGGCCCGGTTCTCCCGTGACGTGGACAGGATGTGCTCATAGGTTAGTACCTCGCGACCCAGCCCGTTCGCGTAGTTGTCTACGGTGCAGAGCGCTGCAAATTCCATACCGAGTTCACCTGCGAGGGTTGCCTCTGAGGCAACGGTCATACCCACGACATCAGCTATCCATCCAAGTGCACTGACTTCAGCAACCGTTTCGATCCGGGGGCCCTGGGTCTGGACATATATCCCGCCAAAGCGTGCGGAAGGGACCAGTTTTGAAAGTTTTTGTGAAAGATCCCTGGAGAGTTCCGGGCGGACATGTTCAATATCGTGATCGTGTATCGAGGGGGTATCAGACAGGCAGATATAATCGGTCGGGATCAACAGGGACCCGGGGGCTATCTTCGGTTTGAGTGATCCGGAAGACCCGAATGCGACAATCCGGTCAACGCCGGCGATTGCAAGTGCAGCCAGATGTGCCCGGTGATTGATCCGGTGGGGGGGAAGTCCGTGCTGGTGTCGCATCAGCATCACGATATCCCCTTTGAGTATCTCCGCAGAACCAAAAGGTGTGCTCACCGTCAGCTTCTCGAGTGAGGGGAGCGTGGAAAATAAAAGACTCGTGCCACCTATAATACCCAGCATCGGCACCACCTTGTATACAGTGCTGATCCCTTGTCAAATCCGGTTATCTGTGTACCCTGCATGCTCCACCTGCACACTAAAGAATTATTGTTTCCGTCACCACTAATATTTAGCGCAAATCCGCACTGGATAATTTTTAGAGTAAGCGTAAATTCGTGAACGAACCATACTTTTCTATGGCCGGATTCGAGACCGTAAGTGATGATACCATAAAAAAGGGCTATTGTACGGATATCTATTTTGTCCGTACAGAAGAAACACTGCGACTGGCAAAGATCAATCCGGTAGTTTCCATGGAAGTGACCGCATCTGCACTTCCGGATGATTGGGCAGTTTTCTGTGGACTCTCTGATGTCATTGCACTTCTGGAGGGTATTCCGGTCACGGTTGATGCCATGCCGGAGGGCAGCATTTTTTTGAAAAATGAACCGGTATTGAGGATTTCGGGAAAGTACCGTGATTTTTGCCGGTACGAAACAGCGATCCTCGGATTCCTCTGCCATGCCTCAGGTGTTGCCTCTGCTGCTGCCCATATAATACTCGCCGCTCACGGTCGTCCCGTCTATTCCTTTGGTTCGCGCCGGCAGCACCCGTCAATCGCCCGGATGATCGAGCGCGCAGCATGGATTGGGGGTGTTGATGGTGTCTCGAATATCTGTGCTCCTGAGGGGATGCCAGTCGTCGGGACGATGCCACATGCGTTTGTGATGTGTTATAAAAAACCGGAAGATGCGTGGCGGTCGTTTGACAAAAACACCCCAAAAGAGGTGCCCCGGATCATGCTCTGTGACACATACTGTGATGAAAAGACCGAGTCTTTACGGGCAGCTGAATGCGGAGCAATGGCAGTCCGGCTCGATACACCCCGCTCGCGGCGCGGTAATATGCGTTCGATCATTGAAGAGGTTCGCTGGGAACTGGACGCCCATGGATATCCTGAGGTGAAAATCTTCTTATCCGGGGGGGTTACCCGGGAGGATATTATCTTATACAAAGATATTGTGGACGCTTTTGGTGTTGGGGGGGCTATTGCGAATGCGCCCGTAATCGACTTTGGCATGGATATTGTGGAGATTGAAGGTATACCCAAAGCCAAGCGGGGGAAGCGGAGCGGAGTAAAACAGGTGTACTCGATGCCCGATGGGTCACACCGCATGGTACCGGAAAAGCAGAAAGCACCAAAGGGTGGAAAAATCCTGATTGAGCCTTTTATTCAAAACGGAAAAAAAGTGATCAACTGTGATATGCAGGAAGCACGTAAACGGGTGTTACAGAAATTACCCGCTCTTCCCAGCGAATAAAACGGTAGATAATCGGTTTTAGGAAACAGGCATGAATCAATTTCGGTTCATATCCGAAAGATGAAAAATCGTCCGCTCAACACAAGAACTCCCGATTCAGGATTTCTCAGAGGCGCGATGAAGAGGAAATTTTTATTGGATTTATTCCACACCAATCCGTTGCGGGGACACTCCGGGGCGGTGGTAATCATCTGCAGGATGCATGAAGTGGTTACATTTTTGCATCAGATCTGAATAATATACAAAAAAATTGGGTATATTCACATCTCAGCGACTAATTTCTTTTTTTATTGAATGCCCCCCTTGCGCCAGCCCTGCCCCCTTTCGGGGGTGGGGGCGCATGCGATTCATCTGAATTACCGGTATTCATGATCCCTGGTTATACAACACCATCGCAACCGGGGCGCCATAGTGGCGGGGCGAAGCCCCTGGAGCGTCTGCGTTTTTGGTTCCTGAACAGGAACACTTTTTCTATCTGAATTCTGGAACACTATTCTGACTCAATTTTTTCTTGTTATTTCCTTTACGAGTTAGTAGTTAAAATGGCTCTATACAAAAAAAACTTTAAAAATCTGACCGCTCACGGGGGTTCAACCCCCACCGTAGCAGTTCCCCTAAATGCTATAACTCCAGAACAGGTAATACACCATCATCGCTCTAAGCGCAGGGGGTGTTGGGGGGTCAGGCACTGTCCCCTCCATCATCGTTTCAGTAATTTGTTAAATAATAAAAGGAAGTCAAAACATCCAAAAAATCTCTTCTGCAGACCCCAAAATAAGTTGATTCAGTTCATAGCCGTACCATAAAAATGTCCTTCACACGATGAGCCTCCGCTTCAGGGCCTCTCCGAGACACAGCGGGCAGGGAATTCTTTTGATTCAGGTCAAGAACCGCCGCGGGGGGCGTCCTTTCGGGGGTGGCGGTAGTTTATCGTTCCTGAAACAGAAGGTACAACCCTTACAATATATCTGAATAATTCGCAGGTATGAATTCTTCCTGCTAAAAAGAGATAATTCTCCACAACAGACAAAAACAATTCTTTTAACCAATGCCGTTCAACAATGGTAGAGCGGGCTGGTAGATCAGTGGTAGATCGCTCCCTTGGCATGGGAGAGGCCGCGGGTTCAATTCCCGCCCAGTCCACTCGTCCCTTTTTCCCGTGAATTTTTATACTTGCATACCAGAGGGACTATTCAGAACGACCATGCGAATACGCACCCTGATACTTCCTGAAGACAAGGTTTTCTTTACCCTTTTTAAAGAGATGGCAGAAAAAATTGCCGAGGCTTCCTCTATCTTAAACGAGATCACCCATGAACTTCCCGGCGGTACGGAAAAAGCGCACAGGGTTCGCCAGATTGAGCATCTCGGCGACGATACTACCCGTAAGATATTCGAACAGCTCAACGAATCGCTCATCACACCCCTTGAACCGGAAGAGATTGCACGGCTCACTCCGGTACTTGACGATGTGCTGGACAGGATTGACTGGGTCACCCACCAGCTCTGCAACTACGGGATACCGGAGTCCAATGATGTTCTCAAGGAATTTTCCTATATTATCAAGCTTTCCGGGATTGAGATCCAGCAGGCTATCACAGCGCTCTCGACACTCAGGAAACCCGAGGAGGTAAAATCTCACGCAAATGAAATTAATCGGCTCTACAATCTCTCTACAGAGCTTCTCTCGCGGGCAATCCTGGAACTCTTCAAGACCAAGGATCTCCTGATGATCATCAAACTCAAGGATATCTATGAGGGATTTGCAAAGGTCATGGTAGATTGCAATGATGTAGGGCATACCCTGCATGACATCGCGATGAGCCACGCATGACCGGCATGGAACCTCTCATCCTGTTTGGCATTATCCTTGCTCTCGCCCTGAACTTTGTCAACGGGCTTAATGATGCTTCTCATTCCATCGCCACCGTCGTTGCAACAAAAGCGCTCTCCCCCATCCGGGCAGTGTTCTCCACAGCGGTCTGCAATATGATCGGGCCGTTTCTCTTTTCGACGGCAGTTGCAGTCACGATAGGGACGGAAATTGTCACGACCGAAGGTCTAACCCCTCTCTCGATCAATGTTGCAATGCTGACATCGATTGCCCTTGTGTTTGTCGCCACCCGGATGGGGATCCCGGTCTCCAGCAGTCACGCAATGGTAGGCGGACTTCTGGGAGCGGCGATAGGGGCAGTTGGTCTTTCTGCGATTATCCTCCCGAGCTCAGATTCTCTGCTCCAGGTATTTTTCTTTGCGTGTATAGGTGCAGTTCTTGGGGCACTCGTGCTCGCGGCCATCTGTGCCGCGGGCGAAGGGGATATCCGGCTGGGTATCCTGCTGGGGGCTGTATTCGGCGCAGGGATCATCATTCCACTCCTGATGATTGCCGGTGTGCTGCACCTGCAGGGCCTTCTTGGAATCGTACTCTTCATCTTCATCGGGCCGCTCATGGGAATGGCAGGTGCGTTTCTCTTAAATGTCCTCGTCACCCAGTTGATCAAACACGCACGCCAGAACCGGGCGAAACGGACATTCCAGCCGCTGCACGTACTCGCATGTCTCGGGCAGGCAACCGCCCACGGTGCGAATGACGGGCAGCATGCGGTGGGCCTGATTACAGCCCTGCTCGTCTCTTCAGGAATCCTGGTCGCATTTGAGGTGCCGACCTGGGTCATCCTCACCTCCGCTATTGCTATTGGCCTCGGGACCTGTTTTGGTGGCTGGAAAGTTGTCGACAAGATGGCAAAAGAGATTACGAAGATCCGCCCGTACCAGGGATTCTGTGCTGCGACCGCAAGCAGTGCCATTCTCGTGATGGTCACCCGGCAGGGTATTCCCGTCTCTTCCACACAAGCCATCAACGGTTCTATCGTCGGAGTGGGTGCAACAAGGGGAAGGACAGCTGTTCAATGGAGCGTTGTCCGTGAGATGATGACAGCATGGGTTATCACGATCCCGCTCGCACTGGGAATATCCTATGCCGGTTACCAGATCATCAGCTTCCTTTTGACAATCATCTAGGGTCAATCCCATTTCGCTAGATTTTTTAAGGTTCTTGACCGATTACCACTGGGTTTGATATGGGTCTTCGCGAGTTATTGATACCGCACGATAAGATTTATTTCGATCTGTTCGAAAAACAGGCGGGAGTGATGAAGGAGGCTGCCTGGCAGCTGGTCGCACTGACCGAAGATTTTACGAATGTAAAAGAGAAACGCCACGAGATCGAGAAACTTGAGCATAAGGGTGACCAGATTACCCATGATATCTATAAGCAGCTGAACAGTTCGTTCATCACCCCTATCGATCCTGAAGAGATCTCCGCTCTCGCGTCCTCACTTGACGAAGTGCTGGACTATATCGATGGCGCAACCGAAAAGATGTATTATTACAATATTGGCGCAACTGATGCGCATATGATCGAACTCGCAAAAATAATCCATATGTCCACAACTGAGCTTGAGAGTGCGGTCAAGGGTATCCGTTCCATCAAGGACCCCCGCTATATCGAGGAGCGATGTATCGAGGTAAACCGTCTTGAAAATCTCGCTGACGATGTGCTTGCCCATGCGGTAACCGATCTCTTCAAAACGAATGATGCAATAACGATCATCAAACTGAAGGATATCTACGAGCATCTTGAGACAGCTACGGATTATTGCGAGGATGTGGCAAACGTGCTCTCGGACATCGCAATCCGGCATTCATGAGTGTAGGTGAGATGACTGAATGATCGAGGCAACGTGGGGACTTATCGTTTTCATTATCGGCGTCGCGCTCTTCTTTGATTACACGAACGGGTTCCACGACTCAGCCAACTCAATTTCAACGGTGGTCTCCACTAAGGTCCTTTCCCCCCGCAATGCCGTTGCCTTTGCTGCGTTTTTTAATTTTATCGCTGCATTTGCGTTCACCGTTGCGGTGGCAAGTACTATCAGTAAGATTATCCAGCTGGAAATCGTGCCGACCGAAATAGTTCCCTATATTATCCTGTCAGCCCTTATCGGTGCAATCACCTGGAATATCATCACGTGGATTTTTGGCCTTCCCACCTCGTCTTCCCATGCCCTCATTGGAGGACTCGTGGGAGCGGGAATCTCGGCGGCAGGAATTGCCGCGATAAAATGGTCAGCGGTTGAACTGATTGTAACCTTCATGGTCATCTCCCCCCTTATTGGACTTGCCTGTGGATTTTTGTTTATGGTAGTCGTGCTCAATCTCACCAAAAAAGCCCATAAATCAACTGCCGACAGTTATTTCAGAAAGCTCCAGCTCGTCTCGGCAGGGACCTATAGTTTCAGTCATGGGACGAATGATGCCCAGAAGACGATGGGGATTATTACCCCGCTGCTCTATTCAATCGGGTATTACGGCGCCAGTGTCGATCCCAATAACCTTCCCGTCCCCCTGTGGGTGATCCTGATCGCCCATGCAGCAATTGCGCTCGGCACCCTGTCCGGCGGGTGGCGTATTGTCAAGACGATGGGGTCAAAAATCACAAAACTCCGCCCGGTACACGGATTTGCTGCAGAGACGGCGGGAGCGGCAACAATCCTCGGGGCTTCCGCAGTGGGTATTCCAGTGAGCACTACGCATATTATCTGCACATCGATCATGGGAGTAGGTACTACCATGGGTACGAGTGCGGTAAAATGGGGTATTGCAAGGACGATCGCGCTGGCATGGCTTCTCACCATCCCTCTCGCTGCCATTATCGGGTTTATTGCTTTTGCGATTATCCGGGTGATTATAGGATACTAATGACGTCTTTCCGGCGTTTGAGCAGTATCCCTCAGCCTCGGTGTTCTATCGCAATGACAATCGGCGGTGGAGAAATGTTTCAGGCACACCACATGCTTCAGGGTTCTGAGGTTGTTATCTCAAATCATAAAAACGGAATTCGGCTGATTTTTTGGACTATTATCCTTTCAGGTTATGCTCAATCCTTTCTGAAATATGCTTCCCGTGCGAACCATTCCAGTAGAGTTTGCTGCACTGATTGCACCAGAAAAAACTAAACCCGTCCTTGTTTCGTGGAGCATACTCTGTCCGGGTAATTTCACGGATGTTGCTTCCCTCAACTCAGTGTTACACAGAGAACAGCGGGTCATCATCAGCCGCCGTACTATCAATCCGCAATCGATAAGCTGCTGCACCTGGTCCATCACCTCATCGGATTTCACTAAAACGGCCCGCTCCTTTCCCCGCAGTGCAAGCTCGGTGTCACGCGTGAGCAGGATGCGGTTTTCCTGTGCTGCAAGGTGAAGAAGAAGGGTATCCTCTTTTGCATTCCCCTCGACAAATCCATTGGCACTGACAGTATTGTAGCCCATAAACCGGAGAATACCGGCTCAGTGTCCCCAGCATACGGTCGGTAATGAACCGTGTCTCATCACGGGGTTCAGGATACATGGACCACAATCTCGATCTTTTCACCACAGTTCCTGCACTGCTGCCCGTCAAGTTCCAGAACTGTGCTCGAAAACCCCTGCCGCCCGATAAGCATCACACCACATACCGGGCAATAGGTGTTTTCATACGGGTGATTGTAGACATTGCCAAGATAGGGGAACCGGAGCCCGAGCTCCTTTGCCAGAGTGTAGATCTTTTCGAGTGTTGCAAGCGGAGTGGCACCACGGTCTGTCATCTTGTAATCCGGATGGAACGCGGAGAAATGCATAGGGGTTGCCGATCCAAGATGGTCAATAACCCAGCGGATCAGTTTCTCCATCTCTTCCCTGCTGTCATTAAGTCCGGGAATAACAAGGGTAACAGTCTCGACATGCATCCCGAGCTCCCGTGCAAGTGCGGCTGAATCAAGAACCGGCTGAAGACGGGCACCGCATACTTTTTTGTAAAAATCATCCGTGAATGCCTTGATATCCACACGATAAGCGCTGAGCATGGGTGCAAGTTCGCGGAGTCCTTCTTCGGTGATGTAACCATTGGTGACATAAATGGTACCGAGTCCTTTTCTGCGGGCGATTGTTCCCATGTCAAGCGCATACTCGTGCCAGATAGTTGGTTCATTATACGTCCATGAAATGCTCGCGCTTTTACGTGCGATTGCCCGTTCAACCCCTTCTTCCGGAGAGAGGTTCCGCAAACGTGCACCTTCCAGTGCTGCACGCGAGATATGCCAGTTCTGGCAGTGCTGGCAATGGAAATTACAGCCGATGCTACCCAGCGAGTACGATAACGAACCGGGCAGATAGTGGAACAGGGGTTTTTTCTCGACAGGGTCCACGGCTTCGGAACTTATCCTGCCATAGGTTGCAGCAAACAGGGTGCCGTGTTCGTTCAGTCGGACACCACAAATCCCGTGACCATCTTCATGAATAGCGCAGCGGTGGTTGCAGAGAGAGCATTTCACTGCATTATTTTCAGTCTTCTCGTACAGTCGGGCTTCGTGCATGCGTCATCCCCTCAGCCGAAGTATTGCAGGGCAGGTGTTATTGTTCTTTTTCCCCAGGTGAGGTTTCATCCGCTTCATCAGTTTCAAGGACAAATGATCCCCGGTATTTACAGCTCTTGCAAAGATACACCTGGCCCATATACCCACCGGCAACCGGGAAGATATCATGGCTTTTGCAGACAGGACAGTACAGCATATTCAACAACTCTATATGAGCATATGGCACAAAAACTAGTGCAATGAAGACCGTTGTTATCTCTCTTGGGGGTTCAATCCTTATCCCCGCACTCGAGAAGCACAAAATAAAAGAATATGTTCCGGTGCTTGAAGAGATTGCAGCGCACCACCGTCTGTTTGTTGTTGTTGGCGGTGGCGGCGAAGCGCGTCGCTACATCACGGTTGCCCGGAATCTCGGTATTGATGAGGGGACATCGGATGAGATTGGCATATTAATCACCCGGCTGAACGCAAATCTGCTCATTGCTGCGCTGGGTGACCAGGCGTACCCGAAAGTGGCAGAGAGCCATGCCGAGGCAAAGAAGTTTGCCGAATCCAAAAAGATCATTGTTATGGGCGGAATTACCCCCGGCCAGACAACTGATGCGGTTGCGGCAGTTCTTGCTGAACGCGTGGGGGCATCGGTATTCATCAATGTAACTTCTGTCGATGGTATATATTCTGCAGATCCGAAAAAGGACAAAAAAGCACGACGGTTTGATGCCCTCACGCCAAAGCAGCTGCTGGAAATCGTCGGAAAGGCAGGACTTGGGGCTGGTTCAAATATTGTCCTTGACATCGTCGCCGCCCGGGTAGTTGAACGTAGCCACATACCCCTTCTGGTGCTCGATGGTCGTGACCCTGATAACCTTTCCCGCGCGATTCTGACCGGAGAATACACCGGAACGGTCGTAAGCGAGAGAAAAAGAAAAATTCTTCCCCTCTGACATTTCGTTGGGGAACCCGGGAACCATTACGTATTTTTATGTTCCCGACACAGGTATGATGGCACGGGGTAGTAGGGTAGCCTGGTCCATCCTAGAGCGTTTGGGACGCTTTGACGGCGGTTCGAATCCGCCCTACCCCATAAGGATTGGACTGTTACGGTAATCTTCCGGATGTTTTTTTATGAAAAGACAGGACGCTGCCAGAATCTATTCGCTTCTTTGTAAAGAGTATCCCGATGCCCGCGATTCCCCCGCCATGCTCTCGAAAGGGTCTGCTTTTGAGGTGCTTATCCTCACCATCCTTTCAGCACAGACAACCGATCGTGCGGTACTTCAGGTAAAAAAACCGCTCTTTTCAAAATACCCGACACCTTCAGTTCTCGCACAGGCAAAACCTGAAGAGGTGGAAACAATTATTCACAGCCTTGGCTATTTTCATGCAAAGGCAAAGCACATCATTGCCGCTTCACAGGCACTGTTGTCAGATTTTGGCGGGAGGGTACCGGAGTCCATGGATGATCTCCTGAAGATCCCCGGGGTCGGGAGGAAAACCGCAAACATTGTCCTCTACCATGCACACGGCAGAAATGAGGGGATTGCGGTGGATACGCATGTCCGGAGGCTTGCCCGGAGGATCGGTTTTTCCGATACAGATAATGTCAGTGTAATCGAGCGGGACCTGATGGCAGCATTCCCGCAGGAGCAATGGGGCGATCTCACGGATGTCCTGATAGCTCACGGCAGGACGATCTGCGATGCCAGAAAACCAAAGTGCGGGATCTGCGCCATCAACCATTATTGCCGGTATTTCTTATCTTTAAAAAAAGGATAAAAAACAGCAGGATTATTTCCCTGCTTATGCTACACAGACCGTGCTACCTGGATCTTCTGTCCTTGATTCACGAAGCAGTCGCATTGCTTTTTCAGCAACGCAATCCCCGGCATTGTCACAGAGAATACAGAGTTCACAGTTATTATCGCAGGTTTCTCCATTTTTTATTCCATCAAATATTTCATGCAGTCTCTGCCTTTGAAATTGTATTTCCTCCATTGCATGTAATGTATAATTCCGTACGGTTAATTTATTGAAAATTGCACATTTCGACGTATCTTCAATAAGAACATCACATCTGAGATTCAGCGGACAGTACTTACAGACAAGCTGCCATGAGCGCACATCATGTTGTGCCTGACGGGAACCAACATCATCAAATAAATTTTGTGCATCCAGATGATCAAATACACTGAGTCCGTCAAAAACATAATGGCGGAACGTTTTTAATTCATCTTCTGATATCAGAAAGAACTTCTTTTTGTTATCAAATATCGAATGTAATTGTTTCGTCATGGTCCTGCCTCTGGTGATAACCTGATAGGAACGGGATATTTTTTTTTCAGACTCGTTGGGTATTAAAAATCGGAACTGATAAATACATGCATTGCACCGATGCCTTGCTGTTCGTATTATTTATTTATAAACAGGTAATCGTCTATTGAGTTCCCCGATAAATTTACACCCAAATCCCTTCGTTTTTTGTCTTCCCCTTAACCATATACACCCCGATTACCAGCATAGGTTTTTTAAAAAAAAGATATCGGACCTTGAGGAAAATGAACCCTACGTTATATTCTTATTCCCTTGCTCAAGGTCTCTCTCAATAGTATAAAGCTCCCACTCATATTGGTAGATTTCTTTCCTGAGTTGGGTTGAATCTCTTGATTTGGAATATGCCCATAAAATCCCCAACAAAACTATGATGACGCCAATGCCAAAAAATCCAACACCAAAACCTATAGCGGGAAGGAGAAGTAACCCCATACCCAGCACGATAACCGCCAGAGGACCAGCCTGCCTTGAAACTCCAAGTGCTCTTTTCGATTCAGCAATTCTGTTTTTCACGTGTTCAATTTGTTGTTCTTTTCGTGTCATTTTTTCCCCCGGGAAGTGTAAACCCTCACAGAGCAATGAGAATTATTATTATCCAGATATTAAATCTGGCAATGCATCGACGCCTTGCCAGACCTATTGTTTCATCAGAAAAGGTAATGGAAAGAAGATCCAGACGGATACACCATATCACCTTTGATTGGGTCTTTCACTTTTTTACAGCCGGATATTCGCGTCTGAAAGGAGAGAATGGAGGGTGGTTGGAATACCCCTGTCATGCATCGGTGAAAATTATAAAATATGGAACACATAACGGAGAAGGCCGATAGTGATAAAAAAGATCCGGTCAGGACTCCTAACCCGTTAAAAAAAAGTAAAAATCAATTATTCCACCATCTTCGCTTATAGGTATAGTTAATTCTTTTCCTGGTGCAATAGTCTCTTCTTCTCCTGTTGCTTTTGATTCTCCTTTACCTGATGGTTTGGACTTTTTTGCCATGATACTTTTCACCGTGCTATGCTCTATTAATCCCATTCTAAAAAGCATTAACCCGACACATACCGCAAAGTTGAATCGTATCAGGATTTCTTTTTTTACATTTCTGATACATAGTACTGAATTTTTGAAGTTTTTCTTGTGTTCAAAATATTCTGAAGTTGTAATTTACAGCATCAGTATGCTTTAAATCAGCAATTCCTCTACAGACACTATGGAATTTGTAAATCAGCAGCAAAAAGGAATCTATTCTGCACCAGGATTAAAGCTATCAAGCGCAAAAATCAGATTAAAATTCTTCAAAGATTTGAGTAAAGTCCTGTTAATGTATGACAGGGATTTATTGAAAGAGGATTTTCCTCCAGAATAGATAGTATTTTGAAACTTCGGCTCTGGAGAATTCTTTTTCCCTTGCTATGAAATTCAGGATGCTGGTACGAATGAAGGAGGGGACATGAGCCTGTCCCCCCATGCCGCCCCTGCGCTGAGAGATGATGACGGAGCACCTGTTCGGGAGTTATCGCATCAGGACAGCCACAGCGGCGGGGGTAAAACCCCCATGAGCGTTTAGCTGTAATTGAGCATTTCCCATGAAAATTGAACTATTCAGGTATGATACGAGATTTTTTCATACTTCTCCATGTACGATGATAGCCGCCGCCCCGCACACGGTCGACCCCGCGGCGGATCTGGAACAAACAATTCAAAAAAAACCCCGGCCGCCGTGCCTCGGTGAGGCCATGAGGCGAGGTTCCATCGTATACAATACGATTTTCATGGTTTGTGGGTGAACCCGATCAGTTCATGCTCGTTTCAACAGAGCAGAAACTTCCTTTAAAAAAATCAGTACGAACTGCTGCCGGCAGGATTCTCAAACCGGATCATGAAACACTATATCCATAAACAACAGATCAGTTCTCATGGCAGTCCACCCCATCGAGGAGCGGTACGGCACGCCCGAGATGCGTGCTGTATGGAGTGAGAAGACCCGGTTCTCCTGTGTTGTTGCCGTAGAAGTTGCGCTGGCAAAAGCCGAAGCAGCGCACGGCATGATTCCCGCAGGTGCAGCAGCTGAAATAGGCCAGTTTGCACCGAAGGCATCGCTGGAGCGGGCAAAAATAATCGAACGCGAGATCAGCCATGACATGATGGCTATGGTAAAAGCGATCTCTGAGGTCTGCGGTGATTCCGGGCGATGGGTCCACTATGGCGCAACGAGCAACGATATCCTTGATACCGCAACCGGGCTGCAGCTCCAGCAGGCGCTCACGCTCATCGATAAGAAGCTGCGTCTCCTGCTTGAGGTACTCATAAAAAGATCAGAAGAAACCAAATCGCTGGTCTGTATCGGCAGGACCCACGGGCAGCACGGGGTGCCGACCACGTATGGTCTGCGGTTTGCCATCTGGGCAAGTGAAATCGGGCGGCACATCGAACGCCTTGAACAGCTCCGTCCGCGTGTCGTTGTCGGGCAGATGACCGGGGCTGTGGGCACCCAGGCGGCACTCGGTCCGAAGGCAATGGAGATACAGGCAACGATGATGGAGGTGCTTGGCATTGGCTCGGTGGACGTATCCAATCAGGTAATTTCCCGCGACCGGTATGCGGAATATTTCATGTTCTGTGCAAATGTG
The DNA here is from genome assembly GCA_963841015.1 of uncultured Methanoregulaceae archaeon. GTDB lineage: Archaea > Halobacteriota > Methanomicrobia > Methanomicrobiales > Methanospirillaceae > Methanoregula. The sequence continues at coordinate 12,388 of CAWJAX010000003.1, read as the reverse complement.
GCAACCACGCTCGACAAGATCGGCATTGAGATCCGCTCACTTCAGCGGACTGAGATTGGCGAGGTGGAAGAAGCATTCGGTGCAAATCAGGTAGGCTCCTCCACCATGCCGCATAAACGCAATCCCATCAGGTCAGAACAGGTCTGTGGCCTTGCCCGCATCGTGCGGTCCGCGGTCGAGCCGGCACTCCAGAACAACACACTCTGGGACGAGCGTGACCTGACCAACTCATCCTGCGAGCGGGTGCTGTTCCCTGAGGCTTCGATCCTCACGGATCACTGTATCCGGCTCATGACAACCGTACTTGAAGGACTCGTCATCAACCGTGCAGCAATCCGCCGTAATCTCGCTTTCCTCCATGGCATCAATATGGCCGAGTCCGTCATGATCGACCTCACCCGGCGGGGTATGAACCGCCAGGATGCCCATGAGCGGATCCGTATGGCAAGTATGCAGGCCCTTGTTGAAGAGCGGGCGCTTGCTGAGGTACTGGGAGCAGATCCGGAAGTGCTGCGTTACTGTTCCCGGACCGATATTGCTGCACTCCTCAATCCGGATTCCTATATCGGGACATCTGTCCAGCAGGTGGAGCGGGTCATAGAGAAACTTACACCGCTGTGTTTTTAATTCATGAAAACATTTTTTTCACTTTTCGTCTTACTTCCATGATAGCTTTTTTAGCACTCAATCGGTATAAAAAACAGGCTCTGGAGAAATCCTTTACAAGGGCAGGAAATAAAAAGCACTGGCATGACCGAGGAAGCGACACTCTTCGTCCCCCATCTCACTCCTGCTTTTGGAACGATGATTACTTTTTGAGGAGTTATCGCATTCGGGAGAGGACCCGTGGCAGTGATGATACTCCCGTAATCGTTGAGCTTGTCATGAAACAGATCTCCAGAGCCAAAAAAAATAGTATATTTATAAATTCTGAAAATGAACATAAAGTGTAGGCATGAAACCGTACATCAGGATTTTTGGACATTCGGTTTCACACACGGATCTGACACGTTGTATTATTATTGCATCCCTCACTCTTGTATGCATCCTTATTACCGCGGTATCTCTTTCCAAGTCTCTTGAAACATTATATGCCCAGCTCTTCTATTTCCCCATCGTTTATGCAACGTATTTTTATCCACGACGTGGATTGTGGCTGGCGGGCGCCTGTGCCGTTTTCTATGAAGGCTTTGCGTACCTTTATCTGTTTCCCGATACCGGCTCGTTAATCTATGTTACCGGACAAGCGATCCTGTTCATCTGCGTTGCTGCCCTGGTTGCCTTTGTAAGTGAAAAACTGAATTCCAGTGAAGCACGCAGTCGGAGCATTGTTGAAAAAGCACAATCAGGCATCATTCTTTTTGACCAGAATACGCTGGCAATTCACCTGACAAACGCCCACCTTGAACATATGCTGGGATTCACCGGAGAAGAACTTGCCGGCTTGACATTTCCCCAGCTCTTCTCTTCCACTGAAGACCAGCAGAAATTCTTTGAATCCTTAAAATCCGGAGAGGAGACCCGGAATACCGAGACCATTTTTTTGACCAGGGATAAAGGGCCCATCTGGGTAAACCTTTCCAGCAGCCGGATCACCGAAAACCTGGTGAGTTGCACGGTCATTGATATCAATAAATACAAACTTGCCAAGCAGGCAGCTGATGAAATTGATGCCCAGTACAAACAGGTTGCTGATAATTTCCCGACCTGTATCCTCATTATCCGGAACCAGATGATTGTATACACCAATCCGTCATTTGAGGTATTTTCCAACTATTCGCGTAAAGACCTGATGGGGAAAGACCCCATCTCGCTCATTCACCCGGACGACCATGAGGAGTTCCGGAATTCCTGTCATCTTGCAGAAACCCGGTCTCCGCCTCCCGGCAGGTTAGAGGTCGGTATCCGGATAAAATCCGGCAAGATACGTCCTGCCATCCTGTTTTTTACCCGGATACTGCAGGGTGAGATACCTGCCGTACTCATTAACCTCGTTGATATTCCTGGACAGGAGGGATTAAAGAATCAGATTCAGCAGGATTCCAAACGACAGCGTGGCATTATCAGCACCTTTGCCTATGAGCTGCGCACACCCCTCCAGCCGATCATGGGATATATCAACCTGCTGACCCAGGATCCTGATAAATACGGGGTCACGGAAGAGACCAAGATCATTCTTGACCGGTGCGCAAAAAGCGTTGACCGTGAGCGCCAGATCATCAACCAGATGCTCGAACTTTCCGTCATCGATGCAGGGAAGATCCCCCTGGAGTACTCGATATTTCCTGTTGTTGACCTGATTACCACGATCATCGATACCGGGGGATACCGTAGTAATGCGGACATCACCATTGATATCCCCCACTATCTCACGTTTGATGCCGACAAGAACAAGATTTCAACAGTGATAGACACCATGATCTCCAATGCGGTGAATTACTCAAAACCTCCCCGGAAGATTCGTATCTCCTATATCTCATCACCCAATGATACCATGGATCGCCTTTCCATCAGGGACAATGGCATCGGCATTTCGGACTCACGGCTTGATGAGATCTTTGATCCATTTCCGGTTTCTGATTCCGGGGAGAAAACACAGAAATATGAGCGAATCGGGCTTTCGCTTGCGATTGCAAAAAAATATATCAAAATGCACGAAGGGTACATCAGCGTGGACAGCATTATGAATCTTGAGACAACATTCATCATTCACATCCCGAAAAAAAGACCAGAGGAGCCAGAGCACAATGTCACGTAGAATCATGGTAGTGGAGGATGATCAGCCAATCCTCGATCTCATGGATCTGATGATCCGGAAACTCGGGTACGAACCTGTCCTGATTGCAAACGGGCTCGAAGCACTTGAACTCATTCAAAAGGAGCCACCGGCTCTTATCCTGCTGGATATCATGATGGTGCCTATCAACGGGTGGGAATTTTTAGAAAAACTCCGCGGGGATTACGGAGTTCATGAGATGCCGGTTATTCTTTTTACCGCTTCACCCTTAGTTGATGAAAAGATGGGGCAGCTTAAAGATCCCTATCTCAGTGTGCTTGTCAAGCCTGTCTCGTTTAATGAACTGAAAGCCGGGATCGCACGCTATCTTGGGTAAAACAAAGAGCGATTGCCTCTGTCTATCTGGCAAAACGCCTCCAAAGAATTTTTTTTTATTTCCAGATTTCAAACGTTCTCGGGGGCTGTCCTCCCGCCACCCGCCACTGGGGCATCCCCCCGATGCGATAACGCTGTATTACCCAAAACCAGAATGGTCTGAATTTTCTTATTCAATCGGTATTTTCCTCAATTGCGAGGACAATAAACATACAATTTCAGAGAGGGGTCGCTCTTCTCTTTCCCCGAATTAATTCCTCCCAATGTTCAGGACTTCTTCACTCCTTATTTCCCAACACTATGCAATACTTCCCGAACAGGTAATATGTTACTATCGCGCTCAGCGCAGGGGCGGTGCGGGGGGACAGGCACGGTCCCCTCCGTCTTAAGTGAGAGGGAATGTATTAAAAATCTGAAATCAGATGTACCGGGCCTTCCTTGAAAGTTTCCGCGGCGTATACAGGGGCCTGAACGGCTTACCCGCAGTCTCCCTGTGCACAGTATCGATCAATGTTTCAGGAGTGAGCTGCTCCTTGAAGGGTTTGTTGGGCTGCGACTTCCTGCGGATGGTGACCGTTAATTTCCCACTTGCGACCTCTTCATCACCAATAACGATAACAAATGGTATCCAGTCCATACCGGCTTCGCGGACTTTTTTGCCCACACTCTCTTCACGGTCGTCAACATCACAGCGGATCTGTGCCACATTAATCGCGTTGCAGATCTCATCAGCATATCCACCATGACGCTCAGCAACCGGCACAACACGGACCTGCACCGGTGAAAGCCACGTAGGGAGTGCAGGAACCGGTTGTGTGGAGATGTTTTCAAGAATGGCACAGATCACCCGCTCAACGCTGCCGGTGGGGGAGCAGTGGAGGATCGGGGGGTGGACTACGGTGCCATCTTCCATGTGGTATTTGATATTGAACCGGGTTGAACTTTCGACATCGATCTGGACAGTGGGGTTTTCGATCGGGCGCATCTGCCCGTCAATAGCTGCAAGGTCGATCTTGGCAACCCAGTAATGAACACGGTCTGACAGGATCTCGATAAGCATCGGGCAGCCGGATTCCTTAACGATCTTCCTTACCCAGGCTTCGTTCTCGGCGTAGAAGTCCTTTGTGCACCGGAATGCGGCGACGAGCTTTGTCTCAAAGTCTTTACCCGTCTGCCAGCCCATCGCAAGCTGCTCTTCAAAGCATTGCAATGCTTCAGGCATATCCGTGCAGAGCGAGTGCATATCGGGCATGGTGAATGCCCTGAGGCGCTTGAGGCCGATCACTTCACCCTTCTGTTCGTGGCGGAAGGAGTAGGTGGAGAGCTCGTACATCTTCATCGGCAGGTTGTGGGGCGAGATGTGCATGTCCCGCATGATGGAAAACATCCCGAAACAGGCGGCAAAGCGCAGCATCATGTTCCGGTTGTTTGACTTGAAGCGGTACTGCCGCTCACCAAACTTTTCTGCGTGTTCATAAATCGCCCGGTCGCCAAGGTCGTACATGACCGGTGTCTCAACAGGTGTGCCACCATAGTCAAGAACCAGGCGCAGCACATAGTCCGCAAGGAGGTCACGGATAATTTTGCCTTTCGGCATCCAGCGCAGGCAGCCGACATCACTCGCCGGCTCATAGTCGACCAGCTCCTTTGAACGCATCAGTCCGACATGAGCAGGTTCCCCGCCGGTCGGAACCGCGACACCCAGTTCCTTTTTTACAAGACAGCCAAACGGTGTATCGTCAAGGTACTCATGGTAGTCATGGGATCGCCCGTCCGGGGTCATCACGAACCAGTCGTGCGTGACTTCAGATTTCTCCTTTTTCACCGTCCCCTCTTCACCGGGCACAATGGTCTTTGAGAGTTCAGAGAGGGGGTGACCCTTGCAGGAGAGCTTAAACGATTTGTACCAGCCAAACGGTGCCCGCTTGACCGTGAATCCTTCTTCCTCGAGGCCTTCCTTGAGTGCTATCAGGGTAGCAATAGCAGTCTCGGGTGAAGCGAGATCATTGGAGAGGTGTGCATACGGGTATACCATGATCTTGTCAACATGCACCTGGGCTGCAGTCTTTTTCACCTCCCCTATTGCCTGAAGGATAACCCCTTCAAGGTCTTCCTCATCTATCGATTCCACAGCACAGAAAACAGTTAGTACTTCAGTCTCTTTATCGGCGAGAACTGAACACTCCTCTGCCATCTTTGTCTGCTTTTTTGCTTCGTATTCGATGTAATCTGAATGAATGAGAAGAAGTCGCATTAATTCATCTCCGATAAGGTGAGATCATCCGTATAAAATGAGCGTTGATTGTATTTAGTGTTAATAGTTTTTTTTACTTTGTGGAAATTCACTTAGCGTGTATTGATAAAAATATTTATTACAGGTGACTGAAGGAACGTTCCTGTTCCTCTTTACACCCTGTATTTGGATCGATGGTGAGGTAATACCTGTTGAAGGTTTATCGCTTTTTTTTGGAAAACTATGACGGTCGGTGTGAAATCCCTGTTGAGCGTTCAGGTATATTGTGAATATTGTTACGGGATTGTTGATTTAAACCGTTGAAGGCAGAGATACGGATCATCTCTTTTGATTCGCGTGATACCGCGATAGCGTCGCTTGCCGCTGATCGAGATACTTGGCATCTCCTTTTTTATAATACGGGTTTTCTGCCCGCTCGGTCGTGTAAAAAACCAGTTGACCAATTGGCATGCCGGCATAAACTTTAACCGGGCGGGTGTTGACGTTTGCCATCTCGAGTGTGATCGTGCCCCGGAAACCGGCATCGATCCAGCCCCCGGTCTGGTGGAGCGTGACCCCGAGCCGGGCAATACTCGATTTGCCTTCAATTGTGGCAACGATATTATCAGGAAGTTCGATGCACTCCAGCGTTTCAGCGAGTACAAACTGCCCTGGGTTGAGGATGAACGTATCTGCACGCACTTCGCCCACATGGGAAGAAACACTGGCCGGGTTATAGGGATCGATAACCTCGCTGCTGTGTTCGTACCATACGAAATGGCTGCCAAGCCGTATGTCAAGAGAGTTGGGTTGTACCAGCTTCGGGTCGTACGGCTCAATCTTTATGTAGCCCCGTGCAATGCGATCAAGGAGCTGCCAGTCCACGAGAATCATTGGCATACCTATGGGTCCTGAAGGGTCTTTAGGACTTCGATAACCAGCAACGATTGTTCTAAGGAATTCCCGTAATGGCCTTGAATATATTACAATGGTAACAACGAGGTATTTAAAGAAATGTCAGTCAATCAAAAAAAACCTCAACCGGATGAATCTTCATGGAAATGAAGAATAAAAAAGGAGGTTTTGGGATTCGGAAATTTATGTATACTTAATATCCAGAATGTGGGGGCTCTCAATTATGTATGATCTGCCTCCATCAAGTACAATATCAGAACTCTGCTTTGTGGTATTGCCGGCTTTCACCGATCTTGTAACCGTGATTTGTTTGAAATTTGCCTTTCTCCCTTGAGAGTCAATATAAGTATATGCACACTGAACCGTCGATGTAAAAGTGATGTCATTCTTCGTGGGGTTGATATATTCCAGATCAACGGTAACCCTTGCCCCAGCCTGACGAGTATTGACGATTCGTACGGTAGGTGTTGAGAATTCCGCAACCTTTTTCAGTCGTTCCCCAAAATCAATAATCGTTGGTTTTGCAAATTTAACATTCACCGTTTCGTTCTGACAGATTAATCCTACACAGACTTTTATGGTATGGTTCCCCTCACTCACCATAAGGCTCAGCGGTTTTCCCTGTGATGCATTTCCAATACTGATATTATCAAGAATGACTGGTAGGTCGGCATTATATCCTCCGATAGATACAGTCAAGGGCCCAGTGACGATCTCTTTTTTTAACCAATCCCCAAAATCGACCGTTGTTGGACTTGAAGGTGATATCATAACATCCTCATTATTACAGACATCAACAACACAGATCCTGACTGAATGCTGCCCCGCATTCATTGTCAAGTTCAACGGTTTATTCCATGATACATTTCCAGCGCTTTTATTATCAATAACGACAGGTAGTAAGCCTATATAGTCCCCAATAGAAATGTTCAGCAGTCCCTTTTCGATCATTGTTGAGTTTTCCGTGCGGACAGGAGTAATTGTCAGAGTAACATCAGGTGATGTTGTTTGCGGTAGTTGAGTGCGGATAGTTGTAGTAACCGGTATTACCGGAGTGGTATTTGTACGCCAACCTGATGATCCGGACATGATGTTTGCTGCGAGAACCAGCCCGACTAAAATGGGAATGATGACAATGATAAGGATTCCAATCGTACGAAAATCAGTTTTTTTTCCTTCTGGTACAGGAGGCCGTGGCGGTGGGGGAGAGGCCGGGGATGCTATCAGGGTAGGCACAGTTTGAGATTCCGCACCAGGAATTACCTGCTGAGACCCTGAAGCGGATGACCCTGCCTGAGACACTGTTTGCGAAGGTTCACTCAGTGGCAGGGAAGTTTGTTTTTGAATAAAAGCTGGATATTGTTGGGTATTGAGCACTGAGTCTCTGACTACCGGTTTAACAGGCTGGATTATATTTTCAACTGAACTGCTCTGACGTTCTTCTGAAGAACCAGCTCGAGGATGAACCGTATCTTCTGCCTTCCCACCAACAGGAAAGGGGGGTGGCAGTGGAACGGTCTCCTGAACTGGATTAATGACGGGGTCAGGGGGGGCCGGAGGGGTGACTAGTGCCGGTGCCTCCGATTCAACAGGTTGTGGCTCCAGATTAATGACTGAAGACTGCTGAATCAGTGTCCCGCACTTGTTGCAGAATGTTGATTTCAGAGGAACACGATTCCCGCATTGTGAACAGAAAGTACCACCCGGAAGGGAAGTTGTTTCTGTACCTTCGGATGCAACAGGTTTTTTTTCAGTAATAGTTCCCAGAGGAGGAGAGATTTCTAATCTTTTTTTTGCTCGACGAATGTTCTTATCATCGCCTTGTTCCTGAGTCGGAACTTCACGTTTAGTTGATGACTCGCTCGCCAACTCAGGAGTTGAAACAGGGTCAGTAAGCGGAGTTGACGGGGGGATGAGACTTTTTAGTTTTTTTGCCCATTCATTGCATTCCCGTTTTCTTTCTACACCAGACTGCTTTGCAAATGTGAGGACTGCCTGATACTTTTCACCAGCATCGGTAACCAGAGAAAGTATTAAAAAGTGGTCCCGTATGGCATTTTCTCCTGTTTCGACATTCCTGATTGTCGTGAGAATGATATCCTGCGAAGGAATGAGATTCTTTTTTGTGTCAGTAAGATGAATACGATTACTGGTAAGTATTGCATCAAATGAAATGGATTTAAATTTAACGTTTCGCGATTGGAGGAGAATGGGTTCATCGTTGTCAAGATCAGGATAACCCACAGTACATCACCTTTACTTTAATGTGGTTTATCATCAACAATAAGTATTGCTTTACATTCATTGATTTTATAAAAAAAATAATAACACCCGTATTCTGGATTGTAGTCTGCAATGAATTCAGCGAACTATACCTTGAGGGATAGCATATTTTTCGATGCTCATGATAACTGCCCCACTCAGAGCAAGAAGCCCGGCCATGACATTTGTCATCTGATCATATAAGGGTGCAATAAATGTGCCCACCGAACCTGAAAGTCCCGCAGAGACAAGATACAATCCCATTCCCCCAAGCACCACAACAATGATACTGTATGCGCCGGTTTTTTCGCGATCTGACAGGAAATGCATAGGAATGAGCTTCATACACTGATATGATTTCACGAAAATCACTACAGAACCAAACATAAACAACCATTCGCTGGGGTTGGTAATTTCGAACCAGAAATATGCATATATATATTCCGGAATCATCTGACCCTGGAACGGGCCCAGAAGAGGATAGAACCAATTGGCGGGCAGCAGCCACATCTCATCAAAAATCTGGTGAAGGAGGATCGCACATGCAAAGCCGATACCGAGCACCCGAAGGTTTGATAGAATGAAAATGAGTGAAATCGTGAGGATCAGTAAGGCAATACCGAGGGTGTGAAAAACCGTTCTGCCACTCCCAAGCGCTGCAGGGAAAAGCAACCCGAGAGATTTATCAATTATATCAGGAACGATAGATCCAGCAATACAGACAAGGATCGCCCGACGGTCATTCGTCAGGTGCCAGAATATGAGACCGAGCAGAGCACCTGCGAACACGTGGGCGAAGATAAACATGCAGGTACGCGTTCATTGCTTTGAGTAAATAATCCTGTGGGAAATTCCTTCTATCCTGAAATCTGGTATCTTATTGCTTTTCGTAGAGCAAAAATGTAATTAATCTGAAATCATACTTTGTTATCAGCGACAATTATTTTTTTAGAAAAGATTCGATATGATTGATGTGAATTAAAATGATTGACAAACCCAAAAAAATATTGTCTTCCTTATACGAAGCATGTTGGGTTCACTATCGTGATATGTTGGATTATGGTGGAAGTACAGCTGTTAAAAAATATTCACACACATCAAAGATAATAAGAAGATTTAATGACGGGGATCTTGAAAGAATTTTAGAGCTCCATGCTACCTGCTTTGGAAACAAAAAATATGATCAAATAATCAAATATTCCAGGCTTTTCAGAAATTCATTTTATATTTACGAAGTGAAAGGTAAAATTGTTGCTTTTATGGGATTCTATGTTCACAAAAAGTTCGTAGGTTTGCATCGGGTTCAGAAGGCTACAGGTTTTTCCTTATGCATCGATCCATCCATGCGGGGTAAAGGTATTGTTCTCACCATGATTAACGAAAGTCTGAAAGAGTTAAAAAATAACAATGTCCGCGTTGTCAATGGATGTATTGACGCAAATAATGAACAGACATTAGCTGTACATCAAAAATTTGGATTTAAAATTATTGAAAAAAACAATAAATTGTGTGGACCGGAAAAGTATAAAATTGAATTAATACTCTGATAATTAAAAAAGAATAATCCTTCAAGGGCAGATAGCATTCATCATCAGTTCAAATTCTTCAGGAACCTCGATTACCATCAGGGATGTGGAGGGTTGTAAAGTTAATAATAAAAAACAGACTGATCTTTTATGGCTGGCCAAAAAAACCCTCAATCCCTCATTCAGTATAATAATGATGATTCGTATACTAATAGTAATGCGGATACCAAATGTTCCGACTGCCCTCACACGCCTTTAAAGAAACATTAAAAACTAACAGATCCGGACAGGATGGCGGTTCTACTACGATGATAAAAATTCAGAAACCCAAAAAGAGTCCAGCCTATTGCACTCTTTGCTGGTGCGATTATTGTCTGCCAAGAAGCAGGGAATCTGTTTTTGTCGTGGAAGGTGATTCCTTTGTCTGAAAAACCATATATCAAAACGATTTATTCGGCTTTTTTTGAGCAGGAAGCTCCTTTAGATCTGACTCTCGTTGTTCTATGGCTTTCAGCAAGTATCGTAACAATATCTCTCCCCATCCTGAATAATACGACACTGAGAATTGTGCTTTTTCTTCCGGTAATGCTCTTTATTCCGGGATACGTACTCATTGTAGCCCTCTTTCCCAAAGAAGGCGAGATTGATCTTCTCGAGCGGATTTTGCTCTCTATCGGACTTTCAATAGCAGTTGTTCCCCTTATTGGTCTGGGATTAAATTTCACCCCATGGGGAATCCGGCTTGAACCTGTCGTGATATCATTAACGTTATTCACGTGGATGATGATCCTTGTTGCACACTACCGAAGAGCGGTTCTCCCATCCGAAGAACGGTTCAGAGTGTCATTCTCCGCAATTTCGAACAGAATCCTCAGGGAGTTTTCACCATCTTCAGGTAGCAGGGTCGACCGGTTTCTGAGTGGTGCTCTCACTCTCGTTGCTATCGTCGCGATATTAACATCGGCCTATGTATTGGCTTTTCCCAAGGTGGGGGAGCGATATTCTGAATTTTTTATTCTCGGGGAAAAGCAGACGGTCACTGATTACCCGGAAGTGATCACTGCTGGAAACAATTACTCTCTATATATCGGTGTGGGAAATCATGAATATCGAAATATTTCCTATACAATTGAGACGTGGATCCTGCGCACAGAATTTGATAACGTGACAAATTCCTCAAATATTATTGCGATGGATCAAAAAGACCAACTGTCGCTCAATCTTACTCATAATTCCACGAAGGTAATACCTTATAATCTGTCGATTGAAAAAACCGGGTATGACCGGGTAGAGTTCCTGTTGTTTAATGAAAGCATTCCAGGTCCTGAGGTGAGAGGAAGAGATCGTATCAACGCAAGCTATCGGAGCCTTCATCTATGGGTAACGGTCCGATAGGGATTATCAGGAACATGCCGATCAGGGCAATATCGAGAAGACAGCAGTGACATCACCTTTTGGTGAGGTTATTGAACACCGGTCAAGGGTGACAATCCTGTCTCTGCCTTCGGCAATCAGTACCCCGCAGAGGCAGCACATAGGACAAGGATTCATGGCACAACAATCCGGAGATACCTGCGCAATAACCTTGCATCCTTCTACTGAAGGGTACTCATGAAACGTTACGGTGACCGTGCTTTTGTTCCACTTGGCAGAAAGATGTGGAGCAAACTTAAAAACATCTTCGATAATTTCCCGAAGCAGCTGGGTAATATTTTCTTCGGTATCCGGAATTACCAGCGCATTATGCTTCCTAAGGTCCTGAATCAACAGGTCGCAGGAGGGAGTAGTAATAAGGCCGGCTGGTCCTTTTTCGCGAAATGATCCCTTTTCAGATCCTTGCTTTCCGTCATATGTTGAGGTCGGGTTGAACTGCATGACTTTGGCTTCTCCGGTAACACCGGAAGGAAGAAAATACGCATGCCCGGACATTCCCAGATGTTGCGTGATACGGGAGAGATTTATAGAACCCTGAGCAGGAAGGAGCCCGAAAAAACGAGGATCATTCGGCTCACCTGCCGAAAACGTCAGGGTAAAAATCCCCACCATCGCGCAGACCATGCCGGAAATCACAAATGCAGTAGTTGTGATATCCGCAGGATTGGAAATAAGGGCAATATCAATGAATACGGCCGCCAGTGCAAAGAGAAGAATTGCAGCAGTAGAGTACTTATTCAGAATTATCGGCTTCATTTTTTCCCTCATTAGGCATAATTATCCTTATTTCCATCTGAAATAATCAAAGCCACATACCAATACAATGCTCCGCACGTGCTTCAGAGTGGTATAATTTATTGTAATTTTTCAATTGTTATATCTTTCATAAAAGTTTGTGAGAACTCT
>CAWJAX010000002.1:0-580346 GCA_963841015.1 uncultured Methanoregulaceae archaeon | reverse complement strand
TGGGTAGTGCATTCACTTTGATCCAACAGGTTTCACTGTCATTGAGTGTTCCGTCAGACACAGTGAAAGTGACCGGATAATTACCTAATACCATCCACGGGAGTCCAGGTAAATGTTCTGGTTGCAGGATCAAAGGTTGTGGCAACGTGGGAAGTCCCATTGCTGAAAAGGTAAGACGGCTATTATCCAGGTCCGATGCAGTTACGATAAAGGTGAGGGGTATACCAATGGTTGTTGTCTTATTGGTGATTTGAGCAAGAACGGGAGCGTGATTGACATTCATAACCTGAATATAGTTTGTTTTGATTATGCTGTCACTCCCCTCGGCATTCGTCACGGTCAGATGTACGGTGAAAATACCCGGATTTATATATTGATGAACAGGATGCTGATGCGTATCATAAACAGATCATCACCAAATGTCCCATTCCACTTGTCGGGGTATTCGTGCTGGTATCGGAGAATTGAACAAATCCATTCACGGGTATCTGCGTAACATTACTGGTAAAGTTCGCTACGGGTTTTGGGGGTTTAACAATAATATATTGGGTTTTGATTTCCCTCAAGTCCCAATCCCATTGACAGGGATCGCTGTGAAGTTTACACTGTAGTTTCCTGGACGGACATAGCGGTGCGAAGTGTTCTGACTATCCGAAGTCTCCCCATCACGAAACGACCATCCCCATGATGACGTTGAGCCCTTTGAAGAATCGTTAAACTGGACAAAAAGCGGGGCAGTTCCCATTCCTGGGGTTGCTACAAAATTAACAACGGGACGGGATTCTGCTCCATCAACTCTGAACCCTCCAAAAAGCACTCCCTGGTTACCGTCACTATTCGTGACCACAACATTACGGAAACCCTCTGGTACACCCGTGAGGTTGAACGAGCATGATCTGTACCGGGCTGACAATGGTCACATTTATCGCGGAAATATCTGCAAATCCCCGTTCCGTTCAGCATAACCGTGGCTCCATGAGAAACAGAGTCCGGTCATGGTTATGGTGGTAATATTTGTGCCATTGTATCCGAAGTCGGGGTTATATGCGTTACCGTCGGGAAGGCTGCAACAGGAATTGTGGAACCGGCAAGGGAGAAGTCACGGTCGTTATTGGTGTCATTGACGTGCCAGATGCAGGTCCCAAAGAAGCAAGGAGGTATTTCCCGGAATTGCTGACATATACGACCTGGACAGATTTTGGTTCCTGAGGGACTATGAAGTAAATGTGTTCACCGGAGGAGTTAATGTCTTCCAATCCGGGGTATTTTCTGGTGCCCTGAATTCTTTAGTCCTGTCTATTCCATCAACAACTATTGCAACAGAACTGCTTGTGAGTGTGTCTCCGGCTTTGTTCATGAGTTCAACCCTGTCGTTGGTTTTTGAAAACACTACGATAGCAATAGGAACCTTGTCAGGGTACAGGTTGTGAAGAAACATCAGACTGACAATACCTCCCATAACCATAACCAGCGTAATGAGCAGGAGCACGCCAATGATACTTGAGTGTGCAGATTCCAACTCCGCAGTATCTGATCTTGACCCTGAAGGATGGGATATACCATATTCCACGACTTTTACCTCCTTGTAAACTTCGAAGATGAATTATATTATATATCAGTATTAATACAATACATCAATGGATTACATAAATGCTTCTCATTGATATTTTATAAATTGAGATCCCGTTGCGAGTCCAAGGTGAGAACAAAAAAGATATCGGATATAACCGTTTGGTTAGATGTCCCCTTCCAACCAAGGACTTTATGAAGAAACGTGCCGGATTAATATCGAGATTATAAGATTTCTTTTGAACGGTCCTGAAATTTAAAAATCCCTTTTAAATACTGATTGTCACCGTAATTACCGATAATTTAAGATTTCATACATCAAACAAAATCCAGATAACTTTGTGCTTTTTATATGCATAATTTCATTAGGGTACTGTCATGAAGTATATTGTCACCGGGGGGCCAGCGACTTCATCGGATCCCATATGATTGAAGCGATTGCCGGATCGCATGAAGTCGTTGTTATCGATAATTTTTCAGTGGGAAACGGGAAAACCTGAATATGTTTGGCGACAGTATCACCGCTATCAAGGGAAGTATTACCAATCTCCCTTTACTGAAGGATGCATTCCAAGGGGCGGAGGGGATTTTTCACCTCGGTGCAATTGCTTCTGTGGCACGGTCGGTGAGTGATCCTGCTGCCACTCATGAGACCAACCTTTCCGGCACCTTAAACGTAATTCTTGCTGCACGGGATTGCGGAGTGAGAAAAGTCGTTTTTGCTTCATCGTCAGCAATCTATGGCAGTAGCCTACACTCCCGAAGCGTGAAGATATGCCTCCAGTCCCCCTCTCACCGTATGCAGTTTCCAAACTGGCGGTACTATTTAGCAGTCTTCAAGTACTTCGATGTGAAGACCGTCTCTTTGCGCTATTTTAATGTTTTTGGTCCACGCCAGGATCCCAATTCGGAATATGCAGCAGTAATCCCGAAATTTATTACCCGGTTTCTTGATACAAAGCCCCCGATAATTTTCGGTGACGGACTGCAGTCACGGGATTTTGTGTATGTAAAAGATGTTGTGCGGGCAGATCTGCTTGCTATGCAGAGCGCCTCCGTAACGGGCACGTTTAATATTGGAAACGGGAAAAGTATCAATCTCAACACGCTTGCAAATACCATCGGAGAGATCATGCACGTCAGGATCCCCCCGATATATCAGATCCGGGGATATCCGCAATTCCGTTTTTGATATCACTGCTGCGAAAAAGATTTTCAGATCCAGACATCCTATTCCCTTGAAAAGGGACTTGCAGAAACAATTTCGTGGTTCCGGCATCAAAAATCAGGAACTCATAAAAATCTTTCACAATGACGGAAATTCTGGAATACCAGCACGGTATTTAAAATCGTTCTCAAGACGCTCAAGGGGCTTCGCCCCACCACTATGACGCCCCGGTTGTGATGGTGTTGTTTAACCATGGATCAGTTATCCGGTAATTCAGATGAATCGCATGCGCCCCCGCCCCTAAAGGAGGCAGGGTTCGAGTAGAGGGGGGCATTCAATAAAACAAGAAATTCGTCGCTGAAATGTGACGATACCCGAAATATCACGAAGAGGGAAATAGGCTCTGTTGAATTCCTTTTCAATTGATATGAAATTCAATATGCTGGTATGAATGAAGGAGGGGACATGAGTCCCTGCTCCCCATACCGCCCCTGCACTGAGCGGTGATGACGCAGCACCTGTTCGGGAGTTATCGCATCGGGGGAGCCACAGCGGCGGGATTGAAACCCCCTCCGAGCGTTTCACTTGTAATTGAGCATTTCCCAAGAAAATTGAACTATTCAGCTATGATACGATATTTTTTTTCATACTCTTCCATGTACGATGATTGCCACGAGCCCCCGAAGGATCGCCCCGCGGCGGATCTGGAACAAACAATTCAAAAAAACCTTTGCCCGCCGTGCCTCGGAGAGGCCCTGAGGCGGGGTTTTATCATGTGCATTACGATTTTCTTGGTTCTGAAGTGGATCCTACAGATTCATGCCTGTTTCTCCAGAGCAGGGAAATATTCCATCGGACATTTTTATATATAACACTATTATGCCGTTCTTTACATCCAACTCTTGTTAAAATTCCGTCAAACCAGAAATTGTGGAAACATATCTGATGAACCAAGAAAAATGCATCCAGATCGATAAGGAGTAAGATTTTGATCCTGAACTAACACTATGCCTCAAGTCTGGTAGCAATCTGTGGAGAAAAGGGGATTCATCTCTATCCAAAGAATTCTATCAGGAAGGAGTTGAGTTAAAACAGGATAAAAAAAGTTAGTGTTCATTTTCCATGGGTTGAGGAGTCATCGTTCCTCACAACCAGTCCGGCGAGTGCCTTTTCACTTTTACGCAATGCAGGAATTACCGCTGATGGTGTTGCCACTCCCACCGTTTGCGATGCAGGTGCGGACGTAGTCTATCGTATTCCCCGTGATAATACCGTTGTTAAACTTTACATTTATTCCTGTGTAGGCATTCTTTATCTGATTATTTGTTATGGTGATGTAATTATTCGCTGAAGTGTCAGATTCGATTGCAACCTCGTTATTTCCGCCAGTGCCGATAATGGTATTTCCGGTAATGGTCAGGTGATTGTTTGGGCCATCATAGGAATACAGTCGTATTCCTGTTCGTTCAGGAGACCCGATACCGGGAACACTGAACAGGTCATACCGTGCAGGCAGGGTGATGGTATTTCCCTCAAACCGGCTGTTGGAGGTATGCTGGATCTTTATACCGACCTGACCCATACGGTATATTTTATTGTTGGACCAAGCAGGTTGTTACTGTAATCTGAATCCGACCCGGCAGATAATATCCCATACTGCCAGCCCATCATGGATGATATTATTTTTTATTACCACATTGTCCCCCTTTACCGATTCGATCATATACCCGCCGAAATTATACACTTCATTGTTCTCGAACCGTGCCCCGTCACGAAGCGCGATCCCGTCATTGGGAGTTTTTGGGAAATAATCGTCCGGGTCAGAACTTGCCTGTTGATTATCCTTATTCCCGTTTATTTTCAGGTTATGGATGTCAACCCCGGGACCGGTATCGATTGTCCAGACCCGTCACCTATCCCGGACATGGCAAGGAGTTTTATTGTGCATTCATTTCCAATGATCTCCATCTTTTCCCGGGATGTAAATCGGATCGGATATACCTATCGTCTTTGCGCCCGGGGGGAGAGAAAGAACCGCTGTGTATCCATTGGATTTTGCATAGTTCAGCGCACTCTGGAGTCTGGCAGGTTTCATCCGAACCATCGGCTTTAATGCCGTAATCAGTCAAATACAACGTTTTTGATGTAGCAGTTTACCAGACGTCGGGACAGGTGTTACCACACTGATTGATAATACGGAAGTGATAGTGAAGGTGCTGCTTGTATCCGTAATCGCGGCATTGGTTGCACTCGTTATCCGAATCCGGTAGTCAGTACCTGTAGTTATGCCGGTCAGGAACCGTCCACTGGCGAAGGAACCGTCGTTAAGAGTCCAAGAACGATATGGTCTGGACCACAGTTCCTGCTTTCAGCAATTCAATATTGACATAGGATCCTACGTCCCCCGAGCTCGTCCAGGTGAGCGTGGGGGTCGATTCCCCGGACCCATGATTCCCCCCATGGGGATTTGCCACCGTAATTGTCGGGACCGATGTTATTGCAATAGGGAGATGATACGGTGAAGGTTCCATCTCCGTTCACATCCATATACCAGGTGTTGCCTTTGATGATACCCGTGGTGTCTTTCCATTCCCGTTCCAGTCACCGGCTATTGGTTTATTCCCGAGGAATTTCACTGATACTATCAGGTCGGCGTTACCAGCAGTATTGCTGTTACCCTGAGATAGAATTTTCCATTGCGGTATACTCCCAGCGTGTCTTTGCCATCGCCATTCCAGTCACCAACTACAGGAATATCCCCGGACTGGCCATCAGGAGAAGATTATCTCTGATTTTCCCGCAGTGTTGCTGTTCCTTAAATGGAACGCCCCCTTCCGAACACACCGGCGGTATCTTTTCCATCGCCATTCCAGTCACCAACTCCAGGAATATCCCCGGACTGACCGTAGGGAAAGATTATTTCACCATTTTCCGGGTGTTGCTGTTCCTCAGATGGAACGCCCCCTTCCGAACACGCCGGCGGTATCTTTGCCATCGCCATTCCAGTCACCAACTACAGGAATATCCCCGGACTGAGGCCATAGGAGAAGGTTATATCTGATTTTCCCGCAGTGTTGCTGTTCCTTAGAGAGAATACATTGCTGTTATACACGCCAGCAGTGTCTTTACCATCACCATTCCCAGTCACCGCAGACCGGCGTGTCACCTGCCTTTCCCAAAAACAAATGTCAGGTCAGGAGTCAGTATTGCTGAAACGCTATTGGTTATTAGTATCGTTGCAATAATGAGTCCCGATGAACAAACTGATTGTTCGTGATTTGGCATAGTATATCTTTGACTGCATAGGTCATAGATGGTTTAGCACACCATATAAATTCGCAAACCCGTGCTCGTCTAAGGATCAAACCTGCTGGTTATACGTTACTCCCAATTGATTTGATTATTTATCTAAAAATGTTGGGGAAAAGAGCTCTACGTTAACTCATTGCCTGTGCACTTCTCCTGGGATGCCTTTGAGAATAAGCGAAGTGGATCTGACGTATGCCATCCACCTGTCCGGATACGGATGCGATTAATTCAAGAGTCCGAAAATCCCCTGGAGAAGGGCTGAAAAAATTCCAGAATTGTGTAAACATACCTGGAGGTAATAACAGGGTATTATTCATAATTTCTGTAGATTTCCCCTTATTGTATATCCAATCTGTTTTTGAATAAAGAATATTGTTTTTTCTAACAGTACCGCTGGAATCACCGTAATCATTCGTTATCCTTATGGCGTTATTATCAACATTGATTTAAGCTCCCGTCAATGATGTTTCCCTTTGTTGTATACCATAAATAGATTCCAGTTCCTTTGGCTCGCCAATACTCGTTGCCTTACGGTTATCATATTATCCTGAATGAGATTATGGGAGGGATTGCCGCTGGAGTTATCCCCGGCAATAATTATCCCGGCATTGTTCAGGGTGTTGCAGTCCCAATCGTCCCGCTGCTGCCATGTAACAAAATACCCGTAAAACGGGAATCCTTTATCGTATTATCAATCACCTTGGCATCATCAAAACGTATTCTTCTCCCGGTATGCACGGTCTTTATCTGATTCCCGGTAATAGCAATATCTGAATTATTTTCGGTTATTGGAATCAATAGCTATGTCAGTTTCCCGGAACCTGAACCGGTTATGGTATTATTTGTAATTGCAATGTGCAGGTTGGGTTCATCAAGACTATATAAACGGATTCCTGTCGGGATCGCTCATCGGATCCGGAAGGGAATCGAATTTTCGGATACCAGACAGTATGCACGACACCTCGATTTTATTCCTACCTGACCGCAGTTAGAGAAGGTATTTTTTGTGATAGTGATATTTTTACCATAATCATCACCCTCACCCGAAGTTGATATTCCGTACTGCCACTGTCATGAATTCTATTATTGCTTATAGTAATATCGTCTCCTCTGACTGCTCCAACCGAGTACCCTCCAAAATTATACACTTCATTGTTCTCAGAACCGTGCCCCGTCACGAAGCCATCCCGTCATTGGGAGACTTTCGGAAATAATAATCCGGGTCAGACTGTGCCTCCTGATTATCTTTATTCCCGTTTTATTTTCAGGTCGTGGATATAGACGCAGCGGGCAGTATAACAGTCCAACCCCAGTGACCTATCCCGGACATGGCAAGTAGTTTTATTGTGCATTCATTTCCTATGATTTCCATATTTGCGGGGATGTAAATCCGAATAGGAAATACCTACGGTCTTTCCTTCATTGGGAAAAGATACAGCAGTATATCCATTGGATTTTGCATAGTTCAGTGCACTCTGGAGTCTGACGGTTTCATCGGAACCATCCAGCTTTGATGCCGTAATCGAGCTACAAGTATAAGGTGAAAAACAGGTCAGGTCCTGGGGTTGTAATATCAGATACTTGCGGGTACACCGTGGTAAAATTAAAAAGCCCCCAATAAATATAATTATTATAATAGTGGCAATTACTAAAAAAATTTTATAATCCAGGCTCTTTTCTCCCTTTTGCATTGGTAATAAGACGTGGATATTCTGATAATTTAATCTCTTTCTTAACGAGGTCTCTTTCAATGCCTGTTGAGCGAATTCTTTCATTGGCTTGAAATAATCCTCACAATCTTCTCTGCCGCATCTCCCTTCCCAAATACAGTATTATCAGAATTCGTCCTGACATCCACTGCGACCGCAGAGAGGAATCTTTTTCTTATCCGCACCAACGAGGATATTCCATCCCCCTGTCAGTGTTTCAATCCACTCAGTATTCTCCCGCATGGTGATACACGGCACACCCAGTCATACGCCCTTCCTCTCAATTCCACCGGAATCGGTAAGGATTTTTTTTGCGTAGTTCATAAGGTGAAGCATATCGAGATAACCGAGAGGAATAAATGCACCGGATATTTTCAGATAAGGAATCCCATAATCCATATAAGCAGAGATATTTTTTTGTGCGGGGATGGATTGGAAAGACAATAGTTTTCCCTGATTCACTGAATGCCTCAATAATTGCAGTAAGGTTCTTTGAGTCATCAGTGTTGCCCGGGCGGTGGATAGTTGCAACATAATAATCCCCTTTTTTTAATCCAAGGTTTTTAATAATTTGAGATTTTTTCCTGGCAATTTCCGCATTATGTTTCAGGGCATCCACCATGACATCCCCGACCAGGTAAACGCCGTCGGAGATACCTGTCTTTTTTCAGGTTATCAGTTGCAGTCTGTGTTGGGCAGAAAAGCAGATTTGATATATGATCGGTTACCACGCCAGTTCGACTCCTGGCATAGTGCAATCGAAAGCCGGAGTCCCGCCTCAATATGGGCAACCGGAGATATGGAGTTTTGCAGCAGCCAGTGCACCTCCAAGGGTTGAATTCGTGTCACCATAGACGAGGACAAAACTCGGCATTTCCTGCATGGGTCCAGTCTCTATCCTTTCCAGGATTCCAGCTGTTTGTTTTCCGTGTGATCCTGATCCAACCTCAAGATGATAGTCCGGTTGGGGTATATGGAGATCTTCAAAAAAAACTGCAGACATCTCCGGATCATAATGCTGACCGGTATGAATGAGTATCTCTTCGTGCTCCTTTCGCAACTCACTAAGAACCGGAGCACATTTAATGAATTGGGCCGGGCGCCAACAACGGATATAATTTTCATGATACAACGGGTTTTCCCTGTTTTTTATCAATAATTACCACTTACGATGACTGGATAATTCTTAAAAAAACATTGTAGTTAATCGTATTTATAATGTTGAACACACCGCTTTTCAGATTTCCTTGCAATATAAAATTCGGAGAACGGGTATAATGAAGGAGGGGACAGTGCCTATCTCCTCATACCCTCCTGCGCTCCAGCAATTATGACGTATTACCGACTCGGAATCTCTTGCATTGGGGAGAGCCATTTGGAGCGGGGTGGTGAAATCACCATGACCACATCTCCTTTTAATTGAGCAGTTTCCCATCAAAATCAATAAAGTTAAATCAATCATTGATAGCAAAAAAACCAGATATTCGATTTTCTGTTCTGTAGAAATGCTTAATTGCAGACTAAACGCTCAAGGGGGTTTCACTCCCGCCGCTCTGGCTCCCCCGATGCGATAAACCCCGAAAAGGTGCACCATCATCATCGCTCATAGCAGGGGCGATATGGGAGGACACGCTCGTGTCACCTCATTCATCGTACGTGCATCGTGAATTTCATATCCATGGAAAAGGAATTCTCCCGATCTCGATTTTCAACGTTCCGGGGTGACCCAATAAGCTCATAGCCATTTGTCGAGCATCAAAAAATCAATTTCAAAAATGTCCTGCACTTTTTAACGTCCCTTTCGCAACAAAGGATATGATAAACCCGTATCCCTGCCGCCATACTCCAGATTTTCGGCACTTTCTTGAGGAGACAGATGATTACGGTGCTATGCCAGGATAGTATTGATCCCATCCGAGTTTGAGATAATAGTAAGGGACGAGAAGCGGATTGAAAGACGTTGCAAAGCTCGATAACTGAGGAATATTTGCCATCATGATGTCTATCTTCGGGATGTTACGGTCCTTCAATCTTTTCAGATAGTCACTCATGATGAGGGATGATCCACCCTGAATTCAGGAACGGTAATCAGAGACTGCTGTCCAGCTGTAAGCCAGTCTGGTATCCCAGATAACTATTTCTGCACAGGCAATCTCATCATCCGGGGTCTTTGCAGCCAGCATTTCACCGCATCCCTGATTTTTGATAAATGAATACAACTCGGTAAAAAGACGCTTTGGAGCCGGAGGAACCAGGTTCTTCCGGGTAAATGTCTCACAATAGAGAGCATAATAGCGGGACACATCAGAAAAAGGTTCGATAATAATCCGGTTTTTTCTGCTTTCCGGATATTCCTTTTTAAGGAGGAATCGAAATTGGATTCGAAATTATTATTGAGATTGATATAATAGGTATAATAGACACTCGATCTCCAGCCATTCAAGGTAAATGGCCTGATATCGGGAAATTCCGGGGAATTCTGGATGCTGACAGAAAAGAAATGTTCTTTTCCGGATTTCGCTGAGCAGGGATTCAATAATTTCCCGAAAAAACGATTCCTTTTTGTGAACACTCGGGCTTGGGGATGAAGAAAGTGCCACAACCACCATAGGGAGTCGTCAGACAGGTGGAATTGGCCGTTGTAACGACACCCAGCTTCTTCTGGAGGAAAAGAGAGCTGCCTCCAATCGACTGACCGTCCTGGAAACACCCGAAAATTTTTACCTTTTTCCCAAGCGACTGTGCACACGCATCCAGCCAGCCGCTTTTATGGAAAATAGTCCCGTGTGCCGATTGATCAATGAGTGCGTCCCATTGTGGGAGATCGGCTCGGGAAAGTTCGGCAGTATCAAATCTGGACATTATCCTTCCATACTTCTGTAATTTCAATTACTCAATAAGAAACTTAAATTTATATGGATATAATACAGAATTTTCAGTTTCTTCCCTTCTCAATAATTTTATTTCCTGTTTCCAGACAGATAATCAGTAGTCATTGGTTGTTAATTTATTTATATACAGTAACTACCGGCTCCGGGGAATTCTTTTTCATGAATACGGGTTACGGCTGCATACAATCTCGCACGCGTCTTCCGATTTCTTCCCTGTCAAATCAAAAGACGCGGGTTCTCTTTGATACTATCAGATAATCTGGAGTATCGTCAAATAATATGACATTTCTTCACATTATAGCAAAAAAAACTCAATGATGACACTTTTTAAGGTCAGCTTCGGTTTTTGCCTTCGCCCCCGCCGCTGCGGCTCCCCCGATGCGATAACTCCTGAAGAGGTGCCACGTCATCATCGCTCAGCGCATGGGCGGCATGGGGGGACGGATCATGTCCGCTCCTTCATGCGTACCAGCATCTTGAATTTCATTTCTTTAAAAGGATTCTCCAGAGCACATTTCTCCTGGTTTGACAGGGATGAGGTAATTCGACGGATTTTTCTGCCGTATGTGCACAGGTAATTGTTCAGGACCGCATCCTTTGTGCTTATGTATAGGTCAGATTCCTTGTTTGGGGATAGTAAAACAGGAATCAGGGGGATACTAAAAAATACTATAATTATATAATTCAAAAAACAGAAAGATCCCTTATGGATGTTTCCGTTGCATCCGATAAGGATCGTCAGCTCTGGGATGACATTGTATTTTCGTCGATTGACGGAACTCTTTTCCATTCCTGGAACTGGCTGAAAATTATGGAAAAGTATAATTGGAAAAAAATTTTTTCCCGTCACTACAGGGGCACCCTTTTCCCCCTGATTATTCGGGACGGGAGTGAAATTATTGGATTATTACCGGTTTTTTTCTATGACACCCGATGGTTGAAAATTGCAAGTTCTCCACCATTCTCTCTTGAAACGTGTTACCTCGGGCCTGTTATAAAAAAATATGATGAAACCAAAACTCATAAAAAACAGCACCAGTTTTTTGAATTCCAGAAAGCGGCAGATGATTTTCTCAAAAACACATTACAAGCAAACTACATAAGAATACGTTCCTCTCCGGGCACGGCTGACCCGCGTCCATTTATCTGGTCAGGCTACCAGGTCACACCGGAATTCACCTCAACGATTGATGTTTCAGGAGGGGAAAAGACCGTTTGGGAAAACTTCAGTCCGACCGTCAGAAGAACGGTAAAAAAACTGGAAAAAAATGGCGTTTCCCTGGCAATGGGTTCAAAAGAAGATGTGGATTTTTTATATAATTTAATGCTCGGACATCAAAGAATTGAAGCACCAAAAGAATTTGTCCTTGAAATTTATGAGAATTTTTCGGAAAATATCAAATTTTTCATAGCAAAAAAAGATGACATTCCTCTCACCGGAAACATCACATTCACCTATAAGGAAAAAGTAAATGGCTGGATAGGGACGCCCCGAACTATGATAAACGGGGCAAGCCCGAATTACCTTGTCAACTGGGAAGCAATGCGGTGGGCATGTAATAACAATTTTAAGACCTATGAGATTATCGGGGCATCGGATCTGACCCTTTTTCCGTTTAAAAGTCAATTCAATGCGGAGATTATGCCTTTTTATTCAATGATCTGGGAATCGCCCTTTGCCCGGTTTATTCAAAAGTTCTGATACTATCGGATCTGCAGAATTTTTTGATAAGGATTTGAAAATAAACGGTACGGTGAAAGAGGAGACACGAACCTGTGTCCCTTACAATGCCCGGGATACCCTATGCGAGAGTGTCCATTATGGGGGAAGGAGGAGATACCAGGTAACAGGATTGGAATTACTCTCATACGACACAAGGAGTTAATCCATCAGCTGTCCGAAATAATTGTGACGTCCGGCACGGGTTTGGAGATCAGCACATCACCATTGATTGATACGATTGCAGACGAACCAGCATTTCCCAAAAAGATTGTGTTTATCTTGCTCTGGAGAAATGCTCAATTACACGCTGAACGCTCGGAGGGGGTTTCACCCCCCGCCGCTGTGGCTCCCCCGATGCGATAACTCCCGAACAGGTGCTACGTCATCATCGCTCAGCGCAGGGGCGGCATGGGGGACAGGCTCATGTCCCCTCCTTCATTCGTACCAGCATCTTGAATTTCATATCAATGAAAAAGATTCTTCTATATGTTCCTCAAGCGGATGGGTGGGAAGTACATCCAGATACGGAAAGCTGGGAAGCCAGAAGAGCCTGAGATCTTCAGCAGACCGGAGAGATAAGGTGATAGAATCCGAATCCAAAGAACGGATCAGATACGGATAAACCGGCCTGCTACCTGATTGAATATCTCCTTGACTTTATCATTCGTTTTCATGAGGTATACATAGTATCCGGCGAGAACTACGACAGATGCACAGGTTATAATAAGATTACTTGCATTCAAAAATTTTAATAAACCGAGCAGTAAAAAGGCGGGTATGAATAAGATACAATTGTGTAGTAATGTCATTTTCACAAATTTCTGTGACACTCCTGAAATTCGCATGACACTCCAGTTCATATATCCATAAATTACTATACCCGTGACAGCAAAGAGGCCCAATGCGATAAGGGGATCACCCAGAAGTCCTCCTATAAGAAGAGAGCCAAACCGGGTGCAAAAAATTACAATATTCAGTTTTAAAAAGTATGCCTGTTTTTCTAAGACGGCGAAGACTACTCCCAAAGGAGACGATACAAACCAGACAAATGCCCAGATACTGAGGAATCTGGAGATAGACACCAGCTTCGCCCCAATTTGGTCCGAAAATTACCATGACGATATTTGCACCCACAAGCGTCAGCACAAATATCGGGTATAGTCCAACAATAACCAGGATTTCAAATACCTGCTCAACGAGATGCCCGAGAGTGCCCTGGTCCTTTACTTCAGCTGCTTTCTGGAGGAAATTCTGAGAGAGCGCACCACCTATAAGATTCATCGGGAAAAAAAGGACCATTAACCCCAAGGAATAAAAACCGACAATTGCCGGTGAGAAAAACGCAGCAAGCATTAATACCGGAAGCTGCCACGAAAGGTTATTGATGAATGCTGAGAAACTATCGTAGATTGGAAAATTGCGATAGCGTGTGAGGCCTAAGATTATTGCATTCCACCTGACTGAGTCTCTTTAATGCAGTCTTTATCCGTTCTCCACATCTGTACGAAGAGAACCAGGGTGGATGAAAACGTACCAAGGATAGTGCCGATAATCAATCCTCCGGCAGTTAAAAAACCCATGAATGCACTTGCCAGCTCGAGAACCGTTGGTCATTACTGCGTTTGTGACCCGGGCACCTGCAAGTAGCTTAAAATTCTGTGTCCTGGTATGCCAGTTATAGAGAGCGGTGAAAAAACCGTTCACTAAGATCATGAATGGGATAAGGAGAATATACGACCCAAGATCAGGTAAATTGAACAGGGAAATTATTTCGGATTGGAAGAACCAGAAAATTGGCAGCAGGAAAACACTTATGAAAAAGGCAATGAGTAAACATAAAGCAAAAATATTAATTGCCTCATCATCAGATTTCGGGAGCATGATCGCCAGTTCATATCTCATGCAGGCAATAATGCTGATGATACCAGTAATCGAGGAGAAGACTGCAAATATACCAAAAGCATCCGGAGTGAAATAATGCGTAAGGATGGGAGTGGAAATAATTGTAATAAGGGCTGCAATTGACGAACCTCCCATTACAATAAGAGTATTTGTTATGAATGAGCTCATTACCGTTATTTTTTTTTCTGGACCCTCCGATTCAGATTGTGAACTCATTAAAAGACCTTGTTACTCTTATCATTTTGTATAATGATAATTAAAAAGGTATAGTAACCTGATTTCACCGGATGCTTTAATTTTTTACTGAAAAGATCATATAGGGATTGATATGACTGGATTACCAAAGAAAATACTGTCGTACCCCAAAGAAAAATGTCTCCTTTTTTATCGTTCTCTTTTAGACTATATGGGAAGTCGGTCGGTGAGAAATTATTCCCACACATCAAAAATCATCAGGAGATGTAAAGATGATGATTTTGAAAGAATTCTGGAGCTTCATTCCACCTGCTTTGGAAACAGAAACAGGTTTCAAATAATGAAATATCCTCACCTTTTCAGAAATATATGTTACGTTCATGAAGTGAATGGCAGGATTGTTGCATTTATGGGGTTCTATCTCCACATAAAGTTCGTTGGTTTCAAACGAATTCACAAGGCAACAGCGTATTCACTCTGTATCGATCCCTCCATGCGGGGGAAAGGAACTGTTTTGACGGTTATTAATGAAAGTCTGAAAGAATTAAAAAATAATCACGTCCATTCTGTCGAGGGATGCATTAATATAAATAACCCCCAGTCATTGGTTGTACATCAAAGATTTGGATTTAAAATTATTGAGAAAAACAGTAAACTGTGCGGCGAGGAAACGTATAAAATTGAACTGGTATTCTGAGGGTAAAAAATAATAATTTCCACGGCAGAGAGGGTAATCTGCATTTTTTGAATAGGTATCTGTTGATTTTCATGTTTTACGGGATGTGACAACCGATAAAAATTGTCCGGATATCTCCAGATCCTAAAAAAATTTTTAAATGACAGGTTTTAAAGAACAATCATTTCCGTATTCTTTTCACTACCGATCGTGTTTAAAAACTCTGGAGAATTCCTATCCTCTGATTTAAAATACAAAGCATCGGTAAGATTACGTAGTGGACCAGTCCTCTTTCCTGATACGCCCCCTGCGGTCCAGGAGCGAAGAAAACGCAGTAACTGTGGAAATTTTTGTTGCGGGAGCCAGAGCGTGAGGGGTGAAATCCCTGGTTAGCACATGAGGTGCTGGTGAACAGTTCTCCAGAGCTCGTTTTTAAAAAAAAGGGTATAGTGCCATTTTAACTACCAACTCGTAAAGGAAATAACGAGGGAAAATATAATCAGAATAGTATTCCAAAATTCAGATCGAAAAAGTGTTCCTGTTCAGAGACCAAAAACGCAGACGCTCCAGGGGCTTCGCCCCGCCACTTATGGCGCCCCGGTTGCGATGGTGTTCTGTAACCAGGGATCAGGTATACCGGTAATACAGAGGAATCGCATGCGCCCCCGCCCCCAATGGGGGCAGGGCTGGCGCAAGGGGGCGTTGGAATAAAACAAGAAATTAGTCGCTGAAATGTGAATATACCCAAAAAATATCCTGGTGAAGGATAGTATACGTTCCACACAGGTATATGATTAAAAGGGGAGGTTGTTTTTATCAGCATCATTTATTAAAACGGTAATACCGTTTTGGCACGTGAATCGCATACCTGGCTCCCTTACCAGGTTCGCCGGTTTCCTGAATAGTGAGGTCTGTTATGGCAAGAATTTCACGGGCCATAAACAAACCATACCCGATATTTTTCCCATATCCCCGTTCAAATATCTTCTCTTTTTCATCAAAGGGAATTCCAATACCATTGTCTTCGAATATTACCTCAAGTCCCGTGGGGGATTCAAGAAAAGAAACCGTGATTTTTGTAACTCCCTCTGCATACCGCAGGGTATTATCAATCAGGTTAAAAAAGACTTTTTCCAGCCATGAGTCAGCAAAAATCTCCAGGTTATT
The DNA here is from genome assembly GCA_963841015.1 of uncultured Methanoregulaceae archaeon. GTDB lineage: Archaea > Halobacteriota > Methanomicrobia > Methanomicrobiales > Methanospirillaceae > Methanoregula. Next base: position 564,037 of record CAWJAX010000002.1, on the reverse strand, counting down.
GGTAAAAACGTCCAGGGTCACTCCTTTAAGATCCACGTTCTCGCATGAGTGCTGCAGTGAAGTGCGGACATTCTGCCAATCAGCCTTCTCTAAACCCATATTCTTATAATCACGAGTGAATTCAATCTGACGTTTGATCGCAATCGCAGATTCTTCCGCTTTTTTCAGGTATTCATGGTACGTGGGATCTGACAGCTTTTCCTGTAAGAGCGATATTATTCCATAGATAACGGTTAGCCGATTAAGAATATCATGACGTGCAATACTGCTCACGAGGTTGAGTTTTGCATTGACCTGGTGAAGAGCTTTTTCAACCTGATGGCGCTCGTCAATTTCTTTTACCAGCTGTTCATTGGTAATTTTCAACTCATGTGTCCGTTCCCCGACAAGTTTTTCAAGATGCTGCTGGTATTTTTTGAGCTCAGTAATATCTTCAAGAATGACGGCAAGTCCCTGACCCCCCGAATCAAAAACCAGGGGTATTAGTTTGATTTTAAAAAAATATTCCTTACCATTAATCCCAATCTGATCTATTGTACAGGTTTCAGTTCCCTGTGCTGCCTGCCTGATCAGAGATAAATTATTATCGGAAACATAGGCAATAAACGGAGACCGCATAATGGGTTGTCCTATAAGCGTCTCCCGTGAGAGACCAAACAATCTGGTGAATGGCTCATTTGCCTGATGTATGACAAGATTTTGATCCAGGACCAAAAGAAGATCTGAGGAAAGGTTCAGCATTTGCGAGAAAGGAACACGCTGGGAGAGTGTGAAGACCTTTGCACGACCAAATGTCCGCATTTCAGCCTGACCGGAGATAAGGAGAGTGTTGAGATATTTCGCAGTAGAAGTCCTGTTCAATGGCAGTTTTTTTGCAATTTCCTCAATCGTTGATCCTTTCGGATTGTCCATTAATAGTGCACGAATCCGGCTAATTTCATCTGCCTGATCTTCCATCAGCTCACCAACCTGATATACATCCGTTATCTATTACCAGATAACAATGGATGTTATTACTCCTTATCTTTATGTATTGTGTTGATGCAAATCATTGGTGTATTTAGAAAAAAAGAATAATTACAGCCACACGGTATTCCTTTCCTGCTCCATATCAAAGAGCATTGCAAACAGAAGAAACATCGAACCCATAAAGAAAAGGATGAGTGCAAGGGCTGCCCGGACTACAAATAATTCTGTTTCAACGAACCATCTAAGATAGATTGTATAGATACCAAATATGATACCTATTAAGATAATAATCAACCCGAAAACGTAAAAGAAAACGAGTGGATGAAAATTGAGGACAACATACTTTTCCTTCAACCGCCAGAAAAAATCTCTGAAGAGAAGGCGTGAGAGCCTGAAAATATATGTCCGATACCTGATACCCGATTTTTCGCCGATATTATACCGCGCCGGATGATTGATGTTCACTGCCTTGAATCCATATGCGTTTAATTTTACAAGGATGTCGTTGCAATACCCGTACCGGGGATAGATTTTATTGGGATCCAGGCGTTCAAGAGCCCTTCGGGAGATTGCTGTATATCCATTCTGCGGGTCCATCAATTGCCAGTATCCGGATGCAATCTTGGTAAGCAGGGTAAGAAGAGCATTGCCAAAAAATCTCCAAAGGGGCATTCCTTTACTATATTCCCTGCCCTGGAGGCGATTTCCCACGGCATAATCTGCCTGCCGGTTAATGATTGGATCGAGAAACCTTGGAAGATATGCAGGGTCCATCTGATTATCTCCAGCCATTACTACAGCAATATCCATCCCCTCGTTTAAGGCTTCACGGTACCCGGTTGCGATCGATGCACCTACGCCCTGATTTATTTCATGCCGGATATGCATGATCCTCGTGTCTTTTTCTGCATATTCCCGAATAACCTCCGGTGTCCGGTCAGTGGATGCGTCGTCGACTGCATAAATCCTGAAAATATAATCGGGAACTGAAGCAAGGGTAGGTCCGATAAGTTTTTCTTCATTATACGCAGGAATTACAACGCAGATATTATTTTCACGATAGATTTCCTCAGTCCGCTGTTTCTGGGCAGCTTCATGAATCATTTTGCGTAATTTTGCAAACTGGAACCTTGGATTTTCACTCTTCTGGAGATAAAACGTTGCACCTGAGTTTAATGCCTCTATGGCGGTCTCTTCTCCTCCCTTTCCGGTGAAAAGAATAAAAGGGGTCTCGATTCCCTGGAATTTTAGTGTTTTCAGCAACTGGATCCCGTTTATTTCAGGCATAACGTAATCGGAAACAATCACATTATAGATCTTGTGGTTTAATTTCCGCAGTGCTTCTTTAACCGAGGAACAAACATCGATATTGAGTTCAAGGTCCCGTTCCAGAAAAAGCCGGGTAAGCTCAAGCACATCAGGATCATCCTCGACAAGTAATACGGTGATCATGGTTATTTCCTGCTAAAAATATAATCTATCAGAATTTTAGGTGATTGTTCAATTATAACCTTTCTATAGTTTTCAGATAATAAGCATTTCAACAAAACAGGGTATTCTTATTCTGTCTGGGCTAAATTCCCGTTATAAGGATAATAAATTTGCAGCGCAGGCAGGACGATCATACCCTTCCCACCCCTGCTCAAGGAGCAATTGTGACGTAGTATCTTATCAGGAGGTATACATTGGCGGGGAAGCACACAACAGCGGGTGAAAATACTGCAAATGCATTCAGATTAAAACATTTCTCAAAAGAGCGCTGATCGTTAACAAAAACGGAGAGAATCGTTTCAACAGGATTTTTAGCGACAATATGAAAGAACACCTTTACGGGATTTTGCGATCTCCGGAAATCTGCAAAGGGAGCCCGATCAACACAGATTATCAATATCTTCTGGAGATATCGCACTGATAATCTCTGTTACCCTCCCTACCTTGCCCCCTTTCAGTCTGACTTTAATCCCGTGAGGATGGAAAAGCGAGTTGGTCAGGATCTCCTGTACGATACCCCGCGTCTTTTTTCCACTGCGCTGATCTTCTTTTTGGATAATGTCTACGACAAGGCCAATCCGGATTGAGCCCCGTTGCTGTCCATTTACTGGTGATTCCATGATCCTGGTTTTCCTGTCTTAAACGTGAATTTAAATTCCTGGTTCTGCCGGTTGATAAAAGGGAGAGACCTGCATAAATATATCATGGTGAGATATCCGGTGCATCGTAGGTACCGGTACTGCTTTGGAGATATCCATTGACGGTCTTCCAGCCACGGTTCTCACCCACCATTAGCAGGCTGATACCTGTGGAGTATTCGTTTGACCTGGGCTCAAATATTTTCCAGCTGTTTTTGCCGGTAAGAGACGACGTGATCGTAACCGAGGCATCCGGCGATGCCTGGTAATCTGCATACAATGAAGTAAGGTAGTGATAACATCGGGGGGTGCCGTTTTCCCGGGAACTGTCAGGAGAGCAGGAAACCTGCCGGAGATCCCTGACCGGGCGGAACAGGGCACTGTTATTTATCGGCTCCCGGGTATCAATTACCGTGCCGGATTTCATGTCGGAGGATAGTACGATACTATAGGGTTTTTCAGGAAGGGTCCCCGCAGGAGGAATGATTTCAGGAATGGTAATCCTGACCAGCGTAGATTTTCCTGTATCATACAGGGATACTTCCCAGTCTTCGGGAAGTCCCTCAATAGTCTCAGCGCTGAATTGTGCTACGATGGGAGAATTGCCAGATGTATCTGCCGGCACCGGTAAAAAGATCGTCACATTGGAAAGCGTAGAATCGGTGGTGATATTACAAGTATAGGAATAGTTACTGGACAGCGAGGTAAGGTATGCCTTTTCCGCAAATACCTGATAGGAAACCACGGATACCAGAACAACAAGAATAACCACGAACAGGCCAAGTGAAATTCTGATTATTTTATCCATAGAATAAATCCTCCTTTTCAGGCTATAACGGCAGCTCCCCTCTTTCCAGCGTTTTCATTGGGAGTATGTATACCTTAGCAGAGTACTATAGACAGTGAGTAATTGAATAGCTGTCGATAAAAAGGCGGTTATCACGTATCACGACCTCATGGTCAGCATGGATCACCATGCCTTTATGGTTATACGAGAAAAAAGCAAGTACTATGGATACCCTTCCATCCCTCACGCTCCGTAATGTGACACTTCCCTCAGGGCGTGTTGCGGATATCACTCTGGCTGATGGCAGGGTTACTCACGTTGGTGCATCCACAGGTACGGCAGATTGCCTTGATTGTACCGGACTCCTCGTGCTTCCGGCAGCAATCGACATGCATGTACATATGCGGGGAGGCACCCAGTCGGCTAAAGAGGACTGGAAGAGCGGCAGTATGAGTGCACTTGCCGGCGGAGTGACGGTCGTGGTAGACCAGCCCAATACTGTGCCTCCCATTACAACTGTAAAACACTTTAGCGATCGGGTTTGCGATGCACAGACTAATTCCTGGTGCAATTTTGCTATCAACAGCAGTGTGACCGCCCGGACTGATCTCGGGGAGATGTGGCGGGCAGGTGCGATGGCATTCGGTGAGACCTTTTTTGCCCCGTCCAGTTACGGGGATGCAATCGGTGATGCCGCATTGAGCCGTGCAATGGAATGCATTCATACGTTTGACGGCCTTCTTACCATTCATGCCGAAGAGGTTTCAGATATTCCCGACACGGGTATGATCTCGCATCATCATAGTCGACCTCCTGAAGGCGAACTCAAAGCGGTAAAAACAGTCCGGCAATTAAACAAGGCGGGGTGCCGGCTTCACTTCTGTCATCTCAGCACGAAGCGATCCATAGATGCTGCTGCAGGTACCGTAGAGGTAACACCCCATCACCTGTTCCTTTCTTTGGAAGACTTCGAGGACAACGATCCCTGCGGGAAGGTTAACCCGCCACTCCGGACAGAGAGGGAGAGAAAACACATCTGGGGACGCTGGGACAGGATAGATATCATTGCATCTGATCATGCTCCCCATACCCGTTTGGAAAAAGCACAGGATTTTTCCCGTGCCCCTTCCGGTATTCCCGGTGTTGAAACCCTCCTGCCGCTTCTTCTTGCACGGGTTATTGACGGAAAAATCCCCCTGCAGTCCGTTCTCGAAAAGACATCCTACAAACCTGCAGAACTCCTGGGAATACCCCGAGCGGGTTTCAGCGTGGGGGATCGTGCGGATTTTGCTCTCTTTGGAAGAATTCCCACCCCGATCACTGCTGAAATGCTCCACAGTAAATGCGGATGGACGCCATTTGAGGGCCATTTTGCCCTCTTCCCCATGACCGTTATCATGGGGGGCAGGGTTGTGTATCAGGACGGGGAATTTTTCAGGGCAGATCCCCGCTGGTTTTCCGGAAAAGGATTGTCATGGTGAGTCGCCAGGTGTGTTTCATCATTGCTGTTTCTTTGCAATCTGGTCTTGTTGTTATGGTGAAACGGGGTGGGGCCTTGGGAGTTCACGGTAGTAACCATGAAAATCGATCCGGTTCAGGAATCCTCCCTCCTGATAGCCTCACCGCTCCTCCAGGAGGGTGCGCCATAAGGGGAGGCGGCAATTATCGAGTATGAGGAGAGAGGGGTAAATTTCCCGATTATTTCTGAATAGTACAATGTTCAGAAGTCATACTCAAATACCCAGATAAGACACGCAGGGGTTTTGCCTCTGCCGAACTGGTTCCCCAAAACAGAACCCCCAGAATTACCAGTGCTTTTTCATATCCTGTTCTGCTACAAAGGAATCCCGTGAATGAAGATATGTTAAAATCAGATCACGATCGATAATCGCTCATGCAGTATTTTACCGACACGGATATGGGGCTTGATATCGGGGAGGTCAATATGGCTGTGGAATCGGCATTTTCTGATCATGGGAAGGGACTTGTCGAAATGCCCCCAAAAGTGTACATCACTCTTCCGGACGGGGACTTCAGGACGATGCCGGCCTACCTCCCCTCTCTGGCTATTGCTGGTGTGAAAATTGTGAATGTCCATCCCGGTAATCCGGCAAAAGGGTTTCCTACCGTAATGGCACTTACCGTGATCCTTGATATTGATACCGGCCAGCCTACTGCAGTGATCAATGCGACACGGCTTACTGATATGCGAACCGGGGCAGCAGGTGCCATAGCGGCAAAATACCTGTCTGCCAGAAAAGAGATTGTGCTCGGGGTTATTGGTACCGGCAGGCAGGCGCAGGCACAGGTTACGGCTATCTCCCGGGAGCTAAAAATCAGACAGATCAAGGTTTGGAGTCGCGATCCTGAACATGTCAGGAAATTTGCTGACAGGTTTATGGAATTTCCCTGTGTCGCATCTTCGCTGGAAAATACCTGCGATTGTGATGTACTTGTTACCACTACACCCTCAACGAGCCCGATTATCAGAAGTGAATGGATCCACAAAGGAACCCATATCAATGCCATTGGGGCGGACGCACCGGGAAAAGAGGAACTTGATCCATCCCTTCTCAAACGTGCACAGGTTTTTGTTGATGATCCTGCACAGGCAATCCATTCAGGTGAGATTAACGTACCGATTAGCAACGGGATTTACCGTGCAACAGACATTGCCGGAACTCTTGGTGAAGTAGTGACCGGCAGAAAAAAAAGGGCAAGCCCGGATACCATCACCCTCTTTGATTCCACGGGTCTGGCTATCCAGGATCTCGCGATTGCCAAGATTGCCATGAAACACGGAAAAACATTTGATCTTCCGTTTCCCTGATCACCAATAGGAATTGAGCAAAAAATTGTATCAGGAGGAGACATTTCAGGCTAGTAAAAATATTTTAAAATCTGAACGCTCCTTGGGGTTTCACTCCCGCTTTTTGGCGCCAAGAATGCAATAATTCCCCAAACAGGTATTTCGTCACCTCACACTTGGCATAGGGGCAGTCCATGATGGACAGGTATTGTACCCTCCGTCATTGTAGCAGTGTTTTGAAATTCATACCAGAGTAAAAAAAAATTTCCTGAGAAAAACATAATATTCAATTATGATGCGAGAGTTGGAACTCTTCACTTCATCCTGTACGATGAATACCGCCGCCCCAAAACAAGGCGTCCCCGCGGCGGACCGGGAACGAATAAATTCAAAAACTCTTGCCCGCCATGCCTCAAAAAATCCTGAAGCGGAGACCTTTCGTATAAAGTATGGTTTTCATGGTTCTGCGTTCGAACTCGATTCAATGTTCCATTCTCCACGACCGGGAAAAACATTACCATCCTGAAGTGCCGTTTAATCGATCAAGGAGTTCTTTTTTATCGATCCCTGTCACCAGTACCCGTTTTTGGGAGGAGGTTATACCGGATAGAATGCTCACGCTCGTGGCGGGTAGAGCGAGTCTCTCTGAAACAAGGGAAATTATTGCACGGTTTGCCTTCCCCTCCACCGCCATGGCCGTGACACGGCAACCGATTGTCCTGCGCCACACGTTGTAGCCTGCAGGAAAGGAATCGTTCTTTGCACCGGTAGTAACCTCCAGTGCAATAATCGTTCCATGCCGGTCTTCCAAAAGAGCATCAGCAAAATCTGGCATGGACTCAACCGTCTGAAAGGAATGTTGCCCGGCATAAACGCACATGGATCACCAGTGGCGTGCTGCCGTTCTTCACCTGTGTTTAAACCCTGCCGGGCGTTGCCTGTCGCGCATCCGGGTTGTCCCGTGGATCATATACAGACGCTTGTCAATCAATCACCCGGGGACCTATGGATGCGCTGTATCGGCAGTATTCTTTTTGTTTTTTGCTATTTAGCACTTGGGGATGAGCTGGTTGGAGGCGAGGCTCCGGAGAATGTTTTTTAAAAAAATAGCTCTGTAAAAACGCACATGAGTCACGGACTCAGGCAATCATGATGAATAACCGTGGATTTTTCATGGTAATTCCTTTTCCCTTGATATGAAATTCAAGATGCTGGCACGAATGAAGGAGGGGACAGTGCCTGTCCCCCCATGCCGCCCCTGCGCTGAGCGATGATGACGTAGCACCTCTTCGGGAGGTATCGCATCGGGGTCGCCACAGCGGCGGGAGTGAAACCCCCTCCGGGCGTTTAGATTGTAATTGAGCATTTCCCATGAAAATCAACGTATTCAGATATAATATGGGGATTGCTGCTACTCTCTGCCTCAGACACGATGATTGCCGCCGCCCCCGACGGGGTACCGGGGCGGCGGATTGGTAAGCAAAATTCAAAAAAAAGTCTCTGCCCCGCCGTGCCTCGCAGGGCCCTGAGGCGGGAGTCTATCGTATTGATTAAGATTTTCATGGATCGGGAGTGAACCCGATGAGTTCATGCCCGTTTCTCCAGAGCAAAAAAAGTGAAAAAATTTTATGGATATTCCATCTCTTTGAGCGTTTTATCAGCAAGCTCCTTCATGCGTGCCGAGATCCTGCTCGAAGATGAGTAATCTACGTCTTTCATAGCGTTGGCAATTTCCGTTCCGAGTACAAAGATCGCATGTTTATGCTCCATCTTGCTCTTGTGCTGCTGAGAGGGTGTGATCTTTAAAGCGTTGTATTGGGAAAATTTAAGCTCCGGATTTAAGGATTCAAAATAGACTTTTACATCATAGAGCATCTGGTGAAGATTGATCAGTTCCTCTTTGTGCATACAACCACTCCGGACAATAACGTAGTTTTACGCACCTTAAATACATATGCCAAAAAATTATGATCCCATTTTCATCAGACGGATCGACAAAGGACGCTTTATTATTCCCTTGAAATCTTTCGCTGCAACGTAGGAGAATCCCTTCCCGACCAGCCGGTCAAGGAGTTTCTGATCGATAGTCCGGTCGACGACAAGCCCTTTCACTGAACTGTCTACGGTCTCGACCGCTTTCTCCACATCATCGGATTTCAGTTCCTGGATTATGGTCAGGTCATCGGTGAGGAATCGGGCAAGGCTGTGTCCCTTCACATCATCGATATGATCCCGGAGGGTTAGTGGTCCTTTATTTTCCTCCCGTGACCTCTTTGAACCAGGAGAATATTTTCCCTTTTTTTCCCCTTTTTCCTTATCTTCTTCGGGAGCACGGGCCAATCGGAACTCCGGGGAAAGGTCTTCAGGATTTTCGAAATACTGGTCCCGGATATACTCAACGGGTACTTTATTACGAAGGGTCTTGATGACCTCCTTTCTGGCCATGTCTTCCACGCTTTTGCCTTTGGGAGAAAACGCAACAAAATCGATATCGGCGACCTGCAGGAGCTCCCGCAGAATCAGCTCACCCCCCCGATCCCCGTCAAAGAAAGCTGTCGCGGTCTTCTTGCCGCACAACTCCTCTACGATCTTGGGTATATGCGTTCCTTCAACCGCAACGGCATTTTTTATACCGTAGCGAAGAAGGTTCAGCACATCAGCCCTTCCCTCAACGATAATGATCGCATCCGAGTCCAGGACATGAGGGCCGGCCGGGACCTTTTCCTCTCCAACGGATCCGATTTTTTCAACCCGCATGCTCTGCCGGACATCATCCAGCAGTTCATCGCTGTCAATGGTTCCGTCTTCGAACCTGTCAAGAAGGATCTCCTTTGCACGTTCGACTATCTTTTTCCGCTTGACAACACGGATATCCTCTACGGATTCCACCGTTACATGCGCAATGCATGGCCCGACACGATCGATCGTCTCGAGGGAGGCGGCAAGAATAGACTGTTTCTGCCCGATCAAGAGAGGTAGAGATTAAAATCTCCCCTTTTGTCTCGCCCTTTTTGCTGGTTATCTGGACGTCAATACGTCCGACACGCCCCGTTCTCTGGAGATCCCGCAGATCCAAATCTTCGCCGAGCAACCCTTCAGTCTGTCCGAATATGGCACCGACTACGTCAGGTTTCTCGACCACCCCCTCTGCAGTGAGGCTGATGTGAATAAGGTACTTGGTAGTATCTGGTGAATACACGTAAACGCACCCCCATGAATCATACAAATGATGGAATGCCTGATCATAGGTATAAATTATATATTTCCTGTAAAATTACTTAAATTGTCCCTTAATGGTAAGTCTGGCGGGAAAACTGCTCAATTTTTCCCAGGAGAATGCGATTACCAAAGAACCAAAGGCAGTGAGAAAAAAAGAGGTTTTTAAAAAAAAAACCCGGCCTGAATCAATCCGGTCTAACCGAATCATGAAAATCTTTACCCTATGAGAGATTCCCGTCTCAGGCCTCCCCGAGGCATGGCGGGGCAGATGGTTAATTCAGTTTTGCTCACCGATCCGCCGCGGGGCGTCCCATCGGGGGCAGCGGCGTTTATCGTGATTGACGAATAGAGTGATTACAATTCCTGCATCCTGCACTGAATAAGAGACTATAAGAAACTCTCGTTTTCACTACGCCGCTCGTGAGGGCTTGTATTTGCCTGCACCCTTTCAGTTGCATCCCCTTACGGAGGGAATGTCGGGTAAAATGAAGAAAAACTGGCACTGCGGAAATGTTCTTAAAAAGCTTGAACGCTCACGGGGATTTCACCCCCCGCCTCTTCGGCTCCCCCAATGCGATTATACTTATGAGGACTTACGTCTCAATCGCGTTTAAGCCCAGGGATGGAAGGGAATGGGAACAGGCATGGTCTCCTGTGTCGAACAAAATGCTTTTTATTTTACTGAGGAGAGCATTTCTTATGAGCAGGTTTTCAGGATTATTCCAAAAGAATTACGAATAAAAAACTACCATAATTCATGATACTGTTTCGAACCGGGTGATGCTTTTTGCATTTGCTACCGAGTTAAAAAAAGGATTATTCTTTTGATTGTGCATATTTTTTCCAGACCTGTTCCCGATAAACCGGTCCACTGTTGTAGGTGCAGAAGGGGATGAGTTTTCCCTCAGGGGTTGCATAATGGATGCAGCACCGCTGGACACGGTCGAGATCATAGTTGTACCGGTCCATAAAATGCATAGTACCGATAAAAAGCGCATTCCAGTGAAATTCTTTGAGTGCCTCAAAGTTCTGCCCGATGAGGGTTTTTCCTAGTATCTTCCAGAACTCCGTGGTGTTCGCCTGCTCACCCTTCTTTACCGACTCGTGTACATTTTTAAGGCCTTCCAACAGGGTAGCATATTTGTTGATGGTGCCACCTTTTTTGAGTTTTTCAGTCATCTGTTCGATCGATTCAAAAAACTTATCCACATTTACCATACGGTTTACCGGAACGATTGAGCCATCATTCTGGACAAACACATACGTAGCTGCACCGCAGTGCTGATGGGCAGTGAACCGTATCTGAGGTCGCCCGGTATAGGTCTCGACAAGGTCGGAAAACGGGATAACACAGGGAACGGGATAGAAATCATCCTTTTTGAGAACTCCATCCAGTTGTGTCTCAATTTCATTCAGAAGATCGGGAATGGTTATGCGCATTTTTTTGACATCATCATCGGTTGCCGCCCCGGTAAACGCTATTGGCTGGAAGTTTATACCCCGGATTACTGAAATATTGGCTACGGCAAACCGGATAATATCACCAAGTTCGTGATCATTCTTTCCATGGATTACGGTGGGAACCAGAACAACCCCAAGACGCACTGCTTTAAGGTTCTCGATTGCCTTCATATTGATTTTGTGGAGGGGATTGGTTGCCGGTGTAACCCCGTCAAAGTGGAGGTAGACAGTACTCAGCCCGGAATCCTTGAGCTGCTGAGCATAGCCAGGTTCGTTTGCGATCCGGACACCGTTGGATGCAATCTGAACCTGGGGGAATCCCATCTGTTTTGCCGTTTTGATAATATCCACCAAATCCTCGCGCATGGTAGGTTCACCACCTGAGAACTGCACGGCGGGAGCCGGAACGGGTTTCTGGGCACGGAGGACCTGCATCATACGGACAATTGTATCAAAATCCGGTTCATACACAAATCCGCATGCACGGGCATTTGCAAAACAGAATGCACAGTCAAGATTGCAACGGTTTGTAAGATCGATATTGGCCAGCAGGGTCTGCGAATGGTGATTGCTGCACAACCCACAGGAAGACGGGCAGCTTTCCGGAGGAGCAATAGTCTGGGGATTTTCAATACCGGTTCCTATCTCACCGAAGCGGTCGAACCGGTGATACATCACCGGGTCTGACCAATACAGATTCTTAAAAGTTCCATGCACAGGGCAGGTACTATGGAGCATTATTCTGTTGTCTTCTTCCACAACGTCCGCATCAATGACGGTATTGCAGGTGGGACAAAGACTATGAGTTTTTTTTATCAGCATTGATATCACCCGTTGCACAATTGTTCTCTAATATTTCGTTTGAGTAACCTTAATGTTTGTATCTGCTGTTTATTACAGGTATTGGAGTGCTGCATTATTAGTGTTGATTTGTTTATACTATCATTGATATCGGCTGTCTGGATAATGCTCCCGGCCTATCTCCCGAACCCGATTGCTGCACTCGTCGGAGGAGGCACCCCCATTGACCTGGGAAGGAATTTTACCGATGGAAAAAGGATATTTGGCGATGGTAAAACGTACCGCGGCCTGATCATCGGGATTTTTGCCGGGATCGGGATAGGACTGGTGCAGATAGGTGTCTCGGGAGCGTATGGTTGGGAGAATCTGCCACAACAGACTTTTATGTCAATTACCTTACTTGCAACCGGAGCGCTCCTTGGCGATTTGTGCAAGAGCTTCTTTAAAAGAAGACTCGGAAAAGAACGGGGATCGAAATGGCCGATCGCTGACATGTATGACCTTGTCGCAGGTGCCCTGCTCATGGTGCTGATCTTTGATCCTGAGTGGCTTTTTGCAAACATGACCCTTCTGATCTTCGTTCTCATCCTGATCCTCACCCCCATCCTTCACCGGGGAATAAATATCATAGGTTATCATTTCAGAGTCAAAGAGGTTCCATGGTGAATGCTATTGCAGACCTGCTTATCAGGCATAAGGCAATCGAATTTGGCGAATTCACCCTCGCCTCCGGTAAAAAGAGCCCGTACTACATCGATGTAAAATCCGCGGTAACCAACCCGGATCTTCTTCTGGCCATTGCATCGGTAATTGAACAAAAACACTCATTCGATGTGGTGGCAGGTGTCGCAGTTGGAGGAATTCCTATCGCTGTTGCAACCGCAATGGTGGCAAAGAAACCCTATGCAATCATCCGGGCGGCAGAAAAGAGTCATGGGAAAAAAGACGTCATCATAGGCAAGGTGAAAGAGATTAATGTACTGCTCGTCGAAGACGTCACAACTTCCGGGGGATCGGCTATATACGGAATCAATGCCCTACGTAATGCAGGAGCACATGCCGATCGTGTTGTGACGGTCGTTGACCGGGAGCAGGGTGCAGAGGAGCTGCTGAAAAAACAGGGAGTGAGCCTTTTTTCGCTGGTAAAAGTCAGCGAGATCGTAAAACAGTAAATCATTTTTATTGCCAGCGTGAGAGTACATGGATATGAAAATACTCGTTGTGGGCGGGGGAGGAAGGGAGCACGCAATAGTCAGTGCTTTGGCCCGCAACAGCGAAACTGAAATTTTTTCCGTCATGGGAAACCGGAATCCCGGGATTTCCGACCTTGCCAGGGAGGTTAAACTGTGTAAGGAAACCGATATTTCCTGTATTGTATCCTATGCCCAAAAAACCGGGGTTGAATATGCTTTTATTGGTCCCGAAGCACCGCTTGAAGCTGGGATCGTGGATCAGCTGGAATCTGTTGGTATCGATTGTGTAGGGCCATCGCGTGCAGCGGCAAGAATTGAGACAGATAAGGCATTCTGCCGCGATATGATGGAACTGCACAGGATAGACGGATGCCCCAAATACCGTGTCTTTAAAAACCCCAAAGAAGCGATTTTGTTCATAAGGGATCACGACGAGGATCTCGCAATAAAACCGATAGGGCTCACCGGTGGGAAAGGGGTGAGGATTCTGGGTGAACAGGTTGATAAGGCAGGAGCGATAGCGTATGTGAAATCACTGACCGGGGGCGTTGTTCTTGAAGAACGTCTTATCGGGGAAGAGTTCACCCTGCAGGCATTTGTTGATGGGGCCCACCTGATCCCAATGCCTCTTGTCCAGGATCACAAGCGTGCGTTCGATGGAGACCTCGGACCGAACACCGGGGGCATGGGATCGTATTCTATGCCAGACCATATGCTGCCCTTCGTATCAGATACAGATTACCAGGAAGCACTCGCGATTATGCGATCCACTGTTGCTGCCATGGAAAGAACCGGAAATCCGTACAAGGGGATCCTGTACGGCCAGTTCATGAATACCGCAAGGGGTCCTAAGGTCATCGAATTTAATGCCCGTTTCGGTGATCCTGAGGCAATGAATGTACTTTCCCTGCTCAGTTCGGATCTTTCAGAAATCGTGGTAAAAATTACCACGGGTTCACTTTCTGCAACAGACGTATGTTTTGAAAAGGCGGCAACGGTTTGCAAATATATTGTACCCTCTGGTTATCCGGATTCTCCCGCAAAGGGGGATCCCATAACGATAGGAACGCAGACGGGCGCACTCCTCTATTACGCGAATGTTGAGAACCGGGAGGGGAAACTCACCACCCTGGGCTCACGGACTCTTGCGTTTGTTGGCATTGGCTCAACTCTTGAAGAAGCGGAACAGCGTGCGGAACTGTCGGCATCTGCGGTCAAAGGCCACGTCCGCTACCGGCGCGATATCGGAACCAGAGCATTGCTCGAGCACCGTATTTCACACATGAAGGAGTTACGATGAAGAAGGATTTCCTGTCAATTCTCGATGTCAGCAAAGGTGAGCTCGGGCAGATCCTTTGCGAAGCAGACCAGCTTAAATCCCTGAAAAAAGAGGGGAAAGTCCACGATGTGCTGCGTGGGAAAAACCTTGCCATGATCTTTGAGAAGTCCTCAACCCGGACCCATATCTCATTTGAAGTCGGAATGAACGAACTGGGAGGCCATGCCCTTTTTTTAAATGCCCGCGATATGCAGATCTGGCGGGGCGAGGAGATCCGCGATACTGCACGGGCTGCATCGCGGTATGTCTCTGGCCTGATGATCCGTGCCTATAAACACAGTACGATTGAAGAGTTTGCACGGCATGCCACTATTCCCGTGATTAACGGCCTTTCCGATCTCGAGCACCCCTGCCAGCTGCTTGCCGATATTATGACAATACGGGAGCACTTCGGATCGACAAATGACCTGAACGTGGCCTGGGTAGGAGATGGGAACAATGTCTGCAACTCCCTGATTCTCTCGACCGTGCTCACCGGCATGAAGGTTACGGTGGCAACACCGAAAGGGTATGAACCGGCAGTGGATATCGTGAAGAAGGCTGATTCTCTTGGGGGGAAAGTAACCCTTGTCAGGAAACCGGAACAAGCCGTGAAGGACGCG
The DNA here is from genome assembly GCA_963841015.1 of uncultured Methanoregulaceae archaeon. Classification (GTDB taxonomy): domain Archaea; phylum Halobacteriota; class Methanomicrobia; order Methanomicrobiales; family Methanospirillaceae; genus Methanoregula. Next base: position 548,728 of record CAWJAX010000002.1, on the reverse strand, counting down.
GATGTCATCATCACGGATACCTGGATCTCGATGGGTGATGATGAAGAACGCGAAGAGCGTCTGAAAGTATTTCACCATTACACCGTGGATGCGGCGCTCATGCGCCACGCCTCTCCGGATGCACGGGTGCTCCATTGTCTTCCGGCTCACCGTGGTCAGGAGATCGCTGATGAAGTGATGGAAGGGGGCCAGAGCCTTGTCTGGGACGAGGCAGAAAACCGGCTCCACGCACAGAAAGCGCTCCTGGTACGGCTTCTTGGAAATTAAAAAAAAAGTTTCACTGGTGGCAAGAGGGCGGAGGGGACAGTGCCTGTCCCCCTATACCGCCCCTTCGCTTATCACAATGGTGCTGTATTACCTGTTCATGAGGTAGGTTAGGTGAATCCCGGCGACATGAGTGAGACGCTTATGAGCGTTTAGCTTGTTATTGAGCATTTCCTTTTGAAAACTGTAGCATTCAGACATGATGCGGGGATTGTTACCACTATGACCTCTAGCACAATGACTGCTACCTCCCCAAAACAGGGCTTCTTTGTTCGGCGGATCGGTAACTAAAATTCAAAAATTTCCTGCCTGCCGTGCCTCGTAGAGGCCCTGAGGAGGGGATCCATCGTAGAGAGGACCATTTTCATGGTTCGGGTGCACCCAAATCGCCGCGGGGGCGTCCGTTTGCGGGGCGGCGAAATCCATCGTATTCAGGTACAGTGGCATAAGCCCCCAATTCTCCTGATGCATACGTTCCCTGCAAAAAAACAGTAATAATCTAAAAAAATTTTACACATTATTTATTACTTTTCGGCAACGAATGCGATTAACTGGTCTCGCATATACGTTTCAACGTTTTGCATAACCTCAAGTTTACCGCGGAATGCCAGAAGTTCGCGCTCGTCCCCCTCCATATTAGCGAACTTGATTTTTTCCTTGCGTTCGACAACGGTTACATCGAATTTTTTTGAGATGTCCACAATAAGCTTCTGGGGGGTACCAGGAGGGATAATGATATCATATAACTGTTCTTCGTCTGGCATTTTCTTTCACCTTGTTCATTTACCTATCTTGATCCGCCGGCTCATAATACATGGGCCCCCGCGGACGCCTCCGATTGGATTTTTGGGTTTACCCAGTGAGTTCATGCAGCGTCCCATCAGTGCCGCGCCCCGGGCAAGCCCATCATCGACAAAAACAAGATGGTCAACAGGGTCATCAAAGAGGTTGCGCTCGATAATCCCCTCAAGGATATAATCGGGTTTCCTCCCGGATATTGCCGCCCGTCCGGTAAACCCGATCGAAGAATTCCTCGGAACTATGTTCTGTTCGACCGCAACATCGATCAATCGTAATGCCATCCCGGAGCAGACGCGATCAACTACTTCGTTAAGGGTTGCAAGATTGAATTTTTTATGAATTTCCGCTCCAACAGCAACCAGTTCATGCAGATCACTGCTGTTCACCCCACAGTCACACCCGATCATGGCGATGCCGGATTCCTTGGCGAGCCGTGCATTGACCGGAACGCGACCGAACCGGTCACGATCCGAGGGTACAATACGAATGTCGATATGCTTGTGGCATCGCTGTACGTAATCGTCAATAACTTTCCGGTTTCCTCCGCTGAATAATCCACCGGTTACGCTGTGTTCACCGAAGATATCCAGTGCAGTTCCAGTCCGCTCATGCACAAGGCCGGTTCCCCTGACAAGTGCATCGGGAATCGCACCGGCAAGCCCACAGAAATTCCCCACAGTTTTTGCAAAAGGATTCAGGCTGTCATCGGGAACATCACTGGTTATACGACCGTCGAGGGTGGTGCCAAAATCAACAGAAACACAGGGATTGCGAAAATCAACCGGTGTCCATTTTGCCCCTTCCTTGATTCCCGCCATCGCAAGCTCTCCTTCCATCTCGTTTGCGACCATTTCAACTCCTGTCGAACCAACCGGCGGGATCACACCGGCAACTGCACCAACAAACACAACCTTATCGGCAAAGCTGAACGGCTGGAGTTTTTGCGACTGGTTTTCCTTTGACATCGGTGGCGTCATCTTGCGGGGCGGGACTCCTGCAATCAGGCATCCGTTCGCAAGCGCTATGACAAAATCCCCGATCTGGTCAGGTGACTCCATCTCGGCAACCACACCCGTGCTGCGGACAACAAAATCAAGGTCTTTTATAACATCGAGATGGGCATCATTATGGCACTGGAGCAGGGTATCCCTGACAAGTTCGGTGACTGCTTCCCGTGTCAGCTCTGTCCCGTCAAGTGTTGCGCCAAAAATTGTCTCTCCGGGTTTTGGAGGGCGGATATCACGGCTCATGCTCACGGTCTTGTGAATCACATAGGACATCCCTGTTTCGAGACTAACACCGGTCAGGATACACTTGGTTGTAGTGTTCCCCATCTCTACGGATGCAACAATAAAATAGGGCTTGTTTTTGTATTCGGGAACATTCATACCCGCTCCATGCGTGATTGACGGGGGAGGAGGGCTTTCAACAATATGCGGTTTTTGTTTTGTAAAGCGGGAAAAAAAACTGGCGCACATCAGTATCCTTTTCTTTATTGTCAATCCATATAAGTTTCGATTTTTTTTATCTGGAGAAAAGGGTTGAATTATTATCAAGTACGGTTATCTAAAAAAAGGAATTTTTCAAAAGATATGATTCGTTCCCGCAACACAAAACATAAGCACAGTAAGAATCCATGAGAGTTTATGGCACAATCTGCCTGCAGGGTAAAATGAGGTGAAAAATGGTCAGACTTAGCCCGGAAATGAAAGAAGTATTTGCCAAACAAAAAGTATTTGCCGCTGCTACAGCGTCAAAGAGTGCTATCCCGAACGTCGCGCCGGTCGCAACCGTCCAGCTTATTTCGGACGATACCATCTGGATTGGAGACAATTACATGGTAAAGACACTCGCAAACGTCAAAGAAAATCCTCACATGGCGCTCTATATCTGGGATCCTGAAAAGAAACGCTGTTTCCAGATTAAAGGGACCGTCACGGTAAAGACCAGTGGTCCTGAGTATGAAAAGATTAAAGCACAGATCAAGGAAAAAGGGGCACACTATCCGGCAAAAGGGCTCCTCGTTCTTTCAATCAGGGAAGTATTCGAATGCACCCCGGGTCAGAATGCCGGAAAAAAGATAGAATAAATATTTTTTTTAGATAGTTTGGCACTGCAGAATTCCCTTTACTTTTTGGTATAGTCACCTTCTAACGACGAACAATTCTTTGCTCTGTAGAAACGAGCATGAACTTATCGGGTTCACACTCAAACCATGAAAATCTTATTTTATACGAAGGACCCCTGCTTCAGGACCTCTCCGAGGCACGGCGGGGCAGGGAGTTTTTTTTTAAAATTTTTAGTCATCGATCCGCCACGGGGGCGCCCCGTCGGGGGTGGCGGCATTCATCCTACCAGATGGATAGAATGATAATAATTTCCGCATCATATCTGAATAATACAATTTAATATGGAAATACCATCACTTTTCCGTTCTGTGTGCCTGTGACCGCAGGCATCGTGTTCGTTTTCATGGGAAATGCTCAATTACAAGCTAAACGCTCAAGGGGGTTTCACCCCTGCCGCTGTGGCTCCCCCCGATGCGATACCTCCCGAACTGGTGCTATGTCATCATCGCTCAGCGCAGGGGAGGCATGGGGGGGACAGTCACTGTCCCCTCCTTCATTCGTATCTTGAATTTCATATCAGTGGAAAAGGAATTACCATGAAAAACCCGCGGTTATTCATCGTGTTTGCCTGAGTCCGTGACTCATGTGCGTTTCTAGATAGCCCATTTCTTCACGATATATCAAAAACTCATTGATGACGCTCCTTTGGGCTTCGGCTTTTGCCTCCGCCCCCGCCGCTGTGGCGACCACAAAGATGCGATAGAACTGAACCCAATAAGAGCAAAAAATCCATTTGTCAAAAAATGAAAACATTTTCTGTTTTAAATTTTGTACCTTATGTTTTTCATTTTTTCACATCTTAAATCAATTTTTTATTTTAATGTTTAAACCGGGAATATACCCTGCATTTACTGTGAAACACAAAGCCCTGGTTATGACGGAGGGGACCTTTCCTCCCCCCTGTCTGCACCTGCACTAATGATGATAATGACGTATTACCTTTTTTGGAGTTATCGCATTTGGGGGGAGCCAAAGCGGTGGAGGTGCAGCCCCCGTTGAGCTTTAAGCGTACTATTGAGCATTTCCAGAGAGATGATATCTTTACTTTTTTGAGGATTTTTGCTTTTTCAGCGTATGCGCAAGTCGTGCCTGGAGACCGAAATAGTGGGAAACACCGATCGCATGGCACTGGTCTATGGACGAACTATCAAACGAAACAAGATCATTGGAATAGAGTGCATCAGGTGAGCTCCTGCCAAGGACCCTTACAGAGCCCTTATACAGTTCAAGATCAACACTGCCATTTACCCGTTCCTGGGTGGTGTTGATGAATGCATTCAGAGCCGTGTACAACGGTTCATAGACAAGTCCTTTATAGGCAAGTTCTGACCATTTGTCATCCACCATGCGTTTAAAGGCAAGCTCCTGCCTTGTAAGTACCAGTGCTTCGAGGTCCCGGTGTGCCATGAGAATCACCGTTGCCGCAGGATGCTCATAATTCTCCCGGGCCTTGAGCCCGAGAATCCGGTCCTCGATCATGTCATTGCGGCCGATCCCGTGTTTCCCGGCTCGTTTGTTGAGGTCCTGGATTAAATCGTAGCCAGGGAGTATCTTTTTATTCAGTGCAACAGGGATACCATTTTTGAATTCAATGATGAGTTTTTCCGGTGTATCGGGAGCTTTTTGTACAGGTACCGTCCACAAATAGATCTCTTCGGGAGGGTGATATGCGGGATCTTCAAGCATTCCTCCTTCAATACTCCGGCTCCAGCAGTTCTCATCCATGCTCCAGGGCTTATCTTTTTTAACTGGTACGGGAATCTTGTGTTGCCGTGCATACTCAATTTCCCAGTCCCGGGTCAGGTTGAGTTCGCGTATTGGTGCAACCACTTCAAGACCAGCTCCGCGAATAATGAAATCAAACCTGAGCTGATCATTGCCTTTACCCGTGCAACCATGTCCGATTGCTATTGCGCGTTCCTTGCGGGCAATCTTCACAACTTCTTCAGCAATGAGGGGGCGGGCAAGGGAAATACCCATCGGATATCCCTCATAGGATCCATTTGCACGTATTGCCGGGAAGATGTGCTCGTTTACAAATTTTTTGCGGGCGTCAATAGTATAGTGTCGGTCAGCGAGTTTTTTCCCTTTTTTTGTTGCTATGTCAATCTCTTCATCCCGCTGACCGACATGGACAGCAACGGTAACAACACGATCGTAATCATACCGTTCCTTTAACAGCGGGATGCAGATAGAGGTGTCAAGCCCTCCCGAATATGCAAGAACAATAGTACCTTTTCCCATAATGTGTACTCCACTCGAATGATAATGGTACACAGATAGGCAGTGTAAGCATATATTTTAAAGGGCAGAATTATTGGATACGGATGTTACGATAATCTTGCAACCTGACAGGACTTTTCAGAAGAGCATGAAAAAAGGTTGTTCAGGCTGAATTTTCCTGAACGATTATTGTTGTGTTACTTGGTAACTTTAACCCATCCGGTAGTTTCTGGCTGGAATACGGTCTTGTAATCGTACGTGCCAGCTTCATTAAAGGTTACCTCATACGTCTTTCCGTAGGGTATATTCGCTGCCGATTGATTTCCGAAGATTTTTAAGCTCTTCGGGTCCGGATTGTCGAGTGCTGCAATACCATGAGGCTTGAAGGGATCGTCGTTCTTCCAGACAACTTTGCTGCCAACTTTAATATACACCATTGTGCTGGGCTGTATGGTTAAATCCCGGGTGAACGTGATCGTGGTTGATGGCTGGGGTGTCGGGCTCGGGGTGGGTGTCGGGGATGCTGTTTTTACCTGAACCGGGGGTACGAGAACACGATCGATAACATGAATTACCCCGTTTTTACAGACAATGTCGGTTTTGGTAACCTTGGCACCACCAATGGTCACGCCGTCAGTCGTATTGATCTTCAGGACAGTCCCTTGCATGGTTTTTGCTTCACCGAGCTTGACAACCTCAGCAGCCATTACCGGCTGGCTGATAACATGGTTCAGAAGAACCTGTTTTAACTGGCCCTCGGGATCCTTCAGCAGGGATGCAATCGTACCATTGGGTAATTGTGCGAATGCTGTGTCAGTGGGTGCCAGAATGGTAAATGATCCGTTATCGAACGCTGTCTCAAGTTTCGCTGCCCTGAGTGCGGTTCCGAGTACCGAGAACTGTGGATCATCAGCAACGATAGCATAACAGCCCCGAACTTCAGGAGCAGTCTGTCGTTGGGACCGGTGTCGGTGTAGGAGTTACTACAGGTGCTGGCGGCTGGGAAGTACAGCCCGCGAGAAGAATCCCGATGAACAGGATCGCGAGAACAACAAATAATTTCTTCATGCATCTTTTTTTGTTATTTCGGTATATAAGGATATTCAATTAATTTGTACTATACACCGCATTTTCATGGAATGTATTGTAAGAATCCATGTTTAACAGGTATACAAAAAAATGAAAAAAGCGGGTGATTTTTTGCACATTCACTTCAGATAATGTCCAAGCGGTTCCAGGGTGACCTTCTCACGCTTGATGGCATCAATGGCAAGTGCTGCCGCACGCGCTGCCTGGAGCGTCGTAATATACGGGATCCCGAAATCTACTGCCGCACGCATGATCTGGTAATGGTCCTGCCGGGATTGCCTGTCCTGAGGGGTGTTGATGATGAGGCGGATCTCTCCATGTCGCATCATATCGAGAACATTGGGAGACCCTTCCTGTAATTTTCTCACCAGGTGTGCTTCAATACCCGCTTCATACAGGTAATCAACGGTCCCTTCAGTACCGTATAATATGAGCCCGAGATCGCGCAGCTGCCGTGCTATCGGAATAACCTCATCTTTCTGCTCGATATTGACCGAGATGAAGATATTGCCCTTGAGCGGGAGTTCATTATCCGCCGAAATGCATGCTTTGTAAAAGGCAAGCCCGAAATCATAGTCTATCCCCATCACTTCACCGGTGCTTTTCATTTCGGGACCGAGCATGGTATCGACACCGGAGAGCTTATTAAAGGGAAGCAGAACCTCTTTGACTGCGACGTGTTCAAGCACGCGCTCTTTATAGCCAAGATCGTTTAATTTCCTTCCGACCATAACCTTCGCTGCGATTTTGGCAACAGGGATCCCAGTGGCTTTTGAGACAAACGGCACGGTCCGGCTCGCACGGGGATTTGCTTCAAGGACGTAGACCACATTATCCTTGACCGCAAGCTGGAGGTTGACCAGTCCGACGACCCCAAGCCCGAGTGCGATCTTCCGGGTATAATCCCGTATCGTGTCCAATACTGCCGGGGAAAGAGACTGGGTGGGTATAACGCAGGCAGAATCTCCTGAATGAATGCCCGCCTGTTCTATATGCTCCATTATACCTCCAATAAGGACTTCCTGGCCGTCGCAGACTGCATCTACATCGAGTTCGATGGCATTCTGGAGATAGGAATCGATGAGTACCGGGTGGTTCTTACTGACACGGACCGCCTCTTTCATATAGGTTTCGAGTTCGCGCTCATCGTGAACAATCTCCATCGCCCTGCCCCCGAGAACATACGATGGCCTGACAAGCACCGGATACCCGATCTTATCTGCTATTGCCCTGGCATCCCCTTCAGAATACGCTGAACTGTTTGCCGGGCTGGGAATGTTGAGTTTCTGCAGGAGGACACTGAACCGGTCACGATCCTCTGCAATGTCCATGGCATCCGGACTCGTGCCAAGAATTCTGGTTTTAAGACCCAGCCGTTTGATCTCCCCCTCAATAGGTACCGCAAGATTTACGGCATTTTGTCCGCCAAACTGCACCATCACGCCGTGATAATAATCTTTCCGTAAGATGTTGACAACATCCTCAAGCTGCATAGGTTCAAAAAAGAGCCTGTCTGAGGTGTCAAAGTCGGTGGATACTGTTTCAGGATTGTTGTTGACGATGTGGACTTCAATACCTTCATCCCGCAGTGCCTGGACTGCATGGACGGTGCAGTAATCGAACTCAATACCCTGACCGATGCGTATCGGACCGGAACCAAGGATCAGTATTTTCTTTGTATCTGTCGGGATAATTTCACAGCTCTGCTCAAACGTGGAGTAGAAATACGGAGTATTTGCGGGAAATTCCGCTGCACAGGTATCCACCATCTTGTACGTGGGAAGACCGGCCATCTCTTCAACCCGTTCAAGGGAAAGCCCGGTGATCTTCATTATGTCCGCATTTGAAAACCCGTATCGTTTTGCCGCGAGAATATCCTGGAGTTCATGATGCGTCAAAAGGTGCTTTTCCATCTCGACAATATTTTTGATCTTCTCCAAAAAGAACGGGGTAATTGAGGTGAGTTGTACAATCTCATCGATCAAGAAACCCTCACGGAATGCATCAAAAAGGCAGTGGAAACGCTCATCGGTAGGGCGGGAGAGGATCATACGGATCTCGCTGTGGCTCGTGTGAGGTATGACATCCGTGTCAATCGAGCGTTTTGCCTTCATGAGAGCTTCTTCAATCGTCCGCCCGATTGCCATGACTTCTCCCGTGCTCTTCATGGAGGTGGAAAGCGTCCGGTCCGCTCCCTTGAACTTGTCAAACGGCCAGCGGGGTACTTTGGCAACAATGTAATCAATTGTGGGTTCGAAAGATGCAGGGGTGCAACCGGTCACGGTGTTGGTAATCTCATCGAGACGCAGCCCTATCGCAATTTTTGCCGCAACACGCGCAATAGGATACCCTGTGGCTTTTGATGCGAGTGCCGATGACCGCGAAACACGGGGATTTACCTCAATAACATGGTAGTCCCCGTTATTAAAGGCAAACTGGATATTGCACCCTCCCTGAACATCAAGGGCACGGATAATCTTAATCGCTGCACTCCGCATCATCTGGAACTCATCATCGCGGAGGGTAAGGATCGGGGCAACGACCACACTCTCACCGGTATGGATCCCCATAGGGTCGATGTTTTCCATACCACAGATGATAATACAGGTGTCCGCAGAATCCCGCATGACTTCAAATTCGATCTCTTTCCAGCCCAATACGCTCTGTTCGACAAGCACCTGGTGGATACGTGATCGGGAGAGTCCAAGTTCAATAATCCGGATCAATTCCTCTTTGGTTTTCCCGATACCACCACCGGCCCCTCCCATAGTATATGCCGGACGCACAACTGCAGGCAGTCCTACGGTGTTAATTGCCTCATCAACCTGGTTCAGTGAAGTCAGGATCACACTTTTTGGAACCGGTTCCCCGATCTGCATCATGAGATTCCGGAATTTTTCGCGATCCTCCCCACGGTAAATTGCTTCAAGAGGTGTGCCCAGGATTTCGACATTTTTCAATGCACCCATCTCAGCCAGCTCAGCAGTCAGGTTGAGCCCGGTCTGCCCCCCCATGCCGGAGAGAACACCATCGGGCTTCTCTTTTTCGATGATCTTAGCGATAACATCAGCCCGCAGGGGCTCGATATAAATGATGTCTGCCATATCCGGGTCGGTCTGGATGGTGGCCGGATTGGAATTCACCAAAACCACCGATACACCCTCCTCGCGCATGGCACGACATGCCTGGCTTCCCGAAAAGTCAAATTCTGCTGCCTGCCCAATCTGGATCGGTCCGGACCCGATGATCAGGACCTTTTTGATATTTGGCCGTTTGGGCATTTTTAAAGCCTCCTGAAAAGACCATCAAAATAATGGCATTCCGTATCACGCGGGCCTGCGTGTGCTTCCGGATGAAACTGAACACACGAAATATTCAGATCTTCGCTCTCAAAACCCTCTACGGTTTTGTCATTTGCATTGGTGAACGTGACCTTTGAACCTTCAGGAAGCGAATCTCCATCGACGGCAAAGCCATGGTTCTGGGTCGTAATAAAAATTCTGCCGTCCTTATACCGGACCGGCTGGTTTGAGCCACGGTGACCAAATTTGAGTTTGTAGGTATCTCCTCCAAGAGCAATGGCGGTAATCTGGTTGCCCATGCATATGCCAAAGATGGGAAGTTCACCTATGCATTTTTTCACAGTAGCAATAGTCGGGCGGGCGGTCTTTGGATCCCCGGGACCATTGGTGATGAAAAGACAATCCGGTTCAACACGGAAAATATCTTCCGGTGGTGTGTTGTAGGGGAATACATACAGATCACCATTCCTGGCAGAAAGACTTGAGAGCATATTGTTCTTGAGGCCAAGATCAATAATGGCAATTTTCTTTCCGGTTCCCGGAATGCGGTATGGGGTTTTGCAGGAAACGGAGGGGATAAGATCATAGTCTGATATGGGGGCGGTCTTTTTTGCAAGTTCGACTGCGTATTCGAAATTGTCATCTCCGACAACAAGAGCCGCCCGTAATGTACCCTTAACCCTCGTTTTGATGGTAAGCATCCGGGTATCCACACCACACATGCCCAAAAGTCCGTTCTGTTCAAAATACGTGCGTATTGTGGGTTTTACATCGGGTTTCTCACAGATCTCACGACAGACTGCCCCGAAAGCCTTGACATTGGTACTCTGCATATTCTGCGTATCAGCACCGTAATTCCCGATCAGCGGGAACGTAAACATCAAAATCTGACCATAATAACTGGGATCGCTGAGCGCTTCCATATACCCGCTCATAAGTGTATTAAAGACGAGTTCGCCGGAACACTCACCTTCAATACCAAAACCTTCCCCGATCACATAATCCCCGTCTTCCAGACCCAGAACCGCTTTCATGATTTCCCAATATAGTGTGCCTGAATAGTTCTTAACGATAGTGCAATGCCTTTTATTTTGGTACACGGACTGTCGGACATTCCACTGTTCTCATAACGGATTCGGGAACCTGGAGCAGTACGCGACGGAGTCCAAAAAAGCACCGGACGGATATGCATAAAAAGGATAACTATCGATATTCAACTGTCTCTAAGACTCACTTGAGGGTGAAAACCATGGGAACATTAGGGAGAAAGATTGTTGATACCAATGTTGAGGATCTGGTAAAGCTCCTCAACAAGGCATTTTCTGATGAATGGCTCGCGTACTACCAGTACTGGATTGGATCCAAGATTGTCCGCGGACCCAACAAGGAGGCAGTCATTGCCGAGCTCACACTCCATGCAACCGAGGAACTCGGGCATGCAGTCCTGCTCACCACGCGGATTATCCAGCTGGGCGGGACACCGGTCACAAAACCGCAGGATTGGTACAAACTCACCAACTGCGGGTACGATGCACCGGATGACCCTTATGTGATAAAGGTGCTCGAACAGAATATCAAAGGCGAACAATGCGCCATAAAGAGCTACAACAGCCTCTTAAAAAAGACTCGTGATAAAGACCCGGTCACCTATAACATTATTCTTGGGATTCTCCAGATGGAAGTCGAGCACGAGGAAGATTTACAGGCACTCCTTGAAGATATCACGGTGATGATGAAGAATCGCTGATATGATTCTTCATCCTTTTTCACGTGCTTATACCAGTTAAGTCTTTTTTCATTTCATTTGGAAGCTGAACATACGGATCTGAAGAAACAGTCATGAATTGATTCAGTTCGCAGAGGATCCTTGAAAATCGCATTTTATACGAAAGACCCAGCTTCAGGGCCTCTCAGAGCACGGGGGACAGTGAGTTTTGGAAGCATCCACGATCCACCGCAGAGAACGCGGCATTCATCCTATCCGATGAATAGATTGGTAACAGTTCCACCATCAAAACTGAATACTGCGATTTTCATGGGAAATTATCAGAAAACTCACTTAACGCTCTTGGGGTCTTTTGACAAATATTGCCTCCCGGATACCGTTCCGTATCGCAACCCCATTTTTAAATAGTATTTACAGCAATCTCCATGCACAGAATAGCGGATGTTTTTTATGGTTGTCGAACATGTGAACGGGAAAAAGATGGGTAAAGTTATGTTGTATGCCCTGAGTACCTGCGGGTGGTGTGCCAGGACAAAAGAACTGTTACGGACACTGGGAGTAGATTTTGACTATACCTTTGTTGATCTCCTCGAGGGAAAAGAGCAGGATGATGCCATGAATGAGGTGGAGAAATGGAACCCGAAAGGATCGTTCCCGACGCTGGTAATCAGAGATACCATTGGTATTGTTGGATTCCGCGAAGAAGAGATCCGGGAGGCTTTGAAAATATGACCGCACCGGGTTCTGATGAAAAAGAGGTCGACCGGGTTTATCTGACTATTAAAAAAGAGGCAGAGAGCGGGGGATATTTTCTGAACCCCGATGTTGGTTTCACAAAAAATCTTGTACGGGGACTCCTGAAAAATGAGCAGCGTTATGGGTACCGTGCCTGCCCGTGCCGTCTCGCCTCGGGAAAAAAGGAAGAAGACCTTGATATAATCTGCCCCTGCAACTACCGGGATCCTGATATCGATGATTTTGGTGCCTGTTACTGTGCACTCTACGTCAACGAAGATATCTCAGGAGGAAAAACACACGCAGACCCGGTTCCTGAGCGTCGTCCCCCACGATCCGACCGCGGTAAAAAGAACGCTGTGCCTCCACTTTCAACAGGCCCTGTTCCAGCCCTGTCAATACCGGTCTGGCGTTGTACTGTCTGCGGGTATCTCTGCGCCCGCGAACAGCCTCCGGGAATCTGCCCCATCTGCAAAGTCAAAAAAGAGCGGTTCGAACGCTTTATCTGATATATGTTCATTTTTATTCGGGAGAATTCCTTTTATCAGAAGATAAAATAAGGGCTCTGGAGAATTATTTCCATCGACATATGAAATACAAAGAACGGGTAAGAAGAAGGAGAGGACAGTGCCTGTCCCCCCAGACGCCCCTGCGCTGAGCGATGATGGCGTAGTACCTGTTCTGGGATTATCTCATTCGGGGAAGTCACAGCGTCATGGGTGAAGTCCTGTGAGTGTTCAAGTTTTTTTTAAAAAAAATTTTCATGCCATCCATTTCTCTATTCCTGCTCTGATCGAGTGCTCAATGACGAACTCTCATATAGCGGTTTCAACCAACAGGTACAGCCATGACAGGTATCGTACTGGTTGAAATTGTCGGCCTGAAAAACGCTGAATGTAGTCCCTTTCCCTGTGATGAGAACCGCACCTGCGGGCTCTCGGGATGCTCCCCTACGGGAAATCTCGTTGCAGCATTTGACGAATTGAAGAACGTCCTCACCAGGGAATATGGTGATCGCGTTCAACTAAAACTCACTCTCATCGATAATGGTGCCCCCGACTACCTTCAGAAAATAATTGAAACCGATTTTCCCCCACTCCCCATAATCCTTGTGAACGGACGCGTTACCCGAATCGGGCGGATATCACTGGACCGGATAAAAAAGGAAATTGAAAAAGAATTATAGTCACACAATTTTTGTCAGGGCACCGGTTCTCAAGATCGTAATACATGCCGTGGATCTGAATCTTCTTTTCCTTTTCCGCTTTTGCAACAATCGGATAGGTACTCAGGTGTTCTATCTGGAGCCGGACATTCTCCTGCTCGATCATCCGTGATCGTTCCTTCTGCTCATGCGGAGTTGAAGGTTTTTTGATCCGGGCGTCCACACGCTTTTTTGCCTCAATCGCGTTATTGAGCCAGTTGGGAACATAGAAATCTTCCAGCTCCTTGTCAAGTGCCTTCATGGCACCACAATCGGAATGGCCGCAGATAACGATATGCTGCACTTTCAGGTGCTTGATCCCATACTCGAGGACCGTTGCAAGGCTCCAGTCATTTGCCGGAGCCATATTCCCGATGTTGCGGTGCATGAACAGGGTGCCTGCCTGCGTACCGGTGATGTGCCCGGTCTGGAGCCGGGAATCAGAGCATCCGATCCAGAGGACCGGGGGCTGCTGGCCTTTTACCAGTTCGCTGTACAGCTCCTTGTGATCCTTAAATGTCGTGTTTCGGAACGTTTCATTTCCCTTGAGCAGCTTGTCGATCATATGTTGAATCTCCTTGGTCGCATACGCACCCATGGACTGCGGTGCATATTCGGTAATCTCTGCTGGGCTTGCGGATCGATTGAATGTTTCGGAATAATTCTGAATCCTCCTGAAATTTTTTACTGAGAGGCGGTACCCTGAAAAATCTGTCTGATGTGACTTTTTAAAAGGATGAGTCACTGTTGAAACAGACATGAATCTATGTGGTTCACTCCAGAACCATGAAAATCGTAATGTATACAGTGGAACCCAGATTCAGGGCCTCTCCGAGGCATGGCGGGCAGGATTTTTTTGAATTGTTTGTTCCAGATCCGCCGCGGGGACGACCGTTTGCGGGGCGGCGGCGAACGTCGTGCATGGAGGAGTATGAAAAAAAAATCTCGATTATTGAATAATTCAATTTTCATGACTCAATCACTATCTGAACGCTAACGGCTTTTTTCCGCCGAGGGGACTCCCCTCACATGCGATTTACTCCACCAGATAATACATTATCATCGATAAGCGCAGGAGCGATATGGGGGGACTGGTACTGTCCCCTACGGCAACGTACCGGTGCTTCGTATATCGTATCATAGCACAAGAAATTCTAAAAAAGCCAAACATGACGCAACTCTTCCGACGCCCATAAAACCCTTCAGCACCAACCATAGGTCAATGGACACCATCGACTCCTATTTCCCGTATGCGGACTATCGCCCGGGCCAGCGCCACATGCTTGAGGTAGCGGCACAGTGTGCCCGGGGGGGCGGGATCACCCTGATCGATGCCCCGACCGGTAGTGGAAAGTCGAGTGTTGTCGCTTCCCTTCTTGCTGAACGGAAAGGAAGGAAGGTTGTAATCGCAGTGCGCACGGTGAGCCAGCTCACCACCTTTATCCGCGAGCTTGAACTGGTAAAGAAAAAACAACCAAAACTCAAAACCGTGTATCTTATAGGGAAGGCAAGTATGTGTCCCCTTGGGGGGGAGGGAGATGTATACCGCAGGTGCGAGGGAGTGAAGGCATTTTCTTCATCGCTCATGCGGGATCGGGCGGAGAGAGGGGCACTCATACCCTCAAAAGATCCCTTCATTACCCAGCAAATACGGCGCATGGACAGGGACCATCCGCTCATCTGTCCCTATTATATCAACAGTAAGATGTTCGTGCAGGGGGATACCGTTGGTGTCAAGATGGTGCCCTCGACCGCACTGCGCACCAAAGCCGACAGGGTGATAGACCACCCGGTCAGCCCCCGGGACCTTCGGGAATTTTGCGGGGAGGTCTGCCCCTACGAGTTAATGATGCACGCCGCCAGGAATACCGATGTTATCATCCTTAACTATCACCATCTTTTTAACCGGGACATCCGGGAGCAACTCTACGCCAGCCTTGGTGTGGAACCCCATGACATTTTACTCCTGATTGATGAGGCGCACAACTGTGGTGACGTTATAACCAGTATCGAGAGCGTGACACTGGAAGAACGCGATCTCGAGCAGGCATCAAGGGAGCTCTCCGGTATGCGCAAACGCCACAAAGGTGCAGATGCGGTCCAGCATGTCCTGCCCAGGCTCACTGAATTTATCCGTGGGCTGGGTAACTCCGGGGAGGTCGAGGACTGGTTCGATCCTTCCATCTTTGACCGCATGGTAGTACGGGAATCCCTCTATAAGAACATGGAGGAGATCGTTGATGATCTGATAGGGCTTGCGGTGTCCATACGGGAAAAGAACCTGAAAGCGGCGGAGTATCGGGAAACGGCGATTGAAAGGCTGACAGAATTTTTATTCCGGCTCTCGCAGTCAGCAACAGATCCTGCCTTTCTCACAATATACCGGAAAGAAGCGGACGGCATCACTCTTGAAGTGCGCAATATCGATCCAGCTGTACCGCTGCAGGAAATCTGCGCTGCACATGCCTGCTGCATCCTTATCTCGGGTACTCTTTCACCCGTTGACAGTTTCGCCCGTTATTACTTCGGAGACACCAGGGTAAAAACACTGACCCTGCCCAACGCGTTCCCGAAAGAAAACCGTCTGGTCTGTTGTGCAAACGACATAACGACCGCATTTTCAATGCGGCAGAACAGGGAGAACAATACACGGATCGGGGATTACATCCAGGCATTCTGTTCACTGAAAGGGAACCGTGCGATTTATTTTCCAAGTTACCAGATTCTCGATACTTATGCAGGTCTCACTGTCCCCCATATGCGGGGAAGAAAGGTCTTTATCGAGCCACGGGATGCAGCCGATGCAGGGGCAGCACTCTCGACCTTCCTTTCACTGCCTGCAAACGGTGAGTCGGGGGTCTTATTTGCAGTCTGTGGCGGAAAATGGAGTGAAGGCCTTGATTATCGGGGTGAAATGCTGAATGGTGCAATGGTAATCGGGCTGCCACTTGCCCCCTTCAACCGTGTGCGCAAGATGATGATCGAATATTTCAGGCACAAGTTCGGGGAGGAAGGTGAATTTCTCTGTTACACGCTGCCTGCGATCAATCGTTCACTCCAGGCACTGGGGAGAGTGCTGCGCACTCCGGAAGACCGGGGTGTACTTGTGCTGGGAGAGAAACGGTTCCTTGAAAAACGGATTTACAATGCACTCCCTGTATGGATCCAGAAAGAGATGATCGCGTGCGATGCGGCACGGTTCCGGGAGATGATTTTACGGTGGAAATCGTAGGAGGTGCATGCCGGTTCGGGCTTTGGTTCGTCCACGTATGGTGGAGCGGGACGACCGTTCACCGGGTCAGGTTTGCCAAAACAGCTGTACCGGGGGAAGTGCCTGGTCTGCTGCGGCAATACTGCTCCGGGCAGGTTATTAGTCTGTTACCGCTTGACAGTATCGCCATACATGACGATACTGTCTACGGAAGGATATACCGCGCGGTTCAACAGGTACCCTATGGGTCCACATCAACCTACGGCGAGATTGCAGAAAGGGTCGGGACATCCCCCCGCGTAGTCGGGCAGGCAATGGCACGCAATCCCACACCCCTTGTCATTCCCTGCCACCGTATCCTGGCAGCTCATGATATCGGAGGATTCTCTCCATCCATCGATATCAAGGAGGCATTGCTTGCTATGGAAAAGAAAGGATTAAGAAAGGTGGAGAAATGACAAAACCTGCACACAGGCCGATACCTCTCAAGGGTTTTCCTTCCCACAATGGAGCAGTACTGGTGACATAGGTATGAATGGAGCACAGCAGTGAGATCGGCAGTCGTACTGGTTGGGGGTGAGGCACGGCGTGCAAACGGGCAGGAAAAGTATTTTTTCATGTACCAGGGCAGGACGTTTATCGAACGCCTGGTTGATTCTCTCGAAGAAGTGGTCGATGAAATTATCCTTGTTGCAAAGAACCCTGAACAATGCAGACGGTTCCAGAGGATCCAGGGAATACGATGCATTACCGACATCCGCGGGGGCATCGGTCCTATCGGGGGACTTCATGCCGGCTCCCTTGCAGCACAGGGAGAGTTCATCTTCGTCTCTGCCTGTGACATGCCCTGCATAAATCCGGCGGTAATCGCGCACTTGTTCGACAGTATTGACAACTATGATGCGGTTATACCCCGATGGAATCCCGATATGCTCGAACCCCTGCATGCCGTCTACAGGAGAACAGCCCTCCTCACCTACCTTGAAAGTCATGATTCGCTATCGCTCCGCGCAATGGTCAGGAGTCTTTCTACCCGGTACGTCTCCGTTGATGAGTTAAAGATTCTCGACCCATCTCTCAAAACATTTACCAACATCAACAAGCTGGAAGACCTTGAACGAATCAACACCCGGGACCCGGAATTATGAAATCATATCCTTTTTGAAAAATCTTATAAGCAATTTTGAGCTTTTGTAGCAACTTACCACAGCTTATATAAATATATGGAATGAGATCTATAACTGTTACTATACCAGATTCCACCATTCGTCAGGCTGGGAATTCGGCAGGGGACCGTCAGTGGAGCATTTATCGGTAGAAAACAGGGAAGTGCTGCGACTTTTCATTGTCATTGCAGCAACCATAGGTGCCGTCCTCACTACTATTTTTTCTCTCCTGAACGGCATTTTTTATGTTTTCCCTCTCCACTTCATCCTGCCGATCATCCTTGTTGTCTATTTTTACCCGGAACGGGGAGTTCTCTTCTCATTGGGATTAGGACTGATGTATATCAGCCTGATTTACCTTTTAGGCAATTCAGATCCGACCCTGATCGCTATTGCCACGGCATGGTTTGCAATCTTTATTACAATCGGCGTTGTGGCATCATCCTACGCTATAAGGCTGCGTGAAGAACGGACCCGTGTGAGGAAAATCCTTGACAATTCCCAGGACGGCATTTTCTGTTTTGACCTTAAGGACCTGAGGATTCGTGAGATCAACACGAAATGTGCCCAATGGCTGAAGTATAATCAACAGGATCTTATCGGCAAGGAAATCTCAGTCATCTGGACCGACAGGGATGAACAGAACCAGTTCGTCGCCGATGTAAATCAGGAATTAAAACACGTACGGAAACATGGCGAACGGGAAGCACGCTTTCGTGCGCAGGATGGTTCAGTTTTAAGGTTTGTCATCTCCCCCATGCTCGTAACAAAGGGACATGTGCTCTGTTCTGCTATTGACATTACCCGAAGTAAAATTGTGGACGAGGAGATCATCAAAACTCTCAACGAACTGGAACACCAGGTCAGAGAGCGTACCGCAGACCTTGAACGGACGAACGAGAAACTGCGGGCAGAGATCCTTGAATGCCGGCGGTTTGAGAGCATGGTTCTGTACGGGCATCCCCTGCAGCCAAAAAGGGATGATACATGATCGCTCCAGTCAGCATCAGGCACCAGATCTTCTGGAATGCAACGATCATCATATCAATCATTATCGCAATCTACTCCACGTATTTTTGCCTGACCCGTGGCATTTATGAGGTCTTTCCGTTTCTCTACTTCCTCCCCATTATCCTCTTTGTGAATTTCTATCCGAACAGGGGTGTTGCCTTCTCGCTGGCCATCAGCACAATTTTCCTCCTGCTTGTCTATTATTTCAGTAGTTTTAACCCGGCCATCATTGCGATATCCACCGCATGGTTCGTTATCTTTGTGACGATTGGTTTTATTACGTCTTCGTTTGCCGAAGGGTTTAAAGCTGAAGAGCGGAAATACCAGGAGATCTTCGAAAATTCCCAGGCAGGAATATTCACTTTTTCCCTCCCGACTCAGCGCATCCTTGAGATAAACAGCAAATGTGCGCAGATGCTGGGATACAACCGGTATGACCTGATCGATAAGGAACTCAGCCGCATATTCCAGAATCCTGGAGAAAGGGACAGGTTTCTTGGCCAGATCCAGAAAAATGCAGAGATCAGCGATAATGAACTTCTCCTCCATACAATGGAGGGGCAGGTGCGCCAGTTTCTCGTTTCTGCATCCCTCTCCCCGGGTAACCGGGTAGTCTGTTCTGCCGTTGATATTACGGATCGTAAGCTTGCAGAGCGGGTTATCCAGAAAGCACGGGACGATCTAGAGAGAAAAGTCCGGGAGCGGTCAGAAGAGCTTACGCGGGCGAATGATGGGCTCAAAGCAGAAATTCTGGAACGTAAGCGGTTTGAAGCAACCCTCCAGCTTGCAAACCGTAAACTGAATACACTCTCTTCGATCACCGGCAGGGATATTTTCAACCAGATTACCGCCATCATCATGAATGTTTCGCGTGCAGAAGAGATGGTCAAAGACCCGGCTCTCCTTGAGCATCTCCGCAGAATTGAACAGAGCACGCAGATAATCCAGAATCAGATCAGGTTTGCCAGGGAGTACCAGGAGATTGGAATACATCCTCCCCAGTGGCAGAATGTTGACAGTACGATCACAAATGCAATTGCGAGCTTTGACCTTAAGGGGATCAGCGTTGACAGGGACGCAGGTAACCTGGAGATCTATGCAGATCTGTTACTTGGAAGGGTATTCTTTGCTATTGTGGATAACACCATACGCCATGGACAAAAAACAACCCGCGTAAGGTTCTCAGCACAGGAAAGTGGTGAGGGTCTGACAATTTTCTGCCAGGATGACGGCGTTGGAGTCCCTCACAAGGTAAAAGAGGAATTGTTCAGACACGAATATGACCAGATTACCGGGTACGGACTATTTTATGCTGCAGAGATCCTCAGGATGACGGAACTCTCGATCGTTGAAACCGGAGAACCGGGGTCGGGGGCACGATTCGAAATCAGGGTGCCCAAAGGCAGATACCGGTATACCTGAATGGTCTGAAACACAGGCAGCTGTTCGGGTAAAAGAGGTGTTTTTTTGGCAGGAGAGAACCATGAATGCACGTAACCATGCTCACCGATTGGAAAAATCAAACAGTATACAATTGATTCGGGTTATGGCTGGCCGGGTCCCTGACCAGGCGTATTTCTCAAAATCCGGTTTTTCCGGTACCCTGTCACAAAGTCTTCTTCCTGCCACTCGCATCCCGCATATAATGGCCGAATTCGCTTTTTAGGAGCATATCCCCGGAGAAGACCGGGCCATCCCTGCATACCCGGAGTCCTGACGGGTCTATGCAGCACGAACCACAGACACCAACACCGCATTTCATATACCGGTGCAGCGAGAATTCGGTTTTGTGGGCAATTCCTTTTTCCTCAACCTTGGTAAGTACTGCCCGCATCATTCCTTCAGGACCGCAGACCGCAATCCGGTCATACGCACCAAGGTTCAGGTCGTCCATAAGGGCGGTCACGAACCCTTTCATCCCCAGCGTTCCGTCATCAGTCGCAATCAGCACATCCGTGCACTCATCCAGCTGGTCAACAAACAGGAGCTCATGCTCGGTCCGGGCACCTAAGAGAAGCGTCATCACGCAGTCAGCCCGGGCAAGCGGGAGGAGGGGGGCGGCCCCCACACCCCCGGCGATTCCCAGTACTTTTTCCCCTTTGGTAAACCCGTTGCCGAACGGCCCGCGAATTCCCAGTTTATCTCCGGCACCCAGGGCGAACATGGCGGTAGTTGCATCCCCTGCTTTCTGAACAGTAATTGTATTTTCTGATGACAACGCCATCGGGATTTCATCAACCCCGGGTATCCAGACCATGACAAACTGTCCCGGGGAGAACGCAAACGAGTGGTCAAACAGGAATGTTCGGATGAGTGAGGTCTCTTTTTTTACCCGCTGGATTGATACGGGCAGGGACAGGTTGTCACTCATGGGCGCTCCCTATGATCTGTTCCGGCGTCAATCCATCCTTTTTGTAGAGATCAGTCTTGATTGTCTCAAAAATTTTCACGTCATTATAGACTGCACTGCCAATCTCAACTGCGCTTGCCCCGGCCATCATCATCTCGATCACATTATCTGCAGTGGTGACTCCCCCGCAGCCGACAATGGGTATAGTGCAGGCTTCATAGAGTTCGTACACGCAGCGGACTGCAATGGGAAAAACTGCACTTCCCGAGAGACCGCCAAACCGGTTCCCCAGTATTGGGCGCTGCATCCCGGTCGATATCCGCATCGCTTTAACGGTATTGATTGCAACGATAGCGCTGGCTCCTCCCCGTTCCGCAGCTTTACCGATCACCGTAATGTCAGTCACATTCGGGGTGAGCTTTACCCAGGTGGGAATACCCGTCACGCTGACCGCCCGGGTACATGCTTCCACAAGAGCCGGGTCGGTCCCGATCGCTGCACCATAACCCTCTGCATGCGGGCAGGAAAGGTTCAGTTCAAAGCCGGCGACCCTGCCCTCAAACCAGCCTGCTACCAGAGCAAACTCGGCCGGATTCCCGCCAAATATACTTGCGATAACCGGTTTTTTTTGCAGGGATGCGATCTCATCCACAAACTCTTTTGAAGGATTTGGGAGTCCCATGGCATTCAGGAGCCCGTCTTCAAGCACGATAAGGCAGGGCCCGGCATGACCATCTTTGGGATGAGGCCCGATCGACTTGGTTACCACACCTCCGGCACCCGAGGAGAGCATCCGTGAAAGCGACGATCCCGTGGTCCCGAGAATCCCGGCAGCAAGAAGCAGGTGGTTGTCGAGTACTACACCACCGAATGTTACCGGGCCCGGCCTGATCGAAACCATTCATCAGGAAATAGTTGTTATTTATTATAAATAGCATCATTTTGATTGGTCAGAACAGGATTCATACCTTCTTTCAGGTGATGCAGGACGTGGACATAAGGATGATTGTGAGGGCCTATGGCAAAATGAGATTACTCTTGGGAGGTTTTTGGCGCGTTCAGGAAATCCGGAGTTGTTCAGACATCATTTTGAAACGGATTTTTTTCAGAATCTTTTTTTGAATATTCTGGCTTCTTTTTTAATTCTGAACGATAGAGAACGATTTTCGAATAATTGAAAGTATTGAGAACAGTAGAGTTTTTAATAAACTTTCGTACCTCTTAATTCAGATTGGCTCAAAAAAAAAATTACCGGAATGCTCCGGCTTGGTGAAATAACTATGACCAGAATCTTTAGAATATTTATTGGAGCGATTCTGCTTGCACTTCTTTTTAATATCGGAATTGTATGTGCAGCGGATGGCAGAAGAACCGCAGACTGATCTCAATGTTACAAAAGTGGTGAGATCAACGGGACCCTATGAAATTAATGATGAAGTAACGTGGGTTGTAACGGTCTGGAATAATGGACCAGCAAATGCGACGAACATTTCAATAGCTGAAGATATTTCTCACCTTCCCGGGCTGAAAAACATTACCGCTGTGGCAGGTCTCGGGACATACAATACTACAACAAATATCTGGAAGATCGATGAACTGAAGAATGCATCGTACACGACTCTCACGCTCAAAACCACCTTCAGTACACCAGGAAATAAAATAAATAAGGTCGCTGTCACTGCTCTCAATGAGACGGATCCTGATCCTGAATAACAACCATGCAGAAGCAACCGTCCGGTTCAATGCATCGGGTACCATTACACCGGATTCCCGGGTATCGGCAAACCTTGTTATTAAGCCAACAACCCTGAATCTGAAAAGCAGGGGGATTTTCACGGTACCTGTATCCCTTACCGGCACCGGTCAGAATCCTGCTGGTGATGAGCGCAAAAAACTGCGTATTGATTATACCAACAGCTCCCTGACCTGCAGCGGGGCTGAACTGGTCAGGGCATCAGCATCCGGCAAGGACGGGGGAACGCTTATTGCAAAGTTCCACAAGGCAGACCTTGAGAATGTCACATCAGGTAATGGGGTGAAAATAAATTGTTCCGGTACTCTTGCAGTGAATGGTATGCTAATCCCTGTTGAAGGCAATGATACAATCAGTGTTATCGGTGAAAAGAAAGGACTGAATAAAGCCTTGTCACAGCTGTGGAAATTCCTTGGCATTGAAAAAGATGATGTGAAAATCACTGAAAGTGAAGACGGGAATATTACGGTGACGTTATCTCTGAATCCTGATAATTTCAAAAATCCCGGTCAGGCAAAAAAGATGCTTAAAATCAAAGATAATGAACAGATAACAGAAGCAGGGAATGAAACTGCAGTTTCTGATCAAACCCGTGCCGGAAAAGAGAAAAACACAAAAAACAAGGGGGAGAATAAAATCAGAGAGAAAAAAGCCGGGGAAAGATCTGATAAGATAAATAAAGGATCAGACAAGGAGGAAGATGAGTTCCCAGGGAAGTCGAACGGAAAAAAGAATGAATAGTCCGGCCATAAACCAATCTTATTTTTTTTGAATGACAACGTTTTTGATTTTTCGGTTATTTCTGAAATTATATAAACTGTCATCGAATTCCCTGAAGAGATGCGGAGAGATACTGTGCGGGATTTGGTATCCGAATCTGCTTCCCTGGTTTGGTGGAAAAAGGCCCCGGACAAATGCTCAGTTACAATATAAATACGGGAAGAGATTTCTACCCCAGACTGCTGTGGCTCCCCCGAATGCGATAAACCCAGAACAGGTAATACATAATAATCGCTCAGCGCAGGGGGGAGACAGGGGAGACAGGCACTGTAAACTCCATCATCAAACCAGTACTTTGTATTTCATATCAAAGAAAAGGAATTCTCCAGAGCCGAAAAATCAATATGGTCTCCCAATACTTCAGACTGCTATCACCTGATCCGGAAACCGGATCGTTTTTTCAACGGAGGTTACCCGGGTTTGTAATGTCAGCGTCTCCCCGATACATTTTGTTGCAAACGCACCACAATCGGCATTTATCGAAATGGATTCGGTTTTCTTTTGTCCTCCGGATATGTCACCGATACACCGGTTTATTGAAGATTCGCCATTCAGGTAGATGATTTCATTCCTGCTGTTATGAAGGCCGACAGTAATACAGACATTGTGGGCTGTCTCATACCCGGTATTGGTGATGGATGCATCCAACTGGCGGCAGGTCAGTCCGCAGCTCCCCGGGTCTCCTGACTGGAGGAGAAAATCGACCGGGAGTGCCGGGGTTTGTTGCAGGGTCATTGTTTGTCTGATAGTCTGGGCACCGGTCTGACTGACGGTATCCTGGACAATGTGGGTCTGCTGGAAAGATACTCCCTTTACCAGGGGGGTGGAATTTGTTATGACTGCAGGTTGGGGGGTTCCCTTTCCAGATGGTGACTGGTCAATAACAATCACTGCAATAACCGCAATGATGAGCATCACAACCAGGACACCGGCTATCATCAGGTTCTTTTTTTCCGGTGATCCCTGTCCGGGGATTTCCGTTCCTTTTTCCGGTTCCTTGAATTCATCGGCTGCCACTCTTCTGTCCTCTCAGGTATGTGTTCTATACTGGGAAGTGAGAGAATAATAATTGGGAGGAAAAATAATTGCCCGGTATCCTTTCTTTCATTTTTTGGATCTCAACCTGCTTTTAAAACCGGATCTCCTCATTTTGTTTTTTCCTCCGGTTCGATACCTTCATATTCCGGTGTTACTGATCGAACAGTATGAACGACATTATTGGCAGCAAAAAGATGGAGAACGGTATTGTGGTCTTCTGGATGGAAAAAGAAGAGAAGAAGTATGAATCCTTCAACTATTCAGAATTGATTGATATGAAGATCAATGCACTGGACTTGCTTGAGCGCCCAAAATCATACAAGGTTGATGCGGCCGGCCACAAGCTGATTGTTAAAAAATAACCGCGATTCGCCATGACCGGAGTCGACTGATTTATTTTGTTTTACTGGGGGCTGGTAAAGCGGTATGCCCCCTCAGGTACCCGGATTTCAAAACGTGCACCCTTTCCATAGGTTCCGCTCTCGTGGATGGAGATGCCGGTTATGGACAAAATCTCCCGGGACAGGTACATGTCAAGCCCGGAATCCTGAAACAGCTTGCGATTGAATATTCTCTCTTTTTTATCAGGGGGAATCCCGGTCCCGTCATCCTCGCAGATCACCAGGAGTTCTTCAAATGATTCTTTACAGAAGAACCGGATTTTCCTGATCTTACCAAACCTGACGGCATCATCAATCAGGTAAAAAAACACCTTCTCAAACACGTGATCCGCATAGATCTCTACACCTTCAATATCTACCGACAGATCGATCGATCCCATATGCACGCTGGCAGCCGCAGTTTTGATCGTTTTGCTGAGATTGTACCATGCCGGGGGCAGGATCCCGATATTCTGGTAATCCCGGGTGAACATGATCAGGTTCTGGATGGCATTTGCCGCAGCCAGACTCCTTATCCAGGGAGGTAAGCAGGAAGGGGGGGTCGTGGATTCCCTCTCTGGAGAGTTCAATATAACCCTTGACGACGGTTAAATGGTTGAGAATTTCGTGGCGGGTGATAGAGTTAAAGGAATTCAGTTTCGTATTAGCCCTCTGGAGTGCATCTTCTTCACGGATTTTATTGGTAATATCCAGGAGCGATACCACCATCTTTTTGGTATCAGGAATGGGGGTGATGGTAAGGAACCCTGTGCGGACATACCCATCGAAGCGGATAAACTGGAATTCATGGTTTACCATTCTTATATGCGGATTGACCCGGCATCCACGCTCGTACTTCTGGAGCCGCTCCAGGTCCTTTGGAGCAACAAAATCGTTCAGATTTTTCTTCCCTTCGATTTCGTCCCTGACATAACCGATAACCTTCTCAAATTCCGGATTAATGTAAGAGAGGGTTCCATTCTCATCGATAATTGCAATTGCCGATGCAGTATTTTCAAGGATGGTCCGGTACCGGGACTCTGAAACCAGCAGTGCGAGCTCCTGCTCTCTCAGCCCCGTGATATCTGTTATCGATTCTATTGCACCGGCAAGTTTGCCGGACTTGTTAAAAATCGGTGAGGCAATTTCCCGGATTACCCTTGTTTGTCCTTCCGTTATCATTACGGTAGTTTCCGCAGACAGGGTATTTCCCGTCCATTGTATTCCGGAATAGCCCTGATCCTCAATTTCAGTATCAGATGAAAAAATCAGGTCAATAATCATCGGCCGGCGACTCCCAAAAAAGGGGAGGGCATATTCATGATTGCCCTTTAAAAGGAGATCAGAACCCAGGCTCCCCGTCAGCTCTTCAATTGCCCGGTTCCAGGCAATAACCCTCCCGTGCCGGTCGACAGCAAACGTAGCCTCGGGAATATTATAGATGACTCCTGACATCTGCTGGTGATTGTACCCGAACGAATCTTCAAACCGTTCCCCATCGGTAACTTCCATCAGGGAAAAGATGATTTGCTGCGTCCCCGAAATTACCCCGGCAGTAAGTATGACGTCGTGATTCTTTTTTTTCTTGTCGACAAATCCAAAAGAATACGGTTCAGCTGCAAGCCGGTTCTTTTTTGTGTTTCCCGAGAGAAAATTCGTCAGTTTCTCCAAATCTTCCGGCGCAACAAACTCCATCCATTTTTTCTTTCCCACGATCTCCTGCCTGCGAAAACCACTCAGGTCCAAAAAAGCGTTGTTGACCAGGGAAATTGCCGAATCTTTTTCAATAATTATCGTGGGTAATCCGGATTGTTCAAAAATGGTGCGGTAGAATTTTTCAGGAGCACCCGGCCCAGGGAGCGGAACTTTCTTCTTTTTTGGAACCGGGGGTTTCTTTGCTGTCATGAGTACTCTTTTAACGCAGAGATTCAGGATCCTGGGTTCTATGCATTATCAGCCTTACATCTTGATTTTGCGAAAGATTATGCCGTTACTAACAACAAGTAGGTAGACGTTCTGCTTTAATTATTTATTGAAGAATACCGGATTTTTAAGTCCAATCAGCAACCCAGCAATTTTTCATCCCTAATTCAGGAACTCACCAACGATCACTACATTTCACGGAATGTACATTTTACGGTTTCATTTGCCTATAGTTCCCTTCATATCCGGCATTGAAGTGGCTGAAATACACTCCTACAAAAAATTTGGTCGGTCGTGCATACCTTCCGGAATGGTTAGAAAAATTTGTCCCATGTTCCCCGCGCGTCGTACGTTACCCTGCCCTGATTTTTGTCCTGATTCTTTATTGGTTCTTCCAGAATCGGATCGTGTGATTATCGCTTCATTTTACATTCTGAACTATCCAGAACGGTTCTTTTGAAATTGAGGGAATGTCAGACTATCCTGTTTTTTAATGAACCGTAACCACCCTTAAACTTCCAAAAAAAGATACCTGTGATCAATGACCATGTGATAAGAGGAGGAAATATGAAAAATACGCAGATAATTCTTGGAGGAATTCTCATGATTGCCCTGCTGATGGGTATTGGACCCGTTGCAGCACTTGACAATAATCCGGCAGGTGAACAAGGCACGGGGGATATATCAGACGATATTATGCCCTATAATGGCACCATCAGTGCTGACAGTCCAGTGTACGGGTTGAAGATCGCCATGGAAGATCTCGATGAGACGTTTACCTTCAACGATACCCAGCGGGTGGAAAAGCGGATAGATCATGCACGACTCCGTATTGCCGAAGTGAAGCGCGAGCTGAGTCATAACCGGACCGATACAGCAGAACGGGCGCTTGAGCTTTACCGGCAGAAACTCAACCTGACAGAAGGGTCATTAACCCCCTTTGGATCCAACGCCACTGACCTTCTGCATGCCCAGGAGATGATTACCCGGCACCAGGCTGTCCTTGCCAGACTGGCAATCCAGTACCCGAATACTACGGGACTTGCCCGGGCTTACAACAATAGTCTTTTCCTTGAAGAGAAATTTGGTGAGAAGACTGAAATGCGATTTGCCCGGTTTATTGAAAAGAACAATAAGACCGTCCTTAAAGCAGTAAGACTGGAGATCAGGAAACAGGACCGTCAGAAGGATAATAACACCACGATGAGCGGAACCATGGAACCGGAAAGAGAAAAGATCTGGGAAAAGATAAAAGATCAAAAGGATCTGATTGAGGGTAACAGGACAAACACCCTGCAAACCGGGGCCAGAAATGACACGCCAAAAATTATGAAAAATACGCAGGGTGAGAACGGATCCTCAGGCAATAAAGGAAAAAACGGGCGCGAATAATCAACAGTCACACAACAGTGAATACAGGACCTGTACCCATCCGCAACGGTGACTGGGAATGAATAAAAAAAACTCTGCCTAATTTTTATACTCTTGCATAAAAATAATCAAAAGGTAATCATGGAGTATACGACCCGGTTTAGCATTGTTGCCCTGTCCGTGATACTCCTGATAGGTATACCAGTTATTGCAGGTGCGGCAACGGTTCCTCCTGACGCGTCAATTACCTACACGATTGCGCTCAGTGAAGAAGGTACGGCGAACTGGCACGTGGAATACCGGACGCTTCTTGCATCCGAGGAGGATCTGGAGGCGTTTGATTCCTATACAAAAAATGTATCCTCTAACTATCTCCCCCAGTTCCAGGATCTGATGCAGCGTTCTGCTGCCCAGGCAGCAGCGGCCACGTCCCGACCTATGGAAATAACTGATTTTGCAGGTGATGCGGTTATCCAGACAACTCCCACGGGCAGGTACGGGGTTGTGTATTTTTCGTTCAACTGGAAAAATTTTGCAAAAACCGTGCCGGATCTTGCCATTGGGGATGCATTCGCTGGGGGGTTGTACCTGGCTAAAGACAATACGCTTGTGATCAGGTATCCCTCCGGTTATTCAGTCAGTGGTGCAGAACCTGCTCCTGATCAGGTGCGGGACGGGCTTATCTGGTACGGCCAGCGTTCATTCGGGGCAGGTGAACCACGGATGGTCTTTGAAAAAACCGGCTTTCCCTGGCTGCCGCTCCTGCTGGGGGGTTTGCTTTGCGTGCTCATACTGGGAGGTTTGTATGTGGTTCTGTCAAAAAGACGGGTTCCTGAAACCGTTGAGGCTGAAGATCCGCCGGTTACCTTATCCGAAACGGAACTTTTAAGTCTTGAAGACAGGATAATCCAGCTGCTGAAAACCAGTGGCGGGGAACAGTACCAGTCAGAGATCGTTAAAACCCTGGGACTGCCCAAATCAACGGTGAGTGCTACACTCAACGACCTCCACCAGCGCGGGGTCATCCTGAAGGTCAAAAAAGGGCGGGAAAATCTCATACGGCTGGTATAATCGTCATGTTGTCTGGTATTTGAAAAAGAGCAATAACCCTCACCGGTTTTCTGGTGTTATTCCGGAATTTTTTTTTAAAATAACACACTGTCTACTGTGGATTTTTGTGAAAATAGGCTAGTCCCGAAAATATTGAAAAAAATTATACGTCATTGAGATTCCAAATGCGACATAGATGTCAAGTCTGAAGGGCAGCACTCCGCGCTGCCAGGCTACAGTTCTACCCGAATCGCCCAGAGAACGCTCTAAGAGCCTTCTATAGACATTCTAGAGTTATGATGATGCCCCCGCGTTGCGCTCACCATTCCCCCGCTTGAGAGCTGGAGACGGGAGCGTTGCAGGATTACCTCCCTGATGGGAGGACGTGCTCCAGAGCGGGACCTACGACCAGGGCAAATGTATACATTATTTTTTGTTCGATTGTTTTCCTGTCCGAACCCTCCCGAAGTGGAGGAGAGAGGACAGGCGTTATCAATCGCATACTTTTTGAAATTTTCACTGTCAACTGTGCTGGTTTTTTAAAAAAACGCTCTTTGAATATCCAGAGAGGTCAGCAGTCAGGCACTGCCCCCCTTCTCAATCTCATTTCCTGCCCGTTGTAACGAGCCGCATGGATCATAGGCATGCAACTTTTAGAATTTATTCTTTTTATTGACTATTCCAAAGAGCGATGCCAAAACTCATAACTTTTTTTAATACACCGGGAATGTTTTTTACTTACCGTTCCTTTGATACTACTGAGAACTACTATGACGATTGACTGGTACAAAGAATTTGTTGACCTGAACTACACGCCGTCACCTGATGATCTCATCTGCATGTTTTATTTTGAACCTGCTGCCGGGATCCGCAGCAAAGAGGCAGCCGGAAGGATAGCATCAGAAAGCTCGACAGGAACATGGACCACTCTCTTCACCCTGCCACCCCGCATGAAAAAACTTGAGGCAAAAGCGTTTGATATCGAAGGAAACGTAGTAAAAATCGCGTATCCTCTGGCACTTTGGGAAGAGGGGAACGCGGTCCAGCTGCTGAGCGGGATTGCGGGAAACATCTTTGGCATGAAAGCCGTGAGAAACCTTCGGCTGATCGATGTTGCACTACCCCCTGCCTACATTTCCCATTTCAAAGGCCCGCATTTTGGCAACGATGGGATCCGGAAGATGATGAAGGTCAGCAAACGGCCCCTGACCGGCGCTGTTCCCAAGCCCAAGATTGGCTTTTCTGCACAGGAACATGCAGAGATTGGCTATGAAACCTGGATGGGGGGATTTGATTTCGTCAAGGACGACGAAAACCTGACTTCGACCCCGTTCAACCGTTTTGAGGAACGGGTAAAAAAACTCTCAAAGCTGCGGGATAAGGCAGAGAAAGAGACCGGCGGGAAAAAATCTGCGTTCCTCAATATATCCGCTGATACTGAAACCATGAAAAAAAGGGCAGATATGCTGGCTGAATACGGGTGGAACTACGCCATGATAGATGTCGTAGTCGCCGGGACCGCAGGTGTTATGACGATGCGGGACTATTGTTCCGATCTTGGTCTGGCAATCCATGCACACCGGGCTATGCATGCCGCCTTTGACAGGAATAAAAAGCATGGCATCACCATGCAGTTCCTCGCAAAGATCATGCGGCTTATCGGTGTCTCCCAGATCCATACGGGGACTGCCGTTGGCAAGCTGACCGGATCAAAAAAGGAGTCCATAGCCCTTGCCGATGTGCTGCGGGAGAAAAAGACCCCTGCCGTGGAAGGCATGCTCCTTGAGCAGGACTGGGGAAGGATCAAATCTGCATTCCCGGTCTCATCCGGCGGACTTCACCCCGGGCTCGTTCCCGATGTGCTGAACATTTATGGTACCGAGCTGGTGCTGCTGGTCAGTGGGGGTATTCACGGTCACCCGGAAGGGACACGTGCCGGAGCACAGGCAACCATGCAGGCAATCGAAGCGTGGCAGGAAAAAATCACCCTTGAAGAAAAAGCAAAGAAGGCACCTGAGCTCGCCAAGGCTCTTGAGAAGTGGGGACATTACAAACCCCGGTGATGGGATTTTTTTTAATTTTTTTTGTGCTGGAGAAACAGACATAAATCTATAGGGTTCACTCCCGAACCATGAAAATCGTAATGTATACGATGGAATCCCGCCTCAGGGCCTCCGAGGCAGGGCGGGCAGAAATTTTTTTTATTGTTTGTTTCTAATCCGCCGCAGGGGCGACCCTTCGGGGGCGGCGGCAATTATCGTACATTTGAGGAATGGTAAAAAAAATCTTGTATTATTGCTGAATAGTTCATTTTTCGTAAGAAATCAATTCGAAATTTCTCACGTTCCCGGGGGTTTTGTCCCCGCCACGGGAGCATCCCCATGACGATGACCTGTAGTACCTGCTATCACTTTTGGATTATCACACGGTCCCCGTCACCCTTAGGGGGACTGGTAGCGCATAAGGGAGCGGTAAATTTCCTTTACTTTTTTTGCTCCTGTGTCAGGGAAAAAACTATGCATAAAACAGTAACATCATCTTATCGGTAACATTTCCGGAGTGAGTGTATGGACCCGACATCCCGGATAAGCAATAAGCAGATCGCAGCTCTGTTCTATGAAGTCGCCGATATCCTTGACCTTAAAAGCGTGAAGTTCAAACCGGCTGCGTACCGGAGGGCTGCCCATGAAATCGAGACACTGGGAGAAGATATTTCAAAAATCTCCGAGCGCGGAAAACTTGAGGAGATACCGGGTGTTGGCAGTAACCTTGCCGGTAAAATCCGGGAAATACTGGAAACCGGAAGGCTTGCACACCTTGAGAAACTGAAGCAGGAACTGCCCAAAGGTGTCCTTGAACTCTCGGAAATTGGGGGCATCGGGCCAAAAAAAGCCCTGATCCTGAGCAGAGAACTGGGCATTACGAATTGGGAAGAACTGGAAAAAGCGGCTCAGGCCGGAAAGGTCCGGGGCCTGCCGGGATTTGGGGAGAAAAGCGAGAAGAATATTCTGCAAAGTATCCACGCGATGAAGAGTACGGGCCATCGTTTTCTCCTTGGAGATATTCTGCCGGTTGCTGAAAACATTAAAAAACGACTGGCAGCTCTTCCCGGTACCCAGGAAATCAGCCTCGCAGGATCCATCAGGAGAAGAAAAGAGACCATCGGTGATGTGGATATTATCGCAACATCAGAAGAACCTGAAAAAATTATCAGTGAATTCTGCGTCCAGCCTGATATCGATCGTATCCTGGGAAAAGGACCGACAAAATGCAGCATCGTCCTTTCTTCCGGTGTGCAGGTTGACCTGAGGGTGGTAGATAAAAACCAGTACTGGACAGCCCTCGTGTATTTCACCGGATCCAAAACCCACAACATAGCTTTGCGGCGCCGTGCGCTTGAACGGAACTGGAAGCTGAACGAATACGGGATCACCAACCTGGCTGATGGAATGATGCTGGTGGGACAGACCGAGCAGGACCTGTACAGGTTGCTTGATCTGCAGTTTATTGAACCTGAACTGCGTGAGGACCGTGGCGAGATCGAAGCCGCGAGCAAGGGGACCCTTCCCGAAATTGTTCCCTACACCGCGGTAAAGGGAGACCTTCATGTTCACTCTACATGGAGCGACGGAAAACAGAGCATCAGGGAGCTTGCAGACGCCGCAAAGTTGCTCGGTTATGAATATATTGCCATCTGTGATCATGCATGGAACTCAAAAATAGCCCGTGGGCTTGACGAGACAACAATCGCTAAACAACAAAAGGAGATCGAGCAGGCGAACCGTGAGCTCGAAGGATTCATGGTGCTTGCCGGGATCGAATGCAACATCAACCCTGACGGAAACCTGGATATCGCAAACAAGGTTCTCGGGGACCTTGACGTGGTGGTGGCAAGCGTCCATTCAGGATTAGACATGCCCCGGACCGAAATGACAAAACGCCTGGTTGCTGCCCTGCATAATGAGCAGGTAGATATCCTGGGTCATCCCACCGGGCGCATTATCCAGGAGAGGGAACCGGTTCAGGCAGATCTCCCGGCAATTTTTGATGCTGCAGCAGGACAGGGCATTTCCCTGGAGATCAATGCAGCTCCTTTTCGACTTGACCTCTCCGACACCAATTGCAGGATGGCACGCAAACATGGGGCACGGTTCTCAATTGGTTCTGACGCAAAGGTAAAAGAAGACCTTGGTTGCATGGAACTCGGGATTGCCACAGCGCGTCGTGGCTGGCTCGAAAGTCAGGATATTATCAACACCCTGCATCTCCGGGATCTTCTCACTCTGCTCGAAGCATGAAACACAGTACCGTTAAACATTTCCCGTGCCCTGATAAGACCAGGTTCATGCCGCATACCTATCCCTTAATATATTACACTCTGAATTCCTTAGCACCATGACCGAATTCCAGCTCACCTCAACATTTGCACCCGAAGGTTCCCAGCCGGAAGCCATCAGGCAATTAACCGAGGGTCTCTTCAACAATGAGCAGTTCCAGACACTGCTGGGAGTAACCGGCTCGGGAAAGACGTTTACCATGGCAAACGTTATCGCCGCTGGAAACAGGCCGGTCCTGGTGCTTGCCCACAATAAGACACTTGCCGCCCAGCTCTACCAGGAATTCTGCGATTTTTTCCCGCACAACCGGGTAGAATATTTTGTCTCCTATTACGATTACTACCAGCCCGAATCCTATATTCCGGCAAAGGACCAGTATATAGAAAAGGACTCTGCCATCAATCCCAAGATCGAGATGCTCAGGCTCTCAGCCACCGCTTCGCTCTCGTTCCGGCGCGATGTGATCATCGTAGCTTCAGTCTCCTGCATCTTTGGTCTTGGCAATCCGGAAAACTTCCGGAACATGGGTTTTGAGCTTTGTGTCGGTCAGAAGATCACCAGAAACGAGATCATGAGCCGTCTTCTGGATATCCTTTTTGAGCGAAACGACCTGGAACTGATGCCCGGCAGGTTCCGCGTCAAGGGAGACATTATCGACATCGTGCCCGGGTATTTCAATAACATAATCCGGATAGAGATGTTCGGTGATGAGATTGAACGCATCCGCGAAGTGGACAAAACCACCGGTTCAAAAATTGAAGAGATGAAATATTTCTATATCTATCCTGCCCGGCATTTTGTGACACCGGAAGGAACACGGAAGTCAGCGATTGCTTCAATCCGCAGGGAACTTGACGAGGTCCTGCCAACACTCGGGATGATCGAAGCGCACCGTCTTGAACAGCGGACCCGGTTCGATCTCGAGATGATAGAAGAGACCGGTTCCTGCAAAGGGATCGAGAATTACTCCCGGCATTTTGATGGCAGGAATGCAGGTGAAAAACCCTATTGTCTCCTCGATTATTTCCCGGACGATTTTCTGATGATTATCGATGAAAGCCACCAGACGATTCCCCAGCTGCATGGCATGTATAACGGAGACCGCTCGCGGAAAAAAGCCCTGATTGATTATGGCTTTCGCCTCCCGAGCGCCTATGACAACCGTCCGCTGAAGTTCCAAGAGTTCGAGCAGTATATGGGTAATGTAGTCTTTGTATCAGCCACACCCGGTGATTATGAACTCAGAAAATCCGCAAGGCTGGTCGAGCAGATCATCCGTCCGACCGGGCTTGTGGATCCCCAGGTCGAGGTGCGCCCGATAGAGGGCCAGACCGATGACGTCATACGTGAAGTAAAAGCGACAATAAAACGCGGTGACCGGGTACTTGTTACGACGCTCACCAAGAAACTTGCAGAAGAGCTCTCCGAGTTCCTTGCAGACCAGGGTATCCGCACACGCTACCTCCACTCTGAGATCCAGACGCTCGAACGCAGCGAGATCATCCGTGAACTCCGTCTCGGAAAATTCGATGTACTCGTTGGGATCAATCTCCTTCGGGAAGGACTCGACATCCCGGAGGTAGGGTTCATCGGCATCCTTGATGCGGACAAGGAAGGATTCCTCCGCGATGCACGGAGCCTGATCCAGATTATCGGGAGGGCGGCACGGAATGTCAATGCACATGTCGTCCTGTATGCCGATACCATGACGGATTCAATGAAACGGGCAATTGCCGAGACCAAACGGCGGCGGGATCTACAGGTCTCTTACAATACAGAGCACCATATCATCCCAAAAACCATAAAAAAACCGGTCAAGGAAAAAGAAGTCGAGATTAAAGATACAAAACATGTACCAAGAAACGAGATTCCCAATGTCGTTATCGAGCTCGAGAAACAGATGCGGGATGCTGCCGAGAGCCTCGATTTCGAACGGGCTATTGCCCTGCGTGAACAGATCAAAAAACTGCATGAACGGTTAAAAGAAAGCGGGAAACGTTCTGGTGAAAAGTAACCGGAACAAATTGTTGATGGTGTGGTAGTTTCATCACTCATCTTTCGGAAATTATCCTCACACCTGCTTTTAAACGGTTACTGGAATGATTTATCATTGTTCGTTTTGGGACATCAATTAATTTGAATTGATCTCTTACTCATTACCCCCAATGAGCAAATGTTGTTGCCGTTGTAATTTTTTTATTTGGATCTAAAAGTTCATTCCACTCCCATCCGAGAGCTTCAATGATGCGGGAAATTGGTTGTTTTAAGGTCTTTTCTAACATCAGATCTAAATCAACATGAAATTCTTTTGGAACCTGATCACCATATTCAAAACAGATTACATTAGTATCAGGATATTTCTGCTTCCCGATACCTGACGGATCAATACTTTTGATGTATACCCGCTTTGGCTTACTGCCTTTTCCAAATTCGGTGTGAAGATGCAGATTGGCATATTTCGCTCCACGAATATGCGCATCGTCTATACCATACGTATCAATATCCTTTCCAATTCCGCCCGGGATTCCAATCTCGTCGAGAGAATACTCTCCTGCCCGATATTTTTTTACAACCTCTATCAAATATTTTCGAATCTGTTCTTTACCTTCTCCTTCCAGGATCATCTCCATGACACGCTGCTGTACAACCTTTGTGATCTGAGGAGTGTCGCTGCGTCGGATCTCGAAGCCCACGATGTCGGTCTCTTTGACATCCTTGCCCTCTTTCCAGACAAGGGATCCTGCGTACCGTTTCTTCTTACCAGCCTGGAAGAAACGGGAATAAATCTTCTCGAACTTGATGGAGAAGAAATGGACATCGGCGTTGAGTTGATTTTTCGCAAAATCCTTGTAACTTTCGTTAAGATGTTTTTCAATTACTCTGGCAGTTGCAATAGTCTGCTCACGATCAAGCGGTGGCAACTGCACCATGCAGGAGTCGGTATCTCCGTATATCACTTTGACTTTTAAGTCCATTTTCTCGATCACATTTCGGGTGTGTTCGATGATCGCACGTCCGACAGAAGTTGCCGCAGAACCGATCTCCCGGTCGAAGAGCCGGAATCTCGGGTACCCGCTCACGCCGTAGTAGGTATTCATTATAACCTTCAGTACGTTCTGCTGCATATCGTAAAGGATATACTGCGGTGAGCCGAATTCAAAAGTGTTACGAAGTGCTTTCTTCTCATCCCGCTCCTTGAGCAGTTCCGAAATGATAGTTCGCGTCAGTCCATCCGGCTTCTTCTTAAAGCGGATCCCATTCGGCGCTCTGAGTTCGCCATCAGGATCCTTGGTTTCCATTGACGCGTTGATCGTCATCATCGCCATTGGGTAGAGGGATTTTAAGTCCAGCACCACCACGTTCTCTCTCACGCCCCTGCTCGGTTCGAAGACCGTGGCACCTTCGAACTCTTCGGCATTAACAAATCCTTTCGAAGGAAGAACGTATTTTCCGAATGCCTTCCTTAAAACAAAGATATCAACAACACTTGATGAATTGAGGGTTTTATCCAATGGGCAGCCTACGTACCGGGCTATCTCCCGATAGAACTCGATGATATTGTCTTTTTTATTGATCTTGACACAGAGTTCGACATCTTTGAAATTATATTCAACAAGTTTTGCTGGCGAATTCTTCCATAGGTTCGAGATTGTCCCGGTGTACCTGACCTTTTGCTCTCCAACTTCTTCGAGAGCTACCGCGTCAAGGCGGTACGACTCTTTCTGGCTTAAGTGCATCTTCTTGTATGCTGAAAGGAGATCGAAGAGAGCACGTCCTCGTAAGGCATTGCGTTCGGTCTGTCCCTGAATCCGGGCAAGTGTATCCAACCGAAGACCGAGTCGCTCCATCCGACCGGTGATATAAGGCATATCAAATTCAATAAAGTTCCAGCCAGAGAGAACATCCGGATCACGTTCAGCGATGTACCTGGCAAAAGCCTTTAACATCTCTGTCTCGTCCCCGAAGGGACAAATCGTGTGTTTCTCTTTTCGGAAGCAACCGTTTGCAAGACCACCAGCATCCTGCTGTTCCGCAATTGTCGACGGTATGCCTCCGCCGACAAGGAGGAATGTAACGTAATCTTTCGGAAATGAGTCATATGCGGTGATAGAAATAATTGCGTCGCGCTGGGGATCCGGAAATCCCCGCTCATCCTCGCATTCGATATCAATGATACATGAACGGGCTGGGGCGTCTACTTCGGTTGGTTCAAGTTCTCTATAGTCTACTTTTGTCGAGGGGGCAGAAACACCTTCGGTTAAACCGGTATCAATCATGAACCTTGTAGCAAAAGGTATGTCTGCCTCGAAATGCTTAAACCGTTCACGTTCCTCACGCACATCTCCTGGGTTCAGTGTATACAATCTACGTAGGGGCTCGCCACGGATCGATACGTATTTTGTCCCAGGTTCAAGGGTTGAATGCGATGATGCAGGAAGTGCCTCGGCCTGGTTGGCTGGTACGTAAAAATAAGGGCAGAATCCCGTAACATCAATTTTAATCGATTTTCCTTGAATATCCCTCCCGAAAATGTGTATAACCGGACCTTCTGAAGTCCTGGTGTACTCAACCTGATTAATGGCAATTTTTATACCTGACCTCGTGGGGATGGAGCCGGGGGTATTTATAGCAGCATCTGATTTGAGGGATTGCGATGCCATATCAGGACACCGCCCGCACACAAAGGCTTTGAACAAACTCTCCTGCTTCGTTCATCTTTGTCGTCTCCCACTCATCAAGATCCCACACCTCAATTTTCCGGATTCCGTCACGACCGACACGGGCAGGAATCCCAAGGGAACACCCCGATAATCCATACTCTCCTTCAAGCACTGCTGAACAGCAGATCAGTTCACGGGCATCCTTGAGAATGATGCGGGTAAGGTTGACCAGGTGAAGTGCCGGACCAAAGACCGTCCCCCCCTTACCCTTGATTATTTCCATACTCGCTCCTCGCAGTTCTGCAAGGATCTCTTCCCGCTGGCCGTTTTCTACCCGGGACGCAAGGCTCGAAAAGAGCGGGACCTGGTGTTCACCATGCTCTCCCAGGATAAAGGGAAATCCCGTAATCCCCCTGTTCCTGAGTGCAAGACCGAACCGGGCGCTGTCAAGCCTGCCCGCCAAAGCCGATGCACCGCTCCCGGGCAATACCGCTCTTTTTACAGAGCACGAAGTTGTTTGCATCCATGGGATTGGTCACGGTCACAAGAATGCCGGAAAATCCTTTGAGCAGTGCGATGCCGTCACGGGTGGCTGACAGGTTGGCTTCGAGCAGATCGGCACGTGTTTTTACCGAGGGATTCCGAGGAATGCCAGCCGAAAAAATGCAGATATCTGCTTCCCTTACTGCAGCTGTATCGGTACTGATGGGTATCTGGAGCCCGGTGTGCTCAAGATCCAGCACCTGTGCCCGGAGCAGGTCAGGAGCACAATCATACAGCACCAGTTCGTCCACGATTCCCAGCGATGCCGCAAGGTAGGCGACCTCCCCGCCGATCCTGCCGACTCCTATTACCGCAAGACGTGCCATCCGGATACAATATGGGTATCCTGAGGGTAATTAAGTAATTCTGAGCCGAAAATAACTCAAAGGGCAGTCCGACCACCTTTCCCTGATGAAGTCCCGGGGCGATTCATTCATTTATTGACGGAACAATCCGGTATGGAAGAGCCATGGGAGATCAAAAAGACCGTGAACATGCAGATGGGGGGCAGGGACCGCACCTGACCGGACCCCCGTTTTATCTTCCGGAGTTTGAAAAGTCTCACCGGTATATCATTGAAGAATATCAGGTACCCCCCCGGGATATTGCCATTTTCATGCCCTGTGCAGTCCGCAAACCCTACAGTAAAAGTCCCAGCCACCAGCTCATCAGGACGATAATCTCACAGGTCCTGGACCATTCACGCTATCATATTGTCATTTTCGGCACCTGCGGCATTGTCCCTGCCGAACTGGAAGAAATGTATCCCTATGCCCACTACCAGTACATGCTCGGTAAATGCAAAGACCCCCAGGTCCTTGAGGATTTTCTCCGTATTGAAACAGAACGTGTTGCAGCGTACCTGGATAAGACCCGAAATGTGTACCATTACCGTATAGGGTATTGTCTCGGTCTCTTCCGGGAGGCTCTTGTCCGGGGATCAAAACAGGCCGGGGTTCCAATCGATCTCCTGCTTCCGACGCGGGATTTAATCAATAAAATAATCGAAGAGGGTGATTGCATTTTTGAAGAAGGCAGCCTTTCCATGGAGGAATACCTGGGAGAGTTCTGTGACGAGCTTATCAGGTTCAGGAATTCCCTTCCACAGGAGAATAAAAAATAGGATTTTGGCTGGCTCTGGAGATTTCCTTTTTAATTATATAAAATAAGGTTTGATGGAACATATTATACGAGGATATGAAATACACATTATCGCACGTTGACAGAGGATTCCCCCGGACCGTCCCTGCGCAATACGATAGTGCTGTATTACCTTCTTGAGAGTGATCGCATGTGGGGGTCCAAAGCGGTAAGGAAACACTCCCGTGAGCATTCACGGTTTTTTACCATTTTCAATGAAAATCGCAGTTTTCTGCTCTGATACAGAATTATCACCACGTTCTCCAT
This sequence comes from uncultured Methanoregulaceae archaeon, assembly GCA_963841015.1. Lineage (GTDB taxonomy): Archaea > Halobacteriota > Methanomicrobia > Methanomicrobiales > Methanospirillaceae > Methanoregula. Next base: position 508,274 of record CAWJAX010000002.1, on the reverse strand, counting down.
CAGGTACGATAACTGCTGCCGCCCCAAAACAGGGCATCCCCGCGGCGGATCGGTGACAAAAAAATCCCTGCCCGCTGCGCCTAAAAAGAAGACCAGGGGGAGGGGTCCTTTTGCAGAGAATACGTTTTTTTCCGGTGCGGTGAATGTATTCGTTTCCGTTTCTCCAGAGGCAGCATTTTTGTTAATCCACTACGAGGTCCCATTCAGGAACCGATATGCTGATATCCTGCAATGCAAAAAGGAAGATGCATACATGGATGATGAAGTTCTCCAGATTCCGGTATTTATGGAGCAGATGGCTGCGACTATAACGAAAGCAGCCGGTATGCTTGACCAGAACCAGATGAATGCATTTTTTCAGGAAATGCTTTCTGCCAGAAGAATCTATGTTGCCGGTGCCGGGCGATCAGGGTTTATAGCCAAGGCATTTGGACTGCGGCTGCTGCATCTCGGGCTGGATGTTTACGTTGTCGGGGAGACTATTACACCGGCATTTCGATCGGGAGATACGCTGGTGGTGTTTTCCGGATCAGGGGAGACACATTCGATGGTCTCGATCGCTGAAACAGCAAAAGAACTGGGAGGAAAAGTCTGTATCATTACATCATCACCTGACTCAAAAATCAGTAAAATTGCAGATTGTCTGGTAAATCTTGGGGACCTTACCGGGTATTACCGGAAGGATAAAAAATCGTTTGAAATCCGGCAGCTGACCGGGGAATACCGTTCGGTCAATTCAGCGTTTGCACCGCTGGGTACCTTGTTCGAAACTCTGGCTCTGATTTTTTCTGATGCTGTTATTTCTGCACTGATAGAGGAAAAAAAGGAAGAGATCGGTCAGATGCGTGCAAGGATTACCAATGTGGAGTAAAGGGAATTTTTTAGGTTCTGAAGAAATGCTCAATATCAAGCTCAGATGCGCTCATGGGGTTTCACCCCCGCCACTGCGGATCCCCCCCAAAATGCGAGGATCCTGAACAGGTTATACGTTATCATCACGATTAGTGAAGGGGCGGTGCAGGGGGACAGGCACGGTCCCTTCCGTCGTCTTACTCGTGCTTTATGGTTCAATAGTCTGGAGAATAGAATTCTCAAAAAACCAATTTTTACCAGGGAGGCAGAATGAAAAGTCCTGCCATATTTTTTGGTAATTTCTCATAATCTGACCGTTTATCGCGGATTACCTTTTATTTAGAGAGGTCCGGAATATCCTTATGGTATCCCAAAACGGACATGAGAACAAAGGTAATCCTGCATGACCCTCTATCGCTGCGATATCTGTAAGGTATTTGAGTACGAATCCCAGCGGGGAGACCCTCTCACCCGCATCGTGCCCGGGACAGAGCCGGGTGAGTTCCCTGCGGACTGGGCATGCCCGGTCTGTACTTCAGACAAGACCCACCTCAGACCGGTTCCTTCCTCTACATCCGCAAACCACACAAATACCTGCCCCTTATGCGGTGCACAGGTCACTCATGCACGGCCTCCAGGGGGTTCTTCCGTTCTGCCCGGTTATCTTTCCGCGTGGGAGCGCCAATCTGATGATCTCGAGGTTTACATGGCAGATATCCATACGATGGCTGTCACCGGTAAATCCATTATTGAACCGATGCGGACAAAAAAACCCGTTATCTCATGGGATGACATTCTGATTAAGGGTGCACAGATTGCCACACTCCCCTTGAACAAAGAGACGTATATTAATACCCGCACGGTGATTGGACCCAAGGCACTGCATCCGATGATACTTGAAACCCCCGTTTTTGTCACCCATATGTCGTTTGGGGCACTTTCAAAAGAAGTGAAAATTGCGATTGCACAGGGAACTGCAGCAGTACAGACTGCCATGGGATCCGGGGAAGGGGGAATTTTGCCGGAAGCCCGCCGACAGGCTTACCGGTACATCCTTGAATATGTCCCCAACCGCTACAGCATCACGGACGAGAACCTCAAATCTGCAGATGCAATTGAGATAAAAATCGGGCAGTCAGCTGAGCCGGGTATGGGTGCCCGTCTCCCTGCAGAAAAGGTTACCGCTGAAATCGCAGAAATCCGGGGATATCCTCAGGGGACTGACATCATCAGCCCTGCAGCGTATGACGATATCAGAAACAGGGAAGACCTGAAAAAGAAGGTGCGGTGGCTGCGTGAAACGTCGGGAGGAAAACCAATTGGTGTCAAGATTGCAGCAGGGGACATTGAAGCGGATCTCGCTGAGGTTCTCTCTGCTGAACCTGATTTCATAACGATTGATGGCCGGCCGGGTGCGACCGGCGCTTCCCTGAAATTTATCAAGGATTCAACATCGATTCCTACCATTTTTGCCTTGTACCGCGCGAGAAAATACCTTGACCGGAACAATGGTAAGGGTATATCCCTGGTGATCACCGGCGGTTTGCGGGTCTCTTCGGATTTTGCCAAGGCGCTTTGTCTTGGTGCAGATGCAATTGCCATTGGTACTGCAGCACTGATGGCATGTGCCTGCCAGCAGTACCGTCTGTGCAACACGGGAAATTGCCCGGTTGGGGTGACTACCCAGAAGCCTGAACTGCGTAAGCGTCTTGAGCCGGCTATTTCTGCAAAACGGCTTGAGCAGTTTCTGAGCGTGTCCACTGAAGAACTCAGGGATTTTGCACGGCTGACGGGTAACAACGATGTCCATGCCCTGAGCATAAGGAACATCTGCACGACAAACTCAGAAATCTCTGATTTCACAGAAATCCCCCATGTGTAATTGACCCAAAGACTCCTCGTTTTAAAAATTCGAAAAGTGTTATTTTAGCCCCAAAATTTTTCATAAAATCTTCTTTAAAATAATACTCCAATCGATAGTTATCACGCTCCCGGGGGCTTTGGCAAAAGTCTCCACCCCCGCCGCTGTGCTGACCCCCATATCGCGATAGACCCGAATACAGGAGCCATCAACACGAAAAAGAATGTTGAAAATCATAGTAACTTTTTTTCATTCCAGTTTTAGTCACATAATTTTATTTTTTGTCGTTGTAAGAATAAAAAAAATTAGGGGCTAGATTGGTACATTACCCTAAAAAAACTCTCAAGAAATTTTTTTAAAACAGAACATCCAGGGACGTACACCGCACACTACGCTGGCTCTCCCCCAACGCGATTACTCCCCAAAATGTAAGACATCATTGCCAGAGAAGGCGCTGTCTGGGAGGGATAGAACTATCCTTCCCGTAAATGATTCATTCTTTTTTTATTTCATACATGGATTAAAAAATCTGTAAAATAAGAATCATTCAGGTGTTTGCCAGCGCGGTATTCTGGATCCCGGTTAACCGGATCTGGTAGATAATCTGGCGTAAATCATCCATTTTTAACTTCTCGATAAGAAGTTCCTGTTCTTTGAGTTTTTTCAGTGCATACCGCACAGTGCGCGGATGAAGGCTCGTTTTTTTCACCAGGTCTTTCTGGGTCATGGCACAACCTGAATAGAGGATCTTCATCACTTTTTTTGAAGATCGGGGGAGTTTGGCTGCATTCATAACAATGGGACAGGCACTTTTAATCACAGGTAGTCCCGCATCCCTCCTGCAGATTCTGTTCAATGTCCTCCTTGTCCCTCAGGATAGCATCGAGTGACTTGTCAACAAAATCCCTGAAACTTTTCATGGTTCCCCAGTTTTCCGTCAGGTATGCATCCGAACGTTCATGGTCCGGAAAAATGATAACATTCCCGTCTTCATTCGGTCCTGAAACATATTTTCTGCCACGGTGATGACTTTCCTGTTTTTTTGGTATCCGTGCATCAACTACCCAGAATGTCTGTGCGTCCTGTGCACTGACATAGACTTCATAGTCCTGTTCGAATTTTTTCAGGATCTCTGGTATTTCTTTCTGCATTTTTTCACCTCATTTACCTGAGTTCTCCCGCTGGTCTTCTCACCATTATCTGAGAACACAGATTGCTTCCGGCACACGGATGAGGAGTGCCAGACTCTCCACCACATAGAATTCCAGACTGTCCCCTGCCGGACCAGTATAACCAACAGCCATATCCTGCCCGATACAAATCGAACAGAACTGGCGACCTGAAGCGAGAAGGACGCCGCCCTTTTTCAGGACCGGGGCTTTGACAACACCTTCCGATACGATAGTACCGAATATGGTCAAGCTCAGTACCATCTCCCTGGGGATACCGGCGTAACAGAAGGTTGTACAGGGAAGGGGCAAGAGCCATGCAATAGCCTCCATGCAACCCTGCATCGTCAAGCTTTGTGACCGCTTCGATGATTTGATCTGCTGCTGCCCCGACCTTATCCCATTTTGTCAGAGTCTGGGTGCTGGCCCCTTCAATGTTCAATAATCCCGGAGATCCGGAAATTCCCTGGAAAATTATCCCGTCTTCTTTTGCAGCACAATCCATTGCCGCACACGCAACAGGACCCCCGTCAAAAGTAAGTTTCTCATTTTCAAATGCTGCAAGGTCACGTTTTCCAAGACTGAATCCGGATTTTATTGCATGAACAGGAACAAAACTGCTGGTCGAAATTCCTTCTTCCAGCTCGCAGTCACTGAGGGGTAATACTTTTAATCCGTAACCAAATGGCCCTTCCAGAGTAATCAGCCTTCGGCCGGCAAGCTGGCTTTTTGCTGCTTCAATCATGATGCTGTCAAGCAGCTGCCATGTATCAGCTCCTACAGGAGCCTCTTTGCGCCCGAGATACACATTTTCCATTTTCATCCACCTTTTATCCTGATTTCAACGATCCTACCGTAGGTATATCCTGTTCTCCTGGTACCTGGACGGACCTGGCAGTTTTTTCTACGATCGCATTCACTTCAAGAGTCCCTTTTTTTAAAAACTCATCCTCATCACCAGTGAGGATAGCCAAAAGCCGGGCAAATTCCCCGGCATGGACCCGCTCCTCATTGGCAATATCGATGAGTACTGCCCTTGCAACAGGATTATCAGTCGCACCGGCATGAGCCATATATGCGTGTACGGCTTCGTGCTCCGCAGCAAGGTCCAGCCGGATTGCCCTGATAAGCTCTTCAGACGTTAATTGATGTTCCGGCAGTTTTCCACTGAATGGGTTGACAAATTCTGGCATCGTTTTCCTCTTTTTCTATCATCGGTATAGAATGTCTCATTAGTCTGCCCGGGAAAAAGCAACCAGTTCTGTCTTTTTCCCGGCCTTCTTTTTACGGGATTACACTTATTTCTTCAGCAGGTCAAACCGCTTGTTTACCGTGTCCCAGTTTACGATATTCCAGAATGACTCGACAAATTTTACCCGGTCATTCTTGTAATCCAGATAGTATGCATGCTCCCATACATCGAGAACAAGGAGAATGACATAACCAGGGATAATGTTAACATTGTGTTTCTCAGCCTGCATGATGAGTGGCCGCTGGGTTTTTTCGCAGTAGGTCACTATAGCCCATCCTGAACCCTCAACACTGGTCGCAGTCTGGGTAAACTCCTTTTTAAACCTCTCAAACTTCCCAAATTCGTCATCGATTGCTTTTGCAATTCTACCTTTCGGAGCTCCGCCGCCCCCCTTTCCCGCGGGTGCAAGATTCTCCCAGAAGAGATTGTGGAGTCTGAAACCCCCTACATGGAATGATAGTTCCTTAAGGGTAGCCTTTAAATCAAGGTCCGCGTTGTCCTTTCTGGCCTTGTCCAGTTTTTCAAGAACTGTGTTTGCACCCGTAACATATCCCTGGTGATGTTTCAGGTGGTGCAGTTTCAGCTGTTCTTCCGAGATATACGGCGCCAGGGCTGTATACTCATAGGGTAGTTTTGGTAACGAATACAACTTGATCGGTTCCATACATCCAGGACCTCCATACTATTTCCCGCTTGTCTGCAGAAGACAGGATTTTCCTCTGATGGTCAGGGTATTTAAAATCAGGTTTTATAGACTATTGCCTGTAACTCAGATTTTGAAACAAAGAGTGAAACAATTTTAAAAAAAAACAGGTGTTATTCATTAAAAAAATTCATGTTCAGGAGCGTTTCTCCTCTTTTTTTCCGACACCTGCCAAGGCAATTTTTCGGACAAATTCATTTTCATCACGGGTGGCAGTTTCAAGATAGGATACGCTTTTCGTATCCCCGATAGCAGTAAGTGCAAGTGCAGCTCCCATCCTCACCCGCCAGTCGGGATCTTTCAGTGTATCTCCGAGGCGATCTGCAGACGCGGGATCTGCTATCAGGGCAAGGGCGGCAATCGCGTGTCTTCTCACATCAGGGTTCTCATCCCGTAACGTACGCACAAGAGTGTCGGTTGCTTTGTGTGCCCGAAGCTTACCAAGAGCTTCTGCCGCTCTCATCCTTACTGCCCAGTCACCATCGCGGAGAGTGAGGATCAGAGGATCCACCGCACGAGAGTCCCCGATCTGACCAAGTGCCCACGCAGCCCGCAGGCGGACAACACTGTCCTTGTCGTCAAGAGCAGGAATGAGAAAGTCTACTGCAGGTCGTCCGATTCGTGCGAGAGCAAATGCAGCTCCCCATCGTATGTCTTCATTTTTATGGGACAGGTCCCTGATTAATTCCTCTATTCTGGCAGGGGAAGAATCCATCATTTTCACCTCGTAAGTCCTCAATCATCAGATATGCATATTTCCCGTTTAGTTCGGGCGTTTTTTCACCGCGATGTCATAGACCAGCCAGTTTCTCTCCCATTCCGGGTTTCTGGATTTGAGCATGGCAAGGACCTTTGTCTTGATCTCCCCGGTGGTGATTTCCTCTTTTGCCATTCGTTCTATATCCCCTGCAACAGTTCTCGCAAATTCAGGTGGTGCTCCGGACTTGATAGCACTCACCACAATCTTCTCGACGACAAATGGTTCTTTTCTCCCGTCTCTTTTTTTTACCATAAGCATAACAGAACACCCTCTCTCATTTCTTCATAGCACCGTTAGGAAAAAAATCAGGGAATTTTTGTTCCCCACAACGCATGTTCGTAGCGCTGGGCTTTCTCTGCACCCTTCATGCAGAAGGATTTATTCTTCAGTCCAAACTCCGGTGTGGCCGGGCAGGTCGGGCAGATGCATCCCTTATCCTCGGATATGCACATGAAACTCTTGCCGGTTATACAGAAAAGCATCTCTTTTGCATTCTTGGCACAGGCATTATGCGTCGGGCACTTCGGGCAGATACATATGCCCTTATATTTCTCTATTTCCTTTGCCAGGTCTGATGGTGTCTTTCCTTGTACATCTTTCATCATCTGTTCAAATTTATCCATTGGTATCATCTCCTATTTTTGCATTCAACGATCTGTTCCCCCTGATACGGATTGATCACCTTTTTTTGCAACGGAAACGTTTTTGTTCTTTCACAACAGCAGGAGATCTTCTTTTGAATAAGGTGCCGGGTATCGCCACCGGGGAGTTATTCAATGGCGATTTTTGCTTTGGGCTCTTTTTTTGTCTTTTTCAAATGGACTTCAAGAACACCGTTCTTCACCGTTGCAGCTGCTTTGTCTTCAGTAACCGGAGCAGGAAGGGGGACAATCCTTGTCAAGGAGCCAAACCTGCGTTCTCGCAGGTAATATCCTTCTTTTTCTTCCTTCTTCTCTTCTTTGCGTTCCCATGAAATTTCAAGTGCCTGTGGGTTGATCAGGTCCAGACTGATGTCTTTTTTGGTAATCCCGGGAATAAGATCTGCGGTCACGACAACCTCATCGGTCTGTTCAATCACATCGACCCGGAGACGAGACGGTTGAACCGGCAGCAGCTTTGTTGCTGACTCCCCGGCAGAGGGTAACAATGCTGTCGGGTTCGTCCCATACATCTGCTGGAATAATGCGTCCATGTAACTTCTCATCTCATCGAGCTCATCAAAGATTGACTTGTAATACCATCTGGCCATATGTCCTCTCCTTCTTCATCGTGCAGGAATCGACTCGATTTTTTCCTCTCATGTGTGCGAGTTGACAATCTCAGGTATGGCAAGGGCAACTGCACCTCACGTATCACCTGCGTGCCCTGCCGTCCCTTGTCCGTCATCGTATTATTCAGAAATTTTATCAAATGTTTTATGTAAATCAGATTTTGTGACAAATTTTGAAACAATTTTTATGCAGGCGGACAAAACAGACCTGACGAGAAACCCGTTTTAAAAAAAGAATCAGAAAGTCAAAAGAGGATTCATCCGAATGGTAAAGGATTTTGTGCACCGGAATTGTTCCAGATCTACATTTTCAGATCCTGTGGTTGGAGGAGGTCCAGCAGGGTTTCGATACTGGCAATCTCCCGCTTCAGGATCTCTTCATGAAAATACTGCCTCAGTTTAAATTCAAATTTCAGCCTGTATTCATTGTTCCAGCCGTGTTCATTATTATACTGCTGCATCAGGTAACACTGGAGTTCTTCCAGGTCCTGCGGGGTAAGTTTGTCAATGAACGTTTCCCTGTACTTTTTCATCAGCGATGTTTTTACCTCTTCGGATGCGGTTTTTTTCCTTGTTCTTTTTTTTGCTGTGCTGGCCATAATCCACTTCCTTTGTCCCGTCCGGCATCCGGTCCGTCCCTCGTTTACAGAAGTTTTTTCCGTGATACCGGCGACAACCGTCAGGTGCAGGAAAACCACACTATTTTCGGCCTCTGCTGATTTTGTCTCAATCAGTATCTGATCATTACTCTGATGATTTATGCCATGATTGTACACTCAGAAGACGTTAAACCGAAGATTCAATCCTGTGGTTTTTCCATCGATCCGGTATATGTCCGGATTTTCCGAAAGGTCAAACGCATTGATCTTCATATCTATCAGTTCTTCAAAAAGGAAAAAGTCAGAGAGTTCTTTTCCTCCATCAGTCCAGAAAACCTAGATCCCGTTCTGGTACTTTTTTGTTCCTGAAATCTGTTCCATAGTGGTTTCTCATTCTCTTTTTTCACATCGTTTCCAATGCCGGAAAGACCTGATTAAAACGTGAATCTTTCTGTAATTTACACCCGTAGTCCGTTCAAAGTATATAAGGTTCATTTCCGGTTCAGGTTCCCCCCACAAAAGCTTCCTTCATCAGTTCCTCCTGTTTTTTTGTCAGTTTTTCAGGAATCTTAACAATAACCTTTACGAGCAGATCTCCCCTGTCGCCGGAATTCAGGGAGCGCATTCCCTGCTCTTTGAAGCGGAAAAGGGTATGACTCTGCGTGCCGCGGGGAATTCTGAGGGTCGCACTTCCGGTGAGGGTAGGGACCTTGATCTCACCCCCTAAAAGGGCAGTTGCAAGCCCGACAACTGCTGTGCTGTACAGGTCCGCCCCCTGCCTGTCGAACACCGGGTGTTTTTTTATGTGGACTACTGCATACAGATCGCCCGGAGGCCCATGATCCTCGCCCGGCTCACCCTCACCAGCTATCCTTAAGAACTGGCCGTCTTCAACACCTGCAGGGATTGATACCTCAATTCTTCGCGTCTTCCGGATCGATCCCTTCCCACGGCAGGTCTCACAGGGTTTGCCGATGATCCTGCCACGCCCTCCGCATTCGGGACACTGGGCTATGTTCATCACCTGCTGGTTACCGCTCCGCTGAATCCGCCGGATCTCACCGGTCCCTTTGCACGTGGGACAGTCCCGGACAGAACCCGGTTGTGCACCTGAACCGTGGCAGGTACCGCACTCATAGTTATGAGGGACCTCCACGGTATTCTTCGTACCATAGAATGCGTCGGTAAGGGAGATCTCAATCTCATACCTCAGGTCTGCACCAGCACGGCTCCGTGCTCTCCCGGAACCTGCCGAGAACGCATCGAAGATGTCACCTAAACCGAAGTCCCGGAAAAGATCATCGTAACTGGGGGTCCTGTAGCCTGCAGTATCCCCGGGTTTGAAGGCGGCATGCCCTACCTGGTCATATTCTGCCTTTTTCTGCGGGTCGCTCAGGACCTGGTAGGCTTCATTAATCTCTTTGAACTTCTCCTCAGCTTCCTTGCTCCCCTTATTGAGATCCGGGTGATATTTCCGTGCCAGAATCCTGAACGCCTTTTTCAGGTCATCCGGTGATGCATCCCGTTTGACCCCCAGGGTGTCATAATAATCCTTTTTTTCCATTGGCGCACGAATAACGGTTATTTCTCGTCATGAACCTTGAAGTCCGCATCGACAACATTCTCTCCGCTTTTACTCTCCGTCCCTGTGCCGGAACTGCCAGCAGATCCTGCCTGGGAACCTGCCTGTTCCTGTGCCTGTCGCTGGGCAGCCTGCTGGTACGCAGCTGAGCCGGCTTCACCCAGCACTTTCTGGAGTTTTTCTGTCTCGGCCTTGATCTTTTGACTATCCTTTCCTTCGAGTGCTGTTTTGACTGCCACTATTGCTGCATTTACCTTGTCAACCAGATCTGGGTTCAGTTTTCCTGCCAGGTCGGATTTTGTCTTTTCCGCGGTATATATGAGGGAATCTGCTATATTGCGGGCTTCGACTTCTTCTTTCCTCTGTCTGTCCTGTTCTTCAAACTGTTTTGCCTCATTGACCATCTTCTTGACATCACTGTCTGCTAATTTTGTCGAAGCCGTGATGGTCATATTCTGCTCTTTTCCGGTCCCGAGATCCTTTGCTGAAACATTCAGGATTCCCGATGCATCGATATCGAATGCTACCTCAATCTGGGGTACACCGCGGGGAGCAGGGGGTATACCGACAAGATTAAACTGGCCAAGGCTGACATTGTCACTCGCCATCGGACGTTCACCCTGGAGTACATGGATAGTAACTGACGTCTGGTAATCAGCTGCTGTCGAAAAGGTCTGGCTTTTTTTCGTAGGAATGGTGGTGTTCCTTTCAATCAGCTGGGTCCTCACCCCGCCGAGCGTCTCGATACCGAGGGTCAGGGGAGTCACATCAAGAAGCACCATATCCGTAATCTCGCCACCCAGGATTGCACCCTGTATGGCAGCTCCGATGGCAACGCATTCCATAGGGTCGATCCCCCGCTCTACTTTCTTACCGATATGGTCTTCGATAAATTTCTGGACAACGGGCATCCTTGTCGGCCCGCCGACCAGGATTACTTTCTGGATATCATTCTTTGTCAGGCCGGCGTCTTTCAATGCTGTTTCAAACGGGGTAATACACCGTTTGATGATCGGTTCGACCAGCTGCTCAAGCCTGGCCCGGGTCAGTTTCAGGGAAAGGTGTTTGGGACCCGCCTGTGTTGCAGAAACGTAAGGGAGATTTATCTCGGTTTCAATAACCGTGGACAACTCGATCTTCGCTTTTTCGGCAGCCTCTTTTACCCGGTTGATCGCCATTTTGTCATTTCTGATATCGATACCTTCAAGCTTTTTGAACTCGGCGGCAATCCATTCATAAATCGCGTTATCCATATCAGTGCCACCCAGCTGGGTGTCACCGGAAGTTGCAAGAACGGTAAATGTTCCGCCCCCAAACTCCATGATGGTTACATCAAGAGTTCCACCCCCCAGATCAAAGACAAGTATCTTGTATTCCCCGGCCCGGTCGAGACCATAAGCCATGGAAGCAGCGGTTGGCTCATTCACGAGCCTGACCACATCAAGACCCGCGATTTTTCCCGCATCCTTTGTTGCCGTTCTCTGGTTGTCATTGAAATAGGCAGGAACGGTGATGACTGCTTTCGTTACTGGTTCCCCGAGAAAGGCTTCTGCATCCCGCTTTATCTTCTGCAGGAGGAATGCAGAAATCTGCTGTGGTGTGTATTCCTTGCCGTAAATCCGGTAAATCTGGTCGGTACCCATCTTCCGCTTTGCCGCAGTAACTGTGCCGTCGGGGTTACTTACAGTCTGTCTCCGTGCCGGCTCTCCTACCAGCAGCTGCCCATCCGGAGTAAACGCGACATAGGAGGGGAACATCTTTCCGGCGACGGTTGCGCCTTCCGCCGAAGGGATGATGGTCGGTTTGCCACCCAGCATTACTGCTGCTTCACTGTTGGATGTCCCGAGGTCTATTCCGAGGATCTTTTCTTTACCCATTGTTTTCACCTTCATTTTCTGTGATATGTTCTGCAATCTTTACTTTTGAGGGCCTGATGACCTTCGATTTCAACTGGTAACCCTTACCTATATCTTCGAGAATCGTGTTTGTTTCTTCATTGCTTCGCTCCTTACAGATTACTTCATGGAATTGCGGGTCGAATTTTTTCCCGACGCATTCGATGGGACGCAACCCGTATTCATTGAGGATTTTGACGATTTTTTTCTGTATCATCAGTATGCCCTGCCGGTTCTGTTCCAGCTCGAGTGATGGCAGTGCCTGGTCAAAATCATCCAGGATGACGAGGAGATCTTTGATCAGGTTTTCATTTGCAAGGGCAATGATCGATGTTTTTTCTTTTTCAGACCACTTACGGTAATTATCAAAATCTGCCTGGAGGTATTTCAACTGGTTGAGCCGGTCATCTGCGAGCCGTGTCTGTTCTTCGAGATCTTTTTTTAACTGTTCGAGGTCTTCGGTCATCGGTACCCGTTCCTGTGAGATGTCCCCCCGGGTAATGTCACGGCCTGTATCTTTTGAGCCGGTTCTTTTACGATAACTTCGGTGGAATCTTTCTCTGCCATCTAAAGACACCTTTATTTTTTAGGTTTACCTTAAGTTAGCGTTAAACAATATATATATTTTTGTGTTTGGGATCCCCCTCATTGAATATTCACAATGACGACTACCATACTCTTTCCTGAAATGACCTGATGAATTACCAAAGATGGGAATTGGTCTCACCCGACTCCAGTATCGTTAACCTGGTTTTTACATCAGTCTCCATTGGGACAATCCCAGTAATTCCGTATGAACTCACTGAAAAAACAATCAGGGAGCTCGCACCGGCCACAGCTGATTGATGAGCATGATGCGCCATAGTGCTGAGATACTGCTACACTTTGCTTATGGAAATTACCTTTCACATTCCGGTAATTTTCCCAGATACGACCGGCGTCCACACCAGCCTGAAATAATCCCGGGGAATTTTCAAAGACGGGAATTGTCCTCACCCGTTCCGATTATTACCTAGGGTATTTTATAGGATCTTTGTCAGAAAGCAGATTTTGAAACAAATTTTGAAACAAAGAAACCTTCAGGTTTTAAAAACAGGTCGGATTTATCTGCTGGTACACTGATCTAATCAGTGATTGTTTTTTCCAGAGTCAGTTCAAGGACTTCCTCAGAAAAGCGTTTTTTACTGAACTTTACATCAAAGGGTAGGGAAATTACTTTTTTGTACTGGTTCTTGGTATCCGAAGCCCAAATGGTTACTGAGTTGTTGTCGAGATCTATTCTGATTTTTTCTTCTGCTATACCAGGAAGTTCTGAACGGATTCTGACAATATTTTCTTCATTAAGAAGCGTTGTTACCGGCTCGATAGTTTTTATGAATCCGGCATTTTTTGAATTTTCTTCCCTCATATTCCCACTCTTCCTTTTTGATGTTGCCTGAGGTTTTTCTTGTCAAATCCTTCCTATACCTTATGGTATTTTACCAACGGTGAGTTAAAAAAATCGATCGGGGTAAATAAGGACCGATCAGTTGCCCCGGATAGAACCTGTCTTGTTGGCTGTTGCAATGCTGGCATATTGGGATAACTCTTATTTTTCGGATTGTTCCTGTATTTTTAACTTCAGAGGGTGTTTAATCGTCGATGGGGTGAAGTCCGGTCCTGAACCTTGCCTTCCATCCAGACGTGTGGCATTGTACTGATTCGGTTACCACCTTCCACTAAGGTACATGAGGAATTTATTTTCTCAAAGATGAAGATCCACCTCCTGCGGGTACTACTCTACCCGAAGATTACTCTTCATGAAAAAAGATAAACATGACTGGATTTTGCAAATTTTGTTTCATTTTTTATAAAAAGGGGAATGCGAAAAAACAGACAGGGAATAAAACTGTCAGGAGCACATTCACCATTACCTCATTATTGTTCATCGTGGTTGATGTCCACCCCTGCTATTTTTTATCATGCATGCCCGGGTTTACCCCATCTACCGTCCCTAAGATATGCTGGAACACCAGCTTGAAGTCATTGAGTTTCTGGCTGATGTGTTTTTTTCCTTTTTCTGTGGGACAATACAATTTGGATTTCCCGGATACCCGTATCTCCAGGTACCCGTTCTCCATAAGATCATAGAGGAGTGTGTAAACTCTTGCCTGCGGGATAAGAACCTTGTACCTGCTGTGGATCTCATGAACGATATCATATCCGGAAATCGGTTTGTCCAGGAGTGAAAGGACCACCGGTTCCAGTGATTTTTTTACCACATCATCGATAGTTGACTGGGGGACAACCGATACACTCTCGGCAGGAAATGTATGATGGGCAAACGAGAGCGTTGTTTCTTTCCCGGTGGATACAATGATCTTCGGGATTCCTTCGGCAAGGTCCTTGATCAGGGTATGATCAATTTTTCCGATATTCAGGGCGACAAGCCCGGATACCGGTGCCCCCTTCTCTTTTTTTGAAAGAAGCAGGTTCCTGATGGCAAGAATATCGTCGAATTCCTCAGTTTCAGAAAAGTCCAGCAGAATCTGCAATGACTCATGAGTGCCTGAATCCTGCAGGGATTCGGTGCATTTTTCCAGGAGCGGCAGCAGGGCAAATGCTTCGTTTCTTTTCATCCGGTGGGTAAAAAGTTCTTTTTTTGAGATCTCTTTTACGAAGTATTTCTGGAGCGTAGAACCTGAATAGGCAAACAGATTGCGTCCTCCCTTTTTTATACCCTCTTCCAGGGCAAATTTGAATATTGGTTCCTTTGCGACCTGATCGGTATAAAGAAAAAGAATGATATCGGTGAAGATATCTTTTAAAAGAACAGTTTTTATCTCGGGCAGATCGAGATACGCGATACCGTCTTCCAGCTGGTCGGTTTCCCTGTCCGGCACCATTTTTTTGAGTGCGGTCTTTTTTAATTTCTTTTCTTCAAGTTCCGCCGCTTTCCGGAATAGTGCCACTTCAATGGCCGCCTTAATCTCCAGTTCATTGAACGGTTTTACAATATACCCGTAAGGGCGGACACTTTTGGCTTTTTCGATAATTGCATCGTCCGCATAGGAAGTGACAAAAACAACCGGAATATCAAGTTCACCGGTGACGATTTTTGCTGCTTCAATGCCGTTCATCTTTCCGGGCATCACGATATCCATCAGAACAAGGTCTGGCCGGATACGCCGTGCCTTTTCGACCGCTTCTTCACCGGAAGCAGCCATTCCCGCAACAGTATACCCCATTGCACTCAGGCGCTCTTCCAGCTGCATCGTGATGATCGCTTCATCATCAACAACAAGTATCTTTGACATAGAGTTTAAGCCCCCCCGGTAATCACCGGAAATTCCATAGTAACTTCAGTGCCATTCTGGCTCATAAACATAAGTGATCCCTTCAGCTGGGACTGCACCAGTGTCCTGATCAGTTTGAGCCCGAGACTGTTGGTACGGCTGATATCAAAATTGCCCGGTATCCCGATGCCGTCATCCCTGACCGTGATCCGAATCTGTCCGTTCTCCTGTACTGCGGATATCTCAATAGTACCGTGTTTCCGCCCTTTGAAGGCATGTTTGTACGCGTTTGAAAGGATCTCATTCACGACCAGCGCACAGGGAATCGCCTGGTCGACCGGGAGAAATATTTCCTGAGCATCCATTTCGCAGGTGATCTCGTGTCCCTTATGGGAATAAATGTTTGATAACGCGGCTACCTGGTCCCGGATCTGACCGGTTAAACTGATTTTTCCGAACTGTTTGCTCTCGTACAGCCGGGTATGGATCTGCGCCATGGTCTGGATTTTGAGCATCAGATCGGTCAGGATGGTATTCGTTGATTCATCAACCGTCCGAATCCTGGTCATGTCAAGCAGGCCGGATATGAGCTGGAGATTGTTCTTAACCCGGTGATGGATCTCGCGAAGCAGTACTTCCTTTTCATGAACGGATGCAAGAAGGTTTTCTTCTGCATGCTTGCGATCAGTTATATCCCGGAAACTCCAGACCCTGCCCACCACCGACTCTCCGATTTTCTGGGGTTTCGAATAGCGTTCAAAGATTTTCCCGTCTTTAAATTCAATCATGTCAAAGCTCTCGCGTCCCGGGTGGACCTCGAGCTTCCGGATGCTTGTTACATATCCTTCAGGATTTTTCAGTTGTGGCAAAACATGATTTATTACCGTCTGGCTATCATCAGATTCCAGGACTTCTTGGGGGATATTCCACATATTCATAAAATTTTTATTGAAACTGGTAATCTTTCCCTGCTGGTCAACCACAAGAATGCCATCAGCCGTAGATTCAAGGGATGCATTGAGGAGCGATAAGGTATTTTTAAGCGTACTATCCGATATCTTTCGCTGCCTGACCTCTTCTTCGAGGGCTACATTCATTCTTGCATATTCTTTAGCCCTGTGTCTGTACTCGGACTCTATCTTTTTCCGGTCGGTTATATCCTGTCCCTGCGCAATAGTTGAAATAATGGTTTTCCCGTCAGATCCAAATATAGAGGCCGAGCTCCAGAGAACTGTCCTGACTCCGCCCTTCTTGTGGAGAATAGGTATTTCCACGCTTTCCCATCTCTCCCCTTCCATGGTTTTTCGTATGAGATCCATTGCAGGAGCAAGATAGTTCTCAGGAAGGAGAATTTCCAGCGGTTTTCCGATAACATCCTTAGACTTCCTGCCCGGTCAGATGTTCAAATGCATGGTTGAAAAGGGTTATACGAAATTGCGGGTCCCAGACAATTATCGGAGCATTGGCATAGGTAATGAGATTGTCAAGATATTCCTTTGTTTCCCGCAATGCTTCTTCCACCTGAGCCTGCCGGGTAATATCAAAAGCAACTTCCCCGGCAGCGATGATAGTTCCCTGGGCATCCCGGAGGGGGGTATGAAGCACATGATAGATTCTTCGGTGACTGCCCGGATCGCCAAATGTTATCGTCTCGTTCACCTGCTCACCCGCCAGGACCTTACTCCATTCCTTTATCTCCCTGTTCTGCTCTTCGGGTAAACCGGAAAACAGCTCAATCATGCTGGTGCCGATTGCGAGGTCTTCACCCGTAAGGCGCTTAATCACTTCCTTATAAGCCTGGTTGAAAAAGATATAGCGGAAATTCTTGTCCTGGACTGCAATGATAACGTCTGTCCCTTTCGTTACGGCCTCCAGCAACTCCTGAGCCTGTAAAAGATTCTCCTCGCTGTACCGCAATGCATCTTCTTTGAGTTTTTGTTCAGTAAGATCTACGGTGGCGATCCCGACTCCGGTTATCAGACCATTTTCGTCACGGAGGGGTTCCAGATACAGGTCCAGGAACATTTGTTTGCCATTCATAGTCAGCCAGATTTTTTCCCGGACTATCTTCCCCGTCTCCAGACACCTGCGTTTCAGTTCGACCAGCCGTGCTGCATCTTCCGGTATAAAGAGATCGATGTCTTTCTTCCCTTTGATCTCTTCCGGTCGAATCGTACGCTGATTGTACGCCCACTGGAAAACCAGATCCTTGTCCTGAATCGCAACTGACACTGGTGCATTCTTCAGAGCCAGCCGGAACCGCTCTTCGCTCTCCCGCAAAGCGTCCTCAGCCTTCCTGCGTACAGTGATATCCTGTCCAAATGCAAGATTCCCCGTGATATTTCCTAAAGAATCCCTGATAGCACTATTTCTCCAGGAGATCCAGACACGATCTCCGTTCTTTTTTACATTTTCGTTTATGTTTTCAGCGAAATTGTCAGGATCTTTGAGAACAGCGTGAACCATTGTTTCCAGACTTCGTCCTGTGGTGCTCTCTGTCAAAGGAACAAGTATGTTCACATTCTTTCCAAGGATCTCATCAGGGGAATAACCAAAGAAATTCTGTGCGTAATCATTGAAGAAGGAGATTTTACCTTCATTATCCATTTTTATTATTATACTGTTTGCATTCTCAACAAGCTCTTTGTATCTCTTCTCACTCTGAAACAGCTCCTCTTCTACCTGTTTGCGCACGGAAATATCGCGCATATAGACATCGACCCCTTCAACCTGTCCCTGCATGAATACTTCATACCAACATCCGTTCAGCGGTGACTTTGCCTCGTAGTGTTCAAGAGAATGCTTCGTTGCAGCATTGAGGTAATGCTGGTGGATTTGTGTGCCCACAAGGGCCGGATAGAGATCCCATATCACCCTGCCAAGCAGTTCAGATGCAGGCCGGCCAAAGGGAGCTTTCTCAGCTGCCGGGTTTACCGTAACGAACTTCCACTGTGAATCCAGGGAATAGAACGTGTCTGCAATGCCTTCCAGAATAGCAGTGGTCCTCTTCTGTGCTTCGTGAAGAGCCATTTCTATCTTCTTGCGGTCGGTGATATCCTGCCCGAATATGGCCAGGCCACGCTCGCCAATGGGATACACATGTAATTCGAAGTATCTTCCGGATGCGATAACACTCTTGTTCTCGTATATTCGTGGTTTCCTGCTGGCCATCACCTCACGATATACAGTTTCAAGAGGGGTCCCGACAATTTCCGGGTATACTTCCCAAAGGGATTTCCCGATAATTTCTTCCGGAATAATATTCGGAATTGCAGCCCGCTGATTTATGTAGGTAAATTGCCAGTTTTTATCCAGCGCGATGAAACTGCCTTGTATAGAGTCAAGAATTGTTGACGTTAGCTCGAAAGCTTTATGTACTTTTTCTTCCGCTATCTTCCGTTCCGTGACATCGTGCGCAACGACAAGGGTGCCTTTCCCATCATCATTCAGTCGAAGGTTGAGTGTAGCCCATATCTCGCGCCCATCCCTTCCAACTATCCTGTATGCAACCGACTCATCAATATCCTCACCTGCCAACCGCTTTCCGATCCGATCCCGGAACCGGATCTTACACTCCTCATCGAGAATGTCAAAGGGATTCATCTCCAGCAACTCTTGCTGGGTATATCCCAGAATACGGCACATGGTTTCATTGACCCGCCGGAACCGGAGACCATCGGCAGAAATTTCATAGATAGCGGTTGGTGCATACATCACAAGATGCCGGTATCGTTCTTCGCTCTCTTTCAGAGCTTCCTCTGCCAGCTTGCGATCAGTAATATCACGGTTCGAACCCCGCGTACCGAGAAATTTTCCTTCCTTGTTCCAAATCGGCTGACACACATGATGGATCCATCGGATTTCCCCCTCCGGGCGCACGATCCTGAACTCCGACTCAAAGGATTCCTGACCTGCCTGTTCCTGAATCAGGTGGGTAAGCCGGTTTTCAAGATCCTCCGGATGCATACATGCACGAAGGAGTCTCTTCAGCTGAAAGTACCTGATTGAATGGTCTCCCTAAAATCCGCTCTACCGAAGGAGAGATGTATTTATAATTACCATCAGGATCGATCCAGAATTCCCAATCAAGCGTGAAATCAGCAACGGTGCGATATCGTTCCTCACTTTCCTTCAGGATTTCCTCTGTCTTCTTCTTCTCCGTGATGTCATGACTCGCACCGATAACTGCAATGAGATTCTTGTCTGTATCGAAAACCGGGGCGGCACTGGCATAGATAGAAAACGGATGGCCGTCGCGGTGCCTTACGATATACTCCCCGGACCAGACCTCCCCTTCCTCAAGGTGTTTCCCGATTTCCCGTGTCTCTTTCTTTGAGAGTTCCGGAAGGGTAACATCCACAAGATCGCGTCCCATGACCTCAGCCGGTTTCCAGCCATAGATTTTTGTTGCAGCATCGTTCCAGAAGATTATCTTCCCGTCTGCATCGATCGCTACAACAGCATCACCCACAGCATTGAGCATTTGTGCCTGGAAAAGGATTTGCTCCTCATCAAAACTGCGGTCAGTTATCACAACACTGATCGTTGTGTTCTCATCATGGGAGAGAGAAGCCATAGTGATGAAAACGGGGAGAGATGTGGAGCCATGCCGGATACGAGCCCGTCCCTTGAAATCCCTGGTCTGGATTGCTGTCAAAGCATCGTCGATCACAAGACAATACTCGGGATAGATATAATCGAGGAGTGAGGTGCCGGGCAGCTCTTTCATGGGCAGTTTCACCATTTCGGCGAACCGCGTGTTGGTATAGAGGATCATTCCGGTACGGGAAAGGGTGAGTACCCCTTCCTGGATATTTTCCACGAGGATCTGGTACGGATGATCGGCACCCTCGAGTGTGTAGATCTGCTGTGCATCACCTTGTGCGACAATGATAGCGTCGACTTCTCCGGAACGGATCGCATCGAGTGTCTCTTCGAGCTCGCGGACCTTGTCACGCAGTTCCTCAATTTCTCTGCCAGGGTCAGGACGCCTGGGTTTCGTATTTTTTCCTCCGGCATTGACTTTTGTCATGGGAATCCCTCATTGACGGGATACAAGATCGAGCCCGACGAGCACCTTATCCTTCCGGGTCATATCCCCGATGACTTTTCGTAAGGGGAGCGGGAGCTTCTTGACCAGAGTCGGGGCTGCAAGTACGAGATCGACCGGGTTCTTTGTCTGGTCCTGGTAGATGTCAACCACTTCAAGTTCGTACCTTCCTTTAAGGTACTCCTCGCAGATCTTTTTCACGTTCTCAACTGCCATCCGGGATCGGAAGTTGTTACCGGCAACGTAGAGGCGCAGGACGTAGTATTCGGTCTTTTTCTGCTCAAGAGCATGTTCGTATTCCCGGGTCACATCACCGGTAATTTTCTTCCCTTTCGCGCCTTTTGGGTTTGTCATCTTAGGTTACCTTCCGCAGGTCGAGCCCCACAAGTACTTTCTCGGTATTCGAGAGGTTTCCGATTATCTTTTTTACCGGTGTCGGGAGCTTCCGTATGAGGGTCGGCACGGCGATGATCTGATCCCCTTTTGCAAGCTGAGGGTTGGCAACGAGATCGATGACCTCGATCCTGTACCGCCCTTCAAGATGTTCCTGGCAGATGTTCTTTAAGTTCTCAAACGCGGTCAGGGAGTTGGGGGTCTGGCCCGCAACGTACAACCGCAATTCCCACATTTCACCCGTAGGTTCCGGCCCGGGTTCGCAGGATACTTCGGCAATGCTTTTCTTCACGGGCATCATTCACCTCGATTACTCCCACGCTTCTCAGCTTTTCGCAGCACTGCCAGATCTTTCTGGCCCTGTTCGACAGATTTTTCCCGGGAGAGATCCTGCTCAATCAGGATTCGGATCTCGTCCTCGTCCCGGGCAAACTTCTCTTTGAGCATCGCGATCTCGTTCTCCATGATCCGCTTCTTCCGATCGAGTTCACGCTGCTTCCGCTCGATCTCCTCATTCCTGATGACCCGACTGGCAGCTTCGCGGTTCTCCTGCGCAACCCGGGCAGAGCCGAAAAACACTCCTGCGCTTCCTTTGTACAGGTCGAGGAGCTGGATTCCCTGTGAAGTCAGGATGAACTCACGGAGCTGGTTCGAGTGTGCAATGCCACGGGCCTTTACGATGGAGAAAACCCGGTTCCTCTCACCGTTTCCCTCAATATGTTTCAGGATCATCCAGGTGTCCATCAGCGAGGAGACATGCAGGTGGGTAAGCTTCGAGAGCATAGGCATTCGAGACTTCATCGGCCGAGAGGTTGGTGAACATGCCGGTGATCTGGCTGGACTTGGCATAATCGATGAGTCTCATCAGCATCGAACGTACCTGGATATCATCGCCAACCGGGTAAAGGTTTGAGATGGGGTCGACGACGACTACCTGCGGCTCGTACTCTTCGATGAACTTGATCATCATCGAGAGGTGCATCTCGAGGCTGTAAGCAGTCGGGCGGACTGCATGGAACTTCAGAAGTCCTTTTTTTACCCATTGTCCGAGGTTGAGTCCTATTGATCGCATATTCCTCGTAAGCTGGCTCTCGGACTCCTCGAAGACCATAAAGAGGCACTTCTCGCCGCGCCTGCACGCTGCATCGGCAAAGGTTGCAGCAATACTGGTCTTTCCCGTTCCTGCCTGCCCGGAGACGAGAACAGAACTACCCCGGTAATAGCCCATCCCCCCAAGCATCGTATCGAGCCTGGGAATACCGGATCCGATTCGCTCTGTTGTCGCCGTGTGAGAGAGCGACAGGGAAGTGATCGGCAGTACGGAGATCCCGTCCTGGCTGATCAGGAACGGGTACTCGTCAGTCCCGTGGACACTGCCGCGGTACTTGATGATCCGTAAACGCCGTGTCGCAATCTGGTTTGTAATCCGGTGGTCAAGGGTGATGACACAGTCTGCAACGTATTCTTCGAGCCCGTATTTGGTGATAGTCCGGTCTCCGCGTTCGCCGGTGACGACTGCTGTGATCCCCTTGTCCTTTAACCACAGGAAAAGCCTGCGCAACTCTGAACGCAGGATTGCCTCGTTACAGAAACCTGAAAAGATTGCCTCAAGTGTGTCAATGGCTATACGTTTTGCCCCGACTTCGTCGATCATCGCGCCAAGGCGGATAAATAACCCTTCGAGATCGTACTCGCCGGTCTCTTCAATCTCGGTCCTGTCGATGAAAATGTGATCGAGAACCAGTTTTTTCTGTCCGGGAAGATCATCAAGATCAAATCCCAGCGATTTGAAATTCTTTTTTAAATCATCGATCTTCTCTTCAAATGCAACGAAAACTCCAGGCTCATTATAGTCAGTGATCCCCCTGATGATGAACTCCATCGCAAAAAGTGTTTTCCCACACCCCGGTCCACCGCTTACGAGTGCCGGTCTTCCCTTCGGGAGCCCCCCACCGGTTATGACGTCAAGGCCTTTTATTCCCGAAGGCACTTTTGCCAGTTCACGCGTATCCGTTGTTTTGATTCCCCTCTTGTTCCCACCGTTTTGTTTCATTCAT
Source organism: uncultured Methanoregulaceae archaeon (assembly GCA_963841015.1). GTDB lineage: Archaea > Halobacteriota > Methanomicrobia > Methanomicrobiales > Methanospirillaceae > Methanoregula. Next base: position 485,556 of record CAWJAX010000002.1, on the reverse strand, counting down.
CAACCTCCTGTTACGACAATGCCTTGTACTATACGTTAAATTCACCGTAAGAATAATAAGAGACTTATCTGACTTTTATTAATGCCTTCCTCTCTTTACAATTTTTGAAACATCGACAAACACCATTTTTTGGTGATGAATGCTAAAAAAATGACTCATAAATCCGGATTTCCATCATTCTAAAATCTGAAAGTTACCAAAATTATTAAGCGATCAATTTTCCTTACGGACGTGCATGAAAAAAGTCTGGATACCTGTCTTTCTTTCGATTATCGTAGCATTTAGTCTCGCATCTGCATGTATCGGAAACCCGGGAAACGGGCCTTCTTTTAGTACACCAACGATTATTTCGGCTACCACAGCTCCGGGACCTGCTGCCGACCTGACCAACCAGAATTCTCCACAGGCAGCAACCTTCAGGAATGGTGCGTCATACACTCCCCTTGTCACCCCTCAGCCGCTTATACGTCTTGAAAAGGTGGCAGGGGGGTTTTCCTCACCAATGATGGTTTCTGTGCCTCCTGATAACAGCGGACGCTTGTTTTTGGTTGACCAGATCGGCATCGTGAAGATCATTACACCTGACAATAAAGTCCTCGATGCACCGTTTCTTGATATCCGGGATCGCCTCGTTCGCCTCAATACAGGATATGACGAACGCGGCCTGTTCTCCCTTGCGTTCCACCCGGATTACCGGAACAACGGGCGCGTTTTTGTGTACTATTCTGCGCCGCTGCAGACGGGGGCTCCCGCAGGCTGGAGCAGCACCAACCGGCTTTCTGAATTCCATGTCATGGAAGGCAATCCCGATTCCGTTGATATGAACTCGGAAATGATCCTGCTGACGGTTGACAAACCGCAATCAAATCACAACGGGGGGCCGCTCCTCTTCGGGCCTGATGATGGTTACCTCTACCTCGCTCTCGGTGATGGTGGTGGCGCTGACGACACCGGCACCGGCCATACTCCGGATACCGGCAATGCTCAGGACACAAAAAACCTCCTCGGCAAGATCCTGCGGATCGATGTGGATAAACCTGGTACCGGGGGAAGAAGTACGCGATCCCTCCGGATAATCCTTTTGTCGGAACTGCAGGAATTGTGCCGGAGATTTTTGCGACGGGACTCCGGAACCCTGCCTATGCCTCGTTCGATGCAGCCGGCAACCACACCCTGATCACGGCGTCTGCCGGGCAGGCGCTGTTCGAATCAGTCTTCATCGTTGACAAGGGAGGGAACTACGGCTGGAATATCCGAGAGGGAACGCATTGTTTCAATACTACCGATAATTCAAAACCTCCTGCCGGTGCGTGCCCGATCACGGGAGCCCGGGGGGAACCGTTGATCGGGCCGATAATCGAGACCGGCCATGATGTTGGCAATACTATCGTTGGCGGGTATATTTATCGCGGCACTGCTATACCTGACCTTGTCGGGAACTACATTTTCGGTGAATGGAGCACCGCTTTTGCCCGGGGAGATGGGACCCTGCTGGTCTCGACCCCGCCTTCAGGTTATGATATCAGCAGGTATCCTCCCGCGGTAAGCAATATCACGCCGCAGGACAACCAGATGTGGACAACGCAGGAGTTCAGGATTATGAACAATCCCAACGGTCGGATGAATGTCTATGTCAGGGGATTTGGTGAAGACGAAAACCATGAACTCTATGTCCTGACAAGCATGAAGAGCGGCCCTGATCCGGCAGCAGCAACCGGAGAGATATGGAAACTTGTCCCGGCATGAGGTGAAGAATCTGACAAGTCTGTTATCTCCTTACAAACTGGGAGACACCCGTCTCCGGAACAGAATGGTCATGGCACCGATGACCCGCTGCCGGGCGATGGAAGACAATATTCCGGGTCCGCTCGCGGTCACCTATTATACCCAAAGAGCCTCAGCGGGTCTGATCATCACGGAAGGTTCCCAGGTGAGCCCCCGGGGTGTGGGATTCAACCGTACACCCGGAATATATTCCCTGGCACAGGTGGCAGGATGGAAGGGGATTACTGCTGCTGTTCACCAGGCAGGAGGGACCATATTCCTCCAGCTCTGGCATGTGGGGCGGATGTCCCATCCGGATTATCTCGGCGGTGACCTGCCGGTTGCACCATCTGCGATTGCCGTGAACGAAGAAATTCACACACCAACGGGAAAAAAGAGAATTCCGCTGCCCCGGGCACTGCTGACCGAAGAGATCCCGGAAATCGTAGAACAGTTCCGGCTGGGGGCGAAGAATGCAAAGGAAGCGGGATTTGACGGCGTGGAAATTCACGGGGCAAACGGTTACCTGCTTGACCAGTTCCTGCGGGATGGGTCAAACAAGCGTACCGATAAATATGGGGGAAACCTGGAAAACCGCATGCGGTTCCCTCTTGAGGTTGCACGGGCAGTTGTTCGTGAATCGGAACCACAGAGGGTAGGATACCGGATGTCTCCGCATTTCTTCCTCCATGGAATGTCTGATACAGATCCTTCCGGAACGTTCTCCCGCCTCGCATCCGAACTAAACAGGATTGGCATCGGGTACATCCACCTTATTGAACCGGTGGGCGGAAAGCTGGGTGCAACTGCTCCCGAAGCAATAATCGCCCCGCTCATCCGTGCAAAATTCAACGGGACGCTTATGCTGAACGGGGGATATGACGCTGCCAGCGGCAATGAAGTGATTGATAGCGGGCTGGCAGATCTTGTATCCTTTGGGGTTCTTTTCCTCGCCAACCCGGATCTCCCCTATCGTTTCGCCATGCACGCACCGCTCAATTCCGGGGACCCTTCGGCTTTTTACACGGGAGAGGAACGCGGATACACGGATTATCCGGTACTGGAACCTGACATTCCGGAAACGAAGCCGGTGTGAACAGAAAAATGATTTTCAAACCATGTCACAAAGTTTGAAAACGGGAAATAAGCATATCTTCCCCACTGCCAGAGTGGTTATTCTTCCGGCCGTCCGGACAAAAAGGTGAGAATGCAATGATGCACCACGAAATGCCGCCGGGTCATAAGATCCCGACTCTATTTTCTGGTGTAGAGAGCCGGGATTTTTCTCATTTTTGATGGGAAAAAAACCGTATCAGAACCGTTTTGGATCGGTCTCCACATCAATAATTACCGGGCGTTTATGGGACATCGCAGTGATAAGTGCGGGTTTGAGTTCTTCCGGACGACTGACACGGATACCTCTGGCGCCGCATACTTCTGCGTACCGGGCAAAATCCGGGTTGAGGAGGTCGGTCGCATAGTTCGGGTAATGTTCCATCATCTGCTCGACCTGGATCATACCAAGCTGGTGGTTATTCAGAATGACCACCACTATCGGGAGATCATATTTCACCGCGGTGATGAAATCTGCCATAGCCATGGAAAAACCGCCATCGCCGGTGATACAAAACACCGTTCTGTCAGGATACGCGATTTTTGCTGCGATTGCGCCCGGCAGGCCAAACCCCATGGTCGCAAGATAGCCTGACATCGCAAACCGCTGCTGTTTCATACGGAAGTTCCTGCCAAACCACCACTGGTTGTCGCCGACATCCAGCGAAATCGCCGCATCGGCTGGGATCACCTCAGACAGCACCTTCATGATGAATGGAGGCCTTAATGGGGAGGCGCTGCTGTCTGCTTCAGCATCGCGCTGCAGGTCCCATTCTTTTTTCAGGGCCGCAAGGCGTTGTTTACTCCCCACCTCTTCCTGTTCAGTGAGCAGGGGGAGGAGTTTTGGGAGCACAAGACTGCAGTTTCCCCAGAGTGCAATAGTCTGCCGGTTTTTCCCGAGTTTCAGCGGATCGATATCCACCTGTACGAAGGATTTTTCTGTGGGGACATTGGTATATTTTGAGAATCCTACCCCAAGCGTGATAACAAGATCTGCCTCGTTTACCAGGATCCGTGCGTGGGGTGAGCCCACATTCCCAAGGATGCCGATCACCCACGGGTTGTCTTCGGGAATTATACCTTTTGCACGGAACGTCGTAAGTATGGGGGCCTTGATCTTCTCTGCAAGAGCAAGCACCTTCTGTCCATCCGGGTAGGCACCCCAGCCGGCGAGAATCACCGCCTTTTTCGCGCTGTTTATCGCCATTGCAGCGGTTTTCAACATGTCATCAGATGGCAGGATATCAGGACCGCAAAGGCAGGACTCGCGGGTACAGAACCGTTCATCCAGTGGTTGTTTCTGGATATCATTGGGGACCGAGATCTGGGCAACACCCCGATCAATTTTCGCATACCTGAGAGCCCGGGTCAACAACAGGACTGCCAGATTCTTTTCATAAATGGTATTGTTATATACCGTAATAGGGCGGAAGAACTCGTCCTGGTCGATTTCCTGCACACCACCCGGACCGGTATACTGTGCTTCTACCTGCCCGTTCAATGACAGGACTGAAGCATGATCTTCCTTTGCATCGTAGAGTCCGGTTGCAAGGTTGGTTGCACCCGGACCAGCAATCGTGAGACACCCAGCAATATCGCCGGTCAGTTTATTGTAAGCAGAAGCAGCAAAAGCCGCATTCTCCTCATGCCGCACGACAAAATACCGGATCCCGGGATTTTTCCGGATTGCCTCAACGAGACCAAGCGAGGAGGTACCGGGCAGACCAAATACAACGTTCACTCCCCAGGTAACCAGTTCCGCAACCATCACATCGGATACTGTCGTGACTGCCCTTGCATGGATATCTTCTGTAGGCACATTCCTGAAAGCCTCTTTTCCTGCCCCGCAGACCGGGCATGTCCATGTATCAGGAAGCTTTTCAAAGGTAGTCCCCGCAAGTATTCCTGCCTTGGGATCCCCGGTTGTTTCATCATAGATATACCCGCATACACTGCATTTCCATTTCGCCATCCATTCCCTCCTGCGATCGATCAATAGTAACTACTCACTCCCAGATGAATCTCATTCTTAAAAAGATACACCGGTTCCTTATAAGGTACAAAAAAGGGGGAGCTACTTTTCTGCTTTGTGAATCTTCATCCACATCTCTTTATCCAGTGAGGGGATTTTGTGAACCTCACGGGCATGCTGGGCGACCTTATCATCCAAATCCTGCACATTGGCTGCGGTTGTCTCGAACTTGCAGTCCATCCCGATATCCTTGCACTTAAACGATACCATGATGTTTCACCGGCGGTCTATAAGATTGCTTTTATATTTATACGTTTTTGCACTTTTCAAAAATTGTGACTAACGCGTATAAATTACGGGATAAACGGGATTATTTTACTTAAGAATGTCTGAACAAAAAAGAGGTCTGGTGTTTCCGGCATTCAGGTTGTACCTCCCCTTTCTCCGGAACCAATGCTACCCTTTTTCTTCCGGAACGCTTCCATTGTCTCATTGATGCGGCACTCAAGCCAACGCTCATCAAATTCCGAGGGATACACGAATTTCACCTGGTTTGAGACCTCCCAGTCCTCCCATTTCCTGAGATCGGCAACACGGGCAAAAAGGGGTGTTCCAGGAAGAGGGAGCGGGACGGTGAACCAGGCTTCATCGAGCGGCAGCGACAGGACAAGGGCAAAGGTCTTTTCGATCGATTCGATCGTCTCGTTCGGGTACCCGACCATGAAAAATCCGGCAGTGCCAATGCCTGCCCGGGAAAAAAGGTGTACTGCCCGTATTCCCTGTTCCACCGTGACCCGCTTGTTCATGAGCCTGAGTGTATCGTTGCTTCCTGATTCGAGGCCCAGATAGACTCGTATGCATCCGGCACGCTTCATGAGGTCAACAAGACCGGGAGTGAGCCGGTCAACCCGTGAAAGGCATGTCCAGCCAACCGGTACCCCCCGCCGGATCATTTCACGGCAGAATGCCGTAAGGTACTCACTATCGAGCGTAAAGCAGTCATCTGCTATCCAGAGACTGGTATAACCAAGCGACCGTATCTCTTCAATTTCCCTGAATACTTTTTCCAGCGGGGGTTTCCTGAACAGGTCACCCCATACCGGTTTTGAACAGAAATCGCATGAAAACGGGCAGCCACGGGTGACGATAAGACTGGTCTGTTTAAGACCGGTATTTTTTTCCATTGCTGACTGGTACTGGTGGTGGTCAAATCCCGAGCGGTCCGGAAGGGGAAGGCAGTCAAGGATTTCTGAAGGGTGGTGGACAGGAGGCGACGACCGCACCTGGCCATCTCTGTTCAGATACAAACCCGGATAGGATACAGGAACCAGGGTTTTCAGATTATGGGGGGAACAACCCGATGAGAGGTAATCCTGGCAGAAACGCGGGAAAGTTACATCACCTTCTCCACAGAATACCAGATCAAATCTTCTGCCAAACATCGCCGGATTCACGGTCGGAAGTGGACCTCCTGCGATAAAGAGAGTCCCTGGCAACCGCTTCTGCAGTTCCTTAAGGAGGAAAAAGGCATTCCTGCTCATTGTTACCATAATGGAAATACCGATTATTGCAGGCCGTGATTTTGCAATCCTGTCAATTACTTCATCGAAGGTCTCAAAGGTGCAGTCTTCAACGGTAACCGGGATCCCCCGTTCTTTCAGCTGGCTCGCAAGGTACGCGATTCCCAGCGGGGGAAAGAGTTTTTCGACCGGGTCTTTATACCGGAAGTAGGGATAGACAAGCGTAACACCGCCGAGAGGTGAAGGGTTCATGGACACACACCTTCCGTAAAACCGATAGAGTACTGTACCTTGGGTAATCCCTGCGATCCATCAAAAGGACCCAGTTCAATACAGAACCCTGCCCAGCAGACATCCCCGGTTTGTTCCCTGCCCTGGTAGATAGAAAGAGGTACAGGAGGAATAGATGAGGGTCTGCCCATAAAGAACCGGATTCCATGCTCCGGATCAACAAGAGAAACAGGAAGCTGGGCGGAGCTGACCTTTTCCCAGCCGGGCGGTGGAGATACAGGACATTTCCCGTCCCATCCTGCGGTGAACCATGCAGCACTGAGCTCATTCAGCACGCAAAGGGTATCCTCGGGCATGACCGGCGTGATAATCTCTACCTGAACTTCTACAATGTTCCCGGTCACCCGATATGAAGAGGTGACCTTCCCGCGGGAAGGTATGGTTTCGAAAAGTGGGTGAATGCCGAGCAGGGTGCTGAGTGCGGGCACCGGCAGCATGATACTCCCCTGGAACCGGGGGAGCTGCATATAGGCACTGATACCGTATTCGATAAAGCGGGTAAGCAGGTCTGAAGGTCTCCCGTGTATGCTCCACCTCATACGGGTGTCAAGGGTAAAGGTACGTTTGTAGACTCCCGCTTCTGATGAGTCCGTCCAGGACCGGGAAAAGTACGTGCATTCAGGGGTCCTGAACGCGATGCTCCCGATGCCCATTCCCTCACCGGTAAGGTTCTGGTCAGCGTAATACACCAGCAGGCCCCGTGCCAGCCCCCTGCTGATCCCTTCTCCCTGATAGCGATTATCCGGAATAATGCGGATTTTGTTCATGATACCGGTTTTTTAGTGAACATAGGATGGTGTGGATTAAATATCCTGCCAGAAAGGGCAGGTTTATTATCTGTACCGGACAGGGTAATTCTGTATGGCAGGGATCAACAGGTTCCGGAACCTGACAGGAATCCAGGACCGGGTCGGCCTCGGGGGAGAGGGTGTGCTTCGCACCGAAGGACGAAGCAGGGAAGCACTTGCAATGCTCACTGCAGCATATGAGGCGGGTATCCGGTACTACGATTCAGCTCCGGCATATGCCGACAGTGAGCGGTATTTCGGGATCTTCTGGGCACAGCACCCGGAGAAAAAGGAGCTCGCGTTTCAGACCAGCAAATCAGGGCAGCGAAGTGCAGACGGGGCATCGGATGAGCTTGAAAGAACGCTCACCCGCATGGGACGTGACCACCTCGGACTCTGGCAGATCCATGATGTACGGGACACGGTCGATATCCGTGAGATTGAGGGACCCGGTGGCGCACTCCGTGCTTTCTACGAAGCCAGGGAGACCGGAACAGTCAGGGGCATAGGGGTGACCGGGCACCATAACCCGGAAGTCCTGCTCCATGCGGTCACCCACTGGGATATCGATTCGGTACTCCTGCCGGTAAGTCCTGTTGAAGCAGCTATCGGGGGGTTTTCTGACCAGGTGATCCCGGCGGCACGGGAACGAGATATCGGGATTATCGGGATGAAAACTCTGGGTGCGGGAAATTATATCCATCCCGGATCGGGGCTCAGTCCGCAGACCTTGATCCGGTTTGCACTCTCACAGGATGTGGATCTCGTGATCGTCGGGTGCTCGACCGCTGGTGAAGCGCGGCTTCTTGCCCGGATCGGTCAGGAGCATACAGCGATGAGTGAAGAAGAGCAGTCGCAGATTATCGAGACTGTCCGCCCGTATGCACACCGACTTGCCTACTATCGCGGGGTTATCTGAAATACTGTCCGGCCACAATACCATTTCCCATCTCATGACGAGAAGACTTACCCATTCAAATCCCTCATATGCCCATTAACCACCTATCGATATTCAAAGACCAAAAAAAACCTGATTCAGCTGTTGCTGGATTTTTATGAAGGAAAAGCGCTCCGTATCATAAAAACGGATTTTTCCGCTTTTAACGCAGCGAAGTATTATCAGTCATCAAGCTAAGGGGTTGTAAAGATGTGATTGGTCTATGATTCGTCCTGAAGATGCCCAGAAGATCTTAACAACACACGATCTATCGGTGTATGTGAAAGAAATCGTGCAGAAAGAAGATTGCGATTTAAAAATTGACATTGATTATGAATCCGGTGAATTATTCATCAATTGCCCGGGATTTTCCCATGGCCTTTCCGTAACCACCGATCCGTTTGGTGTATGGGTGATCAATGAGGTGATCTCACAGGAAAATGATGGTGTCTTTACCCAGAGTGGTAACTTCCATAAGACCGAAAAAACGATGACCGTCCTCAGGGCAATCGCCAGCTGGATCCGCGATCTTGAAGACAGTACCCGACCGTGCTAAAAACATTTTTTTAACAGAATCGGAGAATTCCAGCTTACGCTCCCCGATAGAAAGCAACTCACACTCATGATGACGGAGAAGTTACCCGTTTATAGTAATCCCCGGGCTCCATCAATCAGTTGAATGCTGTAGTGGTGGGGATAATCACTTTTTTTAAAGGCAAGTGTTCCCAATATGTAAAATCCAAAACGGGTCTCCCGGATACGGTTACTGTATAAAAAATTCAGCATTGCACTGATCGATTGGGAAGATTTGCCTGAAAGATGATGAAATTGTGCAATTTCCCGTGCTGTGACGTCTGCACGGGTAATATTATTCCGGAGTAAATATGCACAAATCAGACGAGCACAATTATATCGCTTTGTGGAATCCATCCGAATGTGCCCCATATCTGCTCCTCTTTTCTTTTTTATAATACATAGGGGATTTTTCAGGAGAAATAGTTACGTATTGGTATTAAATTCGAAAAAAATCACAGAAATGCCCCGGAATAGCAAGACCGGATGGCCAGGTTTTAAAAACATAAAAAAATCAATAGGCAGCCATACTCTTCGGACTTTTCTTTTTCTGGTTTGTGCATAATTCTTTTGCGATGCTGATAATAGCGCAATGATTGTCAAAAAACCATGCACAATCCTTACCACAGCAGGGAACTTCAATGATCATGCCTTCAATACTGACCGCAGATCCAAACTTCATCGGACAATTTTTTTGGGATGGCATACAGTAGAATTGGTTGGGGAGTAATGAACCTTTCCTGCAAACAAGCCGGTTTCCTCCCATCATACTATACACTCAGGCAACCAATACTAGTATAATCACCAACGATTTTGGCACCATGGCCGCTCCCATTGGGATTACCATGAAAACGCGGTCAGTTCCTTCCCCATGTGAAAACCTCTTTGTTGGTAGTATATGATCAAAAAACCGGATTGGATTGCAGTTCAGTCCGGTGTGTAAAAAAACAAAAAAGAATGATACAATGACAAAACTAGCTTTAAAACAAGAGGTTACAGGAACGAGAACCGGGTACGTTATCCGGTTCACCTGTCCTTCCTGCCTTCATGACAATGCGATTATCAATAAAACCCCAAAGGAGTGTTACCGGGAAACACGGGATGCCACATGCCACCAGTGCAAGAAACGTTCCACGGTACTGACTCCCGGCATGTATGAAAAAAAGGTATATTCTCCCGTATAATCACGGTCATAAGGAAGGAATCTTAAGGATTTCAGGTAAAAAGATCCCGAATCCTGTCCTTTTCATTGACTGTTTCCTTTTAGAAGTATCGGCTCTGTAGAATTCCTTTTCCATTGATATGAAATTCAGGATGCTGGTACGAATGAAGGAGGGGACAGTACCTGTCCACCCATACAGCCCCTGCGCTGAGCGATGATGACCTAGCGCACCTGTTGGGGAGTTATCGCATCTGGGGAGCCACAGCAGCGGGGGGTGAAAAACCCCTTGAGCGTTTAGCTTGTAATTGAGCATTTCCCATGAAAATTGAACTATTCAGTTATGATACGAGATTTTTTTCATACTCCTTCATGTACGATGATCGCCGCCGCCCCGCAAACGGTCGCCCCCGCGGCGGATCTGAAACAAACAATTCAAAAAAAAACCTGGCCGCCGTGCCTCGGAGAGGCCATGAGGCGAGGTTCCATCGTATACAATACGATTTTCATGGATTGAGTGTGAACCCGATCAGTTCATGCTCGTTTCTACAGAGCAGAAGTATCTTCAACCTGATTCAAAAGGGTTTTCTTTTTCCGGGTCCTCATCAGTCACGATTTTGCCATCTCTCATGGAGATAATACGATCAAAATACTTCTTGTGCCAGTCCTCGTGAGAGACCATCACCACGGTCTGGTTAAGGTCCTTGTTGAGTTTCCGGATCAGTTCCAGGATCGTAGTCGAGTTCCGGGTATCGAGATTGGCACAGGGCTCATCGGCAAGGAGGATTGCCGGGTTGTTCACGAGTGCCCGGGCAATGGCAACCCGCTGCTGCTCTCCCCCGGACATCTCCCCGGGCAGGAAGCTCACCCGGTCCTTTAGCCCGACAAGCCCGAGTATATCCCTGCAGACCCTTGTACATTCCCGTGAGGTCATCCCCCGAACCTTTGAGGGAAGGTAGATATTTTCCTCTGCTGTCAGCTCGGGGACAAGGGCATAGTCCTGGAAGACATACCCCAGATGATTCAAGCGGAAGAGCGTCCGCTCCCGCTCGTTCAGGCTCCCGACATCCACCCCGTCAATAACAAGGCTCCCTGCTGTCGGGCGGTCAAGCAGACCGAGCAGGTGGAGCAGGGTGGATTTCCCGCTCCCGCTTGCGCCCATAACCCCGATGAACTCCCCCTTCCGGATCGCAACGTCCACGCCGTCCAGTGCCCGGACTTCCACACTTCCCTTGCCATAGACCCTGAAGAGGTTAGTACCAACGATCATGTTAGCCCCTTATTGCCGAGAGGATATCCTCCCGTGTGGTCAGCCACGATGGCAGAAACCCGGCGATCAGCGATACGACAAGCAGGCTGGCAATTGCCCTGACCAGCAGCATCATTTCAAGAACCGGGGCCACCGGTCCCCCGGGAAATACAAGCGGTGAAGCGATGAGATACTGGAGAAGCACAAAGAGCAGGGCGCATCCTGCTAAAGTGCCGCTTGCAAAGATGAACAGTGCCTGGAAGATGTAGGACTTGATGATGATCGACCGGTCAATCCCGATTGCCTGCAGGATCCCTATCTGTTTCCGGCGGTAGACGGTATTGATGAAGATGACAATGAAGATGACCACCACCGCGATGACAAGGCTGACGATCGTGCTGATGACGTTGATGATGTCAAAACTGCCGACAATGGATTTCAGGAAATCCGCGGATTTGTCCTGCCATGTCCAGATCTTTTCCTGGACCCCGTACTGCATCAGGGTGTTGCGCATGGCATCCTCATTGCCGGTTGTCTTCGTCTTCACCAGGATCTGGTTTGCCGTATCCGTTGTACTCAGCACAGATTCCAGTTCCTTTCTCGTGATGAAGGCACTGGAGTCGACACTAAACTGTCCGGATTCAATGATTCCCTTGATGCGGTACTGCCGGGTTATGCCGTTCCGGAAGGTGACCTCAACCGTCTTTCCCACCTCCACGCCCCCGAGCGTTGGCGTCCTGTCCACTTTCTGATCTTTGTTGCCGGCAAGGGTTTTACCTATCAAAATCTGCCCGGTATCGCCATCGTTCAGGTAATCACCGCTGGCAATTCCGGTATGGATCTTCAGCACCTGTTTTTCATCATCGGGGTTGATCGCGATCAGGAGCGGTGTTGTGGATTTTCCCTTGCTGACAATGGTTGCTGCACCGGAATATCGAGGAGTACTGGCGACAACGCCGGGAACCCGGTTGATCTTCTGCTGGAGCTCCCCGACATTGGTGATGAGCAGCTGGTCCTCACGGGGCTCGATGACCAGGTTCCCGTAACTGTAATCGATATTCTGCTGGTTGAAGAGCACCACAATACCGGCAATGATGGAAGGGAGGAATATGAGGTTGACAAAGACCATCGCGATGATCATGATGGTCAGGAGGAGGGTGCCCTTGTTTCCCCTTGTAATAAGGCGGGATGCGAGGAAAAAAGCAACCTGCTCTTCCTCAAGCATTGCCGGTTCCCTTTTTCCGGAGCACGAAGTACCAGTACCCGGCCCCAGCTCCGACGAAGAGCAGGAGAAGTATAATAATCAGTCCGGTGGAATCCCCGTCAAGGACAGTCATCTGGAGGGTTTCCTGCCGGGTATGCATACCGTAATCATCCTCGTATTGCACAGACAGGTTGTAAGGATATGTCCCGGGATTTCCTGCCTGCAGGGCAAAAACAGCAGGGGCATCGTTGCTGGGTTCAATCTTTCCCACATACGCATCCTTTCCACCACTCATGGGAAGATCGATACTCGCCTTCACAGAATTTGCATTGTCGGTGCCGGTGTTTTCCAGGCGGATGATGAGTGTCACCGGATCTCCCTTTTTTATCCGCTCCGGATCAGTTGAAACGGATGCAATGCCGATATCTGCCTTTCCCTTAATGGGGATTCCCAGTGTTTCCGTCTGTGTGGTATAGGTACCATCTGCATTGGCAAACCTGATTGTCAGGGTGACGGGGCTCAGACCAAGAGGGGCATTTTTATCGGTGGCAAAATTCATATCAAGGGTGACCTTTTCTCCCCTGGAAAGGCGGTCAAAGTGATAGTTGTTGGGGGTTTTGGGAGCAATAGTGCTCGTACTAGAATTTACAGAAATAACAATTTCATCAGCACCGGAAAGACCGTTGTTTTCAAGGATGACACGCACCGGGAAATCATCACCGGGATTCACACTATCCGGTATCGTTTTTGATACGGTTATTGCAGGTTTTTTCAGGAGGGCAATCTGGGTATTGACATTGACCGGAATCGGCTGGCGGACACTTTCTCCTTTGGTCACGTCAATCCATATCTCCGGGAAATAAATGCCGTCTTTTGCCGGGGCACGGATCAGGAACGTGATGGGTATGGACTGCCCGGGCCCAATTTCTCCCACCTGTTTGTAGTTGCCGGAAATGACTTCAACATCTTTTGATTCCAGCTGCACACTCTCAATATTGACATTGATATCTGTACTGGTAATTGTCTCAGAACCGGCTGACTGGATATTTTCCCTGATATTTGCAATCGATGCAGTATTTTTAATAGTCGCCGTGATGGTACCGATATCCCCTGGCTGAAGGACGGGGGGGGTAACCTTAAAGTCGGCAACAATCACGCTTGGATTTGCAGCATGCACCGGGAAGGGAAACAGAACAAGGAGAATTGATATACAGAAAAGGGAGCAGAGGAGTTTTTTCATAGGATCACACATCATTCAAATTTCAATCAGGTAGTATCGCTGGTGTTCCTGATAAGGGTTATGGAGGTACCAAACCGATACATCACAGTCGCGTTGTCTGAAATCAGAATCCGGGTTCGCAATGCGCCATTGCCTTGCCAGAATTTAAGAGTGAGCAGGAAAGGTAATCACGTTGAGGAAGATACGGATCTGCAATACCACCTTTGAACCGGATCTTCCTTTTCCTTCTTTTCATTTTTTTTATTCATGCGTATCCGCTTCCTATCCAGAACCGATACGATTGCGATGTATCCATTTCTGACATCGCACAAGAGAAACTGTAATGAATCGGGGGTGAGGGGTTCCTTTTTTGGTTATCTGGACTGCCAGGCAATGGTGAAATGACAGGAGCACCGTTTCCCACCCCCTTGCTATCCAGTGTTTCGTTCGATAGTACAGGGTACCGCATCCGGTACATCAAAGGGGGTAAACCGCCAGATACTGTTGAGCCGGGTAATGACTATTTCTGCAGAGCCGGTTATTTCAGTACTTTAAAAGAAAAAAAGGTGTTATCAAAGTCCCGGTATTTTTCGTACTTTTTTGAAATGCAGATCAAGCACACCGTTTTTTACTGTTGATTTTGCTCCCTTAGTGGTCACCAGCGAGGGAAGGGGGATTTCACGATGCAGCGATAAAGATCGTTTTTCTGTCATGGAATACCCCTCCAGTTCCATTGTTTTCACTTCCTGCCGGTCACAGGAAATTTTTACTGTTTTTTCATTGATCAGGTCACACGAATATACCCTGCTATTATCACCAGGGATCAGGTTAACGGTCACTATTACTTCATCATCAAGCTCGGTCACTTCAGCGTCAAGGAATTGCAGAAACCGGCTCACGTGTTCGGATACTTCTCCTGCAGGCAACAGCGGTTCTTCAATTGGTTCAAGAACAAGCTGGAACAGGTAGTCCATGGATGCTCTCAGGTCATCGAGTTCATCATAGATTGATCTTCGATAATGTCGTACCATTTGTCTACCTCCTCTTTTTTTGTTGCCCAGGTGCAGATCCACCTGGTTACAAGGACGATTGCTGTAGTTCTCAATATAGGTATCGGTACATCACAGGAATCAACAATACTGGATCCTTGTGTGCCTGATGATAATTTGAAAAAATCAGATATGAACGAAAAGAACGTAACCGATACACGGGTCACATCATTGAGATGAGAACCGGTTAAGGATATACTGCGTCATGACCTTGCCGGTAAGGCTCCTTGTTGACGCATCAACTCGGATAAAGAAAAGTTCTTCGTTACCAATGCTCACAAAGACCGGCCTGTCTGCGGCCAGGATATGTATGTGGCAGAGCGTCCTGCCGGAAATGGCAGGAAATGACAGGTGAATGAACCTGCTTGCAGTATTAAAAATCTCCGGCAGGTATTTCTGGATTACAGAATCGACAATCATTCTCCGGTACCCGTCAGGATTCCGGTCCTTTTCCTGCAGTTTGCCGTAGTCCTCTTCGATCCCTGCGGCATGAGTCGAATTTTTTATCCTGTCCTCCTCTATGCCGATGATGAGGTCGCCCCCGTCTGTATTTAAAAAACCGGCAATCGAACGTGCGATGATGAACTTTGAAGCGTTATTCCGGTATTTCCGTATTTCGGAGGATTCAGAGGCCAGAATTTCTTCTTTCGTGAGATCCGCACTCCACAACGCCAGCAGTTTGAATTCTGTGTGATCGTTCTCTCCGGTTTTAATCATGGTTCGAATCGCTTCAGCATCTTCCTCGGGCAGGGCAGGAGAAGGAATATCCCGGTGCTTTAAAAGGATTGCAGCTGCTGCTGCAATTACGACAAAGAGCAGTGCCTGGAAGAGGATTCCTGCCACCGCATAGAGTTCCGGAACGGCAAAAAATGCTGCGACAAACGAGTAGGCTACCCCGCAGCAACAGGCAACATACATGCTGCGGTCAGGATAGAAATATGCAGTATAGATTATGGGGATGTAAAAGAGCTGGGGGACGATCGTTCCATATCCTGCTGACATCGAGACATACGCAATCCCGACAATAGAAACGATGAACGCAACAATCACCCAGAACCTGACAAGATCGGTATGCGAAACCTGCACCTGGAGCGGGTTTACGTATCCTGTCATGCCGGACGACTGGTTCATGGAATATGTTGCATTTGGCCGGAGGGTTATAATATAGTATCTGTGTCCATCACAGGAAGTCCAGGTGATTTTTGTGCCAATAAAAATGAAGTTACATGATCCGGAACCTAGAACGGGACCTGATACATATAAAAAATGCGATGAAGGACTAGAGAGTGCTTCTGTAAATAAGAGCAAACATCACCGGAGTCAGGAGTAGAATTCAGATAATTCTCCTGATAATAACGTTAAAAAATCGGATTTTTTTGGCTCTGTGGAATTCCTTTTCCATTGATATGAAATTCAAGGTGCTGGTAAGAATGAAGGAGGGGACAGTGCCTGTCCCCCCATACCGCCCCTGCGCTGAGCGATGATACGTAGCACCTGTTCGGGAGTTGTCGCATCGGGGGAGCCACAGCGGCGGGGGTGAAACCCCCTTGAGAGTTTAGCTTGTAATTGAGCATTTCTCCAGTGCCAAATTTTTTATTAATAATCAGGTAAATTCATCTGGTTCTGACTTATTGCAATTATTTCCCCGGTGTTTTCCAAAAGGCCGCCAAGATACTGTTGTACCCAGGGCTCATTTTCATATTCTCCGAAGGGACGGTATGATCCCTGTACTGAACTGTTATCTTTTTCAAATCGCAACAATCCTATGGGTGCTCCACCCCTTTTTACCAGTGTATTCAGGTCTTCGAGCGGACGACTGCCGGAACTGAATACAAACTTTGTCTCATGTTCAAACCCGACTGCAATTGCAACGAGCCACGCCTTTTTTGCTTCTGCTTTCATCTCCTCTATCAAATCGGCAGTTTTTCTCATGTTCCACGCAATAAAAAGAATGCTGTTCATCACATAAATAATTCATTAAAAATCACAAAAACAAGAGAAAGGGCACCCGGGATGCCTGTATCCTTTTTTAGATCGGCAGAATTCCTTTGACGGGGACAGGAAATAAAAGGCAATGGTACTATAATGGAGAACTTGCCTTTTTACAAGTACCACCCCTGCGTTTCGAGTGATGAGAATGAATACTTTCAGGCTGTCCCATCCAGGGCAGCCACAGCGAAAGGGGGAGAAATTCCATGAGTGTCAAACCCGGGTATTGGGGATTTCTCCAAAGTCTCTTTTGTTGAACTATGCGAGGAGGAGAAAAAGTGCAGGGGCATCACTATTTCCCGACAGGACTTCACCGGAAGACAATATATTCCAGACCCAGTGCAACCATGAATATAAATATGCCAACCAGAGCGACAGGAAACGTATAATTCCTTACGACTGTTCTGATATCATCACCTGTTGTACGCTGGACGAGCCAAAAATAGGGGTCGGTCACGTACGATACCATGCACGACCCGGCACTGATAAGAAGGATTAGAGGAACCGGATGAATAGCGTCGGTAACAGCTGAACCTGCGAGCACTTCAGCAGATACCACTGCTGTCACGACCCGTGATCCCTGTGCGGTTTCAATCAGAGCGGCAAACAGGAACGGGACAAGGACAATGGGGATGAAAAGGGTAAGCTGACCCAGAGCTGCCTGTGCAAAGCCGCTCTCGACTATGACAAAACCCAGTGCTCCGGCCCCGCAGATATCAAAGATTATGATCCCGGCATGTTTTGCTCCCTGTGACAATCCTGTTACACGGGCTGTTTGCTGTGCAAGGACGAGAGCCGTACCTGCGCCGATAAGCATAATAAAATTGATCATGCTCATATGCGACAGGTTAAGGACGAACAGTGCAATCGGGATGGAGGCAAAGATTGCAATGAAGGGAGCCCAGGCCCGCCAGTGGACCGTACCCGGTGAACCTGCGATGACCCCTGAGTCCAGGCTGTTTTCTTCTGTTTTTTTTGGGCGTGCCCGCATGCCTTCAGCACACCACCACCGGAAGAAGACAAGAATTCCCGCTAACGTCACAAGGGAGAGGGGCAGGGTGATTGCATCGAAAACCAGCGGGCTCATCCCTTCAGAGAATGCATCGAACAGGGGAATAACAACGGGTGTTGGATAGATCAATGCATAGGAGATGATGCTCCCGACAGCGGCAAGGTACAGGAGGACATTGCGCTTTTTTGGATCTGTTTCAAGACTATCGAGGATAGGATTGAGCAGGATATAAGCAGTGATGCAGCAGGTGATGGGTACTGCCAGTATGTATCCCGATACTCCGGCAATTACCGGGGGATTCTGAACAATTCGTCGGATATCCCCAACCATCTCTTCTATCTGGTGCTGTTCCTGGAGGAGTTTTGCGATGACTGCACCGCAGAGGATGATAATCCCGAATGCGGAAAAGACGTTTCCGAGACCTGATGCAATCCCGACTAAAGTCGCGTCCAGGGTCAGCCCCGCAAGAAGACCAAAAAGAACCGAACCTCCAATCAGCGTGAAGAACGGTGAAATCCTGTACCGTATGCTGATCAATGTGATGAGCGCGAGTGTTATGACA
This sequence comes from uncultured Methanoregulaceae archaeon, assembly GCA_963841015.1. Classification (GTDB taxonomy): domain Archaea; phylum Halobacteriota; class Methanomicrobia; order Methanomicrobiales; family Methanospirillaceae; genus Methanoregula. The sequence continues at coordinate 467,155 of CAWJAX010000002.1, read as the reverse complement.
AACGCGACAAGGGGATCCATGCATAATATACCTTTATTCTGGTAAAAATACACTTGGGATATTTCAATAGAGGATTTTTTCGGGGCTCATGGTGAAAAGCTCCGTAGGATTAAGGCGATGGATAACAAGGGTAATTCCATGTTCTCACCTTGACGAAACGGCGGGGTATTCGAATGGACAGGTTAAAACGATTGCGCTTCCATGGGCAGTTGATTTTACCTCCACCCCCGCCGCTGTGGCGACCCCCAAGGTGCGATACAATTCAAAAAAGAGCTGAAAATCCATCTGTCAAAAAATAAAATAATTTTTCTGTCTTTGAATTCAGGAGCTTTTATTTTTCATTTTTTCACATCCTGCATCATTTCTACTGTCGTTGTGTAACCAGGACTTGCCCCGCAATTTTTTTTGCGATAATGAGGTAGTGATAGGGGCCTGAATCGGTAACTGATGCTATCTCAAAATCCGCTGATTCAATCAGATGGCGTGCCTTGTCAATCGAGAACCTCTTCTGGGGAGGCGGACCAAATTCCATAGGCTCATCTTTCCAGTCAAGATCGATTACCCATCCTTCAGGACCGAGCATTTTTTTTGCATTCAGGAGAACGCGTGCCGGATCCGCAAAATCATGCAGGTCTATACCAAAAAAAACATAATCTGCACACCCTTCACAGACAACGGTTTCTTCGGCTTCTCTGACTTCTGAAAAGAGGTGGGCAAGTCCTTCCCGTGCTGCCTGCTGTTGGAGTCTTTGAATGGCACTGGCATCAATGTCAACTGCGTATACTTTTCCCTGGGGTCCAACCCTGCGTGCTGCAGGAAGGGCAAAATAACCATCCCCACAGCCTACATCAATAAATACCATTCCCGGTGCAACACCCAGAGACGACAGTATCTTTTCCGGGTCCTGCCATTGCCGTCTTTCCGGATCATCAGATCTGAATTGCCGTTTGTTCATACCGAACTTCCCATCCTCCGGTTAATAAAAGTGATTATGGATTATGGAACGATCGAATACTTTGTCCCATTAACGCACGGTCTGCTGCCCCTCCCGGATTAATCCCTTCGCACCGGACAAGGGATCATAGGGAGTAATCCCCCCCGAAGGAGAGAGTTATCTCATCAAACATTTTGAGCGTTGCAAGGGTGATTCCTTTGATAAAACAGGCAAATTCATTGTCCGGGTGGGTTTTCAGGACCTCATCGAAATACAAAATTGCCTCTTCATATTTCTTTAACGCTGCATAGGCAACTCCCGTGTTGTTCAGAGCATCAGCATTACCCGGATGTATCTTCAGGAAGTGATCGTAACAGAGAATTGCCTCATCATACCGGGAAAGATTGGCAAGATTTACTCCTTTGTTGAACAAAGCTTCAGCATTATCAGGATTCATACGGAGAACTTCATCAAAACATGCGACTGCCTCGGAATACCTTTCCCATTCGGCAAGTGCACCGCTTTTATTCATCAGGACAAGTTCATGGTTTGGTGTTATTGACAAGGCTCTGTCAAAACATGCGATAGCTTCATCAAACCTTTTCTGGGAGGTGTACGCAACACCCAGGTTATTCAGTGCTTCAGTATTATTGGGATTCATCCTCAGGGTCTGAAGGTACCAGAGAACCGCTTCATCGTACCGGGAAAGATTGGCAAGTGTTACTCCCTTATCATTCAAGGCATCGGCATTATCGGGATTGATTCCAAGCACCTTATCAAAACAGAGGAGGGCTTCTTCATATTTTTCAAGTCCTGAAAGGGCAATCCCTTTGTAATATAAAGCATCGGCATAATACGGGGATATGTGAAGGGCTTCATCAAAGCATACGATGGCTTCTTTATATTTTTTTAAGGCAGTAAAATCTCTCCCTTTTTTGCCCAAAACGAGGGCATTGGGTGAAATGATGGGGGGCGGGGGACTGTCTTTACGAGTTTCTTCGAATTTTTCCCGGGCAGCACGGGCAGCTCCCTGAGTATATAACGCATCAGCGTTTTCGGGTTTTATCGTAAGAGCTTCATCAAAACATGCGAGTGCTTCATCATTCTTTCTTAACCGGGCAAGTGCTCGCCCTTTGTTCACTAAAACGAGCACGTTCTTCGGGTTGATTTTAAGGAATTGATTGTAACAGAGAATCGCTTCCTCATACTTCTCCATTGCAGCATACGCCATCCCTTTGTTGAATAAAGCATCCGTGTTATAGGGAAGGATTTTGAGGACCTCCTCAAAACATGCGACGGCTTCATCATTCCTTCTTAACCGGGCAAGGGCTCGCCCTTTGTTCATTAAAACGAGCACATGGCCGGGTTTAATGGTGAGAAATTGATTGTAGCACAGTACTGCTTCTTCATATTTTTCCATTGCAGCATACGCCACCCCTTTATTGTTCAGTGCATCAGTATTCCGGGGGTTGATCACGAGGACCCTCTCATAACAGGTTATAGCTTCAGGGTACTTCTTCAGATCGTCAAGTGCAACCCCTTTACTGTTCAAAACATCGGTGCTCTCAGGGCTTATCGCGAGGACCTGATCGTAACAGGTGATCGCTTCACGGTATTTTTTCAGTTTGGCAAAAGCATGCCCTTTATTGTGTAAAGCATGCTTGTAATTAGGACGAATTAAAAGGGCTTTATCAAAACTGACAATGGCATCTTCATATCGTTTCAGGGAAGAATACGCTACACCTTTGTTGTTGAGCGCTTCAGCATTATGGATGTTGAGCCTGAGGACCTGATCGTAACAGGCAATCGCCTCGGTGAAACGGCCAAGACTGGCAAGAGTGGCTCCTTTATTATACAAAACATCAGCGTTATCCGGGTTGAGCCTGAGGACTTTATCAAAATACAGAATAGCATCATCGTATTTTCCCAGTTTGGCAAGTGCACCTCCTTTATTGATTAAAACGAGTTCATGGTTCGGATTTATTGCCAGGACTTTATCAAAATACAGAATAGCTTCATCATACTTTTTCAGAGAGGTAAACGCAACGCCAAGGTTGTTCAGTGCGTCAGCATTATAAGGATTGATTTTAAGCGACTGCCCATAATAGAAAATTGCCTCTTCGTACTCGTTCAGGGCAGCAAGAGCTACCCCTTTATTATATAAAACATCAGCGTCATCCGGATTGAACCTGAGGATTTCATTAAAACAGGCAAGCGCTTCAACAAATTTGTGCAGATTGGCTAGGGCGACACCTTTGTTATATAAGTCCTGAGTAAACATTACACCGGAGTCTCCACATTTTTTTGTTTTAATCTCCAGTACACCCTTACTATCCACTATTCACTTCATACAAAATAATTCTGCTGATGGGAATTCTTCAGTGAGGTACCAAGGGAGACAGGAATACTACTCATGTATGTATGTCATCGTATGCCGGGGGGCATGAGAGGATCGTCACTGTCTCCTCCGTCACATTACCAGTTCTTTTATTTTTCATACAAAGGAAAAGGAATTCTCCCGTGCTGATTTTTCTGGGTGGTGGATAAAAGGGAATTTGTCACTATCGCAAAAAGGTCTACAATGCCAGTTCAATGGCAACCCGTAAGTCATCATCGGAAAAAGGTTTTTTTACAAATCCCCGGGATCCGGTGTTTTTTGCACGTTTCAGGATATTGTCTTCAGTATGGGCGGTCAGGTAAATAAAAGGAATTTTTGTCTGAGATAAAAGAAGCTCTCCCATCTCAATACCATCCATAGGTCCCTTCAGTTCGATGTCCAGGATGACAAGATCAGGCTTTTTTTCCTTGATCAGGGGAATGGCATCAACACCATTTTTTGCTGATCCACAGACGCTGTACCCAAGCTTATTCAGTCTCCACTCGATTAAGTTCGCGATAATTTCATCGTCTTCAACAAAAAATATCCGGGCATCTTTCAAAAAAATTCCTCTTTAAATGATATGAATTATATCTATAGGATAATCAACCGATATTAATTTATTTGGTGTTGATTTTTTATGATCAGTGCCTGGCACCGGATTTTAAGGAAGTATTTTTTTAAAAAGAATCGTTTTTTAAAAAATACCAAATATCGGGGCGGTATATTTCCGAGTGGAAACATTTCAGAATATATATATATTCTTTAACACAGACCACTTAAATTCCTTTCAACAGACCAGCAGATGAATTGGCCGGTGAGGTAAAATACAATGATCCAGCGGGGGATTATCCAATAATGCGCAATGTCAACAAATGGCTGATTGTGGCGATCATTGCAATCCTCGCCAGTGGCATACTTTTAACCCTGTGGTCTGTTCAGCGGGAGGATTATCTCCTGCGGGAAGATCTCCTTTCAAAAACCCGTCTTGTCCAGGCGAGTATCGGTACCGGGCACGTGAAAGCACTGACAGGTACAGAAGCTGATCTGGCATCAGTGGATTATCAATACTTAAAAGAGCATCTGATGAAGGTAAAGTCCACCGATTCCCTGATCCGGTTTGCGTATATTCTTGACCGTCAACCAGACGGCACAGTCATCTTCTTAATTGACTCTGAACCCCCGGGAACTGAGGATTACTCACCGCCCGGGCAGGTTTATCCGGAAGCATCTGCTATCCTCTTGAATGTTTTTGCAACAGGAGAGGAGGTGACCGAAGGACCGGTGACCGATCGCTGGGGCACGTGGGTGAGCGGACTTGTTCCGATCACCGATCCAAACACCGGTGAGATTATCGCACTTTTAGGTACTGATATTGATTCCCGGGACTGGACCATACAGATAATCATCGGAAGTGCACCGGCAGTAATCGCTATGCTCCTGCTGCTGTTACTCCTGCTGATATTTTACTATGTGCTTCAGCGGAATGAACGGGAACGCCAGATCCTCTCTGCATCTGAAGCTGTCGTTAAGGAATCGGAACGTCGTCTCACTGACATTATCAATTTCCTTCCTGATGCCACCCTGGTCATTGACAAGGAAGGGAAGATCATCTCGTGGAATAGAGCGATGGAGGAGATGACAGGAGTTCCCGCCGATGCCATGCTGGGTAAAGGGGATCACGAGTACAGCATCCCGTTTTACGGGGAGAGGCGGCCGATTCTCATTGATCTGGTTTTTGATGAGATTGATGAGATTAAAAAGAACTATCGGTTTATCCAAAAAGAGGCAGATAAATTTTTCTCAGAGATATTTATCCAGCGACTTTTTGGGGGAAGGGCGCCTATCTTTGGTTCATTGTCGCTCCTCTCTATGATACAAGTGGCAGAGTTACCGGTGCGATTGAAACGATCCGTGATATCACCAGCCGGAAACTGGTGGAAGATGCACTCCAGAAAAGCGAAGAACAGTTCCGGACAGTTTTTGAGAAAGGGCAGCATGGCATGGTCATGGTCGATGAAAATTTCCGGTTTCTTAAAATCAATCCGAGGTTTTGCACAATGCTCGGTTATTCAAAGGAGGAATTGCTCACCATATCCTTCACCGATATTACCCACCCGGATTTTCTTTCCTCAGATATTTCCCATTTACACCAGTCTGAGTGCCGGGGAAATTCCCGAATATACAACAGAAAAACGGTATATAAAAAAGAATGGTGAAGAATTCTGGGCTTCGGTCGTGGTATCTGCAGTCAGGGACAAGGATGGCCGATTCCTCTATTATATAGCACTCATCACCGACATTACTGAACAAAAAGTAAGCGAAATGATACTGGAACAATCTAACGCGGATACAACACGCCATGCAGAAGAAATGACACGAGTGAACGATAAGCTGAACCTTTTAAACAGTATTACACGGCATGATATCCTCAACCAGCTCACTGCGATCCTCGGCTACCTCGAAATGATGCAGATGAAATTTCCAGATCCCTCGTTGCAGGAATATATTGACAAGGAGATCCATGCTGCTCATAACATACAGACCCAGATCATGTTCACCAAAGATTACCAGGATATCGGGGTCCAGTCCCCTGGCTGGTTTAATGTCAGGGAGACTATTCTGTCACATGCGGCAAACCTCCCGCTTTCGAATGTGACTCTTGTCGTACACTTTGATAATCTTGAGATATTTGCAGATCCGTTATTGGGGAAGGTTTTTTATACGCTCCTAGAAAATGCACTACGCCATGGGAAAACCGTAACAAGTATCGATTTTTCTTTCCGCATGCAGGACGACGATCTTGTCGTGGTATACCAGGATAACGGAGAAGGGGTTCCTGCTGAACAAAAAGAAGCAATTTTGGAACGAAAATTTTTCAAGCATACCGGTTTTGGGTTGTACCTTTCACGGACAATCCTTGGTATTACGGGGATGACAATCCGGGAAAACGGAGAGCCAGGAAAAGGAGCACGGTTCGAAATCCGGGTACCCAGGGAAAATTCCGGTTCATCGGGTCTGAATAATCCATCATGATTCCTGTTTTTTTGAGGCTGTCAGAATAACGGCAGAGAGCCGGTGAGGATCCCGTAAGGATTCATCGGGCAACAAAGAGGGGGATTTCTCAACGAGTTATAAGGTTATTGAAGGTTTATCTTGGTTTTCCCGTGACTTTTATAACAAATCGCTGGTCCTTTCACCGGCTCAAGGATGGTGATAATCTCCTCAAAATGTTCGTAACAATAATCCAGGAATAATTCAAGGGTAATCTCTTCAGGGACTATTTTTTTACCGTCAGGTAGTGATAATTCATCATGGAGGAGAAAATAGAGATGGGAGATCCATTCCAAGCCATAATTCTCAAATTCCCGGGTCATTTGATGTTCATTGAGCAACCGGGAATATTCACGACTTAATGTCATCGTAATGTAAAATTTTGCAGCTATTCCCCATCCGCTCTCGTATTTTTTATCCAGTTGAACAACATTTCCAAAGGATTTCAGGGCATCAAGATACTTTTCATGGTAAAATAAGGTCTGTCCCTTCCGGTACCACGCTTTAATATAATGGGTATCAAGAAACAATGCCTGGTTAAAACACTCGACTGCCTCATCAAATCTCTGAAGATTTCTCAACGCATTTCCCTTGTTATACCAGTGAGAAGGATTCTCTGCATTGAAGTTGTCTTCAATGATACGGAGATATTCGGCGTATTGTTCTTTTTCAATGCACCGTATCATTTTTTTTGACGTTTCATCCCTTGTTGATTCATCTTCTTTCATTTTTGAAATACAGGCATTACATATCGGTTTTGCTCCGGTTATTTCAAACGAACCGACAGATTTACCCGGGTAACAATAGGACTTTGCGAGAATTGTTTTAAAAGATCCACATTTTTCGCATCGTGACATTATGCATTCCCCAAAAATTTCCTGCACGGATTACTGTTTGCTGTCTATTGAATCTACTGTTATTCGTATCGAAATACCTTTTCATGCTCCTCTTTGAACACTCATGAAAAAAATGAAGAACACGAGAACCGGTAACCTTCACTCATATCCCTTATATTATTGTATCGGAGGAAAATTACACAGATTGAGGTAAAACACTGGTTACCGGTATCAAGGTACCGACTGTGTTCGTTAAACGAACACCGGTAACCAGATATGTTCTCTGGACTGCGCCTTTTTTATGCCAGACATCCCCAACCTCCTGCATGACAGCTGAATCTGAAGCAGTGAAAACCGTAGCCGGGCTCATGGCGCTCTCGGCACGGACAGCACCAAAAGCGGTCGGGCTGGACTCAATAAAAATTGAAATACTTACTGGAAAGGCTCAGGAAAAGCTTGCAAACCAGATGATCAAACAGGGAAAAGAGTTGAAAATGGACTTTTTTTTGTATCAATGGAGAGCAGCTGAAAGTCAGCGATGCTACGCTCTTAATCGGGGTTGAAGGCCATATTCCGCTGGGCATCAACTGCGGGGGATGTGGGTATGCTACCTGTGCAGAGATGGTAAAGGCAGTTAAGGCAGGAAAGAACAAAAAAGCGCTTTACCCGGGTCCAAACTGCGTCCTGAAGATCTCTGACCTTGGTGTAGCCGTCGGATCAGCGGTCAAGACAGCCAGTATCCATAATGCAGATAACCGGATCATGTTCAGTGCTGGTGTTATTGCCCTTCAGACTGGGTATACTCAAAGGGTGCAGTGTCGCGTATGGCATCCCGCTCAAGGCATCCGGTAAGAACATCTTCTGGGACATGAAGTTTTCAGAGCACTAACTATTTTTTAAAACACTCACCTGTCAGTGGCAGGATTCCTGTAGGTAGCCCAGACCAGTTACCCCAGAACTTCCTATTCTGATAAGAATTCATTGAAAAACCAGGGGATAGGGTATCCGGTAATTCCACCATTGAATTTATTCTCATGAAGAGGCAATCACTGGATTATGCTGCCAACCGGTCGTACATTCATGGAACAGACACGGTATGAACACCTGACGGCATCTGACCAGGAGCGGGGACTTCCTGCTCCTCCGCTCGAAAAAGCCGTTCCGCAGGACGCCCACATAATCCCGCTTCCCCAATCTTCAGACATCAAGGTACGTGCACTGGATCTCCGCACTGCAATTGAACAGCGCCGGTCTGTCCGTCGCTATGCCCGTGATCCGCTGACAGTCGAAGAACTTGCCTTCCTCTGCTGGTGTACCCAGGGAATTGTTGAGGTGAAAGCCCCGTTCTACACGCTTCGCACTGTCCCTTCTGCCGGGGGACGACATGCGCTGGAGACCTGGCTGCTCATCAACCGTGTCAAAGGTATACAACCCGGGCTGTACCGTTACCTCGCTTTTTCCCATAGTCTTGCCACGATCGACACCACCAGCGGTATGGCCGATTCACTAATGTCGGCATGTCTCGGTCAGGCCTTTGTACGATCCTCTGCGGTCACGTTCATCTGGTCAGCAGTGATCTACCGGATGTCATGGAGATACAGCGAACGGGCATACCGGCTCGTACACCTCGATGCCGGACATGCCTGCCAGAACCTCTACCTTGCCGCAGAGCAGATAGACTGTGGTACGTGTGCTATCGGGGCATTTGATGACCAGCAGATGGCAGATGCCCTGAAAATTGACGGAGAGGAAGAGTTTGTGCTGTATTGTGCGGCGGTCGGAAGGAAAATTGAATGAGCCGGGAGGTAAAACACACCCGGCCGTAAATAAAAAGGGTGAAGTGCTTATAAAACCCTAAAAATAAAAATTGAGGGTCTGAAGTAAAAAATATTTTTATAAAAATAAACTAAAAATTATCGAAAAAAAGTATCTCGTTTTTTTTGAACAATTGTCATTGCTCGAAATAAGGTAATACATTCTATCGCATTGTGGGGGTCGCCACAACGGTGGGGGCGAAGGCGTTACCGAAGCCCCCAGGAGTGTTTTGGGGGGCATATATTAAGGAGACATAAGGAAAAAATTAGGTGCTAAATTTTCACATTGCCCTAAAAAACAGGCCCGATAAAAATACCCGATGGCACGAGAAACAATCAGGAGTTTTTCACGCTCACCACTCCGGCTCATCACCCACCGTTATTTCAGGATCAGGAATTACCCGTCAATAATAATTCTGGCAAAGGGTGTTATGAGGGGAATTGTTCTTTTGTCCTCCGGTACTATGATGATATCCTTATAAGGATTTTTTACGGAATACTCTGAAGACCCAAAAGATCCTGCGAGTCTGAAAAAAAGGGTATCATACCAGGATACGCGATGCCGCCAATCCTGCTGCAAGGAGTGCTACAAAAACACTCAGCGGTGCCCGGGTTGGGGCAGGAGGTGCACCAACCGGTGTTCCCGCCACCGGTGTCGCACCAAGGGTGAGGGTCCCTGATCGGGAGCCCCCGATATTGCACTCAGTATCGACCCGGATCACCCCACTGCTCCCTTTCAGCTGGGGGAGATTGTAGCGGTACGTGAAAGCCGATGCTTCCGGCTGGCTGTCATAGGATTGGTCAATCAATACCGTGGTACCCTGACGTACGGTCACATGTTTCACATAATGCGTGGCGGGATTGTCCACCTGGTGCGTGATCGCAACACCCAGATCTCCGGTAGTTTCATCATACGACACTACCACACCTGCAGGATTATGTGCAAGCGCATACCCGCTCAACGCAGTAAGTGCCAGTATGCAGAGAATCAGACGCCGCATTCCTGCCTTTCCGATGCAGGATTTCATTACACACTGAATGTGTTTTTCCGATATAAGAACCACCTCGTCAGCCCCATCGCATATATCATGAGCTGTATTCTGATCCTTCACGGCATGACAGATAAGGTCTTGCACGAAAGGTACAGGGCACATCACAGCGTCAATTCTTATGCGGCACATATGAAGGCCGGGGGGTGGAAAATCCAAAAGATCTGTTTACATAAGACCTGCGCTCCATATCATCCTGTACTATCCCATGGAATATGCAGAAATCCTCAGGGACAATCCCTATCTTGTCCGTACTCTCAAGCTTACCTTACCGTTAGCACTCGTTGCTACCGAGATAGTTTTCCTGTATTTTTTTCTTGACAATCCCTCCTTTCTTATTGTCATCGGGCTCATGATTGCCTACATCCTTCCGCCGGCAGGAAAAGAGACGGTGATTCCTGCAGGAATTGTTTTGGGTATCCCCTGGTGGCTGATGGCCCTGTCGATCATGATGATCGATATTGAGACTGCATTATTCATGGGATGGAACTTCGATCTCGCGCTTAAAATTCCCGTGCTTGGCAGGATGATGAAATCATTCATCAGCAAGGCTGATGAATTTATCAAAGAACGACCCTGGTTAAAAAAACTCTATTTTACCGGCATTGTCGTGCTTGTGATGGTGCCGGTCACGGGCAGCGGGGGCATCCGGGGCACCATTATCGGGAACCTGCTGGGTATGGAAAAAATACCGCTGTTCCTTGCCATCGCGACAGGGGCATTCATCGGTTGTTTCGGCATCGCCATTGCCACGGTATTCCTGCAGGAACTGTTCCTACAAAGTATCCTGTTGGGTACCGCAGCTGTAATGGTCATCATCGTCATAATTCTTATCGGATGGTTTTACTGGAAGAAACAAAGCAAACGCATCCGCATATAACGAGAAAAGAAGCTCTATGAGAGGAAAAATCTCCCGATTTGAAATGATTTTTTAGATTTAATAATTGTATACTAAATATTTTACCAATCCGGCAAATTGATCATATTTTTATACCCCTTTTCTTCCACTGGAGCGGACAGTATTTAAAGCCCCGATTACTCAAGGACTGATTTATAAGCAACTTTTTAATGCAGGGGATTTTGCCTGGTTCCGGTAGATTCGTTTGGATGCGAAAAGGTACTATCACCATTCAAAGCCATGTATTCATGGACCTATTCTTTTTTATCCACAACTCTGCTTTGAGGTACGGTTCCGGGCAAGACGTAACGAATAAAAAAGTCAGAGGAACCTCTTTTGTCAGGCGTCAGATTTTAACCGGGAATATCACTGGCTCATGAAAAAATTTCCCGGTAATGCTGTTAAAAATTGATATTTCCTTCTTTTTTCACCAGTACTTCTGAACTGACCGTGACATGCTGACCTGAAAATTCTATCTGGTACATGCCACCATCCCTTATAACGACCTCCTGGGTAGTCAGGGGAATTCCATATAACCTGCCCCAACCCTGCTTTTGAGAGAGACCTTCTTTGTCATAGATTTTCAATTCAAACCATGCGAATTCGTCCGGGCGATAAAGAGTTGTGGTATTAATTTTCTTTTTGGCATCCCGTGGTTCAAACCATTTTACATCGGTGATGTTTTGCGGGACAACCTTATAGTGGATTACCATGGGAGGGTTTTTCAGATCAAAGGAAATTTTATAAGCATTTTCCAGATTATACGACATATTATTCTTGAAAATGGTTACGTACTCTTTGGGATCGAATACCATAACCGGGAGAACCCCCGGATTATCAAACAATGCTCTGTTGCCTTTAATTCCGGTATCGGGTTCTGGTTTGACAGGTTCAACGGTTACGTACTGGGGAGTCGGTGTTGGGGTGGGTATCGCTGTCGGGACGGTTGTGATCGGCCTGACCGTGGCTGAAGCAGCAATCGTTGCATCTTTCGCAGCAACCACTCCACTGGTGGTGTTCCCAAAGGGAAAGGCCGGAGCATTCGCGATAGAAAGGATGATGATGGCCAGTATTATCACTAATAATGCCAAAATACCCGCAGTGAGAGAGAAGTACTGTTTGTACTTCTGTTCCTGAGAATGCACCCGGGGCATGAAATCCGTGTAAGGGGTAAGTTGGACTTCGCTCCGCGAGCGGTTATCAACCTTAACGAGAAACTGGTTTTCATCATTCCGCCTCCTTACCATACCGTAGGGTTTCTGATAGAGGGTCAGCTGCGAATACTCTGCCTGAGCAGGTTTTTCTTTCACCGGCGCTTCGAGAGCCGAGAGAACATCGAGAGGCACCCGAATGAGGTTCTGGTTCTGCGCAACCAGTTCATTGAGTGCACGCAGGGGTTCGAGAAGTTGTTCCCAAGAAAATTCAAGACCCCATACGTTCTGTGCATGGATACCTCCTTCGAGTGCAGACTCGAGTTCATCCATCTGAAATTGATCACGATGGTCCTTTAAGAGAGTATGGATCTCTTCGTAGTTTTCCGCATTGCCAAACCTTTTGATGAACGGGGGGGCGAGAAGCTCGATTATATCATCACTGAAAGTAAGATCCGGTGAAAGCCGGTTAAAAATTTCTGTAAAGCTCACCAGTTCATAGAGGAGTATCCGGGTGTCGACTTCCGGCCCGAGTTTTTTTTCTATTGCATCTCCCAGCGGTGAAACGATGGCATTGATTGAACCCGATGCAGCTTCATGGAGATCCTCCAGCCGTGTCTGTGTTTCCTCCTCAAAAATCTTTGAAAATGCACCCATTATGAGGATGTAATTTGCTTCTGCATTTTTTTTTCGTATGAGGCGGTATATTCTTTCAAGGTCTTCTAAAAACGACAGAATGTCAGAACTTATCCGGAGTCGCATAAGCTCGTTCGCATCACTGGCGGGGATTTTACAATCTGTCTCAAATTCCAGTTTTTTCTGGTAAAAAAACGTAAAAATATTATCGAGGCTGTGCTCCTGGATGTCGATTATCTGGTGTTTATAGAGTTCAAGAATAATTTTTATTGAGTTTTTCCTTGTTTCATCATGGAGACGACAATAATTCGCACAGTAGTGATGGAAGAGCTGATAGTCATCTTCGCTGAAATGTAAGGTCACCCTTCCCATAAGGTATAATCAGAATCGCTATTATTTTATTTTACTTATTTGTTAATAGCAAAAATATAATCCCGCTATAACGACCCAATTGTTTTTCTAGTCCACAAACACATGATTTCTACTACAAGATCGCAAGAGTAGTCTCTATGACAAAGGGGCTGTATATTTTCCTGACGACCGTGCTAATCCTCCTTATTCTTACAGGCGGTTGTTCCGATACCTTTACGGACGTGCCACCAGAACCGTCCCTGAGTACCCTGCCCGGTCCTTGGCAATAACCCACAGGAGATCCTGCAAAGCTTTGGAGAGGTGACCGGCCTTGGCATACCGGGCGGCACCATCGACACGATTACATTCACCGTCGGCCTTGTTGACAGCCACAAATCTGTGGATATGGAACAGCTTTCCCTGGTCTATGCCGATGCCATTCGTACAGAAACTCTCCGCCCGGTCGAAGGCTTCCATGGGGATCCACCAAAAGGTTTCTGGGGCATCATCCGGGTGGAAAATGAGGTAGGGAGTCCTAACAACCGGCTCGATAACGAAGAGCGGTTTGTTATCCGCATCAACCCTAAGGCACCTCTTGTTCCCCGGCAGATAATCACTATCGAAATAAAACCCCCGATTGGCCATTCCCTCACAATCCGTCGGGTTGCACCGCCAGCCATTCAGGAACACAACATCCTTTTACCCCGATAATCGTCAAAGGATTCCTGATTGCCAGATACCGGCCTTTTACTACTCAGAGACAATTTTGAATTATTGACTCTGGAGAAACAGGCATGAACAGAGTGTTCGCACTCAAACCAAGAAAATCGTTATGTATAGGATGGAACCCCGCCTCAGGGCCTCTTTAGAGGCACGATGGGCAGGGGGTTTTTTTTGGAATTGTTTGTTCCTGATCCGCCGCGGGGGCGTCCCTTCGAGGGCGGCGGTGATCATCGTAGATGGAGGAGTGTGGAAAAAAGTATCGTATCATACCCGGATAGTTCATTTTTCATGGAAAATGCTCAATCACCGGATGAACGCTCAAGGGGTTTCACCCCAGCCGCTGTGGCGCTCCCGATGCGATAAACCCTGAACAGGTGTTCCGTCATCATTGCCAGGCCCAAGGCGTTATGGGGGGACAGGCTCATGTCCCCCCTTACTCGTACTTGCATCCTGAATTTCAAATCAATGGAAAAGGAATTCCAGAGCCGATTTATTACCATTTTTTAATAATCCGCGACTGCCAAAACTCCGGCTCATCAGCGAAAAAAACCATGCTGAAAAATTGCGTTACACACTGAAGTGAAGAAAATATTCATATCTGAAGAAAGGATTCTCTTGTGTATGAACCTCTTCATTCTCCGCCATGGAAAAGCAGAAAAATCTTCTGACGGTACTCCTGATGCAGCCCGAGCACTCACCCGCAAGGGAAAGGAGGAGGTAAAAAAAGTTGCTCAGTGGATGAAGGGAAACAAGATCAGATTCGATGCTATCGCAACAAGTCCGTTGAAACGTGCCCGGGAAACCGCAAAGATTGTGGCATCGGTGCTAGATCAAAAAGACCGGCTCGTTGTCTGGGATGAACTTGCACCGGGTGGCGACCTGGATACTGTCTGTTACCACGCATCAGGTTATGGGGAACATGCATCGGTGCTTGTCGTAGGACATGAACCCTGGGTATCCATGCTTACCAGTAAAATCACGGGAGATAATGGTTCTTATGGTTTTGCAAAAGCGGGCCTCGCAAAAATCCGGCATTTCTCATTTACCCGGCGTCCATCCGGTGATCTTCAATGGTTGCTCACTCCGGAAAACATGAAAGGTAAGCAGTAACCATAAAATATCCATGCTGGCACAGTACACCAAGGTTCAGTAGTCCGGCAGTGCATTCTTTTTCCAGCCATCCACTTTACACGGATAGCTTCAGGTGTTCCTGTTCCGTAGAAGGATAAAATAATTGCGTTATTATCGTCACTTGTGCTCTTCAACCGGATCCCCATGGTAGCCGTGTGCAGCAAGGACGGTCAGGACATTTTCAACCCATTCGCGATCATCGGCATGAGCCGGCCCGTATATATGGGCAAGGATATGCGGATCATGCCCATGGGACTTCTCATGTCCGGGAGCATGGGAATGCTGCACCTTATGGTGCCCCGATTCAAACGGGTGTGGCAGGTGAGCAATCTTCTCTTTCCAGATCGCCACGAGTATCTCATCATGGGTCCTGAGCTCGTTGAGCCCGATGACCTTCCCACGGAGCTCTCCGGTATGTCGGTGGTTTATCAGCATACGATAGCAGAGAAATTCCTTGCAGATCGTGGGGCGGTTAGGGTAAATGATGCACACAAACCCCGGACCATCAGGATTCCTTTTTGAAAATACGCACCCTTTCTGAGCGGGATCCTTACTGCCGTTGCTCTCCATCTCCTCAAATTTTTCGGCAAATTCATCCGCATATTCCGGCAGCACATGAACCCTGAAGAGTTCATTGGTGATTCCATACCGGCAGAAATAATCATGTTCGGTAATCTGTCGTTCAATTTTTATGAAATCCCCAAAGCTTCCGCAGCATTTCCCGCACCAGTTGCATTCAAACTTCACCATAGCACAATCACCCCAGTAAGATCCATTTTAAGTCGAGTCAGTTTATAATAATTAGCATATGATCCGACAGGGATTAAGAGTGAGAATATAAAGAGTGCACGATATCCCCTTTTTACCATGCCAGAAATATCAGTTCCTCCTAATCGGATCTTCGTATTTGATTACGGGATCCACACCAGCGCTCATTTTTGATCAGGGATCTTCCTGCGGGACATTCCTGGCTACCAGACCCAGCATCAGTGAACAGGAACCTGAATGGATCTCATAAAAGAATGATGATAACCTCCTGAAGACCCCTGCCACCAAACCACTTTTTGGGAAAACTCTTTCGTATCTGCCAAATCAGGATTAAAAAAGCAATCAGGGCTTAATTTGGGCATATTCACTTTTTGGCCGGTTCCTGCCGACCGGTCTTATTGGAGCGTTTTTAATCATTAATTCCCAGATCTCCGGTTTAATCGCAGGGAATAGCAAATACCCGATTTTACCGCAAGGAAAACCGGCCTTATTATTCCCTATTTAGAGGCGGAAGTCTGCAATTACAGGCTGGAGTATGCGGAAACGAAAGAAAGGCCTGTTTTGAGGATGCCGGTTTTTTGGGATCGGGTTGGGAATGATCCAAGGAGGGAATGAAGGGGGGAATTGAGCGATCGCAGGAAAAATATGCCCCACACAGGCTCCGATTGACAAAACAATAGCAATTCTGGATCACGCAGATTTGAATTTAGTGCTAAAAAAGCCTAATTCAGGTGCATTATTTTTCAAAATCTAAAAAATTTCGGTTTTTAAGGCAAAATACCTGATTTCTAAGGTTTAAAATGTGCCTATTTAGCGCTTTTTGGCTGGCTGATCTCTAATCTCATGACCTGGGACAATTTCACCGATTTTGACATCGCTTATTGTTTTCGTATGGATGATCTTGGAACCCGCTATTGTGACCAGCACAGGGAGGGTTAGTGAGGTGATTATCTGAGCTGACCCTGTCCCCTTAGGGGCATTATGAATGTTAATGAGGGCATAGCGTCCACCGTCCCCAACATCCTGAGATACGGCAATGGTCGCTGTGACTACTTGTGATTCAAAACGTAGGTGGTTCTGATCTGGCGGGATTCACCTGCATCACGGTTACCACCCAGCCGAGTGCCCATCCTCCTCAGTGACTGCGAATTAACACTATGATCAGCGGTAATGAAGATTATCTGAATTTTTATCCTACCTTCTTCTTACGCAACCAAATCAAAAATTTCATAACCTGCATTGAATCATTCAGATATATAGGACATGAATAAATTTTTTTCAGAATATACAGCAACACACCGTTCGGGACACCTATGCCAGACATCGAAGCGATGAAAAAAACTCATGATGTGAAACGCCTGATCCATCTCCTGAATCATAGCGAACATGATATACAGTGGCATGCAGCAGATGCCCTTGGATCCCTGGGAGAGATCGCATGCGATCCTCTCCTCAAAATCCTTGCATTCCCGAAGGTAAACGTCCGTGTTGGTGTCATAGAAGCACTGGGAGATATTAAAAGCCCGCGATCAGTGGAGCCGCTCATCCAAACGCTGGCGAAGGACAAAAGCAATGAAGTACGCTGGGTCGCAGCACTGGCTCTTGGGGCAATCGGAGACAAACGGGCAATTCCTGCATTATTACAATCCCTGAAAGATGGGGACCGGTACTTACGCTACGGATCAGAAAAGTCGCTGACAATGCTGGGCTGGCAGCCGGAAAATGATACCGACAGGGCGTATGCTTTTATTGCAATGAACGACTGGGAATCGGTAAAAAAACTGGGTCTGGCAGCAGTTGATCCCCTGACGGATATCCTCAAGGATAAAAATCCTGTTACAAGGGGGAAAATTATCGATCTGCTCAGCAGTATCCGGGGCCATGAAGCAACACAAACCTGTGAAGCGGCTCTTATGGATGTTGACCCCGTTGTTCGCTGGAAAGCGGTGGTTGGTGCCAGAAAATGCGGGGTAAGTAACACCCGCGTTCCCCTGATTCTCTCGCGTCGTCCCTGGACAACACCAAGTCCCGTCGGGGCGGCAATCCTCAACTTCCTGTTCTTTGGCATAGGGTACAGTTACCTCCAGAAATGGTATGGGTTTCTTATTTACGCCAGCTTCATGGCCTCCATGGTCTTCGTACAATTATATACCGATGTCCCGTTTCCGTTTATCTTTGCCTACCCGTTTACCTGGATATTTGCAATACAGACCTACTACATGGTAAAAAAAATGCACGACCTGTGAGATAAAACATGCTGCCACTTTCTGACCTCTTCAAACCAAAAAAACCCGATATTGAGGCGATGACCCAAAAAAAGGATATTGCAGGACTCATCAGGGCACTGCGATCTGCGGATCTTGATGTATATACAAGGGCGGCAAAAGCCCTTGGGACATTCGGCCCTGAAGCAGGAGAACAGCTGATTAAAACACTGGGGACAAGAAACAAAGCAGTCAAACTCGGTGTTATCGGGGCATTGGAAATTATCAAGGATCCCCGTTCCGTTGAGCCCCTGATTGCAGCCCTCAAAGACAAGGACAGTGAAATACGGTGGCAGGCAGCAATTGCGCTGGGAGAGATTGGTTATGAACGGGCAATCAATCCCCTTGTTCAGGCACTCAGGGATCCCGTCAAATATGTGCGCTATAGTTCAGCATTTTCCCTTGCAAAAATGGGGTGGAAACCGGCCGATGCCACAGAGCGGGCCTATTATTTTATCGCGATGCAGGAATGGAGAGCGGTAAAGACTATCGGAAAATCCTCTATTCCGGCACTGAACAAGCTCCTCCGGGACCGTGATGCCAATATCCGCATAAAGGCAATTGAACTGCTCGGGGAGATCGGGGATGCTGATGCTACACCTGCTCTTATGCGATCGCTGTCTGACGAGAACAGGGAAGTGAGGTGGAACTCAGTTCTTTCATCCTCCAAAGTCGGGATAGCGCTGCTGCACCTTCCCCGCCAACTCGCTAAACGACCGCAGCTGATAAAAAATCCGGTGATTGCAGGATTTCTCAACTTCTTACTCCCCGGCATGGGTTACGGCTATCTCGGAAAATGGTGGGGATTTATGATCTTCCAGATTGACATCACCGCAACAGTCTGGTTGTTCAAGTACCAGGGTGAGACAAACAGCTACCAGGTGCTCTTCCCCATTTATCTTTTACTGGGGATTCATGCCTATTACCTTGGCATAAAAATGCCTATAGATCCGCCATAACTCTGGCAGGTTTCCCTCTACGGGGAAATATTTTTTCTGTTGAGTCCTTTTTCCCTGTCATAGGGGCATCTGATACTATTCCTCCAACATAATCCGGCTGAATTACGATGCCTTCATAGGAATTTCATGAAAAAAGAAGGGGAGTTATCTCTTCCAGACTTCCTCGGTCATCATGTTCTTGCCGTGATAGATGATTTCTGAAGCAGTAAAGACCAGGACAACATAATCAGGGTTATCCACGGATTTGAAATACTGTTCAAACATAGGGTTCCAGTATTTCTTCTTGGTCGCAAGATCTTCATGGACTTCCCCTTTTGCCCGCATCTCCACATACGGATCGGAAAACTCTTTGCCTGACCAGGTTGAAATCGCAACATTGGGATTCTTTTTCAGCTGTGCCACTTTTTTTGAAGCCTTCAATGTTCCCCCGACAAAGGTCATGTCGGGAAATCCATTCAGTACCATGAACCGCACTGCCGGCAGTTTACCGTCAACGGTAGCAATGGCCGCTACGTGAGGACCTCCCACGACTTCCAGGATATTCTCCCTGAGTGCCATGCAGAACACTCTCGTGGGTGATCGTATTAAATTTTATGGCGGTTGGATATCATTGGTCCCGACAATAGTATACAGGTTATTTCGCTTTTGGATCCTTCCTGAACATGACGACCAATGCTATTACCGCAATCATCACAATCGCACCCGCCGCAAGGATCAGGTCGATTGTGGATAGCTTATACACCTTTTGCAACTGGGCAGAGTATTTTTGTGTCTGCCCACCGGTGATGGAGATGGTGGTGGTAGTATTCGCATACTCCTTCAGGGTTAACAAAACCGCATGTATCCCGGGGGAAAGTCCGGGGATGGTTACAGGACTCACCCCCTTGAAATCACCATCGATAAATATCTCGGCACCCGGGGGGCAGTAATGACCGCAAGCGAGCCGGTGATCTCTTTTGTTGCAACCAAGTCGGCATTGACCGCAGACATTCGTCCGGATCCGACCGATACGATGTTGCTCCAGTTATCGTATCCTCTGGACGAGAGCGTAACCTGGTGGTTGCCGGGTAGGATCTCAGAAATAATTGTCGGTGTAATTCCACTCTGCCAGCCGTCAATATACACTTCAGCACCTGAAGGTATCGATGTGATGGCAATCGATCCATTAGGAGGTGGCCTGGTCGTAGGTTGCGGGACTATGGTCGTGAGTACTACTGCGATCGACAGGGGGGTTGCGGATTCCACTATGATATCCCGGCTGTATTCCTCATAACCATCGAGCGTCATCGTTAAACGGTGATCACCGATCGCAGTATCCGTAAGCGTCAGGGGGGTTCTGCCCTTGATGATATTATCAATATATACGATCGCACCCGGTGGATTTGAAGTAATAGAAAGTGTTGTCGCAGGATTGGTAACACTGACAAAATTACTCACGCCTACAAGGCTGACAGTCCCGGTACAGGTATCACGTGCCTCAAGGGAGACCGGATAAATTCCCGGGTCCGGTAGGTATGCCGGGGATTCTGTGCCGGGGAGGTTCCACCGTCACCAAAACTCCAGGTGTAGGCATTTGCTCCTTTTGATGTACTGGTGAACTGAACCGTCAGAGGGGCGGTCCCGGAGGTCGGGCTCCCGGTAAAACCTGCAGCAGGCTGTACGGGTACACAAGCGGGAACTACAGGGGAATAATTTACCGGGGCAGGGATATTTATTACAAAGGTGCCGGATCGCCACAGGTCACATTGCGTGCCAGCCATGAATTTCAGGGTAAAAAGCCCTGAACTGTTGTAGGTATGGCTGACCCCGTCAACCGGACCATAGTAGGGAGGTGAACCGTCACCAAAATCCAGGGAATACTGGGTAGGAAAATCCCCGCCAAGGGAGGGTTGTGCCGGGAACATGAAACCCTGGGTACAGGGTAAACCCTGCAGTGACTGGACACATCCCCCACTGAAGAGGATAAATGACTGGCTCTGAGGGGGTCCGTCACAGAGAACAGCAGTAACCGGGAATATGCACAACCCCGACAGGGTGACTGCACAGCACACCATGATCAGGTTATATATCAGATCTCTTTTCATTTCCCTCACGTCAGGTCCCCTTACGACAAATTGATCTGCCATCGTATACGTTACACCAAGACATTGATCGTTTTATCGTAAAAATCCCAGCGGTCATTTTCACTGATCAAGGTGAATTTTATTCGTAACCTGAGGTGATTACAAAAAAAATTATTTTATTTTTTTGTTTTAATTACCGAAAATTCAGACTCTGAAGAAATGCCCCATTACAGCTAAACGCTTAAGGGGGTTTCACCCCCCGTGGTGGCTCCCCCGATGAGATAATCCTTGGACAGGTTCAAATTAATCATCGCTCAGCGTAGGGGCAGTAAGGGGGGACAGGGCCTGTCCCCTTCTTCATTGTACCGGCATCGTGAATTTCATATCAAAGGAAAAGGAATTCTACAGAGCTGAAATTTATTTTTCACTATTAAAAAAATAAGGGAAAATTTTAGGAATTTATAACCGTCTCTTCCACCATCCGAAATATACAGCAGCTGCAATTATCCCGATTATAAGGATGATACTAATCGGATTATCAGTGAAAATGGTCATGATCCAGCTGACCATTCCTATATTTGTACTCATCGCGGGTCTCGAGACGGGAATGATCGGTGAGTCCGGGTTCTGCTCCTGTTCCATGGCAGTAGCCTTGGCAGTAAGCAGCCCGAATAATGAAGAGCCATTTGGCGAATCTCCACGGAATACCATGTTTCCGTTTGGATCTAGACCCATGTAGACCGTATCAAGTAATTCAGAAGTACCCGTTTCTTCACTGATCCGTATGATACGGACGGCATCTTTCCCACCATATCTGTCCACCCATGAGGGCGGGATACTCATGGTGATATTTGCAGCGCTGGTCTGAGGTATCTTTACTTTCCGGACATCAAGCGTGTAGGCAACAGATTGCATCTGAAGGTTGTTCTTCTCAGTGATCGTCTGGAATTGTTCCACCGTCTCCTGGCTGACATTACCCTGTATTGTGGTTTTAACTGCACCTCTCTCTGTCAGCGATGACAAGATTGCCTTCACTGAACCCGATACATTGCCGATGGACAGATTTGCAACCAGAGGATCTGTTACGAAGTCAGCTTTTGTCACTTTCCCGGTAATATTTCCTCCAATTTTCACAAACCGGTCACCCCAGAAAGTAATGAGCACTCCCGGGGAACTGTGCTGGTAGACTTCCACGCGGTCAGAAAAGATGGTAACCTGAGCCCCGGTATTTTGTGCCTGATCGAGATTCAGAACAAGGGTATCTGTCCCATCGGCATTGAAACTCAATCCCTCAAATCCCATCGGAGAAGTCTGTGTGGCCTGTCCGGTGGTCTGGGAGACCTGGGCGGGAACGGCAACAATAGCTACCAGATTGACCTTCGGTGTATCTACCTTGTAATAAGCCCGATCGGGGGTCTTGCTCACAAGAGTTGTCCGGATTTCCTGCCATTGGTTGTTCACATACCCCATCAGGACAATATTTTCCGGTTCCATATCATGCTCGGTAAACCATGAAGAAGGAATGTCAAACAGCATTTCAGGGTTGGAGTTCGCCTGGTACTGCTCAGGACTAAGATCAATATACGTGTATACCAGACCTATAGACTCAGGGACAGACTGTGATGGATCTGAAGGGGTGAATCCGATAGCACTCAGTTCAGCCAGATTCGTGCTTGCCTGGCCAGTAGTGCCATCATCACTATCAGTCCCACCATTCTCTGGAGCAACAACAGCGGCGGTGACGTTGATATAATTCGTCTTAGTGGTTGTGTTAGAACCAGCATCGTTAGTAGCTGTCAGGGCGACTGTGTAGAACCCGGGACTCGAATAGACAAACGAGGGGCTCTGAAGCGCACTTGCATTACCGTCTCCGAACAGCCATATCCAAGAGGTGGGGGCGTTTGTGGAGGTATCCGTGAACTGCACCGTCAGAGGAGCTACCCCTGAGGTTGGTACCGCAGTGAACTCAGGCAACCGGAACTACAGTTGCAGCAGTAACTGAAATGAGTCCCGTCTTGGTGTTGGTCGTACTTCCGGCAATGTTCGTTGCCGTGAACGAGACCGTGTAGGTCCCAGGTGTTGAGTACGTAAATGCCGGACTCTGGAGTATACTGGAGTTCCCGTCACCAAATGACCACAGCCAGCTGGTCGGCACGTTCGTGGAAGTATCCGTGAACTGAACCGTCAGCGGAACTACCCCGGATGTTGGTACCGCGGTAAACTCGGCAACTGGTGTTATAGTTGCAGCAGTAACTGTAATGAGTCCCGTCTTGGTGTTGGTCGTGCTCCCAGCCGTGTTTGTCGCCGTAAGCGAGACCGTGTAGATCCCAGGTGTTGAGTACGTAAATGCCGGACTCTGGAGTATACTCGAATTCCCATCACCAAACGACCACAGCCAGCTGGTCGGCACGTTCGTGGAAGTATCCGTGAACTGAACCGTCAGCGGTGCTACCCCGGATGTTGGTACCGCAGTGAACTCGGCAACCGGTGTTATAGTCGCAGCAGTAACTGTAATGAGTCCCGTCTTGGTGTTGGTCGTGCTCCCAGCCGTGTTTGTCGCCGTGAGTGAAACCGTGTAGGTCCCGGGTGTTGAGTACGTAAATGCCGGACTCTGGAGTATACTTGAATTCCCATCACCAAACGACCACAGCCAGCTGGTCGGTACGTTCGTGGAAGTATCCGTGAACTGAACCGTCAGCGGTGCTACCCCGGATGTTGGTACCGCAGTGAACTCGGCAACCGGTGTTATAGTCGCAGCAGTAACTGTAATGAGTCCCGTCTTGGTGTTGGTCGTGCTCCCAGCCGTGTTTGTCGCCGTGAGTGAAACCGTGTAGGTCCCGGGTGTTGAGTACGTAAATGCCGGACTCTGGAGTATACTTGAATTCCCATCACCAAACGACCACAGCCAGCTGGTCGGTACGTTCGTCGAAGTATCCGTGAACTGAACCGTCAGCGGTGCTACCCCGGATGTTGGTACCGCAGTGAACTCGGCAACCGGAACTACAGTTGCAGCAGTTACTATGATAAGTCCCGTCTTGGTGTTGGTCGTGCTCCCAGCCGTGTTTGTCGCCGTTAGCGAGACCGTGTAGGTCCCGGGTGTTGAGTACGTAAATGCCGGACTCTGGAGTATACTTGAATTCCCATCACCAAACGACCACAGCCAGCTGGTCGGTACGTTCGTCGAAGTATCCGTGAACTGCACCGTCAGCGGTGCTACACCGGACGTTGGTACCGCGGTAAACTCGGCAACTGGTGTTATAGTTGCAGCAGTAACTGTAATGAGTCCCGTCTTGGTGTTGGTCGTACTCCCTGCCAGGTTTGTCGCCGTGAGTGAAACCGTGTAGGTCCCGGGTGTTGAGTACGTAAATGCCGGACTCTGGAGTATACTGGAGTTCCCATCTCCGAACGACCACAACCACGATGTCGGTACGTTTGTGGAAGTATCCGTGAACTGCACCGTCAGCGGTGCTACACCGGACGTTGGTACCGCAGTGAACTCGGCAACCGGTGTTATTGTCGCAGCAGTAACTGTAATGAGTCCCGTCTTGGTGTTGGTCGTACTTCCGGCAAGGTTTGTTGCCGTGAGCGAGACCGTGTAGGTCCCAGGTGTTGAGTAGATAAATGCCGGACTCTGGAGTATACTTGAATTCCCATCACCAAACGACCATAACCAGCTGGTCGGTACGTTCGTCGATGTATCCGTGAACTGCACCGTCAGCGGTGCTACCCCGGATGTTGGTACCGCGGTAAACTCGGCAACTGGTATAACCGGGGGTGTAACATTTGGTGTGACATTGATGAGACTCGCCTTGGTGTTGGTATCACTTCCGGCAAGGTTTGTTGCCGTGAGTGAAACCGTGTAGGTTCCAGGTGTTGAGTACGTAAATGCCGGACTCTGAAGTATACTCGAATTCCCATCACCGAACGACCATAGCCACGATGTCGGTACGTTCGTCGATGTATCCGTGAACTGAACAGTCAGCGGTGCTACTCCTCCGGTTGGAGTGGCTGAAAACTCAGCAACCGGAACTACTGCAGCTGCAGTAACCGTAATGAACGCTGTCTTTACTGTTGTATTGGATCCGGCAATGTTAGTTGCCGTGAGCGAGACCGTGTAAGTCCCGGGTGCTGCATAGACATTCAACGGATTCTGTTCGATACTGGAGTTCCCGTCGCCAAACGACCACAGCCAGCTGTCCGGGGCATTCAGGGATTCATCGGAGAAAATGACCGTCAGTGGAGCTACTCCTCCGGTTGGAGTGGCTGAAAACTCGGCAACCGGAACTACTGCAGCTGCGGTTACCGTAATGAACGCTGTCTTTACTGTTGTATTGGATCCGGCAATGTTCGTTGCCGTGAGCGAGACCGTGTAGGTCCCGGGTGCTGCATAGACATTCAACGGATTCTGTTCGATACTGGAGTTCCCGTCACCGAACGACCACAGCCAGCTGTCCGGGGCATTCAGGGATTCATCGGAGAACTGAACCGTCAGCGGTGCTACTCCTCCGGTTGGAGTGGCTGAAAACTCAGCAACCGGAACTACTGCAGCTGCGGTTACCGTAATGAACGCTGTCTTGGTGGTGGTATTGGATCCGGCAATGTTCGTTGCCGTGAGCGAGACCGTGTAGGTCCCGGGTGCTGCATAGACATTCAACGGATTCTGTTCGTTACTGGAGTTCCCGTCACCGAACGACCACAACCACGATGTCGGTACGTTCGTGGAAGTATCCGTGAACTGCACCGTCAGAGGAGCTACTCCTCCGGTTGGAGTGGCTGAAAACTCAGCAACCGGAACTACTGCAGCTGCAGTAACCGTAATGAACGCTGTCTTGGTGGTGGTATTGGATCCGGCAATGTTCGTTGCCGTGAGCGAGACCGTGTAAGTCCCGGGTGTTGCATAGACATTCGACGGATTCTGTTCGATACTGGAGTTCCCGTCGCCAAACGACCACAGCCAGCTGTCCGGAGCATTCAGGGACTCATCGGAGAACTGAACCGTCAGCGGTGCTACTCCTCCGGTTGGAGTGGCTGAAAACTCGGCAACCGGAACTACTGCAGCTGCAGTAACCATAATGAACGATGTCTTGGTTGTGGTATTGGATCCGGGAATGTTCGTTGCCGTGAGTGAGACCGTGTAGGTCCCGGGTGTTGCATAGACATTCGACGGATTCTGTTCGATACTGGAGTTCCCATCACCAAACGACCACAGCCAGCTATCCGGGGCATTCAGGGACTCATCGGAGAATGTGACCGTGAGTGGAGCTGCTCCTCCGGTTGGAGTGGCTGAAAACTCGGCAACCGGAGCTACTAGTCGCTGCAGTAACTCGATAAGAACGATGTCTTGGTTGTGGTATTGGATCCGGCAATGTTCGTTGCCGTGAGCGAGACCGTGTAGGTCCCGGGTGTTGCAGTACGAAATTCGACGGATTCTGATCGTATACTTGAATTCCCATCACCGAACGACCACAACCAGCTGGTCCGGGGCATTCGGGGAGTCATCCGTGAACGTGCACCGTGAGTGGAGCTGCTCCTCCGGTTGGAGTGGCTGAAAACTCGGCAACCGGTGTTACTAGTCGCAGCAGTAACTTATGAATCCTGTCTTGGTGGTGGTATTGGATCCGGCAAGGTTTGTTGCCGTGAGTGAGACCGTGTAGGTCCCGGGTGCTGCATAGACATTTGAGGGATTCTGTTCAATACTGGAGTTCCCGTCACCAAACGACCAGAGCCAGCTGTCCGGGGCATTCAGGGATTCATCGGAAAATGTGACCGTGAGTGGAGCTGCTCCTCCGGTTGGTGTGGCTGAAAACTCGGCAACAGGTATTATAGTCGCAGCAGTAACTTCGATAAGTCCTGTTTTAGTTGTGGTATTGGATCCGGCAATGTTCGTTGCCGTGAGCGAGACCGTGTAGGTTCCGGGTATTGCATAGACATTCGAAGGATTCTGTTCGTTACTGGAGTTCCCGTCACCGAACGACCACAGCCAGCTGTCCGGAGCATTCAGGGACTCATCGGAGAACTGAACAGTCAGCGGTGCTACTCCTCCGGTTGGAGTGGCTGAAAACTCGGCAACCGGAACTACTGCAGCTGCAGTAACCATAATGAACGATGTCTTTACTGTTGTATTGGATCCGGCAAGGTTTGTTGCCGTGAGCGAGACCGTGTAGGTCCCGGGTGTTGCATAGACATTCGACGGATTCTGTTCGATACTGGAGTTCCCGTTTCCGAATGACCACAGCCACGATGTCGGTACGTTCGTGGAAGTATCCGTGAACTGCACCGTTAACGGAGCTACCCCTGAGGTTGGTACCGCGGTGAACTCAGCAACCGGTACAACCGGGGGTGTTACATTTGGTGTGACATTGATGAGACTCGCCTTGGTATTGGTATCACTCCCTGCCAGGTTTGTCGCCGTGAGGGAAACCGTGTAGGTCCCGGGTGTTGAGTACGTAAATGCCGGACTCTGGAGTATACTTGAATTCCCATCACCAAATGACCACAGCCAGCTGGTCGGTACGTTCGTCGAAGTATCCGTGAACTGCACCGTCAGCGGTGCTACCCCGGATGTTGGAACCGCAGTGAACTCAGCAACAGGTGTTATAGTCGCAGCAGTAACTTCGATAAGTCCTGTTTTAGTTGTGGTATTGGATCCGGCAATGTTCGTTGCCGTGAGTGAGACCGTGTAGGTCCCGGGTGTTGCATAGACATTCGAAGGATTCTGTTCGATACTGGAGTTCCCGTCGCCAAATGACCACAGCCAGCTGTCCGGGGCATTCAGGGATTCATCGGAGAAAATGACCGTCAGAGGAGCTGACTCCTCCGGTTGGAGTGGCTGAAAACTCGGCAACCGGAACTACTGCAGCTGCGGTTACCGTAATGAACGCTGTCTTGGTGGTGGTATTGGATCCGGCAATGTTAGTTGCCGTGAGCGAGACCGTGTAAGTCCCGGGTGCTGCATAGACATTCGACGGATTCTGTTCGATACTGGAGTTCCCATCACCAAACGACCAGAGCCAGCTGTCCGGAGCATTCAGGGACTCATCGGAGAACTGAACCGTCAGCGGTGCTACTCCTCCGGTTGGAGTGGCTGAAAACTCAGCAACCGGAACTACTGCAGCTGCAGTAACCGTAATGAACGATGTCTTTACTGTTGTATTGGATCCGGCAATGTTAGTTGCCGTGAGCGAGACCGTGTAAGTCCCGGGTGCTGCATAGACATTCGACGGATTCTGTTCGATACTGGAGTTCCCGTCGCCAAACGACCACAGCCAGCTGTCCGGGGCATTCAGGGATTCATCGGAGAAAATGACCGTGAGTGGAGCTGCTCCTCCGGTTGGAGTGGCTGAAAACTCGGCAACCGGAACTACTGCAGCTGCGGTTACCGTAATGAACGCTGTCTTTACTGTTGTATTGGATCCGGCAATGTTCGTTGCCGTGAGCGAGACCGTGTAAGTCCCGGGCGTTGCATAGACATTCGACGGATTCTGTTCGATACTGGAGTTCCCGTCGCCAAACGACCACAGCCAGGAAGTTGGAGTGTTGGTCGAAGTATCGGTGAATTGGACTGTGAGTGGAGCTGTTCCTGATGTTACGTTGGCAGCGAAGCTGGATACTGGTGCATGGGTAATATTGCCTTCATGGACCTGATAGTGAGCGAGGATCTCATCTGCAGAGAGTGCTCTTGGGTAGATCGCTACTTCATCGATCGACCCGTTAAAGTATTCATCGGAAACTGCAGCCCGCTTGCCAAGGAAGATCCTGTTGTAAGTCGGAATGCTGCCTGATGCAGTAGACTGGAATTGACCATCAACATATAGATCATAGGTAGTTCCCCTCCTGACCCCTGCTATATGATGCCAGATCCCATCATTGAACGTATCAATTGTAAAGACTTCATCTGATGGTCCCCCGCTGTTGTCTATAAGCAGCCTTCCATCGGTGAACATGCAGAGCTGCAGTCCGATGGAGCTGGGAGTGCCAAGATCGAGAATCCGCGGCTGGTAGCCGGTCAGGTTTTTCGATTTCATCCAGAGGGATACTGTCAGGTCACCCGTAATGCCGTTATTCAGATCAGCATCCACATAATCGCCAAAACCATCGAACGATAATGCATCGCCAGAGATGCCTGATGTCCAGAGAGCATCATGAATGATCCCATCCTGACCATTGCCTGTTGCATCCACTGCAACCAGTCCCGTCCCTTCATCCAGGTGAAGGAGCACGACAGGGTCCAGAGATGTTACGGTAATATAAGATGTCTTGTTCTCCCAGTCAGATCCCGCTGTGTTTGTCGCATTCAGGGTGACCATGTAAGTACCGGCAGCAGTATAATTATGGGAGGGATTCTGGACTGCTGATGTAGCACCATCACCGAAATCCCAGTTCCACAGGGTTGGGGAACCGGTTGATGTATCAGTGAATTGCACGGTGAGTGGTACTATGCCAGAAGTGACGTTTGCTGTGAAGTTGGCCACTGGAATTGTTGTGGCATACTGTTGGAAATTCGCCCAAACTTCTTCTTCTGATAATGCCCTGTTAAAAACACGAATCTCATCCAAAGTCCCGGAGAAATAGCGGTTGGGGAGACTCAATCCAACGGATACGTTATTAGTTACATTGTTCAGAGGAGCACTCTGGGGAGTTGAAGCCTCTTTAACGCCATTAATGTATATTGTCTGAGAGGTCCCGTTGAAGGTTGCAACACAGTGGACCCAGTGGCCGGTATCGATCGTTGTTGTTGAAGGGGTCACTTTCCATCCACCAGAAGATGTACTATACTGGGTCCGGATATTACAGAGATCCCCATCCATACCAAAAATGTAATGAGCTGTTGGATACGAAGATCCATCCCCTCTCTGCAGAAACGCCCTGTCTATCTGATTAACCGAAGTATTAACCCATACTTCCATCGTGAAAGCATTTCGCAGGTTTAGCAATGGAGAATTTCCGAGATTAATATAATCATTTACACCATCCAGGTACAATCCTCTGCCGGAGATTCCCTCCACCCAGACAGGAGATCCCAGAATTATTCCATCCAGACCATTACCCGAAGAATCTATTGCAGTCGTTCCACCATTTTCATCAAGATGGAGTTCAAGGACTGGTCCGACCTGAGGTGGAGTTATGACTTCAATATAATCAGAACGCTGGAGTTCATCGCTGCCCCCGGCATTGCTTGCATTCAGGTTCACTGAGTAGATGCCTGAATTATAATAGGTGTGGATCGGATTCTGAATTGTATTATTTTCTGTAGATCCATCACCAAAGTCCCAGTTCCATGATATCGGTGAACTGGTTGAAAGGTCAGTAAACTGTACAGAGAGCGGAGCGGTTCCTGAAGTGACATTAGCGGTGAAGTTGGCAACTGGTGCTCCTGATGCAATACTATTCGACGATCCGTCCCACATCCCGATTAAGGGGAAAGTATCTTGTCCGGATCCCAGAGAATACGGCGCATTCCCGATTCCGTCGTTATCGGTATCGGTTCCGGAATAATCGTGCCAGTAGTTACCGAGGCTAGAGACGTGACCGACTCCATTGTAGGTATAGGTGATTGGATCGGGTGAATTGAGCGCACCGCTTGAAGCTGTAGCATCATTTGCATTGATACTGTTTTCGAGGTTATTGAGGTAGATCACGTTCCCGCTGTCATAGGAACGCCAGTATATTCCGTAAGTGTTTCCTGAAATAGTATTGTTAAAAATCTGGTTATTGCTCGATCCAAGTGGTCGAATACCGGCAAATCCATTGGAGATGATACTGTTGTTTGCGATGACAGAAGAGTCTGACATAATCCATACCGATACCACTGTGGTCACCTCCTGCCTGCCCATTATTCTCAATCCTGTTAAATTCAATACGGTTATCGGAAGTTGCATACAGGTACATGCCACTGTTTGCTTTGTTCCGGATTGTATTGTGGGAAACGGTGTGGTTTACAGATGAACGGAGGACAATTCCCTCACTGCCACCGGTGAGGTTATTACCATAGAGCTCTGAATTCGAACCACCATCAACATGGATCCGTCCATTAAGATTATTGTTAATTATTCTGGCGAAGTCTTTCGTGATATATATTGTAACCTCTGTATTGATGACGCTGAAGTTTTCAATTGTAACATTATCTGAAGAGACTGAAAAACCATTGCCGCTTCCACCGGCATTCAGGGCCGGAGGTCCTGAGCCTGTCTCGTTGCCGCGGATGGTAAGGGATTTGTTGACATCCACATTCTCATAATAGGTCCCGCCGTCAACAAGGATCGTATCGAGAGCCGTAGCGTTGTCAATCGCTTCCTGAATAGTGGTATAATTTAAACCTGAATTGAGGTTGTGGACGGGACCGGAGGTTGCTCCAGAAGATACCGAGATATACTCCATCTTATGCGTACTGTTATATCCACCGGCATTATTCACCTGAAGCGATACTGAATAAGTTCCCGGTGAGGTATAGATGTGCGATGGATTCTGTTCTGTTGAACCAGCAGGGTTGAATCGCCATACATCATTCTTAAGGCCATCATTCGCACTGCCGCCCATCAGGATAATGCTGCTGTCCGGCATTACGACACTCGTCAAATAACTTCTCGCTGTCCATCCAGGAGCTGCGTTCACCAGAGTCCACGTTGTACCGTTATCCGTCGATCTCCATACGTTGTGATTGATCGTCGAAACACTGTTGGCAGCATCGCCACCCATCAGGACTATACTACCGTCTGGCATTACGACGCTACCATGACCCTTGTTTACCGTCCATGCAGCACCAGCGTTCACTAGAGTCCACGTTGCTCCGTAATCTGTCGATCTCCAAACATCATTTTTATTCTGATCGTCAGTGCCTTCAGAACCGCCCATCAATATGACACTGCCATCTGGCATCACAAGACTGCTGAAACTATGTCTGGGGCTCCACCCGGCACTTGCTGTCATCTGTGTCCATGATGCCCCGTTATCCGCCGACATCCACACGTCATTATAAACATTGCCGCTGTTCCCGTAGTCACAGCCACCCATCAATAAAATGCTGGCATCTGGCAATACGACGCTTATGTAAGGTTGTCTCGGACTCCACCCGGCACTCGCTGTCATTCGTGTCCATGTTGCACCGTAATCTGTAGACCTCCATACGTCATTCTGATTACCGCCATCAGAGGGAGCGTAACCTCCCATCAGTACGATGCTCCCGTCCGGCATCGCCACAACACTCTGAACATGTCTTGGCGTCCAGCCTGCACTTGCGGTCATCTGCGTCCACGTTGCGCCGTTATCTGTTGATCTCCATACGTCATTCTTATCGCCAGCGTTGTCAGCACCACCCATCAGTACGATACTGCCATCCGTCACCACAACGCTGCTATGAGCCCATCTTCCCGACCACCCGGCACTAGATGTTTGTTGTATCCAGGACTGTCCATAATTCTCGTCGTCGAAGAACCATGCCCAACCGGTGGGGCTGCCGGTTGATGCATCTGTGAAGTTGACAATCAAAGGAGCTGCACCAGAAGTGGGTACCCCGCTGAACGCTGCCACTGGTGCTGGTGTTGCTGGGGGGTTATTGTTCGTCAGTGGGAGCCAGTCTCCCCCTACCATAATGTTGCCACCAGCATTATAGGGTACCAACGTATTCCCTATGCTGTCGCTATCAGTATCAACACCGGAATAATCGCTCCAGTAGTTGCCACCAAGCATTGACCCACCGATGATATTTGTTCCCGGAGTCTTGGTGGAGTTCCAGTAATTCCCTATGCTGCCATCAATGGCATTATTGGAATTGTCGAAATAGTTGTTGAAGAATTCATTTTGAGATGAATTCACCCAGACGCCGTAGGTGTTTCCATTCACCGTATTTTTTGTGATTGAGTTATTACCATCTATCAGAATGCGGAATCCTTCATTATTGGCGGAGACCGAATTGTTGACGATGGTGTTGTTACTGGCATAATACAGGAGTATACCGTGGTCATTTTCTGAAATATCATTATTAAAGACCGTAATATTTTCTGCGGTATCAAGATTGATACCAATATGCAAATTGTTCAGGGCTTTGTTGTGTGTCAGGTTATTGTTGCGGGAATGACTGACCACAAACCCATCAATTCCATTGAATGAGGCGATATTATCAGACAGGAAATTGCCACGGGACTTATTGAAGAGGAAAATACCGTTATTCCCGTTGGAGGTAGCATTGTTGTCCGTGAGAATGTTTCCGGTCGCATTCGAGAATGCTATACCATGGTAAGTATTGGAACTTGCATTATTATTGCTGATTATATTTCCGGAAATTGGACCCGCGGTTGCATTGAAATGAATACCAATACGATTGTTGATGAATGTGTTTCCGGTGATATGATTATTGTTCGCTGATTCAAAGAGATAGATTCCACTTTCGTTGTTATTCTGTGCAATGTTATCCGTAATCGTGTTGTAATCCGAAGGGCCGATAGGATAACTGGAGGGAAATCCATTGCCATTCGCTTCTATGAAGATCCCATGGTTGTTGAAGTTCGCTGTATTCTTGGAGAGTGTGTTGTTGTTTGACTGCCCATCAAGTGACACACCGGGCCCGTTGTTATGGTCAAACGTACCAGAAAGGACCGTATTATTTCGTGCGGCATAGAACCAGAGACCGACAGCATCATTCCTGCTGGCTGTAACATGGGTCAGGGTGTTATCGTCAGATCCCTCAATTACTGCAATACCGACCCAGTTCTGGGATGCATTCACATTACTTAGTGTAATAGATGACGATGTACCAAGTGTAATCCCTTGTGTCTGGCTGGAAAGGACGATGATATTGTCAATTGCCCCTCCCGTAACATTCTCATAGAAAATACCCATGCCCCAGTTGGAAAGGGTCAGATTTTTTACTGTAACATTGTTTATCTGGGCCGGAGATGCGGATGCATAAATACCGTTCTCATTGCCGGTTGTCCCGTTGAGTGTATGACCATTACCCTCAATGATGACATCTGATGACTGGATATTTATACACGTAATTCCTGGTGTTCCCTGAATATCCCCCAGCACCTGATAGGTTCCAGGATTCGTAATCACCGTACATGTTGTTCCATCCCATCCCCCAGAAGATACCGTGATATACCCGGTCTTCTGTGTGCTGTTGTATCCACCGGCATTATATGCCTGCAGCGCTACTGAGTAATGTTCCCGGTACAGTATACGTATGCGACGGATTCTGGGTCGATGACCCAGCTGGTGCAAGCCGCCACACGTCATTTGTAGAGGTTCCCCCCATTAGTAAGACGCTACTATCAGATAACACAACGCTGTTGTGATTAGCTCTCTTCGTCCACTCGGCGTCCGTTTTGACCTGTGTCCATGTAGCACCGTTATTTGTTGAGCGATAAACGTCATTGTAATATATTTTATCCTCACCTCCGCCGCTACTACCACCCATCAGCACGATGCTACCATCCGGCATCATCACACTGGTATGTCCACTTCTCGCCGTCCATTCAGCTTTCGCACTTACCATATTCCATGTCGCACCATTGTCCATTGACCGCCACACATCATTCTTGTAGCCGCCGTCATCAACGCCGCTATCAAAACCGCCCATTAGAACGATGCTGCCATCCGGCATCGCCACGCTCGTGTGCTGCCATCGTGCTGACCATCCGGCACTTGCGTTTACCTGAGTCCAAGTTGCTCCGTAATCTGTAGACCGCCACACATCATTCGTTAATCCAACACCGCCCATCACTACGATGCTACCGTCAGGTAGCGCAACGCTGCTATGCCGGTATCTCGCCGTCCACTCGGCACTGGGGGTCACCTGCGTCCACGTAGCGCCGTTATCTATAGACCGCCAAACGTCATTCTTCAAACCGCCATCGTCACTACCGCCCATCAGCACAATACTGCCGTCCGGCATCACCACGCTGGTATGTCCACTTCTCGCCGTCCACTCGGCACTGGGAGTCACCTGCGTCCACGTAGCGCCGTTATTTGAAGACCGCCAAACGTCATTTGTATTACCGTACGCCGAACCACCCATCAGCACAATACTGCCGTCCGGCATCACCACGCTGCTTGACCAGGATCTTGCTGGCCAACCCGCACTTGACGTCGTCTGTATCCATGCCTCGGTGAAAGTCTCATCGCCAAAGAACCATGCCCAGCCGGTGGGGCTGTTTGATGAAAGATCAGTAAACGAAACCTGCAGTGGTGCAGTGCCTGAAGTGATGCTGGCTGTGAAATCGGAGACTATAGAATCAGGAGCAGCAGGAACAAGGGTTATGGTGTATACTTGAGCAACCGTTCTTCCTGTGTAGTAGGCCCCTCCGCTCAGGTAGTTGTCTTTCATACCATGGAGCGTGGATTCTGCCCATACAGCATAGGTACCAAGAGGATAATTCGGTGAAGTTCCCGAATCAAGTGCACCAGTCTGCCATGAATAGGAACCAGATTCACCCCAATACCAGTTTTGTGTATCTACAAAATTTGCAAGGAGTGAATTCGGACCTGGAGAGGGAGTGCCGACGCTATCGTTCAACAGGCTGGTATATACCTCATCGTTCGGATCTTTTACCTTGAGATCAATGTAACCATCGGTGGCAGGATTGAGCGGACTCCTCTGAGATATATTTACTGCCGGATACATATTTGTGTCAACAAGGAATTTGAGCCGCGTACCTCGGACTACTGAAGAGTTAGTAACGGGATGATTGTTATGATCCAGGACGGCGATATCGAGTTTTGGAGCTTTGACTTCGATGACTGCACCAGCACCATTCTTTGCAGTGTTCGAAGCAGTTGGGTCAACGAGATACCAGTGACCTTCATACCCTTCAAATTCGCCTTGGGTTACGTTAAACTGAGTCTGTCGTCCGGTTGCCTCAACAGAAACCGTCGGACCGATGGAATAGATATCTGCCTCTGATGCCCACCATCCGATGGTGGTAAAATCTGTTACCGCATACCCTGCTGAATTTGCAGCATCCAGAGCGGGAGAAATATCCAGCCCTTGTTCACCAATAAAGATAGTCGCAGACTGAGTGATGATCGTTCCATTAATTACCGGGGTTTCGGCAGCGGCAGTTACCGAAAATCCACTGGAGAGCATGCCGGACTGGCCATCCGGGTTGGTGACCACAACATTGTACGCACCTGCAGTTTTGCCTGTCAAATCGAGTGTGCCAGTGATCTGAGCGGGAGAGACTACAAGAGCATCTGTTGCAGGAACTGTTCCAATGTCTACAATCTCGAGGGCATTGCTGCCCCCAACAACATACGCGTAGGAGCCGGAGACATAGACCCCTTGTGGACGATATAAAAAGGCTCCCCCGGCACCATTGGTAATACTACCTTTATGTACCGGGCTGGCGGGATCCGAGACGTCCACAATTTCAAGTGCATTGCTACTACGACTTGCTACATACGCATAATTGCCGGAGACATACACACCTTGTGGATAATCAAGAAGAGCACCCCCCTCGCCATTTCCAATAATTCCCTTATGCACTGGATTAATTCTATCCGAAATATCAAGGATCTCGAGAGCATCACCCCCCGAAATGGTCACATAGGCATAATTGCCGGAAACATAGATGCTTTCTGCCCATTCTGGCAGAAACAGGGTGTTCTTAAGAACCGGTTCTGCCGGGTTTGAAACATCAACGGTAAAAAGGTATCCTGTCCAACCAACAACATACGCATAATTTCCAGAAACAGAGACACTCCGGGCATTATTGAGGGGGGAAATACTACCTGTAAGAACCGGATCTGCCGGGTTGGAAATATTCACGATCTTAAGGGCATCATATTCAATATCTGTCACATACGCATAGTTACCAGACACGTAAACCCTATAGCCGGCACCTTCTGTTATATTTCCTTTATGTACCGGATTAGCGGGGTCCGAGACATCTATGATCTCCAATCCGAAATCACCAGCTATATACGCATCGTTACCTGACACGTACACACAACGACCAGCGCCGTCTGTTATGTTACCTTTGTATACCGGGTTCGCAGGGTCCGAGACATCCACAATCTCCAACGCGTTACTATTAGCCACATATGCATAGTTATCAGCGACGAAAACACTTGATCCGGCAGCGTCAATTATGCTGCTCTTATGTACCGGATTGACATTCACCGGTGTCAGGATTATACCTGCACCGGATTCGAAATTGGATCCGGCAAGGTTCGTTATGGAAACAGCGGTAGTGTTGATACCGGACGCTGGCGTAATACCAGTCACTATTGGAGGGGGTGCAATTACTGTAATATAATTGGTACGTGTTGTTGTGTTGCTGCTTCCGACATAGGTCACATTCAATGCAACCGTATAGTTACCGACGGCTGAATAGGTATGAGCAGGATTCTGGAAAGTCGAGGTAAAACCATCGCCAAATGACCAGTTCCAGCTTGTAGGTGTACCGATGGATGTGTCAGTGAATTGCACCGCAAGTGGAGCGACGCCAAAGGTAACATTGGCGGTAAAGTTGGCAACAGGAGCTGGGGCTGCGAAATCCCATTCAACAATATAGCCATCCCTGTCCCATTCTGAAGCATCTGAGACGTAATCATTCCATTGTCCACCCGCCCATACCTCGAGTACATCATTAGGATACCCATAAGGATGAACACCATCATCTCCCCCATAGTGATTATTTGGCTCACCCGGGTACCAATTCGTATAACTCCACTGCTCACCAGTTACCCAAGTCCATCCACCATCAGGTTCAGCACTTCCAGGTGGTTGGATTCCACCTATAAAATAATCTAAATTTGTAAAATAGGTACCGTATTCTGCGACAATAAAATTATTTTCTTCTTCAGAGGTTATTGTAACCAAATGGCCTTGAAGTCCTTTATACGTTAAAGATTGTGCAGAACTATTGGCTTGTAACCACGTAATGCCGTGTTGTCCAGTTATTATGTCATAATAATGACCATTTTGGGAATTATATGCCGGACCATTGACGACAATATAGTTCGTCCGGACAGCGACATATGATCCGGTGGAATTGGTCTCGTTCAGGCTCACGGTGAATGTTCCGGGAGTGAGATAGGTATGAATGGGCATTTGTTCAATGCTCGTTGCTCCATCACCAAAGTCCCATGACCAGGAAGTCGGTGAACCTGTGGAATTGTCGTAGAATTGGACAGTCAGCGGGACATAACCAGACGTGATATTAGCGGTGAAAAAGGCGGCCGGCTCTATCTTTAATTGGTCAATCCATCCGGCGTCTCTGCCACTGGAAACAGAAGAATCTTTATTATACGTCCATGTCAGAGTGTGGTCTCCACTACTGATTATATTCTGAACCTGAATCCAGTCTACGGATTCACCTGAAATTGATGCCAGTTCAGCACCATCAATGAAAAATCTCAAAAAGTCATACCCTCCTTCAGATGACACCTTCCAGTAGAATGAAATGTTTGCAGGCCCGTTGACCGTTGTCTGAAGGACAGATTGCTGATTTTCGCTAATTAATCCACTTTGGGCTGAACTCCCCCCATAGTAGAATTCATCAGACTGGCCAAACCAAGGTGCATCCCCAGTAGTTGTAAAGATTAATTGAGGACTGTCAACGGATTCACTGAGGGATTCATCAACGGTAAATGGCAATGAACGGATAGTATTGTCAGGCCAGCGTACAGTCAGATTGCTCGAACCAGCTGTAATAGCCGATAAATTAAATTCAGCAGAGAGAATCTCAGAGGATTGATAGGTTACCTGTTGTGGTATCGCTATTACTTCACTATTCCTTTCTAATTCTACCTGGCACCCCGGTTCAAATCCAAAACCATTTATCACGATTATGGCGTTAGTAATTGGGCCAGCACTGTCCGGATTGATTGAAAACAGGTACCTGTCTGTGTCCGGAGGCGAATCTGAACTTTCATAAATCCTCAATGTCCCATCATAAAGAGCACTCATAATGATTTCGTTGATACCGTTATTATCGGAATCACCAATAACCTCATAGCTCCGGGTTGGCCAGTCCGGACTGATTGCCCAGGGAAAAATAAGGGCATATTTATACTCTGGAGTAAATGTTGGATTATTTGTGGAAAATATATTCAGGACCTGATGGGTAGTATTTCTGGTGATAAAAGCAAATTCCGGCACACCATCTCCATTAAGATCTCCCATGGCTGGTTTTCCATCGTCAATATAATAAGCACTGGTTGAATCATAATTCCATATTTCGGCATTATTTTTGTATATCCTCGCAAACCCTGGGTTGCCAATAACACCGCAGCTCCCCGACTGGGTGGCAAGGATTTCATTCAATCCATCTTTATCGAGATCACCGGAAGCTGCCTGAGACATGCCATAACTGGGAGATTTCCAGGTACGCGTCCATGTACCCCCAATCTTTTTGAGAATCCCGACATTGTATTCCGACCAGCAGCCGGTGCCGGAAACGATTTCATTCAACCCGTCATGATCGATATCGATAATATTGATGGAAAGGACGTCACTGCCAGTATATTCTATAGTGCTGACATCGTAGGATGAACCAGAATGCTTGAACTCCAGGATGGACCGGGAAAACCATGACATTCCAACAATAAGTTCGTTCATTCCATCATTATCCGCGTCACCGACTGCGAGAGAGAGCGGATCGGTAAATTCACCGATGTGATAGATGTAGTCAAGGTTCCAGGAATTCAGCTCTCCGGAAGATCGTTTGAAAATACGCAGGTTTCGGTCAATTGCCCCACAACCACTGTCGCTGCACATTCCTGTCGACACGACCATCTCTTTAATGCCGTCATTATCGGTGTCCCCCGTCGTTATCGCAGTAACAGCACCATATCCTGTGTCATCAATGTCATAATTCCAGATGGGCTGGTAACTCCCAGAAATGAATTTGTAAAGAATTATCCTATCCTTCCCGCCGGACTGATATGTCCCGACAAGAAGTTCGTTTGTTCCATCATTGTCCAGATCTGAAACAAAAGCGGTTTTTGCATTTATCGGAATCACGTGTTTGAGTTCAGGTTCGAGAAGTGGCAAATCAGAATACACGGTGATATACCCTGTCTTGTTTTCCCAGTCGAATCCGTTACTACTGGTAACATTCAGTTTTACAGTAAATTTGCCATTATTGTTGTAGGAATGGACCGGGTTTTGTTCATCAGAAAATGTATTATCCCCAAATGACCAGTTCCAACTTGTCGGGTAACCGGTTGAGGTATCAGTGAACTGAACCATGAGCGGGGCAATGCCGGAAGTGACGTTAGCTGTGAAATCAGTAACCTTTGTGATGGTCACGACATTGCTGCATGAGGGAATACTATCATGGAAACCATCATTTCCCGTGACACACGCTTGCCAGGTATCCGCGAAACTGGTTTCTTGCGGTACGATCCGGTATGTCCTGTTCTGATAAAGCGCTACAATCTGTTCTGCAGAGAGGGCACGATTGAAGATCTGAACCTCATCGATAAGTCCCTTGAAATTTCTGCCCTGATTGTTCTGTTGCCCTACACTCCAGTTGCTGGTGTATTGGATGGACCCCGACCAGGGTACACTGGTACTTGGCTGGAGGATGCCATTGTAATAAATTCGAGCTGGTTCACCTGCCCGCCGTGTCGCAACAACATGAACCCATTCATTCTCTGGGACTACAGTATCCGAATTCGTTGTATGCCATGATCCATCTCCAATCTGGAAGTGAATGTGACGTCGAGGTGACGGCTGGCCATCAGGACTCTCCCTCCCGTCGAGAATAATTGAAGCGCCCGAACCCGTCCAGTCATCCTGGCTGTTCACAATCGCCCACAATTCATCATCCGGAATCGGTGGTGCCTTAATCCAGGCTGTAAGGGTGATCTCGTTCTGAACCTGCAGACTCTGATCGAGTCCGAGATCGATATAATCATCAGTTCCATCGAATGCAAAAGCACCCCATCCATCATACCCTCCGGCTGCGTTCCAGGTGGCGCCATGCACGATCCCGTTGTTACCATGGCCTGAGTAATCCCGGGTGTGCATTGCTGTTGCTACATCTGACTGCTCGAATGGCAGGGTAAGGACACTGAAAGGAGAATTATTCCTCGACCAAACGGTGATATTCTTGATTGGATCTTCTTCCGGATCGGAGGCTTCCCATGATGCGGTGAGATAATCAGTAGTAAGGTTAAGCCCGGATGTGCTGGTTACTACAACATTACTGATGATGGGCGAAGAATTTAAACTTCCTCCTCCTGTGACATGGATATACCCGGTCTTAAGTGAACTATTATACCCGGCATTATTGTAAGCCTGTAATGCAACTGAATAGGTTCCTGCTGCGGTATAGGTATGCGACGGGTTCTGGGTCGATGACCCTGCAGGCATGAGACGCCAGACATCATTCTTATAGCCGTCATCAGCTGTACCCCCCAAAAGCATGATACTGCTATCTGGCAACGCTATACTGCTGTGACCTGTTCTTGGCGACCACTCGGAATTTGCTGTCTGCTGCGTCCATGTTTGTCCCATGTCCGCTGAACGCCACACATCATTTGTCCTGGTCCACCCACTATCCCAACCCCCCACTAGCATTATACTTCCATCCGGCAGAACTACGCTAGTATGAGAGAACCTTCCTATCCACTCGGCACTTGCTGTCTGCTGCGTCCATGTTTGTCCCATGTCCGTGGAACGCCACACATCACTCTTTGAGCCCCAGTCACTTCCAAGGCCCCCTATGAGTACGATACTTCCATCTGGCATCACCACACTTGTGTGAGACTCTCTTGGTGACCACTCGGCACTTGCTGTCTGCTGCGTCCATGTTTGTCCCATATCCGTGGAACGCCATACGTCATTCTTCCAATCACCACCCATCAACACGATACTGCCGTCCGGCATCACTATGCTTGTATGAGTCCATCTATCTGACCACTCAGCACTTGCTGTCTGCTGCGTCCATGTAACGCCATTGTCCGTTGAACGCCATACATCATTTTTATAACCATCTTCAGTCTGATCCGCCCATCAATACGATACTGCCGTCCGGCATCACTACGCTTGTTTGAGCGTATCTTCCTTGCCATTCAGCATTTGCGGTCTGCTGCGTCCATGTAACGCCATTGTCCGTTGAAAGCCAAACATCATTTTTATAGCCGTCATCAGCTAGTCCACCCATCAACACGATGTTACCGTCGAACAATACCACACTACTTGGTGCGTCTCTTGCCGACCATTCAGCACCTGCAGTCTGCTGAGTCCATGCTGTTGTATATGTCTCGTCGCCGAAGAACCATGCCCAACCGGTTGGGCTGCCGGTCGATGCATCTGTGAAGTCTATGGTCAATGGTGCAAATCCCGATGTTGGGGTGCCAGAGAATCCTGAAACAGGAGCAGGAGCTGCGAAATCCCATTCAACAACATAACCGCTCTTTGGCACATCACTTGGGAAATCATTCCATTGTCCGGTACCCCACCCTGCCTGAAGTGAGTCTTCCGGCCATCCAGATGGATGCACTCCCTCATCTCCTCCATAAGCATTGGAAGGTTCCCCGGTAACCCAATTGGTATAACTCCACGGCTCACCGGTCACCCATTGCCAATCACCATCTGGTTCGGTGCTTCCTAGGGGTTGAAAACCGCCGAGATGATACCCCTCAATTCCAGAAGCCCCAAAAGACGCTAGAATAAAACTATTTTCAGCTTCAGAAGTGATCGTAGCAAGATGTCCGTTTATACTCTTGAAGGTTAATGATTGAGCTGCATTGTTGGCCGCGATCCATGTGATGGATCCAGAAATTACATCATAATAATGGCCATTTACGGGATTATATACCGGATCAGCACTCGGGATGTTGACTGTTATAATATTAGTCTTAACCTCATCATCAGTTCCGCCAGTCCCTGATATGGTGAGTTTGATGTCATAAATACCCCCATTCGAAAATACAAACGACGATTCTCCATCCAGAATTAAAGGAGTCCACGAGCTTTCGGAGTTGAGTTTGTAGTGCCATTCTCTTGAGGTAATATCGTTTCCCGTTGATGTGTCAGTGAACTGAACCGCTAGTGGTGAAGAACCTGAGGTAACGTTAGCGGTGAAGTTAGCGACAAGAGGTACTTCATTGGAGGGGAACAACTGGATACTGCTCCAGTATGCCCAGTCATTTACATCGTCGCCACCGGCATCAGTCGCAAAAAATAGCTGCTCTCCATTCGAATAAGGAACAGACAAATTGAAAATACCTCCGTCCCATGAGGACCAGAGGGGATTGTTGTAATTATCCTCTCCTTTGAAGATATAGAACCGGACATTTCCCATATCCTCCCCTCCTGAACCATTAACCTGGACAATTCCCCCTTCGCCCGGGATATTAATCCGGATTATTGTGTCTGCTTCAAGACCAACCTGATTGATCGCAGTCGGGTGAGCATTGATTCCATGGGGGGGATAACCAGGATACCCGCCACCCAGTTTATATGCATCAGCAATTGAAGGAACCCACCACGTTCCTGTGAAAATCGCGAAATGATAATCTGCGAAATTAGGCAAGTTGGTATACACACCATTTTCAAGATATTGTAAGTAGATTCCGTTTTCCCCTTGGGAATTTCTTGGGAATTTTTCAAAGATATCAAAAATGCCATTTGCGTTCGATACACTGACATAATTCAGTTTGCTCGTTGTGTTACTGCCAGCGGAATTGGTTGCATTCAGTGAGACTGTGAAGATTCCAGGGGTTGAATAGATGAACGATGGGTTCTGTTCATTGCTAACGTTGCCTTCGCCGAAATCCCAGTTCCACTCTGTTGGGGAGCCACTTGATGTGTCAGTGAATTGCACAGCGAGAGGTGCGGTGCCAGAGGTGAGGTTGGCGGTAAAGTTGGCGATAGGAGCTGAATACCAATTAGGATTTGTTCCATTAATCCAATACCCCCCGGTCTGATATCCCAAATGTTCTCCGGTAAGGACGGTATAAGTCCCGGTTGCAGGTGCTGTTACTGAGATACTGCCAAGATGATAGGAGGTGTTTCTGGCAAGTTCTGATCCATCCGGACCAAAGAGTATAAGGTCCGGAGTGGCACTTGAGCCCATCCGGATCTGCAGGTCCTCACCGGCAGTGGCTGAAACCGTGTAGGTATCCATGCATCCCCCATAGGAGATTGTACCAGCGGTCTCGGTGTTCCAGGGAAGAGCAGTGGCATTCTCCGGAGCATTTACTTTCTGGGCGAAGATGCCGTAAGGATTGGTATTTATGGTATGACTCCGGGCAAGCAGGAGATACGTGCCGGTCTCCGGCACAATAAGAGAGATTTCAGCTCGATAGTATCCGCTCTGACTCCAGTTGGTCGCAAGTTCAGTTCCTGTCGGACTGTAAAGAACGAGTTCCGGATCGGTGATGTACCTGTCCTCCCATCCGGAAGAACAGGTGGTCACCGGCTGTCGCGGGGAGTGAGTA
The DNA here is from genome assembly GCA_963841015.1 of uncultured Methanoregulaceae archaeon. Lineage (GTDB taxonomy): Archaea > Halobacteriota > Methanomicrobia > Methanomicrobiales > Methanospirillaceae > Methanoregula. The sequence continues at coordinate 422,756 of CAWJAX010000002.1, read as the reverse complement.
GGCATCTTCACCCCCTAAAGCCGTAATTGTACCGGAAGTCTCAACCCCATACAAGAGAGGGATCATATTCTCCTGGCTCACTGCAGTGATTCCATACCCCCCGGTCTGATATCCCAAATGTTCTCCGGTAAGGACGGTATAAGTCCCGGTTGCAGGTGCTGTTACTGAGATACTGCCAAGACGGTAGGAGGTGTTTCTGGCAAGTTCTGATCCATCCGGACCAAAGAGTATAAGGTCCGGAGTGGCACTTGAGCCCATCCGGATCTGCAGGTCCTCACCGGCAGTGGCTGAAACCGTGTAGGTATCCATGCATCCCCCATAGGAGATTGTACCAACGGTCTCGGTGTTCCAGGGAAGAGCAGTGGCATTCTCCGGAGCATTTACTTTCTGGGCGAAGATGCCGTAAGGATTGGTATTTATGGTATGACTCCGGGCAAGCAGGAGATACGTGCCGGTCTCCGGCACAATAAGAGAGATTTCAGCTCGATAGTATCCGCTCTGACTCCAGTTGGTCGCAAGTTCAGTTCCTGTCGGACTGTAAAGAACGAGTTCCGGATCGGTGATGTACTGTCCTCCCATCCGGAAGAACAGGTGGTCACCGGCTGTCGCGGGGAGTGAGTAGGCATCTTCACCCCCTAAAGCCGTAATTGTACCGGAAGTCTCAACCCCATACAAGAGAGGGATCATATTCTCCTGGCTCACTGCAGTGATTCCATACCCCCCGGTCTGATATCCCAAATGTTCTCCGGTAAGGACGGTATAAGTCCCGGTTGCAGGTGCTGTTACTGAGATACTGCCAAGACGGTAGGAGGTGTTTCTGGCAAGTTCTGATCCATCCGGACCAAAGAGTATAAGGTCCGGAGTGGCACTTGAGCCCATCCGGATCTGCAGGTCCTCACCGGCAGTGGCTGAAACCGTGTAGGTATCCATGCATCCCCCATAGGAGATTGTACCAGCGGTCTCGGTGTTCCAGGGAAGAGCAGTGGCATTCTCCGGAGCATTTACTTTCTGGGCGAAGATGCCGTAAGGATTGGTATTTATGGTATGACTCCGGGCAAGCAGGAGATACGTGCCGGTCTCCGGCACAATAAGAGAGATTTCAGCTCGATAGTATCCGCTCTGGCTCCAGTTGGTCGCAAGTTCAGTTCCTGTCGGACTGTAAAGAACGAGTTCCGGATCGGTGATGTACTGTCCTCCCATCCGGAAGAACAGGTGGTCCCCAGCCGTGGCGGGAAGGGAATATGTGTCATTTCCACCAGGAGTCTCAATGGCCCCCGCAGTCTCAACCCCGTAGCTTAACGGAGTATCTGCGGCCACAGAAACAATCAATAACGAGAAAAAAATCAATGAGATTATGATGTAGACATGCTTGCGCTCCAATTAAACCAAATCTCCTTATATAATAATTTTTTAATCAAACGTACCAACATTTTTCGATAACTATGATAATCGTGTCGTTTTGACGTTGATATCTGAAAAATTTTATAAAAAAGAGCATATTTTTGATAATTATGGTATGAAATTACCATACTATGACCAATATAATAACGGATAATAAATATTGGCGAGGCGCCAGTGCATTGCATCTCTGCGCGAAATGAGAGGAGGGCTGCGATGAAGCCCAGAATTTTCATACGGTTAAAGCACTTGTCCTCCTGTTTTCGATCCAAATCTGTGGATGAGACTGAGCCTACCAAATCTTAAAAGAAGGAAAAGAAGAAGGAAAAAAATCTGAATCCGAAAAATAACGCGAAAAAAAGAATACCATGATTTACCGGAAACCTCAGTCAAGGATCACTCTATCTTCTGAACCCTCACCGTGTAATTCCCTTCCCAGCCAAGAGTAAGCCGGGAGCTCCCCCTTATCTGCCCTGACGGGAGATTCCGTACAGTGACCGAGATGATGACGGGATCGCTGGTCGATGCTGGAATATCAATGAATGACCAGTAGACCTTTTCCCCATGATTTACTACAGGTTGTGAAAGCCTGCTGACTGTATAATTCGAAGAACTCCAGTCTAAAAAATACCCGTAGGATGCGTTCCAGGTGAACTCTGCATCCGCAGGGTTGAACCCGCTGGCGTCCGGAGTAAGCCCTATTCCGGGTGTTGAGGACATGAGCGGGGTGTACATCTGGGGAGCGGCTTCTATCCTGACAGATGGGGTAATCGGAAGAGTACAGACGCCGGCATCGGTGGAACACACTGATGGGACTGCAGGAGTTTTTTCAGGCGCCTGAAAAAGACACCCGGCAATGGCGACGAGTACGGTTACCATGACCAGAACTGCAAAGATACCAAGGACATGTTGAAAGGTAGGCTGGTTCTTTTCCACCATACGATACCTTTTTTCCGGAATAATTAGTCTCCAAACATAAAATCAACCCGGTACTCCTGTGTGCATTCCCCATCAAGAACCGTCTCAAAGTTCCGGGTCTCTCCTTTACCCAAAGGACCTGCAAAGATGGACCGGGAATCCCTTATCGTTCCGGTTCCACTATTCACCAGATTGAAATGCAACTGCACCGACTCAGCCGAGAAATTCCCCGTAGTATAAATATATCCTTTCACCTGTTCATAACACCCCTGCCCGATCGACCATCCTTCAGAATACTCGTAATGGGCATGCAGGTCTTCCTGTGCACGGTCATGCACTACAGGACTGCCAAGACACCCGGAGAAAAAGACCAGCGTGATGATCAGCGCAATCATCACCCCATGAATTTTCATTCCATCCACCCTCCGGCAAACGCGTGATACAAGGTTCCTACCATCCAAAGAACCATGCCATGGCAAAAAAACCGTGAATGAGCGCAATCACGATAGTCAGCCGGGCGAGATTCACGTGCCAGGAGAACGGTATATTGCCTTTTCCCTTTATTATCATGGAACCGAGAACTGCAGTACCGATAAGGCAGAGGAACAGGATACTCCCTGCAACCATAATCACCGGAAACGTAATATATGCAGATAATGCCATGTAGAGTCGTCACGTTCATCGCTGATAAAGGTTTCACGCCAAAGTATGATTACGGCAGTTTTGTAACCGTTGTAAACGGTGATGATTTCGAGGGAACCACACTGCATGTCCCGTTTACACACCCGCAGCTGCCGGCTCCACAATCGATCGGTCCCTCGCAGCTCATCGTGCACATCAGGTTGCATACTCCCTTGTTTGCTTTGTTGATACAAGTCGTGGGATGACAACATTGGGCAGGTACACAGTCATCGGCCGTAATGCAACTTTGTGCAGAAGCAGGAGCAGTCGTGACCACAGGAACAGAAGTGGGTTCAGGTGATGGCGTTACAGGGGGATTGCCTGCCGTGCACCCGCTTACCGTTATCAGACCAGCGGTGATCATAAGGAGAATGAATATCGAACCAGTAGTATTCCCAGCCATGGTTTCAGATTTCACAGGGAATATGATAATTATTTGGTATGCCTGAATAGATTTTTTGGCTGTGCAGAAATGGTAAAAAAATGTGAACACTCAACACGGGTTTCACCCCAGCCGTTTCAGCTCCCCCCAATACAATACGACCGATCAGTAAATACGTCATCATCGTAAAAAGTGCAGGTAGGTAGGGTGGCAGGTACTGTCCGCTCCTTTATAGTAGTGTGCTTTTTTCCAGCCTTCATCTTAAAGAAATTCGACAGATCAGATTTTTTTAGAAAATCAGTCGGGAGATTTATTTTACCTTGCCGGACCGTGTGTAATCTCCGGTCATTTTCTTCTTCCTGAGCAGGGTATGATAGGCTATTGCAAAGCGGTGCGCCTCATCACGGATTTCCTGGATATACCGCAGCGCCATCCCTTTAGGATCGAGATGGCGGGGGATCATTTCACCGGGCACGTACACCTCCTCTTCTTTCTTGGCAATCGCAATCACCGGAATAGCAAGGTCAAGACCCTGAATTACTTCCAGGGCAGCAGATAACTGACCTTTCCCGCCATCGATGATGATCAGGTCGGGAAGATCGGTGTTCTCTTCAATGAGCCGGTGATACCGCCGTTTCACGATCTCTGCAATTGAGCCAGCGTCATCAATGCCCTCGATCGTTTTGATTTTAAACCTGCGATAGTTCTTCTTGTCCGCAATCCCGTTCCGGAACTGCACCATGGACCCGACCATTGATGTGCCCGAAAGGTGCGAAATGTCGAAACACTCAATTACTTCGGGAGCATCAGGAAGGTCAAGGTTTGCCTGCAGGTCTTTTACTTTGAGCTCGTTTTTTAAGAATGCGTGCCCGATGTTTTTCTCCACAAGGTCAAGCAGTTTTTTCTTCTCACCGATCTTTGGCACGGTCACCTGCACACTCCTGCCTTTTCGTTCCGATAAGTACCCGGTAAGTGCCTCATCGATCACGTGGGGGACGATTAACTCTGCAGGTGGCACACGGTCCGCATAATACTGAACAAGAAATTCCTCAAAAAAATCTTCCCGGTTGTCAAACGAGTATTCCTGCTTACTGAGCAGTAATCCCTTCTCGACAGAAAATACCATAAGGTATACCATATCATCTGCTATGGTATACGCAATGACATCCTGGTCGGTCTCTTTCGGACGCTCAACATGCTGGCGTTCGGTAAGGTGACCGATTGCCGCGATCTGGTTGCGGAGGACAAGCGCCCTTTCATAATCCTGTGCAGCCGAGCATGCTGCCATCTCAGTCCGGAGCTGGGCCAGCAATTCACCACCCTTTCCTTTCAGCAACGCCGATGCCCGCTCGACATGCTGATGATAATCATCCTCACTGATTAAACCGATACACGGGGCACTGCATGACTTCATGTGGTACCGGAGACAGGCACGTTTCGGCAGTTTTTTGCAGGAACGCAGGCAGAAAATCCGTTTTATCACCCGAAGCAGGGCATCACGCTCTGCTGCAGAAACAAATGGGCCGAAATACGTCGCGTCACCGGCACTCATCCGCCGGGCAATCCCGATCCTGGGAAACGGTTCACGGGTGAGTTCTATATAGGCAAACCGTTTCGCGTCCTTCAGATCGATATTGTATTTCGGCTGATGTTTCTTTATCAGGTTGTTTTCCAGAAGCAATGCTTCTGTCTCAGTGTTGGTCACCAGTACGCTGACCGATGCAATGCGGGAAATCAGGTTTTTGGTCTTAGGATCGTGATCGGTTTTCTGAAAATAACTTGTCACCCGCTTTTTGAGATTTTTTGCCTTCCCGACGTAAATAACCGTACCGGCCTCATCTGAGAAAAGGTAGCAGCCGGGGTTTCCCGGGAGGGTGCTGAGATCGAGCATCTGTACTAGGTAATCAGAATACAAAGGTCATAAGGAATAGGGATGGGGTAATGGAAATCATGGGGGAGAACCTGATAATCCTTCTCCCCATTGCAGTTATCCGGGTTTTTATTGTGCATGACGTGAACACATAAGGATTGCATTCAATCCCCGCTGCCGTTTTTACCCTTCATCTTTTCACCGTCTTTTTTGCATTGCACTGCATGCGTCACATCTGCCGCTCACATCTGCTGTGAATATTTATTAATATTTATAAAAATACTCATATAATTTAGTCGTCGCGGATATCGGGCGACCAGTGAGAAGAGGTGTGGTATGGGATGCAAGTATATCTATGCAAAGGGTGTACCTATTGAGGCGCAATTTCTCTACAAGAAAGCTATAGAGATGTTCAGGTCAGGGAAACCCGAAAGTGCACTGAAATATCTCAAACAAACAATGGTAATAGCTCCCCGTTGCTCAAAGGCACTCTTTGAAATGGGCAACTGCTTAACAACGCTTGGCGAGTATGAAGAGGCACGGGTTCGCTATGAACAGGCTGTCCAAATCGATCCGGCATTACAAGACCTGCTGGAAAAACAAGGCTGAATCTTTTTTATATAAAAAATGGATACCACTGATAAAAATTAAGCCCGATGTAATATCGGTTTTAAAAACTGTCCCGTATAGCTTTTCGCGACACCTGCTACTTTTTCCGGTGTCCCGGTAGCAACAATCTTACCACCGGCATCCCCGCCATCAGGCCCGATATCTATAAGGTGGTCTGCTGATTTGATGACGTCAAGGTTGTGTTCGATCACCACTACGGTGTTGCCTTTTGCGACAAGATCATCGAGCACTTTGATCAGTTTTTTCGTATCATCGAAATGGAGCCCGGTAGTCGGTTCGTCAAGCAGGTACAGGGTTTTTCCTGTAGCCCGCTTGGCAAGCTCACGGGTGAGTTTAATCCTCTGGGCTTCTCCACCGGAAAGTGTCGTTGAGCTCTGCCCGAGTTTGATATAATCAAGACCGACCCGGGAGAGGGTCTCGAGCTTGCTCTTGATAGATGGAATGTTTGAAAAGATCTTCATCGCCTCTTCCACACTCATGTCCAGTACATCAGCAATCGATTTGTCTTTGTACTTCACCTCAAGCGTTTCGCGGTTGTACCGCTTTCCCTTGCACTCCTCGCATTCGATATAGACATCGGGCAGGAAGTTCATCTCAATACGGATCAGCCCGTCACCTTCGCATGCTTCGCACCTGCCACCCCGGATATTAAACGAGAACCGGCCCGGTTTGTATCCCCGCATCTTTGCCTCCTTTGTCTGGGCAAAAACGGCTCTGATCTCATCAAAGACTTTGGTGTACGTGGCCGGGTTGCTCCGGGGCGTCTTTCCGATAGGTGACTGGTCAATCACAATTACCTTGTCGATCTCTGCATCAAAGACGATACCGTCATGCTTCCCTGCATGATCCCGCGACTGGTGGAGGATCTGCATCATACCCTTGTAGAGTGTTTCATAGACGAGCGTGGACTTCCCGCTTCCCGAGACCCCGGTAATTACGGTGAGCAGCCCAATGGGAAACTTTGCATCAATATTTTTGAGATTATGCTCCCGGCAGCCTTTCACCGTGATGAATTTTGTGGCCTCGCGGCGTTTTTCAGGTATCCCGATCTGTTTTGCACCGATAAGGTACTGCCCGGTGAGAGAGTTGTTGTTCTTCTCGATCTGGGCAGGAGTCCCTTCCGCCACTATTGCTCCACCATGAAGCCCGGCACCAGGCCCCATATCGATAACATGATCGGCCGACCGGATCATATCCTCGTCATGTTCCACTACGATGAGGGTGTTGCCAAGATCCCGGAGGGTTCTCAACGTCCCGATCAGTTTGCGGTTATCCCGCTGGTGCAGCCCGATGGAAGGTTCATCAAGAACGTAGAGCACCCCCATAAGGTTCGACCCGATCTGGGTGGCAAGCCGGATCCTTTGTGCTTCCCCTCCCGAGAGGGTGCCGGCATTGCGTGAGAGAGTAAGGTAACCAAGACCCACTTTTTCCAGGAATTCGAGACGGGAGCGGATCTCTTTGATGATCTGTTTTGCGATCTCCACTTCCCTTTCGCTAAGATTGAGACCGGCAAAAAACGCCACACTGTCACTGACGGAAAGATCTGTTACATCAATGATGGATTTCCCGCTGATCCTGACTGAAAGGATCTTGTCCTTGAGCCGCCTGCCTTTGCATGACGGACAGTCAAACACCCTCATATACCCTTCAAGTTCACGCTTGCGGTAATCTGACTGGGTCTGGGAATACAGCCGTACCGTCTGGGGGAGAAGTCCTTCCCACTCACCGGTATGCGACCAGTGGGCGTCCCCGTTCTTCATGCTCATGGAGAACTTCATCCGTTCAGAAGATCCGTACATCAGGGCGTTGTACTGCTCTTCTGTGAGGTCTTTTATGGGAGTAAGCACATCGAAACCGAAGTGTTTTGCAACGGTTGCAAGATACTGCCCGCGAAAGCCGTCCATAGGGTTGCGGTAAGGAGCCACGGCTCCATCTGCGATGCACCGGTTCTTATCCGGAATGATCAGGTCCGGGTCAAACTCCATCTTCACGCCCAGCCCGTGGCATTCCTCGCACGCGCCAAACGGGCTGTTGAACGAAAACATCCGCGGCTGGAGTTCCTCAAAGGCAATCCCGCAGACAGGGCAGGCCATGAGAGATGAGTAGGTGGATTCCTTCTCTGCTTCGTCAACAACGAGGATTAGCCCCTCGGATTTCTTCAGTGCGTTCTCCACAGCTTCGGTAAGTCGTGACCGGTCCGTAGTTACCAGACGATCAATCACGATCTCGATATCCTGTTTCCTGTACCGGTCGAGGTTGATCTCTTCATCAGTCCGGATGACGTTTTTATTCACCCGGACGCGTGAGTAGCCCTCTTTGTTCAGGTCACGGAGGAGCTGCTGGTAAGTCCCCTTCTTCTGGCGGACAACGGGAGAGAGGATCGTGACCATGCCGGGGTGTTCAGCAGCAATCTGGTCGGTGATCCGGTCGGGAGTCTGGGAAGCGATGGGGATGTTATGGTCCGGACAATAGGGTGTACCGATACGAGCGAACAGGAGACGGAGATAATCGTAGATCTCGGTGGTAGTACCAACCGTGCTGCGGGGATTTTTTGAGGTCGTCTTCTGCTCTATGGAGATTGCCGGGGACAATCCTTCGATGCTGTCTACGTCCGGCTTGTGCATGAGGCCGAGGAACTGGCGGGCATACGTGGAGAGCGATTCGACATATCTTCGCTGGCCCTCTGCGTAGAGAGTATCGAATGCAAGGGTTGATTTGCCGGAACCTGATACTCCGGTGATCACCACGAGCTTGTCGCGGGGGATCTCAACACTGATATTTTTCAGGTTATGCTGGCGTGCACCTTTGATGACAATATTTTTCATGCTGATGTGTGAAATACATCGCCGTTACTATTTAAAGATTTAAGGATAACGCCAGCTCATCTTATATAGGGCAGGATATCGTTGAAGCAGGTGTCAGGAAGCGTGTCTGTTCTCCCTTACCGCCCCTGCGCTCAGCGATGATGATGGAGCACCCGTTCGGGGTTTATCGCATTGGGGGAGCCACAGCGGCTGGGGTGAAACCCCATTGAGCGTTTAGTCTTGCGATTGAGCATTTCTACATAGTCAGAATTTTTTTAAAAAAAAGTATTTTGCCGGTTAATTTTTATTTACCTTTTTGAGAATTCGGAGAAGATCAGGATTCCACATAATAGCATTAATACAGATCCTTTTACGGTAAGAACCCACCAGCCGGTGGAATACAGGTCCATAAATTTATTGCAATATAATAGCACTATTCCCAAAAAAAATGCAAATAATCCATATATATAGTTATTATTGAATTTTTCGAACGTCGGATATTCTGGTACAACAAAAGGTGCTGCATCCTCGCACAACCAGCAATCCGTATAAAGTTTTGTGTCACTACCTGGTGCATGAGCGAATTTCTCAAATCTGCTGCAATGCATACACTTATTGTAATCCATTACATTCATGATTACTAATTGACATTATAGTATATAATAATTCTTATTTGAAAATATAAAGAATTATAAGGATATATCAAATTTATTAAAAGAATAGGTCATATTTAATAGGTCAATGGAGAAAATAAATAAAAATTTTTGAGTGTGAATTAGGAGATTTGAAACAGAAATGAAATACCCGAAATACCGTTGTTCATAAAATAGGCTGAATGGATATATCCACCTGTTATGAGAGAAACCAGGAACGAAGCCACAAAAAGGATGACCTTATTCCTAATCGACCTTTATGATTTCTCCATACCATTTATTCCGGATATGTACCTGAACGACCTGGATAATTGAAGAGATCTCCACGAACAGTCATCCGGAATAGATGTGTTCTATATACTCGTTTCACAAATACTTCCGGACCTAAGGAGATTATTACAATGCCCGTTGTAATCCTCAAAACAAGAAAAGGCCTTTTAAGAGAGCAGAAGCGAAGAATTGTGCGCGAATTTACCGAAACGCTGGTCAGAACCACGGGAATCACACCGGAACTTGTGACTATCCTTATCGAAGAACACGAGCTGGAAGATATCGGCAAAGCGGGAAAACTGCGGTGTGACTGATCTCGTTTGCGAATCCATCTTTTTTTATCCGTTTTTATAAGACCTGAACCGGTCCCGGAAAATCCGTCCTTCTCCCCTCTCCAGGAGCAGGAGCAAACTTCATTCCTGAAGGATGCCAATATCTTTTTTACAATGTCTGAAGAAACTCTAAATGATGATCCGTCTCTTATAAAACCGGTTCCAGAAAAGACGATCTATCTTGCCAAGTGGAGTGCCCGGTTCTGGGCATGGCTCATTGATATCATCCTCATTATCCTTTTTTTAAATATTATCCGGGGTATTTTCGACCCGTTCTGGAAATTGCCTCTTCTCTGGGATTACCAGCACTGGGAAGTATTTGCTCTCGGCTTTGAATCCATATTTTTCTTCGCCTACTGGACAGTCATGGATGGCTTCCGTGGTCAGTCAATCGGGAAGATGGTTATGAACTTAAAAGTTGTCAACCGGGATGCAACGAAAATTACCTACCCAACCGCTGCTCTCGAGAGCCTGGGAAAAGCATTTTTTCTCCCGCTGGACTGCCTGATCGGGTGGCTTGCCATGCCGGGCACAAAATTGCGGGTGTTCAACCGGATATCAAATACTATTGTGATAAAATCTGATTACCGGGAACCACAGGGTATCCTGTACGTCAGGGAAAAAGAATAATCAGGTATACATCCATTCTCTCTTTCATGAAGAACTATGCAATTCTGCTGATCGTATTTATCACCTTAGTATTAATCTGCGGGTGTACCTCTGTCCCATCCGTCTCCAAAGAGACGTCCATGGTCACCCGGATCACAACGAGTGTCCCGAACACCGGGACAGTTACGGTGATTATTAAAGCAAGGGCTTTTGATCCTTCTACAATCAGCATCAAAGAGGGTACCACCGTTACATGGATAAACGAAGATTCAATGATGCACCGTGTTGTTCATCTTCCGAAAGTTACTAATCCGGAACTCTTCAATTCCGGTCCACTCTCTTCCGGGCAGAGCTTCAGTTATAGGTTTGTAGAGAAAGGCAGGTATGAATATGGGGACCCGCAGATAGGAGGCGGGAGATCCTCACTTGTCATCGTTGAATAACGCGGTATCAGGTACACTACTGGTCCCGGTCCCTGAGTATCTGTGAGGGGGGATGAGAGATACGGGAATACCAGAACAGGAAAAAGAAAACGACAGGACTGATACCGGGCAGGACATCGGGGGATCCGATACCAGTAGGGAGAAGCGCCGGGCATATTTCATCCGTATGCTTTCCGAGGATAACGAAACCAGTCGCTGGAAAGCCGCTGAGTCGCTGGGAAGAATGAGGGATCCTGAAGCAGTGGATCCACTCATCGATACCCTCTGGGATGACGATTCCCGGGTAAGACTGAAAGCAGCCTGGGCGCTGGGCCAGATCGGGGATATTCGGGCGATTCCTCCCCTCAGGCGTTTGTACCGCATGGAAAATGAGAGTGTACGGGAGATAATTACTGAAGCTATTGAAGAGATTAATCTCCGGTTAAGCCAGCGATAATACCCAGATGATTTGGTATCTACCCTTACACCACACGTAACTCCTCACACCTACAGGCATGTTGTCACAGGTTTAAACGCTGCCAAAGGCAGGTTTATCGACTTTGCCGGTGTATAGCAATTCAGGAAATACCGGTATGGGGGATATAGAATCACTGTATAAAAAAGAAAACGGCAGGATCCTGATCGAGATCAAACTCTCTTCTGTCGCACAGCTCTTCAATTCTTTCGATCCTGCACCATTCCATGAAAAAGAACTCGACTCCGCGGCAGAACGTTACATTGTCGATACGGTCAAGGACTTCCCGCCAAAGACTCCCTTCAAGATAGTCATTTACCTTCCCCCGGATATTGCCACGACTGAGCGGGCTATGAAGATCCCCCGTGCAATCCAAAATCATTTCCAGTACAAGACACTGGTCGCAGAAAGGAAATACCGTTCGCACCTCAGATATGGCAGGAGTACCTTCCTCATCGGCCTCACATTCCTCACCATCGCCCTGCTTGGCCGGCAGCTTGTGTCATCTCTGGAAAACCATTTACTTGCCCAGATTTTTGCTGATGCGCTCCTGATTATCGGCTGGGTTGCCATGTGGGAACCTGTCACCGTGCTTCTCTATCAACTCTGGCCCATCATTCAGTTGAAAAAAACATACGAAAAAATCAGCACCATGGAGATCGATATCCTTTCCTCGCCATGAGATCTCAGGGCAGGCAGTGTGCTGATTTCAGCATTGAAACGATCGTCCGCGTTCGTTCTGAAGGCATCCCGGGTGCTTTTACCTTTCGATCAGAACTGAGCCCGGCGAATATGTGATGGATCGCCGCACCATGCGACGGACTATATCCTCCCTCAAGCACCAGCGCAAGAGGAATCCCTGCCCCTTGGACAAGCATCCGGGTCAGCAGCTCAAAATCCTGTGGCCGGATATCCATTCTGCCGATCGGGTCATCAAAGAGAATATCCTGACCTGCGGAAACGATCATAACATCTGGAGAAAAACGCTCAATTGCAGGGACAAAGATCTCAGAAAAAACATGCTGGTAATCGATAATAGCCGATCCTGCCTGCAGCGGTGCATTTATGGTATATCCTTTGCCGTCTCCGATACCGGTTTCATCAATGGAGCCGGAATAGGGGAAAAAATGCTCCTGGTGTACTGAACAGTACAGCACCCGGTCAGTTCCATAAAAACTATTCTGCGTTCCGTTCCCATGATGAGCATCCCAGTCAACAATCGCAATGGAATCGACGTGTTCCAGGGCTTTTTTTGCAGCGACCGCCACATTGTTAATCAGGCAAAATCCCATTGCACGATCAAACTCAGCGTGGTGGCCTGGAGGGCGCACAAAGGCAAAACAATGCTCACCATCTATGGATCGCTTCACAGCAGCAACCGCTGCGCCGGCAGCGTGAAGGGCAACTTCGAATGAACGGGGGGTGATATAGGTATCAGAATCCAGCCAGTCAAGGCTCCTGGTTGCGGCACACCGCTGCTCAAGCCAGAAAAGATAACCGGGATCATGAACACGCTCAACATCTTCGCGTAATGCAGGTTCGGACGAAGCCAGCGATATATTCCGGGGAATTCCTGAACATGCATTTACAAGACGGGCGTTGGACTCAGGGTGTGACGGATTGTCATGATTGGCACAGATCGGATCGATGATTGCACAACAGCGTCCCATTCCGGATCATCCTGATGAGGTGATTTTATGCGACAGGGAACTACCTTTTGGTATGAGAATAGCCGTTGTATGCTTAATAAATCACTGCACTTCTTTTTTTCCGGCCATAGCGCAAGGGAAGAATGCGGTGTTCTTCATAATGTTCATATATGGTTTGGAATTATACTAAAGAACCAGATAATTTTGGCGAGATATGGCATTTCCGGGTTTCTTCAGCTTACGGTTACCAGACGTTGAAGCACTGAAAGCTGAACAGGATATCAAAGGGCTGATAAGCCTGCTTGATCACCGTGATGTTGATATCCAGTGGCAGAGCGCTGATGCACTGGGATCTCTGGGGTCCATCGCCACACTGCCCCTTATTGCCGCGCTCAACCACAGGATAACAGCCGTGCGGCTTGGTGCGATAGAAGCGCTCGGGACTATCCGTGACCAGCGATCAGGTAAATCTCTGATCTCCCTGCTCGAACAGGATGAGAATGCTGAAATACGCTGGGTTGCCGCCCTGGCACTTGGCAACCTTGGAAGTCCTGAAGCCATCATCCCACTTGTCAGAGCGTTAAAGGACCCGGATCGGTACGTAAGATATGGGGCAGCCCAGGCACTCCAGTCGTTGGCTTGGGTTCCCCAAACCGATACTGAACGGGCGTACTATTCCATTGCTTTCCAGAACTGGAAACACGTAGCGCAGATCGGTGCCGGGGCAACTGGACCCTTGATTGAAACTCTCCAGGATCAGAATGCCACAACACGGGCAGAGGTCGTGGAAATTCTGGGAGAGATTGGGGATTCCCCCTCACAGCGGGCGTGTGAACTGGTTCTTAAAGATCCCAGCAGCACCGTCCGCTGGAAAGCAATCCTTGCATCAAAGAAATGTGGTGTACCGCTTACCCACCTTCCAAGAGGATTATCAAAACGCTCCCGTTCCGGGCAGAATCCATGGGCAGCAGCGATATTAAATTTCCTTTTTCTCGGTCTGGGGTATAACTATCTTGGGTACTGGTGGGGATTTCTGGTCTTTATGAGTTACATGAGTATTCTTGTACTCTCCCAGATGGCGATGGGACCATTCATTCCCTACCTGATCGTGTACCCGGTAACGGCACTATTCGCAGTCCAGACGTTCTTTTTGGCAAAACGAAAGGAGTATATGTGAGGTGCCCTTGACGATAGTTTCATTCCCTTTTCAAAAAAAGCCGGATGTTGAGACACTCAGGCACAGAAAAGATATTCCGGCCCTTATCCAGACTTTACGCTACAACGATTTTGAGGTGCAGACCAGCGCAGCTCAGGCACTCGGTACATTGGGCACTGAAGGGATAAACAAGCTGATTCTCGCGTTAAAAGACAAAGACCGGGATGTCAGGCTGGGCATTATTGAGGCCTTGTCAGTGATCAGGGATCGGCGGGCGATTCCGCCGCTCATTGAGCTGCTCAACGATCCAAGCAGTGAGGTGCGGTGGGAGACAGCGATCGCTCTGGGAGAGATCGGCGGTCCGGATGTAACGTCACCCCTCAAAAATGCCCTGAGGGATCCGGACAAGTATGTGCGGTACGGTGCAGCATCTGCGCTGGCTAAGATTGGCTGGAACCCGGTAACCGATGAGGAAAAGGCATTTTATCATGTGGGAATGCAGGAATGGCAGGCAGTAAAGGATTGTGGTCCGGCAGCAATAAGCGCATTGTCACTTGTTCTGCAGGACCAGGACAGCAGCGTAAGGATACAGGCTATTGAAATCCTCGGTTTGATTGGAGATAAAAAAGCGATCCCGGCACTCATGCAGTCACTTCGTGATGAGAATGCTGATGTCCGGTGGAAGACCGTTCTTGCGTCACCGAAATGCGGGATATCAGTGTTGCATATTCCCCGGGGTCTGAGCCGGAGGCCACGGCTGAAAAAAAATCCCCTGATCGCGGGATTTTTGAATTTCATGCTGCCTGGCCTGGGATACGGGTACCTGGGCAAATGGTGGGGAGTGATGATATTCCAGATTGATATCACCCTAACCGTATGGCTGTTCAAATATCAGGGCGAGGTAAGTTCCTATGGCATGCTCTTCCCAGTCTATCTTGTCCTGGCATTCCATGCATGGTATATTGCCCGGAAGATGCCGGATCTGTAAATTCTCTCATGAGAGGAGTGTTAGCCTGAATACCAGCGCTCCGGGGAATATTTTTGGTAAGATTATGAAATCTGAAGAAATAATATGATGACGGAAGATTATTGCCCGTCCCCCTTATCGCTCTGCGCTTGGTAATGATGATGTAGTACCTGTTCGGTCGGGTGCAGGGGGAAGCCACAGTCCCGGATCCATCTATCCTGTATCACGTCAGTATGAATCGAGATGCCCTTCCAGCCGTTCACTGCATAGTTTACAGAGCACCTTTTTCTTCCGATCCAGTTCATCCAGGGTGTCCGGTTTAAACATGATGCATTCCCGGTCGTGGCAGTGGTCAAGACCAAGCAGGTGGCCGACTTCGTGTGCTCCTTCTTTTGTTATCCGGTCAATAAGGTCGTCATCGTTCACGCCTCTCCCGTAATATTCATTGCTGAGCCGGGCAGTCGAGACCACCGCTGCACCGACAGACTCGCGGGCAAGTCCGAATACAAAACTATTGCCATTTTTAAAAAGGTCCTGGTGAACAACCAGAAGGAGGGGATCCTTTATGACATGGCGGTGTTTGTACGCCTGGATGCTGTCTAACAGCACTGACGCATCGATCTGTTTGCGCCCGTCAACATATCCCATCATACGTACATGGTTCTCCGACACCGTTGCCGGCATTCCAAGAATAGAAGACATCATACGGGTGACCGGTATCTGAAGACCGGGCGGAGACTGGGAATCCCAAAAAATATGGATATGCATCGCTATATTCTGTTTAAATGGGCTCCTATAAACATATTGAGACGTGCATCGGGGAATATATTGCGAAACATTATACAGACGCTATTGAGGTCGGGATCGGGAAAAACACGGAGGCAGCACGCATTCTCTTCAATGCGGAGACCCGTGTCCGTTGTACCGATGTCAAAGACTGTGAAGTCCCCGAATGGCTTTGTTTCACAACAGATGATGTATTTTCACCGGATATCTGTCTGTATAAAGGCGCAGATGTCATCTACGCCATCCGCCCTGCTATCGAGATGATCCCCCCACTGCTCAAGCTAGCCCAAACAATAAACTGTGATCTTATCGTCTATCACCTGGGTTTTGAATGCTATGGGAATGGTGGCGAGAAAATTGACTGCGGTGTTCTGCTTCACCGCTATTTCAAAGCTTCAGAACCCGTCAAACAGCGTTGACTGAGATCGGGGAGGAAGTTTTTTCTCCTCTGGTTCTGGTGAGGTGCAGGGTTCATCCAGCTCCCGCTGGGCCGGTTTCTGGACTTTTTCTTTTTTGGATTTTTTCTCCTGCTCTTTTCCCGCCTTTTCATCTGAAAGCAGGGATTTTATGATCTCCTGCGAGCGCACTTTGTCATGCAGGAAGAAATTGAGCTGATCGGCATCGAACATCAGTTCATGCACCCAGGTGGCCGGATCATTCTCGACTAACAGGGAAATTATGTCCAGATAGTTCTCGCGCAGCGTATTCTGTGGTATGTGCATGGTTCCGGCAATCTTGTTGAGGGTAATGATTCGGATAGCTTTCTGCTTTTTTGCCGTTGACATTTTCTGCCATCGTTCAGGGGGCATAATCCGCGTATGGATCCCTTTTCCCCCAGCTGCATCAGCAACACCCAGCAGCATAACCGCTGTCGCGTACCGCCAGAGCGTATAGTATTGCCTCCGATAGGTATATCCGAGATATTCATCTGCCCGAGAGAGGTGGCGGTACCCCTCTGCAACGGCGGAGGGCGTGGGCAGCAGATGAACATTTCCTTCAACCCACTGCTCAATTGTTTCCGGAGTATCATCAACATCATACGAGAGACGCATCAGCTCGTTATCTGGTGTGGTATGGAAGATAGCGGTGATCAGCGAGAAGATTGATACCCGCTCATCTTTCTGGGAGGTATGAACCTGCACATCTTCAAGCCGATCCCTGCCAATAGCTGATGCATAGAGCATGTTGACCGCAGACCGGATATCCCCTTCGGCACTCTCTGCAATTGAACGGATAGCAGCATCGCTGCAGGTAATCTTTTCTGAAGCGCAGAGATATTTAAGGCGCGGTCCGATAGAACGGGACGGAATTGCCTTGAACTGGACCGGTTCGCAGCGGAACCGTAGTTCAGGTGAGAGACCATAGAGATCATTAGCGATCAGGATCATCGGTTGCTGTGCTTTCCGGATACATTCAATAATGGCCTTTGCTCCTCCCCGGTCCGCAGTTCCCTGAAGATTGTCCGCTTCATCGAGCACAATCAGTTTCCTTGCTGACCCGGTGAGACTTGCAGTGACACTCCCGACTCCTGCAATATGCTCAATGACGGCAGCAGTCCGCTGGTCACTTGCATTGAGCTCAATAACGTCCCATCCCATATCGCTGGCAAGCGCGTACGCACTGGAGGTCTTGCCAATACCAGGTTTTCCATAGATAAGCAGCGGCTTGGATTTATTCGTCCAGTTCCTCGCCCACGCCTCAATTTGTCGGATTGCGGTTGTGTTACCGACGATATCCTCAAGCCGTGCGGGACGGTATTTTTCTGCCCAGTCCATACCAACACGTTGACTGTATATCAAATAAATTATCTCTGATCAAGTGAAACTACGATACACGAAATAATCAACAATCCATTCTTCAGGTGATAACGTGGTCCACAGCTGCTCCACAGAGACGATTGCAAAAGTAGTAAGGGAATATGAGGGTGTCCGGAGGAAGCATTCCATCGGAGAGATGGTCAGGGCTTTGAAGATCGACGCCCCTCATGTTGTCGCCTCGTTCGGGGAGGATGCTGCGGTAATAGAGCACAATGGTGAGGCTCTTCTCCTTGCAGCTGATGGCATCTGGAGCAGACTCATGGAAGCGGACCCATACTGGGCGGGATATTGTTCAGTGCTCGTCAATATACATGACATCGCGGCAATGGGTGGTCATCCCATAGCGATGGTGGATATATTCTCCATTGCTAAAACCACAGTACAGGAACTTGTGGTTAAAGGGATGCATGACGCATCCGCACAGTTTGGCGTGCCTATTGTCGGGGGACACCTGCACCCGGATGCACCCTACAGTGTCATCGATGTCTCGATTCTTGGTTCAGCCCCGCTTGACTCGATCATCTACAGCCATACTGCAAAAGAAGGGGACAGTGTGGTAGCTGCTATCGATCTCTCGGGACGTGTTCACCCTTCCTGCGCTCTTAACTGGGACTCGGTCACGATGAAATCAGCCCGGGAAGTCAGGTCACAGATTTCCGTGATGGAGGAGATCGGCAAACGTCACCTGGTTACGGCAGGCAAGGATATCAGCAACCCAGGCCTTATCGGAACCCTGGGAATGCTTCTGGAAGTCAGCGGGAAAGGGGCAGAGATCAATCTTGAACTGATCCCCAGGCCGAACCTTGCTGCAAACAACATGACATTTGAACAATGGATTCGGATGTACCCGGGCATGGGCTTTATCCTGACCGCGAAAAAAGCACATATTCCGGAGCTTATCGGGCTCTTTTCTGGTGTTGGAATGACTGCACAGGTAATAGGGACCGTCAACAGCACACGTGAGCTGCGTATAACCTACGACGGGCAGGAAACGCAGGTCTTTGATTTTATCGAAGACGGGATCATGCACCTTTCTGACGAGGACGTTGCATGTCTGGCGCGATAAAACGCATTGGCATCGGAATCGCAGAAGATGCACAAAAAGTTATTGACAGCGCAAAACAGGTGAGCGGGAATTTTATTACGATCTGTTATTGCCGTCCGGGAATTGTTGCTATTAAAAATGTCGTGAATGCTGTGCAGATCGTGGAGCACACGAACCCTGAACAGGCGCTCATCGACGACCTCATGGCACGCAGGATTGATGCTGCCGTACGAGGGACGCTCCCCGCAAATTCTACGCTCAGGGCATTAAAAAAAGCAGAGGGTGTCGATCATCTCGAACGCATTGCTCTGCTTGAGACAGTGCACGGAAAAAAATTCCTCCTCACACCTGTTGGGGTAGATGAAGGATGGACAGTTCCTGAAAAACTTGAACTGATAAAAAAAGGGCGAGTGATTGCGCAAAAATTCGGCCTTTTAAGAAAGGTCGGGGTCCTTTCCGGCGGCAGGTTGGGAGATATTGGCAGACACAGCCAGGTGGATGCGAGTATGGCCGACGCAGAACTGGTTGCACGGCTTGGCGATGCAGAACACTGCGAAATCCTGATTGAGGAGGCTGTTGAAACCTGCGGACTGATCATCGCACCAGACGGGATTTCCGGCAATTTGGTCTTCCGTACGCTCACCTTTCTTGGAGGGGGGCTCGGGCATGGCGCGCCTGTAGTAAATATCAGCAGAATTTTCGTGGATACTTCGCGCGCCTCACCAAATTATGCGAATGCGCTATTGCTCGCTGCTGCTTTGTTGGAATAATTTAAAAACCCTATAATCAATCTGTTTTTAGAATGAACCGATTTAATGTATTTAAAAAATATTCTGCGAAATTTTGCGCTTCGTTTTCCACTTGCTTAACAATATGCGTTCCAATATCGTAATGCTGAATAAAATGAGGTATTTTCCCAAAAAGTATTTATATATACCAATAGACTTTCTTTTTGAGGTTAGAAAAATGGCAGATTTACCAATCGCCGCAGTTGTAAGGATTGCAAAGAAAAACGGAGCCGAAAGAGTCGGCAGCGATGCAGCTGAAGCCCTTGTTGTCAAGGCAGAGAAGTACATCGCCCAGCTCACCAAGGAAGCAAACAAGCTCGCTGAGCACGCGGGAAGAAAGACGATCAAGAAGGAAGATGTTGACCTGGCTTCAAAATCCTGAAATCAACTCTTTTTCTCGTGCATTTGAAATTTTTTTTTAATAGTTTGATTTTTTCATGAGATTTTGCTGTAAAAATTAAAATTTTTACAGGTAGATCTAAAAAAATCGACATTATCGAACCAAATGTGAACCGATCGAGTACACTCATGATCCATGAAAATTGTATTATTTACGAATGACTTCCGCTTCAGATCTCTTCAGGCACTGCGGGGGATTTTTAAAAGTCACCAGTCCGCTGGGGGGGCACCGCGCCTTCGGGAGCGGCCCATGTAAACTCTCAATTTTTATTTTTTAGTTTCCCAACTCATTTTATAGATATTGCATCACAGGTAAAGCGAAACGGCAAGGATAAACCACTTATAAAAATTTAGGCATTGTAAGAAAAAAATTAAAACAGCAAAAAAACCTAAAATCTTCCCTTTGTGCTCCGGATCATTTTTGTATCCCCGCGAATAGAAAGCGCCTGGCCAAGCGTAATCCCGAACGCTTTGAATACTGCTTCGCACTGGTGGTGATCGTTCTTACCGGAAAAATCGATATGTGCCGTGATACCTGCCCGGGTACACAGACTATAAAAGAAATGCTCAAAGATCTCGACTGGAATCGTCCCGATAGTCTTGTTCCCAAACCTTCCGGTAAAGACGAGGTATCCCCGGCCCCCACAATCGATCGCCACGGTTGCCAGTGACTCGTCCATCGGGATTATGGCGTGAGCGAACCGCTGCATACCCAAACCGTCACCAATTATCTGCTTGACGGCATCCCCGAGCACAATACCGATATCTTCGACCGTATGATGGCAGTCGACACCGAGATCACCTTTGGCGATGCAGGAAAAATCAAAACCCCCGTGCTTTGCCATCGCGGTGAGCATGTGGTCCAGGAATGGGACACCGCTGTCAACTGAGACCTTCCCGGTGCCATCCGGGTTCAGGGTGATCGTGATATTCGTTTCTTTTGTCTCCCGCTTTACCGTAACTTTCCTCATTGACTTTCCTCCAGAGCCTCTTTAAGGGTGATCTTCCCGCTATAAAGGGCAGAACCGAGCACCGCTCCGAACGCCCCGGCATCCCGCAGACCCGCAATATCCAATCGTGCCGATACACCCCCGGCAACAACAACAGGTATACGTACAGAATCAATCAGTTGTTTGACCGGCTCGAACCGGACTCCCTGCTGCAGTCCTTCCACATCCACGTTGGTGTAGAGTAGGGAGCCGGCACCCAGTTCTTCAAAATATCGTGACCAAGCCAGATAATCCCCTGCTGTCTTCTGCCAGCCATGGACTGCAATCTGCCCGCCTTTTGCATCAACTCCTGCCATCACCCGTTCACTCCCATACTCATCAACAAGAATCCGTATGCTTTCCGGTTTCCGGGTTGCAAGCGTTGAAATAATAATCCGGGAGACACCGGTGTTCAGCCATTGAGCAGCATCTTCCAAGGTGCGGATACCCCCGCCAAGCTCGATCTCGACGCCGGTTTTTTTGATCAGGTCCATGATGAGCTCAGCATTTTTTGCTGAACCTCCAAATGCCCCGTCAAGGTTTACCACATGAAGGGCATCTGCCCCCTGGTCGAGCCAGCGTGTTGCGCAGGAAAGCGGATCCCCAAACACTGTCGCACTCTCACGTCTCCCCTGTATCAGCTGAACGCACTGCCCTCCAAGGATGTCAACAGCAGGAAAAATGCGCATAGGACTCAGCTAATCATCCGTTGGATCGCCATCACCAGAATATCTTTCGCACCAGCGCGCTTCAGGGAGTTAATCAGGGAATAAACCCGTTCCTCGTTCACGACTGCATGCACTGCGACGAGGTTTTCGCTTGATGCAACTTCCATCACCGTGGGACCTGAGAGGCCGGGGAGTACACATTTTACGGCCTCAAGGGAAGATCGCTTGACATTCATCATCAGGTAGCACTGCCCACGTGCCCGGATCACACTTTCCAGGGCAAGATGGATCTCATCGATTTTTCCTTTCTTTGTCCGAAGTGACTTCTTGTTTGCGATCAAGTGGGTGGAGGTCTCCATCACCTCATCGATAATACGGAGACGGTTGGTCTTTAAGGTTGTTCCCGAACTCGAAAGGTCAACGATTGCATCGGCAATCCCAAGGTGCGGTGTCGCCTCACAAGCCCCGCCAACCAGTACAACATTTATGTTTACTTTGTTTTTCGCGAAGTATTCCCTGGTAATGACGGGAAATTCGGTAGCCACTTTCAGCCCCGCAAGCTGCTGTACCGATGTAACCGGTGAATCTTCATGCACGGCAAGCACGAGTTTTGCTTTCCCTGACTCGAGATCCAGGAGATCTTCAACATCAGACTCCCGCTCGACTACCATGTCCCGACCCGTGATACCAATATCAGCAGCACCGGTTGCAACGTATTCGGGAATATCAACCGGGCGGGCAAAGAGGATCTCCACATGCGGGTCGAGCGTTTTTGTAATCAGCCGTCGCTCCCCAAACTCCGGGAAGTGGAGACCGCTTTTCTCTACAAGATCCAGAATCGGTGCTGCAATCCTTCCTTTGTTAGGAATAGCAAGTCGGACAATAGCTGAAAAAGAGGCGGATTTACTGTTTTTCCGGCCGGTTTTTACCTGTTTTGCCATGGGTGTTCAGAAGGTTTTGAGCTCGCCGCGGATTACCCGTTCGGTAATATCTGTTACATTTTCGAGCGATTGATCGACAATTCCTTCAATTTCTCCCTGGATCTTCTGCATTCTGACACCGGAAACCGGCAGGACCTGCACGCTTGCTACAAGCGGGCGATCAATAGGTTGACCGATCTGGGACAGAAGACGTATGTACATCTCTTCAATACCCTCTACCTGTGCCACACAATCAGTTGCAATCTGGGTCGAAAGCAGGTTATAAATCTTACCGATGTGGTTGATCGGGTTCTTCCCGCTCGTTGCCTCCATACTCATCGGACGGTTGGGAGTGATGAGCCCGTTGCAGCGGTTGCCGCGTCCGACTGACCCGTCATCACCCATTTCGGCTGAAGTGCCGGTAACAGTCAGGTAGATACTCTCATTTTTGATATCGTCGCCAGTATTGAGGTGCACAACTACTTTTCGTTTGGTGCTCTTTTTTGCCACTTTGCCGATCTGTTCTTTGAGGATCGCCATGTATTCTGTGTATTGCCCGATATCCGCACAGTATTTATCGACGATTGCACAGGCAACAGTCAGGGTGATTGCGTTCCCATCGCGAAGTCCCATGATTTTGATATCCTGCCCAATCGCAGGATACTTCAGCCGCAGTTTCTCATCAATAAAATCGCTGACACTCTTTACAATATTTTCAACATCAGAAAACGGGGCATGCCCGACACCAAATGAAGTATCATTTGCCCTCGGGACTCTCCCGTTGTGAGGCTTAAATACATCGCGGAGATCAGTCGAACCTGTTCCCAGCCGGCAGTCCATAATCACATCGCGTTCCATGTTCAGGGTCTTGAAATGGGACCGAAGATAATTCCGTGTCGCTTCAACCGCAATTGCATCCGTAGGGATGGATACGTTATTAAACCGTTTTGTTGCCCGGCCGTCAATCAGGATAAAAATAGGCCGGATGACCTTTCCACCCCCAAACTTTGGATTTGATTCGCCGGCTACGATCTCACCCTGATCAGTATTATGGTGCAGGACAGCACCGAACTCTTCAAGATATTCCTTACAGAGTGCCCTGCTTATAGCTTCAGCAACTCCATCAGCGATACTATCAGGGTGTCCGATGCACTTACGCTCAACCACCTCAATCCGCTGTTTTTCCAGAGGAATCTGGGCCAATGCTTCAATCTGGATGTTTCTCTTCATTGATTTCCTCGTAACAATACGTACTATTAAAAGGGACTGGAATTCATATAACGATTTCTAATTTACAATAGTTTTTTGTTTTTATATGATTAGGAGTAATTCAGACTATTACCTCCAGCAATATTATCTCTTTCATTTTGAAGACCGGAATTGTTTACCATCCTTGAAATTATAACCACGTTCTATTCTGTATGACGGATAGAAATTAAAAAAATGAAAAAGAGAGAATTATCGCCTCAGGAATTTATGGAGAATCGTCATCTCGCTGCCTTTTGGTCCCTTCTTTACAGGGGGTTTTGTCGGGACGGGTATCTCATCATCCTTTTCATTCTCATCGATTTCTTCATCGCGTGGAGCTCCTTTCTTCTCACGGACGGGTGCCTCATGATGAGTCGCTTTCTTTTTGTGAGGGGATTCAGGTATTAAGTCAGGAGAAACGCCCCTGTGCGTTCCCAGTTTTGTCCCGCAACCGGGACAGAAGTTGGCTGCGGGAGGGATTTTTTTCCCGCAATTCTGGCAGAATGGGGGAATTTCAGCACCATCGTCCTGTGCTGTCTTTCGCGGTGCTTTTTCCTGGGAAGTGGTATGAGCGGTTGAAACTCCGTTGTCTGCTGGTTCGGGTTCATTCAAGGGGGGTGATACCGGTTCTATCACCGGGCGTTTCGCAGTTTGAAGCGATGAGGGTTTGAGCGGTTGCATTGCACTCTTCATTGCGACTTTCATTGCTGACTGTACTTCATATTTACGCACATGGGAGGTATCTGCTTTTTTTACCGGGGAAAACTCATTGTCGGATTCCTGTTTTGTGACCTGCTTTTTCACCGGTTCCGATACCTCTCTGACTTGTGCACGTCGTGGAGGAGGGGGAGATTCCTCAACTTCAGGTTCCTGCTCCTGCATTTTGTGGAACAGGATATGCCGTTTGACCGGCGGTTGCTTTTCATGATCTTTTCCCGGTTTTCTTTTAGGTTGCAGTTCCTGCTTCTGCACGGATTTTTCCAGTTGGACAGGTCCGGATTCCGCTATAGTTTCCGGGATTTCTTCAGAAGTTTGTACAGGAGTTTTTTTCTGCTGGCCCTGCTCCTGGAGAAGAGAGATCCATTCGTCGATCTCAACGGACCGGTCCATCCCGTTCTGGATGAAAATAAGTTTCATCGTCTTGATTTCATCATCTGCGGATTTAAGGGAGAGAACAAGAACGGGGTCGGAACTATCCGAATACTCAATGATGCTTCCGGCGATAGTGTCACGGGCAATATCTTTTGCGGTAACCTTAACCTTTTTTTCCTGTGTGTCAATTAAAAAGATACGCTGGTTGGTCAGATATGCATGGAAAAAAAATTTTTTTACTGCGATATTCAGGGATCCGATGAGTACCTGTTCTCCCGGTTGCAGGTACACCGAAATCCCCCCTTCTTCTTCGTCGGCTTCAGGGTCTTCCTGTCGTGTTTGTGTAATTTTCGCCCCTGCCCCTTTTTGCCCTGTACTGCCACCAGTGCTATTCGGTCTGCCCGCGTCAGAAGGAGATTTCTCTGATTCCTTTGCTATTTTTCCGCCACAATAGCCGCAAACAACAATATTATCACGTATATTCATTCCACAATGAGGGCATTTCATGGGTGAGCTCCCTTTTCCATTATCCAGAGCAGATAACTATAATGTTCTCACAAGATATGAAAAATTCTCTGGTTGGCATCTGTCACGTTTCTATGCGCTTTTCATGTGCATCAGATCGAAATTGATCCTTTTAGTATTTCAGTGATATGCTGCCGCTCTTCTTCATTTTCACATTGGTGGACAGAGACGCCCGAAGCGCTCCTGTTATTAGAAAGAAGCGCGTTCATCCGGCAGCGTGTACTATTCCCGCTCAGCAGACAGTCTTCTGCTGAGATTCTGCCAAATACATCGTTGATTATGAGACGGAATGTGTCCTGGCAGTTGACCGCATGGTAAATTCCTTTATTCACAACAACGATCAGTACCCCTTTTTTATCTGCTTCATTTGAATCCCCGAGCCGGAATGTCCCGAACTTTTCATCACCGTGGGAGTTGAGGAATTCCCGGTAAAAGGGATCGTGGCGTTCTTTGAGCTGGCCTAAAAAGAGACCTGATTTCATGGAAAGATAGCGGGAGTATTTAGCATTCACATGGGGGAGCAGATGGCTGAACGCGGGAATTTTCAGGAGATCCTCAAGAGGTTTTTGCGCCCGGGCGAATGCATCTTCCTTTACAAGGCCAGAAAAATTCAGTTTTACCGGTTTAAAATAGAGGATCTTTTCCTGAAATGGTACAGTCAATGAACCATCCTTCAGCTGCGTGAGCCCTCCCAGGGGTGGTTGCCGGGACTGGCTGGCTGGTTTTTTTTCATTTTGGCGCACCTGCGGTTTTACACCGGATCCTGTCCCCCGCGCGAGAGTTGACCACGTCTCTGCAGAAAACGTCTCGTTTAAGTGTTTTCTCCAGAGCGGATCACGGACAGTAGCAATGGATACTAACCTGAACTGCGTACCGACGGGAATAAATTTTGCGCCACAGTGAGTACATTCGATGTAGAAATCCGTGTGGGGAATACCAAACAGCTGTTTTCCGACAACCCGGTTTAAAATCCCGGTGCGGCAAACCGGGCACATACTCATCCAGGAGGTCAGGGAGGATTCATTGTCATTTCCTGATCCCTGAAGTCCAATTGTCGACGCCATTGCTGAGGCTGCATGCCACGTCCATGGGTGAAGCAGCCGGATTCCGTTCCGGGGCCTGTGAGAAACACGGTCCATGATTTCAGTTGTTTCTGCGATACCTGCACTGCATAACACATCGACAATAACCGGAACAACAGTTTTTCCTGGGATCTTCAAGCGTGCTTCGATACACCGGTCGAGTCCATCAAGGGATTTTTCAACCGTATCTTGCGGAGTGCGGAGTATAAGGGTTTTATTAAATTCGGCATTCAGGCATTCCATGGCAACACCGATTAATTCACCGGTGACCATAATACCGCTTCTTAAAAATGGCAGTCGTGAAACACGACGGCTGACCGTTTCGCAGGCAAGTGCAAACATTTCAGGGGACAGGGGGAAATATTGTGGTGCTGACATTTTATGTGCTGTTCCTATCGGTTGTCACGCATAAAGGATAAAGAATCGCTCTGCGGGATCTGTTGTGGATTTCCTTTCAGGTATCACATAATTGTATCTGGTAGCTGGAGGTTCCCGGGATTTCACACCACATATTCCCGGTAACCAAAAAATCCATAAGGTCACGAAAGATAAACCACGAGATGTAGTTGGTATACATATTATGACCGAGACTGTTGTGTACGAAATAACCGGACAGATAGGTGAGATCGAGTTCCGGAAATACCCTCGTATGGTCTTTGCTACTGTTGAGAGCCCTGGCAATGACCGTGGATTTAATCTGCTCTTTTCCTACATCACCGGGAACAATCGCACGAAGAGACAAATTCCAATGACTGCTCCGGTTGTATCATCAACTCAGATTCCGATGACTTCCCCGGTTGTTTCCGATGCACAGTCAATGTCGTTTGTGATGCCAAAGGAAAAAGAAATTGATGAGTTGCCAGAGCCGTTGGATCACCGGGTGAAAATAACCTCACTTCCTCAGCGGGAGATTGCTGTCATACGGTTCAAGGGGTATGCCTCACCCGGAGAGGTTCAGGATATAACATCACGGTTGCAGGAGCATCTTAAAAAATCAGGTATCACAACCAATGGTCATCCTGTACTGATGCGGTATAATGCACCATGGACTCCCGGATTCCTTCGGAGGAACGAGGTTGGTATAGAAATCACAAGATAGTTACCAGTCCCGGAGAAAAAATGAAGATGAGGTAATCAGCAGTGTTCCTTGAAAAGATCACGCACCATCTGAGGAATCTCCGAAGGGCGGGATGCAACAGGTACACCCATTTTTTTGAGTCGGGCGATCTTTGATCGGGCATCACCCTCTCCTCCCTCGACTATAGCACCGGCATGGCCCATACGTTTATCCGGAGGCGCCGAGATACCAGCGATGTACGATACAATCGGCATGTCCGTTGATTTTGCCCCTTCTTCTTCGAGGTTTCCCCCGACTTCGCCAATGAGGACCACGGCTTTTGTCTGCGGATCTTTTTTAAACCTGTCGAGAACATCGACAAAGGTCTGGCCGATGACCGGGTCACCACCAATACCGACAACGGTACTCTGCCCGATACCGGCACGGGTAAGCTCGTCAACCACTTCATACGTAAGTGTCCCGCTCCGTGAGATAACCCCAACGTTTCCGTGTAAGAAGAGACCTGATGGCATGATCCCCATCTTGACTTCACCGGGAGACAGGAGCCCCGGGCAGTTCGGGCCAATCACGCTGCATCCCTCCATTTTTGCATAGGCAATCGCCTTCATTGAGTCGTGGACCGGGATATGCTCGGTAATCGCCACGATAGTCTGGATGCCGGCATTCGCCTCCTCCATGATCGCGTCAGCTGCGGCACCTGCAGGTACAAAGATAACACTTGCTGAAATATCATGGTCCCGCATCGCTTCCCTCACCGTATTGTAGACCGGGACACCGTGAACTTCCTTGCCACCCTTTCCCGGAGTAACACCGGCTACGACACCCCTTCCACCAACCTGCCTTGCATAGGCATTCATCAGGCCGATATGAAACTCTCCCTGTTTTCCCGTTGCACCCTGCACAAGGACACCGGTCTTTTTATCACCGTAAATCATGCAGCCACCTCAACTGCTTTTTTGACCACGAGGTCCATCGTATCCAGCATCTCGTAATCCTTCGCTAAAAGCATCGCCCTTCCTTCCGCCTCGTTGGTACCGGCAAGGCGGACGATCACTTTCTGCGGAATATTGGCTGCGATGATACCCTTAGCCACCTCATCGCATTTGGTAATACCGCCGAGGAGATTGACAACAATCACCTTCACCGAAGGAACACTGCCCACAAGCCGGACCGCATTCATCACTCGCTCGCTCTCGGCACCGCCGCCAACATCCAGGAAATTCGCTGCTTTCCCGCCATAGAACTCGATGAGGTCAAGGGTGGACATTGTAAGTCCTGCCCCGTTTCCGATGACACCTATCGAACCTTCCAGTTCAACATACGAGAAACCATGTTTCTCTGCTTCACGTTCGCGGTCAGTGAGGTCGCGGTTCACCGTAAATCCCTGCCTGCCAAGAGCGTTATCGTCAATGATGAGTTTTGCATCCCCTGCGAATACACCCTGCGGGGTAGTCACAAGTGGGTTGATCTCGGCAAGCAGTGCATCCTTTTCAAGGAATACATGGTAGAGTTTGCCGATGATCGGCCCGATCTCCTTTGGCGCTGTCCCAAGCAGTTCACGGAGCATGAAGTGAGGAATATCCCGCATAAGAGGATTTGCTATTACCCTCCGGATCTTTTCAGGTTGCTCTTTTGCGGTGATCTCGATATCTACTCCACCGGCTTCGGTAAAAAGAATAAGGGGCTGTTTGCTTGAGCGGTCGACAGTTATTGAGAGGTAGTACTCATGCTGGATGCCGAGCCGCTGTTCAGCGAGTACCTCTTTTACCGGCAGGCCTTTGACCTGCTTTCCGAAGAGTTCCTCTGCCACCTTTATTCCATCTGCCTTGCCAGCCATCAGGATGCCCCGGCTTTTCCCCTGCCACCAACATCCACCTGCGCCTTGAGCACAAAGGCATCACCCAGTGCACCGAGATGAGGGGCGAGTTCATCAGCGGATCTGATCAAAAATCCTGCCGGGACTGGGATCCCAGCCTCTTTTAACACGTTCTTTGCCTCGTATTCGCGTAACTTCATGCTTTTTTATCCTCCTGACAGCGCTCCTGCAAGCTCAAAGCCCATCTTCATTGCCTTCTGGTTCAGTGCCTCGGTACCTTTTGGTACTGAGTCAAGAATTGCTTTTTCCAGTGCTGTCTCTGATACCACGTGCGTGGAGGCAACGAGTGCCCCGAGCATCACGATGTTTGCCACGATATCTTTTTTAAGCACCTCTTTTGCCTGCCGGGTCGCCGGGATTTCGATACATCGGCACTTCGGGCGGGAGTGAACAAGCGTGGTGTCGATGAGCATTATTGCATCTTCCTTTGCATCCACACCGTATTTTTCGAATCCTTCTTGCGACATGATCACGTAGATATCAGGGGCAGTGACCTTGGGGTACAGGATTGGGTCGTTATCAATGATCACTGCACTCATGGATGCCCCGCCGCGGGCTTCGGGCCCGTAAACCTGCGTCTGGACTGCGTACTTGTTGTCATACATCACGGCTGCCCGTCCGATAATGACTGCTGACAGGATGATCCCCTGCCCGCCGAATCCCGAGAACCTGACCTCGTTCCTCATGGTTTTACTCCCATGGCCGGGCGGCTTCTCCTGGTGAGTTCCCCGACAACAAACATATCTTCAGGGACCTTCTCCCGGTTCTCGAGCATCCGGTCGCGTTTTGCTTTCAGGAGCGAGTGCGACTTTAAGTATTCGACATGGTCTGCGACCTGCCGGAATTTGTTACGCCGCCCGAAGGCAGTCGGGCACTGGACAAGGGCTTCAATAAACGAAAAACCGGGTGTCTCAAGACCGGTTTTCACTGCCTTTTCCAGTTCCTTCACGTGGTAGGAAGTCCAGCGGGAGACATAGTTTGCCCCGGCTGCCGTTGCAAGCTCGCAAAGGTCAAAAGGCATCTCCGCACACCCGAACGGGGTGGTGGACGAGAGGCAGCCCTTCGGGGTTGTCGGGCTCCCCTGTCCCCCGGTCATCCCATAGATCTGGTTATTCATGCAGACGACGGTGATGTCGATGTTCCTCCGACAGGAATGGATGAAGTGGTTGCCACCGATGGCTGCCAGATCACCATCACCGGTAAAAACGACGACATTGAGATTTGGGTTTGCCATCTTGACACCGGTGGCGAATGCGAGCGCCCTCCCGTGGGTGGTATGAAGCGAGTCGGTAATGATGTACCCGGAGCACGGGATGAGCAGCCAATACCGGAGACAAAGACCGTCTCTTCCTTTTTCCACCCCATCTGGTCGATAGCGGCAAGTGTGCAGTTGATGATCGTCCCGTTCCCGCAGCCGGCACAGTAGATGTGGGGGAGGCGGTCCTGCCGGTACCAGTCCTCAAACGTCATGGGTAGGCCTCCAGTGCTGCGACAAGATCTGCAGGAGTATGAAGGTCGCCGCCCAGCTTGGGGATGCTGATGACCGGTACCTTCACGTGCCGCTCGATTTCACGGGCGATCTGCCCGAGATTCATCTCAGGGACAAAAAAAGCCCTGGCGTTTTTAAATCGGGCGAGTGCCTTTTCCGGGAATGGCCAGACGGTACGGATACGGAGGAATCCGATATCTTTGTCTTTCGTGTCATGCATGACCTGCTGGACGGTTCGTACCGGGGCTCCATAGGCAATGAAGATTTTTAGGGCATCAGGATTGATGACATCGTAGTCTGCCATTTCATCTCGTGCTTTCTCGATCTTGTCCACCAGCCGCTGCACAAGAGCAAAGTGCATTTTCGGGTTGGTTGCACAGGGATATCCCCGTTCGTCGTGGGTAAGACCGGTGACATGGACATGGTGGCCGGTGCCGAACTGACCGAACCCCGGTATCAGGTCAGCATCCGCTTTGAAGGGCAGTGTCCCGGGTGCAAGCGGTTTTCTCCCGATCCGTTCAACCTTGTCCGGGATCAGAATTTTTTCCCGCATATGTCCGATGGTCTCGTCGGCCATTAAAAAGACCGGCACACGGTACTTGTCCGCGAGGTTGAAGGCTTTCACCGTCAGCTCGTACATTTCCTGGACAGTGGCCGGGCAGAGGGCAATGATCGCGTAATCGCCATGCGAGCCGAACCTTGCCTGCATCATGTCTCCCTGTGCCGACATTGTCGGCTGACCGGTGGAGGGACCTCCCCGCTGGACATTGACAATCACGCAGGGTGTTTCTGTCATCGCGGCAAACCCGATATTTTCCATCATCAGTGAAAAACCAGGGCCGCTCGTAGCCGTCATTGACCGGGCACCGGTCCATGCAGCACCTATGATTGAAGCAATCCCTGCAATCTCGTCTTCCATCTGGATGAACACCCCGCCTTTCTTGGGGAGCTTTGCCGCCATATGTTCGGCGACTTCGGTCGAGGGGGTGATGGGGTACCCGCCAAAAAAGTTACACCCGGCTGCAAGCGCCCCTTCCGCACAGGCAGTATTACCCTGCCAGAATTCAGTACGCGTCAATATTCAATCACCACCTTGTGAGGTTCATACGGCTCTTCCACGATCCAGTGAATGGCCTGGTCCGGGCATGTAAGCTGGCAGACACCGCAGATCTGCCGTCCGTAGAGGTACTGGAGCCGGCAGTTTGCGCAGCGCTCGGGACGATCAAGTTCCGGAATGGCTATTCCCTTGCGGTTGAGCTTTTTGCCTTCCTTAAAAATCTTATACGGGCAAACCTTTGTACAGAGGTTACAACCCTTGCACCTGGTCTCGTCAATGGCGAGTTTCATGAGAAGTGTCCTATCGTATACTATTGCAGCTGGGGTGAAAAAAACCTATTCTTTATATTCAGTCCCGGACGGGTTTCAGAATTTTCTAATCTGCTTATATTCCTGTTTCGCACGTTGCATGACTTGATCAAAGAGATCATTGCCCTTTGCATCGATACCAACCACAAGCGGGAGGTGATCAAGTTCGATCACCCAGATCGCTTCTGCCATGCCAAGATCCTTGAAAAAAATACCTTTTACGATCATATGTGAGGATGCAAGTGCAGCACAGCCTCCGGTAAATGCCAGATAGACACCCCGGTTTTTCAGCTTTTCACGCACAAGAGCACCCATGCCTCCTTTGCCAATGAGTGCCCGCACGCCTTTCTCAAGGAGGAACCCAGAGAGATCGTTCATCCGGGCAGAGGTAGTGGGACCTGCAGCAATGATCCTGTTATCCTTCACTACCGGTCCACAGTGGTAGATAACCGCCCCTTTTGGTTCAAACGGGATACCTTCAGTCTTCATCCGGATATGTGCTTCGTCCCGGGCGGTATAGACAATTCCGGAGAGCTCGATATGGTCGCCGGCACAAAGAGAAAGAACTTCGTCTCCCAGAGGAGTATGCAACTGAACAGTCTTACCGGTCATCGATTCACTTCCACGGTTGCATGCCGGTGTGCCCAGCACTGAACATTCACCGCAACGGGCAGGGATGCCGTATGGCATGCAGCTGTTTTCACTTTCACCGCAAGAGCGGTCGTATCACCACCCAGTCCCATAGGACCGATCCCGAGCCGGTTCACTGCATTGCAGATCTTCTGTTCGTAGTCATCCATCCTGTCGACAGGGAGCAGGAGCGCTTCCTTTGCAAGTGTTGCTGCGCCATCAAATGTCCCCCCTATCCCAATACCCAGAAACACGGGAGGGCAGGGTTTCCCCTCTGCATGAAGCATGGTTTCAACGATGAACCCTTCTATACCGTACTGGTGCGTAGGAAGGAGCATGGCAATCCTTGAACTGTTTTCGGCACCCGCACCCTTGGGGAGCACGGTTACCGTGAATCTATCCCCTGGCTGGACGTGGATTGCCGGCATTCCCGGACCGGTATTGTCCCCGGTGTTGTGCCGCGAGCGCGGATCTACTACATTGGGACGCAGCGGT
This sequence comes from uncultured Methanoregulaceae archaeon, assembly GCA_963841015.1. Lineage (GTDB taxonomy): Archaea > Halobacteriota > Methanomicrobia > Methanomicrobiales > Methanospirillaceae > Methanoregula. The sequence goes on along the minus strand of CAWJAX010000002.1, from coordinate 389,248 downwards.
ATTTCCCGGGTTGCGCGGCGGATACCTTCTGCAACGTCATCATAAATGCCCAGGGTCAGGGGAACATCGGGGGGAATGGTCAGGTACACGATCGGGACACCGGTATCCTGGCAAAGCGGCACTCCAAGACCCTCTGCCTCTTCGATATTTTTCAGGATGTTGGCAAACTCGCCTTGAGCTACCGGGCTTGTCTCGGCAGCGGCTGCCTTCCGGATCACCTCCAGTACATCCGGCGGAAGGCGGATGACAGCATCACGGTATGCCTGGAAGGTTGCATCAGTAAGCGAGGAGTGGATCGCGGTAGCATCCGGTGTCTTCATAAATATACACTGAGGAGAGCAGGATAATAAGCGGATCGGGCAGCTCTGTGCAAGGCGCAGGTATCGTCTGGTGCATGTCCCTGCCGTGGGATCTCCACAGGGAAATCTCCTGGAAACTCAAAGAAATTCCCTGGAGAAAACCTGGTTTACCAAAAATAGCCGTCTTTTTTTATACCATACCGATATCTTACCAGAACACAGGCTCGTGGGCAAACGGGAGTTGTGTGGAATGGCAAAAATACGTATTTGATGAAAAAATAAAACAGGAAGAAATTATTTCTTATCCTTGCCACCCTTGGCATGACCTGCGCCCTTCTTCTCATCGGCGGCCTTGGAGGGTTCTGCTCCCTTGGCTGCGGCAGATGCTCCCTTGCCTGTTGCTCCTGCCTTGCCACCCTTGGCCGGTGCTTCGGCTCCCTTGGCGGGTTCTGCTGCTGCCTCTTCTACCACGGGCGCTGCAACAACTTTCTCACCCACAAGTTTGGGCGCTGCAATTATCCTTCCACTGACCTTAATCTCACTCACTTTCAGGTGGGAGGGTGTCGGGAGCTTGTGACCACCGTGATTAAGGGCATCTTTTATCTTTTCCAGGTATTGCGGAGTCGAGTAGACCGTCAGGATTTTCTGGTTTGCATCCACACGCGCTGCAGTACCGACCGCCTTACCGAATGCAAGACGCATACCTTCAGAAACACGGTCAGCACCGGCACCGGTTGCCTGCTTGTTCTCGCGCAGGACATGGTGCGGGAAGACGCGGACCTTGAAATGGAAGTTTGATCTTCCGACATCTTTCATTAACCTGCGGTTGACCGTAATTCGGGCTGCCTCGAGGGCACTGTGCCGGATCTGGCATGCTTCTTCAACAACCAGGTCTACTTCTGTCGGGAATTCCTGAGAGAGGTTTCCCATCTCAAACTGTACTATTTTACTCCCTGGAACACCACCCATATATTCGCGTCGCGTATAGGCTTTCTTTGAAATGTTCCTGTACATCTTTGCCGGTTTTCTAACCATCGCGTCCTACTCCTGTGAAATATTGTTAAAAGCGGGCATTAATACGCAGATATAACCAGATATTCGTGCCGGTACGCTTCACAAACTGCTTTTATAAAATGGAGATGGGGCGTATTAAACCTTACGAGAAGCTGCACTTTGGCTGGTTGATAAGATCAAGGACATAGCGGCGGATTTTGGCAAACTCCACGCTGGTACGGTCCCGTGGGCGCTCAAGTTCAATCGGCAGGACCTCGCAGACATGACCGGGGCGCGGGGTTAGGACAACAATCCTGTCTGAAAGGAAGACCGCTTCATCTACACTGTGCGTCACAAACAGGATCGTCTTTTTTGTCTTGTCCCAGATTTCAAGCAGATCATGCTGCAACCGGTTGCGTGTCTGGGCATCGAGAGCTCCAAACGGTTCATCCATTAAGAGAACACTCGGGTCTACCGCAAGCGCCCGCACAACGGCAACTCGCTGTCGCATGCCACCCGAGAGCTCGTAGGGATAACTGTTGCCAAAACCGGAGAGGCCTGGCAAGTTCAAGGTACTCCTGCGCAATCTTTGCCCTTTCCTCCTTGCCGACACCACGCAGCTCAAGCCCAAACACGATATTTTCATTCACCGTGCGCCACGGGTAGAGCGAATAGTCCTGGAAGATCATTCCCAGTTTCGGGTTGGGGCGATCAATCTGTACATCATCAATCAGGACTCTTCCCGTAGTCGGATTTTCAAGCCCGGCAACAATACGCAGGAGCGTGGTCTTCCCGCACCCGCTGGGCCCGAGGATGCAGATGAATTCCCCGTCATCGATCCTGACATTGATATCCGTTAAGGAATCGACCGTCTCCTTGCCGTTTTTGGCAAACTTTTTTGACAGTGGTCAATGATCAGGGTCATCGTTCAAGCTCCCGCCATTTAAACGAACGCTGGTCAACAAACTTGAATCCATAATCAATAACAATCCCGATAATCCCGATGACAATGATACCGGCAATAATTACTTCAACCTGTCCCCAGTTGTAGGATGACATAATCAGGTAGCCGATACCGGAATTTGTACCGGGCATCATCTCCGCAGCAACCACGCACATCCAGGCGATACCAAAGCCAACCCGCATCCCGGTCCAGATGGTTGGTGCGGCTCCCGGGAGAATTACCTGGGATAAGACCTGCCGCTTCACGTGCCCCAAGAATCTCCGCTGCTTCGACCCATGTCTTTTTTACTCCTCTCACACCATCGAGCGTGTTGAGAAGGATCGGGAAGAATGCACCCAGCCCGATGATAAAAACCATGGAGAAAAGACCGATCTTGAACCACGCAAGTGCCAGGGGTACCCAGGCCAGCGGTGGGATAGGACGAAGCAGTTGCATCACCGGATCGAAGAGCTCGAAAATGGTCTCTGACCGACCCATGCCGATACCGAGCGGGATGGCAAGCGCTGCAGCAACAAGAAATCCGAGAATAACCCGTCCGAGGCTGATCATCGCGTTATCAAAGAGACTTCCGTTTCCCAGGATGTCCCTGAACGGGTGGAGCAGGACTTCAAGCACGGATTCTATGCTGGGGAGAATAAATGGGTTATTCAGCACGATTGACAGATATTTCCCATCCGACAATGATCGCTATCGGGACGAGAAACCGTAAAAACCATTTTTTCCACAGCGGATTTTTAAAAAGAATACGGTACATGGAAACCTGGTTCCTGTATAATTGTTGGTATTCTGACTGAAAAAGGTGTAGGGGAATACCATTCCCCGCACACAGATCAGGAAGTTTCCTTGTAGGTAATATTGCTGTCTTTCAATGCATACTGGAGCATAACGTCCTGTATTGATCCTTTACCGGGAGCCGCAATCTTTAACGGTTTACCCTTCTGCTGACCGTACGTTGGCCCAGGTGACAAAACTATTCCAGTCCGAAACAGGGGCATTTACGTCAACAACAAGACCTGAACCCTCAGTATTAACGGGGTGGATAATCTTGACCGGGGTTCCCTTATCGATTGCTGCGACCGTTGGTGGTACACCGACATATCCCATCTGCACAATATCGGTTGATGCCATCTGCATAACCTGGGGGCCGGCATCCCCGCCAACCAGCTTGATTTCTGCTACGGGAACACCGTTGACAATAAGGTCAGCTACGTCAGGACGAGCCTGGGACATGTCACGCGGTTTCAGGGTTACGCCATAGGTATCGTTGAAGTACTGCCATTTCTTTAGAGCAATATGGAGGGCTGCAGAGTGCATATCACCATTCAGGTACCCGATTGTGATCGGTTTGGTTGCCTTGGGAGGAGTCTTTATGGTGCCCGCTGCAAGCTGCTTCTTTGCATCCTCGTACGGTCCGAATGCAAACAACTTTGCATTGAGCTGATCTGCACTCGTATTTTTTAATTCGCCCGTAATATAGCCAAGCTCAATTTCCGTCTTGACAAAGTTCTTTGTTCCTGCAATCCATTCAGAAGAGGGCACGTTTGTGTATTTTACCGTGGGGAACGCATCATTAAGCACATCAACGGATGAAACAGTGACATTGCCATAGGTAAAGTTTCCTTTACCGACAAGGAATTCTGCTTCAATTTCAGCGGCTTCGGCCGGGTGTTCATTGATCCACGTACTTGAAGCCTGGGTGAGCGCACTCATTGCGGTGACCAGGTCGGGGTTCTGTGCGAGGAGATCATTGCGGGCAAAGAGAATACAGCAGGGGTGATCAATGTTGCTTCCAGCCGGCGGCAGCTGGCCTGAATACTCGACAAGCCTGGCAATGCCGCTCTCGGTGCCGATCGAGACAAAAGGCTGCCATGCGATATACCCGTCTATCTGTTTTGTTGCAAGGAGCATCGGCATAGGACCGACACCTTTGCTGTACAGGATTCCGACATTTGTCTGGGAGACCGGGCCGGGTGTTCCTGCTGGTTGCGTGCAACCGGCAATGAGAACAAAGAGAGTAATGGCAAAGAGCGCCAGTACCGGAATTTTCATCATTTTCATAGGTGACAATTGTTCTGGCAATACATAAATTGCACGATATGGACATTTTTTCTCTCTTTTTGTATCAAAAGACTTCAAAAATTTTTACTTTAAGGTTAATTAATTATCTTAATTGTCCAAAAAAGTTATTGTATCTAAAAAATCGAGGACAAGAGAGGAAATATTTTTCTTGAATTGGCCTTATTGTATCTATTATATGATACAAGTGGACCCAATTGACCGGCTCACGCGTGCCGCACTTGCCTCAGACGAGGAATTTGTTGGAACACTGAATGATCTCCTCCGTTATGACCTCCGTATAAGTGTCAGGGAGTTATCAGAAAAAAGCGGAATTGCCCAGAGACTCCTTATACAAGATCATGCACGGGAAACGCTCGCCCAACCTTTCCACACTGCGCGCAATAATTCACACCCTCCGCCAGCTCTACCGTACAACTGAAGGGGAATTTATCGGCCTTATTGTTGCAAGGTCTGTCCTTGATACGATCCAGGAGCGGACGGCTGAGGTGGATGCACAACGTGTGAGAGTACGCGAATATCCGGTCCATACGATGGAAGATGCAATTGTGGCCGCTGTAAGGGCTGAGCGAGAGGGTGCTGTGGCAATTGTGTGTGCCCCAATCCTCTCGAGTGTGATTGAGCAGCTTGTCCGTATACCTGTCGCGACTATAATACCCCGCGAATCGGTGCAGCGGGCGATTGAACTCGCTGCGCGAAAAGCGTGGATTTAATCACTGTACAATCAATAGGTAAACAAATAAAAAGCGGAGAGGGAACGGATGCGAACAGATGTTGTAAGGTTGGGGCGCCTTTCCGGTGAGAGGACGGGGGAGATGATGCATTTTCTCTCATCAATGCGTTCAGACCGCTGTATTGCTGACGCAGATATTCTTGTAGATCTTGCTCATGTGCTAATGCTGGAAAAACAGAAGATCATCGACCGTGATATTGCCCGGCAGCTCCTTTCAGCGCTGCTTGAGCTCTTTGATGAAGGGATTCCCGAAGAGGTGTTTGACGAGCGTTTTGAAGATGTCCATGCAGGAATAGAATCACTCCTCATAGAATCTGTCGGACCAGATGTTGGCGGGCGTATGCATATGGGACGATCACGTAACGATGAAGTCGCAACCTGCATCAGGATCAAACTGCGGGAAGACATACTAAAACAAATGTCGGCACTTCTCAAAGTGCGGGAGGTGCTTGTTGCCCTCGCTGAGATACATATTGAGACCGTGATGCCAGGATTTACCCACATGCAGCATGCCCAGCCTACGACGCTAGCGCACCATCTTCTTGCGTATGAACAGGCCTTTTCGCGAGATTTCGACCGGCTTAAGGATAGCTACGTGCGGGTGAACCAATCCCCGCTTGGTGCAGCAGCCTTCGCTTCGACCGGTTACCCGATTGATCGTCAATATACTGCAAGCCTGCTGGGATTTGAAGGACTCGTAACAAACACCATGGATGCGGTAGCTGCCCGGGATTTTGCACTGGAAACGCTTGCTGATCTTTCCATCCTGATGGTTAATACGAGCCGGCTCTGTGAGGATCTGATTATCTGGAGCACATCGTTTGTAAAGTTTGTTACGCTTGATGACGCATTCTGTTCAACTTCATCGATAATGCCGCAGAAGAAGAACCCGGACACAGCTGAGATCATGCGGGCAAAGTCAGGGTCCGTCTTCGGTGCATTTACCGGTGCGATCCTTACGTTGAAAGGACTGCCCATGAGTTACAACCGTGACCTCCAGGAGCTCACCCCTAATATCTGGCGTGGTATGCGGGACGCAAAAGAGAGCCTTCGCCTTCTTATCGATATGCTCTCAAGTGCAACATTTGATACTGAGCGGATGAAAGACGAGGCTGGAAAAGGGTTTTCAACCGCAACTGAACTTGCCGATACGCTGGTCAGATCATACGGTGTTCCCTTCCGCACTGCACACAACATTGTCGGAAGAGCCGTGCAGAAAGGAAACCTTTCGCTTGCCACCCTTGAAGAAGCAGCACTGGAAGTCGGGGGAGGAATATCCCTTATGGCAAAAGGACTCACCCAGGAGATAATCGATGAAGTGCTGGTTGTATCCCATTCCATCGCTCTCAGGAAAGCTCCCGGAGGACCCGCGCCCTTTGCAATAAGGATTGCTCTAGATGAACGCAAAAAGCAGCTCGATACGGATTCTTCCCATCTCGATCAAAGGCTTGGAAAACTTTCAAAGGTAAAAGAGGACATGATCGTAAAAGTTCGGAGGCTGGTAACATAAATCCGCATTTCACTTCTGGGGACGTGGTTGTATGCACATATGGAGGTTCCACCAGGAAAGGGATTTTCATCACAGAACGCGACGGAATGGCAGTAGTGAAACTGGATTCCGGCTACAATATTGGCGTGAATCCGGATTCCTGCACTTTTTTCGGGCATCCTGCAGAATCATCTGCAAAGAAAACTGAAGTCCCGCAAAAAAAAGATCTCCCTGTGCTTTCTATCGTATCAACCGGCGGCACAATTGCAAGCAGGATCGATTACCGGACCGGGTCAGTCACCAGCCAGTTCGATGCAGGTGAAATTCTTGTGGCAATCCCTGAACTGGCAAAGGTTGCACAATACCGGACAATTCCCCTTGCTACCATACTCTCTGAGAATATGACACCGGTGATCTGGCAGGAACTTGCCCGTGCTGTTTATAAAGAGATTAAAAACGGGGTTACCGGTGTTATCATCACCCATGGTACCGACACAATGGCGTATAGTGCAGCAGCACTCAGTTTCATGATCGACACTCCAGTGCCTGTTGTTTTTGTTGGATCACAACGATCCGCTGACCGGCCATCCAGTGATAATGCGATGAATGCGGTATGCGCCGCCAGCGCAGCAACCTGCGATCTTGGTGAGGTTGCGGTGGTAATGCATGCCACTACAAACGATGACAAATGCGCAATTCACCGGGGAACGCGTGTACGCAAGATGCACTCTTCACGTCGTGATGCGTTCCGTAGTATAGGGATTGACCCCCTCGGCTTTGTGGCCTATCCATCCCGCGAAGTTGCCCTCAAAAGTCATGCAGTGCACCGGGGGAGCCAGACACTCGCCCTTCACGACAAACTGGAAAAACACTGCGGGCTAGTCCAGTTCTTCCCGGGGATGTCTCCTGACCTGCTTAAGTCGTACGAGGGCTACAAAGGCCTTGTCCTCGCAGGTACAGGACTCGGGCATGTCAGTACCACACTTATCCCTTCCCTGCAAAAACTCATTAAAGGAGGCACGGTAGTGGTGATGACCACCCAGTGCATGAAGGGAAGGGTCTGCGACAGGGTCTATGATACCGGGCGTGACCTGCTATCGGCTGGCGTCATCGAAGGCGGGGATATGCTTCCCGAAGTAGCACTCGTGAAACTGATGTGGGTACTGGGGAACGAGCGGGATCCGGAAAAGCTGCTGAGCATATGCAGGCAGATCTCAAAGGTGAATGCAACCGGAGAAGCACTCATGGATTATAAAGCAGCAGGACTTACAGCCGGGATTGAAATCCACCAGCAGCTGAATACAAAGGAAAAACTGTTCTGCCACTGCCAGACGCTCCTTCGCGACAGCGGTGACCATTCGGGTGAATTCTTCCGCTACCTCAGGGTCACTGAGAGTGAGATGGGAGAGATCGATCGCGCTGCCCAGGAAGAGATGAAGCGTGATCGGGAATTCCACTATTATACCTATGATACTACCTGCCTTGTGGAAAACGATGAGGAGCCACCAGCGCCGATGAATGATGAGGCACTTTCCGTCTGCCTTACAATTGCAAAAATGTTTGGCATGACACCAGTCCGGCAAGTGCATACGATGCGCAAGCTCGTTATTGATGGATCGAACACCAGCGGGTTCCAGCGTACAGCGCTGGTTGCCCTGAACGGGGCACTACCCAAAGGGGGTGAGATCGAGACGATTTGCCTTGAAGAAGAGGCCGCCCAACGGGTCAAGGATGATTTTTTTTCTCTTGATCGGCTGGGAATCCCGCTCGTTGAGATCACTACCTCTCCGTGTATGCACACACCAGAAGAGGTGCAGGAAGTAGCCGAGTACATTGGTATGGTCCTCCGTTCAACCGGTAAGGTAAAACGGGGTATTGGCACGATCCGTCAGGATGTGAATATATCAATTCGTGGCGGAGCACGTGTCGAGATCAAAGGTGTCCAGGAGCTCGAACTGATCGCAGAAGTTGTCAGGCGTGAAGTGCAGAGGCAGCAAAATCTCCTCGCAATCAGGAACGAACTCCTGCAGAAAAAATCATCTGTCAACGAAAATGCACAGAATGTTACTGAAATCTTCAAAGAAACTAAATCCACCGTGCTGAAAAAGGCGAAACGAATCTATGCTGTACGCCTTGAAGGTTTTGCCGGCCTGGCAGGTCGCGAGATCCAACCGGACCGTCGTCTCGGCAGCGAAATGTCCGACTACGCAAAAAAATGCGGGGTCGGGGGGATTTTTCATACCGATGAACTTCCCGCATATGGGATCACTGCAGAAGAGGTCGCCCGATTGCGGACATATATGAACGCGGATATCCATGACTGTGTGGTGATTGTTGCAGCGGTGAGCGATACCCAGGCAGCCTGTGCAGTAAACCAGGTCATCATCCGCGCACGGATTGCACTTTCGGACAAGCCGGTTCCTGAAGAGACACGGAAAATGCTTGAAACCGGCAGCTCTGCCTACATGCGGCCGCTTCCCGGCGCAGCGCGTATGTATCCCGAGACCGATGTGCTCCCGGTGATTATTGATGATGTTCTCCTGAATACGATAACAGTTCCCGAGCTGCTGTCCGCAAAAGCACAACGTTACGAACAGAAGTATGCAATTGATCGTAATTACGCTACCCAACTGGCTTTATCAGAAAAACTCCCTCTGTTCGAACGTGCCGTAGCAGAGGGAATAAAACCCAAACTTGCAGTATTTACAATCCTTTCGACATCTACTGAACTCCGGCGGGAAGGTGTGGATATGGGCAAGATATCCGATGAAGATTATCTTGCAACATGGCACGCCGTAGAAAGCGGCAGGGCAGCAAAAGAGGCTATACCTGATCTCTTCAGAGGACTTGCATCCGGAGATTCAATTGATGAAGTTCTCCAGAAGCTTGCTCCCGCTATCTCCCGGCAGGATCTCGAATCAATTATACACAAGATCACTACAGAACGTTCAGATTTTGTACTCCAGAAAGGACAAGCCGCGCTTGGTCCGCTTATGGGTGTGGTAATGAGTGAAGTAAGAGGATCTGTTGACGGAAAAGTGGTAAGCGAAACCCTCAAAAAGGAAATTTCTGCAATACTTGCGGCAAAAAAACCGTAATTTTTTTCCTGGATCCACATCCCATGAATACCAGGCGCGAACATTTATGAGTGGGGCAGCAGAATTAGATAAGGAGTTTAAGTATGGGTAAAACAGGCACAACCATCTGGGCACAGGTAAAAGGCGTGAAGGGACAGATTCGCCTTGTACCAAAAAGTGAAGGCGATCTCAAAACACCGGGCCCGAACCAGCGATTCAAAGCAGGCGTGAACATGAAAAAAGTTAACGCCATGGATGAAGCAGCACAAGGTCGGGGCGGGGCACGCGGAGGCAAGCGCGGGGGAAGACGTGGGGGCGACAGATCCGGGGGATCCGGTTTAAACGAGTCCACGGCGAGTCCGCTCATCCGCAGACGCATGCGCAGGGCAAAGGTCTCCGCTCTTGGTGCGAAGGCAAAGGCCACACGATAATCTTTGAAACAGGATATCATCCATAATCTAACATTTAACAGGGGTCAACCCAACCCGGCTGGTTTTTTATCGCTTTTAAGGTAGTATGGAGGATTCCTGCTCCCAATACTAATTATCTTTTATTGGCAACATCTATGGTTAGTATGGATCTTGGAACCGCAGTAAAGAGTTATCAGTTCGGTGAACGGGCAAAATCTGAACTAATCATAACGTCCCAGTTATGCCTCGCATTGACAGGGTTTACTGACAATGAGCGTGCCGGGGGGCGAAGAATGCTTCTCATGCTGATGGAATCAGTGAGGAGTGAACTCCAGTTTGCTGCCCACAGTACCGGAAAGGCAGAATTCAAAAAGGCGATCGATGCACTCAACGTGGCAATCTCGCTCATGGAAAGTAATCAACCCGAACAGGCATCTGAAAAGATCGCCATTGCAATCAGCGCATCCACAACCCCGGCGCAGGAAGCATGGCAGGTACTTGAAAAACATGGAATCCTCTGAGTTTCTGGATTTTCTCAACAGTCGCTCTTCGGTACGTACCTACGAAAGTGACCCACTTACAGAGGATGAGATTGAATATATCCTCAACTGTGCAAGTGCGGCACCGAGCGCCGGAAACCTTGAATCCTGGGACGTGATTGTCATTACCGATGAAGAGGTTAAGGCTGCACTCGCCCAGGCTGCATTTGATCAGAAACATGTAGAGCAAGCGGGTGCAATCTTTGCGGTATGCGCAAACTATGTCCGCTCAATGTCCCGTTACGGAGAGCGTGGGATCCTGTACGGGTTGGAAGACGCAACAATTGCCTGCACATACATGATGCTTGCAGCCCATGCAAAGAAACTGCATTCCTGCTGGACAGGTTCTTTTAATGATGACGAAGTTCGCGAGATACTTGCTCTGCCCCAGCATATCCGGCCCATTGCACTGCTTGCGGTGGGGAAAGGACACCCCCCGGCCGTGCTCACCGGCCGGATGGATACCGGAGGGCACGTGCACCATGATATCTGGTAAGGAGGGAAAAATATGCCTGATTATGTAGTGACACTGGAATCAGCGTGGATCCTGCGTGATGTCAAATCACTTGACGATGCGATTGGAATTGCAATCAGTGAAGCAGGAAAGCGGCTTAACCCGGCAGCAAAATATGTAGAAGTTGAAGCAGGGTTTCTCACCTGCCCGTACTGTGAGGAGACACTTTCAAGTGCGATTGTCGTTGCTGACACCGCCCTTGTAGGACTCGTCCTTGAGATGAAAGTTTTCCGGGCTGAATCACCGGAACATGCTGAGCGCATTGCAAAATCAGTGGTAGGAAAGGCGCTAAGAGATGTGCCGCTGAAACTACTGGAAGTGCAGGCACTATGATTTCTGTTGTCGGGCACACTGCTATTGATCACATTTCACGGGTACCTCATCTACCAGCGAAGAATTGCTCAACACATATCTCTGACCGGCAGATCTATTTTGGTGGAGGAGCGGCAAATATTGCAGCAGGAATTGCCACATTAGGTGAACAGGTTACCCTCATTTCCTGTATCGGCAGTGACTTCCCCGGTAGCGAGTATGACCTCTGGATGAACAGGATCGGGGTCCATCAACGGTTCTTCAGTGTTCCCGACGCTCATACACCCACAGCTTTCATGTTCACAGACGATAACGGGGACCAGATGACTTTTTTTGAATGGGGTGCATCCAAAGCATTCGCCCATGCAGAAGCTCCTTCTCTTCCGTTTGTTCATATGGCAACTGCAGATCCAGAATTCAATTGCCGGGTTGCCGAGAGAAGTGAGTTCACCTCATTTGATCCCGGGCAGGATGTTTTCTGGTATACCAAAGAACAGCTGGAAACTATCCTTTCTAACACAGACATCCTTTTTGCCAACCAGCACGAGATTCGGCAGATGTGCACTACACTGGGCACAACAAAAGATTCGATCATCCGGCAGGTCGAAACTGCAGTATTTACCATGAGCAGTGACGGGAGCACACTTCATTCAGACGGTATCGAGCACTTTATCCCGGTTATTCCTGTTACCCTTGCCGATCCTACTGGTGCCGGTGATTCGTACCGCGCCGGGTTCCTTTCCGCGTTTGTAAAGGGATATCCACCACTGACATGTTGCAAGGTAGGCACAGTCACCGCTTCATTTGTCGTGGAACATGTCGGTTGCCAGACCCATCTGCCAGACTGGAACGCTATGCAAATGAGATACGAGAATAACTTCGGTACGTTCGATTCACCAAATTTCCGGAATGGCTGATCATGAGCTGGGCAGCACTTACTTCTGGGGGAAAGGACTCAATCCTTTCCGTACAGAAAGCAATTGATACAGGAAAGGATGTGGAATTTATGGTCACCGTTCATCCAGAAAACCGGGATTCGTATATGTTCCACTCCGCAAACCTCGATGCAGTTGCTGCCATTGCCAAGGTTGCCGGTATGAAGTACAGAGAGATACCTACCCACGGACGCAAAGAAGAGGAGCTTGCTGATCTTGAAGCGGGACTGGTTGGACTTGAGGTAGAAGGCTTGATTGCAGGAGCAGTTGCATCTGTGTACCAGGCAGAGCGGGTGAGGGCAATCACTGACCGACTCGGGATATCACTCTTCACACCGCTCTGGCATATGGATACAGAAATGCTTCTCAAGGAAGTAGCCCGACGAATGGATGCGATAATCATTGTCACTGCTGCGGACGGACTGGATGAACGCTTTCTGGGCGCACATTTTAATGATGATCTTATCGACAGATTAAAACGTGTGGCAACAACCCACCGCATCAACCTTGCCGGTGAAGGTGGGGAATACGAGACACTTGCTCTTAACGCACCGTTTTATTCTCGTCCCATCACCTACACAACCAGCAAAATCCAGAGGTATCCTGACCGCCAGGAGATAGTTCTCGGGGGTTTTACCTGATGGACCAGGGGAGTGATGTCAAATTCATGCAGATCTCCCGGTTTATTTTCACTGCCCCCTCATGGAAACGTTCACTTTTTCTTATCATCATCCTTGGTCTTCTGATCGACGGGGCAGGTGTACCAGCATGGGGGATTTTACCTTTTTCAGCACTGCCATTCTCCGGCACGCTTGCTTTCACTATCCCGGCCATTGTTGCACTTGTCCTTACAAAGCCAATCATCGAGTTTAACGGCAAAACGATGACCTGGAACCGGTCAGCACTTCTCGCACTCGCCTGTACGGTTTTTGCTGTTATCATCACGTTTATTCCACTCCTTTTATCGGTCAATTTCATCCCGTTGTTCTACGCGATTTCGCTGGGTTTTATCTTCGGCCTCCGGCTGCTCGTTCTCGTTGCAATAGCCGATTACCGGATTCCCCGTATGCTCATCCCGGCGTTCACCCAGAGTGGTGTGGGTATACTTGCCGGTATGCTCCTCTTCCCGCCAACATTCGGTATCTATGCGCTGGTATTCCATGTTGTCTTCGGTCTTGGATTTGTAATTCTCATCTGGATGCTCGAACGTCCGCTCGACCGTGCATTTAAAATTCGCGGGCTTGCATTGCTCAATGCATTTATCGCTCATATGACCGATGGTTCCAAACGAATGGAGGATTTCTTCCGGGAAATCGGGGAAGAGATATTTGTTCCCCAAGTGAGCTTTTTTTTCCGCAGGGCGAGTAATAAGCCGATAATTTTCACGGTCCCCAACCTGCACCCCGGTCCTTTGGGTGAAATCGGCGGGGGTAATCTTCCCAAAGTATTGCACGATAACTTTGAGGATGAAACCCTTGTCGTGCATGGTTGCGCCACACATGACTTCAATCTTGTATCAGAAACAGAAATCGACAAAGTGCTCGATGCACTGAAAAAATCGCAAAATGATCTTACCTATTCCGGTCTTGCGGGAAAGTCAGAGCGCCTCACCCAGGGTTCCGTGCAGGTTCTCTACCAGCGGCTTGGCGACTCTGTTCTGCTTGTTACCACCCGTTCCCCACAACGAACTGAAGATGTTGATTTTTCAATCGGGATGACAATCATGGCAGAAGGACACCGCTGGTTCCCACATGTTGCTGTTGTAGATGCGCATAACTGCATGACAGATCTTTCTTCACCTGTGCTCCTTGCAACACTGACAGCAACCGAGTACCAGCATGTTTCGCTGGATGCGATGGAAAGATGCCGCACAACATCGCTGTATCCATTCAGGACAGGAGTTGCTCATCTTTTATTACCGTACAGCAGAAAGCAGGGGTTTGGGGATCTGGGGTTACAGGTACTGGTTACCGAGGTTGACGGGCAGCGCACCGCCTACGTTCTCATCGATGGCAACAATATGGCGCAGGGAGTACGCGAGGTGTTGCTTGAACAAATCCTGACTGTCGTTGATAATGCCGAAGTGATGACCACAGACTCTCATGTCGTGAACACTATCACCGGTAAAAATCCGGTGGGAATGCATGTTCCGGCCTCAGAGTTCCTGCCATTTGTGATGCAGGCGTTACAAACAGTTATCGATGATCTTGCACCATCAGAGGTTGCCGGGAGCACCGCACGCTGTGAACACATTGTTGTTTTCGGCTCCAACCGGATCTCCGAGCTTGCCAGTACGGTAAACGCAGTGCTCGTATTTGTTGCACCGCTTTCCCTTGCAATGCTGCTCCTGGCATTCCTGTTGTCGTTGATAGCCTATTTCGTTATTGTCTAGTAAAATCCAGGTGAGGACCCGGAAATCATCATGATTTATCATTTTTCCGGAAAAATTTCCTGACTTTCTTCTCAAAATTGTTTTCGCAATTTACCTTTGATGTAATCCACTATCCAAACATCATGCTTTTTTTATATCATTATTGAGGATTTGCAGGAGAGAGTATACTTTTACGCACCGTCAACCAGTCATTCTCTTATGATCACTGACGCGTTTGTATCAAAGGGATTTGTTCTCATCGATAATGAGAAAAGATAGGGATATTTCTTCTTAAGATGCTGCATATATTCCAGCCATTCGATTACGAGCTGGCTATATACCCGGGTCAGATCTTTGGAAAGGTGAAGATAGTCCGTTTTCGGGAGATCGATGAGGCGCTCACGAGCGTTCAGTTCCTCAGCGAGATGAAAAACTGCTTGAAGCAGATCAGTAAACCTGTCGTTCTCGAACAGCTGGGGATTTTCGAGAAGTGTGAGCAGGAATCCCTTGTAGTGCGAGAGGAAAGTGTGCAGTTCTTCCAAAGAGATCTCACTACTGTTCAGCCGGAATGAATGCTCTTTGAGAAAAGCATGTACTTTTTTAAAATCATCATCCGACCAGTTATCGGATACCACCAGAGCGGCTTGGATTCGGTGAATGCCCGGATCTATTGCGCTGAACTTTTTAAGGAGTTTTGTTCCTACTTCAGAATAAAAAGTTCCGATGATCATGTTCAGTTTCTCAATCCGCTTGGAGTGTTCCCGCTTCTCGATCATATATTCTATAGCGTTAGCCACAACACCGACAAAACAACCGACACCGGCAAGAATAATTCCAATAACCAGCAATTTTCCAAGAGGAGAAACCGGGTGGAGATCCCCATAACCAACGGTTGCAATCGTTACGATCAGGAAATAAAACGCATCCAGCGGGGAAAAACTTTCGATGACGATTAACCCTACCATGCCGATGAAAAGTACCGCAGCAAGGATTGAAACGTAGATGCGGAATCGTAAACTTATGGTTTTCATTATTCACTGTTCTTCAGCATGATGGTATAAAAGAGATACGATTGAAAAACAATATCCGGCAAAATTCTACCTGCAAAGAGCATCCGGACATTGTCTGATGTAGTCTGGTCTGGAGGTATCGAGGATGCCCGGGTATCGTCATTCAAAAAAACGTAAAGATATCAACGGTGGCTCTTCTTAAAAGATTCAAGAAGGAAAATAAAATCCGTCTTTCTGCTGATACCACATCACAGAGGGTAATTTAAAACTATTTAAAGGAACGAAGAAGCAGGCGCAATCCCTATGTCAGGCCAAATGAAAAGACTTTTCTGATTAGACAGGGGTAAGGAGATTATTCTCTTTGATTATGGTTGGGGGAGAGACCCTGCGGATAGTCAGAGATGTACCTGAAGGGGGTTTTACGATGATCGTTACAAACTGCAGGGGAACGAGCGGTGCTTTGGGATTGATCCGGATGACTAACCGCTCCTCAAATTCGAGCCGGTTGTTTGGGGTGCCCACCTGGTTCTGAACTTCCAGAATTCCCCAGGAGCCCGGCGGAGGATCACCATAAAAACCTTCGACAGGAACCAGGCTCTCGGTCCGGATTGCATCAGCATAGACAATTGAGATATTCTCCACATTAACGGATTTCTCTCCAGGAACAAGACCGAGAGTGAAGGTGATGGTATCGATCGTACCCCGGGGTATACCATTCCCGGTCACATTACCGATATCTATCAGTACCTGGCCCGGTAGAGCAGCATCAGCTGCAGGCATCACAGGGCCGGAATCTTCTTCGTCAGCGCAACCTGCTGCAATAACAGCTGTCACGATGATCATTATCACAAGAGTAGACAGCCACTTCACTATCAAAAGCTCCTGGTAATATGTTCTGATAATGTGGGAATGATTCCGTATATATACACTTGCACAGAGAAGAGGGTGCGCTGGAGATGGGGATGCATTAGGGGCCTGTCGCGTGGGCATTCGTGGTCGGTCAAAATTTAAAAAAAGGGATTGCCGGATAATGATTCTGTCCCAATCCAGGAGAGTTCCTGACTGGTGTCATAGGTGTCCCTGTCCGGGCAACCATTTATTTTAACGCGAAAAAAGATTTTTTTAAACAACAATAAGTCATTTTGTTGATCAATTTGTCCAAAAAGAGTGACAATACCAGTGCCTGCTTTTCAATACCCCCGACCAGATTCGAACTGGTGTCGCCGGATCCAAAGTCCTGCATGATTGACCGCTACACTACGGGGGTATTTAATTAAACGATTGCGAATTCGGCTACCTTCCTTTTATTCAGAAAGATGCTTAGGCATATTTGCATTTTAGGACTATAAGGATACCTTTGTCAAAAAAAAATATTTTCCCTCATAGGAAGGTAACGAATGCCGAATCATAATATTACATTCATCATCAGAGTTCATTGAATTGGTTTTTTACTTTTTGATTTATATATTCAGGGTTCAGGACCCTATCATAATATCCTTACGTCTTTCCCCACTGATTTTCTTTTCAGGTTCTTTGTGATCAGGGATTTTGACTTCTGCAGTTTTCTGAACGGGCTCATCGGATTTCTGTATCTGTTTTGGGAAACGCGCCAGGATTTCCTTACTTACCCTGAGGTGTTCTTTCATAACACCGGATAATTCAGCCAGAATTTTGTTCTGATCAGTGATAAGGATCTCGAGTTCACGTGAGGATCCTGAATGAGATTCGGCAGGTTGCAAATCACCATGTTGTTTTTTAATAAATTCGCTGCGTCGTTTCCAGATTTTACTGATGCTGTCAATTCCTTTCTTTTTATTAGGGAAAACCTGTCGGTATCGTTCATAGAATTCGTGACTGTCATTACATTGGATAACCAGGTCAATTTCCAGATCATCGATTTTTTCGTATTTCCGTTTCTGGACTTTTGGCATATCTGTTCCCACATTATGTCAGCAAATATGAAATAAAGAATTGTGGTTATACAATTATGTAACCTGATAGGTAAATACAAAAATATACCCTGATTTCGTAGGCTACTCAATGAATCAGATTACACAAGTTGCTTCTCCGGAGCTCTTCACCAGACATCGAATATAATTAGAGTTTTCTGGATTTTACTGGTTCTTTCACCGGCTGGCTTCTTAACCGGAAAGATAAGATACTTTACCTTCTTCTTCGGACATTAGTTATAATTGGATTTATCTGGATTTTTCTCATATCCTCATCGGTAAATTCCCCACCCCAAACATTTCGATACCACAGGTTCTTCACCAGACATTGGATATAATTAGAGTTATCTGGATTTTACTGGTTCTTTCACCGGCTGGTTTCTTAACCGGAAAGATAAGATACTTTACCTTCTTCTTCGGACATTAGTTATAATTGGATTTATCTGGATTTTTCTCATATCCTCATCGGTAAATTCCCCACCCCAAACATTTCGATACCACAGGTTCTTCACCAGACATTGGATATAATTAGAGTTATCTGGATTTTACTGGTTCTTTCACCGGCTGGCTTCTTAAACGGAAAGATAAGATACTTTACCTTCTTCTTCGGACATTAGTTATAATTGGATTTATCTGGATTTTTCTCATATCCTCATCGGTAAATTCCCCACCCCAAACATTTCGATACCACAGGTTCTTCACCAGACATTGGATATAATTAGAGTTATCTGGATTTTACTGGTTCTTTCACCGGCTGGCTTCTTAAACGGAAAGATAAGATACTTTACCTTCTTCTTCGGACATTAGTTATAATTGGATTTATCTGGATTTTTCTCATATCCTCATCGGTAAATTCCCCACCCCAAACATTTCGATACCACAGGTTCTTCACCAGACATTGGATATAATTAGAGTTATCTGGATTTTACTGGTTCTTTCACCGGCTGGCTTCTTAAACGGAAAGATAAGATACTTTACCTTCTTCTTCGGACATTAGTTATAATTGGATTTATCTGGATTTTTCTCATATCCTCATCGGTAAATTCCCCATCCCAAACATTTCGATACCACAGGTTCTTCACCAGACATTGAATATAATTAGAGTTATCTGGATTTTTCTCATCAAATGTCAGGAGATTTATCTGCTATTAATAATGGCGATTGGGTCCTTTGCATTCTTCGCCGGGAACCCAGGCAAAGTCTCATTATTCATAGTCTACCAGCGAGATCCACACCAAAAATTCCATGAATTACTGCGGGTGAATGCATCATCAGATACTCGTGAAGAAAATTTTCTCTACTATACTGCAACAGAATTCATCGATATGAACCATCCCGGATAATTTCCGTATCTATCCTTTCTGATTTTTCATTCTGGAAGCTGGTGCACCAGAGAAAGCACAGAAAATTCTAAAAGCTCATATAATCGAGGGAGAAAATGATGCCGTTAGTATATAGCAACATATGGTTTATACCTTAAAAAAATTCAGAGGTTTTCACAGTTTTTTTGGGAGAGATTATCGATAGAAATGTGGTTTAAACACAAAAATAAGACTGAATTACTGTTATTTGTGATTGAGCGATTCGAAGTTTTTTACCAATATTGAATCACTATGAAAACTGGAAAGATACTGGCATTACCAATTTTTTTTAAATAAAGAAGCACTGGCCGTATTAGTTCTCATCATTGTCAGAAAGCGGGAAAAACTGTTGATAAACCTGTCTTCGTTCGTCAATATCGGTATGGAGGTAAATTTCTGTTGTTTTTATGGAGGTATGACCAAGATTTTCCTGGACAACCCTGAGATTTTTTGATCGTTTATAAAGTTCACTTGCATAACTATGACGAATCTTATGTGGGGTTATCCCCGTGGGTGCATAATGTTTGAAGATATGCTGAATGGCTCTTGATGAGATATTTTTACCCTGCTGACCTACAAAAACGGGCCCGGTAATCCTGTTGCCAATGAACTTTAAGATATCAGCAAGGGTATCATCATCGACAAAAACTGTTCTTATCTTGTCACCTTTTCCCCGGATTCTGATGGTATGTTCATCAAAATCGATATCTTCGATATTCATATTACAAAGCTCTGATACCCGGACACCGGTAGCATAAATGGTCCTGACAATAAGTTTGTCACGAGGATCTTCTATTGAATCAAGCAGTCGCAACACCTGGTTGTGCTTGAGATATTTTACATCCTGTTGTTTTATCCGAGGACGATCGATACCGGTCAGGGGGTTGGATGTGACAGCTCCTTGCGTAAACAGGAAGCGGTAGAATGAGCTCAGGGTTGATATAATACGGTGAAACGTTTTGGGTTTGTATGTCTGCATTGACGATACAAATGAGAGGAAATCCGTAATAATTACTGGAGTAACCTCTACGTCAGTATCAAGCCGGGCATTTTCAAAATCTTTCCAGTATATTACAAGTTTCGTCACATCCGTGTGACGGCGCAGCCAAACGTAGTAAGCAAAATGTTTAATGACCTGTTCATAGCTGTTGAGCGTGCGGGGGGAGTAATTACGCATCCGGAGGTAGTTGCGGTAGCTTTTGAGCCACTCCGAAAAATACCCGCTTTCCATGGTCTAATTTATCTTATCTCAAATAAATAAAGGTTTGCGCAGAATACCTGTTCTGCGAAAGTCTGAAATCGCTGTATCTCGATGCTGCTTGGAATGCCAATTTGAAGGTATGTTGTCAAAACTCATACAAACTGCAGCATCATCCCTTGTGTACATATTTTACTGGTATCTCTATCTGAAAGTAAGTTGACACTTCGATTAAGAGATATTAAAAAAGGGGGTTTTTTCATCAGATAGGGTAGATTCGATTCAAGCCATATCAGAAACGTTGCCAGAAGCCCACTATTGAGTTCTGTCGTCTGTGGAAAATTGAAGACTGGTTCATTCAGACAGAAGATACAAGATTTAGTTATATCACTAGTCTGATTTGTACCCGGCGTAATAATGGTCTTTGAAAATGAAAGGACACCATTTTCCCCTTATTAAAATACGGCACAGGATTTGTCCTGATCAGTAGTCTTCTCATTATCTTTCATGCACCAGATATGAGGTTTTTCTGGAATTTTATGACAGAAAAACAGAATCCGGTTGTGCTTTAAGTCAATCCTGCTCCAACCAGGGATGTTCCAGAATATATCAACCGATTAATCCAGATAATTTAGCGTTGAATCTGTTAAAAATTGGAAGAAAACCTGAAGTTAGTGGATATTTCGTGACATTATCAAATATTTGTGAAAGGAGAACGAACTCTGGTAAAAATTCGTTTACCAGTTTCTTTCGTAAACCCGGAGTACCGTAAAAGTTCCGACAAGATCGATTGGTTCCAAATTATAATTCCAAAAGAGAATAGTTTCGCGTTAAACTCTAAAATTGAGGACATTTTAAGGTAATTCGTGCGAAATACATCGAACATTCTTTTGGTAATAAGCAAATTGTCTAGGTTTTTCCTATAAATCACGAAAATCTTCTTAAAAAAAATTTAATCATACAAATAAAAATCTTAGTGGACATTCAGGGGTGTGTTTTCCGATGGAGGATATGTTTTGCATAAAATACAAGAATAGTATTCTAAATTCCACATTTAATCTGACTTTACCCTGGTGTAAGGATTATATGCACACACGTACATAATTTTTGGTATAACAATTATAAATCCCCCAAATAGAGTTATTTTTAAAAAATATGCATAAATTTTAATTTTATGATTATTTTTTCTGTTAGCCCTCTTTTTATTATAAACCATATGATGCTATATACTAAAGGCAATTTTTTTGCTGGATTTCTTCCCTTCTCACCATTTTTCGAGTAAATTGGCCTTCCCATGAAAAGCTGCACTACAATCATCACAAAATTAATCGAACATTATGCAACAGCCACCT
This sequence comes from uncultured Methanoregulaceae archaeon, assembly GCA_963841015.1. Classification (GTDB taxonomy): domain Archaea; phylum Halobacteriota; class Methanomicrobia; order Methanomicrobiales; family Methanospirillaceae; genus Methanoregula. The sequence continues at coordinate 367,666 of CAWJAX010000002.1, read as the reverse complement.
CATTAAAAAAGAGCCGAAATATCAGGTTATAGGGAATAGAAATATTCGTGAATTATTCTGGCTTGCCCAGTATCAAATGAAGGAGAATTCGCGTGCCTTTGCATAAAGAAGAACACAACAAAATCATACACAAAAAATTCGCAAAGATTCCGTAAAATTTAAAAAAAACTCTGTAGAGATGTTCAATTACAAGCTATACGCTCAAGGGGGATTTCACCCCCGCCGCTGCAAAAAAATCCGAACACAGGTGCTAAGTCCTGATCGCTCAGCGCAGGGGTGGTATGAGGGGACAGGCACGGTCCCCCCTCCTTCATCGTACCAGCATCTCGAATTTCATATCACAGTAAAAAAAGGAGTTCTAAAGAGCAAAACAGAGCAAAAAAAATATACTGCATAGTGTGTAAAATTGAAGGGCAAGATTTCCCGGGGTGCTTTATCCGGATCACCTTGAACAATCATTCGAACAAAAGGCAGCAAGCCAATAAGAGAAAACGAAAAATAGCATGGGTGCAATCGTGCAATTCGGAAGGACCGGACAATTTTTTTGGGAGGGCTGATGCATTGCTATTGACCAGGAAAAAATTTAACCAGCTGCTTTTACAATCAAAGCAGGAAATAGGAGGGTGCAATCGTGCCCGGTTGATCTTATGTCTTGAAATCTCATGAAAACGGTCATACAGGACAATAAAACGATCGTGGACCTTTATCCTTAAAAAAATCTGTTTTCAAACGTATTTTTCAGACGTATTGTTGACAAAAAAACCAGAAGAGTTTATCATAATTTTAATAGCAATAAACCATATATTGCTATACACAAAACAGAGAGATCATAGATAATCCCACCAGCAGGCCTGGTTTTTGGATAAACCACAAATCAGACAGGAGGTTGAAAATGGACGATTCCCGTATCCGTCAGGAGATAAGTAAATATAGAAAATTTAAAAAAGTTGATGGGGCTACTTATCGAAAAGTAAACCAGTTTCTGCGTAAGAGAACCTACATAACAGCACGGGAATGGGCGCTTGCACGGTTATGTACGGACTTCCGAACATCAGGGGGTGCAGAGATGACCTTTATTGGAAAACATCTCCCGGAACTTGTACCGTTTATGGAAGATACCTATACACCCCAGGCTGTCAACCAGGCACGTAACTCATTCAAAAAGAAGGTGAGAAAAGCAAGCGCCACATTTTTCTATGGAGCAATGTGTGGATTTTTTACCACTGATGAACTTGATGATCTGCTTTTTGAAGCAAGCGAGGTAGCACGGTTTCTTCTCGAGGTGGAAGGAACCACACTGGATATTGATGAAGAGATTGATATTGAGGATCGGATCACCAAAGTGATGAGAAGTGTTGGGGAAGCAGCAAAAACCATTCTTAAATCAAGGGCAGAAGAGGGAGATTCATACGATCAAATAATCCATCCTCTATCACAAAAATCGATACCCGAAAATAATACTGTTCTTAATGAAGCACCAGGCCGAGAAAAAATTGGCGACGATAAAAAACCAGAAGCCCAGGGCCCTCCATTTGGGACACCAATTCAGGAAACAGGGACACCAGAAATTCTTCCTACCGTAGATAAAAAAATTGCATTGGACGGATCAATTACAATGAGTTTTGTTTCGGGTGAGTTTCCTGGTACCCGTGATCAGGAAAAGATTTCAGATATCAACGCAGGAGAAATTAAAACCAAACATCAGGAAAATTCGGAAATATAATGGTACAACTTATTAGTAATTCTAATCGATTAAAGAAGGAGAGAAACATATGAAAATAATCCAGGTTGTGGGAAACTCAAATTCTGGTAAAACAACATTTATTAAAAGCCTGATTCCCGAACTCAAAAAAAAAGGAAAAGTAGGAGTGATCAAACATCTGGCAGATCATACCTACAATATCGATAAGGGAAAAGACACCACGGTTTTTTTTGATGGAGGTGCAGACATTTCTGCAGGAATAGATACCCACAAAGCAGTAGTGGCGTTACGTAAGAACTCCCTTGACGATGTTTTGAGAATGCTCTTCGATCAAAGTATGGACTTTGCCATAATTGAGGGCTTTAAACAACGATCGTTTCCCAAAATAGTTATCGGTAGTCTGACTGCTGATACCACTATCCTGACAAATCCTTCAGTTGATGAGGTCATTTCATCGCTTAATCTCTTCGAAACTTTTCGCAAATAAAAAAGAATAATGGAGGCAAGGAATCATGCAATCAACAAAATTTCAGAAAAGGTTGTTTGGTACAAATGGGGTCAGAGGAATAGTGGGTAAAGATCTGACGCCCAATTTAGCACTAACCATTGGGGAAGCACTTGGAACAATGCGCAAAGGCTGTATTGCAGTTGGAAGAGACACCCGGACATCTGGTGAAACGCTCGTAAAGGCAGTTAAATCAGGTCTGCTTGCAACAGGTTGTAATGTTGTTGATTGTGGCATCCTGCCCACCCCTGCACTCCAATACCTCATTAAAGAGCAGTTTGATGGGGGTGCAATGATAACCGCATCGCATAATCCACCTGAATATAACGGGGTCAAGATCATAGAGGCCGATGGCACGGAAATGGGTGATGAGGAAACACTCAGGCTCGAACAACTGATATTTGAACCTTCATTTTCTCCTGAATCGTGGGAATACATCGGGCAGGAAACAAATGCTCCATATCTAATCACGAAATACATACAGGCAATTGTGCATCATTTCCCTGAAAATGTGGGATCAGGAATATCCGTTGTGGTTGATCCGGGATCCGGTCCCGCATGCCTCACAACACCCCAGATCCTCAACGGAATGGGATGCAGGGTTCTCACGCTCAATGGAGTTATGGACGGGACATTTCCCGGAAGGTTACCCGAACCTTCTCCTGAGGGTCTCAAAGATCTGGCTGAACTCGTAGTCAGCAGTGGAGCAGCATTCGGCGTTGCGCATGATGGTGATGCAGATAGGGCAGTATTCATCGATGAGAAGGGACGATTTATTGAAGAAAACAGAGAATTTGCCCTGATAGCTCAGCACACATGTCACCAGAAAAAAGGAACACTGGTTACTCCGGTTAGCACATCGCTTGTCGTGGAAATGGTGGTGAAAAATGAAGGTTGCACGATCACCTATACACCGGTTGGAAGTATCTATGTTGCACGTACTATGCGGTCAATGATGGAGAAGGGAGATAAGGTTATATTCGGGGGCGAGGGAAACGGGGGACTTATTTTCCCCGATCACCAGTTCTGCCGTGATGGGGGTATGACAGCTGCAATGATGGTTTTTATTCTTGCTTCGACGGGTCAACAACTTTCGACACTGGTGAACGCGTTGCCCAGACGCTCCATGATCAAGGATAAAATCAGTACATCACGCGGAACACAAGTGCTTGAATCCCTTAAAAAGTCATATTCTCAGGAATCGTTGGACCTGACAGATGGGGTAAAAATTTTAAGGAAAGATTCGTGGGCGCTTGTTCGTGCTTCAGGTACTGAGCCCATAATCCGGATAATAATTGACGCGGACTCTGATCACCATAGCCAGATTTTTCATGGTGAACTGATGGACCATATTTTAAAAATTACCACAGAATAGGTTTACGAATATCCGTTTCCCTGGACAGGCGTGAAATAATATCCTGGTCCTTTATTACAAAATTATACCCTTTTTCGGGTGATAATTCGGGAAATAATTGATAATTTTGCCGATTGTTAAAAAATAATATGTTTTTTTGGAGATTTTTTGAAAAAAATCGGAAATTTTCTTCAATTATGATAAAAAAAATTAAATTTAAGCGTAAATAAAAACAAAAAATTTAATAACTATTTGAGTTAAATTGTGTTTATCAACCCATAGTTTCATATCTGTGATATAAGAATGGTCAACACTACCGAAATTGTCAAAAAGGTCCAGCAGGCACTATCAGCTGAAGACTGGAAAATTATAGAGAGTAGTATAGCAGAAATACATCAGGAAAAAGGAAAAAGGGCACAAAAAACCCTCATTAAAGACATTAACAAATCAATCACGACTACCGCAATTAAAAAAAATAAACCTGAACTGTTACTTGCTCTACCGGATCTCCCAAGTAGTGAAATTGATGACTTGTTCTCGCAGATAGTTCACCAATTCATTATAACCAAGAATGAGAAATGGTTAAAATCTGTTTATGTGCTGTCGGAAAGGCTAAATAAAAAAAGTCATCAGTCCCGGGTAATTGCCATGATGGCACAGGCTCTTATCAGCGCCGGTGTTCATGAATCCAATGCGGAATTTATTGATCATGGTATAATCCTGCTCGAACGGATCAGTTTCCAGAAATATCGATCGGATATCATGATCGATATTATTCCTCTTCTGATTGATTGGGCGATTACAACCCATGATGAAAAACTCCTCTATCAATCACACCATATCATTGAGGAGATCAGTGATATTTCAAAACGTGCAGTATTGCATGCAGAACTTGCAAAAGCATTGGCAACTGTTGCCATTCTCGAAAAAAACCGTATTTTATTCATTGACAGTATCCAAAGTGCATGCAAAATCCATCAGAAGATCCGAAGACAGGCATGTATTTCAGCGATTATTGAAAAGGGAGTGAAATCTGTTTTCGGAAAAGAAATACTGGATATTTCACTCTTTATACAAAATTTTGAGGCCCTTTCACCTGAAATACAACTTGAAATTGTGAATGCCCTGACAGAACAGCTCCTGGATCGGGAAAAGGATAAAGTCCATATTATCACTCTCATTGAGACTCTTTGTGAAAAACTACCTTTTGTCACCAATACGCTTGTTATCGATCTTCTTAAAAAAGCAGAACTGTCAGGAGAATTATGGTACCTCTCCTCTGCCATAAACCTACATCAGTCTTTTTTTAAATACCGAGGCTTACCCACTCAGGGAACTGGTCAGGGCGGGCATTTCTGTTGCCAAACATTCAAACAATATGCATGTTCTCTCGGATCTGATTCCCATTATCGATAAACACAGCAATCCGGTTGTTATATCAAGAATCTACCTTCAATTTTCCCAGATCATGCTTTCCTACGGGGATTTTAACTCTGCAATCGGGATATTTAAAAAAATCAGCCACGAGACAGAAAATCTTCCCCAATATGAAGACAACCTCACCCACATGCTTAAAACCGGAGTTTTTCGGCATAGTATCCCATTGGTCAACGAGATGATCCTCAAACAATTGAACGAAGAGATTGTACATAAATCAATTAATCGGGCAATCATAGAATTAAGCACGGATGACCCGTTTAATGATATAATTTCTCACATTCATTCTATTACCGACCTCATCCGCCTGCATCCTCTGCAGGACCACCTGCTTCTCGAAAGTATTACCATTCTCATCAACCGGGGATTTCTGGCATTACATGATCCATACATTCTGATACGAATGGCCGAATTCATCAAGGAACACCACCTTAAGGAAGAAGCGATTGCAAACATTGCCCTCCAAATAGCAAAAATCGGGGTAAAAATAAAAAACCGCGACTATCTCCAAAGAGCGGTAGGTCTCACTTGCGATATTAACGGTCAGGACATCCGTTCTTCAGCACTGAGCGGAATAATCGATGAAGCTTCAATTTTTGCCGCACAACAAGGGGATCTGGACCTTCTCCTCAGGATGAAAGAATGGATCAACTCCTTACTTGAAAAAAATCTCGCAGAAAATGCGATGGTGAATATAATTGATGGGGTAATACAATATGCAATCGATAAACATTCTCCCTCTGCACTTGAACAAGCGTATAAAATCGCAAAAGACATCGGCGATCCCGGGTTAAAAACCCAACAATTTGGGAGAATTGCCGAGTGTTTCGTAAAAATTGGGTGTATCCTCTTAAAAGAGCCAAAATCACATACAGATACAGAGGTTTTTTCATCAGAAATATACCCGTTTGAACGAGGATTATCGATAATAAAAGAAACTGTTAAAAAACCACGAATATCGCTGAAGATCGCAGGGATGATTGATATTCTTATTTCATATTCATCTGTCAGCGACAACCCGGATTATATTATACCACTGGCAATGTACGCTGTTGAAATCGAAAATCCTCTGGAAAGAGACGCCATGATGTCCCGGATCATTTCAAATCTTAACTACAGTGTCACGTATCCGGACTCAACTGATCCTTACGAGATTATGGCATTTCTCCTTCAGAGAAATGAGCACTCGACATCAAATCCGCTCATGATTGTTCTGATTTTCCGCTATCTCCAGCTGATTAATGATCCCTATATGGAACTTTCAGGGATGTGCAATCTTGCAGAAACGTACATCAAATTGCACGATTTCGATCATGCACGGGAAATTTTAAACGATGTCTGCCATTCACTCCAAAAAATTCCTGCTGAATACAAAAAAGTTCTCATCCTCGCTGATCTTACACTGCTGTTTAGTACTATCGATCCACAAAAAGCAAAAAAATGCCTTGAACAGGGAATTGAACGATTACGCAATGTTGAGGATGACAAAAATGCGATGGCAAGCAAACAGATTGTATTGGCAATTGTCCAGATGAACGTCATTGAGCCGGACAACAAATTGTTCGATGTTGCTTTACAGGTTTCATCAAAAATCACCGAACCTGTTGACTATGTAGATTCACTTATTGCAGTTTTCAGTATGACCAGTAATGACAGGGATCGAGGTAAAACAATAGTAACCCGCATGTCAGAAGCTGTCGAAAGAATTCCTTCGCCCTATGAAAAAGCATCAGCCCTTCTTGATATCATCCCGCTTGCACTACAAAACAGCGATGACGACACCCCGGTGATTTTGCTTAAGAAAGCGGATGCATTAACCAGAAAAATAAACATTCCACAGATTGCTGATACAATTCGTGATAAAATTGCTCAGATGTACATTGTGCTCTATCACAAGCACAACAACACAAAATACCAGCAATATGCAAAAGAAGTTACAAAAACAATTGAAAATGACGAGATACGGCTCCATCGCCTCACGCAGATGGGACTTAAAGATACCTACGAAATACCTGCTCAATATGAAAAAATCAAGGTTCTTGTTGAAAAAATAATTGAAGATGGCGCCCATCCGAACCAGATCACTTCTCTGGAAAAATTGATCCGTTCTGTAGCGGATCGTGGAAAAGGAGCGATTCTTTTCTGTGATATCGCACTACTGTTCAGAAAAGTGGGGGCGGAGAAAATATTCAACCGCCTGCTACAAAATGCTATAAAAGAGGCACGGATAATCCGACCGCTTTCCCGAAGAGCTTTTATCATGTGTGATATAGCCATGAAGATCCATGCAGCTGGTTCTGAGAAGACGGCACAGGAGGTTCTTGATCTTGCAATTGACGCTGCAACGAATATCCGTCAGTCATCCCTTCGCGATGAGGTTTTTGACGAGCTTGGTCTTGCAATTAAACTTATGCAGGGGTTGTAATGGTGAAAACCGTTGAAATTTTTATCAGCGGGAGAGTTCAAAAAGTTGGATTCAGGGCATGTGTGAGAAGGATTGCAACCGATTTACATGTTACCGGGACGGTCATAAATCTTCCCGATGGAAGAGTTCATATCTATGCATCCGCGGAGTCAATGATTCTTGAAAAGTTTATTTCAATGATTTATAGCTGTCCACGTGCAGTCATCCGTGATTTACGAACCTCTGATATTTCTTTTATGACTTTTAATGACTTTTCAATCATTAAAGGAGAAGGGCGGCTCAGTACCCGGACTCTGAATTCACCGTTATTGGTGATCGCTTGAGAGAAGTCTGAATACCAGTTCATCAATTTTTTCAGTATTTATTGAGGAATGAAATAATCCAATCAGCTGTTGTATAAGTTCATCTGAGAGTATGCACCTGTTTGGCGTCAGTTCATAATCCAAGGTTGAGAGAGAATTTCTTGCTATCTGAAATACTACACCATCAATCATTCCAGCTTTAAGAGGGTCAATGAGATCCTGTACAAGGCACCCTTTCCCTTCATATATCAAGCCATAATCCGGGTCCAGTCGGGCTCCAATAAGAGAGACGCAACAATTTCCAAACAACATCGCGTACCCGAATGAAAGCATTGCGTTGATTGGATCTGACTGGGGCCGTATTGTTCTCCTCCGGAATCCGAAATCCGGAGGGGTATTCCGTGACATTATCTCGTAATACATATCTGAAGTAAGCCGGTGTAATCTTTGTATTTCATCCAGTTTGATTAAATACTGAAGTTCCTCCTGAGCTTTATGAAGAAATTCCTGTTCACCTTCATAAAACAGGTGAATATTCTGGTTTTCCTGAACATATTGAATCGCAAAGAGACGGGATTTTATTGCTGTTTGTGCAAGGGTAATAGCATATCGATGTCGGGGGATAGCCTGCTGTATTCTGTAAATCTCCGTATCACTCCGATCTCCAAAGGGTCGGATAATTCCTATTGGATTGCCATCGGGTTCAAAAAATGATATAAATGCACCATTTTTCACAAGATTTACAATCGTTGACGAGCTGATGGTGTGGCCTCCCATAACAAGCAGGTTTTTTACCGATTCAAGAGGATATTCCTCGACACCTTTTTTTTTCTGAATAATCAGTTTTTTCTGGGTGGATTTTATATGGACACCAAATCCGCTCACCAACAACCAGGGATAATCAGTCACCATCCACCTCAAAAAAAATATTTTTCTACTAATCTAATTACTACGCTATTTCTTCCTGATTAATTCATCGTTTTTTCAGCCAACATCAATTCCAGGCTGAATTTCACCAATTTTTTTAAGGAGAGTTTCCTATGAATGTTGTTTACATAAATTCGGTGAATTTAAAGAGTTAAAAACACCATATATTCTCTGTCATGCAATAGCATAACAGGGGCAGTATATGTTCTGGGATAAGAAGATAGAAACAATGAACCCTCGTGAATTGGAGGCTCTTCAACTCAAACGTCTGAAAACAACAATCAGCCAGGTACAGCACGTTGCGTTTTACCGGAATCTTCTCTCAGATGCTGGCGTGAAACTATCATCCATCAAAACACTGGAGGATATCCGGAAAATCCCTTTTACCAAAAAACAGGATCTCAGGGGGGGATATCCATTCGGTTTCTTAGCTGTTCCTATGAAAAAAATCGTACGGATTCATACAACATCCGGAACAACGGGAAAACCAACCGTTGTTGGTTACACTCAAAAAGACATTGACACGTGGGCAAATCTCATTGCACGGAACATGACTATGGTGGGTGTTGGTGAAAATGATATCTTCCAGAATATGGTGAATTATGGCATGTTCACCGGAGGTCTCGGTTTTCATTATGGGGCAGAAAAAATTGGTATGACGGTGATTCCAAGCGCTACAGGTAATACAAAACGCCAGATCGAAATGATCATGGATTTCGGGGTGACTGCTATCCATTGTACACCCAGTTATGCAATGCACCTCTCTGAAGTAGCAGAAGAGATGGGGGCGTCACTCGATACACTCCGGACGGGTATTTTTGGCGCAGAACCCTGGTCGGAAAGTACACGTCACATGCTTGAAAAAAGACTCGGACTAACTGCCTATGATTCTTATGGTTTAAGCGAGCTTTTTGGTCCCGGTGTCGCATTCGAATGTCCTGAACGAGACGGGCTTCATATCTGGCATGATTGTTTCCTTGTCGAGATTATCGATCCTAGGACCGGAGAACAAGTATCAGAGGGTGAACGTGGTGAACTGGTGGTAACCCCGCTGGTCAAGGAAGCAATGCCGCTGCTCCGTTACCGCACGGGAGATATTACCGTAAAGATGGAAGACGGTTGTTTATGCAGACGGGGACAAAAAATTGCGAGAATCACGGGGAGAAGTGATGATATGCTGGTAATCCGCGGAATCAACGTGTTCCCGTCCCAGATAGAACATATCCTTCTTAAAATACCCGAGGTAGGCAATCAGTTTATGGTATATATCGACAGAATTAATCATCTGGATGAGATGACCGTCGAAGTTGAGATCAACCGCGAGTATTTCAGCGGGGAACTTGCGGATCTTGCAAGACTCCAGAAAAAAGTTGTAAAGGAACTTCGGGATGCACTCGAGCTCAGGACAACCGTTAAACTTGTTGAGCCGGGGTCACTTCCACGGTTTGAAGGAAAGGCAAAGAGAGTGATTGATCGAAGAGAGGCAGTATAATGAAGAGCTGGGATCCACGAATCGAGGAGATGCCAAAAGAAGATCTCCAGAGAATGCAGTATAAACTGTTAAAAAGTCTTGTCTACCGGCTTTACAGTTTTTCACCTTTTTACCATGACAGGATGAAAGAACAGAAGGTCCACCCGGATGACATCCGCGAGTTATCCGATGTTAAGAAACTCCCGTTCATGTTCAAGCGTGACCTCCGCGACAATTACCCTGATAAAATCTTTACTTCAACCCAGGAGGACCTGGTCCGATATCATGTATCGTCCGGTACTACCGGGAAACCGACAGTCGTTGGTTATACCCAGAATGACCTGAATACATGGACAACTTCACTTGCCCGTGCCCTGACCTCAATTGGACTTGGCAGGGGAGATGTGATCCAGGTAAGTTACGGGTATGGTCTGTTCACCGGGGGACTTGGGATGCATTACGGGGCAGAACGTATTGGTGCAACTGTATTACCGACCAGCGTGGGAAACACCGAACGCCAGGTTGAACTGATGCAGGACCTCGGTGCAACAGCGATTGCCTGCACACCTTCTTACCTCCTCCATATTGGCGAGGTTGCAGAAAAAATGGGTGTTGATCTTAAAAAAGATACAAAACTCCGGACGGGAATTCTGGGAGCTGAACCCTGGACAGAAGGAATGCGCACCCGGATCGAAGACTGGCTGGGAATTAAGGCATATGATATCTATGGTACAAGTGAACTTTCGGGACCAATGTTTACCGAATGCAAGGAGCAAAAAGGATTTCATATCTGGTCAGATATTGCCCTTGTCGAAATTGTCGATCCCCAGACAGGAGAGCCTCTTGAACCCGGACAAAAAGGTGAACTCACGATTACCATCCTCCAGAAAGAAGCACTTCCGATGATCCGGTATCGCATCGGAGATATAACGACAATGGAGAGTGACATCTGCTCCTGCGGCAGGACACATCCGAGAATCCAGAGAATACAAGGGAGGGTAGATGACATGTTAATCATACGGGGTATCAATGTGTTTCCCTCCCAGGTTGAGTATGCCCTGATGGGAATTCCTGAGGTAGGTCAGCATTTCCAGATTGTGGTTGAGCGGAAAGGAGCCCTTGATGATATGCTGGTCCGTGTCGAGTTGACCAAGGGATCATTCAGTGATAAAATCAATGATCTTATGCATATTCGGCAGAAAGTAGAGCACCGCCTCAGGAACTCATTGAATGTGAATGCCAATGTTGAACTCGTTGAACCGGGTTCTTTACCCAGATTTGAAGGAAAAGCAAAAAGAGTTGTGGACAAGAGGTCGTTGTAAATGGACACACAAAAGTATGTTATCAGGCAGATTTCGATATTTTCTGAAAACCGCCCGGGACGTCTTGCAGCAATAGCGCATGCCTTGGGAGAGGAAAAGATCAATATTCTTGCTTTCAGTATCGCCGAAGCAAATGGATTTGGGGTAGTCAGGGCACTTGTGGATCACCCTGAAAGAGCCCATGACAAACTATTATCTCTTGGATTTAATGTCGCGTTCACCGATGTGATCGCAGTTCGAATGAAAGACCAGCCGGGCGGACTGTATGAGGTTGCAAAGATTCTTGGAGACGCCGGGGTTAATATCGAATATTCCTATGCCTATTCAGGGAAAGAAGGGGCCGTGCTTATTCTCCGTGTTGACCAGGTTGAAGAGGCAATACAAAAGATCAGGAATTCAGGTGCCACCCTTTTGGAGCGCTCGGTGTTTCACTGATCCATTATTTTCACTTCTTTTCCCATTTTATCAATTCTGCAACTTCAGAAAGAGTGCTTCCCCTGCGAATCTCTTCCCGGATCCTTTCTTCATTTTTCCTGACCTCTAAAGCCCTTCGTGCAATTTCATACGCCCGCTCACCGGGGATCACAACCACGCCACTTTCATCTCCTACAATCCAGTCACCGGGACGGACATACTGGCCTCCACACTGAATTTCCGCATTGATCTCACCGAATCCCTTGGGCTCTCCCGCGTTAGGCACAACAGCTTTTGCAAACAGAGGGAACTTCATTATTCTTATATCATCGACATCCCGGACTGCACCATCAATGACAACACCGGATATTCCTTTTTTCACACAGCTGAAGTGTGGCAAGTTCTCCCCAGGGGGCTATATGGGTCGCACCATCGTTATTGATCACAATTACTTCATTTTTTCTGGCAATATCAATGGCTTCTACAGGTTTTGCCCAGTCCCCGGGAAATGTCTGGACGGTTACTGCCCTTCCCACCATCTTTACATTGCCGCAAATCGAAACGATTCCAGACATGGCACCTTTCCGATGCATGGCATCAGTGATATTTGGTGCAGATACCTGCATGAGGAGGGAGCGAATTTCTTCATCAGGTGATTTTTTTTCAATAGATTGGATCGAAGGATTATCCATTGATGAACGAATCTTTTTTGTAGATCCGGTTACATCTGCCGACCGGACAATCCAGCCTCCAACGATAATAATATCCGCACCCGACTGTACCGCGTCTCCGGCACCTGCCGCGTCAATTCCTCCCGCAATTGCGAGAGGAATATGAACCTGATCAGACAGAGATAAAAGAAGGTCAAAGGAACTCTTACCCATCATCTGCTGGTCGATGCCAACATGGGCACAAAGGATATCTATACCCAATGCTTCAAGCTCACGTGCACGGGATACGGGATCTTTGACATTGATCAGATCCGCCATTATCCGTATTCCATACAAACGGGAAGCCCGCACAGCCTCTTCAATCACCGAGTTGTCTGCATCTGCAAGAACGCATACGACATTAGCCCCTGCCTTTGCAGCCATCTCCACCTCAAGGGTACCTGTATCGGCAATCTTCATATCTGCAACAAGTATGGTATTTGGAAAACGATCCCTCATCGATCGGACTGCCTGCATCCCCTCACTTTTAATCAGCGGTGTCCCTATTTCAATCCAGTCAGAACCTCCGTCAAGCGATTCCTGGGCGATCTGCAACGCCCTTTTTAGTTCAAGAATATCAAGTGCAACCTGCAGAACCGCTTTTTTCATGATCAATGATGTGACTTGCCGGATGCTTAATAATTACTGGGTAATACTCATTTGTTGGCAGATGAAAACCGTACTTCAATCCTGTCAGGGAAAAGAACAATCGAATCCTTCCCACCTGGGGATAATCGTTAAAAAAATTGGCTTTGTAGAAATGCTAAGATTTCAGAAGTAAAAATCTGACCACAAAAGCTAAGGTACGGCGCCTCCTTACCTTGTTATGTTCAGTAACCATAAGGAGGCAGAATAGTGTCAGCAAACCGGTATATCAGGTTTGTTGAATTATCCTCTGGCTTGATCCGGGATTCCCGGATTCCGTTGTATTCATCAAAATATTCCAAAAAGATCTATACCCAGCACCAGTTACTCATTCTTCTTCTCCTGAAAGAGTACCTGTCTGAAGATTACCGGGACACCGTCGAACTTACTGAAATCATGGAATCACTCCGGGAAAAGATCCATCTCGATGAAGTACCACATTTTACGACGATTCACAAATTCTGTCAACGGATCCGCTCCTCCACCTTCACCAGAATACTCAACCGCCTCATGAAAATGTTCTATGATTGGGGAGAGAAGATACCGTGTACTGCTATCGATTCATCCGGATTCACCAGTTCATATGCCAGCCATTATTATTCCTGGAGAACCGGTAAAACGAGAAAACGTTTCCTGAAAACTTCCATCTCGGTTGACACGGATCAACAGATCATCACCGGTCTGAAGATCTCCCGGCATCCAATCCACGATATTCCTCACGCTGAAAAACTCCTGATACAATGTCACAGGATCCGACCATCTGACCTCTATGTCATGGATAAAGGCTATGATTCCGAAGAAATTCATGAATTGATTCGGGATACCCTCAAGTCTTGTTCGCTTATTCCTGTCAGAAACAGAAAACGTAAACGAATCTCCGGATATTACCGAAGAAGAATCGCTCGGTCATTTGATCAGAAAAAATATCATCAGAGAAATAAGGTCGAAACCGTGTTCTCCGTCTTAAAAAGAAAGTTCGGGGAATCTCTCAAAGCTCGGAAATACCGACTCCAGATCAAGGAGATCAAGATTAAAGTGATCCTCTATAACCTCTCAAGACTGTTGGACATGTTCTTCGTTCTGATCGTCATTGAGGAATTCTACAAAGCCAAAAAATTATTCTTTTTTATACTCCTCAAAAAACATGATATGTTTTATTTCTTTCTTCTTTGCTATGGTCATTTCTGAAGGACAACCTGCAGCAACGAGAGAGACCAGCGTATATTTTTCCGGAACTCCAAGCAGTGAACGGATTGTCTCGGAGTACTGCTTCTTTTCCCCCGCCACCCAGCAGGAATTGATGCCATGTGCCTGGAGAGCAAGGATGAGATTTTCCGTGGCTGCACAACAGTCCTCGAGATAATATTTTTCCTTTTTTTCCCCGAAAACTGCAAAGCACAACGGGGCATCGGCAATGAATTTCCCGTGATCCGTGGTTTCGCCAATCTTTTTGAGCATATCCTTGTTTTTGATGACGCCAAACAGCCATGGCTGGAGGTTCATTGCAGTAGGCGCATGAGCCGCACATTCGATTGCATCTTTAATAACCAGATCATTCACGGGATCGGGTTTGAAATTCCGTACACTATGGCGGGATTTTATCACAGTTGTTACAATGTTCATACTCCGGAATGGGAAACGGAGGTAATAAAAGATTGCGAAGGGGTAAAAAACAAGATAATTATCCTTTCCTGAGGAATGCAACCAGTCCGAAAAGGATCGCGGAAATCACAAGGGTTGGTCCAAATCCCGGAGATTGAGTCTGGCTGGGTGGGGGGACCTGAGTAGAAGCCGTTGTGGGTAACGTGGTCAGAGGTTCCGTAGGTAAAGGTGTTGCCACGGTTGTGCTTACCAGAATTTGCGTTGTTGCAGGTACAGACGTTTGCGTTGGTGTCCTGGTGATCTGAGTTGCCATGGTCGTTGCTTTTGTAATCAGCGGGTTCTGACCCTGGTTGAGCAGATTGAAAGGTGTGCTTACCGTTTTGCCAATAACCTCGTAATTATCTTTCATGTTATTTATGTTGCTTTCAGCCCAGATTGTATAGGTTCCCGGGGGATAGACATCAGGATTGCCCATATTCCAGATAGAACCTGTATAAAAGGGGCGCGTATTAACGGGAATGTCTACGATTGAGGTTGGCATTCCCCCTGCATTACGTAACGATGAGTAGATCGCACCATCCGGTGACTGCACTTTTATGGTGATGGGAGCGGGTGTAGAACGCTGTGACGCTATCTGAGCCAGATTTGTATCAATCCTGAACCGTATATCGTCTCCGGATGGAATCCATTTAAGCTGTTCGACATCAACGTCTCTGGAATTATCTTCAACTTTAAATGCTAGCTGGGGATCAGCAACGAGGAAGGCTGTCCCATCGGCTTTTCCGGGTACTGTTGAGCCGGTACCAGTTTCCAACATAGCCACCAAACTCGGCTGGGCTGACCGTAAAACTGGTGATTCTGCCGGTCAGAACAATTGTTTGTGTCGGCGAAGTTGTGTAAATATCTGCAGCCGAAGCCCACCACCCAATGCTGGTATCCGGCCCCATTGCTGCAGATATGTCGAGTCCTTCTTCACCGATAAATACGGTATTACCCTGTCTGATAGTGTTGATAGCTGCAGACGCCGGACCTGCACAAAAGAGGGAGATGCACACAAGAACAATAAGAATTGTCAAGCCCTTTTTTATCATAATCATCCATCTTGCTTCCTCATATTTAAAATTAAACATAGTCATATTTTTCAGCCCTTCTGCGATCTGACATTCCATGAGTATCAATATTTTAGGAGGTGTGGAAATTGTCAGACACTGTTGAATCAGGGCTTTTTTTGGGGGTGTTGTAAGGGATATCAATACGGGATGCAATGTGGTCTCCGTTGGACAAATGGTGGATCTCGTTTTTTGTTCCAGGGAAAGTGAGTCGACGCTTGTGGAAAATATCATCCTAATCAGGTGTTTTAAGGAAATGCGCTATTAAAATCTACCAAAAAAGCGGGTTTCACGTCATTTCTGAGCGGGAGGGTCAAAACGATGTCATTGGGTTATCACTATTATCTCACAAAAAAGTGTGATGCGGGAATTTGTCCGTAGTCCGGGCTCTTTCATGTAATTTTGTTCGAACCTAGCCCGGTCATTCACGGGTGATCCGGTCAAAATTTTCGAAAACGCGTTTTCCTTCAAATGTGTGACTGACTTCCGGGTGCCACTGAAGCCCATAGATATGCTTATCGGGAAGGGCAATCGCTTCAGCACCACAGACAGAGGAATACGCAAGACAGGTAAATCCCGCTGGTATCCTTGAAACCTCATCGGCATGAGAGGCCCAGACATTGATCTTGTTTGGATATCCGCAAAGAATATCATCATGCTCGCATATTTCTACCTCAACCGGACCATATCCACCCCGTAGTCCCTGGTGAACATCACCACCGAATTTTTTTGCGATTATGTGCAACCCGAGGCAGATACCCAGTATCGGCAGCCCGAGATCGAGATATCTGAAGGAATTGCCCGCCCGTTCTATTGTTGGTCCCCCTCCAAGAATGATACCCCTGCATTCACCTGGAATCTGTTCCGGAGGGATTGAATTTGGGATCATGGATACATCAATATCCAGATCCCGTAATGCCCGGTGGATAAGGTGATTGAACTGACCGAAATTATTGACCACGTAGATGGGACGCATTACAGGAATGTTTGTATTTTAAATCCTATAAGCCTGTTCAGCAATAGGCATTCACCGCGGCGAGTATTGTTTTTCTTATAACGTCAGGTGAATGCCCAAGGAGATTTGCCAGACACATCGCACCACCGGCCCCCATCCCTTCCTTCACTTCACCGATACAGTACCGGGCAAGGCCGGAATGGCCGATATCTCCAAAACCCGGATCCACATAGATGATGTTAACACCGATCTGTTCTGCAATCTGCTGGACATTCGCTGAAGGATCGTCTCTCACATAGGATGTTGTAACTACGTAAGGCAGGGATCCTGCCTCGGCTTTTATGACAGCACTTACTGCAAGCATCTGGGTACCCCCGGCAAGAATGAGTTCTCCGGAATAGGACTTCGCAATGCCAACAGCCACCGCCATCATGGGATCACCGGTGTATCGGATGATATCGACAGGAGAGGTAATTGCATCTGCCTTGATCCTACCAAGTGCTCCCCGGCAGATTTCTTCTTTTATCGTTACCGGATTATTCACAAAACTGCTGCTCACCGATGCCTGATATCCCAGTGCCCGCATTACACACAGGGCTGTTGTGGTTCCTCCGGGAACACATTCTCCCAGGACAAGAAGATCACTGCTTTTTGAGAGGAATCTGCCAATGAATTCTCCCTTCATTACAAGGTCCTGTGCACGGGGAACCGCATCACGGAACCGGGGGTCTTCACCAACATCACCATATACATCAAGACAGGGAACTGTTGGTTTATAGCGGAGACCGGCATTGATGAACAAGGGTTGCATACCACACAGGTTCATCATCGCCCGGGTAATTGATGCAGGAGTCGGGCAGCCGGTCGGAGTGTCAGGTCTAACCTTTTGACTCGAAATAGCACCCCATGTAACCAGCTCTGCGTCAAGGACCGGGGTCAGGAGGGTCTTTTCCGGGGTGGCCCCGGCACCGGAAACGCCAGGAACGGTGGAGAGGAGCGTGTTGCCAAGGATACCACAATAAAGGGGGTTACGAAAAATAATATCTGGTATTTTGGACAGAAATCCCATGGTAAACAACTCATTTATTTTCTGTTCATATAAGTTTGAAGATATCGGTTTTTTTCAAAACATCGGTTATAAAAAAATTCCACAACGATATAATAGTTCAGTCACCAGAACACCTATCACATGTTTGAAATTGAACAGCGATTACTCAATAGAGGAATATCATGTGAAGATATTGTCGCTGCAGCCATGGAATTATATGTTTCCCATGGCATGCCGGAGGACCAGGCAGCGGCAGAGATCAAGCGAAAAATAGTTAAATGTTTCGATGATCCCAATGTATCCTCTTTACTCCTGGGGGCAATCCTTCTTGAAGATGAACTTTTTTGCAGGCGAAAGAATTCAGAAATTGCAGATGATCCGGTTTTTCTGTTAAGTGATGAGATTATCGGAATGGCGATCGCGGAGTGCATCGGGGGGACCTATGCCAGGTTTGAGTTTACCCGGTATGACCAGAAAAAGCCCGGGATATTATCAAAGCTCGGACCATTTCTCGATGATGCCATAGCTGGATTGATTGCTGGATGCACCTCACGCCTATACAGCGATTGTGTATGAAAGCTCTCATCTCCCTGCTCCAGTTCGCTACCATACTCCCGCTGGGTAAACCGCAGGATCTGGAAACTTTCGCCCGACATTCGTATATCTATCCGTGTGCCGGTTATATCATTGGCGGTCTTACTGCACTCGCGGTTTTTTTCATTGCAGACCAGACAATTGCTGCCGCAGTTGCTATAGCATGCATCCTCCTGATTACCGGGGCCCATCATTTTGACGGATTACTTGATCTCGGAGACGGCCTGATGGCTCACGGAGACCGTGAGAAAAGAATCAGGGCCCTGACAGACCGTAATGTCGGAGCAGGAGGTATTGCTGCTGGAATTGCCGTAACAATTCTGTTGTTCGCAGGACTGCAGGCATCCTCATCCATCATTATTGCGATAATCATCGGCGAGGTCTGTGCAAAATTTTCTATGGCTCTTCTCACAACCTATGGCACTCCGTTCAGGGAGGGGCTACATAGTTATCTCCACCAGTTCTCGAAACCATACTTCCCGTTCATTGCAGCGCTGTTCTGTCTGCCGCTTGTTTTTCTTCCGGTGTCTCCCAGCAAACTTGCCGGTGCCGCTATAGCAATGGTGGTATGTCCGGCAGTTCTCTTTGTCATTTCAAAAAGGTTATTTGGAGGAGTTAATGGCGATATCGTTGGTGCCTCAAACGAGATTACCCGTGCATGTGTTATCCTGGCCATTGCTCTCATCTGATTTTCCTGCCACAACATCATATTTTATAACCAGATTCCCCTCATTACTGTTTGATGCGTACGAATTTTGGCGTTCATATGAAAGGTGGGATTATCACCGAAAGGGATGCAGAGTTTTGCACTGTCCGTATAAGAGCACCTGCTGGTATCCTGTCTGTAGAGCAGGTGCGAGGGATTGCAACGATCGCAAAAAAATACGGATCGGGAACTGTTCACTGTACTACACGTCAGACTATTGAGATTCCCCATGTCAATCCAAAATCACTTAAAAAAATCGAGAAAGCTCTGGAGAAAAATGGCACTCCTGTTGGTTCAGAAAGAGATGAGATTGTCAATATCATAGCATGTCCCGGTATTGAACGTTGCAAATTTGCCAATATCGATACGATAGGTCTTGCAAAAAAGATTGATCATAAATTATTCGGTAAGGAAATGCCCGTTAAAATGCGAATAGCCATATCGGGATGCCCGAACGCCTGTACAAGTCCAATGTTAAATGAGATTGGAATAATGGGACGAATCCGGCCGTTGAGAACTGCCGGGCTCTGTACCGGTTGCGGTACCTGTGTTGAATATTGTAAGGAAAACGCTATTATCATAAAAAACGGGATTTCAATTCTCGATCCTTCCAAATGTGTCCAGTGCGGTGTTTGCATCCAGTCATGTCCTTTCGATCTCCTGAAAGCAGAACATCGCCATTACCTAATTCTTGTGGGAGGAAGACGGGGACGACACCCCCGTATCGGAAGGGAACTGCTCACCCTGGAAAACGAAGAACACGTCCTCTATGTTATTGAAAAAATTGTAAACTGGGTTTATCGCCGCGCGTGGAGCGGGAGGTTGCTTTCTGAACAGCTTGATGAACTCCATTTTGAAAAATTCCGTCAGGAAATTTTACGGGAGACCTCGGAAATAACAAAAAAAGAGCCGGGTCTTTAACACAGTTTCTTTTGGCTCGGTAGAATTCCTTTTCCATTGATATGAAATTCAAGAGGCTGGTTCGATGACGAAGGGGACAGTGCCCTGTCCGCCCATACCGCACCTGCACTTATGGATGATGACGTAGCACCGGTTCGGGGTTTATCGTATCGGGGGAGCCACAGTGGCTGGGGTGAAACCCCCTTGAGTGTATGCTGATAATTGAGCAATTCCCATGAATATCTTCTAAGGTAAATTAACCATTCATATAAAAATAAAAACTGGGTATTCGATTTTCATGGTCGAGTGCGAATCCGATCAGTTCATACCCGTTTCTACAGAGTCGTTCTTTTCATCAGGATAAATGGCAGAGTACCTTGGTAAAGAGTTACAAAACACTTAATCCGGCCATCGTCCTTATTAGTAGAGTCCTTTGAATCCCTGGTTTTCGTCATCATCACAGTCTAACGACGACCCATCGCGGATAAGTGTATTAAACATCATTGCAGCATTCATCAGGGAGTCATCATTTGCGGTTCCTTTCTTCAGCTCAGCCAGTACCTGTATCTGTGGAGATGGAACCAGCCGTTTTCCCATCCAAATCCCTTTGCAATGCCAGCAGTAGGCACAATGACTATACACAGAAATATCACCATCGGCGCATGAAACCGTAACCCGGTTCTTTTTTTCGTCCCGCTGAAATGACAATGTCTTCATAGTGAGAAGGTATTCAAGCATCAGATATCATAGTGTCGATGCATTATTTTCATCCGAGAACCGTATTTTTTGAATCGAAATAATTTATATAGATGGGTCTCATATATGTAATACTCGCATAAACTGACTGTAAGCGGACAGTCCCACAACTTTTGGAGGAACAAAATGGCATCTGAAAAGCCCCATATGAATCTGGCTGTTATCGGACACATTGACCACGGCAAGTCTACAACCGTCGGGAGAATGATGTTCGAGACCGGTGCAGTACCTGCACACATTATTGAAGGTTACAAGAAGGAGGCTGAGTCAAAGGGAAAGGCAACCTTTGAATTCGCCTGGGTAATGGACAACTTAAAAGAAGAGCGTGAACGTGGTATCACCATTGATATCGCCCACAAGCGATTTGATACCCCGAAATTTTATTTCACGGTTGTCGACTGCCCGGGACACAGAGACTTCGTCAAAAACATGATCACCGGTGCATCACAGGCAGATGCTGCAATTCTCGTCGTAGCAGCTCCTGACGGGGTTATGGAGCAGACAAAGGAACACGTCTTCCTCGCAAGAACGCTCGGTATCGCCCAGATCATTATTGCAATCAATAAAATGGATGCAGTAAAATTCGATGAGAAACGTTTCAATGAAGTCAAGAAAGATCTTTCAGACCTCATCAAAATGGTGGGATACAAACCTGATGAGACTCTTTTCATACCCATCAGCGCATTGGGCGGTCAGAATATCAAGGTAATCAGCCCGGAAACACCCTGGTACAAAGGCCTGCCACTTATTGCTGCTCTCGACACATTCAAGTCACCTGATAAACCAACCGACAAGCCACTCCGTCTGCCAATCCAGGATGTTTACAGCATCAGCGGGATCGGTACGGTTCCTGTAGGTCGCGTGGAAACAGGAATCATGAAAAAGGGAATGAAAGTATCGTTCATGCCCGCCAACAAGGATGGAGAAATCAAGTCCATCGAGATGCACCATGAAGAAATTCCCCAGGCAGTGCCCGGTGACAATATCGGTTTCAACGTCCGCGGTATCGGAAAAGGAGATATCCGCCGGGGCGATGTGTGCGGACCCGCGGAAGCACCACCCACCGTTGCAGAAGAATTCACTGCACAGATAGTCGTGCTCCAGCACCCGAGCGCTCTCACGGTCGGGTATACCCCGGTCTTCCACTGTCACACAACCCAGACAGCATGTACCTTTATGGAGCTCAAAAAGAAACTTGATCCACGAACAGGTCAGACCAAAGAGGAAAACCCGACGTTCCTCAAGACGGGGGACGCCGCAATTGTTGTTGTCAAACCAACAAAACCGATGGTTATTGAGACAGTCAAGGAGCTCCCGCAACTTGGCAGGTTTGCCGTCAGGGATATGGGTACAACAATTGCGGCTGGTATGTGTATCGCCATTCAGGCAAAACAAATGAGATAATTTTTTTTGGGGGAAAATAACATGCAAAAAGCCAGAATTCGCCTGACAGGGACTGATTTTAATAAAGTAGAAATGGTCTGTGATAAAATCCGCGAGATTGCAGAACGCACAGGTGTAAATCTGGCCGGTCCGATTCCGCTCCCGACCAAACGGTTGGTTGTACCAATTCGCAAGAGCCCGGACGGTGAGGGAACTGCCTCCTGGGACCGCTGGCAGATGCGCATTCACAAGCGCCTCATCGATATCGATGCCGATGAACGGGCACTCCGTCAGCTCATGCGCATTCAGGTGCCAAAAGATATCGGTATTGAAATTGTATTAGAGAGTTAAAGGTGCGGCGTGCAGCAGGCCGCTGAATTATCTCAGAAAATCAAATATTTTTTTACCTTTGAAAGAATTTTTCTTTTCATTTTTATTCTTGCGGTTTTTATTCGGTTCTGGCATCTGGATCTCAAATTGCTTCATCATGATGAGGCTATTCATGCATGGTTTTCCTACGAGCTGCTGACAAAAGGCACATGGATATATGATCCAAGTTATCATGGACCGTTTCTCTATTACGTAACTGCCGGGATGTTCTCCCTTTTTGGAGATTCAGACCTCGTCGCCCGGTTGCTTCCTTCACTCTTTGGAGCCCTTCTCATACCACTCGTATATTGTATCTATCGCATTGGATATATCAATAAGAAACAGACCCTTTTAGCGGTTCTTCTTATTGCGCTTTCTCCCAATATGGTATACTTTTCCCGCTTCCTTCGTCATGATATCTTTATGCTCTTCTTCTCGTTCCTCCTCCTTGTCGCCATTCTGTATTATTTCGAATACGGACAAACCAGATATGCGATCATTGCAGCGATAGCAATGGCAGGTGGGCTCACTTGCAAAGAGGAGATGCCGGTCATCCTTCTCATCTTTGTATCATTCTTCATCTATGCAGTCTGGCAGGGAAAATTTAAACTTCCTCACGACTGGAAATATGATTGTATCTTCGGAGCTTTCATCGTCATCGCGATTATGAGTGTTCTGTATTCCGCATTCGGTTTCCATATCGAAACGCTTGTCGGCCAGAATTTCGCCCTGAATACAACCGGCTGGTATAAAGCTGTTGAACACTGGACAGCGATGCATAACCAGCAACGTTTGGGAGGACCATGGTTCTACTATCTCCCGCTTTATTTGTTGTACGAATTGCCGATCTTTATCCTTGCAATGATTGGGACTGTGCAGTTCGTGTTTAAAGACTATAACAGATCCCTGTTCATCAGACGTTTCAAAAACTGGTTTACCTATCGCGGTTCCGTGCTCCCTACTGCTGAACTTGCCGCAATGACTCTGCAGCAGATTAAGACACCGAAACATAGTCAATCCGGATCTGATGCATTTTTCGGATTTTGCATATACTGGATGATCATGATGATGGCATTTTATGCAGTGGTGGGTGAGAAAGTGCCATGGTTAATCATCCCCCAGTTGCTCCCGATGTGCTTTGTCGCCGTGTACAAGCTGAACTGGCAAAAGATAGTTTTTGCTCTCGTGGGATGTCTGTTCCTCATTCTCATGACGTGGCACGTGGCATTTATTCCTGCAGATATCAATGAACCGATCGTCCAGGTACAGAATTCCGAAGATCTGCGAGATGTCATGCGTCTTATCGATGCGTCCGATACTGTTGTCGTTGCATCACAAAATTACTGGCCACTTCCCTGGTATTACCGGGGCGATCAGTGGAATAAAATCAAATTTTATGGGGATACCACTGATGAACAAACCCTTATCCAGGGTAAACCCGGAGTAATCATACTCCACGATGCAGCAAGTTATCCCTCCATTCAAGGTTATGACAAGAATACTTACAAACTAGGTTACTGGTTTTCATACTATGACAACGAAAACCGGTTGATCGATTATTATCTCCACCGGGATGGCAGAATGGGAAGTATAAATATCGATGTTTTTACTCCCCAACAGGGTTCATGAACGCATCATTTTTGGTAATTTCTCTTTTTTTTGGGGTACCTTGTAATTTTACCTCCTGAAGTTTTCATAAAATCTTCAGGAAATAATACAACAGTCAATAGGTATCACGCTCCTGGGGGCTTCAGTAAAGCCACCGCCCCGGCCGCTGTGGCGACCCCCGCGATGCGATAAACCTGTATACAGGAGCCATCTCACGAAAAAGTGATGTCTGAAAATCATCATCACTTTTCTCATTTCGGTTTTGATTACGAAATATTTTTTTTTAATAACGTCATGGTGAGAATAAAAAAATTGGGGCTGAATTGGTAATTTACCCTTGAACATGTATTGAAGTAACAAAATTGAGAAAACAGGGGATAAAAAAAGGAATTACCCAAGTTCGTCCCATCGGGATCGTTTGCGGTAGATAATAACCCCCACCACAACCAGAATAACTGCAACTACCCCTAAAATAATAAACATAGTGCTGTTAATTTTTGGGATCGAGGGTATCCATCCCGAAGAGACTTCTTTTTGGCGTGTAAGTGCTTCTGTATACGATTCATTCGCTTTCAAAAAAGCATCCTGTGCCTTTTGACGGGCCAGTCCAAATTCACCCTCAGCAATGTGGTCATTTGCATTTGAGATGTAACTCACTGCCACTTCACGTTTTGTAATAATGGTAGGGAGTTGCTGATCATTGGCCGTGCTGGAATTACCTTTAAACCATGCGATAATGGCATCAACGTTGTTGATGGGAACCTGGGCTGCTGCAACTTCGTATTCCGCCCATGACTTGTCAAGAGCAGTTTCCCCCCCGAAATAGCAGCTGTGGCTGCAGTGAGATCCCCCAGTGCTCCTGCATATTCATTTGATGGGCGGGAGCGGGCGGAGTCCACCTTCGCCTGTGCTTCGTTATATTTTTCCTCGGCCAAGGCGGTGTCGATACCCAACGCAGCCTTTTCATCGATATGCGTCCGGTAAACCTGAAGTTCTGCATCAGCAGAAGCAATTGTTGAGGCAACTTCCCCGGTATTGATAACCAGTGCTGTTTTTTCGACTTGTGAACTCGTGACAGGTTTGCCATTTGCATCATATTCCGTAATCCTGACAATCGTTTTGTTGGCAGTCTGGGTCACAGAAGGAGCAACTCCTTCCAGGGTAGTCCGGACAGACACATCATCAGAGGGTTTGTAACTCAGCTCAAAACCGCTGATGGCAAGGGTCCGACCACCCTCCACAGGTCGTAAATTTTCAATACCATTTACAATGACCGTATATGTCCATTTTGGATTATCGACATCAGTGAAAAGGCGTATCTCCCCGCCAGAAGGGAAACCACTGGTATCAATCTTGAATTGAACCGTTACGGGAGTACCGGGGGTCAGTGACCCTGAAGGATCAACCGTTATGGATTCCACAGAAATTGCAGACACAGCATGAATACACACAATGAGAAATAGTATAAGAACAGTCCATTTCATTAATCCCTTCATGGTAAACCTCACTCAAATAATGGATCTATGCCTTCTTCAAACATAGTTGATTTTTTCTCCTTGGACTTAATAACATCTTCCTTGGTCTCTTTGGCAATATCGAGAAGCTCTTTGATTCTTGGTGCATTTCCAACAGTAGCGAGCATCACAACTGCTGCAACATAGTCGCTGTTTACCGGGTAATCCCCACCCCGCACCTCAACACCCGCAATGTTCTCTTCGACCCAGCTCTTCGCTTTCTCAACACCTTTGCGATCCATTTCATCCGGTGGACCGGCAAGCAGAACCAGAGCCCGCTCTGCAGTGGAGTAATCACAGGGAAGGGTGAGACGTCCGAGCATCGCACGGCGTACAAGAGCAACGATTTTTGCGGCCTTATCCTCCCCGAGCAGGACTTCTTCGTTTGCTTCCCGCTTCCCCCCGATCTTGTCCTTCAGATTTCTGATAATACCTCGTTGCTTCTTTGTATGCTTGCTCATCACCTCACTAATTGCATATCCCACAGAGGTGATTCCCCCGCCCCTGAGCGTGTTGATAATTTCACTTGAGTCAACAACCATTTCACCAACGCCCATTTTACTTACTTCTCCCGCCCGGAAAAGCACTCCGAACCTTCTTACCACTTCATTATTCAGGCGCTGGAATGCACTTTTTACACTCTCGCCTTCGTTTTTCCAGGCGCTGTTGTCAAAAATAAACGTGTTATCGCACTCATTTACCAGTGTTGTAAGGCTGCGGGCTGCATTATAGGAGTAAAGTCGCCCCTCTTCGGGCGCAGGAATTATTCCCAGTGCATAGACCGGTTCACGATAGATGCGTTTGAGATGCCGGGCAAGTACCGGTGAGCCACCGGATCCGGTACCCCCACCAAGCCCGGCTACGATGACAAATGCATCAACATCATGAGTACCCCTGACATCAATAGCACTGATTATACTGTCAATTTCATCAGCCGTTACACGAGCCCCGGTTACATTGTCGGTACCCACACCATGACCTTTGAGCATGGTCTGACCGATAAGAATCCGGTCTTTCATGTCGACATTTTTTAAACCCATCAGGTCGGTTCGCGCGGTATTGACGGCAATACCCCTGAAACTGTTCGTTCCGAGTTTTTTATCCTGCTCGATAAACATATCGACAATTTTACCGCCCGCTTGACCAAAACCTATGAAAAACACGCGCATTGTATTGACACCCTCCAATGGGCTGAGAGATAGTTACTTTCTTTTATTCTCTTTAAGGCCTTTTGATGTTATTACCGTTTATTTCGACAATACAAAAACTTTCTTATAATTTCTCCGAGGAGATTATGCCGATTTGCAGTAAATATACGGAGCCTTTTTCATTTCGCCCTGAAAAATACTATAGAATACTCATCATGAAAATCGCCGTAATCGGGGGAGGGTTGACGGGACTTGTTGCTGCCCACAGACTTGTGCAGGATCACGAGGTAGATCTTTTTGAAAAAATGCCTTTCCTCGGGGGTTGCCTCTCATCCTATAACGTTAACAATTACTGGATAGAACGGTATTATCACCATTGTTTCTCGACGGACAACAGTCTTTTTGCATTAATAACCGATCTGGGTCTGATTGACAAACTTGAATGGAAAACTGGTACAACTGGTTATTTTGCAGGCAATAAGATCTATCGGTTGAACACCCCTCTTGAAATCCTGCTCTATCCCGAACTCACGCTTATGGATAAAGTAAAACTTGCCAGACTTACATTCAAAGCAAAAAAAACAGATCTCAAGACCCTTGATAACATCCCGGCTGAGCAGTATATTTTGAAACATCTCGGAAAAAACATTTATTCATCATTTTTCGAACCACTCTTAAAGAGTAAATTTGGGGAACGGAGAAAAGAAGTTTCGGCAGCATGGTTATTCAGCCGGATTGCTATTCGCTCAAATCGTGGTGTTTCAGGAGAACATCTGGGATACATGAATGGGGGATTTCATCAACTTATCGATGCCCTCGAAAAATCAATTACGCTTAAAGGCGGGATTATCCGGAAGCAGACCCCGGTCTCTTCTGTTTCCCGCAAGAACGGAGCCTGGGAGGCAAATGGCAAACGGTATGACACAATTATTTCTACAATACCACCCCAGGAACTCGAGAGAATGGGTGGTCCGGCAATGCTCTCTGTTCCCTACCAGGGTGCTGCATGCATGACGCTCGCACTTGAACGTGAGGTGACTGGGGGTATTTACTGGCTTAACATGAAAGATGAAGCTCCTTACGGTGCAGTGGTAGCCCATACAAATTTTGTTCCTATTAATAGATACGGGGAACATATCGTTTATCTGGCATCCTACTTTACTGGCACAGTTTCACCACGACTCGACTTACGGATGATTGAGGATTTTTGCACCAGGTTCTCTGTAACCAGGGATGAGATCCACTGGTACAAAATGGCCGTTGATCCCTGGGCAGGTCCTGTGTACACAACGGGATACCGCAGTCTTATCCCTGAGTTTGAACAACGGGGATTATTTATGGCAGGAATGTTTTCCCCCACAAATTACCCGGAAAGAAGTATGGAGGGATCAGTTCGTGCCGGATCTGAGGTAGCGGCATATATCAGGACCTGGAGTACCCATGGCAGGAACTGATGTAACCGTAGTCATTCCTGTTTTTAACGACCTTCATGCACTCGGGATTGCTATTCCCCGATCTATTGAACTTCTGTCCCGGATTACGAACAGCTTTGAGTTGATCATCGCAGAAGACGGCAGCACCGATGGAAGCACTGACTTTGTTCGTCAGTACGAACTAGGTGATAACCGTATACATCTTCTCCATAGTGATGAACGACTGGGTCGGGGAAAAGCGCTCAACCGGGCGATTCATGAGTCCAAAGGGAATATTGTGTGTTACTATGATGTTGATCTCGCAACCGATTTGCAGCATCTTCCTGAGCTCATAGGGGCTATACGTGAAGGGGCAGATATTGCAACCGGATCAAGGCTGATGCCTGAGAGTGATACCGTGCGTACCGGCGGTCGCGAGATAGCGAGTCGTTCCTATAATTTTCTGGTCAGACTTTTTCTGGGAAGCAGAATCTACGATCACCAGTGCGGTTTTAAAGCATTCAGGAAGGAATATATCCTCCCAATACTCCCATCCATACGTTCCAGCCACTGGTTCTGGGATACCGAGATTCTCGTCCGCTCCCAGCATCACGGAGCACGCATCCGTGAATTTCCGGTCCGCTGGCGGGCAGGTAAAGGGACTACTGTGAAGGTAAAAGATGTTTTTGAGATGGGTTCATCGATCCTGAGGTTGTGGTGGCAGATTCATGTATCGAAAAATTAGTGCAATTGTCATTCCGACCGTTATTGCGATCGGTATTGTCGCCTTTATGCTCTACAGGGTCTGGGATGATCTCCTCATTGCGCTCCAGAATAGTATTCCTGCATATCTTGTCGTGGGCACAATCATCTGCCTTTGTGCCTGGTGGTTACGTGGATGGCGGTACCATATCATTCTCAAAAACCTCAGTTACCAGGTCGGCGTTACGGCATCTACTGCCTGTATTTTTGTCAGTCAGATGGTTAACCTGATAGTTCCTGCACGTCTTGGAGATTTTGTACGTGTTCTCATCCTGAAACACGAATATAATGTTACCTATTCGGAAGGAGTTTCTTCGCTGGTTGTCGAGCGGATTTTTGACATCTTCACGGTAGCACTCCTTGGTGCAGTAGCACTCTTCTTCGTTGTTAACGTACCTGCATGGTTCTACACTCTCATTGTGGTGCCGCTTGCAGCCGGTGTGATTTTTTTTGTCCTGTTGCTTTTTATGGGTAAATTTTCATCAGAAAACCGGTACATCGCGATAATTCTGACGATCCTGCACGAGATAAAACGAGCTTCGTTGTCACTGAAATCTATTGTAGTACTTGGGTTCTCTTCATCGGTAATCTGGCTCCTGGATATACTTGTCTGCGTTGCCGTGGTAATGATGTTTCAGCAGCAGATCCCTTTTGCCGTAATTGTTCTTGCCATTGTAATTGGAAACCTTGTAAAGGCTATTCCGCTCACACCGGGGGGGGTTGGAACGTATGAGATTTCTCTGGCAATAACATTCGGGCTTGCCGGGGTTGATCCAGCTGTTGCAACACTCATTGCTGTTATAGATCACCTGATCAAAAACCTTGTAACTCTCGCGGGCGGGATCGTCTCAATTTATTACTTCGGGGACTGGGTCATCCCCAGCATCCGGACGGTCATTGATTCAAAGCTGGAAGGGGGGAAATCGTCCTGACCGTGGAACAGCAGATTTTTTCTGTGATAAGCTGGCTTGGTGTCCTTACCCTTATTCAGATTTCTTTGTACCCATCGCTGAAAAAAACATTTAAGAGCTTTGCATTTCCGG
Source organism: uncultured Methanoregulaceae archaeon (assembly GCA_963841015.1). GTDB lineage: Archaea > Halobacteriota > Methanomicrobia > Methanomicrobiales > Methanospirillaceae > Methanoregula. The sequence goes on along the minus strand of CAWJAX010000002.1, from coordinate 337,543 downwards.
TATCATTCACCGCATCACTCCTTGCATTCACCATCCTTTCCTGGTACTGTGGCCTTCTCCACATTCCTGTACAGATTGCCCTTCTGCCATTTCTGGCACTTATCTGTTACCATCTCTGGTACCGCCACTATTCCCTGGAAGAGCTCAGGACAGAATGGCGCTGGGAGATGGTATTCCTTATCTGTTTTTTCCTTATGCTTGATGTGCGGTTTGTCAATCCCACCATATCATATGCAGAAAAATTCATGGACCATGCGTTTCTTTCATCAGTGATGCGCAATCCCGTGGTACCACCACTTGATCCATGGTTCGCCGGAGGGTCCCTGAATGTCTATTATTACCTGGGATACTGGATGTTCGGGTGTCTTGGGATTGTCACCGGAGTACCGTCGAATATCGCGTTCAACCTTGCTTTACCAACGGTCTTCAGTTTTTCAGCGATTAACCTTTACGCGATAGGGAACCTGATGCTGAAAAAATTCCGGTGGTTGCCACTCCTCATTCTCTTCATACCGAATCCATCATTTTTTTATCAGATTGCACAGGGAAAAGCCCTGAATACTGTTTTCTGGGATAGTACACGAACAATCACCAATACCATCAACGAATACCCTCTTTTCTCATTCATCTGGGGAGATGTCCATGCCCATGTAGTCTCGCTCTTCAACCAGATTTTTTTAATCTTCTTACTTCTCTACGCCTATAAACGATGGGAATCCCTTGAAAACCGGGCAAAATGGCTTGTCAGTATTTTTTGCGCGCTCAGTCTCGGCTCTATGCCGTTATTCAATACGTGGGACGTTTTGATTTATGCTCCCGTCACGATCCTGTTCGGGATCCTGATCATCTGGAGAGTGTGGAAAAAAACAAACAGTTTTTCATCGTGCTGGCACCTGGCAACCGTTCCGCCACTTGCCATATTGTGCTATCTGCCGTTTTACCTCCAGTTAAAGACAAACACCGGGGGTATCTCAATCGTTCATACCCCCTCGAATCCTTTCGAGTTCCTGCTGGTAAACGGATTGTTCTTTGCCATTTTTTTTGCATTCCTCTGGAGGGACATTGTCAAGCGACCGTATCTTCTCCTTGCGGTGATTCCTTTTGTTCTAACGGGTTACCTCGCTGCAGCAATTGCGGTGGTTCTTTTTATTTATTTCCTCGCACGTGAGCATCACGATCTTCCCGATATCCTTGCCAGCATTGGATTACTCCTTGTGATCTTCTGTGAGTTGTTCTATCTCAAAGACAATATGGGAGATACCTTCTTCCGGATGAATACCGTCTTCAAGTGTTATCTTCCTGCATGGATCATTCTTGGCATTGCAGCAACAACGATGATCGGGAATTGGCTGTCTGAATGCAGATGGATACCGGTTATTTCTGCCCGGAACACAGCGATTATAACAATTACCGTGGTTGGCCTGCTCTTCGTAGCCCCGTTTATTATTCCGTTCAATCTGAGTTATGGAACAGGAACCCTCGATGGGCTTGCATATCTCAAAGACTCACATGCCGGTGATTTTGGGGGAGTAACCTATTTGAGGACACTTCAGGGTGACTACCGTATAGTTGAGGCTGAGGGAGGGGACTATACCTATTACTCGCGGGTTTCTTCCTTCACCGGGATTCCGGCAATTATTGGTATGCCATTTCATGAGTATATGTGGCGGGGCGATGATACAGGCTGGTTCAGCACGCGACTGGCTGATGTACAATCAATCTATGAAGAACCTGATAAGACGGTTGAACTTATGAAAAAATATAATGCCACTCTTCTCTACGTGGGTGATAGTGAGCGTGAGCGCTATCGGGTAAATATCTCAGCCAATGGTCTTGAGAAAATTTATTCTGTAAATGGAGCGGAAATATACCTGCTTACGGGATAATGAACATCAGAAAGCAGTAATAAAAACCTGAGGTTATTTTTACACTTTCTGCCAGTGATTCACAAACCTTTATTTCCGCTCCTGATAAAATGATATGGCTACATCATTGCTGACTGATGAGTAATGAAGGAGCATTCTACTCCTGAATGAGGTGAGTTATGGCAAAAGGTTACGTTAAAACGCAGGCTCCGGACGAGCTTCAGAACAAGGCGCTTGAGGCCCTTGAAGTTGCACGGGATACAGGCAAGATCAAGAAAGGATCCAATGAAGCTACAAAAGCCATTGAACGCAGCATCGCTCTGCTCGTATTAATTGGGGCAGATGTGGAACCTGAAGAGATTGTAATGCATCTTGGACCGCTCTGTGATGAAAAGAAAGTTCCGTATATCTTCATCAACAAGCAGAACGATATTGGCGCCGCAAGCGGTCTTGACGTAGGCTCAGCTGCTGCTGCTATTGTAAAACCCGGCAAGGCAAAAGAAACGATTGAAGATCTTACCAGGCAGCTGACCGCGCTGAAGGCGTGAGGATTCTACTATGGCAGACGATGCAACGCCAGCCGAAGTGATTGAGGTTGTTGGCTCGACCGGCATGCACGGAGAAGCAATGCAGGTAAAGTGTCGTATCCTTGACGGAAACAACAAGGGACGTATCATTACCCGCAACACGGTCGGTCCAATCCGTGAAGGAGATATTGTAATGCTCCTTGAGACCGAACGCGAAGCAAAGAAAATGTCGAGGCGGTGAAGGGAGATGGTTGAACAACATCCCTGCAGTTTCTGCGGCATTCAGCTTGAACCTGGTACTGGCAAGATGTATGTCAGAAAGGACGGCACCATCTTTTACTTCTGCAGTACCAAGTGCCAGAACAATTACAAGCTCGGCAGGGTTCCCCGACGGGTCCAGTGGACTGCTGCAGGAAAGAAGGCTGCAAATAAGGAGTGAAATCGCAGATGGACCGCACCTTTATTATGGTGAAGCCTGATGGGGTTCAGCGGGGCCTTGTGGGTGAGATCGTTTCACGGCTTGAAGCAAAAGGCCTGAAACTCATAGCAGCGCGTTTTGAGAAACTTCCCGAGGTGCGTGTTACAGAACAGTACCGTGAACATCTTGCAAAACCATTTTTTCCATCCCTTAAACAATATATAATGGGAGGACCCTGTTTTCTCATGGTCTGGGAAGGCAGGAGTGTGGTATCGATCGCCCGTAAAGTTATTGGAGCAACCAATCCACAGGAAGCAGAACCAGGCACTATACGGGGCGATTTTGGTATTGACATCAGCCGGAACGTCATTCATGGCTCCGACTCCCCGGAGAGCGCAGCCCGCGAGATTGCAATCCACTTTAAACAAAATGAACTGGTTACGTATTCGCGGATTGATGAATCCGTCATTTACGAATACTAAAATCTCTCTTTTTGATTTTGCAGAATTCCTTTCATGATGCAAGGATATTACCATTCTATCCATCAGGTAAGATAATTGATGCCGCTCCCAAAGAGACGCCCCCTCATCTTAACGCTCCTGGGGGCTTCGGCAAATAGTGCCTTTCACCCCCACCGCTGAGGCAGCTCCCGGAATGCGATTAGACCTGAAAAGGGAATACAGCACTATCTTGCAACCCAGAGATGGTCTGGGGGGTCGCACTGTCCCCTCCATCAGAGTATTTTAGAAAAACTTCCTTCCCGCCACACTTCGGAGAGGCACTGAGGCGGGAGTCTATTGTAAAAAGAACGATTTTTATGGTTTTGGTATGAACCATATCGATTCATGTCAGTTTCTTTGGAGTTTTTTCCCGCCGTATAGGTGACCAAAATGTCTATTACTCTTTGACGCTGCACAATGCTTAAGGGAATACGAAGCGTCAGAATTGTAATTTTATCTTGTCAGGGGAATGCAATAACCAATGTCCTTAGACGAAAGCCAAAACCGGAATGCTGGCCATATCATCAGAGTGTGTAGTGCACAGATCGCGAGTGCCTGGGAAGATCCTGAAAAGACGCTAAGAAAGGCAGAAACTTTCATACGGCATGCTGCTGATTGCGGCGCAAAACTGATCTGTTTTCCTGAACAGTTTGCAACAGGATGGGACCCCCAGCCCCACAAAAATATCCAGGATATTCACGGAAGTGTAATTTCTTCTCTTCAGGTATATGCAAAAGATTACAGGATTGGCATCCTTGGTTCAATGCGGGAAGCATATGACCCGCTTCCAAAAAACACTGCCGTCGCCATCGGCAGCGATGGCAGGATTCTTGCAAGCTATGCAAAGATGCACCTGTTCTCTTTCTGCCATGAACATGAAGCAAACTCCCCTGGCACGGATCTGGGCTTATTTACCTTTGATTCGCTGACCTGTGGTATCGCAATATGTTATGACCTCCGGTTTCCTGAACTCTTCAGGCTGTATGCCAAAAAGGGCGTCCATGCAGTTTTCGTTCCGGCAGCCTGGCCACAAAGCCGCATCAGGCACTGGGAGTTGTTCATCACAGCACGGGCTGCAGAAAACCAGATGTATATTCTGGGGGTAAATACCACCGGAAAGACTCCTGTTGATCTCTACTCAGGTGCATCGATGACAGCAGATCCCCACGGGACGATTATCAGTCGCGCTGATGAAGCAGAGCAACTCCTCTTCTCAGATATTGATCCCGGAGAGGTAGAGAGGACAAAAAGCGCATTCCCGGTAGAAAAAGACCGTAGGGATGCACTTTATCACACACTTCTTACGAAGAAAAAAGAATAAGAAAAAAGGGATATCATTGTCCTTTCTTCGATGAACTGATGGTAAAAAATCCTGAAGACCGCCGTTTATCCTCCGGGAAAAACGCACGCCTATATGTAATCAAAAGACCAATACAATACCATGTATCATCTCGTATGCGTCAACTGTGGAGCCACCTATCCCGCTGACGAGATCCTGTATAATTGCAAAAAATGCGGTCATCTCCTTGCCGTAAAATATCCCCTGGACAAAATAACTGTAACAAAAACGATGTGGGAGAAGCGTCCGCTCTCGGTATGGCGGTACCGGGAACTGCTTCCTGTCCAGATAGATCCCATAACGCTGCAGGAAGGAGGGACTCCGCTCTACCACCTAAAAAGGCTTGGGCAGGAGATGGGTCTAAAACATCTCTACGCAAAACACGAGGGCATGAACCCCTCCGGTTCATTCAAGGACCGGGGTATGACCGTCGGTGTCTCTATGGCAATTCAGCTGGGGAAAAAGAGTGTTGCCTGTGCGAGTACAGGGAATACCTCAGCAAGCCTTGCGGTCTATGCAGCAAAAGCAGGAATCCCGGCGGTCGTGCTCCTCCCCGCGGGGAAAGTGGCGGTGGGTAAGGTGGCACAGGCACTGATGCACGGCGCTCAGGTTATCTCAATCCGTGGCAACTTTGATCGCGCTCTTGAAATGGTGCATGATCTCTGCCTCTCCCACGGACTGTATCTGTTAAATTCCATCAACCCCTATCGACTGGAAGGACAGAAGACTATTGGTTTTGAGGCACTCGACCAGCTTGGTGAGGTCCCGGACCGGTTTGTTCTCCCCGTGGGAAATGCTGGCAATATCTCAGCAGTCTACAAGGGATTTATGGAACTGCAGGAACTGGGTTTTATGGACCGGTTACCGATGATGACGGGCATCCAGGCCGAGGGGTCAAGTCCGGTTGTGAGGGCAATTCGTGAGAATTTTCCCGAAGTGATCCCTGAGCCGAATCCCGAGACCGTAGCAACAGCGATCCGGATCGGGGCACCGGTCAATGCTGAAAAGGCCCTTACTGCTATCAGGATGACCGGCGGACTTGCCGAGTCCGTCACTGATGCAGAGATCCTGCAGATGCAGCGGGATCTCGCCCGAAAAGAGGGTATAGGTGTTGAGCCGGCATCAGCCGCTTCAGTTGCAGGTGTACGAAAACTGGTAGAAAACGGTATGATTGACCGGAATGAGCTAATCGTCTGCGTAGTTACCGGGCATCTGCTCAAAGACCCGGATACGGTGATAAAACAATGCGAACCCCCGACAGAGATCAACGCAGATCTGCCATCGCTGCTCTCTGCACTGCACTTATAATCCTGCTGGCAGTTATCCCCTCTGCGGGAGCGCTCTCAGCGGATTATCTGATTTTCCCTAATGGGACGGCGTACAGGGCCACGATTGAGATCGTGGACTCGTCGCGGTATGAGTTTGTCGATACCGGAATGCTCGGTGAACCTGTACCTCTCACCGTAGGAGAAGTACAGCTGTCGGGGAATTGTTCTCCCTGCCGGTTCAACCAGACCGGACCCTCGTTTACCAGCAATGTCAGGGCATTGACATTTGAACGGGGAAATTATACCGTGTCGTATGTTTCGCCCCTTCGTGATAATCACCTTCAGGCATCCTTCAAGAGTCCCTATCATGTCAATATTACCCTCCCGCAGGAATTCAGTGTACAAAACCCACTGCTTGCCGGAATCAGCCCTGGCGCCAATGTTACACGGTACCCTGATAATACAACCCTGATCCAGTGGAATAAGACGCTGTCAGCAGATCTCAGGTTCTACGACCAGGCACGCGAGACGCTCCTGTATTTTTTCCTGCAATTCATGGGGATCATCGCTGTCGTAATGCTGCTGCCGTTCCTGCTGACAATGAGAAAGAACGAGTGATGAAAAGAAATTCCGGGATCAGATCATGATGAACAGAAAGGGTATTCTATTTGCTAACCGGAATCCGGAAAATGCACCAACCCTTCCTTATACCAGCGTCTTTTGAGGATTATTGAGATGCTTTTTTGCAGCGGGTGTGACTTCCCTTCCCTGAGGGGTGCGTTTTAAAAACCCGATCTGGATCAGGTACGGTTCATACACATCCTCGATGGTACGTACCTCTTCCCCGACCGAGATCGCGATGGTCTTCGCACCTACAGGACCCCCGTCAAAATCTTTTGCAATAACAGAGAGAATGCGCCGGTCCAGTTCGTCAAGTCCAAGCTCATCGATCTGCATCATCTGAAGTGCCCTTGCGGCAATCTCATGCGTGATGGTACCATCACCTTTGACAATAGCAAAATCCCTCACACGCCGCAACAGCCGGTTGACAATCCTTGGCGTTCCCCGGCTTCTACGGGCTATCTCATCAGCACCGTCATCAGTTATCGGGATCTTCAGGATGGATGCACTCCGCGTAACAATCTTTACAAGTTCTTTGGGGGAATACAAATCGAGGCGGGACAGGATACCGAACCGGTCCCGGAACGGGGCGCCTAAAAGGCCTTGTTTTGTGGTTGCCCCGATGAGGGTGAAATGTTCAAGGTTGAGCTTTATCGAGCGTGCACTTGGCCCTTCACCGATCATCACATCGATAAAAAAATCCTCCATTGCAGGATACAGCACTTCTTCAACAACCGGGTTAATCCGGTGGATTTCGTCGATAAACAGGATATCACCCCGTTTTAAGGGGGTGAGTAGGGCTGCAATATCCCCCGGTTTTTCAAGCACCGGGCCGGTTGTAGCCCTGATATCAGCACTCATCTCATGGGCTATAATATGGGCTAGTGTGGTCTTACCGAGGCCCGGCGGCCCGGAAAACAGGAGATGGTCTAAGGGTTCATCACGTTTCTGGGCAGCTTCGATCGCGATCTTCAGTGTCTCTTTAACCTGTATCTGCCCGACAAATTCATCCAGTCTGGCCGGCCTGATCGTTAGATCTTCTCCTTCCTCCATGAGGAGTTCAGGTGAAATAATCCTCCCGGTCATGACATCAGCGTTCCTTCATTTTTATGAGTGCGGTTTTGATGAGTTCCTGTACCGTGGGGTTTTTCATGACGAGCGCCGCAGCATTGACTGCATCTCTTGATTCTTTTTCTAAAAACCCGAGGGAGACAAGTGCGCTTACAGCGTCATGAACAGCCGGGCTGGCCCTGCCTGCATCCCCTGCTACCATCGTTTCGCTGATTCTTTTCATCTTGTCCCTCAGTTCAAGGATAAGCCGTTTCGCGCTCTTGGTGCCAATGCCGGAGATCCTGGTAAGTGCTTTTTCATCCTCATTCAGGATCGCCAAAGCAAAATCCTCAATGCTGATCTGGGAAAGGATGTTCATGGCAATCTGGGGACCAATCCCGCTCACCCCGATCAGGATCCTGAACATCTCCAGTTCGCTCTGGTGCATGAAACCGTAGAGTGTTATCGCATCCTCACGGACCGCCATAAACGTAAAAAGTTTTACCGGTTCTGTCGTGTGCGCCAGTAACTGAAGTGCAGGCTGGGTTACCTGCACCTGGTACCCGATGCCCCCGACCTCGATTACTACCCACCTGTCACCAGTCAGAACTGGTTTACCACGGAGATGTGCGATCATTGTACTATCTCAGGATATGGATATGGCATAAGGCAATCGAAAGGGCATCGGCAGCGTCATCGGGAGTGGGAATTTCATTCAACCTGAGAAGTCTTGTAATCATATCCTGCATCTGGCGTTTATCTGCACGCCCGGACCCGGTGATGGCCTGCTTAACCTGATTTGGGGTATATTCAGCGATCGGGATAGTCCGCTGTTCAGCAGCGAGAAGGATAATCCCGCGTACTTCACTTACGCCCATTGCAGATGTGATGTTCTTTGTAAAGAATAATTTTTCAAGGGAAACATGAGAAGGCTGGTATTTCTCAAAAAGTGCTTCGACTGCAGTATATATTTTTAATAATCTCTCTGAAGCGCGGAGATCCTTACCCGAGGTTTCGATACATCCATACGTAACCATCCGTATGTCCCCTTTAATTACTTCGATTACTCCATACCCCAGTCGTGCAAGCCCGGGGTCGATCCCGATAACAATCATTCCGCGGAGACTCCTGAACAGATATATGGATCTCCTGTATTATACGGCAATTGGTAAGCGGAGTGAAGGTGCTGGTAAACCGGATCCGCTTGATCACCAAAACATGGAACAAAAAAATTGTTAAAAAAAATTATTTCATGAATCCAAACGACTTCAGTGTCACATCCGTGTTCACAGCACCGACATGGTATACAGTCCCTGATGACAGCTCGTTTATGACAACCTCTGCAGGTGAGAAAAGTGAAGTGTCTATCTGGTAGAAGTCATAGTTTGCTTCCTTGAAGATATCGTTGAATGGTTTGCCGTATCCCTTGGATTTGCTGCTCGGGATCTTCTCAAGATAGTCCTTTATCTCGGGAGCATTCATCGTGAGATTGATCCTGCCATGATAGATGGTGGCGTCGTTGGTAACACCCATGGCAAGCTTTGCGCCCCTGACCGGCGGGACAGGTGCAGTTCCCATAGCGGCGATGACCTTCCGTGTATCAAATCCGAGCTCGTTCAGCTTATAGATTGCAGTCTCAACGCAACGTCCGGAAACCTGTATTGAACCAACCATCGAAGAGGTAGGAGCAACAACAGCACAGACATTTGCTACATCCACATTGCAGTCCTGTGCAATTTTCGTCATGACTTCGGCATTCGGGAGGTGATCGCTTTCCAGGCAGATAACAGCCCAGTCAAAATCGTCCTCGTATTCAATCACTTCAAACGTATGTTTTGGTTTGAGAGAGAGTGCCCGTGCAGGGCCGCTGCCCATTGCAAAATAATTGCCGACTTTGACGGTCCATCCTGCTTTCTGTGAACCAAGGCATGAGATTGAGGGAAAATCCGTCATAACTTCTATAAACGGCATGGGAAATTCCCTGATGTGCCCCATCCGGAAGTTGACCTCTCCCAGTCCACCCATACAAATCTCGGTGAATGCGCGACCAGCTGCATAACCCCCGGAGGTACTTACACCGCAATCTACAATGCGTGCCCCGTTATCCAGTTCATGGTAGCTACAATTGAATTCCTCTGGAATTTCGGCTAAATTCTCAAATATTTCCAGTGCCAGTTCATTAACACTCAACATTTACAAAAACCCCTGCATCATAAAAGAGGGTCTGGGAACAGATAATATTTTTCAAACTGATCCGGCGTCACGCGAGATATTCGAGGACCTTTGCCGGGTCGTACCGCAGGGTTATGATCCGGGTTCTGCCTTTTCCATCACGGTACTGCAGGTTTATCAGCCGCATTGCATCCATTTTTTTTATGATCTCATAGAAGCGGGTGTAACCGATTGACAGGGATTCCCGGATGGATTTGTACACTTCACCTGCGTTCATCTCATGTTCTTTTGCGCTTCTTTCTGCAAAGGATTTGAGAATCAGCCGCTCTTCATCCTTGAGTGTTTTTAACGTATAGGAAAGATGAAGGTACTTTGAGACCTCATAGGCACCGCAGATATCCTCCCGCCCGATAGAGCGCCGGGCTGAACGTTCTGCACTGAGCGTCGCCCTTTTTAAAAGATCAATTCCTACCCGAAGATCCCCATTTTTAAGGGTCTGTTCAACAACGAGATTCAGCAATTCTTCGCTCAGAACACCCTGGAAAAGACCCTGAATGACCCTTGCTTTCATTATTTCATGTATTTCGACATTATCATAGGGAGGAAAATAGATCTCGGCAGGACGAAAAACCGACGCGACACGAGCATCGACTGCGCGGGTGAGGTCCACATCAAGATCGCTTACTATAACGATCACACCTATTCGTGTCCCCTCGTAGGTCTCGTGGGACCGGAGCAGGGTGTAGAGCACCTTGTTTATCTCGTTTTCATAGAGGAGATAATTAGCATCATCGAGCGCGACAAGCAGCACAATTTCCTCTTTTATCAGGATGCGGGCAACGGCATCAAACACCTGCTTAAAGGATGTGCCGGATGACGGGGGCAGATGCCCGGCGAGCTTTTTGTAAATCTGTGATATGATTGCAAATTTCGTATTATCGATCTGGCAGTTGATGTACACCGGAACAAGTTTTTTTGTCGTTTCCTCGATCTCTGCAAACAGTTTCCGGATACTTGTGGTCTTTCCTGTCCCGGGCAACCCTTTGCAGACCGTATTGAGCGGTCTCCCTCCGCGAAGGCCGGGACGGATCTGGAAAGCCAGTTCGCGCATCTGGGTGTCCCTGAATTCGAACTGCTCGGGAACGTAATCAATCTCCAGTACCTCGGGGTCGCGGAAGAGTGTTTCATCCCACATCAGCAGGTTCTTTTTCATCTCACTAACCTCTACGCCATCGGTATTAATTGCATTGGATTATTTCCGGATTAAAAAACAGGTTTGACCCTTTTGTTTTATGTTCTGGATAATCTATATCTTCCTGAAAAGAAAAAAGAACCAGTCGGGTGCGGCAAATGATGAAAGTTACCCCATCTAGTTTTAGAGGGAGTAACTATGTATTTTTTATAAATGAGACAACTGGAATAGACGCGCTTTTTATACCAGACAGCAGACAAAATTGAAAATGCTATTGAATATCTGATGTGCGTCATTACACGGAGATGACTGCCCCCGCGTCACGTAGAGCCTCCTGGATGGTGTCCTTGAAACGATCCCTGCCAGCCAAAGCAACCAGTCCCTGTTTCTCCATGTCGCTCATCGTCACGGTATTCACTCCAACGAACGTCACCTGCACATTCTGATCCTGTGCTTCCTTTACCACTTTTTCAAGGACGCGAACTGAGCTGATGTCGAGATGGATGTAGTGGGCTTCCATGTCTATGATAAATAACTTCGGCCGCGGTTCCTCTCGAATCAGGTTCAACAAGCGTGTCTTTATCACGGGTGCGTTGGCATAGAACATGGTGACGTTCAGCCGGAGGATTTTCACTCCCTCTATCTCCCTGGCCTCCGGATGCAGGCTGAGATCCATGAACCGGCCATCTGGCATCTGTCCGAGCAGGGAGCCTTGTTCGTTGCTAATTCTCAGGATGACCAGACCGATGGCGATGATGACTGCTAACATTAAGCCTACCAGCACCTCGAAGACCAGTACCCCGAACAATGCTAGTATGGCGCAATAGAAGTCGATTCGCTGTGTCCCATAATAGCTTGCAATCAGCCTTACCTTCAGGGCCCCCTTGACTGCGAAGATGACGATGATGCCCAGAATGAACTCAGGAAGATAGTAGAATACGCCGGTCAGGTAGAGTAAAGTGACCAATACCGTCAGGCCTGCGATAATGAGGGTCATTTGTGACCTGGAGCCACTATTGTCACCCACGTGAGTGGCAGACATGCTCACTCCCGTCCCTATACCTTGGGCAAAGCTCGAGCCGATATTGGTGGCCGCCACGGCAATTAACTCCTGGTTGGGATCCACCTCTTCATTGTGCTTCTCTGCCGCCTCATCTCCGATGGACACAGATTCCGAGAAGCATACAAAGGCGATGCCAATGGAGGCAGGGATGACAAGGAATATCAGATCAGGGTTCATCTGCGGGACGGAAAACGCAGGCAGCCCTGCAGGGATGAATCCCACCAATGCAACCCCAATGGACTCCCAATTCAAAAGATATGAGGCGCAAAGGCCAATGATAAAGAGCGCCAGCACACCGGGGATCTTCCTGAAACGCTCTTCCAGCACGTAGAGGATAATCACCGCGATAATGGACAGGGCCAGGGTAACCTGACTGGTCTGGCTAAGCGAACCGATAATACTCCACAGTTGCTCGAAGAAGTTTCCTTCACCTTTTGCTACGCCTAACAGCTTAGGCACCTGACCAATGATGATAGTCAATGCGAGGCCGAACAGGAACCCTTTCATGACCGGATAGGAAATGAAATTAGCTAGCAATCCGAGGCGCAAAACCGCCATGATTAAGAGAATCAGGCCAGTGAGGAAAGTGATGGTGACGACCGCCGCTAGCACATCCTCGTATGCTGTAAGGGCGAGGGTGGCGATGGCCGAGGCGGTTAAAAGAGCCATAGCGCTCGGTACACTAACCACCGAGCGACGTCCGGAACCGAAGATGGCATAGAGAAAAAGTGCAATAAGAATGGCATAAAGACCGTGCTGTGGCTCGACCCCTGCCACACCAGCAATGCCCATCGATTCGGGAATTATCAGGCCTGCGATCACAATGCCCGCAATCAAGTCGAAGCGAATGTTTTTCCAGTTATAGTTCGGCAGCCACGTCAGAATTGGGAACAGACTCTTGACCTTACTTCCGGCCCCCTTTTCCTGAATGTTGGTCATATTCTTGCAACCATAATCATCAGTATTATCGCAGTAATATGAAGAATTATTGCGCTGTTCAATCCTAGCTCGTGATCGCGGCATTAGATTAGTTGCGATAGCCTTGATCACATTCGGGTTAACATTGATCGTATCATAGTTCTTGCGGAGATGGGCGTAATCCATTCACTCCCTTCATTTTTTTCCATTGGTTAAATGAAAGCATGTTCATTTCATTAGGTCGACAATCAAATCAAATAATAACGTCCAAAGTGATTATTATTGGAAAACACAGGTGGTAAAAATTCGAAATCGATTGATCCTTATAATAAACAACCGAAACCGAATTGAAAGCGCGAGGAGTGCAAAATGACGACCGGCAAATCCCAATCCCTGCCGGTGCCAGTATTTGCGGGCGGAACGAAGGCGATCACCATGACTCCGGTTGTGGGCACCCCGCGACGGAAGTACGCGGAGATGTTCATCCCCGGTGAAGAGAAGGTCGAGGACGGCGAGATGCGAGTGACGGTGCTCGGTAGCGGCAACCCCTGGGTGACGCGAGGCCAGGCCGCAGCCAGCATCCTCGTCGAAGTTGGTAATGCCGAGCGTGACCTCCTGGTTTTCGATCTCGGTAGCGGCTCCCTCGCGAACTACGCGAGTCTGAAGCTGCCGGTCAACAAGCTCAACAAGGTGTTTCTGACTCACCTGCACGCTGACCACATGGGTGATCTCATCACTCTTGTCGGTAGCTTCGCAAAGGTTGGCCGGGCTGACGGTCCGATTTACCTGTGGGGACCCAGTGGGACCGAACCTCGCCTTGGCACGAAGCACTTTGCCGAATCAATCGAGGAAGCACTTGTGTGGGACACCGAAGCCGGGCGTGGCCCTATCAATCCGGACAGTATGAGGATCGTGGTGTCCGAGTTCGACTTCAGCCAAACCCTGGTGGCCTACGAGGAGAATGGCGTGAAGATTACCTCGTTTCCCGTCATCCACGCGCTCAGCGGTGCTGTCGGCTATCGCATCGATTTCGCTGGTCTGTCGTTCGTTTTCTCGGGCGATACTCTGGCGTGTTGGCCACTCGTGCGTGCCTGTAAAGGCAGCGTCGACTTGCTCATTCACGAGTGCTTTCCGCCCGCTGCGGCACTCGCTGCCGCTTCGGGTCTCTCCATTGAGCGGGTGACGATGGCGCTCAATGCCGCCCACACCACGCCAAAGGCCGCTGGCAAGGTGTTCGGACTCGTAAAGCCGCGTATGGCTGGTCTCTGGCATACGCTTCTCTCACCCCAGATCATCCCCATGGTCTTCTCAGAGCTTCGTGAGGTGTATACCGGCCCCGTTGTCCAGACCCAGGATCTCACGATATTCAACATGACGAAAGAAGCCGTGGTCGCTCGCCAGGTAAAGGCTTTTGACCAGTTGCCACCGATCCCAGGTGAGCAGCGTATCGTCTACACGCCCGTCGCGCAAATACCCCCGGATTGGTGGGCTGACGCACTCATCCCACTCGAGTAGTATCAGGATCACCAGCAACGAACACGATGCAAAAGTATGGTGTGGGGTGTGTATGATCCCAATGATTATTTTTGGTGCATTCTGCCCGTGACAACGGCTGATGTTATTCTCGACTTTGTTAAACAGAAAAGTAAATATATTGAATTAAAAGCACATTAACCGTGACCAACTATGACCGTTAATTTCCAGTACCCTATGACGCTCATCGATACAGCAGGAACTTTCGATGCCATCTACCAGGTTGCAAATGCCGAAAGAGATGGAAGTCGAATACTGAACCAGTATAGAAACAGTGAGGAAATGCCATTATGAAACTGATCCGATTCACCACTGCCGATTCGCCGATCCCTTATTTTGGCGTCGTCATCCAAGACCAGGCGGTCCCGTTTTCTGTGCTGCAAAGCAAAGCGGGATTGTCCTCCCCTCATTTGGCTGACAGCCGATCCTACCTTGTCAATCTGCCCGAGAGCGAGAGTATGGCAAAGAAGATGTTTGCCTGGGGTGAACAACATCTCAAAGAACTTGGTGATGGTGAACGCTTCTCTCTCAACTCCGTCAGACTGCTGGAGCCGGTGGAGGTTGCAGCCCTGTTCGACTTTGGTCTGACGCCGCGGCATATCAAGAACTCTACCGAAACCATCATGAAGTATGAGAAGGATAACCCGCAGACCGCACCGCTGTTGATGGCGTTTTCCAAAGCCATCCTGGCCCCGAAACCCAAGTCCCCTCCTGGTCAACCCGATCAGCTGTCCTATTATAAATGCAACATGAACACCATTGTCGGCGACGGGCAAACCATTCCCTGGCCGTCTTACACGTCACGGCTGGACATCGAACCTGAACTGGCCGTCGTATATGGGAACGAAATGCAACCGGTGGCGGGATTCTGCATCTTCAACGACATCTCGGCCCGCGATGTTCAGGCCCCGGAGTTCATCGGTGGATTCTGCCTGACGAAAGACATGGCGAAGGGTAACCAACTCGGGCCTTACCTGCTTACGCCCGATGAAGTTGGCGATCCATACAACCTCAAGGTGACGGTTCTGGTGAATGGGCACGTTAAGTTCCAGGGGTCAACATCCGAGATCAGCAACAAAGCCGAAGACGTATTTGCCTGGTTGAAGTTCATCGCTCCACTCAAACCCGGCTCGGTGATGGGTATGGGTACCATTCCTGACTGTACTGGCCTTGACCACGACAACTTCATCGACCCAGGTACCGAGATTCAGATCACGTTCGAGCGACTCGGAACACTCCATTGCCGTTTCGCCGAACCAGCAGGTAAGTTACTACCGAGCCGCTGGCCGGTGCGCGAGACATTGCAGAAGTACCACAGGTAGTCCCGATTCCTCATCGACCATTGCACTGAAGGTAGCCTGGCATGCAACCACACGGGTGTGAGATAGGGCGCAAAGAGAACCCGACGAGCGTGGATGACTAATGGGGCGGGATACACGTACCCAAACGAGATCAGGGTTGATACGATAATTTCCCTTGAGAGGATGAAAAAGGCTCAAACATGGCAAAAGACTATCCCGAGTCTCCAATAAGGTGAAGGTCGGAGGGACCCGGAACAGGATCCCGAAAAATGATACAGGAAGGGATATACCGAGGCTGACAGGGGATTCATCAGATCCCCGTTAGCTGATCAGAACTCGACCTCGATCCCTTTTGCTTTTGCCACTTCACAGATCAAATCGAAGCTCATCGCTTTATCCCAGGGTGCGTCCGCCGGTTCCTTCCGGAACTCCCGGTAGGCGCGTTCGACGTTCAAGTAGAGTCTCGCCGGGGCATGCCACTTGCCATATGCCCCGAGATCAATTTGCTTGGAAGCCTCCAGGGAGGTCAGCCCCTTCTTGAAGCACCGTCGTGATTCCTCGCGTACATATTCGAGATATGCCTTCATCTCCTTCGCCCCTTCGGGTCCGCACATAGGTCCATGTCCCGGGACAATGACCTTTGGATTGAGTGAGATGATGAGATCGAGACACTTGAGCCATTTGTCGTAGGTGCCGATCCAGCCATTCGGAGTACATTCGGTGAAGATCACATCGCCAGCGAACACCACCCCTTCCTTGGGTACGTGAACGATCGTGTCCCCGAGTTGGTGGCACGCCCCGACATAGATCAGGTGAACTTTCGTGCCATCAAGATCCAGCGTGTATCGCTCATCGAACAGGGTCGTTGGCAGCACCAAATTGATTCCATCGAAATTGTAGTCCTGCCGAAGCTGCTGGGCGATTGCCAGAACGCCGGGATGGGTTTTCCCGATAATCTCGGCACCTTTGAGCAGATGCTGCATTTCCCCCGGGTCGGCGACTTGCTTCATGCGTTCCGGCATCGTTCGATGCGCGATGATTTCAGCACCCTCAAAGAGCTGGTTCCCCCAAACGTGGTCAGCGTCTTCGTGCGTGTTGATGACTCGCTTCGGCATGCCCTTCCAGACCTTACCGAACAATTTAATCATCTGGCGTGCGTGAGACAGATCGGATTGCGTGTCGATGACCACACCGCCGCCCAGATTGATGAGTCCTGAACTCGCATCGCACACGCGGTTCTTCTCGTTTTCGACCGCAAAGCAGTTTTCGCTTACCTGATGCAGTTTCATAATAAAAACTGATGATAGTAATATAAAATCCTGTCTTAATGACCGAGATGCGTCAGCCTCAAGATGGATGGATTATTCCGGTTGAGTAGGACCCCCATGTATTTGGACATGTATGCAACAATTGTTGCGTCATGCCTCAACACACTGAACCTGATAGTTGTTCTGCTGGCAGTATTCGTGATTGTCATCCACTAAACCATCGTTCTAGCTGAGGAGGAATAAATGCAAAAAGTATTTGGCCATGAATTTATGGATTATTGTAATCGCATACGACGGTATATTTAACTGAGTGGGGATAATACCCGGTTAACCAGAAGATTGAGAAAACATATATTTATATACTAATGTGATAATTTATATTAATACATTTCGTGGCAAATGATGAAAGTTACCCCCACTGAAGATACATGATGAAGCAGGGGTCTGATGCCGCACACCTTTAAGAAAACAGGAAGTCCAGAAAGTCAACGGCATTATTTGTTCCTAATCCTCCGGATCGGGCTGCCTGCTCTGAGTATCGTTCCGTTGCATCCTTTTCTTTACCGATAACAACGAAGGGGACCGGATCCCTCGTATGCGTCTTCACCCTGATTGGGGTCGGATGATCGGGAAGCACAGCCAGGACACCCTCAAACTCTTCAAGGATCATGCCTATAACACCATCAACCCGTTCGATCGCACGGACCTTCTCTTCTACATTCCCCAGATGCCCGGCTTCATCAGGCGCCTCGATGTGAAGATAGAGGAAATCAAGGTGTCTGATTGCTTCGAGAGCATAGCGTCCCTTCGCGTCATAGTCCGTATCGAGGTAGCCGGTAGCACCCGGGACGGTAATCACTTCCATGCCCGGCACACCTCGCAATCCCGTTTAAGAGGTCAACAGCTGATATTACCCCGCCTTTCTTCCCGTACTTTTTCTCAAAGGAGGGAAATGCTGGTTTGTGCCCGCCACTCCACGGCCAGATCTGGGTCGCTGGGGGTTTGCCGGATTGTTGTCGTGCATAATTCACCTTATGCTCGAAAAAGATCTCCGTACTTTTCTCCATGCACTGCAGGAGCCGACCGGCATCCCCGCCTTTCGGGAGATAATCAGCAATGTTTTTCCCCACGATGTCATGGGGCGGGGTGGAGGTGGCGCCCTTTCCGTCATGCACAACAAGCAGGTTGCGATAGCTGACTCCCGGCCTGAACATCACCCCTGGGATCCTGTTTCCGAGTGAGGATAAGAGCTCGGCACCCTCAGGACTGGAGATATGACCCGCTGAGAAGTCTGCCATAGTCCCGTTTTGCACGGTCACCAGATTGCAGCGGTATGCGACATCGCCTGCATCAAGATCGACCCCCATGCTCACCGCTTCGAGCGGCCCCCGGCCAGTGTAATACATCTCCGGGGCATAGCCGAGGATGGACATATTGGCAATATCGCTGCCCGCTTCAAAATCATCGGGAATTGTCCGGAGCATCCCGCATGCACCATTTTTGGCCATCCGATCCATATTCGGTGTTTTTGCATATTCAAGGGGAGTTTTACCTCCCAGTTGCACGAGCGGTTCATCCGCCATACCATCACCAAGAATGACCATATACTTCATAGGAATCACTGTTCTGGAGGTATCTTTGGTTTTTTTTGAACCGTCATTATGGGTGCTGCCGTTCTGCGAGCATTGCTCTGACTGCGATCCTCACGCTCTCCCGTGAACCGATCTGCGGCTTCCAGCGCAATCCTTTGATTTTATCGATTGCAAGTTGCATCTTCGGCACGTCCCCGATCCAACCACGTTCACCACCCGTGAACCTGAACTTCGTTGAGGGAAGATGCATCTCTTCTGTGACAATCTCTGCGATACTTTTCACATCAATCCAGTCCTCGGAACCGATATTGAACGTATTGACCGTATCACGGGCATGGCCGACTGCAAAGAGCATTGCCGCTACACATTCATGTACTTCAAGGTAGGATTTAGTCTGTTTCCCATCGCCGAGGATCTCCAGTTCAGCCGGGTTCTCCTCAAGTTTCCGGATAAAATCAATAATCACCCCATGACCACTCCGTGATCCGATGATATTGGCAAACCGGAACGTCCAGGTTTTCATACCAAACGAGTGGCAGTACGCTGAGATAAGTGCTTCACAGGCCAGCTTGCTCGCGCCGTACACTGATATGGGTTCGAGAGGAGTGTAGCTCTCCGGGGTCGGTATAACGGTCGCGTCGCCATAGACCGTTGATGTAGAAGTGAACACCAGTTCGGGAACATCATGCAAACGCATGGCTTCGAGGACCCTGTACGTGGCCAGGATATTGTTCTGCATAGTCGGGTCAGGGTTCACAGCGCTCTGGCGGACATCAGGATCCGCTGCAAGATGAAAGAGCCGGTCTGCACCCTGAATGGTATCCTGCCACTCATCGCCCAGCAGGTCTTTTTGCACAAACCTGACCTTACAGGAATCGATATGGCGGGCAATCGTTTCCTTCTTCCCGGAACATAGTGAGTCAATAACCAGAACCTCGTTGCCCTGTGCAACAAGAGTATCAACAAGGTGCGAACCGATGAACCCGGCTCCACCTGTCACGACATCAAACATCACAACATAATATGTCATCCATGCTATAGGATTACTGGTATGTTCATAGGGATCGATCACGGAACAACTGCCATGCGTTTTGCCGGAGAATCGGGAGAGTTCAAGATCTCACGGGAGGCCGCATTAGAGTTCACCATAGAGGATCTCTCGAGGATTTGTCCGGTCGATGGAATTGAAGGCATTGCGCTCTGTTATTCGATGGGGGATAATATTTCATCGATCACGCATATCAGCAAGGTGAAAAACCGTGGACTTATCAGCCGTGAGGGAGCCGGGCAGCATATCGGCGGAGGAACAAGAGTTTTTGATGAAGTTGCGAAAAGCGGTATCCCTGCCGTGGTTATTCCCGGTCTCCACCGCAGGTCTCCCACAGATCCCCGTTTTAAAGTATATTCACATCAGTCCAGTCCTGAAAAGATTGGGATTGCCTACGAAGTCAGCTGTGCTCTCGGTGATGATGTTATTGTTTCTGATGTAAGCTCCAACACCGTGACACTTCTTATTTCTGCAGGAAAACTGGTAGGAGCTTTTGACGCCTGTATCTTTGCACCCGGCAGTCTTCATGGCGCACTCGATGTGGACGCGATACGAAGAATCGATGCAGGAGAATGCACTGCAAATGAGGCTTTCCAGCATGCAGGAGTAAATTTCTCCCTTCCGGAAAAAGAGCGCATGCGGTCTGTGGCCATGTTTGCAGCCATGGAATGTGCCGCGCTTCTCTTATTGAATAACCGCGCAACGGTAGCCCTTGCCGGCAGTCTTGCACCCGTCATCGCACCTGAGGTAAAAGCACTTCTTGGTCGTGATGTGGCAGTATTTGATGAATGGTGCGCATCCAGGGGCCTGGTCAGGATCGCTCACGACGTGTTCTGCGGGAAAAAAGAAATTCTCGGGCTTGATATAGATCTGTAGATTTATATCGATTAATCATGTAAGATTATTGGGGATTTTTCTTGAGAGAGTTACGTATCCACGGCAGGGGCGGCCAGGGTTCTGTCACTGCTGCTGAACTTATTGCCGTCGCTGCATTCGAAGGGGGCGTCTTTGCCCAGGCCTTCCCGGCATTTGGTGTCGAGCGGCGGGGGGCACCAGTCCAGGCTTTTGTTCGATTTGATGACAAAATAATCCGCAAACGGAGCCAGGTCTATGAGCCGGATTATATCATTGTGCAGGACAGCACTTTAATCAAAGACGTGAACGTGTTCCAGGGGGTAAAGAAGGGGGGTATTGTGATTGTGAACACGGAAAAAGTACCTGACTATAAGGTGCCGGAGGGTGTGAAATTGATCACCATTGATGCAACAACCATTGCATTGAAGGCAATCGGGCTTCCCATCACCAACACATCACTTATGGGAGCTTTTGCCGCTGCATCGGGGGAGATAAAATTTTCCGCGCTGGAAAATGCTCTCAATCACCGTTTCCCAAAGGAACTTGCACTAAAAAATATCGAAGCTGCCCGTCAGGCATTTGCAAAGGTACAGGAAGGTGCATAATGTCACTGGCAGTCGGATGCAGGGCACGACCGGGGAAATCCCGTGACAACAAAACCGGCTCGTGGCGTGTCTTCAAGCCGGATTATGATAAGGAGAAATGTACTCATTGCGGATTGTGTGTGACACTTTGTCCGGAGGGATGCGTCCACGAGACTGAGGAGGGATTCGTTGTGCCTGATTACACGTACTGCAAGGGATGTGGGATCTGTGCCGAAGAATGCCCGGGCGAAGCGATCACGATGAAACAGGAGGAGAAGTAGATGATGGAGATAACTGAAGGGTCACATGCGGTGGCAGAAGCAGTCAGGCTCTGTCGCCCGCAGGTGATCTCTGCTTACCCGATCACGCCACAGACTCATATTGTCGAAGCCCTCGCCGATATGGTTGCAAATTGTCAGCTGGATGCGGAATATATCACTGTCGAGAATGAATTATCAGCGCTCTCTGCCTGTGTCGGTGCGAGCGCTGCAGGTTCCCGCACCTATTCTGCAACTACGTCACAGGGGCTCGCCCTTATGTTTGAGGTCTGCTTTAATGCTGCCGGCATGCGTCTCCCGATTGTGATGACCATTGCCAACCGGGCACTTGGTGCACCCCTTTCCATATGGAATGACCAGCAGGACTCCATATCTCTCCGCGACTCAGGCTGGCTGCAGTTTTATGCGGAGGACAACCAAGAAGCAACAGACTTGCACTTCCTTGCCTACCGCGTTGCAGAAGAACATTCTGTCCTGCTCCCCGCATTTGTCTGCTTTGACGGCTTCATTCTTTCCCATACGTACGAACCCATCGATATGCTCACGCAGGAGGATATTGATCGGTTCCTTCCGAAATTCACGCCCTACGAACGGCTTGATGCAGCTGACCCTATCAGTTTCGGCATGTATGCCACACCGGATTATTACCTTGAATTCAGGTATGAAATGGACCGAGCCCTCAAGGCATCAAAAGCAATCATCCAGAAGGCTGGAAAGGAATTCGGCCAGATGTTCGGGAGGGATTATAGTGCGATGGTCGAAGGCTATCGCCTTGAAGATGCTGACACGGCCATCGTCGCGATGGGCTCTATCTGCGGTACAACGAAGGACGCAATCGATGAGATGCGTGATGAAGGCAGGAAAGTCGGCCTGCTCAAGATCCGAATCTTCCGCCCGTTTCCCTCAGAGGATGTGGCTAAGGCTCTTGCTCACGTAAAGAGAGTTGCCGTGCTCGACAAGAACATTTCACTGGGTGCAAAAGGGGCGGTTGCCCTTGAGGTCAAGGATGCACTCTATGGTTCCGGCATCCCGGTCAAAGATTATATCATCGGCCTTGGGGGGAGAGACGTCAGAAAGAAAGATATCAAAGCGATAGTCGCTCTCATTGAGAAAGGAGAGGGCGATATATTCTATGGACTGCGCAGGGAGGTGCTCTGAAATGGTCGATAAAACCCTGGAATTATTTGATTGCGGACACCGGGCATGCGGCGGATGTGGTGCTGCACTGGCGGCAAGACTGGTAACAAAAGCTTCAGGCACAAATACCATTGTTGTTTCCTCCACGGGGTGCATGGAAGTGTTCTCCACACCCTACCCGGAGACTGCCTGGAAAGTACCATGGATTCACTCCCTCTTTGAAAATGCCTCTGCAGTTGCATCCGGTGTTGAGGCGGCGCTCAAAAAACAAGGCAGGACGGAGAAAGTGGTGATCATGGCAGGTGACGGGGCTACCTTCGATATCGGTATGATTTGCATCAGCGGCGCCTTTGAACGCGGTCATGACTTTACCTACATATGCTACGACAATGAAGCCTACATGAACACCGGCATCCAGCGTTCCGGTGCAACACCATACGATGCCAGTACGACAACGAGCCCCGCAGGGAAATGCTCGTTTGGGAACAAACGTCCGAAAAAGGACATGCCGCAGATTCTGGCGGCACATGGTGCACCTTATGTTGCTACCGCTTCAATCGCTTATCCCGCTGATCTCATGCAGAAGGTTGAGAAGGCGATCAATACCAAGGGTCCATGCTATGTCCAGGTTCACGCACCCTGCTGTACCGGCTGGGGCTTTGAAGGCGAGCAGACTATCGCTATTGCTAAACTGGCAATAGAAACAGGA
This sequence comes from uncultured Methanoregulaceae archaeon, assembly GCA_963841015.1. GTDB lineage: Archaea > Halobacteriota > Methanomicrobia > Methanomicrobiales > Methanospirillaceae > Methanoregula. The sequence continues at coordinate 314,305 of CAWJAX010000002.1, read as the reverse complement.
CTCTGGGTCAACTATGAAATGATTGACGGTAAAGTAGTCAAAGCAAAAAAGGTCGTCCGCAAACCGGTTGAAGAATATCTCAAGACCCAGAAACGGTTCCGCCACCTGTTCAAACCAAAACGCCAGGATGCCGAGATCGCTGCTATCCAGGCAATGGCTGACAGGAATGCAGAAAAATATGCCATTGATATAAAACTCAAGAAAGAATAAAAAAATTAACATCTTTTTTTCTGTCATTTTTTCTTTCTGCAATCCTGAAACCTGTTCCTGTTATCATACTTTGTGCAGGATCAATGGCCGTCATTTGAAGGAGAGCAACAATGTTAATAGGGTGCAGGGAAACATTAGTAAGAGACCGGGCTCGTGGTCTAGTCGGTTATGACGTCGCCCTTACACGGCGGAGGTCGCCGGTTCGAATCCGGCGGGCCCATGGTATCCTAAATCTGTTTTTTTTTAAAAGATTTGCTCTGTAGTTCTCATTTTCCATTGAAATGAAATTCAAAATGCAGGAACGATGAAGGAGGGGGACAGTGTCTTTCCCCCCATACCGCCCAGCACTTAGCGACGATAACATAGCACCTGTTCGGGCGTTATCGCATCTGTGGGGATAACAGGGGGATTATGGGGAGAAGTGACTCGCACTATCACGATTGCACTTTATTTATACATTCACAGCGCACGTAGTGGTGTTGAATATGTCTGATGATGTAAGAATTGCAGATGTTGCGGGCAGGAAAGTACAGTGGGACCCGGCACAGATGCGCAAGATCCAGGAGCACCCCTGTTTTTCCGAAAAAGCATGCCACACATTCGGGCGTTGTCATATTCCGGTAGCACCCAAATGCAATATCCAGTGCAACTATTGTATTCGTGACTTTGACTGCGTGAACGAGAGCCGCCCGGGGGTCACAACAAGGGTACTTAATCCTGATGAATCCATGGACATGGTCAAAAAAGTTGTGGACAAATATGATTATATCAAGGTCGTTGGTATCGCAGGACCGGGAGAACCCCTTGCAAATGAAGAGACCTTTGAAACACTCCGCCGCCTTCACGAACAGTACCCCAATGTCATCAAGTGCATAAGTACAAACGGATTATTGCTCCCCGAGAAGATCGACCTGCTCGAGAAATATGACGTAGGCAATGTTACGGTGACGCTGAACGCAATTGACCCGGAAATTGGCGCTAAGATCTACCAGTTTATCGATTATAAGGGCAAGCGCTACAACGGGCTCGAAGGTGCAAAAATTCTCCTCTCCCAGCAGTTAAAAGGGATTGAAGAAGCCGTGAAGCGGCATATGATTGTGAAAATCAACACGGTCTATATCCCGGGCATCAACGAAGATCATATTCCGGAGATCGCTAAAAGGGTTGGTGAGATGGGTGTGTATACTTTCAATGTCATCCCCCTTATTGCACAATACAAGTTTGCCGATATTACACCGCCAACACCCGAGATGAAACGTAAAATGCAGGATGAGTGCGGGAAATATGTCAAACAGATGCGCCACTGCCAGCGGTGCCGGGCAGATGCGATCGGAAAACTGGGACACGATATTCAGTCGTGCCTGTACGAGAAAAAATAATATTTTTTTTAATTACAGGACGATTGTCCCATTCCGGACCGTTATCGCCTGGCCGCCAAATCGAACTCTTCTTTGGTCCCCAATCTTCACTGGGAGAAAACGCCCCGGAGGGATACCTGATACGGCAAGAACTTCTGTTTTTGAAGCCTTTTTTCCCGGAAGGGGAAAAGGCAGCAATGTGCTGAGCCCGTAACAGGATCTTCAGGTACTCCCCACTGACGGAATAAAAAAAGGTGAATTCACAAAAATTCCGGACCTTTTACCCGGGAATATTTGCCCCCATGCCAGAGGTTTGTTTCAAACTGGCAGCCATAGTCAGGATCCGGTTCAATTCATCGATAACCGGTTGCAGTGAGGGGGGTACCACTGAGTCCTCAGCGATGACCGTTTTGCTATGGTAACTAACGGTGTATTTCATTAAATCTGCACTTCCGGGGCGAGCCGAATAATTCGCTTCAAGCAGGGAGAACTGTGACTGATTAAAGAGTGTGACAATCCTGTCGATATCGGTTTGGTTTATCGCAATCTCCTGATTGACGGTCTTACTCGAAACCACAGCAACACCATTATCGAAAATGACCAGACGGTCATCAAAGCCTGCAATACCCCCAGTCCGGTAGTAATCAACCAGCACAGCAGGTGCAGGGGGACGTGACACAGGAGGGGTTTTCGAGCCAAGACAGCCTGCTGTCAGTATGAGAGCAATAATCAGGATAACGTATATTACCCACCATTTTTTTATACAAATCCCTCCTTTTTTACCTGGAAGCTACCGGTAGTTGTCCCTGTTATATCTGAACAACATCTGTCTTGGAGGTTTTTGCTGCTGCTTTACGCTCGGGAAGGACATCTTCAAGAGCCTTGATAAGACCATCAACTTTTTCATTCGTGAAAGCTGCCCTGAACGCGGCAAGTTCTACGGCATTCATGATCATGATCCCTTTTTTCTTCATGGGCAGACCATGTTCCCCAATCGGATTAATATCGATAGCAAGAGAGGCTGCACGGTTCTTTGTCGCCGGGAGTCTGATGATGGAAACACCTTTTACGGAGGTGTTTTTACGCTCCCAATCCTGACCCTCTTCAATAAATGCTTTAAGCGTTTGTGTTAATTCCATGAAAAGAACTATTGATTTATATATTAAAAGTCTATTCGTTACGATGCGAAAGTAACTTATTTTTTCCCGGGAATATTTCCAGCGAGATATTCCAAGCATGCTCCGGATACGCATCCTGATCCGCCAAAAGGTGACTTCCCGATATACCATATATGGTTTGAACACCAGATCTTTTATCAACATCGAGGAATATGCCCGATATAACACTCTCTCATAACCAGCAGTTTTCACTTGATCAGACGCTTGGCTGTGGTCAGGTATTCCGATGGGATCGCACCGCTGATGGATGGTGGTATGGTGTTATCGGCGAGCGTGTTATCAGAATACGGCAGGTTGGTGTCCGGCTTACATTTGAAGGCGCGCCGGCATCATTTATTACCCGCTATTTTTCTTTGGATATGGACCTCCACCCCATTCTGGCATCCATTGACCGCGATCCCTTCATCCATACCGCACTCAGTCGATGCACCGGACTGCGCTTAATCCGTCAGCCGAAATGGGAGTGCCTTGTGTCCTATATCTGTTCGACCAATTCGAATATCCCTACGATCCGGCGCAGAATATCTTCCATTGCAAAGCAGTTTGGCAAAGCGATTGAATTCGAAGGAAACACATATTATACCTTCCCTGGACCCTCCTCAATCTCGTGCGGGGAGCATATCCTCCCTGACTGCAAACTGGGTTATCGCACTCCCTATATCTTTGATACTTCCTGTGAGATCACCAATCTGAAAAAGTGGGAAGCTGCCATTTCTGCTCTGTCATTTGAGGATGCACGACGTGAACTGATGAAACTTAAGGGTGTAGGACCTAAAGCAGCTGACTGTGTTCTTCTTTTTGCCTTCCAGAAGTACGAGGCGTTCCCGGTCGATGTCTGGATACACCGGATAATGCAGCAGAATTATCTCCCGGATCTGAGTGCGGGTCCTCATTTAACAGCCCGGGAATATGATGCAGTGCGCCGCTTTGCCCGGGAGCATTTCGGGGAATACTGCGGGTATGCGCAGGAGTACCTGTACGCGGCGAGAGAAGGCTGAGAGCCTGGATATTCCTTAAAAACAGCTTTGATATTTTTTTAAAATTTTTAGGTTAGGATTCAATACATGTTGACATTTTTTACTCATGCGTTATCATGCTATGATACACTCACCTTGGGGATGGACAAGCATTCCACTTCGCAAGAATTCAGTCTGAGCTAAGAACACGAAGAGAGAGAGAGCTCCCAACTTAGCCGGTGCGGAGGGAACTTCTGATGAAGGAAGCTCCCTAATCGTTTTTTATAAAGTGTCCTCAGGTACCGCTATCCCAGCTGCAGAGATATTTTTTCTGCTCGTTGGTCATCTTATCAAGGGAGAGTCCGAGGGATGAAAGTTTCAGGTTAGCAACCTGTTCATCAATTTCCTGCGGGACATCGTATACACCGCCCTTCATCTTCCTGCCGTTCTTGGCTATATGGAGAGTGCAGAGCGCCTGCAGGGCAAAGCTTAAGTCCATGACCTCGATCGGGTGACCCATGCCTTTGGGTGTGGCGAGGTTGACAAGCCGGCCCTCGGCAAGGACGTGGACAGATTTTCCTTTAATCACGAACGTCTCGATTCCATCCCGCTGGATGACTTTATCGGCGTTCTTGTGGAGCCATTCGATATCGATCTCAACATTGAAATGACCGGCATTTGAGAGGATCGCACCATTTTTCAGCTTCCTGAAGTGCCTTGCGGCAATGACTGCAACGTTGCCGGTTGTCGTGACGAAGATATCTCCTATCGCTGCTGCCTCGTCCATGGACATGACCATGAACCCGTCCATGTGGGCCTCAAGTGCACGTCGAGGGTCAATCTCGGTCACGATAATTTTTGCCCCGAGCCCGTGGGCTTTCTTTGCAAGTCCTCTCCCGCAGAAGCCATAACCGGCAACCACGAAGTATTTCCCGGCGATGAGGGTGTTCGTCGTAATCATGATCGAGGAGAGGGCACTTTCCCCGGTCCCATGGACATTATCAAAGAACCGCTTCATGGGGGTATCGTTCACGGCGATAACCGGAAATTCGAGCTTCCCTTCAGCAGCCATAGCCCTCAGGCGGTGGATACCGGTCGTGGTCTCTTCGCAGCCACCGATCACCTTCTTGATGAGGTCCCGGCGTTTTGTGTGAATGTAATGGATGAGGTCCATCCCGTCATCGATGGTGATGACCGGCCTGGCATCGAGCACCTGGTCAATAGCAGCATAGTACTCGTCAACCGAACACGCACGCTTTGCAAAGCAGTGGACATTCCTGACGTCATTGAGGGCATCGGCCACATCATCCTGCGTGGAAAGCGGATTGCATCCGGTGATGTATACCTCAGCACCCCCGGCTGCAAGTGCAGAGACCAGGTTTGCGGTCTTGGCCTCAACATGGAGCGCCATGCCAATCGTCATACCGGCGAATGGTTTCTTCTTCTCAAACTCTTTTTTTATGGCGGCAAGTACCGGCATGTACTGCGCAGCCCATTCAATCTTCAGCTTTCCTGAGCTCATGAAACATCCTCATCCGATGGGGGCTTTAAAAAGCAGCCGCCCGGTAACTGACTACCCTATGAATAGGCACGGCAAGTTACATAAAAACTCCGCGAATGAATAACCAATAGGAAATGTAGATAGTATCCGCCGTTCAAGGTGTATCCAATGGTGCTGACGCGACGAATCATACCCTGTCTTGATCTCAAGGATGGCAGGGTGGTGAAAGGCACGAACTTTCTCGGGCTCCGCGATGCCGGAAACCCGGTGGAGCTTGCCGGGCGGTACAACGAGCAGGGTGCAGACGAAGTGGTATTCCTTGATATCACCGCCTCCAGGGAGAAGCGGGGTATCATCATTGAGCTCATTCAACGAGCTGCAGACGAGCTCTTCCTGCCGCTTACCGTAGGGGGAGGTCTCAGGTCACTTGATGATATCCAGCAGATCCTCCGGGCAGGAGCCGATAAGGTGAGTATCAATACGAGTGCTGTACACGATCCCACCCTGATCACAAGAGGAGCCGAAGCGTTTGGCACGCAGTGCATCGTGGTCGCTATGGATGTGCGGCGGAATTTCACGCCCAATAACACGTCAACCCCTGTTTATCTGGACAATGGACGCACATGCTGGTATGAGGTGGTCATTTACGGGGGGAGTAAACCTACCGGTATTGATGCCATCAGGTGGGCAAAAGAGGCCGAGGAACGGGGCGCCGGCGAGATCCTCCTGACCAGTATGGAAACAGATGGCACAAAGAACGGGTTTGATATTGCCATCACCTCCGCAATTTCCGATGCAGCCGGGATTCCGGTCATTGCAAGCGGGGGGGTTGGAACACTCGCGCATTTCTATGACGGGTTTACCAAAGGAAAAGCCGATGCCTGCCTTGCAGCAAGCGTATTTCACTACGGTGAATTCACCATCAGGGACGTAAAACAGTATCTCAGAGGCAGGGGTATCCCTGTACGGCTCTGAGATCGAACTCAAATGCGGCAACGGGGTGCTCAAGCTCAAATGCGTTCAGCACAGCAGGATGAATCTCGCCAAAGACGCCTACGGCTTTTCCCGCTACGACTATATCCCCACGGCGTCCGTCAATGAACGCCGGGTCTGCCGATTCCTTCACGGTATAGACGATGGAGAGCTCGTGCAGCACCGCATCAGCTGAGGCATACGTTTCCGAGAAGTCCGCGTCCGCGTGGGTGCTGACACCGGCTGCCTGCTGGTGGGTACGGCAGTCCAAAACAACGTCGCCCACGGTGAAGAGGCGCTGGGGCAGTTCCCGGTGCCGGTTAATAGTAAGGAACTCGAGGAGCAGGGGGAGGAGCTCGGTCCTTACGACGGTGTTCTCGATGCTGATCGGGTGCATGACATGGAGGACGCCCTTTGTTTCGGGGCGCTGCATCATCCTGTAGAGAACGTCCTTGTTCGTGAGGGTGAATGGCATCACTTCAAGGTACCCGAGGCCCGTGAACACCTCGCGGGCAAGGGCGGCGTTGACCTGCACCGGGTGGGGTTTTCCCACGGTGAAGGTCTTTGGGGGGTGGGATTCGAGTTTGTCGTACCCGTACGCAATTGCCACGTCCTCGAAGAGGTCCCAGTCATGCATGATATCGGCTCGGTAGCAGGGCACCTGGACTTTTACCTTGCCTTTTCCTGCAGGTTCTGCACCAAAGCGCATCTTTTTGAGGAGACCGGCCATTGACGAAGCTGTCAGCTCAACACCGAGAAGCCTGGAGCACTCTTTCACGTTTACTGTCCGTTCAGAGGGAGCAAGAGTCGGAGTCTGTACTCCACCTATCTCCACGCTCTCGATGGCAGCCCCTGCCTCGGCCATTGCCGTGCAGATTATGTTGACTGCAACACCGACAGCCCGCGGGTCGGTGCCGGTCGTATCGAGCAGGATGTTCTTCGAGTCGATGGTCACCCGTGTCCGCTCGCCGTTGATGATCGGGGGGAACGAGAGGACATTGTCGTCCCGATCAACAATGAGCGGGAAGAGCGGGAAGTCTTTGACTATCTTCGCATAGTCCCGGCCTTTCGGGTGCTTCTCGAGGATCTCGTCCATGGTCATCTCTTCAGTATAATCAAGCGGTACGAACTTCCGGGTCCGCGGCGATGCAATATACCGGAACGGCGGCTTTATGGTATCCATGTCATGGATGCCGATCGCAACCTTGCTCCGGCCCCGGCCTACCGCCCAGTGGAGCGATTCCTGCAGGGACATGATGCTCTGGATCGACTCGTCATCGAACGAGACCCCGCGGATCACGGCGGCGCCGAGTATGGGACGGATGTCTGCCAGCTTCGGGTCGATGGTGAAAGAGATCCCCGAGGGTCTGACCGGGTACGAGGGCAGACCGGTTTCGATCCCGAGATATCCCCGCATTGCCCGGGCAACGCCTTCCGGACTGAAGAGATCGGGACGGTCGGGGAAGAACTCCACGTCTGCATGGTCTTCCTCGGTACGTTCCACGTCCGAACCGATGAGGGGTACCTTCTCGAGGATTGTCTTCCGGTCGGTGCGAGTAAGCCGCTCGAGGTACCTGTAAGGAAGGGTGATAACGGCCATGTCAGATCCCTCCATGTAACTTCCGCAGCGAAGGGGTCTCGCGGAGAAACGCCACATCACTCTTGTGCAGGAGCCTGAGGTCCTTGAGACCGAGGCGGAGCATCGCGATCCGGCTCACGCCGAGGCCCCATGCGAGGACGGGGAAATCGATGCCGATCGGTGCGGTAACCTCCTCACGGAAGACGCCTGCGCCGCCCATCTCAATCCAGCCGATCCCGTCAATGTACACTTCCGCATCAAGGCTCGGCTCGGTGTAGGGGTAATACGAGGGCTTGAACCGAACACTCTCGAAGCCCATGCGGTTGTAGAACTCGCGGAGGATCCCGAGCAGGTTCCCGAACGTGACACCCTCATCCATCACGATCCCCTCGAGCTGCTCGAACTCTGCAAGGTGAGTGGTGTCAATAGTCTCGCGCCGGTATACCCTGCCGACCGCGAACGCTTTTACGGGCGGATTCCTGTTCATTGCAAGGTGCTGGATAGAAAGGCTCGTGGTGTGGGTACGGAGCACGCACTGCTCGGCCTTCTCCTCCCTCCATACCCCACCCCAGCCGGTCGAAGACGTATCCCCACCGGAGATGTGCATGGCCTTCACTTTTTCGTAGCCCTTTGGAAGCGGGATGGTCTCTTTGAGGTAGAAAGTATCCTGCATCTCGCGGGCCGGGTGGTCCTGTGGCTGGAAGAGGGCGTCGAAATTCCAGTAGCACTGCTGGACAATGTCACCGTAGAGTTCCTCAAAACCCATCTCGAGGAGGATCTCCCGCATTTCGGCAATGATCCGCTGGTAGGGGTGGACCTTTCCGGGGTATACCTTCTTTGGGAGCTTGGTTACGTCATACCTGCGGAGGTTCGCGGTCTTCCAGCTACCCGAGAGGATCTGTTCGCGGGTAAGTGTGCCGGTCTCTTCGCGGAAGTCGAGACCTTTTGCGGCGACCATGAGACCTTCAGGAGTGATGGTAATGACGTACCGCACGGTCTCGCATTCCTGCAGGATCCCACGCTTGACAAGTTCTTTAGTGTACGGTTCACCGGCCTGGGGATTTCGCAATGCAGCTTCCTCAGCGCTTGTTGACTTGTTTTGATCTTTTATTACCGTGGAACCATCGACGTGAATGAGCCCTTTCTTTCGTAACTGGCCAAATCCAATTTTAAAGGCGGGATGTTTTTGGAGATCTGAAAGTTGAGTGCTAGGAGGTAATATTGAGAATAATTGAGTTTCTGGCAGGTTGGACTTTCGGTACTGCTCTCCTTCTTCGGTCGGGATAAATTCCTTCACAACGATCCGTTCGACTTTTACCAGCCCCTTATCCTGTGCCAGGTGGGCCCACTGCACGACTGCCTCCGGGGTTGCCTCAAGAAGCCCGGCAAGATGCGTAGCATCCGCCTTCTTCTCTTTCTCTAACGTTCCCAGCAACCGTTTCTCATTCTGTGTCAGTTCCGCCATCTTACACCTCGATCTTATCCGCCGCTGCGTCCATTTTATCCTTGAAGTCTTTCAGGAACGCAACCACACGTTCAGCTGTCTCCTTCTTGCAGGTGCCGCACATCATCTCACCAGAAACACATTTTCTCCGTATCTCAGCAAGCTCCGCATCATCAGTTACCATATGGAAAAGGTTGAGCAGGTACAGGGAACACCGGTCGGGTTCCCCACCATAACGCTTCTGTTCCTCAAGCGTCATCCTTCCGCCGGTAATACCCGCCATCACTTTCTTTCTTACCGTCGCTTCAGACTCATAAAACGATATGATGCTTTCGGGAATACTGCTGGACATCTTACCACCGGTAAGTCCCGGCATGAAAATATGGTAGGTGGACGAAGGGGTGTAGAAGGCAAAACCCCCATGCGCACGTTCTATCTGGCGGACCTTTGCACTGACATCGGAGCATTGTGCGTCTTTGATATCTACATGTCCCTCGTACTTCTTTGCATGCGGGAATGCTGCTTTTACCGCGTCAAGCGCTTTCCCAGGTGCGTTCTTTGATCGGACGCTTATGCAGTCATGCCTCTCTTCTACGGTAAACATGCGGAGTTTGTGGGCGACACCCCGGGTAAGCCGTATGTGCGGGTCCTGATCAATACCAACAGGGACAACCGTCGGGGCCGGTTCGCGATCGATCTGGGGGAACAGGATATCTGCAACCTGCGTGATCACACTGTCGGCATGGGCGAGATCCGTCTCGGGTGAAAAACCATAAATTGCCGCCAGCTCGGAGAAATTTACTTTGGTTGCGGCTTCAAAGGCGAGATCTTTCAGCCGTTCATTTTTACTCTGGAAATAGGTCTGTCCCTCAAAGCCGAGAGCATAAAGGCAGGCAAGGTACTCTTTCCCGTACTCACTGCACTTTTCCCATGACATGTCCCGTACTGCATGTGCCTCACGGTCGGCAATGGTAACGTAGCCATTACCGCCCTGCTGCACATGCCATACCACCTCCTTCATGACCATCAGGTGGCCGAGATGCGGGTGGCCACTCGGCATGAACCCGGTAAGGATGTGAAAGGGCGTGCGGTTGCGTATAGCACTGGCGATAGGGCGATAGTCGCGGTGCCCCACTACGATACCTCTCCGCATAAAATACGGGACGCTGGGGAGTTCAGGGGTTATCGGGGCGATGGGCTCGATGCCAAAATCGGAGAATAATTTCTCAACATCAACGGTCTGGTTGCTTGACCAGGGATTAATCTGGGGTTCCTGCATGGTGAACGCTCATAGTTTGATTCGTGCAAATTCGACGAACTGAATTCCGGTAGTATGTACAGCGCCAAACAACATCTTCTTTTTGACACTGTGTGCCATCCGGACTGATCGCGAGATCACGCTCATGGGAAGAGACGCCTCTTTTTCAACTGCGTGAACCAGCATGTCTGAATGAACATTTTTCCCACAATAGACCCGGAAATGATGACCAAACTTGTAGCCCGTCCGTGGAGTGAAATTGTGCCCTCTGAGTTCAGTATATACCTTATCTTTCTCGGCAAGTTCTCCATCAGTCTCACTGGCGAGTGCAAAATACTCACCAGTCCTGACAAGGTTATTCCCACTTTTGAGGACAATTTTTCCTATCCCCATCAGATACAGCAGTTCAACAGGAGCGAGCATCAGACGTTCAGCGTCAAACCGTTTACCAAATCCTGACTTTTCGAGATCTGAATGGGCCGGCACCATCACCATTGCGGATTTTCCCACAAGGAATGCTTCCTGAGAGGATACATCAGGCAAATAATTTCCGGGTTCAACCAGTTTCTGGAGTTTAATCTCGTAATAGGTCAGCTCATCTTCGTCATCGACAACAGCGAGTACATATTGCTTGCGCATGTTTCTTGAGGCAACAACCTCTTCAATGAGTTTTACAAACCGGATCGGATCGCGTTCGGAAAGGACTCGGACAAGATAGAGCGACTCCCCTGTACCGGGTTTTTCACCGCGTTTGAACACCCGGAAATCGTGCGGTCCGGCCTGCACAACATATCCCCGTTCCCGCATATCCCGATACACCAGAAAACTTCGCAGGAAATCAGGTTGATCGGCAAACCTGGAAGCCAGGGTGTTGAACGTGTACCCGGGCACATCGATCTTCTGCCGGTGGAGAAGATAGAGGGCCTCCTGGTTTGTCAGTTTCACTCCGTCCTGATCGAGCCGTCCATAGCCGCTTTGTTCATAGAGTACCCTCCCCTCTTTCCCCATACGAACTACAGTGCCGTCAAATATTGCCTTCACTGCCGGATCTATTGTTTGTGAAAGATAATAAGAGCACGGAAAAAATGAGGAAACTGTTTTTGGCTCTGTAAATTTCCTTTTTAAAAAAACAGGAAATACAAAGCATCGTACAATGAAGCAGGGGCCGATACCAGTTTCCCTACCCTGCGTGTATTGCGGTTATAACGTACGGATCCGTAAAAATGTGACAGATTCATGTCCGTTTCTCCAGACCCCCAATCCGTTTAGGATATGTGGGGATTTTGTATTTGAACTGGTCAAGTCATTCTTGAAGAAACAAATCCCGGATACGTTATCCTGCCAGCTCACGCACTTTAGCAATATTGCCCACATCATCCCGTCGTTCATCTACCGGGGTTTCACAAATCAGCGGGAGGGCTGAAAGAACAGGATGGCGAAGAATGTTCCGGAACCCGTTTTCACCGATGAATCCCATTCCTATGTGCTCGTGCCTGTCAAGTCCGCTTCCCCGGTCACCTTTCGTATCATTCAGGTGGATGATTTTGAGATTTCGGATACCAATGTGATCATCGAACTCTGCAAGTGTTTCTGCAAGGCCTGTTTCTGTCCTCAGCTCATATCCCGCTGCAAATGCGTGACAGGTATCAAAACAGACACCAGTCCGGGTGTGATTTTCAATCCCTTCCAGGATTCCGCGGATGTGCTCGAAACTGCTGCCGACACTGTTCTTCTCTCCTGCCGTATTTTCAAGAAGCAGCATTACCGTAGAGTCAGATTCACCAAGAGCCGTATTAATCGCAGTGATGACCCGTGCCCTTCCTCCGGCAATCCCGTCACCAAGGTGATGTCCGAGGTGGGTAATGAGATACGGGATACCAAGCCGACCACACCGGTCAAGTTCAGCAGTGAGGGCTGCGATAGATTTTTCGTAAATATCTGGTTTTGGGGAGGCCAGGTTCGGAAGATAGGGCATATGGTCAACGGGAATTATTCCGGTGGCCCGGATCTTCTCCTTGTAAGTATCGCAATCATGGTCCGACAACGGTTTGTATCCCCAGCCCCGGGGGTTGCGGGAGAACATCTGGAACACGTCACACCCGGTTTCTTTTGCGCGATCGACAGCGAAATCCAGTGAGCCTGCGATTGAAACATGGACACCAACACGAACCATACTCACACCGTTTTGTATACATTGGGATTTTAAAGCCGATCTATTTAGAAGGTTGCAGTTATTTAAAGACCGGTGAATGGGCTCTGAAACGAATCGATTCATGCCTGTTTGTCCAGAGCTGTCAATGGGAGATGGATGAGAGAGTCCAGATCGCGTCACCTGGCAGGCAGAGTGTCAGAAAAAAGATTTATTTCCGTTTCATCATAAGAGCAAGCCCTGCTAACCCTATCGCCCCGATCACCGCCAGGGGCACCATGCCGGCCCTGGTTGTTGTTGCCGGTCCCGCAACAGGTGTCCTGGATGTCGCTGACAGTGATTGCTGCGGTGTCAGCGCTTCGTCAGGCCGGGTTGTTGTTGCGGTCCGGATATTTGTCTGGGCTGCACTGATTGGTGGCACTATTTTGACGATATACACAGAAATTGCCTGAGGCCCGGTGCTACCAGATTTCCCCGGACAGATTGTGGATGATGCCTCTCCTTTGACGAATGTGACGGTCACACCCGAGCCGTCGTTCCTTCCACTATAGGTAAACGATTCCCCCGGCATGAGTGTCCGTGCCAGGACTCCGTATCCATCGCTCTTTACCATGATTATGGCTGATCTGGCCGTGCATGTGGTGCCAGTACATGCCGAACAGTCAGGGACCGTTGTTGCATCCAGAGAATAATTGCCGATGAGCGGGGTCGGGATTGTGCGTATATCGCCAATAATATCGGTTACCAGCTCCTCGTTTGGCCGTGAGCCATATAACTTTGCCAGCGTAATCCACGTCTCTCCTTGACCCCCAAGGTTGGTCGCGATAATTGGATCGCCGTTTTTAAAGACGGTGAATGCAGTGCGTCCGGTACTGTGCCGGTAAGTCCGGTCTTGTTGGTGGGCGTATAGGAACAGACCGGTGCTTCGTTCACCGGGTAATTGCATTCATACTGGAGCGGGTAGTCAACCGTCAGGGTATTCTTATCCGGGTTGATAGTCGCTACCGGTCCTTTAACCGTTACCTCCAGCATGACTGCTCCGGCAGGTAAAACGAAACCGCAGAGAAGCAGCACTACAATAATAGTAATAACGCCTGTTTGTTTCATAATCGTATATTCTCTGTTCAAAATCATATAACGACTTTCTTAAAAGGGGAGGTTGAAAAGAGGACCCCACGTACCTGAACATTTTTGCCCTGAAAACGACAACCCGGTAATCATGAAGGTCACGTTCCTGGGGACGAACGGCTGGTATGATACGGTGACTGGCAATACCTGCTCGGTCCTGATTCAGGCAGAAGAGTATGACATCATCCTTGATGCCGGCAATGGTATCGCAAAAGCAGATCACTATATAACCCAGGACAAGCCGGCATACCTGTTCATCAGCCATTTTCATATCGACCATATTACGGGACTCCACACGCTGGTCAAATTCAGATTCCCGAAGGGTTTGAAGATCTTCGGGCAGGTGGGGACTGCCGCCATCCTGAATACGTTTGTTGCAGAGCCTTTTACGGTCCCGTTCGCACAACTTCCGTATCCTGTCAGTATTGCGGAACTTGAAGAGGGGAAGCATACCCTCCCGTTCCCGGTTGAATGCCTCCCGCTCGTACACCCGGCACCCTGCTATGGGTACAGGTTGAATCTTGACGGCAAGGTAATCACCTACTGCACCGATACGGGGGTCTGTGTGAATGCTGTCACGCTTGCCCGTAATGCGGATCTTCTCATTACTGAATGTGGATTGAAACCGGGGCAGGAAAGCCCCGGCTGGCCACATCTCAATCCTGAAAATGCAATATATATTGCAAGAGAAGCACACGCGAAGCGTCTTGCACTCATGCATTTTGGCGCAGAAGTGTACAGGACTCTTGATGATCGACGTGATATACAAAAACAATTCGGGAAAGAATACCCCGGTCTGGTTGTAGCAACCGATGACCTGACTATTGAAATCTGAAAAAAGTTACTATTCCTGGATTTTTTTCATCAGCCATGCCATATTGGCACCCAGGGTCTTCATCGTCATAATTCCTTCGTCGTCACCATTCACATCACCCGGCGCAAGCCCGATTCCGATGTTCCAGTAGGACGAACCTGGAACCACCATCTGGTTTATGAAAAAAAAGTGATTGATGGTGTCAAATGCATGAATTGCACCACCCCTTCTCACAGCGACAACGGCAGCACCCGTTTTTCGCCTGAACATATCCTGGTTTGCCTTGGCCACAAATCCTGCCCGGTCTATCAGGGCTTTCATTTCCGAGGAAACATCCGCAAAATATGTCGGCGATGCAAGGATAATCCCGTCAGCATCCAGCATCTTTTCGATACAATCGTTGACAATATCGCCTTTGACCGCGCACCGGTTATTCTGCTTCTCAAAGCATTTTCCACACGCAGTACAGCCCCGGATCTTCTTTCCTGCAAGCTGGACGAGCTCGGTTGCTATCCCAGCTTTTTTCAGTTCCCCGAACACTGCATTGACAAGAATCGCCGTATTGCCATCTTTGCGTGCACTTCCATTGAATGCAACAACCTTCATTTCTCTTCACCTTTTTACTAATCCATTCTCTCATGAACAGATAAAAAAACCGCAGGGTACCCCTTTTCAGGTAATAGAAGACCTGTCTGAAAGCACCATCTTAAGAACCCTCACAGCAAATGGTGTTGCGATATGAATACTCGTATGCAATTTTCCGATTTTCACCTCTCACGTGAAATCGGTAAAGCAATAGAAGATATGGGCTTTGAAGAGCCCACACCCATCCAGGCACTCGCTATCCCTCTCATTCAGGCGGGCCGTGACGTAACAGCCCAGGCACAAACAGGTACAGGAAAGACAGCAGCATTTGGCATTCCCATTATTGAGAAGATTGATGCATCCCACAGAACAGTCCAGGCAATTGTACTCTGCCCGACGCGTGAACTCGCAATCCAGATCGCAGAAGAGTTCTCTGAGCTCCTTTCCCATCTCCCGCGTATAACAGTGCTTCCGGTATACGGCGGCCAGCCGATCGACCGCCAGTTGCGGGCGCTTCATACCGGCGTCAATATTGTGATTGGCACCCCGGGACGGGTGATGGACCATCTCAGGCGCCGGACACTCTCACTCGATGAAGTATCCGCGGTTGTTCTTGACGAAGCAGACCAGATGCTTGACATGGGATTCCGGGACGATATTGAACTGATCTTAAAAAAGATCCCGCAGAAACGCCAGACCCTTCTTTTCTCTGCGACCCTCCCCCAGCCCATCATTGATATTTCCAAACGGTTCATGAATAAACCTGAGTTTGTCAAGGTTGAGTATGCTGATCTGATTGTACCGCAGATAGAACAATCGTATATCGAGGTTAAAGAGCGCGAAAAGCTCGATGTACTCTGCCGGCTGATCGATATCGCCGACCCGCACCTGTCCATTGTCTTTTGCAACACGAAACGCAGGGCAGAAGAACTCGCCGGGAAGATCAAGGCAAGAGGGTACCGGGCTGAAGAGCTTCACGGCGATATGAAACAGTCCCAGCGTGACCGGGTGATGGGCGGGTTCCGGAAAGGTTCGATTGAGATCCTGGTCGCAACCGATGTGGCTGCCCGGGGTATCGATGTTGAGGATGTAGATATGATCATCAACTACGACGTTCCTCAGGATGTTGAATATTACGTTCACCGTATCGGGAGAACAGGCAGGGCTGGCAGGACCGGTAAGGCAGTGACTTTTGTCGCACCCAAGGATTTTACCAAACTCCGGGAGATCCAGCATTACGCAAAAATCCAGATCCCCCGCATGCCAATTCCTACGCAGGGTGACGTGGCAGAAACACGTACCCGCACGATGCTCGAAAAGGTGCGTGAGATTATCAAGGCGGGAGGCGTGGAGCCTTACATCCGTATCATCGAGCATGAGACTGAAGGTGACCTCAGGTACTATTGATATTGCTGCGGCGCTCCTCAAGATGCAGATGGAGCAGGGCAGTGAGGAAGCACCGGAAAAGCTAAAAGAGATGGATTTCGCTGACACAGGAGCAGAAGCCGGTATGGTCAGGTTCTTTTTAGGTGTGGGCAGGATGCATAACGTAGCACCAAAAGACATTGTCGGGGCGATTGCCGGTGAGACAGGGATACCAGGAAAGGCCATCGGTGCGATACGGATCCTGGACTCCTATTCCTTTGTCGAGGTACCCCGTGAGCATGCGACAGAAGTCTATACCATCATGAAAGAACGGACAATCCGCAACCAGCCTACCGGGATCGAGCCGGCATCCGGGAAGCGGGCGTAATACCGGTTCCTCTTTTTTATTCCTGTACTCGCATAAAAAAAAGACACAAGCATCAAATACCCCGCCCATATAATTATCCGGTATGAATAAGATCCTGGTAATTACATCAGCACTCGTGCTCTGCGCAGTGCTTGCCATGGCAGCCGGGTGCACACAGCCTGCAGCACCGGTAACACCAACCCCAACACCGGCAGCCACCACAGCAGCAGCAACACCCAAAGCCTCATCAACATCAGTTTCTTCGACGCCCGGGCCTACCCAGACCCTGCCTGAAGCGTGGTACATCGAGGTTCAGGTCCAGAGCAATGGTTTTGCCCCGGATCCGCAGATAATCACTACGGTGCGGGGCGGTAAAGGGCTCAATTTTATCCAGCAGGTTGATGTCAGAGTCACAAGGTCTGACGGTATAGTGGAGAACGGGAATATTCTTAAACCGCTGAAAGTCGGGGATTCTGTGTCTCTGGCCAGCACTACCGCACCCGGGTATGCTGACCGTGCAGAAGTATGGGCGACTGATCCTCAGGGAACTAAGGTCAAGATCTTCGATGACTACGTACCGTTCAGGACATACAACTAATCTTTTTTCCCTTTTTTTTCTATTCCATTGGATTCATGATTCAGTTTTTTCGCCAGATTATTTTCATGAGGAGCCGGATCATTACGATGAAAATACTACCAGCCTTATTTAAAAAAATAATTGCCTGGTGCAAATCCGATGGCCAGGGAATATACAACAACGACGCACATCATCTCAAACGGCATGATGCAGGGAGTGTTATTGCAGATTTCTTTTAAGATTACTTTTCCGGTAGCTTATTCGTGATCAGGCAGTGTTTCACTTTTTTCCTGACGGCATCTTCAAGACCGGCGATAGTCCGGATATCCCTCACCGAATCGATACGGTCAATCAGGATCTCCCCAACAGGTGTAATGCCAAGATTTCTTAAAAACGCCGAAATTACCTGGGTGACACAGGTAAAATTCTCCTCCCCTTTTCTCCCGGCGACAGAAAAGATCAATCCTTTTTGTCCTGTCCGGCCTCCTGCCAGTATTCGCTCAGCATGGTATGCCTGACACCGGTCAATGAGCAGCTTGAGCCCGCCGGGAACCGTGTTGGTGTAGACCGGAGTACATATAACGAGGAGCGATGCTTCCCTTATAGCACCTATGATATTTCCCATATCGTCGTCAAAGACACAGGTGCCGGTATTATAACACTGGTAGCACCCGATACAGCACCGGATATCCATGTCATGTGGGTAAATGACCTGAGCCGTCCTGCCGAGTTCATGCGCTGCATCAACTGCCCAGCCCGCAAGGATACCGCAATTCCCCAGAGCCCGCGGGCTTCCCTGGATTACGACGAGATCCGAGGTGAGAGCTGCCTCACGTTTTTGTACCCCCTGGCGGTGATTCAGGATAAAATCCAGGGGATTGTTCCGGATTTCACGTTCCCATTCATCTGCGGTTTGATTTGCAACAGCCTCTGCAGCAAGCGGGACAAGCGGGGAATATTCAAAGGAATTGGTGCGGAATACAGAAATTATCCGCTCCCCGTCATTAGCGGTCAGGGTATACCTTATCATCCCGGGATAGAGCGCAGAAAAATCTTCAGAATCCAGGATGAGAATATACCGCTCCTTTCCGGCATTAATTTCAAGAGTTCTGACACGTTTCCGTACCGGTTCCATCAGGCTTACTATCACGTATGAAGACTAAAATGCTGTGCTGTTCTATGAATTTTTAAAAAATGATTCAGATGCCAGAGGATACTTTTGAGCTGCACAGCACGGATACTCTCGCAAAAGCAATAAGGTGCGCCGCCACAGATTCTGGTAATGCCGGTGAGGTGATCCCCGTTTCCTTAACTCCAATTCCTTATCGCATCGCTGTGTTGACACAGGAACGCAACAGCCTTTTTGAATACCCTGTAGAGCGTCTCGCCGGGATTATTAAGGAGATAGGGTTTCGGTGTACATCGTGCGCGAAGTGCTGTACCCGGTCATTTAACGGTCATGTATTCCTGCTCGATCGGGACGTAACCGTGGTAAAAGCCCTTGATCCTTCTTCTCTCGAACCTGCCCCTGCACCGGAATTTTGCGACCAGAATGGCATTTTCTATGTTTCCGGTTATGCAGTACGGACACAGGAGGACGATACCGTATCCTGCTGGTTTCTGGAAAATGGCAGGTGCCGGATTTATGACCGCCGTTTTACCATCTGCCGCATTTACCCGTATATGCTCCACCGAGAACCTGATAATCAGGGGAAGATTGACTGGCGTCAGTTCTCCGGGCTTGATCAGCATGGGGAGTATGGCACGGTCATTTCTGAGGAGGAGAGCCTCCATCTCGCCCGCGAGACTAAGGAATACGAGAATGCGTTCCTCACGCATGAAATTCAGTTTCTCGAATTCATGCAGGTTTATTTCAGCCGTCACCGTCTCCGTCACGTGCAGAAGGTATACGATGACCGGTTGAGGAGGTTTAAACGGGGAGATGAGATCACGGTCATGGTATATTATGATGGTCGTCTCGAGAAGCACCGGATACGGAACTAACGCTTCAATAATTCTGGTATCACCGTTTTCATATTTTTGATGCTCAGCCGTATTGTTGTTCCTTCTCCATTACCCGGAGTAAGCAAGACCTGGCAGGGCAAATAACGGCATTGTCGGTTCGTTCTTTATTGCACAACACCGTCAAAGAAATTTAGAGTTTCCCGATAAGCGATACTCTGGTTGGTTATCCGACACGGTTCCAGAAGGTAGTTAATACCTTCCAGATCTTTTCCCTGAGCCGGGTAACCTGATCGTCTGACTCTGTGGGGGGATGAACAGAAGAGCCGTCAGGTTCATAGAGCGAACGATTTATTTCGATCTGGATCCAGGGGATTCCCTTGTGCCAGAAATGTGCGTTTGCGATAAAACCACCGGAGAAAGGATTATTGATTGCCACCTCCCTGTCAAAAGAAAACTCCTCTTTAAATACATCCGAAAGGGTTGTGATAAACTCCACGGGACAGGTGGCGATACTTCCTTTTCTGGCCCTGCCCTGCCGGTCACCATTGTTTCCAAGACAGATTAACGGACGTGATTTGCCGGCATCCTTCTGGTCGGCAGAACCATACGGGAGCATCGAATGGCAGTCAAATGCAATCCTGACAGGCTGCCGGTCGATAAGCTCATCTATTCGCTGGTGATAGGGAAAATACCAGGTCATGAGAAGGTGATGGATGAGATTCATATCCGGCACCATCCCGGGACGGTACACATTTCTGCCATCAATTGTCCTCACTTTGATAATTCCGTCAGGATCGCGGAGGGGAAGCGGTAAGGGGGGGCGGTTGAGGTCAACAACCATCCTTGAAACAGGACTATCAAGATAGGCTGCTACCCGGTCTTCAAATCCGAATATTATCCGGGTACAGGGATCGCAATAATAACAGAGATCGTCATTATCGAGAAGCAAGAGTGGGCGGACGGTATCAGGAACTTCTGTACCTCCGTGAGGAACTGATATCAGGAACGGGTAGTGTTTTTTCACCATTTTTCAGCGAATGAAGGTATGCCGTGAGATTTTGTTAATATTTGGGTATCCTGCGTTATTTTGGCTCATGCACAAAAATGGTCAACGAAAAAGTGCCCCTCGATTCATGATTCATCTGCTGCTGACCGGGCGGCATTACCGATTATGTATCCTGAAGGGAAAGAGGGTTTGAGACATATGATCGACCTGAGCACATTTCTCTTGTGACACTGTTCACTTCACTATGACGATTAATTCGCCATCGCTGGTGATGGTATAGCGCTTTAATAACATATCGTCATTCATGAAACAATCCGACCCAAATATTTCTTTGATTTTTTTCCGTATCTGGATGGTTTTCCTGCTTTCGTGTGTGATTGGTTTTTCCATTATTCCGGTTTGAGACAGCATATTCAAAAAAGAGTCCTTCACAGGAATATCAATGCATGGCATACGAAGCGTGAAAGTGCGTGAAAGTGCAGAAGTCCTGTAAGAAAAGATTCAATCGCGAGGATTCTTTTAAAAAGGGACATGAATCGATTCAGTTGACAAACGCACATCAGGAAACCGGACGGTATACAAAAGAACCCGCTTTTATGTTCCTGTTTACGGAACGAGGAGGTTATAACGGTCCTCGAAAAGAGGAAGTGAGATACAGGAACGGGACGTTTCTATACTTGTGCATATTTTAAAAAAATAAAATCCGATATTTACTTCTTCCGTGTATCACCGGTAGTTCGTAATTATCAATTCATTGATCTCCCCACGACGGGCACCATTGCAGTTGATAATGCGTTTTGCCGGGACACGTTCAATTGTATAACCCGCATACAGATCATCAAAGAATGAATCATGGGAATTCTCATTTCTGGGATCTGAATTGCTGAGCATGATTTTTGCCCCTTCCTTATCGAGTTCTTTAAAGAATTCTGCAAGCCTTCGCTGATCAGTATCAGAGAAACCGTCCTTTGAATAGGTGGTGAAAGAAGACGTATCATTAAGCGGACGGTAGGGTGGATCAAGGTATACAAAAGTCGTGGTATCAACAAATTTTTTGCATCGGGTAAAATCACCCGAAAGAATTGTTGTCGTTTTTAGCAGAGCAGCAACATCATGGAGATTATCTTTGTTCAGAATCCGGGGATTTTTGTACCTGCCAAACGGGACATTGAATTCACCTTTCCTGTTCATGCGAAAGAGACCATTGAAGCAGGTATGGTTGAGAAAGATACTTTGTGCAGCTCTCGTTACCCATTCAGCATCATAGGTGTGAAAGTGTATCTCCGGCTTTTTTTCATTGAAAGAATCCCGTACGTGATAGTAAAAGCGTTCCTTGTCTTCATTACTTTTCGATGTATACGCTGATTCGAGTAATTCCAATTCGTAGACCAGTTTTTTTGGGGATTTTTTTATTACACGCCAGATGAGAATGAGTTCTTCATTGGCATCGAAAATGGTGCTATGGGTAAAAGGAAATCTCCGGTGAAGATAAAAAAACATCGCTCCACCACCAACGAACGGCTCAACATAGCGTGTAATCTCCCCGTTTTTTATCTCATGGGGAAGACGTAGGCTCAACTGCCTGAGTAACTGTGTCTTGCCACCCGCCCATTTCAGGAAGGGGCCTGCATGGGGAGTTGTTTTCAATGGTTTTGTCATGGGGAGATTTTTTTTCATTTCACCTTTCGTTTGTATAACTGTTATCTTCCTGACATTAGAGTATTCTGAATAGGGATAAAAGCTGCCCGAATCCTGCGATATCTGTATCAATATAAACGTTGACAATATCGCATCGGTATTATTAACCAAAATATTTGGGAGGTTTCGATATGAGCGACAGGAAGAAGTACCTGGCTGAATTCCTGGGAACCTTTGTCCTGGTATTCATAGGAACAGGAAGCGCTGTTATAGCCGGAAAAGAGATCGGCGTTCTGGGAATTGCTCTGACTTTTGGTCTGTCCGTCCTCGTTATGGTATATGCTATCGGCCAGATCTCGGGATGTCATATTAACCCCGCAATCACTATTGCAATGCTTATCAACGGTAAAATTCCCCCAAAAGATGCAATAGGCTACATCATTGTCCAGTGTATCGGGGCGATCGTTGCATCAGCACTGCTTCTCGCCATTATGACCGGACTTCCCGGGTATCAGGTTGCACCTGCTAACCTTGGAGCAAATGGTTACGGTGCAGATTACCTTGGAGGGTATTCCCTGACATCAGCTTGTATCGCTGAAGTGGTTACGACCTTTATTTTCCTTATGGTCATTTTTGGGGCAACAAGCAGGAAGGCACCTGCCGGTTTTGCCGGGATAGCAATCGGGCTTTCGCTCGCCATGATTCATATGGTAACTATCCCTGTTACCGGTACTTCAGTGAATCCCGCACGAAGCCTTGGACCCGCCGTGGTTGCCGGAGGTACCGCACTTTCACAACTCTGGCTGTTCCTTGTTGCTCCCGTCATCGGAGCGGTAATTGCAGCGGTTGTCTGGAAATACCTGTTTGAGGATACCAGTTCACCTGCATGATCTGCATCATTTTTTTTTGATTACCGCAATCAGACAAATATCAAGATGAGATTTAATCTGTTTTCCTGCATTATACCTGCACCAAAAGGGATTTTTTTCTTGGTGCAAATCGAATTATTCCCGGTCATGAAAAACCCAGTGTTTTCTACTGGAAATACGCATAGATGTTGATGGATTTTAATTTCGGGCGCATAATGCCAGATTCAGGAGATGAATTGCGGAAAGGATGTGATGTAATTTCCCTTCCAGAACCCAGGGACATGGTTTTGCAAAACAAACGGGTATAACAATCGTGAATACAGAGCTTTTGGACGGTTTGGGGCTTTATATATCGTCCGCTCCAGTGGAAGGAAAGGGGTATAAAAAGATTATCAAATTGCCGGATTGGCTGAATAATCAACATAACAGGATAAAATCCCCAAAGCAGTATGCCGGCTGCAGAATTTATCCCTTCATTTCATGCTCTTTTCTCACACATTCTTTGTCCTGACTATCCTGATCCGGGTTTTCTTTGGTGTGATCAATTATATCCGGGAAGTATCATCGCGTGCCGGAATGCAAATCTGGAAGTATCACGGCTTCACGATTACCTGAAAAAATGCAGAAGGGCGGACGACGGGAAATAAACATCAGACACCTGTTGATAGCACCAGAGGACAAAAAAGGGCAGCGGGAGATCGATATAAACTCCCGGTAAGTTTATATAAAAAGGCCATTTTCCTGACATTCTCCTATGGAGACTTTGAAATTGTGATCCCTGACCGTAGTGGAACATGGCAGGAACAGCGCATATACAAAAATGAGAAATGCGCCTACGTCCCATTCAGGTTACGTTTTCATAATGCAGTTATTTCCGGAGCTCACAATAGTTACCTGTGGAAAAGCCAAGAGATAATTATACCCCCAAAACAAATCCCTACCAATCAAAAATGAAAACCCGCCACCCCATTGACCTGAAAGCCATTGCCGGGAATACAATGAGGAAATACGGTTTTGAACCCCGGTTCCCGGATGCCGTTGTCCGAGAAGTAAATGCACTTCCGGAAAAAGCGTTCCCCGCCGACCGGAAAGAAACCCAGGACCTGCGCATGCTCCTCTGGTCATCCATCGACAACCACGACTCCATGGACCTTGACCAGCTGGAATACTGCGAACCCGGCCAGAGCGGAGAGATACAGGTAAAGATAGCAATTGCGGATGTCGATTCCTACGTCCCGAGACACTCGAAGACCGACCAGCATGCTGCCCATAACGGAACCTCGGTATATACCGGCGTTGAGACGTTCCCGATGCTGCCGGACAGGCTCTCCAAAGGCATGACCTCCCTTCTTCCAGGAACTGATCATCTGGCAACCGTCATTGAATACACCGTACTCTCCGATGGTAACTTCCGCCCTGGAAATATTTATCGGGCTGTCGTAGCCAACAAGGCAAAACTTGTTTATGAAGAAACCGGCGACTGGCTTGAAGGAAAATCACCTGTACCTGCGATTGTTGGGGACGTTTCTGGGTTAAAAGAACAACTTCTCCTGCAGACAGAGGCAATCAGGCGCCTGAAAAAAAAGCGGAGGGAGCAGGGTGCGCTTGAATTAAACACCATTGAAGCCCAGGCTGTCGTGGAGGAGGATGGCCTGGTGAGAGACCTTATCATCCAGAGGCAGAACATGGCGCGGTGCCTGATAGAGGAACTCATGGTAGCAGCCAATGGTACTATGGTGAACTTCCTTGGCAACGCCGGTATCCCCATGATACAGCGGGTTGTCCGTATCCCAAAATACTGGGAGGAGATCGTTACTACCGCCGCGATCTATGGTGAGAAACTTCCTGCTGAGCCGGATGCAAAAGCGCTTGCTAAATTTTTAATCAGGCAAAAAGCAGCTGACCCCGAGCGTTTCCCGGACTTGTCCCTTACCGTAATTAAACTTCTCGGACCAGGCGAATACATGATGCTCGAGCCAGGTAATGAGCCATACGGCCATTTCAGTCTCGCAGTAACCGATTATACACACGCTACCGCTCCGAACAGGCGTTATGTCGATCTTATCAACCAGCGTCTCTTGAAGTCGGTCCTCGACAAGGTTCCCAGCCCCTACTCCCGGGAAGAGCTTGAAGACCTTTCAGCCTGGCTGACAAGCCGGGAAAAAGGATCCAAAAAAGTAGAGCGTTTCATGAGAAAAGCCGCAGCAGCAGTTCTCCTTCAGCCCAGGATCGGTGAATCCTTTGATGCACTCGTTACCGGCGCTTCGGAAAAGGGGACCTATGTCAGGCTCATTACACCGCCGGCTGAAGGCCGGGTTTTACGAGGCGAACGGGGGCTTACTGTTGGCCAGAAGGTACGGGTGCGCCTGTTGAAGACGGACCCGTATAACGGTTTCATCGATTTCGAATGTACTGGCAGGGCGAAAAGGTAAGTTGCATAGTTCTTTTTAAAAAATACTTCCTTTATTGTCCCCCATAACCCCACTCTGTTCAGTTCTTCCCCATTACATACTGATATGATGCGCAATGGTCCATTCTTACTCATGAAATATACTGCACGACACGTACGAAAATTCCTGAGCGAGGGCAAAATTGACGCCACGCTCTGGACCGCGCACTTTCCCCTGGTGCTGGTATCCCACGTGCCAGCCTGCAATGATTGTGAGGATTATAAAACCAAAACCTGTGAAGGGGATAAAAATCCGGTAGACTGCTTCCTTGCCATACAATCCGAATCAAACCAGTGTTCTGCAGCACAGTCAGATACCACAAACCCGATGGAGAAAAACCGGAAATATTACCGCAGCAGCAGAGGCAATATCAAGTCACACCCTACAGGGATACAAAAAGGGTACGATCAGTCAAAGATATAACACCGGAGCACATTTTTGGCTCTGATAATCTTTTTTGCGATAAAAAAAATCAATACGGTACCCAGGAACGAGCGGCGTTTGCAGACCCCCATTTACCTCCACACCGGAAGTCATGATGAGGCGGCAGAACAAATCCTGTGAAAAAAAGAAAAAGATTAAGCGAAGATTGAGAAGTTGTTCTTGATGGAGATAGCATCGATGATCGGTGCAAGCTTTGCCTCAGAGACGCCAAACTTGTCCATATACATCTGCAGAATCTTCTTTTCCTCTCCGGCAAGGACGCCATCGGACATGGCAATATCGCACAGGATAGCAAGTGTAGCAAGCTTCTGCTTCTCATCAAGAGCTTTTACCACCAGGTCAATTACCCCGGGGAAGGGGTTTTCTTTCATGACCTGCATCGCAGTATCAATGGATTTTTTGTCACCGCGGACAATTTTGGCAAGGTCATTGAGTTCTGCTTCGTCGATCGCGCCATCAGCTGCAATGATAGTAATTGCAGAGACAACAAGCGCTGACTTTGATGTGAGCGTTGCTGGTTTTCCGGTCAGTTTGTCAAAAATTCCCATGTCTGTTCACCTTTTTGGATAGGATTTCTCTAGTATTTTATCCCGCAAGGTAAAAGGCTTTTTCGACAAGCTTTTTTTATAGCGATGGGGCACCGGAACTATCACCCAGTTCTTAAATATCAGTCCGATATAGTATACCTGACAGCCGTCTCCCGGTGACACTATGGCATCAAAAACCCGCGAAACCGAAAAATATCCTGGTGAAAACGATGCTGATGCTATTTTGAAATTCTTCCGGCGCCCGTTTTTTTTGAGCTTCACTATTGGCATTCCCTTTTGCTTTTTTAAGCTGCTTTTTGGTGTAGCAGCTACCCGGGCAGGTGCACCTGATGACCTTTTTCTTGTGGTCTTTGGGTGGCTGGTTATCTTCTGGGCAGCCGCTGATCTCCTGATGAATATCGGCCGATCAACACTTGACCTCATCCACCGCCCCGCACCGTTTGAATACTGCACCATTGCCCAGGCAGGACGGATTTTTAATAAACCGATGGTCTTTCTTGCGATCGATACGCTTCTTACGTTTGGGATAATCTGCGCAATGCTCTGGTCAGGATGGATCACCACACTCACACCCTTTGAACTCTACGTGTGGTATGCTGCCACAACCCTGAACCTGATCAGCCTCTCGCTGGTATCTATCTACCATGAAATGAGGCAGAAATGACGACAGCTGACTGCGAAGGGAAGCGCAAGGGTAATAATTGCGGGGATCCGTATCGATATACGACCTGGCAGCATACCGGTAAGTACAATCTGCGCGGGCAAATCCAGGAAGTTATATTCTCTATCTCCTTTAGTTCAATCCGAGAAAATTACCCGTTAAACAAACCTGAAAAACCGCTCCATAAAAAATACGTTTTTTTTAATTATTTCCGGCACCAGTATTCCCACCACTGACCGTAAAAAAAATCAGGGAAATCGCATTAAAATGCGAGCATTTGAGTTATTGTGCAGGTATTCTCTCCGGATACCGTGCTGTACCAATAATGGCTGCAATAGAGAAGTTCTTATGCTCAGGAGGCGTATAGATTTGCACAGTTTTATACTGTATGAGTAATACCATGTATGGTTCAAGCAATTATGGCGGCCCCAAAAACTACGGCCCAAGGGACTCCGGTCCAAGAGAAATGACGAAAGTAACCTGTTCAGACTGCGGCAAAGAATGCGAAGTGCCATTCAAGCCAACCGAGGGCAGGCCAGTATATTGCAGGGATTGCCTCCCGAAACACCGGAAACCCCGGTTCTGATTTTTCAAAATTTTTTCATTTTTTCTCATTTTGCCTTCGGGTGTACCTTTTCAATAATACCTGCGCTGTGCATGATGAGATTATTTCTTACAAGTCACCTTAATATCGCAGGGAACCAGGCATCAGGTCAGGGAATCGTAAAGCATACTCTGGATGATCAGAGTTACAGTTCAGATCGCATACGTTCATTTCCGATGCTTTTCTTACGATATTGAGGCTCTGGAGAATTCCTTTTCTATTGAATGAAATTTAAAATGCACGCCCTTACTTCGCATCGTCCCCAAGCGCTTCCCTGCTCCGCATCTGGTAAAGCACCATCGGGTCCATTTCCTTGTCAGCTGTCCCGGGTTGTCCGTAATATGACATTGGTGATACCACTGTTCACGATCATTTTTGAACAGAGGAAACATGGCCAGATCTGGGTCAGCTCATCTGTCTCAACATCAAATCCGGCGAGGTAGAGCGTGCATCCCCGTGCGTTCTTTCCTGCCTGGAGGAGCGCATTCATCTCGGCATGAACGCTCCGGCACCGTTCATAGTTGGAACCCGAGGGAATATTATGGTCTTTTCTCCAGCAGGTATTGAGTTCTGTACAATCCATCTGTTTTCGCGGGGCACCCGTATATCCCGTGGACACGATCGTATGGTATTCATCAACGATTATTGCCCCGAAGTTACGCCGCAGGCAGGTGCCCTGGTGTGCACACCGCGTTGCCAGATCCAGAAAATAGTGATGCCGGTTGGTTCGCATTCAAAGAGTGTATGGCAAAACCCGGTATTAAAGAAGCATGGTTTGAAATGTATCGGATTACTTTCACCCTTCACAAGGGATAATCCAATAAAGGATATCGTCCATGGGGGTATGGTGCTTCCTATGCATGATATTTCAATAGTTGAAGTCTCAGCCCGGCAGGTGCTGGGGATGAAAAAGACCGGGACCTATATGCTTATCCCGGAACTCCTGATGAAGATCTATGAATTCACGGTCGGGAATAAGATCCAAATCAGCGGAGCCCCCATCTTTCTTTGTCACGAGACTACTCCTGAAGCAGTGATGGAGGCAAACGAGAAGGGAACCGCCATGGTCGAGGTCGCATGGCCGGTTTCCGGGACCGTGAAGGGTACACGGGAGATGAACGTCTATGAGCTTCCCGGCGGGAAAATGGTACATACGGTTCACCAAGGGCCATACGAATCCTGCGAGACAACGTATCATCTGCTCTTTGCTTGGATCGAGGCACAGGGACTCCGGATTTCCGGACCAATCCGTGAGGTATATACCAATGATCCCCGGCTCGTGAAACCAGAAGAGATTATCACCGGGATTTATATTCCCGTCCGGTGAACATTTTTCACAATTTTTCCCTCCCGATTCACCAGGGTTTTATCGAGGAAAGAAATGGTCTTTTACCCTATGAAATACAGGAGCATCCAGATAAGCAGTACTATGTGAAGCATTGCACACACCGGCACCAGATAAAATTTCATTTTCCGGGTCTTATGCCGGAACACCAGCATCGCAGCACAGGCTCCCAAGGGTCCGAAAAGGGCAAAAAAAAGTAACCGGTTTTCCGGAGTTCTCCTTGCGTTTTTTTTCGCCTTGATCTTGTCATGGGCATAGAAAAAAAATACCACCCCGTTGATAAGGATGTAGAATACAAGGAACAGGACAAAAACCGGTGATGAAATCATCGCTCATTACTGGTGTTTTTCACTGATCACATATCAATGAGTTCAAACATGACCGCAAGGATATCCTGTGCGGTTGTGCAGGGAAAAAAAGGGTACTGACAAATTTATCTCCGACCGGACCAGAGATAACCACAGCGATGGACAATTACAGGATTTGGGGCAAGGCACCCTTTGCCACTGCAGTTATCCACGGGGGACCGGGTGCAGCAGGAGAAATGGCAGCAGTAGCTCATGAGCTATCCCTGTCGCGAGGTGTAATTGAGCCATTCCAGACTGAAAGGACGGTAACCCGACAAGTAAGAGAATTGGAAAAAGTCCTGAACGATCTGGGGGACCTGCCGGTAACCCTGATAGGACACTCATGGGGGGCACTACTGAGTTTTATCGTTACGGCAAAAAACCCGGTACTGGTTAAAAAACTCATTCTTGTGAGCAGTGGAGTGTTTGACGATACCTATACTGCTGGAATTATGCGCGCCAGAGTAAACCGCCTTTCTCAAAAAGACAGAGATCTTCTGGAAACTCTGGCAACAAAACTGAATGACCCGAAGAACAGGGACAAAAACAGAGTTTTTGCAGAATTTGGAAAGGTTATCGATACAGCCGATGCCAGGGATCCCCCCCTTCATGCCAGCGAGGGGGTTGAATACCGCTACGATATCTATGAAAACGTCTGGAAACAGGCACAGGAAATGCGGACAAGCGGGGACCTTGTAGCACTCGGTACACACATCCACTGTCCCGTTGTAGCAATTCACGGGGACTATGATCCCCACCCTGCTCACGGGGTTCGAATTCCCCTGTCCCGCGTGATAAAAAATTTCAGATTTATTGTTCTGGAAAACTGCGGTCACCGTCCCTGGCTGGAACGATCTGCAAAAACCAGATTCTACGAGATTCTCAACGAGGAGTTGGACTAATAAGACCGGGCAAAAAAAGGTACCGTGAACGAATAATCGCGTTACGGGGTGAGATAAAACCGCCATCTGCAGAACATATCCTTTGGGTGGGGATCGGGAGGAGCAAAGATGCATTCCACACATATCCGTGGATCAATTTCCTGGGCAAAACCCGTAAATTCTGCACGGTGCATTTCCTTGCAGACATATTCTCCCAGGCCCCGTTTCAGCCGTGCTTCCTGCGTCGGGCAGGAAGGTACGGAAAGGAGGACTTCGTTATCCCGTTCATCGATTTCATACCCTACTATCATCGCCCAGGGAAAATGACGGAGTGCCTTTACAAAACCAGACAGTCCCTTTTCCGTGATAGTGAACCGTTTCACAATATCTTTTGCTGCCATCCCGGCTACACGGCCCCAAACCTGTTCGTTGACTTTTTCTGCAGCAGGCTGACCGAACTGTTCGGCAACAGTGATAAACCAGAATGCATCCACAACCCGGTAGTGCCAGAGAAGAAATTCCAGGTACTGGTGTTTATCATCATCGGTCATAGTATCAAATATCTCGAGGCTCGTGGTGCTCATATCTGGATCACCGGGGTGAAGTGTGATACAACATATTAAAAAGAATATATTATGAAGATAGTGTTTAACTGGGGGATGTATGCTGAAGCTTCATAAAATACGCTCCCTGACAAAATCTTATAAATAGTTTTAGCTTGTTAATTATACATATAGATTACCAATAACCCCCCTCATTTCCATCTATCCCTTAGATACGAGGTGATTTGATTATGATGCAGGATTACCAGCACGAACTTTCCCTGATTAAAGATCTTCTCAAAAAGAATCCTGAGGGGATGAGCGTAACGGATATTTCCAAAGCGCTCAATAAAAACAAGAACACTATCGGGAGATATCTGGATATCCTGCTCATCTCCGGGCACGTGGATATGCGAACCTATGGAAAGGCCAAAGTATTCACGCTCTCCCAGCGCCTGCCTCTTTCAGCAATGCTCAGTTACTCAAACGAGCTGATCATGGTCCTGGATAATGAGTCCCGCATCATTGATGTGAATGACAATTTTTTGGCCTTGCTGAATCTTTCCCGGAAGGATACTCTCGGGAAGAATATTACCTACCTCAGCCCTCCCGATATCGATGTCCATGAATTACTGGAGACACTCACGACCCGGTTCGAAGAAAAAGAAGACACCATTACCTTCCGGGTAAAAGATCAGGGGGAGCGGATTTTTAAACAGAAATCTGTACCGACAGTTTTTGAGGACGGCAGAAAAGGTTTCACCCTCATCCTTGAGGATATCACCCGACAGGTTCTTGCTGAACGGGAAATCCGGGAAAGGGAAGAGCGGTTCCGGATGATGGCTGAGAATATTCATGATGGCCTGATCATCATGGAAAACGGGAAAATTGTTTTTGTGAACAGACGTACAGCAGAGATCACCGGGTATTCATTTGAAGAATTATGGAAGATGGACCCGCTCTCGATTATCGATCCGGAGGATAAGCAGGCAGTAGCCAGCCAGATTCGAAAAATGGACCGGAAGGATCCGATACTTACAGAACTCCGGATGTGGATACTGCGAAAAGACGGGCAACGCCGGTTTACATCAGCCCGCATCTCTGCAGTACACCATGCAGATACCCATTACGCGTTTATCATCCTGACTGATATCACGGAACTTAAGGCAAATGAAGCTGCACTCAAAGAGAGTGAACAGAGGTTCCGGATGATGGCTGAGAACATCCAGGACGGGCTCATCATTGTGGAAAACGGAAAATTTGTATTTGCCAACCATCGTATTACCGACATCACCGGATATTCAAAAGGAGAACTTACCCATATGAAATCTGCTGATCTGGTATCCCCGGAAGATCGTGAAAAGATCGAAGACATCGTAAAAACTATCCGGCCGGATTCTGAAAAACCCGGAGAATTTACCCTCTGGATTAACCGTAAAGGTGGCAACCGCCGCTGTATTCTCGGAAGGGTCACAGCAGCCCTGCATGACACCACGGTGTCTACCTATATTACCGTAACTGACATCACGGAATTAACGGAGCGGGAACAGGCACTCCGGGATCGGATTGCAGCACTCCAGAAGTTTATCGGCTAATCAATGCACTGAGGATTGTTGTTTCATTTTTTATGAGAATGACGCGATTATTGGATCCCCGCACCGGTAACCCGGATTCTATTTATCATTGATATGTATAATCTATAAAAGATATATTTATATGTAATAGGTTTCAACCTTTACCAAACATTCCTTATCAAGAGGATATCCATGATCACACATCACCAGACAGTAGCAAGTAGTGACGGGAAAATGGCAACTCTTCCCGCCAGAATGAACCAGCACCCTGCGAGGGCATGGTATTTCAGCCTCATTATAATCGCATGCGCTGTTGTTATGATAGCACCCGTACAGGCACTGACAGGTACCAAATACATGGCAGGAAGTCCAGAACTTTCGGCTTATATATCCGGTTCGAACGAGGTAAGCCCGGGAGACACGGTCCAGCTGAAAGTGATTATCGAGAACAAAGGGGTTAACCAGTTCAAGTTTATCCAGTCAGGAATTATCGAACGTGATGATCTTCCGAACACGGCAAAATTCCTCACCATATCAATAGCTCCGGGCGAAGCCCCGGTCTTAATCAAATCCGATCCCCAGATGCTGGGAGACCTCAAAGGCAGCAGCATCGCAAGCGCTGTAATCACCACAAAGGTACAGCCCAATGCAGGTTCCGGCACCTATTACCTCCCCCTTACCATGAAGTACTCCTACCTGTCCGAGGCAGAACAGTACGGTACTGACACGATACAATATTACTACAGAGAGATAAACGAGACCGTTAATCTCCCGATAACGATCAAGCCGGAAGTAAAGATTGCTGTACTTTCCCAGACAGCAGAACACCTGAATGCGGGTTCTGAAGGCTATGTTACCCTTGAAGTAAAAAATATCGGTCATGAGAATGGGAAAAATGCCATCATTAAAATCGTTCGTAATGACATGAGTCCTGTACTCCCGGTCACAGGAAGCATGTACATCGGGAACTTTTCAGTTGGACAGGTTATCAGCAGCAGGTTCAAAGTGTCTGTCTCAAGTGATGCCGAAGCGCAGACATACCCGCTTGATGTTCTGGTGATTTACGAGAATGGCGAAGGGGACCAGGCTACATCAGATATAGAGACAATCGGCCTTGAGGTCGGTAAAAAAATTGATTTTAATGTTACATCCACCGCAAATATAGTCTCTCCCGGCCAGAAAAAAACAATCACCGTCCAGTATACCAATACCGGTGGTGCAACGGCATACAATGCACAGGCTCGTATCAGCGCAGTTGATCCCTTCACCAGCAATGATGATACAGCATTTCTCGGAACACTTGCACCTGGCGACACCCGGGAAGCTGCCTTTGAAATCGCCGTAGACAAATCTGCAACGATCAAGGAGTACGCCCTTGATTCAGAGATCCGGTACCGTGATGCACTGGATAATTCACTGATCTCAGACCCGATGAAAGTCAGGATTGTAGTCGAAAAAGAAAACTCCCTGTTGGGTAACCCTCTTGTCCTTGCAGGTATAGCGGCAGTTGTCATTCTGGTCGGTTACCTGGTTTACCGTCAGAGAACGAAACAAAAGTAACTGGTCGCTCTCATGTCGGTAACACCTTGTGGGGTCCCCCTGGGACACCACACATTGTAGCGGGAAGGAGTCCTCCCTTCCCTTAACAACCATAGCCTCCCCCCATTCACAGACAGGAAGGTTTTTTCATGATTGACCACATTTTCAAACGACTTGCAGATATCATCAACCGCCATCCGCGGAGAGTTGCTGTCGTCATCGGGATAATTTTTATCATCGCCCTGTACGGGATGACCCTCATAACGATGGAGACGGGCAACGATACCTACCTGAATAAGGATTCACCGGAGGGAGTTCTCAATAAACATTATACTGACACCTTCTCATCCAACGTGCTCATCCTTATCGTCGAAACCAGCGATCCTCTCAGTCCCCAGGTCCTCAGCTATATCGACGAGCTTGAACATGATATCAGACAACAGGAAAATGTGGTGGGATCTGCAAGCATCGCAGGTCTTTTAAAAAGTGCAAACGGGGGCACGCTGCCGCAGTCAAAAGGAGAAATCGACCGGATTGTCGCCAGCATTCCTCCTGAAGTGAAAGATACGGCAGTCCCGTCAAATGTCCTGACGCTGGTGCAGATTACACTTTCTCAGGGATTGTCTGAGGATGCCAAGAGTGCTACGCTGAAAAATGTAGAATCCCTTATCGCACACAACACTCCTCCACCCGGGGTAAAGATCTCGGTTTCCGGCAGTGCAGCCTTCTCGGAACAGATGAAAGAAGAGATGGGATCATCCATGGGTGTGCTGATTGGCAGTGCAATGGTGCTCATGGTTATAGTCCTGGGCATATTGTTTGCCTACGCCAGCCACCGCTTCCTCCCCGTGCTTTTCGTAGGTATCGGCCTCACGACCGCACTGGGTTTCATGGGGCTTGCCGGAATCCAGCTCAATATGGCAGTCCTTGGTGCTTTCCCGGTCATGATCGGTCTTGGTATCGATTACGGCATCCAGTTCCATGCCAGGCTGGATGAAGAGGCCCGGAAGGGATCGCTTGATCAGGCCGTGCAGGTAACGGTAACCCGTACCGGTCCTGCCGTCATGTACGCGATGCTTGCTACCTGTATGGGATTTATTGCGATGTTTATCTCAACGGTGCCCATGATCCGCTCATTCGGACTGGTGGCGATGATAGGCGTCATGAGCTGTTTTGTTATTTCGCTTATTGGTATACCGACGATTGCACATCTTCTTAATTATACCCCGAAACAACAAAAGCCGGAGGTCTGTTATGCGGTTGGCGAAGAAGCGTGCGATTACATTCCCTCACAAAATCAGGGGGTCAAAACACAAAGTGTAAAGAAAAAGAGTTCGTGGTCGTACGGCCAGTTCCTCACCGATATTTCGGTAAAAATTGCGAAAAACCCCATACCGATCCTCCTGGTTGCCGGGATGATCGCCCTGGTCGGTTTCCAGATCGATCCCCAGATCCCCATAGAGACCAGCGAGAACGCTTTTGTTCCCGGTGACATGCCGGCAAAAGTCCAGATGGATAAAGTGACCGGCATCCTTGGCTCGACAAGTACTGCTGACTTCATCATCCAGGGAAGTCGTGTCACTGACCTTGATACCATAATATGGATGAAGAAATTCCAGGATTATGAGCTCGCCCATCACCCTGAACTTACCCGTGCGACGAGCATTGTCACGTATATTCTCGCGTATAACGGAGGTGTGATGCCTGAGGACCAGAACCAGCTCAACGCCGTACTGGAGAAAATCCCGGCCGAGGTTACAAAACCGTACCTGAGCGGTTCGATGGAAGGGGTCATCCGCTTCAGCACTATCAAGCTTGAGATGAGTTCAATGAATGACCTCAAGCTCCAGATGGAAAAAGATATCAGTTACCTTCAGCCACCGACCGGTATCACCCTTCAACCGGTTGGTCCGTTTTATCTTTTCACCTCCCTTATCAACGGGCTCGTATCATCCAAAGAGGCAATGACCTTACTCGGGTTCATACTCGTCTTTGTGTTTCTCGCGCTGGTATACCGTCACCTTCATGCAATTACCCCGCTTGTCCCGATTATCTTTATTGTCGGGTGGAACGCGGTTGCGATGTATGTGCTGGGAATCGCATACACCCCTCTTACGGCAACCCTGGGTTCCATGACCATTGGTGTTGCCGCTGAATATACGATACTCGTGATGGAGCGATATGCAGAAGAAGAGGAGCGCCTGCACGACCACATTGCTGCAATCCAGGAAAGTGTGAACAAGATAGGAACGGCAATAACGATATCCGGGCTTGCAACTTTCTTCGGGTTCTCTGCCCTCTGCCTTTCAAGTTTCCCCATCATCAGCAACTTCGGTATCACGACGCTTATCGCTGTCGGATTCTCATTGATAGGTGCGATCTTCATAATGCCTGCAATTCTTTCTGTCATGGGAGACCTTACTGAACGACTGGAACGCAGGAAGAAGCACTCCCGGTAAAACCAGTTTTCTGGTTTTTCGATTACAAAACCACGAGATATTTACCCAAAGAGGTTCGCACGTTAGAATAAACAAACCGGAGCCGGTCAATGACAATCGTGCTGGAAGCAAAAAATCTCGTGAAGAGATATGGTGATGTGATCGCCGTCGACAATGTTTCGCTGGCCGTTGAGAAGGGAGCACTGTTTGGACTTCTTGGCCCAAACGGTTCCGGGAAGACCACGATGATCAAAATGCTGACCGGGCAAACCCGGCCAACCAGCGGTTCAGCAACCGTTCTCGGGATTGACGTAATCAAAGACCCGGTTGGTGTCCGTGGGCAGGTTGGGATCATCCCCGAACAGGAGACACCCCCCAGCTTCCTTACTGCGATGGAGTATCTCGAATTCGTTGCAGCGGTCCGGAAGATCCCGGATATTGAGATGAAGGCGGACTGGTGGTTCGATTTCCTCGATTTTGCCGACAAGAAGAATGTTCTCTGCAAGGACCTATCGCGTGGCACCCGCCAGAAACTGATGTTTACGCAGGCGTTCATCCACGAGCCGGCACTTGCTTTGATTGACGAGCCACTGATCAACTTCGACCCGATCATGCAGGACCTCGTCAAGGATTACCTCGCAGGATATGTCAGAAAGGGTAAGACGATCTTCATCTCGACCCACATCCTTGAGGTGGCTGAAGAGATCTGCACAGGGTTTGCGATCCTGCACAAGGGCAGACTGCTCCACACCGGTCCCGTTGCCGAACTGACTGCACGGGGCGAACACCTGCCCTCCTACTTCCTCTCGCTCGTCCGGACGGATCGCCATGTTTGAGCTGTTCACCAGCATGGTAAAAGAGGAGTGGCGGGTTCATTCAACGATGTTTGGCAGTCTCTCCTTTGCCCTCTTCCCGGTCATGATCTTCGGGATCGCGTTTATGGGGTCGTTCCTCCTCCCCCTTATGCGGACAACCCTCCCGGCCGGCAACCTCACGCTGATCATCCACGCGACGTACCTGATGCTCGGGATCATGGTAGGCGGGTTCGGGCTGCTGGGTAACGAGGTAATGAACCGACGGTTCGGGCAGGCAAGCCTGCTTGCTTACTCTGCACGGAGCCTCCCGTTATCAGAGAAGTTCATCTTCACAAACTTTGTTATCAAGGACACCGTCTATTACTTC
This sequence comes from uncultured Methanoregulaceae archaeon, assembly GCA_963841015.1. Lineage (GTDB taxonomy): Archaea > Halobacteriota > Methanomicrobia > Methanomicrobiales > Methanospirillaceae > Methanoregula. Next base: position 276,831 of record CAWJAX010000002.1, on the reverse strand, counting down.
TTCCTCTGGGTACTCCCCTTTGGCCTCGGGTATATCCTGGCATCGCCGTTTACCGGTGTCCCCCTTGCAGATGCCCTGCTCCTGCTTCTCACCCTGACACTCTCGTTCCTCTTTGGCCTCTGCGGCGTCTTCTTTCTCTCAGCAGTCTATGCCCGTTCACACCTGACACTCTGGCTCGTCCTGCTGGCCATGGGTGTCGGAGTAGGTGGCCTTGCGGTTCTGACTGGTATGAACCCGGCGCTCTTTTTCCCGCCCCTGCTCCTCAACAGCGCGTTCACGTGGGCAAACTTCCTGATCTCCTGCGGGGTCCTGGCACTCCTTTTCGCGGTCGCGATCGTGCTGTTCAATCCTGAATCAGTGGGTTCGGAAAAGGCGTACAGGGACTCCTTTGCACCCCTGATGCAGCGGTTTTCGTTCCTGCCAAACCCCCCGCTGGCTGCCAAAGATACGCTTGACCTGTACAGGAGCGGGAGCCTTGTCGGCCAGACGATCTTCTCGTTCCTCCTCCCCCTCGCGGTTATCTGGTTCTTCTTATCCCTGCTGGGCCCGTTCTTTCCGTCCCATGGCCTGCTTTTCCTGGTTGCCATTACCACCGGTGTAATCGCATCAACGATGTACACATGGGTCACGATGTTTGATACCTTCGGTCCGTACGCATGCCTGCCCGTTGCAGTCAGTACACTCATCAAGAGCAAACTCACTACGTTTGCAATCCTGCAGGTGATCCCGGCCGTCTTCATCGCAGCAGTTGCAATCTTTTCGGGGGAAGCCGCATATCTCATTCCTGCCGTTGTGCTCGGGATCTCGGTCTCGTTTTACGCGGTGGGGGTCATGGCCTGGCTCTGCGGGTTGTCCCCCAATGTGCTGGTGTATGATGTAAAGGTGCTTTTTGTGTACCTCATTCTTGTTGGTATTGTCCTGACAATCTTCACTGCAGCTGCCTTTGCAAATCCATACTTTGCCCTCTCGGCAATCATCCTCGTCATCCCAACATGGGTTTTTATAAGAATGGCGAAAGTTCGCTGGGACGCAGTGGACCCGGCAGGATTCTGAATTTTTTTACCTCTTCAGCATACCTTTTCATTGATATGAGATGCAAGCTGCTGGCACAAGGAGGGGGGACAGTGCCTGCCCGCACTCCCCTGCGTGTGTCATCTCTCCACATGGCTGCCGTCACAGAACGGTTTGTTATACGACTTTCCGCAACGGCACAGGGTTACGCGGTTCCGGATTTCATAGACATGACCATCGGACGATTCAACCGGTATGCCGCCTCTCACCCAGAGAGGACCATGTTCACTCCGTGGGGGATATTCAATGATTACGATAGATTTTTCAAATCCGGGTTCAAGCGCCTTTCCCGTCTTCCTGTCCCAGACAACAAGCCGCCCGGACGGACAGTTACCTGCCTCCTCTATCGCAATGTCCCGTGCTTCTGGATTGTCTGACTGCCGTGTCAGGTTCCAGATCCCACCAGCCCGCATGCAAAACCGGGCGTGCACACACATCCCATCCGCGTCAGTCAGCGTCAGGGAAGGTCCGTTAATCGTGTCCGCCCGATCGAGATACGGTTCATTATCAGCCGTTTCGGTTCCTTCAAAGTGGATTTTTGTATGGGTACCGTCGCAGAAAGGTTTATTTTTTGAATGCCCGCAGCGGCACAGGGCGTACTGTTCCTGAAGGGGGAATGTCTTTACTTCATGCCAGGTACTGCAGTATCCCTCAGCATCGTTCCGGATCTCTTTTATCTGGAGCGGGATCCCTCCGGAAACGATGTAGGGACCATTTTTACTCACCCTGATCTTCTTGATATTGTCCTGGGATGAGAGCGGTTTTTCTTTAGTCGGGGACATGATGTTCCTGTTATCCTTTTTTTAGCGGATTATCTTATACTGTTTCTGATCATTTCCCTGCTGATCCTTTTTGATCAGAGTAATCGTTTTTTAAAAAAATGAGGATAAACAAAAAGATCCGCGTTCTTATTGGTTCTCTTCTGCCTGGTGCGCCGGGCAGAAGTTGCAGATGGAATAAAAAACCTCTTTTTCCTTGTCCCGGATGAGACAATAATAATCCCTCCCCCGCTGTTCAACGGAAAAACCACCGGGGAATGGCATTCCCACGGGATGACCCGGCTCATCGAGGACAAACATGGTGAAAGCTGCTATCAGGTAATAGAAGAGGCGGTTCATCGGATTGCGGAAGTACGGATTGCGCTCGCCCGAATCATTCCACGAAAAAACACCTTCGGGAAGCATCTCGCAGAATTTGCGGAATGTTTCCGGGTCATGGATCGGATCGGTCATCCTTGCAAACACCCGGGTGTGGTGCAGGGCGAGGAGCTGGTGGTGTTTGCCAAAAAGCTGTTCACGGAAATAGGGGCGGATCGATTCACGGTAAGGGGAGGGAAGCTTGTCAATCTCGCTGTTCAGCCTGCCCCCGATGATCTGGAGATCGAACAGGGTATAATTCTGAATTTCATGAATCAGGTACGTTCCCAGCTCGCCTTTCGTCCGTGCACTACCGAGCTGGACTGCGATTTCGTCAATCCTTTTGCGTGCCCGTGCATGTTTTTCAGGAATTTTGTGTAATGTTCCCTTTTCCACCAATGCTGCACCCTGACTGTAAGTAGAGTTTCTCTCCCTCACACAAAAAACAGGCAGGTATTCGATGGTGACAGGGGTTGTATCCTGTACTCCTTATCACCCAGTCAGGAACGGTACTAATACGGTAATAGTATGACAGACATGACTTATGGGTAGAGGAGATACTCCCCTTCAATTCTCACTTTTGCATTTCCTCCGAAAAATACGCTGCGCTGCACTCTGGAAGCATCACTCACGAGCCGGATGATATTAGGACGCTCCCTGCTCCTGCCCTGCTCAATCCTGATCATGTGGCCGTCCCAGAGAGCAGCGTTCAGCAGGTAATATCCCAATGCCGCATTTCCGGAACCGGTTGCGGGATCTTCAAGATATCCGTAAATAGGGGCAAAGACCCGTGTGCGGTAATTATTCTGAGGTATTGAGACCTCCTCAGACCAGACCAGGATAATTTCGATGCCGTTTGCAAGACAGAACTCCCGCAGGTTCTTCTGGTCAGGACGGAGAGATAGCAGGGTATCAAGCGAGGTAAGGGGAACAATCAGGGTCGCAAGGCCGGCATTGACCAGCACAATCCGGTTCTTTTCCGTTATTCCCCCGGGGGGAATTTTCAAGGCTGCAGCGATATCATCACGGGTCAGGTCCGTGCTGGTAAACCGGGGAAGGGGTGCACTGATGAACACAGCATCTGCTGAGGCAATCTCATTTCGTACAAGAAGTTCACGTGCCTGTACATGAATGCGGGCGACAGGATTTCGTGCACGTTCCGGATCGTTTTTTATGAGATCGTACATGACAGCAATCGTAGCATGGCCGCAGAATGCAACTTCACGCTCTGAAGAGAAAAACCGGAGGGTGGTATTTCCTTCCTCAAAGTAGACATAGACGACCTCACTGACAAAGCCGGCCAGTTCACGGGCGATCTGCTGCATTCCCTCATCTGACAGCGCGTCCTGATCCGGCAGGTATATACAACCTGCGGGATTCCCGGTTGATTGTCCCTCAACAAACGCATCTATTTTTTTAAAACGGTAGCGTTGCATACAAAACCAAAACCCTGTTAGCCCGGTATTTCTCCCCTTAGTATGAAGCGGTCATGGCCGATATGGGCAGCCGGGCAGATAATAATCGCAATCATGGGCAATGAACCGGTATTTTCCAGCTGGTGGACTTGTCCCTCCTGCACGGTAAAACAATCCCCGCTGCTCACAACGACGGGTGTGTTCCATCTGACACTATTATCGGACGAGCAGACACCCGTAAATAGTTTTCCTTTACCGTGGACAATCTGGTAGATTTCGTTCCCGTCACGGTGGTAATGGGCAGTAACACGGGAGTGCGGCCCCAGTTCGGCCACATACAGGCCAACATGGTCATCTCCGGTCACCTGAACGATCCGTATACCAACGGCTGGATCAGCCCGGGCAGTTTTTACCAGTTCCAGAATATTCCTGATTTCCGGCGGGGAGCTCATAGAACGTTCTTATGAGCATATACATCTGCTGTTGATGAGTTTTCCGCTTTCAGTACCGGTTTTTTGGTGTGTGCCGGGGGTGTACAAGGACAGATCGACCGTGGACTTTTTTGTAAAAAGAGAGTACCAGGACATTAAGGGTTATTTCCTTTTATTTCATTGGGGGATAACGGAATGAATTTTATGATCGAACGGCTATTTAGTTTTGAAATTCTGCGAAATTTAAAAATAGGGACTATTAGTTAAAGAAAATGTTTAAATAATATAACAGTTAATTAAGATTTACCAAGAAATCTCATGGAGGTTTTACCAAAAAACGGTTACGTCCTTCCTTACGCACAAAAATCACCAGAAACACAATCTGAGCCAGCCGACACGCGAGAACGGCTGGCCGTTTCCTCCTGCCATATGCACATATGATATTACACTTTTTTCCTTCATGATTTCATTCGCTGGAGTGTGGATGTCGTACCGGGAATTTGGGATTTCAGATATCATATATGGGAAATCCACCTTACCCTTCCGGGTAAATCGTTCCTGATATCCTGATTATTTACACCTCAAGGGTCATCTGCCGGGTATCGCATGTGTCAAATGATGAGAGCCGGATACCAAGCAGGCGGATCTTCCGGCCATCAAAAATGTCGCGAAGCAGGGACCGGGCGCACCTGCGAACTGCAGCCGGATCACCCATGTAATGCGGGAGCGTCAGGGCTTTTGTTCGGGTGACAAAACCCTGGTACCGCACCTTTACCGTAACCGTCCTGCAGTGCAGGGATTCATCTGAAAGGTTCCGGCACACTTCTTCTGAAAGTGCATCCATCGTTGCAGTTATCAGCAGCTCATCATTGGTATCCTCCTCGAACGTCGTTTCACGGGATACCGATTTCACACCCTCCCGTTCTTTGACCTCGCTCCGGTCAATACCGGCTGCAATCTCCTGCAGGGCAATCGCGGAGCGCCCGAATCGTGTGATCAGTGCCTGGATATCGAATGCTGCAAGATCCCGGATGGTCCTGATACCCATCTCGAAGAGTTCTGACTCTGACTTCTTCCCGATACCCGGAATCTTCCGCACCGGCATCGGTGCAAGGAAGGAGACCAGGGTGTCCGGCTCAACCACGGTAAGACCGTTGGGTTTATGTACATCAGAGGCGATCTTTGCGACCACTTTTGTCGGTGCAATTCCGATCGAACAGGTCAACCCGAGATCCATGAAGATCGTGTCCCTGATCTGCACCGCAAGATCGGCTGCCGCAGAAAATGTCCCCAGACTGCTCACATCCAGGAACGCCTCATCGATACTCACCTGCTCAAAAGGGAGACCCGGCGCTTTCAGGATTGCCATAACATCGGAAGAAGCTTTCACATACCGGGGAAAGTCCGGGGGAAGAAAAACTGCGTGTGGGCAGAGCACGAATGCCTGCGAGATGGGCATTGCTGACCGTATCCCAAATGCCCGCGCCTCATATGAGCAGGTTGCCACAACCCCGCGCCCCTTCCCCTGTTTTGGGTCAGCCCCTATCACAACGGGTTTACCCCGGAGTTCCGGCCGTCCCCGCATCTCAACCGATGCATAAAAGCTGTCCATATCCAGGTGAAGGATGATCCGCGGGGAGGTCACGTGAACGAGATCCGGCTCCATTGCTCATCCTCCTGGATTATATTCCGGTTATCCTGGTATGGTCACAGGCACAGCTTCAAAATCACGGAACGTGAACTGACGCTCGCGAAGGGTGCTTTTGAGAAGGTTGCCTTCCTCAATAAACCGCTGAAGGGGGAGCGTGAATTTCTCCGAAATATGGGACAGGGCTAAACGGATATCTTCAAACTCCTGTGCCGGTTGCCGCATTGCGCTCCTCACGTTTTCCCGTACATTGAATACTCCGAGGGGTACATACCCGTGGAGTGCCTCCCGCAGGATAATTGCCCCCGCCTGTTTCTGTTCCTGTGCAAGCGCCTCGAGGACTGCCATCTTGCAGGAATAGTAACACCCACCCAGGGGTGAATAGTCTGTTTTCTTCCGGTTTCCCTCATGATCCGAGAATACCAGTTCCTCATTGCCCAGTACGTGCAGGAAAGCTTCCGACCATTCGTACTGCCAGCCGGTCGGCATGAGGATCACCGCGTAATTGTTGTTCAGGCTGGAATATTCGTGCACCCGCCATGTGTCGAGTACGGGACATTTTTTCACCTCACGGAGAAGCCGGTCGCCGATCATGGTGTCGCAGGCTGTGATCGACCACCGGGTAGGTACCAGGTGCCGCCCCCGGTCCCGTCCCATGGTTCCTGCTGAAAATGCCTTCTGGATGCTGGAGAACGGAACCCCCTTTTTGTGCAGGTCTACAACGGCATCAGCAGATTTCAGGTCGGTATCGTAATACACTTTCTCGAGGTTCCGGTCCCATCTGCCGCTGCCGATCTCAAACCGCTCGATCGCTGCACTGGGCCCAAAGGGTGTGTGTTCCTCGGAAAATGAGGTCCCGGTCGGGACGCTCTCAAATGAGACTTCGCTCTCAACTGAGGTATCAGAGAGGGAGATCTCCTGGAGTTTTTCAACGAACCGGTTGTCCAGATCATCTGCATGAACACGATGCTTGCCCCGCACCAGGTTGAGCCGGTAACCGATGATCTCCTCCTGGGTCTTGTGTCCGGAGATCCATGATTCGGGCATATCCATGATAGCAGTGTCCCCATGGAGCGGAGCAATCATCGGACCGGCGTATACATCCGGGTAATTCCAGCTCCCGATGAACACCGATGGCGGTGAACTGCCTTCCAGCTCTTTTCCCACAGCCACTGATTTCATCTGCAGGGTAGCTGCTGTCAGCTGTTTGAGATATGCACCTTTGCCAATCATTCCTGAGTGAGAGAATCGATGAGCTGCCTATAAAGGAGTAAGGTATGCAGGGAGAAAGTGAACTGATCGTGAACTGCAGAAACGGGAGGCAAACGAACCCATCATTACCCATCCGATGAGAAGATACGGTCAGGAGTGGGGGTATAAAACCCGTATTTCAGGAATAAGGCAATCGTTGCATGGGGGAGACATTGGCACCTTCCATCTCACCTTCCGCCCATGCATACCGCTCCCGGATTGACGGGGGAAGCTCATTCTCCGCAATGTTGACAAAACCATACTGGCTGTAGAACCCGGTAAGGTTTTTTACTGAATGCATAAAGAGGATGTCATGTCCGCATGCTTCTGTCAGCCCCCACATCACCGCATGTGAATACCCGTGACCACGGTGAGCGAGGGGAGTAAATACCGCATCTACCTCAAACCCGTCCGGATGTTTCCGGCACCGGGCAACAGAGACAATCTCACCCTGAGAGAATCCCGCAAATATTCGGTCAGTCCGCGGATCTCCCTTTGTCTGGTGATAATCCGTCCAGAGTGCCTCTGCAACCGGAAACTCCGCTGCAGATAGTTCCCTGACAATAGTACCGCCCGGGTGGTGAGCACCATGGAGACCCGACGTTGCCGGCATTACTAAAAGAGGGCGTGCCGGGGCATCATCTCCAGATCCCTCTATCCGGTACCCATCAGGAGGGACACGGATCACAAACCTGGCTCCCTTCCCTTCTGTCCCGGTTTCTGTGATGGTCATGCCCGTAACCCCGAGGATCTCCCGGCAGATAAATAACCCAATTCCGGAGTGCCCCTCTTCATCGTAGTCGAATATGCGCTGTTTTTTATCTGCCGGGATCCCGATACCATCATCTTCCAGGATGAGATCGAGCCCTTTCGGTATTTCATGATACGTGACGATAAGGTTTTTTACGGTAATCCCATGGCTGACAGCATTGCCGGCAATGTGAATGAGGACGTCCTGAAAGAGAGGATCGGCATAAATCTCGAGTCTTTCAGTCCAGAACCTTGGAGAAACAGATCCAGGGGCAAGGGAAAGAATTGCAGGTTCAAGAATCTGCTGGACTCCCAGCCAGGCCGGAGGGGAGATCCCGAGATTTTTATAGGACTCAGTGAGGAAAAGCTGTTGTTTCAGATGAAGGGCAAGCACCCGCAGCTGGTTAAAAAAATCCCGTGCAACAGTATCGATACCGTGTTCATCCGCATTTTTCACGGTCTGGACCATCTGGTCAACAGTACGATGGAGATGATCGTGTGAGATGCGTGAGAGAAGTTTGAGTTTATCATTCGCTGCCTTCAGGGCTTTCTCGGCATGAACACGACGGGTGATTTCTACAAACGTGATAATTACCCGCTTCTCTGGCAGAAGTGCTGCCGAGACAAGCACCGTTTCTGAACTTTCATCCGGTAGCAAAAACACCTTCTCCACTGCATGGACCGTACCTTCCCTACCGATCTGTGAGAAAAACTCCTGCTCAGCATCACTGCTCCAGAACACGGTGAGGGGTTTTCCGGTAAGATCCTCTGCCTTCCTGCAAAGCAGTTCTGAGGCTTTGTCATTTACTTCCTCAATGACCCTCCCTTGGGGTGTATCCCGGACAAGAATGCTTCCTGCTTCTGAATGATAAAAGAGCCCCTGGTAGAGATCCTGGCGTTCACGGAGCCTGAAGGAGAGAAATGCGATAAGCCACCCGATCCCAATGAGAACGAATGTCCGGACAAGTGCTTCAATTATTGTGCTGAATGCGTCGCCGGCGACCAGGACAACCATCAGAAAATACGTTCCTCCGATGCATCCTGCGATGAGGAGTCCCCACTTCGGGTAACGATACGCGGCAAGCACCACCGGAACATAAAGAAGGTGGGGAAGTGCCACAAAAATGCCATTGAGGAGTCCAAGGAGGTTTAAGGACAGGGCGGTAACGGCTGATACCGCTATCAGAACATCCCAGACACGATCACTTTTTGACAGGAAATGTGGCAGGTTCACGGGGATTCTCTCCGGTTTTGTGTAAGAATCAGTCTTGTCCTGCCAAAGATCGTTTCATCAATGGCGTTTTTCTTTAACCATGGAAGTGTGCAGGATGATGACAACTGGTGAAGAATTGTTACCGGGTGAAGTTATTATTATTCCTTTTCTTTCTTTTCTTTTTTGGACCGGATCGTTATCACCCGAACAATACATACCTTCATTGTCCTCAACGCCCCAGAGATATACAGTAACGGAGTTGCCTGAATTAGACCCAGTAATAACGATGATGCTGATCCAAATGCAGTAAATGCGGACGGAACACCGGTTGTTCGTGTTCGCCTGCCCAAGAAATGGGCCAATGAACAATTCGCTTTTGCGGACCTGATGATGGGAGCAAACCATATCCGCGTCCGCTGCTATGACGGGGTCACCCGCATGGGCCGGATCAAGGGGAAGATCAAAAAACGGGTCTGGATCCGGGAAGGCGATATCCTGATTGTAACGCCCTGGTCTTTCCAGGATGAGAAGTGTGACATCATATACCGCTACCTGCCGCCACAGGCAGACTGGTTACGAAAGAACCGGTACTTATAAAAAAAATCTTCTTTTATCATGCAGTGCAGGTAATGCACGTTTTTTTGTTCCAGGTTTTTCCTGTCCCGGGATGCAGGAACAGCATGCGAATCCGGGGGTTGATTTTTCAAAAAAATGGTAAAATACCGTATTTTTAAAAAAACATCTCTTTATCGTGTCATAAAAGAAATAGTATCTATCGTTATGCAGCCCACTGAAAAGAATATCAGAATAATCCGTGACAAGTTGAGCAGGATCGGGATTGGCGAGAAAAAAATGGATGACGAGACAATCCTGGCCTCCTATGGCATCAACAAATTCGGCCAGTTGTGCGCCATTCCAAAAGTGATCCCTCCCGTTCAATAAAAAGGGTACCTTTTTTACTTCCTTACCGTGTAGCCTGCGTTTATCAGAATCCTGGTTATCTTCTCATCCCAGATCGCATCATCCGGCTCATGTAAGGGATCGATACACGTCATCCAGAGCCGGGTCAGGTCAGTATCATCAGAAAAAAACGCACGCTGGTACATGATTCTCCCGGCCCGTAATCCCCGGGCATTCAGGATGAGCAGGCGCCAGCACCCGTAATCCCTGCATATCTCCGGGCGTGTCAGGTGGACGGTACAAAAGGCTTTCCTTTCCCGGGTTTGATACCTCAGGAAGGGGCATGCCTCCGGCTGTTCCCGGAATATGCTTTGGTCTAAAAAGAGATGGTGCTTGTCCTGATCGACAATGACCAGCGTTTTTTCGCCGGTATAGGTATTATTGACCAGAAACTCAAACCCGCCACGAATTTCCTGAATGGTGTGAACCTGCCCCATGTGGTGGCAGCACTCACCACACTGCTGACATTCAAATACCATATATGTTCAAGTCCCCCGCTCAGCGTATACTCTGCCAGATGGCGAGCCCGAACTCAAGAGCAATCAGGATAATAATCACCCATTCGAGAAAGTTTGAATGCTGGATACGGACTTCATCGGAGAGCATGGAGTAGTTTTCCCGTATCACATCGATCTTCCGGGTCACACTCTCGCTCCACTGATTGCTCCGGAGCACTTTTAGTGCCGTTGCATATACACGGGCATAATAGACATCCTCCGTGACTTTGATCAGGTTGTCCACTTTTTCAATGACCTCGGAGATCTCTGCATAGGTCTCCATCTGTTTTGCCATAATCGCATGGTACTGGCGGCTCCGGCGAAATGATGAAAGCCTGTCAGCATGTTCGATATCATCATACATCTTCTCCATCTCGCGGGTCAGTTCCCGGTCATAGGTACGGAGCTCGAGCACCTGGACGTTGGCAAATTCTATCAGGTCAATCAGGTCAGTCGGGTTTTCCGGGTTGCAGAGGAGGGCTGAATCCCAGGAGAGTATCGCAAGATCATCGGTGGTATAGCTGAGCGAATTTTTAATAATCTCATCCCGCATCTGGGGGGAAGTGCGGGCCTTTTCCCCGATTAACAGGGGTACCGGATCGATCGAATCATCCCTGAGGTCCGTCACGTAGACCGTGTAGTCCTCAAAGAAGTCCGGGTTAATAGCGAAGTTTTTGATGTGCGGTTTGATGATCTCCCCCAGCGTTTTAAGGTACTGGACATAGAATTCCGATAATCCTTCCTGGCCGGCAAACAGGAACGCGATCTCCTCGAGCGTGGAATAATGTGCATCCCTGTTTTCATAGATAAAACAGAAGCTGATTGCACCAATATCATAGACACGGGCAACTACGGAGAACTCAAACGGTCTTCCTTCCCGCTCCACCCGTATGGGGTGCATCTGGATCATGAGCGGGGGGTCCTCAATCATGATGGACTTCTGCTTGACACGGACAAAGCTTGTCCTTGCGGTAAAGTCAGCTCTGGGCGAGAGCTCGTTCCAGCCAGTCGAGATCTATTTCCCTGCCGATATCATAAATCCGGTAAAACCGGAGCGTAATCATGGTGCTCTCCTTCCAGAATGGATCCTTTTGTTGACCAGCATTGTCATTGAAGACGGATAATCATTTTCCACAGTCTTAAAATGGATAAAGAAGGGCTCTGGAGAAACGCACATGAGTCATGGACTCAGGCAAACATGGATGAATAACTGTGGGTTTTTCATGGTAATTCCTATTCCATTGATATGAAATTCAGGATGCTGGTACGAATGAAGGAGGGGACAGTACCTGTCCCCCCATGCCGCCCCTGCGCTGAGCGATGATGACGTAGCACCTGTTCAAGGAGTTATCGCATCGGGAGAGCCCCAAAAAAAAGCAGAGATTTTAGTATTGCCGAAACGAACCATCAGATTAGTCCGATATGAGTCCCCCTGCAGTGAGCCAAAAGGGTCCCGACCTGGATCCGGTAATCCCCATCACCAGCTGCAGCACTCTTCCCGATTCTTCCAGCATTATCCGAACTGACCACCTTTCAAAAATCTTTCGCGAAAAGAATCGTACGGTAACTGCTGTCGACAATATCACCCTTGAAGTCAGGAGAGGAGAGATCTTCGGTCTTCTGGGGCCGAACGGCGCGGGAAAAAGTACGCTTATCCGGGTGCTGACTACCCTGCTCCTCCCGACAAGCGGCACTGCATGCGTTGATACCTATGATATTATCCAGAACCCGGAAAAGATCCGGAGTATCATCGGGGTCTGCCCGCAGAACAGCACGCTGGATGTTGAACTTACCGCATACGACAACCTTGAATTTTACGGAACACTGGTAAACGTTGACGAAAACATCCTGGACCGGAGGATCAGGGAGCTCCTTGCGATGGCTGACCTGACCGACCGTGCCCACATGAAAGTCCAGACATTTTCCGGGGGTATGCGACGGAAGCTGGAGATTGTCCGCGCTTTTATTCATCATCCCCTCATCCTCTTTCTCGATGAACCGACTATAGGACTCGACCCGGAGGCCCGGCACGAAGTCTGGCAGCAGATTTCAAAACTGAATGATGAAAAGACAACCATCATCCTCACCACGCACTACATGGACGAAGCAGAAAAGCTCTGTAATCGCATCGCATTTGTTGATAAAGGACGGCTTATCGCACTTGACGTCCTGGAAAACCTGAAACAACTGATTCCCGCAGGGGACCTGATTGAGATTGGTTTTGATGCACTTGACGAGAATATGCTGCCGGTTCTGCGACAGAATACCCATATCAATTCCGTTGAGGTCAAGGATCAAAAACTCATCATCTCTGCAAAAAACGGGAGCAGGTTATTACCTGAAATTATCACCGTATTTGAAAAATTTTCCACCCCGATGACATCCATATCGATACGGTCGCCTTCACTCGAAGATGTTTTCATCCATCTCACCGGTAAAAAACTGGACGATGGCGGAAATCACAAGCAAAAACCTGCAGATGGGGGACGACTGTCATGATCCGGGGTGCGGTCGCAATCTTCAAACGGGATTTCCGGAAATTTTTGAGTAACCCGTTTGTGGTCATCATGACCCTGATGATGCCTATCATGTATCTGGTCATCTTTGGCAATGCATTTGGCGGGACCCTCAGTCATATTCCTGTCGGGGCTGTCCAGGAAATGCCGCCCTATGAGGATACCCAGCTGTTTACCCAGGCGGTGGTATTGCTTAATCATATCCCCCAGAAAGATGCTGAAAAACTGCTGGATGTCACGGTATACACCGATGAAACTACGGCAAGGGAGGATCTTGCCAAAGGAAAACTGTCTGCAGTGGTCGTTTTTCCGTCTGCAATATCCAATGATCATGCAGTCCGGCTGTATGTTGACAGTTCAAACACCATAATCCCCCCTCTTGTCGAATCAGCGGTGCGCAGGGTTCTTGCACTGCTCGGGGCAGGTAATCCGGTTATCGTCTATAAAATTTACGGGGATATCACGTACCTGCAGTTCTTTGGCGTTGGTGTGATCATGATGGCAATTTTTACCTCCACGATGTTTGGGGGCGGGATCGCCCTGATCAAGGATCGGGAAGCGGGAATCCACGAGGGTTACCTGGTCACTCCCGTGCAGCGCACAAGCATCATTGCCGGGATTATTTCCAGCGGTACCGTGAGAGCGTTTATTGCGGGATTTACCATTTTTTTGATTGATATCCTGATCACCGGCATCGTAATCCGGGGCCTGCAAAATCTCCTGCTGGTGATTCTGGTGATCCTCATCGCGTGTATCGGCGTCACTAGTCTGGTGGTATCTTTTGCATCACGGTTCTCCGCCCAGCAGGAGTATGCTTCAGTAGTCGCATTTCTGAACCTGATCCTGTTTATGACTTCAGGAGCGTTCTATCCGGTAATCGGGATGCCTGACTGGCTGCGCTGGATAACAGTAATTAATCCTGAATATTACGGAGTGGATGCACTTCGGGGGATTATTCTCCGCGGGCAGGGTCTCGATGTCATCTGGACAGATCTTGTTGCATTACTGATATTTTCCGGTGCAATGTTTATCCTCGGTATTGGAACGTACCGGCGAACCCTGGAATGAGTGCACTATGACCCTCGATCCTGATCGTTATCCGCAAACCTGAATTTAAAAATACCTCCCGATACCGGAATGTCATGTCCCCCACGAAAATCAGTTCACAAGAAAAATTCTCCCCGGATCGCAACATCGTCTGGTACCTGTTCCTGCTGGGTTTCTTTGCGATATTTTCTACTACTATCTCAAAAAACCCGGTACTATCGCTCTTTTCGCAGGCACTTGGCGCAGATGATGCAGTGATCGGGCTGATTGCAGCAGTTTCGCCGCTCGCCGGGATCCTGTTCTCGTTTCCGGTCGGGGTGCTCTCGGATAATTCAGGGAGAAGGAAACTTCTCATCACCTCGGGCGTGGTGTTTTTGGCTGCCCCGCTGTGCTATCTTTTCATCACGGATCCTGTCTGGCTTATCCCCGTCCGGTTCTTCCACGGCACCGCCACTGCAATCCTCGTTCCGGTTATCTCTGCAGTAATCGCAGAACGGTTTCCTGATACCAAAGGTGCAATACTGGGACAGTTCTCATCGGCGACACTGACAGGAAGGACCATAGCCCCGGTTATCGGTGGGATAATTATCTCGTATTTCGTGTTCTGGCCCGGGTTGACAGCGTATCGTATTGTTTACCTGGTTGCCGCGTTTGCAGCTGTTCCTGTCCTGATCCTGACACTCATGTACCGCGATGACCGCACAGCACTGCCCGGCCTTGTCCCGTTGTCTCGCTTCCGCGAGAGTTTTGCAGCGTTCTTTTCCCATGCCAGGCTCCGTGCCACGGCTCTTGTTGATATGGCAACGTATTTTGCGTTCGGGGCGTTTGAGACGTTCCTTCCGCTCGTTCTTGCATCTCGGGGGATCACAGCCGTCCAGACCGGGATCATCTTTGCTGTCCAGGTCCTGATCATCGCCGGGACCAAACCGTTCTTTGGGAAACTCGCTGACCGTTTCGACAAACGCATCCAGATCGCTGCAGGGCTTGTCATCCTCGGTTGTTCCGTCGCCGCAATTCCGCTCGTGTCATCGTTTACCCTGTTTCTCCTGGTAAGTGCCACGCTCGGGATCGGGATGTCCCTCTCCACCGCGGCAACCAGCGCTTATATCGCAGATATCGCCCATAAAGAGCAGATCGGGGCTTCCATGGGGGCACTCTCTTCTACCATGGACATCGGGCATTCTGCGGGGCCGCTCATTACGGGGATCATCATAACTGCCGTCGGATATACCACAGGATTCCTGGTGAGTTTTCTCCTGGCCATTACCGTCACGGTTGTTTTTATCTTCTCGGTGCGGGGCGGGAGGTAAAACACGGAATCGATCACTCTTTTGAGAAGTGCGAAAGAACAATCTCTACGCTCACGGGGGTTTCCCCCCGCCGCTGTGGTTCCCCGACATATACGATAATCCCAGAACAGTTACTACGGTATCATCGCTAAGCAGAGGGGCGGAATGGGGGGACGGGCAAGGTTTACTCCATTTTTCAATGGTTTTTTTAAACACGATAGAATTAACCTGCGCTAAAAAACCCTTAACGTTTGAATGTCGTGGTAAACTCAGCCTGTGCGAGGGTATGCCCGGTCAGTGCCCAGTCAATAGATTCACGGTCTGCTGTCGGCTGGGTGATGTCCATATCAACGGCATACAATCTGAACACGTACCGGTGGGTTGTCCCGATTGGCGGGCAGGGGGGGTAATATCCCCGTGAACCTGCGCTGTTTGCTCCCTGCTGTGCACCGTTGGCAAGCACTTTTGCATTCGGCTGTGCCCGGGGTAACTCACGGGAGTCCGGGGGAATATTGAACACGAGCCAGTGGGTAAACCTGCCACCTGATGCATCGGGATCGTCGAGAATAAGGGCAAGACTTTTTGTACCGGCAGGAACACCGTCCCAGGTAACCTCAGGCGATTCGCTTGTACCCTTGCAGGTGTAGACATCAGGAAGAACTGATCCAGGTACAAGGGAAGCAGCCCGAATCGAAAACGCTCCAGGGGGAGCTGTGGATGATGCACCCTGGTCCGCAGGTTTTGATGGTGCGGGAGATACCGGAGAAGAAGGGGCAGATGAGATACACCCGCCTGCAAGAACAACAATGATGATGATTACTGTCAGGATCAATGACCTGCAAGAATGCATAACCGGTCAGGTGCTTACCGGATAATAAGGATTCCGACACCCTGTCATAACGGGAAAAAACCCCTAAAACCCCGCCACCTATATACCATTTCGGCATCAATAACTCCCGTGACACACGGCACAAAAATGTCCGCCGGAGTTCATGAGGCGCAGTCATGAAAATGCAAATAACCCCGCAAAAATCCCAGGACAACGGGCAAATCCCGTTAAGTTTCTGCATCGTCCTCTTTAAGGATGGCAGGATCGAACGGCTGGTGGACCGCCCTCTTGGAGAATATCTTACTGCCATCAGCGACGCAAGTATCGCCTGGATAGACTGCAGCACCAAAGAAGATGACAAAGAGATCGAAAATATCGCCCAGGTTGCTGGTTTTTCCCGTATCCCAATCCCGAAACTGACCACCGGTTTTTATTCGGCGTACGAAGATTATGACACTGAGCTGGGCATCATGCTCCCTTCGGCAACCGTTCGGGCAGAGAAGATGTCAGTGCACCCGCTCTTCGTCCTTATCCGCGACAACTTCATCCTGACGGTCCACTCCGAAGAGATCAACCGGCTCCTGAGGTTTTCGCGGTACGCCCCGCAGTTTTTCAAAAAAATTACCGATTCGCCTCTCGTGGACAAAATCACCATGGTCCTGGAACGGATCATTGATGAGAATAATGACCGCAACTTCGAGTACCTCCGCGAGATCGAGATGCATGGGGATGCTATCAGCAAATCACTCATCGAAGAAAACGTTGCCAAGAAAAAGATCGCCCATGACATTTACCGCATGAAGCACGTGCTGATCGATTATTTAAACGTGCTCTGGGCAACCAAAGACGTGGTCGATTCGCTGCGGTACGGGGACTCTGACCTGATCACAAACGACGAGAAACTTCTTGGACGGATAGGAATATTATCAGACAACATCGACCGTCACATCGAGCCTCTCGGAGCAGATGTCCAACGTGCTTTCATCCGGGCTTGAAGTGATGCAGAGTATCTATAATAACCAGCTCCAGAGCGTGAATAACCGGTTTGCACTGGTTACTGCGTATCTTACTGTGCTCGGTACGGCACTGCTGGTACCAAATACCATTGCGACTATAGCAGGAAGCGGGGTTATGGGAGGGACGATGGGTGAACAGTCGTGGTACGTTCCGTTGCTTGTTTTCTCCACTATTCTAGCCACGGCAGTTTCATTACTCTGGGTGATTCATGTCTGGAGAAAAAAGGAAAATGATTGATTCACGCTGCCTTCCTTCCTCTGTTCCATACTTTTTTTCGATATGATGGAATTCCTTTTCCTTAACTACCAGGCATTGTTCACTATTCTCTCGGAAGAATTGTGTCCGTTGGTCCAAAACCAATGTTCTTATATAGGGTAATTGGTAATATTTTACGTTATAAAGGAGCATAGACATGAAGACAGAAGATGCAAAGAAAATCATTTCAACTGCTATCGACAGGGAAGTCGAAGCGTACACATTTTACCGAACCGTCGCTGACAAGGTAAAAGATCCGGCACTCAAAAAACTCTTCGCCGAACTCGCTGGAGAGGAGAAACAGCACCGGGAGTTTTTACAGGGAATGCTCACCAAGGACGTCACCAAGATGCACTTTGATGCAAAGGCGGATTACAAAATAGTAAATGCAATGCCAAGCCCGCCACTCTCTGCTGACATGAAACCTCTCGACGGCATTGTTGTGTCAATCAAGAAGGAACTTGAAGCAATGCAGATGTACACCCAGCTTGCGAATCTCTCAACCGATACCGAGCAGAAGCTGCTCTTTTCCCAGCTCGCAAACATGGAGAGCGGACACAAGGCCCGTCTCGAGGACATCTACACCAACATGGCCTTTCCTGAGGTCTGGTAATCAGTCCTCATAGATCAAAAAACACAACGGATGCATCTTTGCATCCGCTCTTTTTTCCTTACATTTCTCGTGAAATACGAGACGTTTTTTCAGTATCAGGGTGATTAAATCGCGGGGATTGGGAAAAAACGAGTATTCGTCATGTCAGCTCTGGAGAAACAGGGATGAATCGATTGAGTTCATCGCCGGACAATAAAATCGCATTTATACGAAGGACCCACGGATCAGGGCCTCTCCGAGGCACGGCGGGTAGGAATGTTTTTTTTTAAATTTCGTAATTGATCCGCCGCGGGGGCGCCCCTTCGGGGGCGGCGGCACTCGTCATAATTGATTGATAAAGGGGTAAGAATCCGGCATCATATCTGAATAGGGTAATTTACGCAGAAAATGTAAAAAAAATGAACGCTTGCTACGGGTTCACGCCAGTCAATCTCACCCCCCAACTGCAATTTTCATGAAAAGGTATTGTGTCATCTTCGCAAAAAGAGCAGGGCGGAAGAGCGGGGGCAGGTATTGCCTCCACTTCATCGTTCGCGATGTACAAGCCTGAGCAAATCACTCAGCTAAACAGGTGCTCAGTGAGAATTCTGATACCGATCAGAATCAGGATAATCCCACCAAAAATTTCCATTTTTTTGCCAAGGAATGTTTCGAGCCGCTCACCGAGCATGACCCCGGCAAAGGAGATCCCGAAACAGACGATACCGATGATGAGCGCCGGGATGAGCACTGCCGTCTGGAGCACCCCGAAACTTATGCCAACGGCCAGGGCATCGATGCTGGTGGCAAACGAGAGAATGATCACCGGAATAATCCGGATTACTTCAATGGGTGCTTCATCATCGTCTCCCCGTAAACCTTCCCAGATCATTTTCCCGCCAACAATTGCGAGAAGAATGAAGGCAATCCAGTGATCGTACGCTGAGATGAGCCCGATCAAGGATACCCCGGCTGCCCAGCCGATAACCGTCATACCGGCCTGGAATGCACCAAAGCAGAGGGCAATGATGGCTGCAGCGTAGATGAGCCGTGTTTTTGTGGTCGTGCCGATGGCAAGCGACACGGCAAAACAGTCCATCGAGAGGCCGATTCCAATAAGGGCCGGGGTCAGGAGATCCATGAGTGCCTGTACGATAGGCAGGGAGATCTGATAAGCTCACGCATCGCCCAAAATCCCGGTAACCAGCCGTGGATCATCCCTGGCAATCCCGAGTGCTGCCAGGGCACTCTTCTCCTTGTCCTTGATCTCGAGCATGATGTCAAAGTCCGCAGGACTGGTTTGCCTCAGGAACTGCCGGAAGTCTTCTGCTTCGATGTGCAGGGCATGTGCCCCCACGCGTTTCCCTGGTTCCTGCGAGCTGTAATCGACCATCGGAATTCCATCGCAGGCTTTCCAGGTTTTCCGGACAGGATCGAGCAGGGTTGTAAACTGCTCCCCGTTATTATAGAGGGAATGGTGGAATGTGTCTGCGATGACGGGAATACCGGTCCGCTCGTGAATGGCGAGGCAGTCACTCAGGGTATATAGCCGTTCATCGTTCTCAATCACCAGCCGGTCCCTGATAGTCGTGTCGAGCAGGTCATACTGTTTCACAAACCGGTCGATGCTCGCCGGTTTGTCGCCATAAACACCCCCGACATGAACCTGGACTTTTGCCGACCTGTCAAGTCCCATCAGGTCAAGCACCTGCACCTGGTACACGAGATCGTTAATGCTGCGCTGAAGTATACCTGTGTCCGGTGCATTGAGGAGGACGAACTGGTCCGGGTGCATGGATATCCGGAATCCGCATCGCCGGATGTAGTCGCCGATTTTTTCAAACATCCCTGCGAACTCTTCCTGCCAGGGAAAGGTGCAGACCGGGTGCGAGGCAAACGGCACGAGATCGGACGTGATCCGGAAGAAGAGCATGCCATGCATTCTATTATAAGCGAGGATCTTTTCCAGACAGTCCAGGTTCCCGTGAACGGTTTCCCTCATCCGCTCTTCAGTGTAGGACGCAAGCCGGAACGTGCGGGAAGCAGTGCAGCCAATCGAGCGGTTGATGCAGGGGTAACCGATGCGCATGGTTCTTCTCGTATAGGTTAGTGCCCGAACAATGCGGAGACCTCTTGTAAGTGTTTCCGTATCGGGAGATGCTGGGGACAGAGACTTTCGCATACCCCGCAGTCCTGGCACTGTGATGCATCACCGCCACAACCGGTGAAGGCATCATAGGAAAACTTTGCCGCTGCCGTATCGCTAAAGACAGCCGCATCATTAAAAGCGGCAAAGCACTCCGGGATCTCCACGCCGGCCATGCACGGCATGCAGTACCGGCACTTCGTGCAGGGTATTTTCATCCTGCTCCGGTAGAAGGTTTTCACGGTTTCATATACTGCAAGATCATCTTTTGTCAGCGACAAAGGTTTACCTCTGTTTGCAGAGCTCAGGTTATCCTTTACCTGCTGCATCGTGCTCATGCCGGAGAGCACAACGGTAATTTCCGGGCGGTTCCAGAGCCACCGCAAGCCCCATTCAGCCACCGGGCGGGAGTGTCCACCTGACGCCCAGAGCTTCTTTGTCTCTGCAGTCTCCCGGGCCAGCACCCCGCCGCGGAGCGGTTCCATGATCACGATCCCGAGCCCTTTCCCGGCAGCATAATTCAGCCCTTCGGTGCCTGCCTGGTACTCCTCGTCCATGTAATTGTACTGGATCTGGGCAAAGGTCCAGGGGTAGTCATCCACGATCTCTTTAAAGGCCTGTACTTGATCGTGGAACGAGAATCCGGCGTGGCGTATCCTGCCATCGGCAATTGCCTGGTCGAGAAATTCCCCGATGTTGAGATTGACCATGTTAATCCACGATGTACGACCAAGCCCGTGGAGCAGGTAAAAATCGATATGGTCCGTATTGAGCCGGCAGAGCTGCTCGTCGAGAAACCGATCCATATCCTTCCGGGACTGAACCTCCCACACGGGGAGTTTTGTTGCGAGATGCACTTTTTCACGGTAGCCACCGGCAAGGGCTCTCCCGAGAAACGGTTCGCTCTCGCCGTTGTGGTATACGTACGCCGTGTCGAGATAGTTAACACCGCGATCAATCGCGTACCGTACCATCGCTGTAGCCTTTGGTTCATCGATCCGGCAATCAGCTGTCTGGGGCAGCCGCATGCAGCCAAACCCGAGAATCGAAAGCTTCGTTGTTGTCCGGTTCATCCGGCGATAGAGCATCTGCCAGGCTCCTGCTGGTTATTTCCGAACCAGTTTTTTTCCGCAATTCCACGCATCACCGGCACATGCACCCACGGTCCAGTAGCGGTTGTCCGGCATGGTAAGAAGGAGCGGGTTGATCTTTCTGATATCCGGTTTTTTATCAGTGAGATACTTCTCTTCTGTGTAGGATGCGATAATTTCACCGATGTAAAAATTATTGGTGGGATTTTCCACCGTGACCTGCAACCGGCATTCCAGGGAGAGCGGACATTCGGCTATCATCGGGGCTGTCTGCAGCTCCCCGTAATACACATCAAAGAGCGATGCCTTGTCAACATCCTTTCCTGATACCAGCCCGCAGAAATCTGTCTTCTCCATCATTTCTGCTGACGGGAAGTTGATACTGAACGTTTTGTTCTCTTCGATACCGCGTACTGAATGGTGGTGCCGCCCGACCCCGCAGCCAACAGTCGGGGGGTTTGCATTCACGCGGGTGATCCACCCCAGCGCCATGAAATCGGGTTTTTTGTCAACCAGCGTGCCGAGCAAGGTAACCGGCATGGGATAGATGAACACATTCCTGCCTGCTGAAATTTTTCCCATAGATCCATTCACCTGCTCTGCTATGGGAAGAGCAGCATAAAAAGTGTTGTGCCGGGTATGCACCCGGGGATCAGGGTGTCTTATGGAAGTCCAGCGCAGCCGAGTTCATGCAGTAGCGTTTGCCGGTCGGGGGTGGGCCGTCATCAAAGACATGACCGAGATGTGCCCCGCACCGGGCACAGAGCACTTCATTCCGCACCATGCCACCCGAAGTATCGGTATGGGTACGGACATTGAGTGCGGATACGGGAGCAAAAAGCTGGGCCAGCCGGTGCCGGAATCAAACTTGGTGTCCGATAAAAAGAGGTCGGTGCCGCAGCAGATGCAGGTATAAGTACCGTGTTCCTTGAAAGCATGGTATTTACCGGTAAATGCGTATTCCGTACCCTGTTTCCGTGCAACCTGAAATTGCTCGGGGGTCAGCTGCGCTTTCCACTCCGCATCGGTTTTTATGACCGGGGGAACGTCTTCAGCCTTCCCGGTCCTTGCATTGAAGATGGGTATCAGTGTCCCTGCTTTTTTGGGGGTATCCATGATTTTATCCTCCAGAAGTGATAGCACAGCGGGAACATAGACCTTTTGATCGGGGAGATGTGGATGAACCAAAAGAAGGTTATAACCCGAAGAATCCCAGGATCCAGCTCTTTGTATCCTTGTGGAAAATCTTTGCCCCTTCTTTGATGTTGCGCACATCTTCTACCGTATAGAGAATATCAGGATACCGGGATGACAACACCCCCAGCAATCGTCCGAGTTCTTTACGGGGAACGATCATGAAGATGATAGAGACGGCGGGGGAAAAACTCCCGGATCCCTCGATCCGGGTCATCCCGTACCCAAGCGTGGAGAGCTCGCTTATCAGGGGCTGGGGATCCATGGGGGTGATAAGCCGGACGATCACATGCCCGAGGGAGATCATGTTCTCGATCTGCATACCAAGCAGGGTCCCGAGTCCGTACCCGGCAAGATAAGCAAACAGGTTCCAGTAATCCCCAAGGTTGGTGATGACAATGCCGGTTGAGAGCAGCCAGATACCGGTTTTTACGATACCTATCCAGCCGGCAAGATTTGCATGTCCGCGGTTGATGTAGATGGTCCTGACCGTTTCAAGGCTGGTCTCGACGATCCGTGCAATCAGGATAATGAGGGGTAAGGTTGCTGCTCCCCAGACTACCGGCTCGATCCTTCACCACACTCCTGATCCTATTAGTCGTACCGGATCTCTTGAATACCTTATGGATGAATCCGCTGCCTGCTGGTGAAGTTGTCCTCCTTCCTTTGATGCAGCCGTAGGATCCCTTTATATCGATCATGGGAAGACACCATCACATGGATATGGGGATTCGCGACCGGTTTATAACGCTGTGGCAGGAGTACTGCCCGGGTGCGGAACTGCCGATCACCTTTGAGATCGGGGAGGGGGACGGGACTGCAGAGAAAGCCAAAACTCCTGGTGGCTGGCGTTGCATGATCTGCGATCTTGCACGGGTGAGGAAAGGGACCTCGCTTGTCTTTGACCGCACGTCTGTTACCTGCAGCGGGGGACTGTTTTATATGGGTTATGACACGCAGCGCAACGAACAATTCCGGTACTTCCTCTCCTCAGGAAAACCAGGTGTGGTTGAGGGAGAGCGTTACAAAAGGACACCGGATATTGTTGATGAGGTCGACGCCCGGCATGTCTCCCTGCCAGTCTGCCGGCAGGTGCTATACGTTCAGGCGCTGGGATAAGCTTGCACCAGAAGACAACCCGGCCGTGGTCATCTTCTATGCACGTCCTGAAGTGCTGTCGGCGCTGTTCACGCTCGCCAATTTCGACCAGGCTGACCCGAACGGGGTTATCTGCCCGTTTGGTTCCGGGTGCTCCTCGATAATCCACTACCCCCGGGTGGAACAGCAGAGTGATAAACCCCGGGCAGTACTCGGGATGTTCGATCCTTCAGCACGTCCGTGTGTTCCGGTGGATATCCTGACCCTTGCCATCCCGATGAAAAAGTTTGAAAAGATGATTGGGTATAGCGAAGAGAGTTTCCTGATCACGAAAACCTGGGACAAGGTAAAAACAAAGATTGCCCGGAGCAACGCTGTGCATTCTTCCTGAAGCCCACGCAAAAGCTTTCCGGCTTTTTAATAGGTAAAGCCAGGATGAGCGGGTCTCTTCCTTTCGGTTACTGTCCGCATTTTAAGGCTCAGGCGTCTTTCCAATCCTGATACTGTCACGTAAGGATGCATTTAAGGATATCAGACTATAATCAGCATTACGGTGCAGTATGAAAAATGAAATAAAAATACTCCTGGATGAACTCCGCGTCGAGCCGGGCAGACACATCGACCTGATCAGGGATTATGATCCCGGTTATACGGGTAATTTTGTGAAAAAAGAGGAGACCGGTGAGGCTCTCGAACAGGGGATCCGGTTGCTGGCAGAACAACAGGACATACTGTACGCCCAGAATACCTATGCCCTGCTTATCATCCTGCAGGCTCTGGATGCAGCGGGCAAAGACAGCACTATCAAGCACGTGATGTCAGGAGTGAACCCCCAGGGTGTCGAGGTCTCGAGTTTCAAGGTGCCCAGCGCAGAAGAACTCGACCATGATTACCTGTGGCGGAATACCAGGGTCCTGCCGCGGCGGGGCAACATCGGGATTTTCAACCGCTCGTATTATGAAGAGGTCCTGGTTGTCCGGGTTCATCCTGAACTTCTCGGGCATGAACAGATCCCACCGCACTTAAAAGACAACACTATCTGGGAGCGGCGGTTCAATGAGATCAACTGTTTTGAAAATTATCTGGTGAATAATGGGATAATTGTCCTGAAATTTTTCTTACATGTCTCCCCGGAAGTGCAGAAAAAGCGGTTCATTGAGAGGATTAACGAGCCGGAAAAGCACTGGAAGTTCTCTGCAAAAGATATCGGGGAGATGAAATACCGGGATGCATATATGGCCGCGTACCAGGATATGTTCAATGCAACGAGCACTCCTCATGCACCGTGGTATATCATCCCTGCGGACAACAAATGGTTCACCCACCTCGCGGTCACTTCGGTAATCTCTGATACACTGGATCGCCTCAGGCTCTCGTACCCCTCAGTGAGCAGTGAAAACATGAAAGCTCTGCTTGCTGCAAAGAAGGAGATGGAACAGGAAGACAACGGTCTGGAGACCCCGGTCAAGAACAGGAAAAAAACGAACAACGACAGGTGATCGTCCGGTTAAATAAGGAAACTTTTATAAAAATACGGATGCAAATGCTCCCCGGTGAAGGGTCATGGTGGAGCTCAAAGGAGATATCGTACGGCTGTCAAAGCACCAGGTCGGGCAAGCGGGTGCAATGCTCACCCGGGCATTTTTTGATGATCCGAAACTAACCCACCTTCTACCGGATATCGCCACAAAAAAAGAACTCTCACGGTATCTTTTCGAATTCGAACTCCAGTACGGTATGAACTATGGCGAGGTCTATACAACCTCTCCCGCTGTAGAAGGTGTCGCTGTCTGGCTGCCATCAGCGAAATCTGAAGTAACATTCTGGAGAGCATTCCGTTCAGGAGGGATGGCACTGCAAAAACACCTGGGGAAAGGAATAATGGATCGCCTCATGTCTTTTTCCAAAAAAATCGATGTGCTTCATAAAAAACATGCTCCGTATTCCCATTACTACCTGTTCTTTATCGGTGTGGATCCCGCATACCAGAAGAAAAGGGTTGCAAGCAGGCTGATCACCCCTATGCTC
The DNA here is from genome assembly GCA_963841015.1 of uncultured Methanoregulaceae archaeon. GTDB lineage: Archaea > Halobacteriota > Methanomicrobia > Methanomicrobiales > Methanospirillaceae > Methanoregula. The sequence goes on along the minus strand of CAWJAX010000002.1, from coordinate 251,357 downwards.
GGATGGCTGGATATGCAGAAGCTTCCCTGTTATCTCAATACCCAGAATGAAAACAATATCGGCCTGTACGAACACTATGGTTTCCAGGTGATTGAACAGGTGGTTTTACCGGATTCAGGTATCGTTCATACAGCCATGCTGCGGAACCCGCGGTAAGGGTACTGTGCGAGGAACAACCCGGACCAGCTCCTTTTTCCGGCGATGGTGGTAACGCCCCTTATCCTCCAGCTTTAAAGATCAGCCATTCATTCTTCCCTGCACGTTTGAAGGGAACAAGCACATAATGGCCGCTCAACCGGCGCCCGTGGAGGATGACTTCAATCTTATCACCCGCCCAGTGTTTTGTATCATAGGTCCCCTCATCCCAGATGGTAACGGTGCCCGCCCCGTATTCGCCTTTGGCAATGGTACCCTCAAAGTGCCCGTATTCAAGAGGATGGTCTTCCACTGCCACGGCAAGATGTTTCTCACCGGGTACCTCGGGTATGCCCTTAGGCACTGCCCAGCTTTTCAGCACTCCGTCGCGTTCCAGGCGGAAATCGTAATGCAGCCTGTGCGCATGGTGCTCCTGGATTACAAAAGAATTTCCTTCTGTCATTGTTCTCGGTCCTTCCGGTTCCCGGGTTATTGAAAAATTCCGCTTTTCCTGATAACTCCTGAGCGCATCTCCGTTGGGGTGTCCCGGGTGCTGATCCTCTGGTGCCATCTCTGTGTTTTCTGGCCTGTCATTAGATGTGCTTCCTGTATTGGCCTTGGCAGGGATCGGTTCTTTCCTGAACGTGCTTGTTGGTGAAGGGCCTGCCTCAATTCCTGAAAACTGGTCCGTGGTGCACTCCCCGGGTTTTTTATCAGAACGGATCCTGATGAACCGGGGCATTCTCAGTTTCCTGTCCCGTGTAACTTCCTGGTACGCCACCTCACCGACAAGGACCGGCTCGAGCCAGACCACCGTCTTATCGGGTTTAATACCCTGCAGTTGCGGCGTAGCGGTCCTGAGTTGTGAGAAGGTTTCCATGAGCGCTTCGCGATCGCGGTCTGAAAATCCTGTCCCGACTTTACCGACAGAGAGCAGTATTCTGCCTGCAGATCCGGCAGGACGGGAATCGTGCGGAGCGTTAAGACTGCCTGTTCCCCCTCCAGAGGATACATTCCCGTCATTGTTTTCATACAAACCGAGAATGAGCGCCCCGAACGTAGCGCTGCGGGCTCCCTTTCCGGCCGTATACCCGCTGATCACGCAGTCACAGGTCTTCTGTTCTTTTACCTTCAGCCATGCACCACTCCGCAACCCGGGTTCATACCGGCTGTCTTTTCGTTTTGCCATGATCCCTTCCAGACCTTTTGAGATCGCTGCATGGTAGTAGTCCTCCCCTTTTCCTTCCACCGGAACAGAGAGGATAACGTGAGAGCCTTCCGCAACTGCGGTTTTCAGGATCTCTCGCCTTTTAAGAAAAGGGAGATCTGTCAACGGTTTTTTATCTTTTTCGAGAATGTCAAATACGATGTAGGTGACAGGAACGGACACTCCGTGAGGAGGTATTCTTCCGCTCCCCGTTTGCAGCCGGGAAAGAAGGGCCTGCATATCCGGTTTCCCGCCCCTCATCGCAACAATCTCCCCATCGAGCACCGTGCCGGGTGCGAGGGTTAAAAGTTCGCCCAGCTCAGGGAACTGTCCTCCCAGTTCCGAATCATTCCGGCTCTTCAGGGACAGCGTATCATTGATGTAGGCTATTGCCCGTACACCATCCCATTTGATCTCAAAAAGCCAGGCATCGCTGTTGAAAGGTCCGGTTGCGGACCGGGCGAGCATCGGGAGATATCGGGTTTTCATATGCTCTCAAAAAATTGTTATTTTCCGCCCAGCGTGGCAATAGTCTCCTGTAAGGCCTGCATAAGCTCTTTTGCTTCTTCAGGGTGAGGTTCTTCCCGCACAATCTTCTCACCGGCAAGCTTCTTTTCAATAAGGCTCATGACTGCTTCCTGGTAGTGGTCAGGGTAATCCGTTATGGAAAAATCTCCGGAAAGTTCGGCAATGATCCGTTTTGCCAGCGCCAGCTCACGTTCCTTTGGGGCAGGAAGGCTGGTCAGTTCCTCAAATGCGTGGGGAGACGTGACTTCATCTGCGTGTCGTAAGGTTGTCAGGACGAGACCCCCGCCGTACACATGCACCACCACGGGATACTCCTTTGTCCGGAGAGTTATTGTCCCGACTGCAGCCTGGCCAAGGTCCTGGAGCGCAGTGACCAGCAGGCTGTACGCCTCCTCGCTCCGGTCAGGAACAAGGATGTACGGGGTTTCAAAATAGATCGGGTCAAGCGAAAGATAATACACAAATTTCTCAATCCTGATCTTCCGGTCAGATTCCGGCATGACCGCTTTGAGTTCTTCGGGTTCAAAAACCACATATTCTCCTTTTCGCACCTCATACCCTTTTACCGTATCTGCCCACGGTATAACCCGCCCGTCTTTTGTGCAGACCCGGTCATACCTGAGCGGCTGTCCGTCTTCACGGTGAAGCAGCCGGAACGAGAACGACCGGTCCCTCACCATCGTATGCAGACGGACTGGCACATTGACCAGCCCGATCGTGATGCTCCCGCTCCAGAAGGACCTGCCTGCTTTCCCCGTGTGTACAGGTTCATCCGGGGGGGGTGTGGGCACGACCATGGTTTTGGGCTGGTCCTTTTTTTCCTCCATATTTTCCGTTATTGACACGGCTCCTTTGGGTAAAGCTCCTGTGTCATTCTTTTTTCTTTTGCCCGGTAATGAGCGGTGGCCGGATTTATCACCCGATTGTCTGCCTGGTGTCAAAAATACCCCTCCATGGGTCTTCATTTCCTGAAAGCATTGTCCGTATATTAAAATCTTCGGGACGTACCCCGTGCCTGAGCTGGTCCCAGCGGAGTGGCGCGGATACCGTTGCGCTATCGGTTGCCCTGAGGCTGTAGGGAGCTGCCATGGTTTTCCCGTGGGCGTTCTGGAGGTAGTCGATGAAGATCGTCCCGGGGTCCTGCGAATGGGGGAACTCCGAGACCACTCCCGGGGTGTCCCGGGCAATTTTTTTTCCCAGATTATGGGCAAATGTCCTGATCTCTTCGAAGTGGTAGCCGGCTTTCAGCGGGACAACTATATGGAGTCCTTTTTTCCCCGACGTTTTCACGTATGACTGTATGCCGACCTCTGCCAGCCGTTCATGAACAATAAGGGCGACATCGATTGTATCATCAAACGAAAGAGGCGGTTCCGGATCGATATCAAACAGCAGGAGATCGGGGGAATCATACGCCCCTGCTCCTGAGAGGGTGACATGGAGTTCAAGGGAAGCGAGGTTTGCAAGCCAGATGAGGGTATCAAGGTTATTGCACAGGATGAAATGGACCTCGCGATCAGAAGTCTCAGAATACCGGGTGAATATGTCCACATAGTCCGGGGTTCCCTGCGGGGCATCTTTCTCGTAAAATGCTTCTCCCCCAACCCCGCCGGGGAACCGGTGCATGGTAAGCGGCCGGTTATGAACAAAGGGGAGGATACGCGGGGCCATTCTGACATAGTAGGTGATGACCTCCTGTTTGGTGATAGCAAGCGCAGGAAACATAACTCTGTCAAGGTTGGTGAGGTTGACGCGGGTAAGATCGCGGAGTGATGGTTCTTTCCCCCCGCTGCGTATCCCTGCCATGGGGAGTTGTTGTTGGTATCTGCCAAAAATAGTTTTGCTGTGTCGTATTGTTTTTTTTAACCATTCGACGTTTTGAGAGTAGGTAAACAAAATAATTTGCACGATATACTTTCAGCCAGCGGGTAGTCTGAAGATGTGGATCGATTGGTCTGTGCTGGCACAGCGTTTGGACTGATTCGCCTTTCCTTTATCCGATACAACTGCCAGCCGGTCGTTTCCCAGCCAGGTAACACCTTCCAGATTACAGGTACATAATCCGACCTTTATCGTCGCGTGGGAACAGAAACAACTGGCCATCGTCTTCGAACGGATCTTCAAGTCCGGCTGGCTGCGCACGAATGCGCCCAACCCACATAGCCGAAGAAGCCTGCGAGATCACCGTCAGATAACCGTTTTGGAAATCGAGGCTTGAGTAGTCCTTGTAACGCACCGCTTTTGGCAGCCTGATGGTTCCAACATGCTCCCAGGTTTCCGCAGCCCTCAAAAAGACCTGGATACGTCCCTTTCCCGGTTTAACTCCGGATCTCCCGCTTTTGCAGTCATTTCCCTCGCACAGACCGAGCAGGTAATCGTTCCCGGCATAACGCAGGATCGACAAGCCTTCGAAACCCTTGTTGCCGGCTTTCAGCGGGAAGTTCAACCAGTAGCTTTTGATAAAGGTGAACGATTCGTCAAACTCATCGACGCGTGGCATGGAGACCCCCGACTTCGTTTCGGCGGCCTCGATCAGACAATACCACCGGTTGGTTGAAGACTGATACGTGATATCTTCATAGCCAGATCCTGTCCCTTTCAAATCCAGCAGGACAGGCTCCTCTCCCGCGTGGCGCCAATCCGGTTTGAGGCGCAAAAGGTGGGGATCATCATCGAAAATGATGTGGAGATAACCATCCTTCAGGTGGACGCCACTGGCTTCGTAACGCTTATCGCCAGCGCCTTTGAGCAGCTCGCCGATCCTGACCTCCTGAACAAGCTCCAAAAAAGTCGTCATGTCCTGCTTCATCACACTAACACCTGTATGTCATATCCCGGTCTCGACATTCCGGGTAATACCTGTTATTCCTGCATTGTAATTTCGATGATGTTCCCGGCGAGGATACTGTCCCCGGTTCAGAACACGATCTCCTCTCGTGCAAATCGTATTTTTTGCATCGGCTGGTCAGCTGCGTACCCCACCGGGCAGAGCATAGTGGGAACAAGGGGCGGGGGGATCTTAAGGATCCGAATAAACTCTGCCGGGTCGAACCCCCCCATAGGACAGGAATCAAAACCGAGTGATTTTGCACCGTTTAAGGCATTTCCCAGCGCAAGATAGGTCTGGGCCTGGGACCATGCCAGTTTCTGGTCCTTTGACATGTTCTGCGTAAACTGGACCGCCATCCCGATGATCATCTTCTGCATCTCGTCAGGTGCACCACTCTTTTGTAAGAGGGCTCCAAGCCTCCGGATGAGGCTCTCATAATCGGGATCTGCACAGAAAACAAAGAGATGCGAACAGCTCGTGACCTGTTCCTGGTTGAATGCTGCAGGTTTAAGCTGCTCTTTTACGTTCTGGTCGGTTACTACCTTAATCTTCCAGGGCTGGAGGTTCAGGGCAGACGGAGCGAACCGTACCATCTCGAGAAGCTCGTTGATCCTCGTTTCAGGAATCTTTCTGCCGTCAAACTTCTTTGTCGCATACCGCGACATCACAATCTCTGCAAACTCCATAGTAGCTGTACTCCATACTGTAAGCGATTGGTCTTTGGGGTTCCTCTATTTATAGGTAATCGCCGACAGAGGCACGGGTAACAATCAGCCGGTTCATAAAATATCCAGTCAATTCAGGCAGAACGAAGGAGCGGACAGTGCCCTGGCAATGCCTAATCCAAAAAAACAATACTCCTGCTCATCACACCTCATCCAGGTACTTTTCCCGGTTATTGAGGAAATCCCGGTAGATCCGGTAATAATCCGTATCTTCGTAATTGACCTTGTGAATACAACTACCATCAAAGCTGTAGATCTCCGCATCCGGGTACGCAAGGATTATCGGGGAATGGGTCGCGATAATGAACTGTACGTCTCCCCGGGTGCTGAACTGTCGCAGCAGGCGTAACAATTCGAGCTGCATCCTTGGCGACAGGGCATTCTCGGGTTCGTCCAGCAGATAGAGTCCTTTTTTCTGAAAACGGGTTTCAAAAAATTTCATATGGGACTGGCCATGTGACTTTACTACAAGGGTCCCGTCGCCGAAATAGTTCAGGGTGTCAGGGTCGGCCATGCCCCACTGGTCAAGGATCTCGGCGAAATGACGGAAAATTTCTGATGCAAAGAACGATCCCGGGACCTTCCCGTCGGTCCAATCGATCCGGAGAGACTGGTGCAGGAGATCTTCATACCGGTTGTGGCGGTCTTTTGTTCCCACATGCTCTTCCCAGATATGGATAGAGCAGCTGCGGGCGATAGCCCGGAGGAGCGTTGATTTTCCGGTCCCGTTCTCCCCGATAAAGAAGGTCACCGGCAGGCCAAATTCCATGCCTTCGGTCTTTTTAAAAATTTCCAGGTTAAACGGATAACAATCTGTAGCAGGAAAGGTATCGTGGAGCAGCCTCAGCGATTGAATATGCATATCCTGATTGATTTTTCCTGATGCGGGATAAATATCTTTCATTTCTGTTCTTATCGAGGGTGATAACCCCTTTTGCAATCGATACATCTCCGGAAGGCCCGGGGACCCGGATCTGGCAACACTAAAAAACACAGGGGTACAGGGAAAAAACCATGGGGTAAAGAAACCCTTTGTCTGACCTTAGGGTACTTTACCATCAATTTCTATCATTTTTGCAACCAGCGAACACACCGGACAGGATTTTTTTCTCTCATAAAACAAGAGCCTGAATAATTCAAATCCGGAAAGAGCGATAATTATCCCGAATGCGACGATAAAGATGAACGCGAACGGCCGTGCCGGACAGGAGCTGCACGAGGATAAAAAGAGAAGAAGGTACCATATCATACCAACGGATAAAATGATGTTGCCAAGCGATCCCAGTACCGCCCACAGTGGCGGGGCAGCTGTATCAGACATATAAGCTCGTAATTTAATTTCCCGGTTATTATACTATCTCCCTGAAGTCTGGGGGAGCAGATAAAAAAATCCTAATTGGACGTGAAACCCGTTATTCATACGACCGGATGACAATCACAGGCCGTGTCGAGTGCAGGGCTACACTGTGCACCATGCTGCCAAAAAAGAAGTCATGAAGACAGCCTTTTCCCGCAGATCTCATCCAGATGAGGGATACATCCTTCTCATCTGCAATCCGGGCAATCTCGTCTTCGGGGTTCCCCGTCACTACAATACCGCTGGATCTGATACCTCGTTCGCTCAGCTGGTCACTGAGTGCTTTGATGCGGATTTTTGCTGATGTTACTGCCTCTTCGGATTCTTCATCCGGTTCCATCTTCTGAACTACATGGAGGAGAATGATCTCTCCCACCCCCTTCATCGTGCCCGCAAGCGCTGCTGTTTTCAACGAGAACTCAGAGAAATTGACAGGACAGAGGATACGGGAGAAGATCATCGGGCAGAACTTTTCATACATCTTCCCGGTCAGGTTCCTGACAAGTCTGGCGGGCATAACCATGACATTGATTCTGCTGATGCGGCAGAGGACTTTTGCATGGACGCTTCGCAGGAACATACCTGCCATGATGCTTTTTATATTCGCATGGATGACAATGAGGTCAACATGATGTTTTTCCGCCCTGTCAAGAATTGCACCTGCAATATCGGCTGACGTTGTTTCATCAGGGGTCACCCGGATCAGCCGGGTTGAGAGTTGCGATATAAGTTTTTGCTTCATGCAGGTATTTTTCCGTGGCCTGGACTTCCAGGCTTTCGACCGTCTCAACTCCCATGGGAATCGCATATTGCCTGATGACGTGGAGCAGGATTATTTCCCGGATACCGGGAATACTGGTAATGCAATCGAGCTCATACTTTGCAGGTTCTGAAAAATCTGTGGGGAACAGAACTTTTTTGAACATAGTTCACACCGCGGGTCTGCGATACGATCGTGTAGTGTACAATGGTGAAACGGAAATAATCGTATTCAAGTCAATACATACTTCTTACATTATATAATGGTATCCAGCCATGGCTGCCCGGAGAATATCATATCGTGGATGTGCTGAATGTCTATTTTTTTTAGACTGCCAAAAAAGGAGTTGATCGTACTATCCCTCTCGTGCTCCCTTTTTCGTGATCTTACCGTTGGGAATTATCCGGCGGGATTTAAGAAAAACCATAAAAAAAGTGTCCGGTTTTTCCTGTTGCGAAAAATATATCAGATCGAATAATAATTACCTGTCAATGTCCTGAAACAGTGTCATGCTTTTTCTTTGTTCCCCCGCGTATCCGTTCGCGCAATTCAGGGCAGACGGGGTAGTCAGATGAGTGAGGTGATGCGATATGCTGTTTATTCTTTGGTTTAAATTCGGACCGGAAAATACCCACAAGGTGATCGAGCTCTGGAAGCACTTCAAGTATCCCCAGGATGTAAAGCTCATCAACCGGTACCTCCTTATTGGCAGGCACACATCGGTTGCGATATTTGATGCGCCGGATGAAGAGGCATTGATTAAAATCGTCGGGCCATTCAGCGGATTTGGTATTGCCCATGTGAGTCCGATAATGAAACTTGAAGATGCGCTGAAGGTTACCTGGTAACGGACTCTGATCAGGTTCTCCTTTTTTTGGCTCCCGTGAATTATTTTTCTTTATTTTGAGATTCTAAGGATGGATACGATGATTGAGGAGACCGTGACTTTCCTTCATTACTGTCATGCACTGAAACGATGATGAGATCCTGCCTGTTTTGTACGTATCACATTGAGAGACCAGTGGCGGGGGTGAAGCTCCCGTGAGCGTTTTTTATTGGTATTGAATATTTCTCCAGAGTCACCTTTTGCCCTGATCATGAAACACAGAGCTATTTTGATGGTTCAGGTATAATCAGTACACATGACTTCTTACGTCCACCGGATAGAAGTTCACTATACCATCGATCCACGGCTGACTGTCAGGACCGACAGGATTCGTTCGTTAGGCTTCCCGGTCGACTCCCTCCACCTCATCGATGTCTATACCCTGGCAACCAGTTCCCGGGATTTTACCCCAAATGAGCTCTCGCAGATTGGCGGGCTGCTCATCAATCCCGTGGTCCAGAAATATACGGTGGACAAGGCCACAGGCGCAGTGTTTGATTACGCCATTGAAGTCGGATTCCTGCCGGGGGTGACCGATAATGTTGGTGCAACTGCCCGCCAGACGATTGAAGATTATTTTGCCATGACGTTCTGCGAAGGAGAAGCAGTATATACGTCGCAGCTTTTCTTTGTCTGCGGGAACCTCACGGCTGCAGCCCTGCAAAAACTTGCCTCAACGCTCGCAAATCCCCTCGTAAACCGGGTCCTTATCAAAACCCGGCAGGAATACGGGAGCAAAGGTATGGATCCGGTCGTTCCCCTTGTCTGCCTGCATGAACTGCCAACAGCAGAAACGGTTGATCTTGATCTTGATGATGCTGAACTCACAACACTTGGAAAAGAGGGGATTCGCGATCCCCTGACCGGCCAGAGGCGGGGGCCGCTTGCGCTTGACCTTGCCCAGCTGCACACGATCCGTGACTATTTCTCCAGAAACGGCAGGAAACCGACTGATGTGGAGATCGAATCCCTTGCCCAGACCTGGAGCGAGCACTGCAAGCACACGATCTTTGCATCTCCCATGGACGATGATGTCCCCGACGGGCTCTATAAGACCTATATCCAGGCGGCCACCAATGCCATCCGCCATGAGAAAGGGGACAACGACATCTGCGTGACCGTGTTTACGGATAATTCCGGCGCCATCATCTTTGATGACCACTACCTGGTGACCCACAAGGTCGAAACCCACAACTCCCCTTCCGCCCTTGATCCCTTTGGCGGCGCCCTGACCGGCATTGTCGGGGTGAACCGGGATACGATAGGCTTTGGGCTCGGGGCAAAACCCTGCATCAATGTCTATGGGTACTGTGTTGGTGACCTGGATGCTGAGCCGGTCCTTTTCCGGGGAAAAGACTGCACAAACCCGATCCTCTCCCCCCGCCAGATCCTTGACGGTGTTGTCCGGGGTGTTGGTGTCGGGGGCAACTGTTCGGGTATCCCCACACCGCAGGGGTGGTGCTGGTTCGACAAACGCTACGGGGGTAAACCACTCGTATTTGCCGGTACGGTCGGTGTGATGCCGCTGGAACAGGACGGCAGGAAACTCTACGAGAAACAGGCGCAGCCTGGCGATCTGGTCGTGATGGCCGGAGGGCGTGTGGGCAAGGATGGCATCCACGGCGCCACCTTCTCTTCAGAAGCCTTAGACCCGCAAAGCCCGGTCACCGCTGTCCAGATCGGCGACCCGATCACCCAGAAGAAGTTTTCCGATGTGATCGTCAAGGAGGCCCGGGACCTTGGCCTGTACCGCAGCATCACGGATAACGGAGCGGGGGGGATCTCCTGTTCGGTCGCCGAGATGGCAAAGGAGTGCAATGGCTGCCACGTGTATCTTGACCGGGTGCCCCTGAAGTATCACGGCATGGCACCCTGGGAAGTCTGGATCTCGGAATCGCAGGAGCGGATGACCTTAGCCATCCCGCCGGAGCGACTTGACGCGTTCATGGAGCTGATGGAGCGGCGGGAAGTCGAAGCAACCGTTATTGGCACGTTTACTGATTCCGGCAGGTGCGTTGTCGAATGCCATGGCAGCGTGGTGATGGATATCGGGCTTGACTTCCTGCATAACGGCCTGCCGAAAAAACACTTAAAGACAAGCTATTCGAAAAAAACGTTTCCCGAGCCGGATACCCCCTGCCCGGACCGGCTTGATGCAACGATGCTTGCGATGCTCAGGAGGAAAAACCTCTGCTCAAAAGAGTTCATCTCCCTCCAGTACGACCATACGGTGCAGGGAGGTCATGTGCTGGGCCCGGTACAGGGTATCGGCCGGGTGCAGTCAGAAGCAACGCTGACAAAGGTCGTACCTGGTTCGAAAAAGGGTGTCGGATTATCTCAGGGATTATTTCCCTCGTACGCAGAGCTTGATCCCTACCGCATGGCTGCGGCCGGGATTGATATGGCAATCCGGGGGCTGATCGCGACAGGTGTTCCGCTGGATACCATGGCGATCCTTGATAATTTCTGCTGGTGCTCCTCAGATGAACCGGAACGCCTCGGGCAGCTGAAGCTCGCGGCACAGGCATGCTATGATACTGCCACCGCGTTTGGCACGCCGTTTATCTCCGGTAAGGACAGCATGTACAATGATTTCTCCGGGTTTGATGCGCAGAATAACCGGGTAAAGGTCTCCGTACCCCCGACCCTCCTCATCTCCTCCATCGGGATTCACCCGGAGGTGATCAGGGCAGTGTCCCTGGATGCCAAGATAGCGGGTGACCTTGTGTACGTGATCGGGGATACCCACGAGGAACTGGGCGGTTCGGAGTATTTTGCCCATCTCGGGGGAATTGGCAATACCGTTCCGGCGCTTGACACTGCAATGGTAATCGAGCGCTACCATCGGCTCACCGAAGCCATCTCCCGTGAACTTGTGGCTTCAGCCTACCCTGTCGGTCACGGGGGTCTTGGGACTGCCCTTGCAAAGATTGCAATCGCCGGAAGGCTCGGCATGGATCTCACCATCCCCGGGGAGATGCGGCCTGATTATTACCTCTTTTCCGAGTCGCTCGGCAGGTTTGTGGTCACGGTTGCACCGCACCACAAGCGTGCGTTCGAACTGATCGCCGGACCTGATGCGATCCTGCTCGGACGGGTGAGTGGCAGGACCCTGCGGATAACCTCCCACCAGCTCCTGCTGGACCTGCCTGTCGATGAACTCGAAGGCGCCTACAAGGCACCGTTCAGGGGGTACTGACATGACAGTTTCCCCCAGGACGATAAAACGCATGGCTACGGTGAAGTTAACGGCCGTGCAGGAAAGGATTCCTGAAAAAGCCCTTATCATGAGTGGCTTTGGGATCAATTCCGAGATGGAGACGCAGGAAGTGCTCGCCCGGGCGGGCATGGCGTCAGACATCATCCACATCAATGACCTGATCGCGGGACGGAACCGGCTCTCAGACTACCGGCTCCTGGTCTTCCCCGGCGGTTTTTCCTATGGCGATGACACCGGTGCCGGCAATGCGTATGCAAACCGGGTCCGCAACAATCTCTGGGAAGATCTCCGGGAGTTTCTTGACGGCGATAACCTGGTGCTGGGGATCTGCAACGGGTTCCAGATACTGGCAAACCTCGGGCTTGTCCCGGCGTTCGACAAGCACTACACCCGGGGTATTGCCCTGATGCCCAACCGTGGCGGGAGACTGGAATGCAGGTTTGTGACCCTGAAACCTGCAGCTGACAATCTCTGGACCCGGAACATCACAAAACTCTGGTGCCCGGTCGCCCACGGGGAGGGTAATTTCTCCTGTTCAAAAGAAACCCTGCTGCGCCTGAAACGCCAGAAGATGATCACGTTTACCTACTGCCGTGATGACCTGAGCCCTGCCGAGGGGAAATACCCTTACAACCCCAACGGTTCGGTAGAAGATATTGCCGGTATAACGTCTGCGGATGGCAAGGTGCTGGGCCTGATGCCGCATCCGGAGCGGGCAATGGAGTTTGTTAACCTCTATGACTGGCCGCTCCGGAAGGAACAGATGAAACGCGAGGGGCTGGCACTCCCCTCAGAGTCGATGAATATGCAGCTGTTCCGGAATGTTGTGGATTATTTCCGGTGATCCGGGCATTCCCGTAACGGTAACCGGTAATACTCAAATCGCAATCCGGAGTTCATCTTCCAGGAAATTACAAATATCGGTAAGCACCCGATCTTTGTGAGCGGGAATTTAAACCGAGGTCAGGCAGCTGTTAATTTTTATTTGATTCAACCATGAGGTCATCTCAATGATCCTTTTCCAGCATGAAGATCGGTTACGACGGTATGTCTGCTGCGGCCAGTTCGCGCATTGCCTCCGTTCCACTCCACTCACAGATGCTCCCTTGGATTTTCCGGATTGTTCTGTCAGAACGATGATGCCAGACGATCCCTCGCATTGCCTGCTTTGGTGTGGTTCGTCACTGTTTAACCGTAGTCATTCGCTGCCACCGAACGCGTCGGCGCGGGATCGAAATTGAACGAAACACTGAGCGCACCTTCACCTGGTACTCATGATATAGGAAAGCTTAAACGTGTCAGAACTATTCAATCTCAGGTATGCAATCATGGGGCATTATTTCTGTGGTTGTTTTCTGTTCAATACTCATAGCAGGGTGCGTCCAGTCTACCGGGCATGCATATTCTTAGCAACACTCCCGAACCCATCCTCGGCCAGTGGATCGGTGGAGAGTTGCCGGCATCAGACCGGCACATCATCTTTTATGAAAACCACACATTTTTTGCTACGAATTTCTTTTTGAATCGCGGGGAAACAACAGATAATGGTACGTGGACAAAAAAAGAACCTGGCCTCTATACATTGCAATCCATTAAAGGTGAAACTACTGACTGGATGTACGATTCCTTCGAAGATTCCATGTATATGAGCGGATTACCCCAACTGAAATACCATCGCTATAAAGGATAATTCCCGGGTCTGTTGATAGTTTCGTGCACGAAATCTTTTTCTCTCTCTTTGTTTAATGACACCCCTGGCTTATCGTGATACTCCTGAGCCAGCGGCTGCTCCAGTCCGCTCCTGCTGCCAACGTCACATCGTGTTCGTTCCTGGTGATTAGACTCCTTCCCGGCGCTCAATTGAGTCAATCCCTGGACGCAGAGCAGCGCTGACTTATCAGTGTCTTACGAGTGAGAAATACCTCAAAGGGAGACAGAAAAATCTCATCGGTTATCAGAGAATGAGGAAATTGGAGGATTTATAAAAAATATTTTTTCTATACTTTAGAAATTCTGACCAGATTCACCCGTTCAAGAGCAAGAGCCATCTGGTTGGCGAAAGCCGTGAGGATTCGCTCCTGTTCATGAGTAATAACTCCCTCCGGATCGGCAGGTTTCACACCCAGTATCCCGATTACCTTATCGGAACTCTGAAGCGGGATATATCTGAGCCGGGATCCATGGAGGGTGTCAGTGTCATACCCGGCAATACTTGTATGCTGGAAAGCCCATGTTGCCACTGCGATATCATCTGCATCCAGTACCAGCCCGGAATCTGAGGGATGTACGGTAAGATGTTCCTTGTCCGGAAGAAGGACCACGCTTTCCCAGTGAAATATTTCGTGGATGTGCCGGGTAACCGCAGAAATGATCGATCCGGCATCGGCTGCAACAGCAAGGTCCTGCGAAAGAGCATACAGTGTCCCGGTCTCATTCTCCCGCGCCTGAGCAGCGTAGGCATGTTCACGCGCTCTGGTTACCAGCAGGCTGATCAGGGCACCGACTATAATCATACCTGCAAAGGTGATGAGGTATTCGGTATCACTCACCCTGAACGTGAGGTGAGGCGGAATAAAAAAGAAATCAAACGCAAGAACACCGATAATTGCCGTAAAAATTGCAGGTCGCAATCCTTTCCTGAATGCAATGACCACAACCGCAAGGAGGTAAAGCATTGCGAGATTTGTCGGGGAGATAAACGACTTTACCAGCCAGCCAACAAGGGTAATGACACCGACAAGTCCGATGCATGCGAGGTAATCCCGGGGAAGGGTCACCGGAAGAAGGAAATCCAGATCACCAATTTTTTGTGGAATATGTTCACTGCTGCTGATAACATAGATATCAATACTACCACTGTAGTGGATGAGTTGATCGACAACGGACCCAAAAACATACTCCTGCCACCGGGGTCGGAGTGTTTTCCCGATGATGATGCGGGTAATGTTGTGCCGTCGTGCATAATCGATCACGGTTGTTGCAATGTTAAGCCCAAACTGGGTAACCGCAGTCGCTCCCAGTTTTTCAGCAAGTTGTAAGGTCCGGGTCAGCTGCTCCTTTGCTTCTTTTGAAAGACGGTAGTGGGCCGGAGTTTCAATGTAAATTGCAGTCCACTGGGCTCCCATGCGGTCAGCCTGCCTTCTTGCCGTTCTTACCAGTCGCTCGGATAACGGACCCGAGCCAATCGAGACCAGGATATGCTCTCCGGCAGCCCATGGCCCCGGAATCGCCCGGGTCTGCATATAAGCAAGCATCTGCTCATCGATTCGCTCTGCTGCACGACGGAGGGTAAGTTCACGCAGTGCGTAGAGGTTTCCCTCGTTGAAGAACTGCTCGATTGCCCTGGCTGCCATATCAGGGACATAGACTTTCCCTTCCCGCAATCTCTGGAGAAGCTCAGACGGGGTGAGATCGACAACTTCGATTTCGGACGCTTCATCGATAACCCGGTCAGGAACTGTTTCACGGACAACAATACCCGTTATCTGGGCTACAACATCATTGAGACTCTCGATATGCTGGACATTCAGCGTTGTATAGACATCAATCCCGGCGTCAAGCAGTTCTTCAACATCCTGGTAACGTTTCGTATGCCGGGAACCGGGAACATTCGTGTGTGCGAGTTCATCGACCAGCACGAGCGATGGATGGAGCAAAAGAGTTGTATCGAGGTCAAATTCCGGGAGTGTGACCTCCCGGTACTCCAGCATCTTCCGGGGAATAAGCGTAAGCCCGTCGAGTAGTGCTTCTGTCTCAGGCCTGCCGTGGGTCTCTACATATCCGATCCGGACATCAATTCCTTCTGAGCGCCGGAGGTGTGCTGACTGGAGCATTTCATACGTCTTCCCGACACCTGCAATATACCCGAGAAATATTTTCAGCTTGCCCCGGTTTTTTGTTCGTTCTTCATTCTGCACCCGGGCAAGGAGGATATCAGGATCAGGACGATGTTCAGGAACAATGACCATGTGACCAGATCACCCCACACCCATCAGTACGAGCGTCATGTCGATAATCTTTATGCCAATAAACGGGGCTATGATACCACCTATTCCATACAGAATGATATTATTCCGCAGGGCAACCTCAGCCGTCATCGGGCGGTACGTTACCCCATGAAGCGCGAGCGGGATAAGGGCAACAATAATTAATGCATTAAAGATCACCGCTGACAGGATAGCATTATGGAGGCCCAGAATATTCAGTGCGGATAAGGCAGGATAGATCATAATGAACGCAGCCGGGATGATGACAAAATATTTTGCAAGATCGTTTGCAATCGAAAACGTAGTCAGTGCTCCCCGTGTCATGAGGAGTTGTTTCCCAATCTCTACAATCTCGATCAACTTAGTCGGGTTACTGTCCAGATCGATCATATTTGCCGCTTCGCGTGCAGGTTGCGTCCCGGTGTTCATGGCAACTGCAACATCGGCCTGCGCAAGTGCCGGGGCATCATTCGTCCCGTCACCTGTCATCGCCACCATACGCCCGCCAGTCTGGTATTCACGGATGAGGTTCAGCTTGCTCTCCGGTGTCGCCTCCGCGAGGAAATCATCAACTCCGGCTTCTGCCGCAATTGTCGCTGCGGTGAGACGGTTGTCACCGGTGATCATGACCGTTCTGATGCCCATCTTCCTGAGCTGGATAAACCGCTCCCTGATGCCCCCCTTCACGATATCTTTCAAGTGAATGACGCCATACGCTTTGCCATTCTTCGTTACCACGAGAGGTGTTCCCCCGGCAAGCGAGATCTTTTCGACTTCTTTTCTCAGGGCTTCTGACACCACATTGCCGCTCGTTTCGATATATTTGAACATCACATCTGCAGCACCCTTCCGTATATGGACATCATTAAAGTCGACACCACTCATACGGGTCTGGCTCGAAAACGGGATAAACTCCATTCCCGTACCGGACTCTGATGCCCCTACGGTTCTTCCGCGAAGACCGTATTTTTCTTTTACCAGCACAACAATGCTGCGCCCTTCGGGAGTCTCATCTGCAAGTGATGCCAGCTGAGCGGTATCCGCAAGGTCCAGCATCACCGTTCCGTCAACCTTGATGAGATCGACAGCCTGGCGGTTACCAAGGGTAATTGTCCCGGTCTTGTCAAGCAGAAGAACATCAACGTCACCTGCTGCTTCGATCGCCCTCCCCGAAGTGGTGATGACGTTCCGGCGGATAAGGCGGTCCATCCCGGCAATACCGATCGCACTGAGCAGACCACCTATAGTAGTCGGTGCCAGACAGACAAGCAGCGCGACAAGGACCGTGATGGTGACGGGTGAACCAAAACCTGCAACTTTCACACTATAAAGGGAGAATGCCCACAGCGTTGCACAGACTACGAGAAATACTACCGTCAGTCCGATGAGAAGGATATTCAGCGCAACCTCGTTTGGTGTCTTCTGTCGTTTCGCACCTTCAACAAGGCTGATCATGTGGTCGAGGAACCCTTCACCGGCATTCGCACTTGCCTGGATAATGAGCCAGTCCGAAAGCACGACCGTTCCTCCGGTCACAGCGCTCCGGTCGCCACCGGATTCTCTGATGACCGGCGCACTTTCTCCGGTGATCGCACTCTCGTTTACTGATGCGATGCCCTGGATTACATCACCATCAACCGGAATGGTATCCCCGGCTTTTACATAAAAAAGATCGCTCCGGTGAAGTGTTGATGAAGAAACAATCAGATAATCTGAAGGAACGGGTTCCCTGCCTTTTACTACTTCATACCCAAGATAGAGCTTTTTTGCACTCGTGTCCTGCCGCATCTTCCGCAGGGATTCAGCCTGTGCTTTGCCCCGTCCTTCCGCAAGTGCCTCAGCAAAGTTGGCAAAGAGAACGGTGAACCAGAGCCACGCTGAAATGGCACCAATGAATCCGGCAGGAGCTTCGCCTTTTCCAAAAAGCGCCTGGAGCCAGAGCAGAGTGGTAAGTGCGCTGCCAGCTTCAACAACGAACATAACCGGATTCCTGATCATCAGACGTGGATCGAGTTTAACGACGGCATCGATTATCGCCCGCTGATAGATGGCCGGTACAAGCGTACAAGAGGAACGGTTTCCGGATGTTTCTGGCATGGTTCATACACCCCCGCCAAGCATGAGGTACTCAACAATGGGACCCAGGGCAAGAGCCGGAAGGAAACTGAGCACCCCGATAATGAACACCACAAAGACCAGCCAGAGGATGAAAAGCGGACGATGATCTGACAGGGTTCCCTCCCCCGCCGGAACAATCTTTTTTACGACGAGTGAACCGGCAAGAGCCAGGGTGAGAATTGCGGTACCGAAGCGACCGATGAACATGCAGAGAGCAGTCGTAAGATTATAAAATACACTGTTGGCAGAAAGCCCCGCAAAAGCGCTGCCATTATTCTGGGACGCAGAGGTAAATGCATACAGGATCTCCGAGAAGCCATGGGGGCCCGGATTGAGGACTGCGGTCGTTCCAGGATCCACGAGTACTGCGACTGCTGAAGAGATGAGAATCAGGAGGATGGGTATGAGAATAATGATGGTTGCAATGGTCATTTCCCTGGGTTCAATCTTTTTACCGAGATACTCCGGTGTCCGCCCGACCATGAGCCCGGCAATGAACATCGCGATGATGACAAAAACGAGCATGACGTATAACCCGGACCCGATTCCACCATAGATCACCTCCCCCAGCTGCATCAGGAGGAGCTGGACAAAACCCCCTAAGGGGGTGAATGAATCGTGCATTGAATTGACCGCACCACAGGATGCCGATGTGGTCACTACCGAGAAGAGGGCCGAGGACATAATGCCGAACCGGACTTCCTTGCCCTCCATGTTGCCACCAGGCTGGAGAACCGTCGTGGTCTGGTCGATCCCCATACCGTCAAATGCGGGATTGCCCCCGTGTTCTGCCCAGATAGCAAAGCCCAGGAGTGGTATGAAAATAAGGGTCATTGCGATCAGGATACTGATACCTTTCCTCCCGGCCCCGACCATCCTGCCGAATGAATAACAGAGCGCTGCCGGGATCAGAAGAATCGCAACAATCTCGATGAAATTGGTGAACGGTGTCGGGTTCTCAAACGGGTGAGCAGAGTTCGTGTTGAAGAAACCTCCCCCGTTTACCCCAAGCTGTTTGATTGCAACCTGTGATGCAACGGGTCCAAGCGGAATCGTCTGGGTGGTAACAAGAGACCCACCGGCATCCTGAACCGGATCGAGAAGCGGAACGGTAACCGGTCCCTGAAAAGTCTGGACGGCGCCCTGCGATACCAGAATGAGTGAAAGGATTATGCTGAGGGGGAGAAGGATCATAATACTTCGGATCAACAGTACCCAGAAATTTCCGATTGTGGAAGAAGACCTGCGGGAGAGACCATATATGAGGCCAACGAGGACTGCCATTCCTGTTGCCGCTGAGGTAAAGTTCTGGACGCACAGCCCCACCATCTGGGTGAGATAACTGACACCGGTCTCTCCGGCATACGCCTGCCAGTCAGTGTTCGTAACAAAACTTACTGCAGTATTCAGCGAAAGATCCCATGAGGGTGATCCTACACCGGCGGGATTGAGTGGCAGGCCGGCCTGGACCAGCTGGAGCACAAAGAGGAAGATGATCCCCACAAGGGAGAAGACCATCATTGCGATCGCAAAGGTCTTCCAGTCCATCTCTTCATCCGCCTTTACCTGCGACCATGCAAGAAGATAATGTTCGAGCGGTGTGCTGATGGGCGAGAGAATGTGGGGTTCTCCTTTGATAACCTTCACCATGAATCGTCCCAGAGGCACGACCGTTACTACAAAGAAACCGAAAAAGAGGATCAGGACAATCCAGTCCGAAATACGCAATCCTGATTCGTCCGATTGGGGGAAATCCGGCTGAACTGACGATGAATGGAGGATAGTGGTCCTGCTCATGTCATCAAGGGCGAGGTTGAGCGCCAATACATTCACCCGGGGTTCGCCAAAGATCCAGAACTGACGGGGTTCGATGCGGCTGTTGACAAGAGAGTGAACGCTTTCTTCACTCATGTTGCGTTCCAGGGCGATCCGATGAACCTGGTAATAGGCAGAAGCGACACTGATATCAGGATCGAGTCCGCTTGCTGATGCCGTGACAAGATCGATGGGGATCGGGAGCTTGTTAGCAGGATCGGCCGCATGAAGGGATTCTACTCTGGCATTCACCGCATTGATGAGGGCAGGATTCGAGGGGCCGAGATTTGACCCTGACGAGAGTCCGGCATTATAGGGTGCCACTGATGTGGCAGAAGGACGACCCCAGAAATATCCCGGTGAAGTAAACGGCTGCCCGATAAGAGCTGAACCTGCTACCTTACCCTCATGCACTACAAAATTCCCGTTTGCCTGAACGGGAAAGATCAGTTGTGCGATTCCGGTTATCAAAAGCGGGTAGAAAATGCCGGTGATAAGAGTAAGCAGAAAAAAAATTACCATAGCTGGTTTCAGCTGATTCCGGATTATGGATGGAAGGTATCCTGAACCCATAAGATTACTGCCTCTTAGCTCATGGATTTCAAATCTGGTGAGGAAGCTGGTGGAAAAACTATTCTAGGTATGACTTTATAAATCCACAACATTACTGAACAATCTTTGAACCGGCCTAAAAAAAAAGAGCTCCTGTTGAACCGCTCGTATGCCTTTTCCATTTTTTTGTGCTTTTGAAAAAAATGAGAGAGAAGTAAATAGATAGTCGTACAAATCCCTTGCCATGAAAAAAGCCTTCCTTACCCTCATTTTCCTCACGCTCATGCTCTGTATTCTTTTCGCAGGATGTGTCCAGAATTCACCCCCGTCTCCCACCACTCCTGCTCCCACAGTCACGGTCACCACACCAAGGCTGACTGCACTTCCGACAAAGAGCTGTTCACTCGTACCCGGACCGACCCAGATAGTGCCATCCTATCAATCCGTGAGTGTTTCGGTCGACCGTAATACGATAACATCAGAACCCACAATTACCGTTACGTTCAATGGCGGAAAAGGGAACGGAATGGTCCAACAGATGAATGTCACGGTTATCCGCTCGGATTGTGTCACGGAACAGGCGACGCGGAAGAATCCCGGTATGGGCGAGAGCGTGACACTCATGGGAACGTTGAAGACCGACCGGGTGATCGTTGTCATGACCATGACATCCGGAGACCAGTACACCGTCATTGATGATGATTATCCCTTCCCTATGCAGGTACAACCGGTCTAACACATTCCAGTTTTCCTTTCTCCGCTCCTCTTTTTACAGAATCCCAATCCTTTCGCTTTAAGGCCCTTAATTTTAATCAGCACGTACCGTCCGCCATCATACCGCGGAAGGCAGGGGTCTACAGCTGATTGCATCTGGCATCAGGGAATGACCGGAGATAGTATGCGGAAAACCGGTTATATAATTCAGTAATGTCCGGACCCATGTTCATGAACGGTAACAAATGGGAGAAAAAAGGGGGATGAAATATTATTCTGCCGGTTCGTTCTTCCTTTCCTCTTTTTCCTTCTTCATGTTCTGGGCGAGTGCAATAATGCCGGTCGTGTCGCCCAGTCCCATGGTATTCAGGACGGATGACGGGACAAGTATCAGGACAGAATTATTTGTTTTGAGTCCTTCATACAGCATATTCATGCCCCTCAGGTGAAGTGCGGTCGGATTACCGGCATAGGTCTTTGAGGCATCCTCAAAGCTCTTCGCAATCTGGCGTTCAGAATCACCAAGGATGACCCGTGCCTGGCGTTCACGTTCAGCCTGCGCCTGCATAGACATGGCATTCTGTAAATTTACCGGGATTTCGACGTCCCGTATTTCCACGGATAAGACATTGATGCCCCAGCCGTCAATCCTGCGCTGGATGGTCTTCTGGAGTTCAGCGTCAATCATTTCCCTGCCGGCCAGCATATCGGCAAGCATGGTCTTGCCAATCACATCCCGCAGAGCAGTCTGCGCTGCAAGAAGCACGGAATCCTTGTAGTTCTGTACTTCAAGGGCGGCTTTCTCGACATCAAAGACCTGCCAGAACAGTACCGCATCGACATCCACCGGCACCGTATCCTTGGTGAGCGTCTGTTCAGCATTAAACGAAGTCGTGATCACCCGGGTGTCGATGATATACGGGATCGTATTGAGGAATGGGATAATGATTATCAGTCCTGGTCCACGTATCCCTACATATCGTCCCAGGTACAACAGGACCACGCGTTCCCACTGGTTGACAATCTTTATGCTCAACGCTAAAATCACAAGGATAATTATCACGGAGATAATCAGAACGACAATCTGTGAGGGTTCCATGCATGTCCACTTCCTAAGTAGTCCTGACTACTCTGTGTGACCCGAAAAAGGTATCGGATATGACAGCGGCATGAGAGGAATCTGAAAAGATTCCTGGTAAAAAAGATTTTTTTGATGCATCACCCATACTATAGGTATGGAAACCGGCATGATTTACGCGATTTTAACAGTCATCATCGGGATTGTCGTCGCCATTTTGGCACGAACTATTGTGCGATGGCTGAAAAAGTACGCGGAAACCACCAGGACCCATTGGGATGATATCCTCATTGCTGCGATAGGTACACCCGTCCAGGTAGGCATCGTTGCTGTTTCGGTCTATATCGCACTGAAATATTTTGGCATCGTTCCCGAACAGTATGCCTGGACAATTTCAGATGATGTTCTGAATTCGATTTATATCCTGCTGGGAACCTGGATCGCCAGCTCTCTTGCCCATAATATTATTCTGAACTACGGTCATGACCTTGCAGAAAAGGGTGAGGGACCTCTCAATGACCGGCTCATTGAGTTCCTTGAACTTACGGCCCGGTACGTCATCTGGTTTATCGGCATCATGCTGATCCTCGTCAATCTTGATGTCAATATCACACCGTTTCTTGCCGGGGCGGGTATCATCGGCCTGGCATTTGCGCTCGCGGCCCAGGACCTTATCTCTAACTTTTACGGCGGAGCTGTTATTACGATTGACAAACCGTTACAAGTCGGTGACAGGGTTAAAATCGAACATTATTATGGGGATGTAACCGATATCGGGGTTCGTAGCACGCGGATCAGGACCCCGGACAACCAGATCATCACAATACCCAACAATAAGATTACCACGAATTATGTCACGAATTATTCACAACCTGACCAGAAACTCCGCATTTCAATCCCTGTTTCTGTTGTCTCCGGAACCGATCCCGCTAAGGTAAAAGAGCTCCTGCTTGACATTTCGTATTCGGTGATTCAAAAAACCGGGTACCTTCTGGAAGAACCCGCCCCCCAGGTATTTTTCAGTGAATTCGGAGAATCCGGCCTGAAGTTTATTCTGTACGTATGGGCAAAAAAATACAATCTTACCGATGAGGTAAAAGATGCCATCAACCTGCAGATAGCCGGGCGGTTTGCTGATGAGGGTATCGACATTCCGTTCCCGCAGATCGAAAAAAAATAATTTTTTGTCTTTTTTTTATCATCAAAAGGTTCAGGGAACAATTAGGGCGTCCTCCCTGTTTTTCCTCTGACCGCAGAAGGGATAACCGGGCGAGTATCAAAACCGGTTTATCCTGGTCAGATCCCTTACGTCCGGCAGGTTTTTTATCGGATGAGAGCATTTAACCTATGGAATAAAAATGGGATTTTCCATCAAGCCGGAAACGATTGAGAGTATCATTGTTATCCTTTTTGAGATAAGTTTTATTTTACTGGCTATCCAGGCAGTCAATATCGATGATATCCCCCGGATGAAGATCGCAATTACGGCATTTTTCATGACCCTGATCCCTTATGTCGCTGAGAAACTGCTGCGGATTTCGTTTCCGCCCGGGGTAAAAGGTATGATACCGTTTGCCCTGTTTATGCATACTGCAGGAGGGATCATGCGGTGGTATTGGGAGTTATCGGGTATCTATTATGATAAGATTGCTCACTTAATAGGCGGGATTGCGCTTGGGCTCGTGATCTTTGTCAGTCTCCTGACCGCTATCCTGTTCACGACCTGGGGAATACAAAAGAAAGGAGTCCTGGTCTTAACTGCACTGATCACATTCCTCTTCGGAATAATATGGGAGTTCGAGGAGATGTCGATTGACAGTGTGATGATGACGACCTACTCCGGTGGCGTGTATGACAGTATCGGTGATATGACAGGAAATATCATTGGTATTATTATCTGCCTGTATGTTGCTAAACGGTGGATGGATTCTGTACCGCCCGGTAAGAGACTTTCCTGGCTGCTCAGGAAAGACCCGTAAGCCGGTGCTGAAATATCCGTCTCATCAAGTGAAATACCCGGAAAGATTTCACTCAGCGCAGAATGAAATCAGGGGTTCTTTTTTTGTTTTGGCAGGTTTTTTAACACATAAGAACATTGAATTTATAAAAAAGGGCAGGGGATTTTCTATCAACCCGAGAATAATCGAGAATATAATTGTAATTCTTTTTGAGATAAGTTTTATCGCTCTTGCGGTTCATGCAAGGAATATCGATGATATCCCCCGGATGAAAATAGCGATTGGATCATTTTTCATTCCGCTGATCCCCTATGCTTTTGAGAGGCTGCTGCGGATATCATTCCCGTTTGGGATAAAACTCATGATACCTCTTGCCATCTTCATACACGTTGCGGGTGGCATCATGGACTGGTACTGGTCACCCGTATTTCCCTTGTATGACAAGCTGGCCCATTTTATCTCCGGCATGGCGGTAGGATTGGTAATGTTAGCTTCTTTCCTGATTCTTGACATGTATGGTATCAGGTTTAAACGAACAACCGTCCTGATTGGAATCTTTCTCCTGGTGGCATTCCTCGGGGGAATCTGGAAAATCGGGGAGGTTTACTTTGATATTACCCTCAACGCGATGTTCGATGAAGGTCTCCCCGACCTGATCGGTGATGATATTTGTCACACTATCGGTTCAATAGCAGCCGTTATTGTTTCCTGGCTGTATTTTCTCACCATCCCCGGAAGCGAAGGCATAAAATCCCTCTTAAAAAGAAATAAACCTGGTTAACCGGATACAGAAATCCGGCCAAAACCCGTGCCTTTTTTTTAAAAAGAAGAATATGACAGCAGCCTGCCGTGTAGGTATTTCAGGGTTTTCCAAACCTGAGGAGTAAATAAAAGGGAATAACATTGGTTATTAGTGCAATAATGGCAAGGAATATCAGGAATTTTGTATCACGGGTAAGGAATGCCATGTGCTCTCATATTCGTATGCACCGTATAGTATTTAATGAATTGAGCGTGCACTGGTACAGGAGGATTCCCTGTTCATCTCCTGTACATAACAGATGAAAGAGAGATTACATGTCCCCCAAAAATACGCTCATTTCCCTGGTTATTATCGTAACTGCCATCCTGGTGATCTTTTTCCAGACGGGTTACCGGCATTTTTACGAGTCGTTTCCCTGGTCAGTGAACGCATATCATACTGTCAAATACCCTGCAAGCCTTGGATTTATCAGCCCTGGCAGCCAGAGCATCCTGATGATTGTTACCGGAGCCGTTATTATCCTCATAATTCTGGTATACTATCCAAAAGATACACAATCGCTCTAAGGAAGCCCGGTCCCTTTTTTGGATTCCTGATAGGCTACGCAAGTGGTATAGTCCTTTCTTTTTCTGAACTTCCAGGCAGGCATGAGCGATCGACTCGTATGACCGGGCATGTGCCATCAGGGAGGATTCTGTCGATGTTGGGTACAACCACGGAATCGTCCCGGCTGAACCCGACCAGGATCCAGAATCGGGTAATGAAGGAAAACTGACGACACCAAGGGACGTATTCATTCCGGAATAAAATTCATCCATTTTTTAGTACATTTACCCGAGGACAGCAGGATCGCAACATCCTTGAACCTTGTGCATCAATAAAAGACTGTCTGAATGAAGATCCCACCTGCCCTTTCCCGAATCATTCCGGGAGGATTTGAGGTTACTCCCCCGGTCATTTCGCTCCTTTGCTCAAATATTATCACTATTGTCCTTGCGGTTGCCGGCAACTGGGACGCTGCCACCGTCCTGTTCATCTACTGGGCACAGAGTATCATCATCGGATTATTCACCATCATCTCGCTCACCAGAGCCGATACCGCAGCGCTGACTGCCGACATCTCACCGTCTGCTGAGAAGAACGTCAGTGTGGGGATGATGAACCGATACTTTGCCGGGTACTACAAATATTTCATTGCCGGGTTCTTTGCCTTCCATTACGGACTCTTCCACTGGGGCTATTATGAGTTTATTGTGGGGTCCGGACTTTTTGGGGTGGTCAACTTTTCAAGTCCTGAAGTCTGGGCCTCCTGCGGGCTCTTCTTTGCAAACCACCTGTACTCTTCCCTTTACTACCGTCACGATGAACCAAAAGGAGGGAATTATATCGCAGAAGAGTTTTTTCACCCGTATTCAAGGATCTTCCCGATGCACCTTACCATCATCTTCGGGGCATTTCTGGTGTCGATCCTTTCTGCAGCCGGGATTGAATCCACGCTGCCGGTGGTGGTACTGTTCCTTGTCCTCAAGATGTATGCAGACCTGATTATGCACATAAAGAAACATGCCGGGAAAAAAGTGCCTCCCGCAGTTCCTGAAGCATGAGGGCATCGCAGAGTTCGTATGCTGATCAGGTTCTCTGGAATAGGAGGAATCGCTGGGCATCAAAATACCCAAAGACCAGCGTGCCCTCATTGATATTGAACCGGGGGACTTTTGCAGCAGGGTGATACTGGTGGTTTTTACCTCATCGGTATCCGGAGTCCAGGGGCAGGTATTCCCTTCAACCCCGGTGAAGTTGGTGACCGAGATCGTCTCTCCCAGGGTTGTATAGTGGCCGGAAAAGCTCCTGCACCCATCCATGTATCCGCTGACAGTTCCCTCCTCACTGAATTTCAGGGTGAGATTTATCCGGGGACCAACTGACACTACCGTCTGGTTGCCGCCATAATAGGAGACCAGACGCCAGGATGGCCCGGTCAGCTCAGACGGTCCTTTAGAAGAACGTGTGGGAAAAAGTGAAGTACAACCGGCAGAAAGTACGCAGATAATGAGGATGAGAGCAATCAGCGCAGGCCGGGTATCCATTATCACGGATTTGTACACAAAATTATTAAACATATGGAAAAAGCGCCATCTCCAGCAATATGAAGCGGTTCTGGCCGGACAGCCAAGGTGAAGATCAGCAGCAGTGACAGAAATTTCCCGAAAATTGCTGGCAGACCCCTGCATACAAAGATTTATCATTCAAAGCAGACTATCGTCAGATCCGGGATGGAGGAGTAGTCGTGATAAAAAAGCAGGACAATCCCCAGGGTGATATTGGTCCCGCTCTCACAGAGATTCTTTCAGAGATTATCAGGAACCTTCCTGGACACCAGCACGTACGGGTCATGGGTTTTTCTGTTACCCAGGGTCCGGTTATACCACCGGTTGCCTTCCGGCTGACCGGCGAGGATGATAGCCGCAGGTTGCCCTTTGAAACGATAGAATCTGAGGAGTGTATCTTCATTACCGCAAGGCTGCCATCGGGTCTCGTAAGCACACCGCATGTCGAAATAATGCAGGATGCACTTCATGTCTTTATTGACGAACGTGTAGCTGTCATCGTCCTGCATACACCTGTTGAAATAACCCGCAGCTGGTTTACCGTGCATAACAGGATTCTTGATATTACCTTAAAGAAGATCAAAAGATCCTGAACATGCTCACCCGCCAAAGCGCTACCTCACCTGAACCAATGCATACAATGAACAGGGGATAAGACAGACTCCGGTTGGAACAAAAGAGTATTGTCACACCGTTCGTATTCCTTTTTAAAAAAAGGGCTCTGTAGAATTCCTTTTCCATTGATATGAAATTCAAGATGCTGGTATGAATGGAGGAGGGGACAGTGCCTGTCCCCCCATGCCGCCCCTGCGCTGAGCGATGATAACGTAGCACCTGTTCGGGAGTTATCGCGTTGGGGGAGCCACAGCGGCGGGGGTGAAACCCCCTTGAGCGTTTAGCTTGTAATTGAACATTTCTACAGAGCAAAAAAAAAGGAAAAACTACCCACTCCCATAACCCCTCTCACACATCACGGCCCGGTGTAAGGTCACAGCCGGTACAGGGAAGACACATGGTCCGGGAAACTTCGACGTGCAGGTCATATTTTTTCAGGATATCACGCGTCATTTTCGTGAGCTTCAGCAACCTTTCAGCGCTTGGCCGGGTTGCCAGAATTTCCCCTTTACGGTAGGGAGAAATGGTTATCGGGCGGAGAACGGCAATGACTTCCATCTTTGCGAGGTATTCAACACCTTTTCTGACGCATTCATCGGTCTCCCCAAGCCCGATGATAATGTTTGAAGAGACCCGGTTCCTGCCGAATACTTTTACAGCATCCCGTAACGAATCCAGGATAAAATCGAGGGAGTGGCCTTTTCTCCCGGAACAGACCCGCTCAAAGATCTCCTTGTCCATGGTCTCCACATTGTATTTTACTTCTGTCACCCCTGCATCTTTGAGCCGCTGTGACGAGTCCTTTGTCGGGTAGACCGCAACACCGATCGGGACGTTGTAGTGCCGGACAGCCTGCACATATTCCACGACCCGGTCGATCTCGTTTTCCGGTGTAGTAGCGACCCCCGAGGTGAAGGCAATCGTCTTTAAATTCCCTTCTTTTTTCACCTTTTCAACGATTGCAAGGACCTCCTCAAGGGTCTTGATCTTTCCCTGGAACTTGGGGACAGAACAGAACTTGCAGTCATACCTGCACTGTTCACTGATCGTGATATAGGTCTGTTCGGGACAGTGGGCTACGACCGGGTCAATTATTCCCCGCACCAGTTCCCTGTTGTCTTTCAGGATAACGACATCCCCGTTTTGCTCTACCATCTTTAAGGGGGATCCTGGATCGATCTCCATCCTGACCCGGTGACCCCCGGATTTAAAGAAAATGGAGCGAAGTCCTGTACCGGGACCCGCTGTAGATCGGGAAGGTCGTGGTAACAATGCCGGCTCGACATCGACTTTTCCCAGGGCCAGTAATTCCGCCTTGATTTCTGCATTCATGCGGGTCATTTTATCTCTTCTCTTTGTGTGATAGGTTTTATTGATACCTTTTTGAATTCACCATCGTTTCCCGGTTCCCTTTGATCGTCGCTGGACACCCGCTCCAACGACCCATCGGTGATCCGTTGATTTTTTTCTTTTTTACCAACCTGCAAACATCAGAGTTTTATCCCGAACAGGTTCGCTGCATTTTTTGCAAGGAGGTTCTCCAGCACATCGGGTTTGTACGAAAACCGTCTGAATTCGTCAATACTCTGGTTAAGGGGTCGTACCGGGTAGGATGAGGCATAGAGGATCCTGTCCCCAAGGTAGTGGTTGGCAGCCTCTACCCAGTCCTGGGCTCCCGGAAAACCAGGGATAAACTGGAAGAAATCCGGTAGTACCCACAGGTTTCCTAACGGTGCATTGGCTATCATGACACCGATCATTTCGCTGGTGTAGGGAAACGCCCCGTGCACAACCACAATCTGCAGGTCAGGAAACTCATTTGCCACGCGCTGAATGCGCCACGGTTCAGCAAACGATATATCCGGTCCCTGCATCAGGCTGCAGGTAAGGTAGAGCACTCCCCCAAGTTCTGCACATTTTGCATAGATCGGGTAAATGCGGGGATCATCGACATACATCGCGGGGACCCACCAGCCGGGGTCAACGGCAATGCCATTAAATCCCATTCCTGTAATGGTGCGTTCAACCTCACGGATGGCAGCTGGTACATCTATCCCGTTTATGCCCGCAATCGAAAGGGGAAACCGGCCGGGATACTGGTCACGGAGTTCCGCGATGTCATCATTGGAGACAAACCGGTGCCCCGCCTGCCTGCCCACCAGTATGCCTTTGTCCACACGGGCTTCATCCATTTCCTGGAAGAACAGCTCCACCGATTTCCGGACCATGGACTGCGGGCGTTCGTATCCGCTCACCAGGGGACTGCGTTTGACCGATGGCCGGGCTCCTGGTGCAGGTGCAAGTACCTCTTTGAGACTTTTAAACGGGGGTCTCACCCGTGCATCGAGTATCATGTGTTTTCCTCCCAGAGTATATTCTCCGGGGACGTGTACGGTAATAAAGCAAGGTGATAAGGTAATAGCCGGAGACCTTTCTCAGGCTCTGAAAAATACTTCATTACTACCGAAACGCTCAGGGTCGTTTCTCCCCCGCCACTATGGCTCCCCTGGTGCGATAAAATCCAAACAGGTACTTCGTCATCATCGCTCAGCGCAGGGGTGGTATGGAGGACAGGCACGGTCACCTCAATCATCATACCCCTGCTTTGAATTTCCTCTTAAAAAGAACAGGAATTCTAGAGAACCGTTTCCCTGTCAGTCTTTTGTTTAGGGGGAAGGGGCAATCAGGGAATTGTCGGGCTGCATTATTACTGTCAGGCACCCCGATCGGGGTTAAAGTGACTGTGCTATTGAATGCCGGACCGCACCAGGGGGAGAAAGCCGGAAAATCCGCTCCACGTTTCCCTACGAATAGCAACGCTGCGTACAATCAGGAAGAATTTTTCCGGGTATAAGGTAAAGACAGGTATACCTTATACCCGTATTTATTACACGAGGCGAGTGGTATTTATGGCCCAAAGACATTGGAGATTCCGGGGTAAGAGGTGATGAAATACCCCGGCGGACAGACCAGATGATTCTGCTCCTCTCACGCCATGAATTCCCTATGCTCTTTTCGTGGGCGTAAGACTCATCGCAGATTTTTTTTCATTTCCCCAAGGCTTCAAAGAAGGACCCGGTTTATACTCCATCGCGGGAGATCCTCCTGGTACCTCTCTGTATATACCCCCGATAAAGAGTAATAGTTAGTGCATATATATATACTTATTTATAGATAGAATCATATTCAATGCGCTTTTATTGAGAAACTATTTGATTAAAAGTGCGTTATTCGAAAAGGGGGCCTGTTGAACCAGACATGAATCCAGGGGGTTCACTCCCGAACCGTGACAATCGTACAATATTCGATGGAACTCCGCTTCATGTCCTGCCACTACCGCCACGTGATCTCAAGCGGGTTACGCCGGGGGATCCCGTAGGTTTTATACCGGGGGTAGCCAAACATCAGGGCATAGGAGTACTTCCTTCCTGATGGGAGGGCGAGGACTTTTTGCAGGGGTTCATAAGCAGTGGCAGCCATCGAGAGGAAACCCGCCCAGCAGGTTCCGACACCATAGGCCGGTGCGGTGACATCGAAATGGGTCAGGGCGATGATGGCATCGATGGATGCGACCGGGTTGCCCTCCGGGATATGGGCAATCACAAGATGCGGAGCACCCCTGCAGACCGGATCAAAGCCACGATCCCATGCCGCAATAAGTGATGGGACATACCCGCTCAGGGGATGGTCGCTGTTCAGGAGTGTTTTCATCCACCCGATCGTCAGCCCGGCGAGCTTCTGGACTTCCTCAGGATCATGCACAACCAGCCATTGGACCGGTTGTCCGTTGCTCCCGGATGCTGCGTACCGGGAAACATCAAGAATCTGCCGTATGGTATCCTTATCAACAGGTTCAGGAGTGAAATGCCGGACCGACCTGCGCTTCTTCAGGTACAGGCTGAGGTCAGCCGGAGAGAGGGATCCTGCACCAGCCGCAAGGTGAACCTTTTCCTCCGGCAGGAAGTTGAGGATAATGGCCTGTGAGGGGCAGGACACCTCACAATGACCACAGCGGATGCACATCACGGCTTTTGCTTCAGGGACACAAGGGAGTGTTTTCTCGTCAACAGGACCAATTATTTTCATCGGACATACAATCGGACAAATACCGCACCGTGTGCAGAGTGCCTGGTCAACCAAAAGGGTTGTCATTTCCTGCCCATCCTTTTAGGAAGTATTCTTCCCGGGGTCGTGTTATACTCTTTGCTGCACGTTTCCCTGGAAGGGGTTTTCTTTGCTGATTGTCGTTATTCTCCCCCGCTGCTCACGGAGAAAAACCTTGCCCGGGTACCCGTTTTCTCTGATCAGAGTTACCTCCCCGGTGTTGTTTTCAATGTATGTTTCAAATTTTGGAATTCAGGTAACTACCTATAAACCCCCTCTTCACATGCTCTACTGGTGATTCTCTGATGTCCGCTACGCAAAGCCAGGGATCCTGTATCGCATTCAGGACCCCCCAGCCAAAACAAATCTCCCTGACCGGGAGCAGCCCCGTGAGTGCCGTAAACAGCCTTTCCCCAGCCGTCATAGACGAGACAAACCTCGAGATGCTGAACCGGTTTGGCGAACAGTTCCGGTTAACGGGAATCGATATCGACCAGGAAGAGATCCACGAACTCAGGGTCCTGGACGAATTCCTGGCGCGCCATGTGCAGCTGAACGGGATCTATGATGTCCAGTGCATGCTGCTCTGGAGTGAATGGGTCCGCACCTTCCGCCGACAGATACGAGGATTCCCTAAACTTATCCGTGAAAATGAATTCCGCAGTGTTATTACGGAAAAGTTCGGCCTGGCGGTTGCTGAGAATCGGTTTCCGGGGCGCTGTCTATCCCGGTATACGGTTTGTGCCGTAACTGTGCACGATAATAAAATACTACGAGATGCGGGGGTAATACTGTCCTTCTTTTTATTTGTTCCTGTTTTTTTGGGACAAACATCCGTTCGAGGATCTGCAGCTTTGTTGCACCTGTGATACTCCTGCCAACTGCACAGTTGAGGGGAAGTATCTTTTCCTTGGCGTAAAAAAGGACACTGCGCCTGATTCATCCTCTCCGGTCCCCTGATCGGCTATATCCGGTGCTGACTCTCCTCGATGAGCTGGTATGCCAGCCCCCGTATCTTCCGGTTCTCGAATGTTATCTCCCCGTCATACGTGATGAGCAGTATCCGGTGATACGGAATGGGTTTCTCACCATCAGGTGTCCGGATATTCAGGTAGTACGGTTCCAGGCTGATATCGGAACCGCACACGACAGACCAGTTGTTTTCTGCGCCCTGGTCACGGTACCAGACCCGGACTTTGCCAATATCGTAGCGGTCATCGTGCCAGTACTGCTGCAGGAGGGTATGGCTGGTTAACAGGATCGGTCACCCGGGGAAGATTGCATTCCGTGAAGAGATTCTTTCTCCCCTCACCATTTCATGATTATGGGTAGTTCACGAAAGATCTTTGTACCTGCTCACAACCTTTTCACAGCAGATCCAAAAAATATTTAACCTGATAAACAATGAAATTTGTTTTTGAGAATACATGGGGGATTGAGGTGAGACAGATGGTGCGAGGAGAACGGAGCCGGGGACACCGGGGCGGAGAAAGCTCCATGAGCCATGGTGTCCGGGGAAGCAAGGACGAGCGGGGGGAACCCGAGCTGGATCTGGATCCCCGCCGTTACCCAAGAGATGATGATGACGAGTCTGTCCTATACTGCCAATGATGAGTATATCTGGCCCACCCTTGAGGATGAAGAGGACGATTGAAACGGTTTTCCTGACTGCAATGAGAGAATGATTCAAGGTAACCGGAAGAATGATTCATTCGGGAAATGCACTTTTTTATTACCTGATAGATACGATTGTCCCTGTTCCTTATTTTTTAGTCAGGAAAAGATTACTCACCTGGGTGAGAGTTTTAATCCTGTGCTGACTCTGCATGAAAAAACCTGAAGGGAAAAAATTACATTCATGAGCATCCCTGTCCGCACCAGGGAAAACCAACGTATTTGCCATCCAGGGACATATTTCAGATTTTGTAACATAGGGATCTCTTTTTAAAGAGATAGGGAAAAGAGATGCACCATGGCCTCACTTGTTGGTACGCTGTTGATATTTGCTATCGCACTGATTATTTCAACGCTCATAATTTATGTCATTGTAAAGTTTTTTGGTGAAAGCGAAGGGATAACGACGGCACTTATCGCTGCCCTTATTGGAACAATCGCCTACACTATCATTTACTCCTGGCTGGGCCAGGGATTGCTCGCCGCTTTCATAGCGGGAATCGTATGGCTGCTGGCATTACAGATGCTCTACTCAATCGGCTGGATCAAATCCCTGCTCATTGCTGTTGTCATATGGGTTGTGGCATCCATTGTCGGATGGATCCTGCCAACGCTCACCGGTCCCTTGTAGGAGCGGTGCTCACAACGGGGAATCAATCAAAACGTTCAAAAAATACCCTGAAATCAAAAATAGCAAATAACTGATCTGTAGAAATATTCAATTCCAAGCTAAACGCTCAAGGGGGTTTCACCCCCGCCGCTGTGGCTCCGCCGATGCGATACCTCCCGAACAGGTGCTGCGTCATCATCGCTCAGCGCAGGGGCGGCATGGCGGGACAGGCACTGTCCCCTCCTTCATTCGTACCAGCATCTTGAATTTCATATCAAGGGAAAAGGAATTACCAGGAAAAACCCACGGTTATTCATCATGTTTGCCTGAGTCCGTGACTCATGTGCGTTTCTACAGAGCCCCAATAACCGTATTTTTTAAAAAATTTCCCGGTCATGTATTCTGCAGAACCTTGTGTGCAGAACCGGACTGTTCTTTAAAATATCTTTCATCCGAAAATATTCCCTGGCTACTCTTTGATGAGGTCTTTTTTAAACGCCATTTTTTTGATTTTCTCATTGATATTGGGACTGTTTTCCATACGGTGCCAGTCATCATTGCTCATTCCCATAAAAAAATCGCAGGACGAACATTTAATCCAGGCTTCAAACTGGTCAGGGAATTCTGCGTGGATGGTTGATTCACCGCACCGGGGGCAGGTCAGTTTCTCCTGGCGGATTGATGTGGTAACAATGCTCTCCCGGTTGTGGGGGACGACCTTTGTACCACCCGAACCATGCTGTGCTTTCACGCCGGGATCTTGGGTCATGGTCTGTGCGGTGACATTTGCTTCAGTATATTCAGTCTTTTGCGGCTTTGTCTTTTCCTTTGTCAGTCACTGTGGTATCCACTCCTTATCCCGCGGTGATTTTTGTAAAGTAACGGTCATGATACTCACAAATTATTGTCGCTGGTTTAGATAAGGTCTATAGGACGTGGAAGTATATCCGTCTGCCCGGTAGTTGCAAAATTTGCATCAACCCGGAAATACTGGTGAACGGTTATGCGGGAAATCTGTCGTGTCAGGTCCTGCCCAAAGAGCCGGTCAGCGTCGCTTCTTTCCTGTTCCCCCGGGTTGTTTTATTTTGGTTCGTTTTCTTCACAAAAGGTTTTGATTGCTGACATAAAAACCAGCCCGTATTTTTCCATTTTGATCTCCCCGACCCCATGAATATGCCTGAAATTGTGCAGCCCGCAGGGTTTTGCCTGTGCCATCTCTCTTAGACTCTTATCCGGAAAAATGATATAGGGCGGCACACCGGCCTGATCGGCAATGGATTTGCGCAGCGTTTTTAAGTGCAAAAATAATTTTTCTTCGCTGGTTGTAGTGACACCCTGCAAGAGAGGCAGGGATTTTTTCATGGTACCCTGTTCAGGAAGAGAGAGTCTGAGTAATGTGTTTCCCTGTCCTGCATCATGACTTTTATTTGTTAAGCGAATGACCGGATATTTATCTCCCGTCCTTGCCAGGTATCCCTGCCGGATCAGCTCACCAATCCATGTCCTGAGCTGGGATGTGCTGTATTCTTTCATGCTAGCGTATGCGGGAAGGTTGTCAAAATGATAATTCCGGACCCGGGAACTTTTTGCACCGGTCAGGACCTCGGTTATGAGAGCGACTCCATAGGGGGATGGCAGCTGCTGCACGCACGCGATAATTTTTTTTGCAACATCTGTACCGTCAATCATTTCCTGCGGTTGATCGCAATTGTCACACGAACCGCACGGTTCCCCGGCGTATTCTTCCCCAAAGTAGGTGAGTAAAAACTTCCGCCTGCATGAGGGAGATTCGCAATATTCCGACATATCCTGCAGTTTGCGGAGTGCGAGCCGTACGAAACGTTCATCGGATCCGTCACGTTCCAGCAGAGAGCGGATTTTCCCCACATCCCCCCTGCTGTAGAACAGAATGCATTCGCTCTCACCGCCATCTCGTCCTGCTCGTCCGGTTTCCTGAAAATAGGACTCTATACTCTTTGGCATATCGTAATGAATCACGAAGCGGACATCCGGTTTGTCGATACCCATGCCAAATGCAACCGTTGCGCAGACAACAGCTGCATTGTCGTGAATGAATTCATCCTGGACGTTTTCCCTGACCTTTTTTGAAAGTCCGGCATG
This sequence comes from uncultured Methanoregulaceae archaeon, assembly GCA_963841015.1. Classification (GTDB taxonomy): domain Archaea; phylum Halobacteriota; class Methanomicrobia; order Methanomicrobiales; family Methanospirillaceae; genus Methanoregula. The sequence continues at coordinate 215,493 of CAWJAX010000002.1, read as the reverse complement.
ATAGGCCTGTGCCGGAAAACCACTTTTCCGGAGTCGTTCCGCCAGATCTTCTGTTTCTTTTTTGCTGAGGCAATAAATAATACCGGAATCACCCTTGTGCTGCCGTATATAGGTAAGGAGGGTGTTCAATGCATCTTTCTTCGGCAGAACACGGTACTGCAGGTTTTTCCGGTTGAAACTGCCGATACATTCGCGGGGAGCAGATAATCCAAGTTGTTGGGAGATGTCTTTTCTCACGGCGGGGATGGCAGTGGCGGTTAATGCAATAAGGGGAACTGACGGGAAGTGTTTTTTCAGGGCAGATAATTGCCGGTATTCCGGCCTGAAATGGTGACCCCATTCTGAGATGCAGTGTGCCTCATCGATGGCAAAAAGGGAGACCGGGGATTTTTTCAGGAAGATGAGGAAATCCGGCTGCATACATTTCTCGGGTGAGAGGAACAAAAGCCTGATGCGGTTATTTTTCAGGTCTTCCTCAAGATTTTTCCGGTCACCGTATTCCAGTGAACTGTTGAAGGCAGCTGCAGGTATCCCCCGTGCATTCAGGTCGTCAACCTGGTCTTTCATGAGCGAGATCAAGGGGGATATGACAATCGTCAGGCCATGAAAGCACAGGGCGGGAAGCTGGTAGCAGAGCGATTTTCCGCCACCCGTTGCCATGATTGCAAGGGTATCATGACATTCCAGGACAGAATCGATGATCTCTTTCTGGTGCGGTAAAAAAGAAGAAAAACCCCAGTATTTTTTCAGGAGTTCATCAGGTTTATCCACAGGTATCCACGGCTGCCGGATCTGATTTGCGGTTTGCTGCCCTGCAATGAACAATCTTACTCTTCCTGTTTAATCATAAGCCGGCTGTTCAGCCTTTTAAAGGGTATGAGCATGGGGTGAAAATAAGAAAGAAAGCAATGGTTAACCATTCCATCCCGCTGCTTTTTTTTAGGGAGAATGGCATGAGTCAGATCTTCCCTCAGACCAGAAAACATCGGGGGGATACCAGATAAAATGAGGACCAGAATCGGAAAAAATCCTCATGCCTTGCACCGATGCCTAGCCAGCGTTTATTATACTACAGGAAAAGGTTGTGATCACCAAAAAGAGATGATGTGTTTGGGTATTGTGTCATTAAACTCTCGAGATCTCGGCATGGATTATTCCTTTGAACTCACGGGAACAAATGAGCGGGAAGTCATGAGAAAATTTATCGAATATTCAGAAACTGAACTCAAAATGCCGGTACTGACAGCCGATACCATTTACCGGGTGCAGATGGCGATAAAAAAATAATGCTCTTTTCACCGGTTACCACCACATGAATCGCAGGATTCAGGTAATTTTTATGAGCGGATCAGATTCATTATCTCCCCGATGAGTTCCGCCGGCTTCTCCTCTGCGACAAAATGACCGGCATCTTCGAACCGTACTACCTTTGCAAGGGGAAACGCGTCCATCCATGTCTTTAACTCTTTTTCCCTGAACCCGATATCCTTCATTCCCCAGGCTATGAGGATATTTTTGCCCACCTGCAAGAGCGGGAGCGCCACCGGGCTGCTCCCTCATGACCTGATAGTGTAGACGATCTTTCCCCCCGGAAAATAGAGATCTGGCCACCGCTTTGCGAGACTACGACCCCGATTGAGGTGGTAACCCGGGTGATGCCGGCAATGGACAGGTGCCGTGAACCCATCCCTCCGGGCAGGTTCACCTGGCTTAAGTCCACCGTGATGCACCTCCCTGCCGCTTCGACCACCCCGGTGCCCGTGATAAGGAACGCTCCGTCCAGCTGGGCAAACTCCTTGATGGTTCCCTGGATCCCGGCATCGGTTATCTGCCGTTCGGTCTCCTGGTGACCATGGAACGGGTTTAAGACAAACTGTTTTGAATGGCTCAGGACATTTGTGGTGTCCCCGACAACAAATGCTGTCCCGATAGCCTGTCCCTCGCGCCCTTCCCGGGCAATTTCCCTGGCCACCTGGATCACCGCGTCAAGAACCTCCGGTTCAACGCCCGTCCCGGAACATATCGTTTTTAATTCTTCTGCTGAAGGCCGGTTTGCCGGGAGTGGGCCTCCCCTCGCGGGAAATGTCTTTTGGGTATGCTTTGCGACCAGCAGGTCTTTTTTCTGCCGGGTGATCATGACTACGGCCACGATAACCCCCCCGGTTATGGCCATGGCAATGAGAATAAGGTACCCCTGCAGGTCATTCTGGGGGGCGGGACCTGAAGGTGTTGGTCCGGGCGGAGCAGGTATCTCATCTTTGATCTCCAGCGCGATCTTTTTTGTGGTTGACTGGCCGTCAGACTGGTTCCCCGTAACGCTGACGGTGAAAATCCCGGCGCCGGAATACCGGTGCGCTACCGGGAGATCGGAAGATTTTGTAATGGATCCGTCATTCCAGTCGACCGTCACCCATTCGATCGCTACACCTGGTGATCCGGCGTTGAGGTTCCCGTTCAGCGTGACATTCTTCCGGTCAATCGCCGGCTCAAGCAGGGTCAGGACCGGGGGATGTATCATCATGACGGGTCCCCCCGGCACCGTTGTATTCAGGGTTATGGGAACGGTAGTCGTAACAGGGACCAGCGGATCCCCCACGGAAATCTTTGTGGTTCCGGTGAGGTTCTGTCCATCGGACTGCCGGGCGGTAATCGAGAAGATGTACGTGCCCGGACTGCTGTATGCATGTGAGTTTGGGAATCCATGGTATTCCGGCGCCTTGCCATCCCCCCAGTCCCAGAGGAGGCTGACAACCGTTACATTCGTCGACCCGGGAGAGACAATCCCGTAGAGGGTGGCAGTCAGGCCCTGAATGACCGGAGGATCGAAGATAAGAAGCGGGGGAGGGTTGACGGCACCGGTCGCGTTCTCAAGGGAGATAAACACCAGCGGAACCGGCGTTGTCGGAATCGGGGTAACATTCGGTGTTACACCGCTCGTGTTCTCAAGAGGCAGGAGAGCGGTGGGAACCGGTGTTGCCGGCACGCTGGTGACATTCGGTACAGTGCCGGTCGGGGCCTCTGTGCCCGGTGTTGCCTTATCCACGGTTTCTGCGAAGGCTACGCCCGGCAGTACGAGGATGATGATGCATACAGTTGCGATGATTCGCCGTACTCCTGAAGATGTGTCTCGTACCGTACGCATGGAAGAACCGTTCGTTTGCTCAATAAATATCGTCATTATTGCTCTTAAATACGAATGCTTCCCTATCCATGCGGGTGAAAGGGAATTGGTAAAATCGGGAATGATCACTCACTTTTCTGGAGGATTTCAGATACCCGGGATTTTTGAGCGGAAAAGGTTTGTTTTTAAGCCGGAAAACTCCCCTGACAGACCTTTCCGGCTGGTGAAAGCCGGATTTGACCGGCATTGGGCACGTGGAACAGGGAACCGGGGAGGGAGGTATCTTTTACACGAGAGGGATCCATTCCATCACCGGGTGGCTGTAGTCCCCTCAAAAAGTCCCGGGGACGAAACGTATGACAGGGGTTTTAAAAAAGATACAGGTCACCAGGAAGCGCTCACCAGAATCTGAACCCGGTCCAGTTCCCTGCCGATGAAGAACCTGAGGGTACGGTCTTCATCCGTATCCGCGTACCGGCTTCTCAGTTCCTGTATCGCACGGTAACTTCTGATGGCTGCCAGAGCTGATGCGGCATGCTGCCGTGTTTCGGGCAGTTCGTCCTTATCCCGGAGGCGGTCAATAAGGACACTCACTGCCCGGCCGCTTCTCAGGTTCTGCAACCCCACAATTGCACTTCGCCGGATCTCAGGGTCCTGGTCCTGGCAACAATCAATCAGCAGCCCTGCTGCCCCATGGTCTCTGATGCTTCCCAGTTCCGTTATTGCCCGCATCCGCTCTTCTGTACTCCTTTCAGCCAGGTACTTTTTCGATGAGACGACCGGTCCGGTCCGTTTTCTGAAGGCGACTGAACCATTCATCAGCCATCCTGACGGCATTCACAGCCATAATTCACCTGAAATGACAAGGACAGAATACCAGGATTTTTTTGCCCGGAGTATTCTGCCTTGCAGATGTCTTTTTTTAAGGAAGGGGATTATAAAAACTGTTGTCTGTAAATCAATTTTTGAAACAAAATTTAAAACATAGGCCGGGAGTTTTTTTAGTGTCTGATGAGTATCCCATTTTAAAACGGTGAATGAATGGTTTTAAAGATACCGGTTTTCGGGTATTATTCTGCCTTACCGACAATTCCCCGGTATATCTTCAATAAAATCCACCCTGTTGCATAACAAACCAGAAATACGATGATAAAAATGATCAGATTACCCGGTGTCATTGCCCCCTCCCGTTGCAACCGGAGCAGGAGATCTGCTGATGCAAGAATGAATGCCAGGAGTGCAACGAGGGATTCTCCTTTCCATCCCGCCTGTTTTTTTGCCGGTTCTCCGGAAATCGTTACAATAACCTCGGTGAGAAGATCCCCCATCATCCCGGAATTCAGGTACGGCATTCCCTGTTCTTTGAGACGGAACAGGGTATGGTTCTGCGTCTCGCGGGGAATTCTGAGTGTCGCACTTCCGGTAATCGTGGGAATGGTAATTTCTCCGCCAGTGAGAGCTGTTTCACGCCCGATAACCGTGGTACTGTACAGGTCCGCCCCGTGTCGCTCAAAGCCGGGATGTTTTTTGATGTGGACAACGGCATACAAATCACCCGGGAGGCCATTGTCCCTCCCGGGCTCTCCTTCACCGGCAATCCGTAAGAACTGGCCATCTTCAACCCCGGCAGGAATAAAAACCTCAATTCTTCTGATCCTCCGGATTGTCCCGCTGCCCTTGCAGGTCTCACAGGATTTTTCGATAATTGTTCCCCGCCCGCCACATTCAGGGCATGGGCTGATAGTAACCACTTCCTGATGCCCGTTCCGCCGTACAGTTACCCGTTCCCCGCTCCCTCCGCAGGTGGTACAGGTACGGATAAATCCCGGTTGTGCGCCGGAACCATGGCAGGTACCGCATGCATACACGTGGGGAACCTCAACGGTATTTTTTATACCATGGAACGCGTCAGGAAGGGAGATTTCAGTCTCATACCAGAGATCAGCACCGGCCGTGCTGTGTGTCCTGTCGGGACCGGCATAGAATGCATCGAAGATATCCCCTAACCCGAAGTCCCTGAACAGGTCCTCGTAGCTGGGCGGTGTGTACCCGGAAAAATCCCCCGCCGGTAAACAGCAGGTCCCACGTTGTCGTACTCAGCTTTTTCTGAGGATCGCTGAGCACCTGGTAGGCCTCATTAATTTCCTTGAATTTCTCCTCTGACTCTTTGCTCCCCTGGTTGAGGTCCGGATGATATTTTCGTGCCAGTTGCCTGAATGCTTTCTTTAAATCATCCGGCGAAACATCCCGTTTGACGCCCAGGATCTCGTAATAATCCTTATTGTCACGCATAAGATATTTACTCACATTTGGGAGAAATTATCGCATTAATTCAGATTTGAGAGTTAATTCTCTTGTTTTGATCATGAATCGAATATACATTTCCATGTTTTTTTCAAAAAGTTTCTCTAATAATCTAGATTCACCCTTCAAATTATGAATAATAATTTCTTTTAGAGTTACTGCTAAATATAATCCATTTTTAAATTGTGAAAAAAATCCTCATCAGAATTTTTACTATTCTGCCAGGAAGAACCGGTTCTCCACGGGAAATAAGTCGGTCGAAGCGCCGCTTTTTGTCTGACAATATTAATTTTCGTAGGGGGTAATTTCCGGTGGAACTATGCCTACGGCACAACCACAATTAAGAAAATATATCGTCAAATTGATCTTCCCTGACGATTCCTCTATATAATAAAAGAAAGAATTTACAGATATCCAAGCATGAAACGTAAACTACTGATTTTCACGGGGCTGCTCGTGCTCTCAATACTCACCGGTGCAGCAGCCGGGGTAATCGGCGATCCCATTATAATCAACATATTTCTGACATCGCTCGCTGTGACCGTGACCTACTTTGTCTTTTCGGTACTGTTAAGCATGTATATCGTTAAAAGGATCACCGACTTAAAATCACGATATACCGCAAATAAAGTCCTGTCGGTTCTTTCGATCATTATCGTCCTCCTCCTGTGTGTACGAATCTGGGTGACCGATACCTCATCGCTGCTGATATACTATGGTGTACTCGCTGCCGGCATTGCATTTGCACTTCAGGACGTGTTAAGGAATTTTGTCGGGGGCATCCTGATTATCGTCTCCAATTATTACCTTGTTGGCGACCGTATTTCCATCGATGATAAAGCCGGGGATGTCATGGATATTGGGATCCTGAGTACGACCTTAATGGAGATCCGGGGCTGGATTGGTGGAGACCAGCCGTCTGGCAGGTTGCTGATCATCCCGAATGGACTGGTGATCAGCCATTCATTCTATAATTACACCCGTGACCATTCGTTTGTCTGGGACGAGATCTCCGTTCCCCTGACATACGAAAGCAACTGGCGGCGGGCAAAAGAGATCGTTCTCTCAATATTAAAACAGGAAACCGGTACAATGACCGCTCAGGCAGAGCTCGAGATCGAACGGATCGGGGAGAGATATTACCTTCCGAAAAAGGTTGTCGAACCTTCAGTCTATATTACGCTCACCGACAACTGGATCACCCTGGATGCACGGTATGTCACGGATGCACGTAGCAGGCGTATTCTCCACTCACGACTGAGCGAGCTGATCTTAACAGCGATTGAATCTGAAGAGGGCATCACGGTTGCTTCCGAAACAATGACCGTGACAAGCGTCCTGAAAAACCCCATTCCTCCTGCGGATTTGGGAAAACGGGAAGGATAACACTTTTTATAACCAACAGGCACTGCCATCTTTTTTTAGAATGTAACGCACTCTTTAATATCCCTGACGTAAATTTTACTGGTGAGGAGCAAAGGGAAAAGAATGGCCGATTCAGAAAGCACAGGAACGGGTGAAATCATCGGGTATGGGCGGGAGCTGCAGGAAATAACCGGTGCAATCGAACAGTTCGGTTCCGGTGCCCCGTCACATGTTGCGATCATTTCCCGGCCGATGAGCGGTCGCACGACAATTATTGCCGAGCTCAGGCGCAGGTACGGGGACCGGGTACATTACCTGCCTTTTAACGATGTTATTACACCGTCCACCCTGCCGAACTTCTCAACAATTCCGTCTGATATTATCCTTGTCGATAACTGCCAGTACTTTGCTACGATGAGGATCGGGGGATTCGATGTTCTCAACACCTTCCTGCACGCACTCATCGGATCGAAGAAGCTGTTCATCACTACCTGGAACACCTATGGCTGGCAGTATCTCTCATCGGTTATGGAAATCGATGCGTATTTCCCGACAGTCTGTTGTTCTGGACACGATGGATACACCCGTGCTCAAGCAGGTCATCATGTCGCGGTATAAACCAGGGGAGATCCGCTTCATCGATGAAGGGACTACCGACCGGTCTATGGTTTACTCCGTTATCCACCGGACCATGCGGGTGCCGTTTACCACAACGGACATTTCCCTGCCCTGGATCAAGCTGAATTTTGCCGTTATGCGGTTTGGGCTTTCAAAAAAGCGGCGGGTACAGGTTGCACTGGAGGATATGATCTTTGAAAAAATCAACCGTATCGCCAACGGGAACCCGGGTGTTGCAGTCCTGATCTGGGAAAAAAGCCTTAAGGATAACACTATCCGGTTAAGCGATGTCAGCGAAGTGTCGTGCACCATTGACCTTGATATCAATGAGTCCTTTATTCTTTCCATCATCCTCTCGATGGAATCTCTTCACCACACAGACCTTTCCGCCATTGCCGGTTCCGAGATGGATATCGAACCTGTTCTCTACCGGCTCGTCCAGCATGGCCTGGTCACCGATATCGCCGGGTATTACAGCATCCCGCCGCTTCTGATGGCCTGTGTGGTGGAATACCTTACAAAAACGAGGAGGTTGTGGACATAATGGCTGATTCCCTGCTCGCCAACGTAACTTCGGAACTCCCGCTCCAGACCATTGATACCAACCTCATCCTGTACATCGGTTTCATTATCGTGGCTGCCTACATCCTGACGTATCTGCTCAGTTTCCTGCTGGTCCGTATCTCGGAGCGTATCGGATGGTACCGGACTTCCATTACTATGATCATCCCCCTGCTGAAACTCCTTGTCTATGCCGTTGCCCTCTATTACATCATCTCTGCCACCATCGAGCTGTCACTGACGCAGACAATCGTAGTTTCCGGCCTGTTCGGTGCCGCCATAGGATTCGGGCTCAAGGATCTCATATCAGATATTGTCGGCGGGATCGTGATCATCATTGAAAAGCCATTCCAGATTGGAGACAAGGTCACCATCGGCGATAAGTATGGGGAAGTAAAGGACATCGGGATCCGTTCGACACGGATCCAGACACCGGCCGATGAAATGGTATCCCTGCCGAACTTCTCTGTCTTCACCCAACCGGTGACCAGCGGTAATGCGGGAGATATCGCCATGATGATTGTAACAGACCTCTTCATCCACCCGGAATCTGATGCCGATATCGCATTAAAAATCCTCAAAGAGGCTCTCATCACATCGAAATACGTGATTATCTCGAAAAAATACCCGTTTACGGTGCTGCTCGAAGACTTCCCGTACTACAAGCGTGTCCGCGCAAAGGGATACGTCAACGATCTCCGGCAGGAGTTTGAGTTTAAATCCGAAATTACCCGGAGAGCATGGGCAGAATTCCAGCGGTCGGGAATCCAACCGCCGGCTTTTGTTCCCTTATCCGAATCTCATAAGGATTGAGGACCCAGATTTTCAGAGATGTGCACGGATTCCGAATCTGGTAAAAGCGTTCAGAATCAGTAGTGATAACCAATTGTATCGCACACGTCATAAAGTTCCGGTCTGGTGGAACCTGCTCTGTGATTGGCATTTTCCCTTCAATTGCCTTTTTTCCCTCTTCTTTGGAAAAATTGACCCTCAATTCACATTTTGTTAACATTTCTCCAATATCTGCATAGGTTGCTCATTATAGGGAGATTTTGGGAAACCGTCTTTTTCAGTCTTTTAAAAAAATACAAAGAAAGTCAGATCGGCATTCTGTTATATAGAAAATGTGGGCAGGATACCGTCAAAAGGGTCCCCTCCCGCTATAGCTCTTTTTTATCGTTGTCCGTGCTTCGGGAAAACCGTCGCCGGATCAGGAATACAAGAAGTATCGTTCCTGTGATGAACACGAAGGCCACGGCAATACCAAGTATCAGGTTTGCCTGGATCAGTTCCCGGACTAATCCCCATCCGAGGGCAAATGTCAGGCTTTCCACAGCCGCTCCAATGCCAACGGCTAATAGTATTTCTCCGGGAGTAAGGCCCAGCATAAATCCTACTACGGTCGCCCCCACCCCCCCGGTGCCCTGGAAAGGCAGCATCACAAAGAAGGCCAGCCCCAGGATCCTCCAATGGCTCATCCAGGGGTGTTCTGCCATAAACTCCCTGCTCGAGGCAGTTGTCTTTTCAATCCAGGGACCGAGTCGCGGAACCCGGAGCATCAGGCTGAAGTTCATAATCATAAAAAGGGCGGTGATGACATCGAGCAGGGTCAGAGTCAGTGCCATCAGCCACCACGGGATCCCGAGTCCGATCCCGATCGGGATTATTGATTCCTTACCAGACGGGGGGATAAAATACGCGACCATCAGGCCGCCGAGGATCAGGATCCTGTTCCTGGAAAGGATGAGAAAACACAGTATAAAAAAAACCACCGCGAGAAGGGGCGGGACGAGAAGGCGGATGTACGTGTTACGCCGCGAAATGTCCTGTATCCCCCGTGACAGCCAAGACAGGTCCGGTGTTCTCATGTTCACTTTCGGAGTATTTGACCGAACCCTTCATCTCTCTTTCCCTCACTCCGATACAGAATGAATGACCCGGGATTTTTTTTTTTGGTATGGTACATACCAGGATTCTTCCTGCCCTGTTACCGGAAATCAGAGATCAGAGAAGAGAACCGTCAGTGCTTTTTCGTCCTGCCGGAGGGATTCGAATCAATCCGCCGTTGCATCCATCCATGCCGGAGGTCCTGATACCTGTTCAGTTTTCTTTGCTATCGATGAAAGCCAGGCACGGGGTCCTTCTGCCCGGGTGCGGCTCTCGAAGATTGTCGGCCTGATGTAATTGATGGTCCACCCATCCCGGAAGTTGTCCTGTATCTCTCTTTTTGTTATCCTCCTCGGACCATATCCGGCGGGCTCCAGGTCGGAAAAGCAGAGCATGAAGTAGTTCCCGGCCGGGGACAGGATGGCTGCAAGGTTATCCACGAACACCGGGCGGCCTTCATCGGACAGCGTATGGAAGAGCCCTGAGTCGGTGGCAGTATCGAACGTCCTGTTGAGCCGGGAAAGGTCCCGGACGTCCAGGACACAAAAATGCACCGGGAGACCTCTTTGTGATGCCTTCTCCTGTGCCTTCTGGATCGCCGCAGGGGCAGAATCGATCCCCCACACTTCAAGGCCTTCCCCCGCAAAAAAGAGGGCATGCTCACCTGTCCCGCATCCGATGTCCAGGACAGATCCTGTTATCTCTCCTCTCCGGACCAGTTCGACGAACTCCTTCTGGGGCCGGCCGATATCCCAAGGAGGTGTGCCCTGGTATGCGGAGTCAAAGAAATCCATACCTCACCATAGATCCTGGCATGCTTATTTCTTCACACCAATTGTTTTCACACTATTCTTCTTTCGGGGAAGGATATTAATCTCTATTTGCAATATTCCTTTGTTGTGAAATAACCATGAAAACACCCAGGGATGATACCCGGAGAGTGGATGATACTGAAGAAAACCTGGAGAAGTGCATTTGTAAAATGTGTCCGACATGTAAGGAGAACAAGCTTGCAGACTATCCTCCCGAAGCACTCTTCTGCGCCCGGGGAAGGTCAAGGATTCCCTCACAAATAAAGGCAGTAAAATGTTATTGTCTGGGGTGTGAGGTATTTATCAAACATGGGCTTGTCATCGATCGCCTCTGCGTAAACCGATAACCAGGTAATCTCTTTTTCCGATTTGTTGAAACCTGCCAGACAAAGAGAAACTACCGGCTTATCCGGATTTCTTCGGACAGATCAGCAAACGACTGCCCGCCAGCACACCTCAGTATTATGGGAGACAAAAATCCAGGCCATCCCTCACATTTTCGATTGATCCTTGGGCTTTGCCGTTCCGTGAACCTTCAGCCCTTGTGCACCAAGGCCGAGCATGGGATCCCGCTTCTTCTGCCGGTGCTCCCCTGCCCGGCTCTGCTGCAGGTGCTTTGGCAAGGAAACACTCAACCGGGTCCCGGCCACCTGCACAGGTCCGGTCTTTCAGCTCCGTGCAGTCATCGCAGGCCGGCACCTGGGTGGGCAGTAGCGAGGGGAAGTGGTTCTTCCAGAGGGTAGCGTCAATCCTTCCTGTTTCCAAGAAACGCTGGATATGCCGTGCCGTATACTTCATGAGAATAGTGTTGGTGGTTGGGTGATTTATGAAATTCGGAGTGGGTTTTAAAATAATGCGGTATTGTATTCACTCAAAAGTCCACAAAAGACGCGGAGGATTCTCCATTTCCTGGTTTTCCTTCCTATTGAAAATCAGGTTGCCAGGAATAAAATTATATCAGGGATTAACAACCCTGATGTTCACGCTATATGCAGTCTCGTTACCGGTCACCGGCTCCCAGGAACGCTTGTAGATAGCAGAGAATTTCTGGTCTCCGGTCACCTTTGCGACCATGATCCAGGTATGGTTTCCACCGGCACCCGGCCTGCCGGCAGACGGGTCATCCTTATGGTAGTCTGACAGGAGTTCAAGACCCGGTGAGAGGGTTGCATTCCACATGAACCCGGTGGAGGGATTTTCTGCAAGCACCACGGAGAACTGGGTGTTCCGGGTAACACTCTCAGTTTTTCCGTTATCTGCTTCCGTGAACGTGACCATGTTCTTTGCCTCAACCGTTGGTGATGCTGTTACACCGGGTTTGCATCCCTCGCCCCGGTAAAGTGCCCACTCCTCACAGGAAGTTCCGTTTTTGAATGTGCACATGCCGTACTCATTACCGGATGCATCTTTTTTAATATCGACTGTACCACCGGACTGGCCACAGGCAACCGATGCCGGGTTCGCCATACCCGCTGACGCCTGGGTGACCGTTGGAGTTGTCGTACCTGCAGGGGTTGCTGCCTGCTGGGTGCAGCCACTGACAAGCAGTACCAGCACCAGCATGATACCAAGCCCGATAATTCCTGATTTGAATGTTCCATGACTTCCTGATGATGTCATACTATCTCCTTTTAATTCCATATTTTAATAAAATTCCTGTTATTTAGAGAAATTGTGCAGGAATAATACCAGCATATATCGAACATGGAGAGAATATAGGGCAGAAAAAACGGACAGAATTACTCTTTTCCCCCCTTGGATTGATTTTTTAAAATCCTCCTTTTTTAAAAAAGAAAAATTACTTCTCTACCTTTGCCAGATCCGCGGTTAAATCCTGCGAAAGATCGGCTCCGGTAAATGCACCGCTTGTCGGCAGTATCATATGAAATTCCGGTGTTATGTCATATTCGACTGTCGTGTTTTTCGGCACGGTGAAATCGAGAATATGGCCACCGGTCTGCTGATCATCGCTGATAAAATGGAGATGGAATCCTACAACATTGAGCCCTTCAAAAAAAACGGGAGTGTAGAACCCTGCAACAGAACCTGTGGTATTTGTATAGGTATAGACTGACTGGTTCTGTGCCGCTTCAGTCAGCGTGGGGTAGGGTATCTGCTGCGCCGGAATTGACCGCACTTTCATCAGGGGAAAATATCCCTGCATCCGCACGGCATAGACCATGTTCTGTGAGGGCAGTCCCCCGGCCATCGATGCCGAGAAGACGGAAAAGTTCATCGGCTTTTCGGTCATGGCCGTACGGTCGCGATCAAAGTATGTTACGGTAGCAAAAGGGGTGGTGAGGCTGTCACTGGCCCGGGAGATATGGCCATCCGCCTTTGCCTGGTAGACTACCCCGTCCAGCACAATCATCTCACCATCCAGGGCATCGAAGGTACCTATCCCGAAATCACCGTGGGTTTTCAGCTCTCCGATCGGCTGGATCCCGTCAAACACACCCTGCATCAGGGCATCGATGGTGGAGACCTGGTAGAGCGTCTCCCGGTCTACCGGACCAGTGGTATCCCCGGCAAACCGGGTATATACCGACGCTCCGAAGAAAACCAGTACGATAGCAAGCCCGATACCAAGGAAAAATTTCAGGTTGTCCATGTACCAACGGGTCATCTCCGGAAAATAAAAAGGTGGTGCACAGTCAGGATAGAAGTCAGAGGAATTCCCCCTCATGACGCTATCCGGACCAGGTGAATATACTCTCATGAGGTTTCGGGACAAAAATTCAGGAAAACCGGAGACAGAGCGATTCGATTAAATGTGGTGGTATTTAATACTGCCTTGTTTTTCATTCTATACAGGAGACCTGCGATGCCCGAAGATACCAGCAGTAAAAAGATCGATGAAGCTTCTGATTCGCTGAACACTGGAAAGTTCTACATTCTCCTGCTCTTTGTCTCCCTCATCGGGATTATCGGCGCCCTCATGATGATCGCGTTTGTTTTCCTCCAGGAATTTCTGACCCCTATCCTGTGGAAAGACATACCTGTTGACTCCCTGACGCCAATTTTTAATCCCATCATTCTGGTTATCTGTGTTGTTGGGGGGCTGGGGGCTGGAGTGATACGGCATTATTTTAACGGTGAGATTGCCATCATGGCAGAGGATCTCATCGAGTTTAATGAGAAAGGGAGGTTTACCCTGAAACGAGGACTGGAGCTCTTCTTGCGGGGACTGGTCTCCCTTGTCTGCGGTGCTCCGCTCGGCCCGGAGGCACCGCTTACGGTCGCCACCGGTGCAGTGGGTGGTACCATCGCGGAGAAAGCCCGCATGCCGCCCCCGGTGGTCACCCTTTCAGCGCTCTCTGCCATCAGTGGCTTTTTTGGGGCATTCCTCACCTCACCGTTTGCCGGGGCCCTCATCTTTATCGAGACCACCCTGGAAAAAGGAATCATGACCTGGAAGGCGGTTCTTCCTTCGATCGTGGCTGCCACGGCAGGATTTGCCGCGTATTTCCTGATATCAGGTTCTTTCATCGGCAGTATGTTTACCCTTCCGCCCTACGGGGGATTCAAGGACATTGACCTCATCTATGCAGTCGCTCTTGGCCTGATCGGCGGGGTATGCGGGATTTTCTTCATTATCCTTTACAAGAAAATGCGGGCGCTTTTTGAGCCGATGGAGCACCAGCCTGTCATCCTTGGCCTCATCGGCGGTCTTGGACTAGGGCTGGCAGGCATGCTTTTCCCCCTTACCCTTTTTATGGGCAATGACCAGCTCCAGGTCCTCATCAACAACTCTCTTGAGGTCAGCCTTGTCCTTTTATTTCTCCTTGTCCTGGTAAAGATGGTCCTTGTAACGTTCTCCTTTTCCACCGGTTTTGCCGGGGGATACATCTTCCCGGGTTTCTTTATCGGGGGGACCCTGGGAATCCTGGTATTCCGGCTCTTCCCCTTTATGCCGCTAGCCGTCTGCCTCGTCTGCGTGATTGCCGGCTTCAGTGTTGCCCTGCTCAGGAGCCCGATTGCCATTGCTCTCATCATCGCCATTGTTTTTGAGCCGGAGCTCGTCCCGGCAATGGCCATCGCACTGGTCATGGGCTTTGTCGTGAGTTACCGTTTCTCCCTCCCCTATACGAGGAAGGGTGCAGGAAAGATGGCTGAAGATTCATCAACAACGAGAGTATAACCAGCTGCAGGAAAATACCAGAGATACGCGTAATCCCGATCATTACGAGCGCGTAGATAAATCCTACCGCTTTTGGAATCTGAGAAACAACCATTCCTGATATTCTCCGAAAGGGTATGCCGGGCGAACCCGGCTGCATTCTTCCTATCCCTCATCAGCGGGCTGGGGGAGAAATGTACGGGATCCTGGAAAACGATGGGGCTGCAGCCAGGCCAGGCAGGACAGTCCTGGTCCGGGATTTGTCCCTGACAAGGAGGTCTATGGCAGACCGTCACCCCTCCATAAGATGCATTCCCCGGCCCGCTGCACCACGGTGAAGGGCAAGATGTCGTCACATAGTTTGATGAGGATTGCCAGTGAGAAAACTACCCATGTTAAGGGTACTCCTGGTTGATCCTGCCAGCAGTCCGGAACTCTTCGGGTGGTGTGAAGCGAACGGGGAACTGAACGTATCCCGGCTGCCCGAAAAGACCGATATCGGGGAAGTCCTGTCCTGGCAACGTCCTGACATCGTCATTATCCATGACAATGCAGATGATTGTGACGGGCTGGAAATCCTCCGAAAGATTCGGACCTGCACTACGGGGGTCCCTGTGACTATTTCTGACTGACGCGCTTGAAAGTAACCGTGCTGACCGTGCACTCAGCGCCGGTGCTGATTATTATCTCTGGGATGTTACTGACAAAAACCATCAGGATCTGCTTGTTCCGGTTATCAAAAACCTTGTTGCGCACCGCAGGATCGATGAGCAGATGGTACAGGATAACATCATCATGCGGGCTATCCATGATGCCTCTCCCATTGCAGCCTGTGTGATTAAAGATCACCGGATCCTCTGGGTGAACGCTATTATCCCAAGGAAGCTCGGGTACACTGAAAGCGAGCTGATCGGCTCCGATCCAATCCACCTCTTTCCGGATGAAGCGGAGCACCGTCGTATTGATACAGGTCTTTTTGAAGGCCCGACCGAAGGGGGGTGGGGCATGGTCGAGGGTCTGCTGAAACGCAAAGACGGCACCCTGATCCATTGTCACCTCCTCTCACGCCCTATCGATCCTGCTGATCCGGAAAAGGGCCAGATCTTCATTGGTCAGGATATAACGGACTATGTCCGGATGCGGGATCTGCTCCGGAAAAGTGAGGTACGCTACCAGGACCTCCTTGACAGCGCAAACAGTATTGTGCTCCGCGTGGATACCCGTGGCATGATCCGGTTTATCAACAAATCCGGGGCAGCCTTTTTTGGATTCACCCAGGAGGAACTTGCCGGTCAAAACCTGGTAGGTACCATTCTCCCCCAGAAATCCCGCACCGGACGGGACCTCGTGCGGATGGTACGGGACGTTATGCAGAACCCGGATGAGTTTGAAATCAACGTGAATGAGAACATGAAACGGGACGGTGAACGCGTGTGGATTGCCTGGAGCAACCGAACGATCCGGGATGACCAGGGCCGGCTCACCGAGATGTTATCCATTGGCTACGATATCACTGACCGGAAAATCAACCAGAAGGATCTCCCGACAGGATCTGCCACCTGGATCAGCAAGTTCCTTGAAGGAACGGATATCAGGGAGGAGGTGTTTGAGGAGGTGTATACCCTCTCACTTGAGCTTTCCCGGGAGGGAAGGGAAGGAAAGCCGATCGGGACCACCTTCATGATCGGGAGTGCCCCCGAAGTACTGGCGAGATCAACCCAGTTGATCCTCAACCCCTTTGAGGGTCATCCCCGATCGGCACGGAACATGACCAATCATGAGATCCGGGAGACCGTCAAGGAACTCTCCCAGATTGACGGCGCCTTCATCATTGCCGGTGACGGGACCATTGAGGCAGCCGGGCGGTACATCACCATCGATACCAGCCAGGCTTCCATCCCCAAAGGTCTTGGTACCCGTCATGCATCCGTGGCAGGCATTACCCAGGAAACACCGGCTGTCGGGATCGTGCTCTCCCAGAGCGGGGGGAAGATCTCACTCTTCAAAGACGGAAGGATCTTCCGGGTAATTACCGTGAAGGAATGATCCAAAAAATCGTTTTTTAAACCCGTGATACCGGATCTGCTCCGGGGGGTCCTGAGGTTCAAAGGTATTCCGGCGGCTCCCTTAAAAAGAATCGTTTATATCAGTTATCTGAATGGCAGCCGGCTGAACCGTTCCTGAGCTGGTGTGGTCAGTTATTCACTTCGGAGAACAGAGGATCTCTCAAGGGCTTTCCTATACCTTGTGTAAAATGTAATCCTAATCATCGTGAACATACAGCGGCCGTATCGCCAAACTGGATCGCATGCCCTTTCATCGCAGTTATAAGCTCATGTTTGTTGGATCCTGCTGGGAGATCCAGCATCGCATCCAGCCCATATACCCTGAACAGATACCGTATCATCTGGCCATGCGGAGGACACGGACCCGTATAGCCGATGGTCCCATAGTCCGTGATGCCCTGCACAGCTGCGATGGGTGAAGTGACCCTGCCTCCATGGGGGATTCCGGGAGGGATCTGCTGCACGGGGGGGATATTCCAGACAATCCAGGGGGTGAAAGAACAACAGGATTTTTCGAACGGGTTGAAGATCATAACAGCAACTGATGATGCATTCAATCCCTTAAGGGTAAGGCGGGGAGACAGATTCCCGCCATCGCAGGTATGGGTAGGAGGGAATTCAAGAAAATCCAGTGAGACTATAATCCGGTCCATTACTATACAATCGGACACAGGTGAATAAACCTTTCTTTTCTCACGGACGACTTCGCCACTTCATCTTCCTGGTTGCTCATTTTTTTTTGGTCCGACCCCCCCATCATCCATTTCAACAGGATCCCCATCAAATCAACGCTCACTGACTGGATTTTCGTATGTCCACCCGGCATCCCCCCGTACAAGAGTTGATATACCATTATCTCACGTGATCTTCTGTATGGATATCGGAGCACTGCTTTCAGATTCATTCACCTATGCGCAGGAAGCACTGGTAGGAAAATGGACCCGGTGGGCGATCTTCATTCTCTTTGCCCTCCCGTTCTCGCTTATCCAGTTCCTTATCGATCCCAAAACAATCATGACCGGTACTGAGCTAAACTGGGGTGCGATCCCGTGGGGCCAGATCGCGGTCCTTGCCGGCCTCGGCTTCATTCTCTCGTTCTTTATCTCGGGCTATACCGTCCGTATCTACCGGGGAACATCACCCGCCCCTGATTTCACCGGGTGGACTGACCTTTTTGTCGATGGCATTAAGCTCGCAGTGGTCTGGTTCCTCTGGATCCTTCCCCTCATACTCGTGCTGGCAGCGGGAATCGCCCTTGCACTCACCACGTTCCTTTCCACCCAGGCACTATCCGGTTCACCGGACTGGATACTCCTGGTCTCCTTTATTCTGCTGCTCCTTTTCGTGGAGGGTATTCTCTTCATCATCGTCCTGCTCTTTGGAATCCTCGGTGCCGTTCGGTTTGCCCGGACGGGAAGCATCCGCGAAGGCATCCGTTTTTCAGCGATACTTACGACGATAAGAACCATCGGGTGGATTTCCTACATCATCCTCCTCATCGGGTACGTCATAGCCATGGTCATCTATGCCGTCATTACCGGTATCCTGTCATTTATCCCGTATATCGGCTGGGTCCTTCTCCTTGTTGTCAACCCGATCTTTACCATCTTCTCTGCCAGGTACTTCTCGCTCGTGTACGACCAGGGAGAACCAAAAACGGTCCCTCCGGTTCCTGCACCGGCAGGATAATCACATTTTTCCAAGTCAGGATTCTTTCACCCGTTGATGTGCACGTTCCCTCATCCCTCTTTCTCCTCCACAGGTTTCCGGTATATCTCTTCACCGACGCACTCCTTTGCATACCTGCATCACGGGATACACGAAGTGATATTATTGAAGGATCGTTCACGTTTTGCTTCATCAGCCGGGCATGCCTTATGTTGTCAGAAAACCAGAAGGGTTATCATCTCTTTTTTTAACCTTGGTATAATGGATGTAACGCTTATCTGCAAGATGTTTGAAGATTTACCCCGTCAGGGTCCCGGTACTGATGAATCTACGGCACATGCATGGTCATGCATCCCACCGGATCACAGACGGGGAAAAATTCTTGATATCGGGTGCGGCTCCGGTATGCAGACCCTTGCCCTTGCCAGGCTCTGTCCTGATTGCAGGATCACCGCCGTAGATGTTCACCAGCCGTTCCTGGATGATCTTATTCACCGGGCAAAAAATGCCGGGTTGGACACAAGAATCGTGACGTATCGGGCATCCATGGACAATCTTCCGTTTAACGAGGTCTCATTTGATATTATCTGGTCTGAGGGTTCTGCATTTATCATGGGGTTATCCCCGGCTCTCCAGTACTGGAAAAAATTTTTACAACCGGATGGATACCTGGTAGTCTCGGACTGTACATGGTTTACCGATGCACCCTCAGAGGAATGCAGAGCTTTTTGGGGGAAGAATGTCCGGATATGAAATCAGTACCGGATACTGAGGACATAATCCGATCGGCCGGGTATACGGTAATCAGTTCGTTCAGGCTCCCTGATGCCGCATGGTGGGATCACTATTATACTCCGTTGTCGAAGAAGGTGCCCGGATTAAAAGAGAGGTATAAGGATAATGCCGATGCACAATCCATTATCAAAGGGTTAGAAAAGGAGATGGAGATCCACCGGAAGTATTCGAAGGAATATGGATACACGTTTTTTGTTCTCAAAAACGGGAATTAAGTATATCCGTTTTTTCTCCATTCGTTATAATTTGGATTAATAAAAAAAACACAGTCTTCTGTAAAAAATCGCAAAAATTACAGGAGTGACGCTTCGCTCCAAGTGGATCCCCTGGGCGATGTTCGTGAGTCCCGGTCCGGAGCCCGTCCTCCCATCTGGGAGGCAGCAATGGGCTGACCCGGTCTCCGGGTCTTATGGTGCGTATAAAAATTCGGGCGGGAAGCCAATCGCTGCATCCCTGTTTCTCCCGTTACGCAGATGGTCCAAGAAGGACGCTGACCCACCGGGTCTCTTCAGACAATTCGCAGATCAACTGAACAAAAAGGGTCAGGGGCACAGCAATGAGGACCCCGATTCCTCCGAGAATATACCCCCAGAAAAGAAGGGAGATGAACACTACAGCTGCGGAAAGTTCCAGTCCCCGCCCTGCGAGACCGGGGAACATAATGTACTCGGCAAGAAAATTCACCAGCGCCGATCCGGCGAGCACCAGGAGGGCATACACGGGACCAAGACTGACCCAGGCGATGAGCATAGGCGGAACAACCGCAAGCCAGAACCCGATATAGGGTATAAATCCAAGCAGGAAGGCGAGGAATCCCCAGAATACGGCGTATTTTACTCCGAGCAAGGCGAGAATGATCGCCACACCAGCACCCATGGCAAGATTTACCTTGGTCCTGATGATGATGTAGTCTACGTTTTTCTGCGCGAGCGTGGTGAACCGGTTCAGGTCGCCGGGGCGGTATTCTTCAATGATCTGCTGCAGCTTTGACGTAAAACCCCTGGCTTCAAAAATGAGGAAGAGGGTGGTAACAAGAATAATTACGGCGATACCTATCACATTTGTTATGCCCACGATCATGCCTGCTGCCTGGGAAGAGAGAGATTGGATAAGGTCCTGGACGGTCAGTGAGGAGAGATCCAGACCGGGGATGCTGAGTAAGGGGTTACCCGGTTCAAGGGTTTTTTCCAGTTCATGCTGGTAGCGGGGAAGCTCGGAAAGGATCTGGAGAAACGACCCTGCAATCACGACGATAAACACGGCCATGATGGCCAGGAAGACTCCTAAGGTTGAGATGAGGGCAAGACGGGGGGAAAGACCTTTTTTCTCAAACCAGTGGAGAAGCATGCCGAAGATTACCGCCAGAAATATTGAGAAAAGGAGCGGGGCCAGGAAGGATGCTGCAGCTTTCATCCCGGCGAGTATCAGGATGACTGCTGCAAGAGTGATCAGGCCGCGGGATAAATTAGAGAACTCGGTGAGGGAATTCATGATAGCGGATTTTTGTGGATTTTCCTTGTGTGTAGTCTGCACATGATGTCTCATTAACAATTCGGTGATGAGGTGTATCGACCCCTGGAATAATGAATGGAGCTTGCTGCGTTCCGATGGACATCGTTCCCTTCTGATTGCAGATGGTCCCTTTCTTCAAATGTTTCAAAATTTGTCTCAAAATTTGTTTATCTGGAATAATCTTAACAATTTCCTCATTAATAAAAAAAACGAAGGGTGTTCTTACTCATGGAGATTCAGAACAAAACTGGTGATCAGGAGTGCAGTCGTTACGGGAAGGACGGGAAGTACCAGGTGCAATGGAACGCAGTCCATTGGCTTCAATTAAATGCGGAGATTTGGGCATGGATTGTTCATTCGAAGTGAAAGGAACAACTGAACGGGAACTCATACGACAATTACTTTCACACATGGAATCTGAACATAATATCCCTGTATTAACAGCTGATGTTCTTTTTCGAATAAAGAAAGGAATAAAAAAATTGTAATTTTAATCTTTATGGTACGAGGTAAGCTGATTTTTACAATTTCCAAAATTCGTTTCAAATTTTGTTTTTTATGAATATTTTTATCTATTTTCTCTTCGATAACTCATCAGAGAGATGACTCCGCACTATCACTCTGCCCCAACTCCGTAGGAGGAGCTCTCTCAAACCTTGAACTATGAATGGCAATGATCCTGTTTCGCGTGCTTCTCCCGGGAAGCCTGAAAACCTGGGAACTGGATTATACCTTCATGATATGGGCGGAGTAATAACCCGCCCACTCCGTTACCGTTTTCAGACGCGTGTTCTTTGGGCAGATCTCAATGGTCGTGAGGAAATTCACGAGTAAAGAAGGGGCTGTTTGGTTACCGGGTGAAAGCCTTCGGCTTGATAAAGGGCACTATCGTAGCCATGCGGTGAAAAGGAAAGGAGGATTGGATCATGAAAATAATGCTGAATCGAGAAAACTGCTCCATCTGCGGAACCTGCTGGGAGACCTGCCCGGACATTTTCGAACAGAATCCTGACGATTCATTCAGCCAGGTGAGAGAAAAATATCAGCTGAACGGAAACAAGGCGGAGGGGAGACTTCCTGCAGAATTCGAGGATTGTGCTGCCGAAGCAGCGGAACTCTGCTGTGCGGACGTCATTCGGGTGGAAAAGGAATGAAATAAACCGGTTGTTTTTTAACAACAATTCGCGTTCTGTTGGCAAATATCATGGGTCCCGTGATTGATCTGTTCTTACGGTGAAAAAGAGATGTTCTGATTTTTACATCTGACGATATCCATAATATTATCCTCTCCTTATGAAAATAAAAAATACAATCAACAAGCTTGTGAGAGGCCCCAAAGGGTAAATGTTCAAAAAGCTGGCGAAGTGTACCGTTGTACTGTCTGGGGAAATGTTGTTCTTGTACCAGAAGCCGGTGGGGGAGAGATTCTCTGCCATGGAGAGCCGATGCAATTAACAGAATTCCAGGAAAGTAAAACAGGCTAAACAAAAAAACGCCATATATCTTCGTTCGCCAGCAGATACCAGGGGGACAGGGTTCAGATCTGGCTTCTCTCAACTGTTTTTTTAGTGCTGCTCTTTTTTCAAAATTTGTAACCCGCGAGTGCTGTTAAATAGTGTATGAGCAATACCAAAGCAACCCATACCACCTGTGTTGGGGAAAAGGATGTGAGTTATGCGTTTCATTGCACTGGTGAAATTCAAAACAAAGCCCAGGGACTTTATTTCTGAGAACTTAAAAATGATTGAAGAAGAATCAAAAAAGGGGATTAAATACCTGAGTATCGACTGGACACTCGGCAGGTACGATGCTGTGGCGATAATTGAAGCCCCGAATGAAAAGGAAGCAATGCAATTGTCCATGCGCCGGTCACACTTTCTGGATATAGAGACCATGGTTGCCATCCCGGCCGAAGAAGCAAGAAAACTCGTTTAGCTGTTGGATAGTTATCGTGTGCAGGACATCTGCGATACCGTGTACCGGTTTTACCGGGGGCTAGCAGTACCTTTTTTTCAATGGCGAGAATGGTCTCTCTTCTCACCCCGACTATTTTTGCGAGATACTCTTTTTGGTGAGGTCATATCGTGCGTAAAACCAATCGCGGAACGTACCATCAATGAGTCACCCGGGTCACAACTGTTTTCCCCGATTAAAAAAAAGATAGAAGGACAAAGATACCATGAACCCGATAATCCAGGGAGAGAACCTTGTACGGACATTTGGCAGCACTCCAGCAATCGATGGGATCAATTTCTCTATCGAGGAAGGAGAAGTATTCGGCGTTCTCGGACCGAATGGTTCCGGTAAGACCACCCTCGTCCGGCTGCTCAACGGCGTCCTGACACCTACCTCAGGAAAAGCGATCCTCTTTGGCAAAGATGTGACGGTTGATGGGGCGTACGTCCGGGCAAGGACCGGTGTGCTTACAGAAACCCCGTCGCTCTATGAACGCCTCAGCGCAAAAAAGAATCTCTCTTTCTTTGGCAGGTTCTATGGTATTCCTGATGCAGATATCCCTCAGCGGGTCAATAAGATCCTCTCGCTCCTGCATCTTGCAGATCGGGGAGATGAAGCGGTGGGCGGATTTTCAAAAGGCATGAAGCAGCGTCTTGCGATTGCCCGTGCACTGATTCACGATCCGCAGGTTATTTTTCTGGATGAGCCTACCTCGGGTCTTGACCCGGAAGCATCACGTCAGGTGGAGGGGATTATCCGGGAGCTCGCAGCGGACAATGGAAAAACAATTTTTTTGTGTACGCACAATCTCAACCAGGCCCAGCACCTCTGCTCCCGCGTGGCGATGATCAATAAAGGAAAGATTCTCGCCCAGGGAAGTATCCATGATCTTACGGAGCGACTCTGGAAAGCAGTGCCCGTGGAAATGGAATTTCTCACCCCCCCGCCGTCTTCTGTCATCGGTAAGATACGGGAGATGGAAGGGGTAATTGTTGACAGTCAGGCTGATACCACGGTAACCATCAGGGTTGCACAAAAAGATCTTGTACCGGCAGTGATCCGGATCGTGGTAAGCAATGGCGGTGAGATCTTCCGAATCACGCCGAGGGATTACTCGCTTGAGGAGATTTATTTTGCCGTCCAGGACCAGGGAGGGAGTGTCCTGTGAACTGGCAGTTTATCCGGGCAATTGCGGAAAAGGATCTCTTCGAGGTAGCAAAAAACCGTATTGCTGTCTCCGGCGCTATCGTGCTTTCCGTGATATTTGCCATTGGTCTTCCGCTTCTTATCACCCAGATCGCTGTCGTCACAACGGGAAGCACTCAGCCTTCTTTCGATGAATTGTCTGCCAGCATTCCTGCGGCTTTTCTTGAACAGATGGGAACACTCTCTCCCGCGCAATTCCCGATTGTCCTCATCCTCGGGTACCTCATCGCACCGCTCTTCCTCATACTGCCGCTGATCCTCTCGTGCATGATAGCAGCAGAGGCATTTGTCGGGGAAAAAGAGCGAAAGACTCTGGAAGCCCTCCTCTACACACCCGCAACCGATGCAGAGTTATTCCTCGGCAAACTTTTTGCCTCATTCATTCCGGCTGTTGTGTATACCTGGGTGAATTTCCTGATCTTTGCACTTGTGACAAACATTGCCGGCTACCCGGTCATGGGCAGGATCTGGTTCCCGACAGAGAGCTGGCTGGCCCTCATGATCTTTGTCGTTCCCGCGGTTGCCCTGCTCGGGGTCTCGGCAACGGTGATCATCTCGACACGAGTCAGTACTTTCATGGAAGCCTACCAGGCATCCAGCATACTCGTCATCCTGATTATTTTCCTGATGGTTGCCCAGAGTATGGGACTGCTATTCCTTTCACCTTTGGTGGCAGTCCTTGTCGGTCTGGTGTTCTTTGCCATTGATGCCGTCCTGATCTGGACAGGAATCCGGATCTTTTCCCGGAGTGAGTTGATCACAAGGATATGATTTTTACCGGTAATTACCCGGATATAAGAAAGAACAGGTGTACGGTATGAAATTCTCTAACAACAGATCCCCGTGGTGTGCGGTCATATCAGACCTGACCGGTATTATCGTATTTCTGGTTCTCCTTGTGATACTCGGCTATCTCGCATCCTGGTTCCACAATGCATTCCTGCTTGGATTTGTCGAATTATTGATGGATAACCTCACCCTGATCATTACGATGGGGATAGTGTTTATGGTGGCCGATATTTTCTTCTCGTTTCAATATCCCTTCAATATTCCGGGACCGCTCATTTCCGGGCTGGGAAGCTTGCTGGTCGTCAGCCTGATCTTCATCCTGCTGGATTTCTTTGATCTGTGGGTACGGTCCCGGAATGTCGGCCATGTTTTTGAATGTTAAGACTATCTTGTATCTCCTTGTCTTTTTCATCGTCGTAATTACCGGGTATGTACGGATATTTTACCCGGAAACAGTACGAGATGATGTACCCCGGGATACAGAATCAGACTCTCAGGCATCCCCGGTCTGCACATCCTGGGGGGATGTTGGCAATGAAATCCGGCAGGCAATGTACGATCTCTTTCACCGGTTCAGGGAAGAGATCAACAAAAAATAATAATCGTCCTTCAGCTCGTGAAGTGTATGACCGGTGAACTTCATAAAAAATAAAACCCCATGGGGTTACCACGATCATTTTTAAGGCAGATAATCATACATTTGAAAATATGACTGAAGTTTCTGTACTGGTTGATTCCCGGGGTGGAAATACCAGGAAAGTGGCAGATGCCATCGCCGGAGAGGTGGGTATTACGGCAATGGATGTGGCGGCAACCCCCCAAAACGACGCACAGCTCCTGTTCCTTGGCAGTGGTACGTATGGTGGTAAACCAGGGGAGGCGATGCTGAAATTCATCGGGTCCGGAAACCTTACGGGACGCAAGGTCGCCTTGTTCGGCACCGCGGCAAGTCTTGCAGGAGGGCAAAAACTGATCTCCGTGATGGCGGATATGGTGCAGCAGAAGGGTGCCACTGTCATGGGAAGCTATCACTGCAAAGGGAAATTTTTATTCGTGAACCGCGGTCATCCCGGCACCGAAGACCTGGATAACGCAAAAAAGTTCGCACGGGAAATGCTCAATAAAAGCTAAGACCAGCACTTTGCGTAAAACATAGACCAGAATTTATTAATAAATTATTTAATAACCATTGTGAGGATCCATATATTCCACAACTTTCATCGGGTCTCCCACACCCTGCTTCTCATGTAACTCGCATATTCGTGATCTGTTAGCGGTTAGCAGGGGCTCGAGGGGTTATATCCCTTTTTTTAAAAGAATGTTTTATTATCTGAATATACTATATTCTCGTTTATGTCAAAGATAAAAACGGCTGATGGGAAAAGTTGGATTGATATCGATGAATTAACTCTCCTAACTCCTCGTATAGTAGAGACAGGGCTTACAGATAATGACTATAAAGGAGAAATATTGATTGATGTAAAGAATCCTTATGGTACTTTAGGAACCATTTACAAAATATCGTTTGATAAAGGGATAGATGACAAAAATAAAAAAAAGGCTGAATTAGAAGAGAAAGTCTATAAAAAATTAATGCCAAGAATCGAAAAAATTATCGGTGATGCGAAAAAAAATGAAAAATCTGTTACTATTAATTTAAGTACAAAAAAATATCATCTCTCAGACTTTTTGGAGGATTAGAATTCAATAAAAATAATAACCTTTTACCTCTGGAAGATATCTAAATACCCTCTAATTATCCTTATTTTTCAAAATTAAGGGATCTATAAAAATATACTATGCGTAATGAAAAAGTGTACCGTAGTAATCGTCATTCAGAATGAGAAATTATAAAATGGTCATATTCGTGTTCTGTTGTCAGATTTCAATTCGTGCAAATTTTCATTAATTATCGAAATACTATTTTTTACAATTACCATGCCACCGGAATGCCGACACTGTGGAGAGTGCTGCCGATGGGTCGTACTTCACCTTGCAAATGCAACTCCTGATGATATTGAATATTGTGCATGCAGGGGGTGGGAATATAATCCCGTGACGGAAATTTTATGGATTCAAAATATCTGCCCGCATCTTCAATCAGATAACACCTGTGGAATTTATGAGAAGAGACCTCGGCGGTGCGCGACATATCCCGACGGGGATATTCCTCTTCCTAAAGGATGTTCATTTTCAACAGAACGCGTCTTGTGAGTCTCTAATCCGCTTTCTGTTGGCAGATACTGAGGGCGGGGTATATTCTCTGATTATTTCAAAATTTGTGTCAAAATCTGTTTCTTGGGAATAATCTTAAACATTTCCTCTTTTATAGGAAAAAGATAGGGTGTTCTTACTTATGGAGATTCAGAACAAAACGGGAGATCAGGAATGCAGTTGTTATCGGAAGGACGACCAGGATCAGATGAAATGGAACGCATTCCATTGGCTTCAATTAAATGCGGAGATCTGGGCATGGATTGTTCTTTCGAAGTAAAGGGAACAACTGAACGAGAGATCATAAGACAACTCATTGAACACATGGAATCTGAACATAATATTCCTGTATTAACTGCTGACGTTCTTTTTCGAATAAAAACAGGAATAAAAAAATATTAATTTTAATCTTCATATTGGCGTTCCAGATTTGTTAAGAAGAGATATGTTTTTATGTATTTTCTTTTCGATACGTCATCAGAGCGATGACTCCACACTATCATTCTGCGACCCAACTCCCAAGGACGAGCTCTCCAATGCCTTGAAGGAACCCGGAAACACCTATAATGGGCGGAGTGTTTCCGCCCTGTTCTTTTAAAGTGTTGCAAAGACGTTTATATTCACGTTCGGTTGGCAGATCTCATATACTGAAGGGATGGTTATATCCTCACCGATAAAATTGTATTTTACTTTATTGTTGGATTCTCGTTTTTTGGGCAGCTATTTCCTGATCTGATGGCACATACTGATTATGAAAATCGGACGTGTATTTGCTAATGTAAATTTTTCCACTTAGGCAATCACGATTTGGACATTCTCTATATTTTTGTCCGAATTCTTTTGCTTCCCATCCTGGTTGCTTCGGGTCAGAGATTTGTCCTTTACCGTTACATATTTTGCATGAGACCCAGGGCATACATGACCACCACAAAAGGTTTGTATGATTTTTATTATTTTGAACTTATTGGTTTTCTTCTCGTGGCAGTGAGGATATAATCAAAGGGTTCTTTTGTCGAACCCGCAGCGGTTTGTGAATTAATTATACATGTGCTTTTAATTCCTTAGGTATGGCTCTGTTCAGGTTGATCTCATGTAAAGAGTGTAATTATAAGACTGGAGACAAATGTTGGCTATACGGCAGGATGACACTTGGCCAACAATTAAAAAAACGTGTGAGGGGTTGTGAGAATTATCGCCCATGGTGGATGATGGACTCACTACCTCCTTATCATTAAACCATCATACATGGTCATGGACCCTCATATTCGCGTTCTGTTGGCAGATCTCAAGGATCGCGGATTATTTTGAATGCCATTGAGCAGAAATTAATCTTTACTCAACCGATACAAAAGGTTCTCATCGGGAGAATAGATCACCTTATCCGGCATCGTCTCGCTATATCCTGGTGGCGGCCTATGGTGATGACCTAATAAATCATGAAAAAAAATAATTTCTCTTCATCTGTCCATTCTGAAAACGGTTTCTTCAAAGTTTGTTGCAGGTTAATTTTTGACATATTGCATAGTTGCACCTGTTTGCATTTAACAGGGTGGGGGTATTTTCGTATGTGGCACGGAATATTTCACCGAGCGCTTCGTTAAAAGAGGGGATTTCCCATGATGAGGGAAATTAACGCAAGGATAATCAAGATGATAATAATCCACTTTGCAATTGTCCATGCTATTCTCCCGATAAATCCAAGAATTACAAATATAACGGCAATAATGATAAACAGTATACCAAGCGTTAAGAGCCAGTCCATAATTTACTTCCGTTAAAGTGTCTGTTCATCACCTTTGGTTTTATAATTTGCGCTGAATTGGACTCTGTAGAGATGGTTCAAAAAACTTGAATGTTCACAGCGACATTCATGTTTGCGTTCGGTTGGCATTAGCAGGGACACTCGCACCGATGTGGACATCAAGCATGAGGGTGAAGATCTGGGCCTTATGTTTCCATGTATCGGGATCAAAGCTCTACGGTGCTTGATCTGGTAAGAAGCCAGGGGATAAGATTTTTGCAGTGCCTTCGCGTCAGGAGATGGGATACTGGCCGAACGGGAGGTCCGGGACCGGATACATCTTCGCGTCTACCCCCCTGGCTGGTGACTGAAAGAAATAGAGGAACATCCTCAATCATCCAAGTTTCCATACTGCCTTATTCTGATAGTCGAGATTACTTACCACGTATGTCGTATTGGGAGAGAATGTCGCCGGTATTTCGTAGATGAGATAGCCATCTGCAGCATTACTTTCTCCGGGTTGGATGTAGCCGACGGTTCCGCCCCGCCCGATCTGGTAATCGTACTGTGTCCCCGGAACTTTATCAATAATCACATCGGAACCATAGACTGGCGAATAATTGTAGAGCGTCCCGTTATTGTTCACCACAAACTGTTTTGCTGAGGGAGCATACACGGCATTTTTCCCTGTATTCAGGACACGGACATGCACGAAAAGGAAGGTATTGCCTTCCTGAGGCTTTTCCCTGTTATAACCACGCTGGATGTCAAGCGGCTGGGATGCAGCTGCCTGCTCGCCGGGGCTGTTCCATGACGGTGCCGTCCAGTTATAGCCTGGTTTTATGTCATACCCGTAGATTGTTGCCTTACCGATCATATTCCCACTCCCGAAGGTGGCGTACTCATTCAGGGCCAGCGCATTCGGAAAGGGGACTGCGGTCGGGGTTGGCGAGAGTGTCACCATTGCAGCGGTAGTGGGAACCGGAGTCGGTGCCGGGACTTGCGGGGATGTATTGGTGCATCCCGAGAAAAGGAGTGCAATACACAGAACTCCAAAAAATGTGATTGTATACCTGATGTTCATGCAAACCCTCCGCTCACGGGGATCGTGCATCTATTTCGGGGGGAAGCATCCGTTTGAGGAGGATATCCGGTACCTGTTTTGAGGTGTGGACTGCCATATCGAAGTACGCCCGGCCGTCCCGTTCACCTTTATATTTCAGGTTAATTACATAGTTTATATCCATAAGCGTGATTACGCCAAGTGCTTTTGTTACCCCTCGCCGTTCAGATAAAACTCTTTCCTCACCTACCACCAGTTTCTGTTTGGCGCCATCAATATCCGTAATGAGCTCGTTTTCGAACCACATTACGTTGATGCGGGAATTGCCGAGGGTAGTTGTCTGGCCTTCAGGAAATGAAACCGCATAGTTTGTCGTGAACGGTAACGGGGTTCCTGGGGTTACATCGGTAACCGTCTCGCTCAGTGAGAACCAGGCAATAGCAGCGAAGACGATAACAATAACAACAAGGAGGGCGATGATGATCCCCCCCGAACCTCCCTTTGCCTTTTGCCGTGCCCGTTCCTGTTCCAGTCCTTGTTTCCGTCCCTTCTCTGTCGCCTGTTCACGTTCCTTCTGCCGGTCCTGTTCCTCTTTCCGTCCTTTTTCTGCAGCCTGTTCCCGGGCTTTTTGCTCATCCCGCTGCCGGTCCTGTTCGGCTTTCAGGTCCTTTTCCCGTGCTTTTTCCTGATCTCGTGAAGTTAAATCATCCATGTAAATCACCAAGTTTTTCCTGAGATTGCCCATCATTCTCGCAAATGCAGTTCTTTTTTCCCAGGTGAAATTGTTTTTATGGGATAGCGGATTATCCGAAAATTTCACCTGATCAAATAACCACACAAGAGTATGACACTACACGATGAGCTTGCATATAAAACTTATTTGATATTACAAAAATTGAAAATGAAATGTATTTTTAAGGTATTTTGGATGTTTCAGTCAGCTCGGTTTACAAGTACGATGTAAGAGATATGGCCGATACCTACGAATGATGACCAGCGGAATTGTATATGTTCTTTTTCGCGTTCTCAGCCACTCAACACGAAAAATTCTTGTTCGTTTCAGATTTTGGAAAAACAAATAAGAATTTTATATTCATTCAACCTTATTCCAGTCTGCCCTGGTGTCGGTAGAATGATTATTGGATATAAAATAATTCCATTGATACCTGTCAGGGAAAGGAGTTGAAGACATTATGACTGATAAAGACAGCAAAGCCATGAAAGCAGAGAAAGCATCAGAAAAAGCCACCCTTAAAATGCATGATGATGTCACCGCTTCGCTTGACCAGTTGGAACATCCCGGAACGAAAGTACCGAAAGCATCAGATGAGGTAAAACACAAAGTTGTTTCTGCTCCTAAAAGCGCTGCACACGGGTCAGGATCAAAATCGAAGAAAAAGAAATGATTGATTCCTTCTTGTATAAGGTGCTTGAAATTACCGCCAACAACATAAATAGATGAGTGATCACCCCCTTTTTATTATAAAATTTGAAAGATCAAAAATCAGCAGAATACCCATTTTTTCTGTAATCAGCACGGGAAATTCCCGATTGTTTCAGATTTTGCAAAAAGAGGTTAGAAGTATATACTATCCTATTAAAAAAGGGCATACTCTGATATGGATAAAAAAATTTTATGATAATGTATTGAAGAAAATCATATCAGGGAAGGGAGTTGAAAACGAATTGACGGACAATCTAAAAGTAAAAGCCAGCAAAGCCGCTGATGACGCCAACGTGGCAGCACATACGGCATATGATGATGCATCGGTAGTCGTACATAATGCCCTGAAGGGTGCCGGAGAGGATGCACAGAATGTATCAGATGATGCAAAGATGGGTGTCCACAAAGCGGTTTCTGACGCAAAAATTGCGGTACACAAGGCCGGATCAGATTTGAAGAAGAAGTAGGAGGTTAAGAGTATGGATTTAATATGGCTCGCCGTAGTATTCCTGGTTTTGGCATTAGTGTTCTACATATTAGGTGCCAGAGGGGTTGCCGGGTTTTCTATGGAAATAGCGAAGATCCTGGTAATTATCTTCATAATTATCGCGATTATTACCTTCCTGTTTGGGGCATTTTAAATATTTTTTCGCGTTCCAATTTGCCAGGTAAAAAAATAAAATTTTAATGAAAATTTAACGTTACTATCAATAAAGAAATTGCCCTGTTTCGAGAGCAGCAAGGAAAAATTCATGCCAAAGATTTGATATTTATGGACCGTATCAGGGTAAGCGAAAACAAGCAGGTGGTTCTCCTTATCGCTGCGATTTATATTGTCTGTATCCTGGTTTTCTGGCCGCTCATGACCGTATTGATATGGTCAGCTGCCATCGCTGTCGCCCTTATGTCATTTCATAAATGGCTTTCGGGAATGGTAAAACCATCAGTATCCGTTACCTTCATTACCCTCTGGGTTCTCCTCGTAATCCTGCTCGTGCTATCGATCTCGTCAAACATATTGTATGGCAGCATCGACCATATCGGGACCATGGTTACCTCAATGGTAAGCGGATTAAAAAATACCGGTTTTTCAGCTTTTCTGCCAACCTTCACGGAAAAACAGGTATCCAATATGCCTGAAACACTTATCCAGTTACTGCTGCAATCGCTCCTGTCGTTGTCCGGCAATGTCATGCAGTCACTTATTTCCATCATCATATTTTTTCTCTCACTTTCCATGTTGTTGTATTACGGGGAGCAGATATGGGACACCCTGACGTGTACCCTTTCCCCAAAACTTCGCCAGGCTGTTGACAGGATGTCAGAAATTTCCGCCAATACCATCTATGCTCTTATCATTGTCCAGATTTCTGCTGCATTGATAGCATTTCTCCTTGCAATCCCGTTCTTCTTCCTTCTGGGTGTTGATGATCCCTTCCTGTTCGCAACATTGATCGGTCTTGGCATGCTGATTCCGCTCATCGGTGCCCAGATCGTGATCCTCTTCTTCACCTTCTATTTTCTGAGCCTCGGCCAAACCTGGAGTGCGGTTATCACCCTTGTTGTGGGATATCCGCTTCTGAGTGGATGGATTGATTTCTATTACCGCCCGGTGATGATGGGAAAACGGGTTGCAATACCCCCGGTCATGATGATGATCGGCATCTTTGCCGGAGTCCCGTTTATGGGTATTGTGGGTTTTATTATTGGCCCGGTGCTCGTCGCGCTCGCGGTGACCGGGTATAAAATACTCGCTGAAGAGGCAGAATATGCCAAGACCGGGACTTCCCAAGGTTGATTGTTACCATTGAGGTGACCAGTCAGCAGCCCGATAACGTGTACGGGAAGTGATTCTTACAGGTTCTTTGTACACGATCAAGCGATATTTTTCCTGTACTCGAAACTGGGGAAATTCCAGGGATTGTTTCAAAATTTGCAATTTCAAGGGAGATTTATATATTGTTTTACACTATGATAGCCTGCTCTGATAAGGGTATAAAAAATTATTATATCACGATATTTAAAAAAAACCTTATCAGGCAAAGGAGTTGCATGATAATGGCGGAAAAAATGATTGATTCAACGATTGTAAAGACAGACCAGATGAAAGTTCAAACAGCTGATGCACTTGAACAGGCTGCCCGCAAGCTGCGGAATGTTAACGTATCTGAACAAACCGATGATGTCAGGAATATCCTGGCGGATGTCGAGTCCCGGATGAACCGGTTCAGGGACGAAGCAGGTATCGAGTTTAAAAAAATCGAAGTTGAGTATCATAAAAAGGTTGAACCTGTAGAACATATCATCATCGATCATCCAATTCCCTCGGTCCTGATCGCAGCGGGTATCGGAGCTATCATTGGCATGCTTCTCTTCAAAGCACGCGACTAACGAGGGATCCCATGGATGAGGCTGCCAGTACCGAAGAACCTTCAATAGAGTCGGAGTTTGCCACGACGTTCAAATTCATCGATCTTTATATACGGCAGAAAACGGATTTGTTTTTGCAGTACTATGTATTTGAGCCTTTTAATCTGCTCATCTCAAGGATCATGATCCTTTCGATCATTGTTACCTTACTGGCAGCTGGCACACTTTTTGTCTGGATGGGTATAATCTTCCTTATTGCAACGGTATTACCTTTCTGGGCTGCCCTGCTGATCACGGGAATTGCTATCTTTATTATTGGCGGAATTATGGCGTACGTGCTCCTGACACAAAAAATCGTTCTGAAGACACCTCTTGCAACGGAGATGATAAAAAATGAAAAACCGTAGATCGATTACCGAAGAGGACCTCCTTGTAACAGAAGCATTAATCGCCGAATCCTACGGCCGGCTGAAAGAGTCTGTTGTCCAGGCACCTTCCCGTGCTCTCGGATCTGTTGGCGGGACGATCAGGAGGCACCCGTTTGCAGCAGCGGCTACTGCGATTATTGGAGGAATAGCCGCTTATGTAATTATTACACGGATGACATCACCTGGTGCTTGTGCTGGACAAAAAGAGGAACGAAGCCATCCAGGTCTCGGGCATGAAATGCAGGCGATGATTATACCACTTGTGGCACCATTTGTCATCGGCTATATACAGAAATACATTGGCAGTATACTTTCCCCGGAAAACCGGTGAGGTTCAGGAATTTCTTTTTTTTGTAAACTACCCGTTTTAACACCTGCTTTATTGCTGAGAACTCACGAGGGGATTGATGATTTCTATTACCGGCCGGTGATAATGGGAAAACGAGGTCGTTACGGATAAACCCCATGGCAGAACCCGCCAGACCGGAACCATGCACCCAGATGACTTCAAGGCACATCTTGCCTGGGTGCTGGCAAAGCGGATGCTTAACCAGTGAACAACTATGACGGACAAATTAAAAGTACAGGAAAGGATAGCCCGCGGTGACGGCAGCGTAGCGCCCCACCACGGATCAGCGGATGCAAAAACCCGTGACCCAAAGCCAGTTCCCGGTGAGGGAAAGATCGAACCCCATGACCGTGAGACCAAGGTTACGGTTTCGATCAAGGGGAAAACACTAGTATGCCCTCAGTGTGGAAAACCGGCACTTCACGCAGAATTCCCGGATCATTACGAAGCCTGGATAAAATGTTCGGAATGCGATTTTTTTATGGGAATGAGCAACGAGGAATGGCATCGCATGGAAAACAGCGAAAATATCAGTGAAAAGATCAAAAAAATGGCGATTAAGAGAGATTTAGTTAAAGTCCAGAAGTGAGACGTTCCTGTACCTGGAAAACAAATTATGTTGGGATTGTCAGATAAACAAACAAAGAAATGGCTGTACCCGCAATACTTTTTTTTGTCAGTCTGATTGTGGCAGGGTGATGATGCGGGTTTGGTTCATACGCTTCATCAACGGAAAAATGTACAACAGCCTGATTATCCCGGTTTATCCCATCTGTTTCCAAAAATTGAAAACTATCAAAAGAATTATCAGATTTCCCCCATGTATTCAACACAGCCTATTATGGTGTTACTATGAAAAACAAAACAATTTTTATCCTTTTTCTGGTGGTCATAGCAGTAATGTATATTGCCGGGTGCACCCAGACCATCCAGCCCCAGCCGACCCCTTCACCGGTGCCGACGACTGTCCCAACCGAACGCCTGACCACTGTTTCAACTCCAGTACCAACAGCGATGACTCCCCTGCCGACAACGACAGCACCCGCCGTTCCCCTTCCGAAGAGCATCAAGGATACACCTCTTCTCTTTACTATCTCCGCACCGGACGGGTATGCTGGCACAACCATCCGTGCGACGACGTCCGAAAACAACATCCTCTATAAAACAACTGTCTTCAACCCGGCCACTGGCGGGGCCAACGGGACCATTAACGACAACAGTGGCAACTATACCGAGCTTGCCGACTCACTGACCATCTTCTCTTACTCCACTTCACTCAGCGTGGACCAGAATATCCGGAATATCATCCGTAGTTCCGTTGCAGTATTCGATGAATCTACCGTCACCTATAACGGGATCACCTATGTCCGGTTTGATGCCAAGAGCGATCCCTATTCCGGAACTCCGGCCAAGACCGTAATCTTGGTCGGTAACAAGGCCTCGGCAAATGAGAAGGGGTATATTCCGGTAATGATTTACACGATGACCCCCGACGGTACACTTAGCCAGGCCACCTATGAGAACATGGTACAGTCCTTCCGGTATTACACGGGGAGAACTATCGGTAACGCCAATGGTGAGGAGACTTACAAACCTCCTTTCTACCAGTAATATTTACTTTTCAAAAATTCGTTAATTCCCTTTCAAGAGCAGATATCGCAGACGGTGCAGGAAACGGTGTAGTAATCGGCAAGCTCGTCCAGTTAATGCAACAGGACCCTGTTGAAGAACACAACAAAGAAAGGTTTCCATTTCATCCATACTGATTTTTTAAAAATGATGGAAACTGAAAATTGTCTCATTGGATATTCAACAATGAATAAGAAACAGAGCAGATTACTCTGCTTAATCATGAAAACCTACTCGTATTTTCTATAGGCAATCTCATATTCGTGGTCTGTCGGCGTTTCGCCAATTTCCGCATATGTTTCAGGTCAATCAGCAACCGAAGCACTTAAGATTCTGCTTGAAAAATCCTTTGATGCAATTATTGTGGATTATGATATGCCGGAGATCAACGGCATCGAGCTCTTAAAAATTCTCCGTTCGGGCCGAGGAACCCGAAGATACCGCCTTCCTCAATGGCAATACTGACGTCATCTACCGCTATGACGTCCCCAAATGACTTGCGGAGATTCTGTGCTTCGATTGCGTACATGTGAGGTGTTCCGTCTTCAAGGTTCAAAGCAGAACCATATGAGCGTATCTGTTACGTTTTTGAACCATAGGTCACAAAACGAAACCTGAACATGGTCAATATCCGTGCTGATTATCGTCAAACAAGGATGAGTAGTTCATTTCCAGACAGAAATCTTAAAGAATGGATATTATAAGAGGGATCTTTCAGGCCCTCAGATTTACTTCATTGGCAGTAAGGAGGGTATCGAAATTTTTTCCTGACCGCTCTTTTTAACGAGCCCGACTCCCACCTCATCCATCAGGTTTCCAATACGTATCCCTGCCGTTTGCAACAAGATGTGCTCTCGAGGGGACCTGCAGAAGCACAAGCAGTGCGATCAACATATCCACTGAAGATCCCAGGGAGTTCAATACCATGAGACCAAGTATTAACGGAGAGAGAAGATGCAGCATGCCCAGAATAAAGGGCAGGATGAGGGAAATGGCGATAAACGGTGCGAAGCTGATGATGATAAAGCGTGTCCGGGTCAAGGGTTCTTCCGTATACACAAATCCGCCACCAAACGTTATTCCGATACAGGTAGTATCTGAACGGATAAAATCCGGTATACAGAGTACATGAATCAGTTCGTGGGCAACAAGTATTCCCACTACGCCAAGCAACAGGTGCAAGCAGGTCTGTCTGAAACGAGAATGTGGTTCCGTCTATTCCACAGTATTCGGGAGAGACTGGCACGAACATACCTGCGATCAACAAGGTGATCGTGGTATTGAGTGCCATGAAGGGAACTGATGCGAGAATGGCGGTCATCATATTTTTGGGTTCTTTGAGTTTCACCCACTGACTGGCTATCAGATCCCGTTGTTTCTGCGTATCCCCCACCGGGATTCCTGTGACTATCCGGATAATACCCCACTCCTTATTTTTTTGGATATCGTATGATCGGGAAATCCTTTCTGGTAATATCCCATTATGCTATAAAACTGCTCCGGTATCCGGGCACCCGATCCGGTATTGCCCGATAAGGATACGATAATAATTCTCAGATCCCACTACCAGCGTGTTTCCGCGGTCTGAGGCACTTCATTGGTTATACGTTTCAGATTTTGTAACAAAATCTGCATCACCTGGTAATGTTGATATGAGTTCGTTGCTGAAGAGATAATCTAGTTCTCTGGAGTGATGCGATGAGTTGGTACACCCCATTTTGTCAAGAGTCAGCGTGGAGGAGTCAGACATATCTATACCTCTTCATTTCATCGTCGGAAATACCCGAATTTTAAAAAGAACCATGAGAACACCATACACCAAAAGGAGTTACACGAAATGATAATGGAAGATTCAAAAATTGAAATGCATATGGGTCAGGCCAAATGGGCTGAGATGGCCGCGTGGGAATCCCTCGACGAAGCAACAAGAAAGGCAATAGTAATGCGCAAGCTCGATGAGCGGATCATGCACAAAGAGTTCAAGATCGGGTACAAGAAGCACAAAGTTGAGACCTTAAAGATGATCCGGCAGGCACTGGAAAAGAAGTGAGCGTTTGAAAGCACCGCGGGTATCCCGGTAATTTTGTCTTTTTTTTGGGCGTGCGACTGATCTTCCGTAATCCCGTGCGGGGAATGGCGGGTCTGCCAGGATGCGTGTACCGCTATGGGCAGGCATGAACCGGAGATCCGCATATCCCCCACCAGGACAAGAACTGTCCGGTTGTCGCTTACACGCCTATCCCCGTAAGAGCCAATACAACCTGGCGGGCGGTCCCCGGGTCGATGATCCGTGCCACTACCAGCCCGGCCAAGGCGGTGAACACGGCCCAGAACACCTTTTTTACCTGCCCGTTCTTGCCGAACGCCTCGATCACCAGCATCCGTATCCGCCTTCATCGCTCCGCTGGATCAGCCTTGGGCAGGAACACGAAGAGCGGCAGGAACAGCACTGCAGCACTGATGAATGCCAGCGTGATCTCGGTCTGCCCTGCAAAGAAGAGCCCCAGCGGGACCGCAAACTTCCTGCCAGTACACCCGCCATCCCCACCTCGCCGAACCAGAAGTAATGCTTTTTCTGGATATAGTTCACCCTTCTCCGCAGCGTGAGAGTGCAGACACATCAAAGATGCCGAGCGTATTCAGCATCCCGTACCACACGGCATGGGTCTCTTCGGGGTCTGCAACGATGCCCAGGAAGACCACTGCAACCGGCAGGATGAGAAAAAGAAGGGGAAGATGTGCCAGCACACCAATAAGCCCGAGCACCATCCCCGTCCCGGCGATTGCACACCGTGTCAGCACCTCGTTCTCAAACACCGTATCTCCCTCCAATCCATAGCTCAAACACCGGGCTGGTGTACCCGCCATTCTCCGGGCTGAAGTCCCGTGCCCGTCCCATCTGCGCAAACTTCCGCCGGCGGTCCGGATCTGCACCGTGTGGAGACCCGGTGCCCGGGGATATACCCGGCGGCCATCAATGTCATGCATCTCCTCATAGGGTGGAATATCGAACCAGTCCGGCCAGAACCGGACCCCATGGGGGATATCGGTCCCCCGCCGCAGGTCCTGCAACCGTACGGGTGAAAGGTTATCGTAGGTCACATCGATGATCAGGTTCCCGCTGCAGGTGTCGCTGTTCAGGTCAAGGATATAGAAGATCGGGTTACGGCTTACCTCATCGGCCGTAAGCGGTGTATCGCGACCGAGCGGTTCAAACCCGCCGTCTTTTCCCCGGAATATGCCGATAACCTGCGCAACGGCGGGGGATATGATCTTAGTTTCCATGAAAATTCTCCCGGTGGGCATCGTGTTCGGCCCGGAGTTTTTTGAACTCCTCAACAATCTCGTCATATCTGCCAATCTTCTGGTAGATGACAAACAACATCGGGTAGAGGGGCAGCACTGCCCCCAGGATGATTCCCGCAACTTCGGTTTCCATAACGGTCCTCTCCAGGTACCGAAACGAGAGGACCACAAAAGAGAGGAGACGGTAGACCGGGTCTCCTCTCCTCAGGGTCGTGTCGTCTCTGGTATGCTCAGGCAAGAGCCGGGACGGTGTCCGCCCAGGTCTCGACCGCGGTGCGGATGGCCTCGTCCGAGTAGGACGTGAGGGAAACCCGG
Organism: uncultured Methanoregulaceae archaeon; assembly: GCA_963841015.1. Lineage (GTDB taxonomy): Archaea > Halobacteriota > Methanomicrobia > Methanomicrobiales > Methanospirillaceae > Methanoregula. The sequence continues at coordinate 175,854 of CAWJAX010000002.1, read as the reverse complement.
TCACGGCTGAAGTTCAGCAGGTAGAGTTCGCCATTGGCATCGTGGCACCTGAGGGTTGCACTGAATGCATCATCCGCCGGGTCGTGGACTGCGGTACCGGCATGTGCCGTGGTGACTGCCGCGGCTGCCAGCAACGCGGTTACCCCGGCGCTGAACCCTGCGAGTGTGTTGAAGCGGTGGGAACAGTTACCGACGTTCTTTGCATTCCCGTCCTCGTAGTTGATCCGTGCGGTGTACGCTTCCCGGGTCTTTTCTACCGGGTCGTGGTTTATCCCGGCGGTCATATAGGCTACACAGGCAAACGGGTTGTCGGTGATGACCGACTGGACAATCGAGTTGAACGCCGTTACGTCTGCAATCGGGCTCGCAAGCATGCGAACCGCATTTTTGGTCTGTGAATTCTGCACAAAATCTGCCATGTTTTTTTCTCCTTGTTCGTTTTTTGTTTTCTTGTCGCGGGGCCCTTTGACATACTCCTATGGGACATACGGGAGTAAGGTCTTTTATTATAACCAGGAATTTCCGGGAAACAAAGGATGCTGGAAGAAGTATAGAGCAAACGGGGCGTTTTAATGCGGGGAATGGAGGGAACATTTATGTTCCTTGAAAGGCGTCCTTCGTAATCAACTGATTACACTACCCCGATCTCAACGGTCTGTTCTGATTCTTGCAAAACCAATCCTTATATATCGCTCTATCTCATGCACTCACTGGTGATATCATCATGGAGAAGTCCAGCTGGTTGCTGATTGGGGGTGTAATTATTGTCGTTATCGTCATCATTGCTGTATTCATGTCCGGGATGGGGAGTACCGCACAGAGCTCCCGGCCGGGATATGGGCAGGGACAACAGGCTGGCCAGGGTCAGGGCACCGGCCCGGGAACGAATCCCGGGGTTCTTTTGCCCCGGTCAGATACAACGACCCTGACAGATGCTGAGATCGCTGATATCCTGTTCATGAGGGAAGAGGAGCAGCTTGCCCACGACCTGTATGCCCGGTGGGCCGGCATGTATCCGGTACCAGTCTTTTCCAACATTGCTGCATCGGAGATCACCCACTACAACGAAGTCCAGCTGCTCATCGACAGGTATGGCCTCGGTGACCACCGGATCGGCAATGCATCGGCCGGGTATACCGACCCGGTCATCCAGTCGCTGTACACAACGCTTGCTGCACAGGGAGATGCCTCCCGGACCGGTGCATTCGAGGCCTCGCTTGCTGTCGAGGTGCGGGATATTGCTGACCTGGACAAGGCACTTGCCAACACAACAAGGGCTGACATCACCCAGGTTTATTCCAGCCTGCGGAGAGGATCCGAGAACCATAAGAGCGCTTTCCTCCGTCAGCTGGGCCGGTAAAGAGACCGGCATATCAGCACGAGAGCCTGGAACAGTTATAATCGATACCCTTTTACCCGTTTTCGTGGATATACAGCCATTATAGGACCGGACGAATATGGCGGATGTAGATCTTTTTGAAACGGTTAAAAAGCATGTATGTGCCTGTGCCCTCGACATGAAACTCTCGTCTGATATGGAAGCACTCTTAAAAACGCCGGTGCGGGAATATCATGCGTCAATTCCCGTCCGTATGGATAATGGAACCATACGAGCATTTCAGGGATACCGCGTCCAGTATAACGACGCCCGGGGCCCGACCAAAGGCGGGATCCGGTTTCATCCCGATGTGACTATTGACGAAATCCGGGCTCTTGCAGCCCTCATGACCTGGAAATGTGCACTCTACCATCTCCCGCTGGGCGGCGCAAAAGGAGGAGTGATCTGTAATCCCAAGGAATTATCAGCAGGTGAGATGGAACGCCTGAGCCGGGCGTACATCCAGGAGATCGCCCGGTTTATCGGTCCGGATTGTGATATTGCTGCGCCGGATGTTGGTACAAATTCACAGACCATGGCATGGATGATGGACGAATATTCCCATAATGTGGGTAAAACCACGTTCGGTGTTGTTACCGGAAAACCGATGAGTATTGGCGGATCGGAGGGCCGTGATGACTCAACCGCACGGGGTGGATGGTATATCATCGAAGAGGCAGCAAAAGACCTCGGCATTGACCTCAGGAAAGCCACCGTTGCAATCCAGGGATTCGGGAATGTAGGAGAAAATGCTGCGTTGCTTGGAAATCCTCTCTGTGGTTGCAGAATAATCGCCGTGAGCGACAGCCGGGGCGGGGTCCTGAACCGGGACGGCCTTGATATTCTGAAACTGAAGGATCATAAAAAGAAAACAGGTTCAATCAGGAACTCCGGAGCAGGCGAGGATATCACCAACAGACAGCTCCTTGAGCTGGACGCAGATATCCTCATTCCGGCAGCACTTGAAAATGCTATTGCCCACGACAATATGGACAGCATCAGGGCAAAAATCATTGCCGAGTTCGGGAATGGCCCGATCACCGCTGAAGCCAACGATCATCTCCACGCACGGGGCATACCAATTATTCCCGATTTTCTCTGTAACGCGGGCGGGGTCATTGTTTCGTATTTTGAGATGGTCCAGAACCTGAATATGGATCACTGGGACAAAGAAACGGTAGACACTCGTCTCAAAAAAACGATGACTGAAACGTACCGGGCAGTGTATGAAATGGCGACTAAGAACAACATCTCCCTGAGGAGAGCCGCATACAGCCTCGCCGTGGAACATGTCGTGGAAGCGATGAAGGTCAGGGGATGGGTGTAGGATACCCCCTTTTTAAACCCTCTATCTGTTTGAAATCTATCTCATCTGTTTCCTCAAGGGGGCGGTTTTGTCACTGTTTTCAACCTGTCAGCATTGTTAATAAATTTCATCAGATAATCTGAACTGTATCCAAAAATTCATCAGGTACCCCGCACCTGTCAGTGTGTATGCAATTTCCGGCATTCTTTGAGATCATCTATTTTTTTGCACTTGTCCTCGGAATTGCCGGGGCAGTCCTCATCATCTACGGCGGTCTGAAAGCGATCGTCAAAGTCATTATTCTGGAGTTCCGGAAGGGCTCGTATACTTATAATGTAATCCGCCGGGAACTGACGGATAAGATCGTGTTTGGTCTTGAATTTCTGATTGCAGCTGATATCCTGACAACAATTACCACTCCGTCTCAGGAGGAGCTGATCAATCTCGCTGTGGTAGTGGTCATCCGGACCATTCTTGGTTATTTTCTCTCAAAAGAAGCAGCAGAATTCAATCTCCAGGGTTGAGGATATACAAGGTGCGGTAAATGGGGTTTAGAGGATAACGAGCGATACTCAGCTTAGTCCTCGAACATACCCTCTGTCTGTGATATGCATTGTCTGCGCCGGATAGACAATAGGAGTACGATCAACAGCGACGAACATTCCGCAGAGCGGTATGGGAGGAGCGGGCCGAAGCAGCCGCTGGCGCAGGAGCACCGCGGCAAGCCCTGGTCGTACCACATCCCAACAATTAACTCTCATAATTCCACATAATTTCAAAAAAGGTATGATACGACAGAATCGGACATCACGTTCCGGTGCCCGGCTGAGGTTTGGGTTCAAATCAGGCTATTTTTTTGATTTTGAATAAAATTTGAAGGTATTTCATTGATTTTGTGCTTTTTTAAGGATTTGAACGCCAACTCTCCTTTTGAAATGTTACGACTCGCTCAAGCGGGTTGTCGTGCTGTCCTGAATCGCTGAACGTCTGTATCTGATAAAGACGGGAAGCAGTGCACTTCAAACCAGGATCCGGCTTGCAGAACAAACCGGGGTCTCCAGGGAATTCGTCAGTGCTGCGGTCCTGTTCCTCAGTGTCCACAAGACGAGATGCGTTCCCGATCTTCGAAACAGTGAAAAAAAATGAGAAGGATTGGATCGCTTATCCTGAGGTCTCCAGTCACTCATGAATTGAACCAATCAGAATCCCAAAACGGTGAGCATATACAAGAAGCCAGCGATCAGAATCGCGACAATTATCACGACAATCTCCGCACGGATCCCTACCAGTTCCGGAATTGTATCTGCCGGAAAGGTCCCGTAGTTGAGGATCGAACGGTTGAGACGCGGGTACAGCCGGGCGAAGATCCCGGCACCAAGAGCGATGCCGACCATTCCGATTGCTGCATCAAGCGCGCCCGATCCAACCGCGCCGGCAGCGGTCCCGGGGCAGTACCCGAGGATTGCAAATCCCGCTCCGAAGATAAGCCCCCCGATTATAGTTGCACCGACCGATCCCACCCTGCAGTGAAGCCGGACCAGCCCGGCTGACTTCATCGCATAGACACCGATCATACCGATTAGGACAGCAGAGAGCATTATCTTTATGACGGTAAAGTCGGTGAGCAGGAGCTGGCCGATGATCACCCCGTAATCGGTCACCCCTCCTTTCTGCAGGAGGAACCCAAAGACGATGCCGGTAAGAAGCCCGAGAACAATCTGGACCCGGTTGTCCATTCTGATCTGCTCAAATACCATCATTTCACCCCTCATACGAATGAGAATCCATAGATGAGTCCTGCGGTCAGAATTCCGCCGGCAAAGAAGCAGATTGACGCAACCCAGCTCGCAAGCGAGAGCTGCAGTGTCCCGGATATCCCATGCCCGGATGTACACCCTCCGGCCCAGCGGGCTCCAATCCCCATCACCATGCCACCAAGGAGGGCAACAATGGACCGGAAGATCGGGTCCGTCCCGAACTCCGCAGCAAAGAGAGGAGGCACGATCAGGAGCGTAAATGTGCCGGAGAGGTATGCAGACAGGAACGCTCCGATCAGCACCCCGATGATGAGCATCCACTGCCAATCGATTGTCGGCGTAAACTTCTGATAGTACGGCATCACTTCGCTCTTCTTACGGGAGATTGCGGACTCAGCCATACCGGCCGTTTTGGCATATGCTGTCGAACAACCAAGCGGGCGGTCAGAGAGCAGGAACGCCAGCCAGATGAGTATGCCGATCCCGGCACCGACGATGTAGGGGGACCAGGACGCCATCATGAACCATTCTGTCATCAATATCCTCCACAAGCAGGGGAAATGCTTTCCACTAATAGCAGGTTTCGCATCATGGTACCGATCCTGCCCTCTGGTAGGCCGTGTATCCGCCACCAAGATTTAAAATACGGCTGAATCCGTGCATCTTCAGGATACTTACCGCGATGCTCGCACGCTGTCCCCCCCGGCACATGACAATATACTGCTGTGCAGGATCAAGTTCGGTGTACCGGGTTCTGAGATCGTGCCAGGGAATGTGGATCGATCCCTCTACACGGGCAGCCTGCCACTCCTCCCGTGAGCGGACATCGATTAAGACCGCCTCGTTTGATCGAATCAGGGCATGTGCTTCCTCAGGGGAGATGACCGGGACACGGCTGATGGGCAACGCAGCTGTTCCCCAGACAAGCATTCCTCCTTCGGCATACCCCGTGACCCGGTCAAATCCGACCCGGTGGAGCTGGAGTGTCGCTTCTTCTGCCTGTCTTCGATCCTCAACAACAAGGAGGATATCCTTATCGGGGGGAGGATCCAGCCCGCCTGCGTAGCAAAGTTTCCCGAGAGATCGATATGCCAGGCTCCGGGGATGTGCATGCCAGAGAAAGCAAGGTAACTTCTGACATCGAGAACGATTACATCATCTGCCCGGATACGGTCTGCAAGCGACTTCGGCTGGACGGGTACTGGCTGGATGAGGTCCCGCATCAGTGCAGGACCTGCCCTGTTGATCTCAGAACAGCGGAGGAAGTGATCCGGGGCGGCAGGCATATCGGAAGTGAGTGCACTGATGAACTCCTCGCGACTCCTGATCCGGAGGGCGTAGTTGTACTTCTTCTCATACCCTATTGTGCTTGTCCGCTTTGCTGCCATCGCCCGTCCGCAGAGAGATCCCATTCCGTGTGCAGGATAGACCTCACACTCGTCCGGGAGGGTCATGATCTTGGTATGCAGATTGTCATAGAGGGATGAGGCAAGTTCTGTTGCTCTCCCCAAAAAGAGGTCAGGCCGCCCGACATCGCCAACAAAGAGTGTGTCACCGGAAAAGAGGGCGACCGGTGTCTGACCGCGTGTGGTATCCGTTGCAATGTAACAGATATGTTCGGGAGTATGTCCGGCCGTCTCTATGACTGAAAAACGGATGTCTTCAAGACGCACCTCATCCCCTTCAGCGAGAGGGGTATGGGGAAATCCGCAGTATGCGGACCGGGACATATAGATACCTGCGCCGGTCGCATCGGCCAGGTCGAGGTGCCCTGATATGAAGTCTGCATGCAGGTGCGTTTCCAGGACATGGGTGATCCGAAGTCCCATCTCCTGTGCGGCGGTAATATACCGTCCGGCATCGCGTTCCGGATCGATGACCGCACAGGACCGGTTCCCGGCAACGATGTACGAGCTGTGAGCAAGCCCCGGTATGAAAAACTGGTGGATGATCATATGTTTTCATCCTTCTATCTGATAAGGAGATAGATGAGCATTACGGCTATTGCAAGGAAGATCACGGTCATGATGCTCCCTGCTTTCAGATAATCTTTCGGGGAATATCCTCCAGGCCCCATCAGGAGGGCATTTACCTGGTGGGTTGGAAGGATGAATGAGTTCGAGGCGCAGACCGCGACGAGAAGGGCGAGAGCACGGGGGTCTGTCCCTGTCCCGGTACCAATAAGCATCACAAGAGGAACGAGGAGAACTGTTGCCGCGATGTTGGTGATTATGAGGGAGAGGACGGTTGCGAGGATGGCAACAGCATACATGATGATTATCGGATGGGATCCGGCAAGGACTTCGATCAGGGAATCGGAGAGAGCTGAAGCCGCCCCACTCTTTTCCAGTGCAATTCCAAGGGGTATCAGACCGCCAATGAGGATTATCGTCTTCCAATCGACAGCCCGGTACGCCTCATCGATGTTGAGGACACCGAAGAGAACAGACGCGGCTGCCCCCGTGAGAAGGGCAAGGGAGATCGGGACGCCGGTGATAGTGAGACCGAGGGCGGCAGCGAAGATCAGGACCGCCAGATACCCCTTATTATGTCTTATACCGTCCCCTTCAGGAGGGGTTACGAGCACAAGATCCTGGTGCCAGGCAAGGTGCCTCAGGGTGTCCCATGATCCAAAGGCAACAATGGTATCACCTGCTGCAAGGGGTTTGTTGGAGATATCAGCCCGCGTTTCAGTCTGTCCTTGCTGATGGATGATCGGCTCGATCGAGAACGTCTGCCGGAACCTGATTTCCCGGGGGGTCTTTCCGATAATCGACGCCTTCGGCCGGACGATCAGCTCGGCAAATCCATACTCTTCACCATCCAGGATCTCTTTTAACCCAGATCGTTCTCCGGAGGGTATACAGCCGGATTCATTGATAAACTGCAGGAATACCTCCTCGGATCCGAGGAATGCGAGCTCCGTGCCAGGTTCGAGGCGGATAAATCGCGAGGGTGCAACACTGATATCTTTATGGGTGCGTATGGCAAGGAGATCGAGACCATAGCGGGTCTTGAAGGACACGTCCTCACGGGTCATTCCGATGATCGGAGATGATGGGGGGATGGTACAGGTTCTGACAGGGTGATCAATCCCCCAGATCTCAGCGATTGTAGGTCCGTAGGGTGCCTCCTCTTTCTTCGGGAGGAGGCGATCTCCTGCCAGGGCAAAGAGAGCAATCCCGGCGATGAGGAGGGGGAGGCCTACAGGGGTGACAGCAAAGAGGGAGAAGGGCTCTGCTTCGGCCTGCAGAAGGAGGTCATTTAATACGATTAACGGGCCGGATGCGATCATTGTCATGCTCCCTCCAAGGATAGCTGCAAACCCCATCGGCATTATCAGGTGAGAGACAGGAATACGGGCCTGCTTCCCGATCCTCCTCACTGCAGGAAGGAAGAGGGCAGCTACGCCAATAGTCTGCATTACCGAAGAGAAGAGACCGACCGTTATCCCTATGGTTGCGTTGATCCGGCGCTCACCGGTTCCGGCATATTTCATGATGGTGTTGGCGAGACGCAACGTTACACCAGTTCTGTCCATCCCGTACGCAATAATCATTATGGACGCCATTGCGATCACGGCGTTTGAGGCAAACCCGGAAACCGCCTCCACCGGGGTGATTAGGCCAAGCCAGGCGAGAGCAAGGCTTGCAAGGACAGCAACAAGATCGATCCGTACCCGGTTGCTTACAATGAGGATGATGGTTCCCGCAAGTACGATTACCAGGAGGAGGGTACTGGTTTCCATGGGGCAATTAGCAGATGTGGTTGATAAGAACAAAAATATTGTCTTACGAAAAGCCGGTCTGAACCGGGAGGTTATCAGGGCCTTTTTCCATTCAATATGCTAATTTTATCGGTTTTTTGTAAAAGGAATTTTCCGGATTGGATCGCATATTCCAAAAAACAACAGAATCGAACATCACGTCCCGGTGCCCGGCTGAGGCGCACTATTTTTGTTCAACAGGTGATTTTTGGAGATGCACCTCCTTCAACCATCCGGGGACACGGCATCTTCAACGATGTGGCAACCTTTACCATGGTCCCCATTCGGATTCACAAAAAAAGAGACATCCACCACTCTCTAACGACCTGCAGACAATCCTCAGCAATTCACCGGCAAATCCAGAACCATTCTGAGTATTCCGGCAAGACAATGATCCGCGTGTCGTTCTCTCTTATTTTTCATCCCCAACGGTTGCCCCAGGAACAATTCCATAAAAATACATTCGTCAGACATACCATTCATCGAGCTGATTGGGTCATCTCAATTTAAATTCTCACGAGTGCCTGACTGTTCCGTAACGATGATCGGGGAATTTTTTAAAAACCTGCTCGACCGGGCAAAAAAGGCAGCAAAGGCCCTTAAAGCAAAAGTCATAGCAGTGGTGCACAAGCTCCTGCTCCCGGTTATTGCACAGAAAGTCCTCCTGCCCGCAATCCCGCTTAACATCGTACATGCAATGCATACAACCAGGCGCTACCGGCTGACGAGCGACCATTCCCCCATCTTCTCCCTCTATACCTTTTTTGCTGATAGTCAGTAAGCGCCGGAATTCCGGTGATTGCCATAGTCCAGGGTTTTTGCGTACCTGGCAGGTCACCTGCCGTTTATCCTGTACGGTGTGACCTTTGAACGATACCCGGCCAAACACTCTGGCGTGTTCGCTGCAGAACCCGGCGTTATCGTCCCAGCGATGCAGGCAAATACACTCCCGCTCTGGTAAAAATTACCCCGCACAAAAGAACAACTGATTAATTTCACCCGTGATTATCCATGACAACCAGCCAAAAAACCACTACAACGAGATCCTCCAGGATCGCAATAAATCAGACGAGAAGAAACGGGAGTACCCGGTTTTTCGCCCTCGCCGTAAGAATCTATGCAGGAACTTCCCCTGACGACAGGACAACCAGACCATCACAACCCCTTAACCCTGATACACGGGGGCGTTCCTGATGCCCCGGCGACCGGCGAAGATCGAGCGGGACATTCCCCTGTACCTCATCCCGGATATTGTGAAGCGGGGAGTCGTCACCCATGGTCAGACGCTGGAACGGGTGATCGTGTCTAAGACGGGGAATCATTTCTATAACGTCAGCATCCGGACGCGGCCGGTCAAGAGGGAGCTGAGGAGTGCGTGGAACCGTCCCGGGGCACGGCAATGCCGCAAGGGGGATGCAGAAGATACGGGAACATGTGATGGCACGGGAACGCATGATGGCAGCGGAGGCGAGCGGAGATGACGAGGGGCCCCCAGCCGCTCATGGCGATTGCCGCGGCACAGGAGATTGCAAACCGGCGGGGAGTAGTCCTGGACAACCCGGCCCTGCAGAGATCGCACTACAATTTTATCCTCTTCATCACCGGTTGCACGGTATTTGTCCGGGTCAGGAGGATACGCACGCATATCAGCAACCCGCAGGAGATCGAAAGGATGTTCACCGAAGCGATACAGCAGCTCCGCACGGTGCCGAAAACTCCCGTGGTATCCCGGGAGATCTGGGTAGTCTCCCCCTGGAAAACGTGGCAGTATTTCCTGGTATCCGATGACCGTATCGTCGAGGTCCGGTGCGACGGGCAGCCGGTGCTGCAGGAAGATAGGCACATTTTGGAAAAAAACAGGTAACGGCAATTACTGAAAATCCCTCAATGCAGGAGGAAGAATTTTTTTGGTAAATCTGCCGGTAATATTTTCTTAAAAGGGTAAAATAATGCAGAATATCTGACTTCTTTATAAATTATATAAACCCCTTTATTTCCAGTGGAGAACCGGATATATTTCATCATTATCCGACGATTGTACCAAAAGTGAAATTTTTACTATCTTTCTCATCTTCCGAAAAAAATTAAATAAAAAATAATTTAAACGCTCATATTTATTATGTAAACAACGAGACCCACCGGGAATTTTTATGATAAATGCAATTCTCGAGATCCTTATTGTTGAAGATAATATCATCATCCAGCAGCTCATCGAAATTTGTCTTATTTCTTTGGGATATGCCGTGTGTGGTAAAGTGGCGTCCGGTGAAGCTGCGATAGATTTCATAAAAGAAAAGAGACCCGATGCTGTCCTGATGGATATCACCCTTGACGGTCAAACCGATGGGATTGATGCAGCAATTGCCATGAAAAAGTCAGCTCCGATCCCGATAATATTTCTCACCGCTTCTGCCAGGGCAGAAGATCTTGAACGGGCAAAAAAGGTACCTGCCGACGGTTTTATTGGTAAACCGTTCAGGGAGTCAGATATTCATGCTGCCCTGAAATCGGCCATTCCCAGCACTACCCTCCGGTAATACGAATTACCCCGGCTTCACTACCAGGTGGCGGTTTTCGTCATCAGCTCACCGCTCTCTTCACGAGCGCAGCGATCGTTTCCTCTTCGGTGGCAGTCACCTTTTTCAGCGCAAAGGCGACCGGCCATATATTCCCTTCGTCGAGGTTTGCCTCGTGCATGAAGCCGAACGTCGCGTACCGCGTCTTGAATTTCTCCATACTATCAAAGAATGAAGATCCGGCATAAGAGGAGGTTACATTCATCGGCCAGATCACGGGAAATCTCACCGATCTCACCTTCAATGAGATCTTTTGATACGGTTGCAATCTTATCGAATTTTATCACTGAAGAAACCTTCAGCCCGGTGGAAAAGAAAGAAGGATGATCCCTTGCTATCACGAAATCGGAATCCTGGAGATGCCCGGGAATTTTTGAAGATATAAATGCAACAACCACATCATTTTCGCTCTCATGAATGACCAGTGCCGGTCGAAGTTTAAAATCGGTCAGATTCGTAAAAGGAAAATGGATCAGGATAATTTTTGCTTTCATCGGTACCTGACTTTCAGATCCGACACCGAGTAAATGTCCGGCTCATCTTCCAGAAATCCACAAAGAGAGTGCTCTGATACGGCATAGAGGATGTTTTTTCCTTCGCCTTCTGTTGTTTTTTGTTGAGCGGAAGATTTTTTTGCAGGATGATCTTTTCGCACCCGGGGTGCTGCCTGAGATGTCATCATATCTTTGTCGTTGTCAGTGTCCATTATGGTTTCGATTGAGAAGAAGCCGCCAGGTTGTACCTGCACCAAGTCGATTTCGTGAAAAGATGTGATTGAGGAAAATTTTAGAGACCAGCCGTGTAATACATCGGCTTCACCAGGGTTGTAGCGGTTTTCGTCCTCATCGCACCGCTTTCTTCACGAGCGCAGCGATCGTTTCCTCTTCGGTGGCAGTCACCTTTTTCAGCGCAAAGGCGACCGGCCACATATTCCCCTCGTCGAGGTTTGCCTCGTGCATAAAGCCGAACGTCGCGTACCTCGTCTTGAATTTCTCCCTGCCCTGGAAGAAGCAGACTACTTTGCCGTCCTTTGCATACGCGGGCATCCCGTACCAGAATCTCGGCGAGAGAACAGGCGCACCGGCTTTGATGATCGCATGGAGCCGCGAGGCTATGACGCGATCCGGTTCCGGCATCGCCGCGATCGTCGCGAGCACGGCGCTTTCCCCGTCCGATGTGTTTGTGTGCGGGTCGGGCTTTTGTTGAACGGAAGTTGTTGGGTTTGCTGGTTTTTTCATACGGTACCTCTTTGGAGTATTTTCATTGTTATTTATGGTGAGAGAATAATCTGATGATGCATCCAAAACGATAAAAAGTTGAGGGTACTTCTCCTTTGTGCCTATACAGGCTGCAGGTACGGGCTGGACGGGGGAAGGAAGGTTTTTTGTCCGGGCAGGGATCGGAATGGTGATAATCCGGACAGGACAGGGCAGTGTATGAAAGAACAGGCAAAAGACTACATCACCAGGGGGGTTGATCAGTTCCGGCACCGGAGGTATTCCGAAGCACTCGCCCTGTTTGACCGGGCAGTTTCCCTTGATCCGGGCTGCACCCGGGCATGGAACGGCCGTGCAGCCGCACTTGGCAACCTGGGTCTTTTTCCTGCTGCTCTCGATGCCTGCGATACGGCGATTGCCACGGACCCCGGTTACTTCCGGGCGTGGAGTAACCGCGGGTGGGTGCTCGGGCATCTTGGCCGCAATGCCGAAGCCCTTGACTCCTGCGACCGGGCTGTCGCTCTCCAACCGGATTTTGCCGAGGCATGGCACACCCGGGGGTGGGTGCTCACGAACCTTGGCCGGGACTCAGAAGCCCTTGATTCCTGTGACCGGGCAACAGCTCTCAGCCCGGATGACATAGAGGCGTGGAACATGCGGGGGAATGTGCTCATGAACCTCGGCCAGTATGCAGAAGCCCTTCGATCGTACGACAGGGTGATCGCCACCAGCCCGGATCTTCCCGGGGCATGGTTCAACCGGGCAAATACCCTGGCACAGCTCGGGCAGCATACCGAGGCTCTTGTCTCGTATGACCGGGCAGTTGCACTCCGGCCGGAGTATGCTGAGGCCTGGAACAACCGCGGGAACACGTGCATGCATCTCGGCCGCCCACAAGACGCGGCAGAATCGTATTTTACCGCAGTCGCTCTCCGGCCGGAATACGCCGAAGCATGGTACAACCACGGGTCTGCCCTGAGCGATCTCGATCGGCAGGATGAAGCGGTCATTTCCTACGAAGTGGCGACAACCCTCCGGCCGGAATATGCCGAAGCGTGGTACAATCGCGGCGTTGCACTCGGGACTCTTGGCCGGTATGCCGAAGCGGTTCTCTCCTATGACCGGGTAATCGCCATCGACCCTGGTGATGCCGAAGCGTGGTACTCCCGTGGACAGGCCCTGCGGTGTCTTGGCCGGCAGGAGGAAGCAGATGTCTCGCAGGATAAGGCCGTTGCCCTGGACCCGGGATGCAGGGCAATTCACGGCCATGGATACACTCCTAAAAAGAATCCCGGGTAACCCTGTCTGCCATACTTCCCGGGAACTTCGGATATCTGATGGGACAGCGGTCTGTACGGTATCCGGTCAAACCGGGACATATCCTTAATACCCTGTTTTTGCATACTTTCAGCAATGAGAATGCGCACAGGTACGTATCCTGTTTACCTCACGGTCAGAAACGGGACGGGATCGAATCCGGAATTCCAGGCCGGGAATAATTACCTGCCATCCGGGAGTGGGGTACCGGTATGAACCTTATGTTCCTCAGTGTGGTGATCCTCACCGGGCTCCTCTATTTCTTCGTCTCGCCGGACATATTCCAAAACCGGTATATCAAAAAACGAGCGGGCCTTGCCATAGCAGCAGCGGTCGGCAGTTTTATCGTGCTTTATATCATCCAGCTCCCGTTCACCGGGTTCAATCTGCTGCTCTGGTTCCTGGTCAACGCGGCAATAGCCCTTGGTGTGAACAGCGCTCTTGCCAACCACCAGAAAGGAGCGGTGGTCTCCGGAGTGTCCCTGGCGGTGATCATCGTCTTCTGGTTCTGTTTAATTACTATTCTTTCTGCCATGACGGCAACCCAGCTGGCAGCGGCACCAAACGTGACGGTTGCCCGCGGCCCGTCCGAAATTATCAACAGCAGCCATATACGGCTGGTCAGTTATGAGACCGCCAGGTGGCGTAGTGACAAGGTCATCGGCTCGCTCGGGTACAAGTCGCAGATTGCTGAACCTGATATCCAGACCCTGAACGGTACCCTTGTCTGGATCACTCCCCTCGATTACGACGGATTTTTTATCAAAGCATGGTCGTATGCGGATGAAGGCACAGGGGGTTACGTTATTGTCAATGCCGAGGACCCGAAAGCCGAAGCCCAGAGAGTATCCGTCAGCCGCATGATCTCTACCCGGGGTGCCCTTTTCGGAAACAATGTCAACCGCCGCGTGTGGGAACAGCACCCGGAGTTCCTGCAGATGGAAACCTCGTTCCAGCTTGACGATACGATGCAACCGAAATATGTTATCCAGCTGGCAGAACCCATGCTCTACGGGATTATCGGGGAACGGCCGGTCGGCGTTGCCACCATCGACCCGGTGAGCGGTTCTGTGGACTTTTACCGCCTCGGAAAACAGCCTGCATGGATCCAGCGCGTGTGGAGCGAGATCACCACCGAAGAATGGATCGGTTGGTGGGGCCGCTACCAGCTCGGCTGGTGGAACTCTGTCCTGGGACAGCGTGATGTCAAGATACTCTCCGGTATTGACGGCCCTGATGTATTTCTCGTGAACGGCAACGACGGCAATCTCTACTGGTTCGGCACGGTATCGAACCCCGGGACGGACACGTCCATGGTCGGGTACATGCTGACCGATGTCAGGACCGGCAAGTTCACCTTCCATGAAACACCGGGCTATTATAACGACCTGGGGGCATCGCAGAACGTCCACCAGCACCCGGAAGTTGCAAAGGCGCCTGAGCTGGAGGTAGTCCAGCCGATCATGTATGTCATTGATGGTCAGGAGATCTGGATCATCCCGGTCATCACGCCGAGCGGTGAACAGACGCTGATAGGTCTTGTCGAAGCCAGGAGCGGTACTACCTTCATCGGACAGAGCCTGCAGGACGTGCTGGGCCAGTGGCGCAGGACAACGGACATAAAGGACGCCGGATCCGCATTTGAGTCCGGTACATCGGTGAAAGCCAAGATTGCACAGGTCCGGAAACTGCTGGATGAGATTGAGGCTGAACTGGGTTCTGTGGCGGCATGAGCATAGAACAGGTGGCGATCACTTCCGGATCAGGGTAACGCAACCTATTGATACAACCTTTTATGCCTGGTTTTCTGGTACCGGGTTAAAGGTCCACCACCACCTTTATTGCGCGAGAATGTCAACCATGTAAATATTGTCACGATTAGACAACTTGTAAATTTGTCTGATACCAATCATGGGAAGGTGAATGTATGGCACAAGCACAGGAAGGAGAAATCGCAACCAAGAGAGTCGCCCTGACACCGAGCACGTGGGCAACACTCTCGCGGCTGCGAAAACCGGGTCAGACCTTTGATGATACGATTGCCGAATTGATCACCGATCACCAGCGATTGCAGCTCATTGCTGATCTCGATGTGATCGATGATACTGAAAAGACGGTGTCGTGGAACCGGGTAAAGAAGGATCTTGGTCTTTGAGTGAAGTGATTTCCTGAACATAGAAATCACGGAACGGGCAATAAAGTTCCTTGTAAATCTGCCGGAGAAAGATCGCCGTATTGTAGGAGAACATATAGATCGGCTTGCCGACCATCCGCATGCACACGGAGATATAAAACGGCTCACTATGCCAAAAGAACGCTACCGGATGCATGTGTCCTATCGGTATACCGTATTCTTTTATCCTCGTGATCAGGTAATTATCATCAACGAGATCATGACTACTGAGCAGGCTCATAAAAAATACGGAAGGATCTGAGAGGGATTCTGGCCAGCATTTTTGCCTGATGTTTTTCCCGGCATACCTAAGGCTTTTTTCCGGGATCGGGAATTCCCCACAAAACAGCTTACAAACCTGCTCTTGCACCTGCACCGCTTCTATGTTGGAGACTATCTTCTCCTGAAGGGTTCCCGACCATCAAATATCACTCATTCGTGAAAAAACAGCCTGAATGATTTGGGATTCCCCGCTCCGTTGCTTGTTTGGAAATCGGGGACGTTTTCGGAGCTGAAAATCACCGCTAACAGCACCTGTCGGGAGGCGAAACTCCATTTTTATGTAGGTGTGGTTACAGTACGACTTTTTAGTCACGCAAGAAAATTCAGCCACCCATGGGCACTTTTGGAGAAACGAAAAAATTGATGAAGGAAAATTACTCCGTTACGATCCAGTCGTAAAAGAATGCCGCTGCCACCGCCCCGACAATCGGCCCGATGATATAGATCGGGAAGAACTCCCAGGGTGCAGGTCTTCCCAGTACCGAATCGATCAGGTAGGGACCAAACGTCCTCGCCGTGTTGAGTGATGCCCCGGAGATATTGCCCAGTGTTGTTATCATTCCTGCCACCGTAAGCCCGATCACCAGCCCGGCAAATCCCTGCGGTGCCCGGCTGTCGACCGCAATGCCCATGATAACCAGCATCAGGACGAAGGTGCCGATGGTCTCGGCAAGGATTGCCTGCCCGTACCCGATCCCGGGAAACGGTGCGGTTGCCCCGAGCCCGCCGATGGTGACCGCATCCATGCCGGCGGTTGCAGCAAAGAGCAGGCTCCCGATGGCAGCACCTATCAACTGGACGATGACATACGCCCCGGTCTCACCGGCGGGGAACCTCTTTGTTGCAAAGAGCGCAATCGTGACCGCCGGGTTGATATGAGCTCCGGAGATTCTTCCCATGGAATAGATCACCGCAGCAATCACGATGGCAAAAGCCATGCCGATCGCGAACCAGTCGCCCAGCCCTCCGAGTTCGCCAATACCGATGTTAAACGGTGTCGCAGGATGAGCACCTTCTGCAATCATCAGCGTGATAGCAGCAGCACCAGCCCCGAAATACACGAGCAGTGCGGTTCCCGCCATTTCGGCAACACAACGTTTTGCCAGCGATGCCATCACTTTGCCTCTCCATACGCGGCATTACAGTCCGGACAGAGCATCCGTGGCATCTTCTTTGGCAGCTTGCGGGAGGGCAGGGGATAACTCCCTTCCCAGACATCCACTTCTTTCCGGATGGTATGCTTCATACACGTCCCCATACCGCAGGCAATGCATACAGCAACGGCATCACTCTCTTTTCCTTCCTTTGCACACACGTAACATTTCATCTTTTTTCACCTCCATAACAAAAATAATCAGACCGCCTCTTTCCACTGGCAGTAACAGTGGCGGAAATCCATGAGTGCTGCCGATGCACAGTCCTTGCAGATCCGGGCCGGGGCAGCAGCGATCTCCTTGTGCAGGGCAATAATGTTGGTCATGAGCGTGGCGGTCACCGGTTCACTCGTGAGGAGGCACGGGTAATCCGAGAGTCTCAGCATTGCCGATGCCCGGACCGTGATGGCACAGGCCGGGTAGGCGTAGCGCTGCGGGTTCATGAGGACCTCGTTTTTGTGGATGGGGGAGAGATCGACATCGAAGATCCCGACTTTCGGCTTCAGCATCCCGGGTTCACCATCCTGGGCCCGGCGTGCCTTGTCGAGGTACTTCCAGCCCCGGTAGATCATATCCATGAAGTCGCAGTTGTGCAGTTCCGCGGCTGCACCCCGGGTCGGGTAGAGCTGGACATAGTTATGCCACCGCTTGGTAAGCAGGTCGACAATCATGATCGCGTTGAACCCGTCGAGCTCAAGGAGGTATTCGGCAGCACAGGCCGATGCACCCGTTGCAAGCGAGAGGATGTCGTACTCGTTCCTGAATTTCGGGATGGCATTTCTGAGGTTCAGGTCCATGACCTCGGTTGCAGCCTCGATGGTCGCCATGATAACATCATCCTTGCACATGTTGAAGGTCGACTGGGAGATGTGATGGGCGATGTCCCCGACACAGTACGCGGGGATCGTGACGATATTGCCATAATGCACGCCATCGTCAACCGCGGCTTTTACCGTGTGTTCCATCTTCTTCCGGTAATCCGCCATGTACTTCCGGCAGTCAAACGAGTTCATGCCGGCTGCATCCATGAGCTTACCCTGTGTCTCCACCGGCTTGTCATAAACATCTTTGAGCATCGCGATCTCTGCCTTCACGGCATCGGCAAGGGTTGCTCCTTTCTCCGTCTCGTGAGCAAAGACCTCCCCAATGCCATAGGACGTGTTCATCCCCCACGACTTGGAGGCAAGGATTGCCTGCTTGTGGGCAACCGGAATATTCACTTTCCGGAGGATCTGGTTGACCACGTTGCTGGTGCTGCCCGGGATAAGGGCAAAGTCCACCACGCAGGTCGGCCCGTAGAACCCGGAATAGCGCCGTGCGGCCTCCTTCCCGACCAGTGCTTCTGATTTCCCGATGGCCTGTACGAACGCATCGATGCTCTTCCTGAATGCCGGATCCTGGTCATAGAGTATCTCCATCACAACCGGGGTCTGGTAGTGCTCAACAAAGGGGTCGTCTTCCGGTCGGACGGTCCTGGTGAGTGCTTCCAGGGATTCAAAATGCGCCTTTACCGATTCGGTATGCAGCTGGAAGACCGCCTTTGACTGGTCCCCGGCCGCCTTCATCTGCTTTACCGCATCGAGATAGACCTTGGCATCATCGATGACAAATGCCTGGCCTCGCTTCTTTTTGACCATGCCCACATCTGCCCGCTGGGCAGCCATAGCTTCGTCAATCATTTTTTTGTAGAGTTCCGACATGCTTCATTCACCTCATGTTTTCCCTGTGGGCAGGGTTCACGATGGTGATACCGATCAATTGCATGCTCTGGTACTACTCTTTAAAATCAGGTCGGATCATCATGGTGTGAGAAGGCCAGGATCGATGCATGCCTTCATTCCTGCATATCCTTTCAGGGTTTTACACGTGAGGGATAGGGCTTCAGGTAAATAAAAGTATCCCGGAATTTTTGAAATGCCGGACCAGAAGTACACTTTCCTGACCTGTCCTCCTCTTATGTACTAAATAAGGCTCAAAATGGCAATCTGGGCTCAATATGAGTATATTTTGTTTTGGCTCAGTCTTTCCTGACCGGCCTGAATGGGGCGTTTTTGGGAATGTTTTTCCGGATTTATGATTATTGGGCTTTTTATAGGGAATGAACGGTTTTAAGGGCAGGAAAACCGGCCTGTTTAAACCTGTTTTGTTTGTGGATATCTTAATAGACCCATTATACCTCCTGATAGCGGGGGAGCACCTGGTTTCGGAGATGGTGTTTTTGGCGATCTATGCCGGATATGTCTGACGCTCATCGGGGCTCCGCCCACAGCCAGCAGGGGCCGGGACCCGGGGGTCCAATAATAAATGAGAATGCCAAAAAATTTATGACGGCAACAGGGTGAGCATGATTGGTAAAGGGACGCTCATTTTAGCACCAGCATCTGTTGAGTGTCCATCTCTTTGAAAAGAGAATATTACCTTCGTTTCACCTGTTCCGTGAATATCTCCCGGATTTTCTGGATCTTTTTTGCATCCATCCGGTCTACAATTCCCTGGCATTTCACCAGGAAACGCGGGACCTGTTTTGCCAGGGTATCCTCAAATGCGGCAGGGATCTCGCTTGTGGTATAGTACTGGGACTCGACCCGTGCGTGCCGGGCCCGTTCCATCAATTTACATTCCTCCCGGGTAAAAAAATCCGCAAGAATGTGCTGCATGATCTCGATTGTGCAGACATGGTTTTCCGATTTTATGCCGGCTTTCATCAGCACTGCATAGAGCGAGAAGTACAGGGAATAGTACCCGGCGGAAATTTTCCAGTCATGGGAAACAACGGAATGCATGGCCTCCATCGCATCCCCGGACTTCTTAAGATACGCGAGTGCAACATCGTTGTTTGGCTCGACAAGCATGATCCCGTTTTTTGCATCAGCACACCAGGACAGCTTGTTCTTCACCGGACCACCTCACGGACGAAACGCTCCGGGTTTTTCCAGACTATATGATGCTTTTTTGCTTCGATGAGAAGAGTGTCCCGCGGGTCGTTTTTCAAAAAAACATCTTCCGCGAATCGATGGATACTGATCTCTTTATCGAACATTTTTCCCACCCGGGAGATCTTTTCCTCATCACAGTGCCCCGCGACAAGGAGATCGAGATCGGATTCTTGTGTTTCTGTACCCTTTGCATAGCTCCCGAAGACGAGGGTGATGCCATCGGTGAAGGGATCTATCCTGTTCAGCACTTCCGTTTCATAGGGTCGTTCTTCCATGAATGCAATTTTTTTGTATTGTTCGGCGAGAATGAAATACTGGACCGCGATCTCCCCGGGCTTGATCCGGAAGATCCGGGTTTTTCCTTTGAGGGTCGATGCGAGCACGAGTTTTTTCTCAAACCGTTCGAGAATCGTCTGGGCGGTCCCATGACTCAGCGGGAGGACCGTACTGATCTCCCGGATATAGTATTCCCGGTCGTACCCGCCAGTGAAGAGCGCAAGTACACTCAGATCATTCTCATTGATGTCTATTTTTTTAGACATATGTCCATTTTTTTGACGCACGAGCTGATAGGTGTTGTGGATCCCGGTAACGGGCCGGACCCTGCCGGTGAATGCATACGGACCCGCGAACATCGTAAAAGTTCTCCCTGGCGGTCCAGGTTTCGTACAACGGGATCAACATAATCCTGAAGCCAGAGGACCTCCGACGGTGAGATCTCCTTTTTGGACCTGCGAACTACCTATGATCCAAATATTGCCCGGAATGGCAATCTGGGCTCAAAATAGGGCATATTTTGTTTTGGCCCAGTCTTTTCTGACCGGCCTGAATGGGGCGTTTTTGGGCATGTTTTTCCGGATTTGTGATTATTGGGCTTATAATCGGGAATGAACGGTTTTAAGGGCAGGAAAACCGGCCTGTTTAAACCTGTTTGGGAGGGGGATCGTTTTTATGGATGGATTGGTGGGTGTGGAAGGGAAAAAGGCTTGTTTTGAGGATCTGGAATTTCACGAAAACTACTGAAGGAGATCTATTCTTTTACCCTTAAGATTCTCCATCGGAGACTGTTTTTCAGAGGGGATCCTGACCCGGTGAACGCTCTTTCAAATCGTCAATTACATAACCAAGACTCGTAATAAGGCTATCATAGTCACCATCAAATGCCGGTGACTTCCGGTAATAGTACCCCTCATCACCAATCAGAACAACAAGCAATGGTCGCCCTACATTTTCAGGATCAAGATCGGTAAATATTCCGTCGGTCAGGTTCTTCACTTCGAGTAAAAGGTTTTCATCGGTGTATTTGTCAGCGTTCTCTTTTTCCAGAAAATTTTTACAGGTCGGACACGCGATCCTGAAGCACTTCCTGCTCCCCTGCCCGACTCTGCACGGTTCATCGGGATTTGCGTGTTTTGGGCATTCTGCATCACAGCACGGGTCGAAACAGTTGTGTGCATTCAGGCAGGTAATAAACGATTGTTCGGTCATGGGTTCACACTGTCAGGATTGGGGAGGGGTGGGGATTAATGTGCGGTTGGATTTTTTTTAGAATCCGAATTGGTCCTCAATAATCAAAAGACTCAATTATCAAGTTGCTCGATTATTATCATATGCGAATGTCTTTAAATCCGCAAGAATTTAAAGAACTTTTACTTTCTCATCATCCTAACCGTCCCTGTTTTGATGACGACGTTATTGTTTTGTTCAACAGGAGATTATGTGCCGGATGCTTATTGGCTTACCCGACAGCGTTATTGGTTTTGATTTTCCTGAAACCGTCCGGATATGAAAGTATTTTTTTTGCCTTACTATTTGCATTATTATCTCAATTACGAAGATTAACAAAAGTTCTGATAATTCAACATCTCTGCAGGGTTCTTGCAGGAATAGCTTTAGGCTTTGGAATAGGGGGTGGATATTGGGCGATTACCAACGGTCAATGGCTCGCAGTTTTATTATTGATTTCTGGTGCAGGAATCTACATTTTATCGAAAACTTACTCTATTAAGAAAAAACTAGCCTGCGAGGATAATTCTTTGATTGATGAGAAGTCGTATACGATTAAAAAATCATCTTAAAAAAAGTGCTTGAAATAAATTATTGTAACGTCCTCATAAATTCTGCAGCATCATTTTTTGCCTGTCCGGTATTACCAATGGCGGTGACTTTGGTGTCGGTGGGTCCACTCAGGGAAACCGTGACCTGATGTTTGTGGGTAAACCAATAATAGTAAATTACTGCGGGGATGAGTCCCAAACAACAGAGCACTAAAAAAATTACCCAGTCTCACATCGCGATTTTGTGATTCAAATGCAATTACATAATCTGTTTGGGTTTGAACGGCATAGGTTTTGGCTGCAAAAAAAGGGATTGCCCGCCCTAATATTTCCTGCCGATCCATCGAAGTACTTATCTGAGCGGTAGCAACGACTGGTGTATCTGAAAGATCTTTTCCACAATTTGAACATATTTTTGTGATATCATCGGTAACTGGTTTTCCACAATAAGGGCAGAATCTGGTCATCTATTACCTCAATATGTATTGATAGCTTTTTATTTTCAATGATTATGTTAAAGGTGTCGTTTACGTAATTTTTATTTTGAGAACTTTAAAATTGGGGCATTCTAATTTCTCTAAATCAATATCATCAAGAGAGCGTAAAAATTTCATTCACGGTTAAAATAATACAAATATTATTCATCGATAAAGACCCAATTTTACAATTGGTGTAATTAAAAATGGCTGAATGTATCCCTGATCGCCTGTCTTCAAAGGCGAGCCGGGGAGAAGAACGAACATTCGCTATTTTAAAAAAACTTCCTGATGACTATCTCATCTATTATGAACCCAACATCGACAACCGTCATCCCGATTTTATTGTGATCGCACCGGATCTCGGGGTAATAATTATTGAAGTGAAAGGCTGGTATCTTGACGATATCGTCAAAGGGAATCATTCTGAAATAACAGTTAATATTCGATAATCGCGAACGGCAGGAGATTCATCCTCTCGAACAGGCCCGGAATTATATGTGGAGGCTGGCCAGGGCATGTGAGAGAAGTCCGAATCGCTCTCTGCTTCTCCATCAGGAAGGCCCCCGGAAAAATAAATTCTTCTTCCCGTTCTGTCATTTTGTAGTATTATCCAATATTTCCCGGGATAATATTTTACGGCGCAAGGATCAGAACATTTCGGAAATTTTCAAGATGGATAATACCCTGTTCCGGGATGAACTGGTTGCGCTTGAAAATGCATCTGCCGAGGAGATCCGAAATACCCTGATGCGGTTTTTTGATCCCTACTGGCCAATCACACCGTTTTCATCACGAACAGGTGGATGTGCTCCGATCCATCATTCACCCGGAAATTATTCTCAGTTATATTCCTTCGACAATCCCTGACAGAAATAGATGCTCAGCAATGTTTTGATCTTGTCGTTCTTGATCGCAAGCAGGAGAATAATGCCCGGAAAATTGGTGAAGGACATCGGATTATTTATGGAGTTGCCGGATCCGGGAAAACTGTTCTTCTTATCGCACGGGCAAAATGGTTGCATGAACGGGATCCCGAAGCAAAGATCCTGCTGCTCTGTTACAATGTTGTCCTGAGTGTGTACCTGAAACATGTTCTCAAGGACTATCCCAGGATCAATGTGTTTCATTTCGATGGGTGGGTGAAGCATAATGGAATTCATCCCGGAAGGAAGATCCTTCAACCGGGAAACTTGAAGATGATGCAGCATTGGGAAGCCGGTTGCTGGAGCATCTCCAGAACCATGCCGGGGATTCCCGGAAGTATGACGCGATCCTTGTGGATGAGGCTCAGGACTTCCCCCCGATCTGGTTCTCCTGTATTCTGGAAGCACTGAACGATCCTCTTGATGGCGATCTGCTGATCGTCTGTGATGGCAACCAGGGAATTCGGCTCATCGGATTCTGTGAGCTGGAAATCGCTCGGCATCAAAGCAGCAGGGCAGGACCATTCATTCAGGCATTTGATCTCGACCGGAATTACCGGAATACCCGGGAGATCCTTCAGCTCGCTGCACATTTCACGGCGAAAAATGTGAAGAACAACGAAGATTCCATCTCGATTGTTCCGGTAGATCCGAGCCAGGCCATCCGGCGGGGACCAAAACCGATTCTCCTTAAATGCAAAGACCATGCTGATGAATGTAAGCGGATTGTCAGCATATCAAAAGTTCTTCTTGAAGGTAATGTTCCCTTCAACGAGATCCAAATAACATTACAGCCTCAGGAGATTGGAATTCTCTACGTCAAAAAACCCTACAAAGACAATGAGATTTTTAAAAATTTCCTCAAAGACCTCGGCACCCTCGCTCCGGTCACGTGGCTGAACGAGGATTACTATTCCCGCACGAAAGTTTTTGAACAGTCGATTAAGGTCCAGACCGTGGCTTCTGCCAAAGGTCTCCAGTACCGGGTCGTCTTTGTGATGTGGGCTGATCTGTTTGAGCCACGTACTCCTGCGGATAGGGATCTGGAACAGCGGTTTCTGTATGTTGCAATGACCCGGGCGTCGGATGTTCTGATTGTGACGTATTCGAAGGAGAATGAGTTCATCGAGAGGATGGTGGCGAGCGGGGATGCGGTGGGGAAGTGAGGGTCTGACGCTCATCGGGGCTCCGCCCCTTGCCGCGTGGGCTAGCCCCGGAAATTCCATCCGCAAATAGAAAAGAGCAAGAGCATTGACTGATATCTTTTCACTATGGAATCGTTTGATCTCCAGAATTTCAAAACGATCAATACGATTATTGAGCGGGACAGCAAAGATACGACCTATAAGTTTGCCCTGTTACGCAGCGTCATTGAGGTCTCGCAGGAATTCCAGCACCTGAGAAAAGAGGCCGGGGATCTTGTCTCTCTCCCTCTTGGGCTTCTCATTGAGAAATGGCTCCTGTATTATTATCCCATTATTGAAAGCCAGGAATTTTTACCACAAATGCATGGAGAAAAAGAAGATTCCCTCCAAAAGAGGATCTCCTTCCGGCCTCTTTTCAAAGAAGTAACGGATTATTATGCAGGAAAAGGTGGCTTCTCGGTTTTCTATAACGACTACGTGAATGGATCCATCCCACCTGAAATTTCTTCCACGGTCAGTACATTAATTGTAAAACTCAAAACCACGATAACCACCATGCCAATGAAACACCTGGGCCGCTCGCAGGGACACCGGGATTTCTCTGTTTTCACGTATAACAACGATGCCCAACGGATACCTGTTGGAACACCGTTCGATCAGGAATCGGTCGTACATTATTCCGGGACATTTTCGTTCCGGAACGATCTGTTTTGGGTATTCCAGTACCTGGGGAGTTTCATCTCCGGCGATGATTCGCTGGTCTATCAATGGGCAGAGTTTACGAGCAAGGCAAGCGGGGGATCGGTCGCGGTCGCCTCGGTTATGGAAACATTAAGAACCGTACCGGAAACCAGCCGGGCGGTGAGTGAGGCACGACAGGTCTATACGAAATTGTACCAGAACTGTCATGCCCTTGAATGTGTCTGGTCCGGAAAGCCGATCAACGATATTGCGAAGCTCCATGTGGATCACATGATTCCCTTCACGGTCTGGAAGAATAACAATCTCTGGAACTTACTGCCGTCACTGGAGAGTGTCAATGGGAAAAAACGGGACATGATTCCCTCACCGGCGTTTATCGACAAGAGATCTGATGCGATTGCCACGTATTGGGACAGCATGCACGATGTCTATCCCAAGCGATTTTCCCGGGAGATTAATCTCGCTCTGATCGGTTCACCGGAAACAGTGCCCGGCTGGCAGGATGTGGCACTGGAACGGCTCGGTGAAAAATGCGAATATCTTATTGAGGTCCGGGGGTTCGATGCATGGAGTATCCCGTGAAATGCCCGTTCTGCAATCCCGTGTCGGATGACATTGTAGTGAAGAACGATTTTATCTATGCCCGTTGGGACCGCTACCCGGTCAGCAATGGGCACCTGCTCGTGATCCCATTCCGGCATGTGGCTGATTATTTTTCCCTGACTGTTGAGGAGAAACAGGAGTTGCTTACTTTGATCGATGAGTGTAAAGAAGTGATTGAGAAGAATTTTCGACCGGCCGGGTACAACATAGGGTTCAACATTGGTAAAGCGGCCGGGCAGACCGTTATGCACTGCCATTGTCATATGATTCCGCGATATGTTGGGGATGTGAAAGAGCCGAGAGGCGGGGTGCGGGGGGTTGTGCCGGGGAAGCGAGGGTATTGAGAAGTATTTGGGCTTATCGACCCTCGCCATGTGGTCTAGCCATCAAATAAGTAAAGACTTTTCATTATTTGCTCAATGAATAAAAAAAGTAGTATTATCGTTTGACATAACAATCACTTGTTTTATTGAGTGTGTCTAAATGGAATACGGTTGGCTCTCCGATTTACCTTCATTTGTCCAAGCAGAACCCCGAATCATCCGTCAAACCATAGAAGAGTTTTTGCAGGATCATAATATTTCTCAAATTCGAGCATGGGATTCTAGCATTCCGATCTGTACAACGCGAAGGACAATACATGCTTTCAGAAGAAGAGCAGGCCAAAGCGTTTACAGTAATTTTTGAATATGAATTACCACGTCAAGGCCGACGGCCCGATGTGATTATTCTTGAAAATGGAATTGTTGCTGTAATTGAATTCAAAGGTAAAGTGTCCGCAATCGAATCTGATATTGATCAAGTAGCGGCGTATGCAAGAGATCTAAAAAATTATCATTCTGAATGCCATGAATTAAAAGTCATTCCAATTCTTGTTTTAACTCGAAGCAATGCAGAACGATCAGAGATTAATGGTGTAACCATCCTCTCACCAAGGATATTAGGAAAAGAACTTGTGGAACTCTGTCGTAAAAAAATTGGCCCCCAGATTTATCCCGACAAATGGACAAAAGGCGAATATGCACCTCTACCTAGTCTAATTCAAGCGGCTTATCTTCTTTACCACAATCTTCCTCTCCCACAAATTCGAAAGGCTGCAAGCGCAAAAATTCCAGAAACCGTTGAACTTATCACCCAAATTGCTCATACCGCAGCAGAAACCAAAACACGACATTTGGTGTTATTAACAGGGGTTCCGGGTTCAGGAAAAACCCTCGTGGGTTTGCAGATCGCTCATGAACCCCGATTGAATGATCTTAGGGTTGAAAGAGATGGAAGAAAATTAGGAGCTCCCGTTGTTTTTTTATCAGGTAACGGTCCGCTCGTAGATGTGTTACAGGATGCTCTTCATAGTTCAACATTTGTTCAAGGCATGAAAAAATATGTCATTTATCATGCTATCAAACGTCCGGATACAATTCCTCTTGAACACATAATCATTTTCGATGAAGCCCAAAGAGCATGGGATGAAAAATTAGTTGAAAAGAAGCATAAAATCAAAGCATCAGAACCCTCTCTCCTCATCTCCATCGCAGAACGGATCCCTGATTGGTGTGTCGTAATTAGGTCTAGTAGGTGAGGGGCAAGAAATTTACAGTGGAGAAGAAGCCGGCTTATCCCAATGGGCAAAGGCGGTCAATTCGGGTAAACAAAACAATTGGGTTGTCCATTGCCCTCAACATCTCTTAAATGTATTTGAATCGCAGAATGTCAAATGCAGAATCGAACCTCTATTAAATTTGACGGTCTCTCTTCGATCTCATTTAGCAGAAGATCTCCACAAGTGGGTTGAGATTCTTCTGAGTGAGCCGACGAACAATCTTCCTGAATTAGTAGAATTATCGAAAAAGATCATTGGAGCCGGTTACCCGCTTTACATCACTTCGGATTTGGAAATCGCTAAAAGATATGTTAGGTTGCGGTATCAAAACGATAAAAATGAAAAATTTGGATTACTTGCTTCGCGATATGCAAAAAATTTAGAATCAATCGGAATCGACAACCAATTGCATTTCGAACGAACTAAAAATCTTCGGGTAAACCGGTGGTTTAATGCCCCATCTACTGATCCAGAATCCTGTTGCGCCCTTTCACGTCCTGCTACTGAGTTTGAATGTCAAGGATTAGAACTTGATTTTTCCATTTTGGTGTGGGGAGATGATTTTATCTTTGATGGAAAACGGTGGAATTTCAAAATGAATACCACCAATAAAATTAATGATCCCCATCAAATCAGAAAAAATGCGTATCGTGTTTTGATGACACGCGGCCGAGATGGATTATGCATTTTTGTTCCGACAAAAATTTTCGAAAATATGAAACCGACTTACGCAATTCTTAAAAATGCCGGGATGAATGAGTTGATTGAAGCACACGAAATTGAATAATCTTCTCCTTAAATTTTCCTTTCATTTTCCACCCCTTACCAATAATCCCCCTATTTTACCTTCCTGATCTTCCCTCCCGCAAAATCAACCGCGAAAATATACGACGCCTGGTTAAACCCCGCCTCAAGATCCCTTTCGGGAATCGACTCAGCACCTATGAACTGATGAGATTTCGTCCTCTCCTTTCCGATCGCATTGGCAATTACCTTCCTGATCTTCCCTTCCTTAAAATCCACCGCGAAAATATACGACGCCTGGGTAAACCCCGCCTCAAGCTCCCTCTCGGGAATCGACTCAGCACCTATGAACTGAGGATATTTCGTCCTTTCCTTTCCGATCGCATTGGCAATCTCGAAAAACTCCATTCCGTCATGCACGGCATCTTTTGTCTCACGCTGTTTCCATTGCTCCATGGCTTCTGCCAGAACGGAATGAACGAAATCCCGGTCATCAATAAATATCGGGAAATACCCTTCCTTGGTTCCTTTTTTCGAGACTAAAATCCCTTTTCTCATGGTTCTCATGGTATCGCTAAGGATTCATGTTCTGAAGAACAAAACCCTTGTGGAGACCGCTCCCACCTGGACGTGCCGGAGTTTCAGGTCGGGAACCGTGCGTTCCGGGCAGCCCACCGCAGTAAGGGGCACAGCCCCGTTGAGCGCAAACTCCTGTCAATGGGATCCGTATTTCAAAACCCCCCTTCTTTATCGTGTGCAGACACTTTCACCCTTCATTCGCATTGCACTCATATCAGATTCTGTTCGATTACACCCTATGGATTGCCTCTACACATCCTGCCGGGTCACCTGCCATCAATGTAATTATGAGTGGACGTACATGGGGTCACGGCTCGCCAGCCTGGAGCGATCGAGGAAGCCGGTTCATGTCCGATGTCCGAAGTGCTGTAACAGGGTGAAGATGGATGTAAAAAATGCAAGATGAATAAATCCTGCCCTCCATCTCCCTGAAAATACAAAATCAATGTACTCGCTCCAACTGGTGAATACTAAGCCGGGTACTGGAAAATTATATTTTCTGGTTCCCTATTTTCTGGTTCCCTGGATGAGCACCACGGCTCCGGGAAATCCGATTATCATACCAGCTGGCAAAGGAGTGTGGGAACTCCGGAGAGGAATTAACCTGGTACTAAAATACTTATAGGCTTTATGAGTAAAACAGTCTGACATGCAAACCCTGAGTGAGCCTGTCGTTACTATTAAAGGGGTGAAAATCCGGGCCCTTCACCTTTCATCTATAGATTTCGATGTCATTCTCAAAATTGAAAATCCCAATCCTTTCGGGGCGACAGTACGGGCACTCCCGTTCATTGTTTATTTTCGGAGTGGTACTCAGGAAAAAGAGATTGCCAGCGGTCAGACAAGCAAAATGGATATCCCGGCAAGTGACAGTATTGAGATAATAGTCCCGCTTACCTCTCACAATCTCGCCCTTTTCGAAGGGTTTGTGAGTCTGATAAAAAAAGGGAATATTCTTTTGGAGATTAAAGGAACGGCGATGATCGATCATATTATCGGCTGGTCCCTTCCGGTCAGGGAAGAAATAAAAATTACTGAACATGAGATTGCTGAAGTTGTCTTAAAGAAGATCCGGGGTAACCAGGGATCATAATTCCCGGGAAATTGTATTCGGCAGGTATATTCACCATCATTCAGGATTTATGCCACTATAACGAATGTATGTGCTTCTTTGAAGGCAGAACAGCTGTACCGGATTCTTTTTTTTGCGGTGGTTTTTTTGTCGGGTTAAAAATGGGAACATCATATGAAGCATCCATGACGGATACATGCTTTTTGAACACATCACTTTTGAAACCAAAATTTGAAAATTATCACAATGGTTATATGGATAACACCCGTGATGGTAACAACCAAAGGGGAATATGGTCATCAAAACATTATCTGATTGCAGCAAATGTCAATATCTTACAGAATGTGATGTTCATATTTCGAATGGTACACATAAAAACAGTGAAAAATCCGATCCTTGTACACTGGATCATTAACCCGAAGAAACGAATCTGAGAATTATTGTTCTGCCAGTCCAAATGAATCAGAAGGCATGACCCGGGTTTATCAGCCAGGGATGATTTTTCCTTTAAAAAAAGAGATTATAAAAACCTGAATTTTTCATGGTGCTCGTGCTACTTTTCCTTTCGTATTCCTGGGGTTTCTCCAGAGGCAAAAAAAGATGACAGGATCATATGTTCAAAAATGATCAAGCAACATTTGGCATAATCCAGGAACTATTTTTTTTAATTGGAGGTAAACCAGCACTATAAAAAACAAGGAGCCTATTCTAATACAAGGATGGAGAGCCCTCATGAAAACAATGATTGTCTATACCTCGGTTCATCACCAGAATACCGAAAAAGTTGCAAAGGTGATGGCAGAAGAGCTGGAAGCGGATATTGTCCAAATCGCGAAGGCGCAACCCGAAACGCTCGCGACCTGGGACCTGATCGGGTTCGGGTCCGGGATCTATTTTGGGAAACACCACAAGACGCTCTTCCAGTTTGTGGAGACGCTGCCGCCCGTGACCCAGAAAAAGGCTTTTGTGTTCTCTACCTCTGGCGATGGAAAGATGCATCATAACGCCCTGAAGGAAAAGCTGGCAAACCGGGGATTCGTGGTTCTGGATGAATTTTGCTGCAAGGGATGGGATACGGTCGGTCCTCTGAAGCTCTTCGGGGGAATCAATAAGGGAAGACCGGATGAGAACGACCTGGCAGCAGCACGGGCATTTGCCCAGGGATTGAAAAATAAAACGTAAAATACGATACTATCGGGATTCGTTCGGGAGAAAAGGGAATCTCTCAATCCCGGTTCCCGGGGAATAAAAACACCATCACGACACCACTGCATCTCCCTCACCCCCAATCCGGGCCCGGTTCAGCCTCCGTTTCCCAAAAACCTCTCCCGGAAAAACCCGTAAAACGCCCCGATTTCTCCTTTTCAAAGAAATGCCCAAAAACAGCCCTGATTGCCAAAATAACCTCTAATATAACCTGAATCCGACCCCCCAAACATGAGCTCGTTTTCATCAGGCACCTCCTTTAGCCCATTGAAGAGGAGATCGAGCCCTGGAACCCTTTGGCTGCCTTCCCTTGAAGATGGGGGTATCTGGGCGTATTTTGGCAAAAAAGGAGAGAATTGCGGGGGATCGGTCCGCTCCATGGCACTCCGGCGTAAGGTGGCGGAATGCACACGGATCCACTCGTTCTTTTAAAAAAATTTCACCATTTTTGTGCCATGCAAGGTTCCCCTGTGCGCAACAATCTTATTCTGGTTAAACAGAATTTAACCATAACAATCGTGTGTAACTCTGGCTGGCCAGAATTACAAGAAGAAACTGTACGGATATTCTGGAGAAGAAGAATTATGACTGAAAGCCGGATGGGAATCACGGTACGCCAGAAAGGAGGATACCAGGCATATATCCCTAAACCCCTGCCCCCGGATCCCCCGGTCCATTTCGATGACGAACTTCATCACCTCCTCTCGGAAGCAGATCGCGCCCTCGCACGTCTTGACGGCATGACAACGGTTCTCCCAAACGCAGATCTCTTCGTCGCCATGTACGTAAAAAAAGAGGCGCTGCTCAGTTCTCAGATCGAAGGAACGCAGGCATCGCTCCAGGGCGTGCTTGAGTTCGAGGCAGATATGGTCCCCGTTGATGACATCAACGAGGTCAAAGAGGTCATCAACTATATCCGGGCGATGGATGAGGGACTCGCACGCACGAGCCACGAGCTCTTTTCTGTGGAGATTCTCCAGGAAATCCATCGTGTCCTCCTCTGGGGGACACGCGGCAGCAGGAAAGAGTCAGGAAAGATCCGCACGGTACAGAACTGGATCGGTCCGGCCGGCTCCAGCCTGCATTCCGCGACGTTCGTTCCGCCGCCCCCGGAAAAGGTGCCGGAACTGCTCGCCGATCTCGAAGCGTTCATCATGGCCGATGACCGGATTCCTCCCCTGATCAAGATCGGGCTCGTTCATGCGCAGTTTGAGACGATCCATCCGTTCATTGATGGGAACGGCCGGATGGGACGGTTGTTCATCACCTTTTATCTCTGCCAGAAAGGCATCCTTGCCCGACCTCTCCTGTACCTGAGCATCTACTTAAAACAACACCGGGAAGAATACTATTCCCTGCTCCAGGAAATCCGGATCGAAGGAGACTGGGAATCGTGGCTGAAATTCTTCCTCCGCGGCATTATCGAAGTCTCTAAAGAAGCTCTTGCCAATGCCAGGGAGATCATCACCCTCAAGGAACGGCTCACCGGTACCCTTATCAAAAATAATGCCGGGGGGTTGAATGCCGTCCGGCTCCTCGACCTCCTGTTCACAAAACCTGTCGTCACCGTTGCCGATATCAGTTCAGCGCTTGGTATCAGTCACCAGCCTGCCTATGATCTGGCAGGCCAGTTCGAAAAACTGGAAATTCTCCATGAGATCACCGGGAAAAAACGATACAAGAAATATCTCTTTGCCGATTACCTCAGGATCATCGCACGGGGAACCGGGCAGTAATTATTTTTGTGCCTCTTTGGGCACACTCTGGCGAGGGGCGAAAAAAAGCCCCAAATGAGCATCAACTCAATCAACGGGATTCATGGTCTTTTTATCCGGGTCTTCCCCCCTATTTCACTTTCCTGACCTTACCTTCCTTAAAATCCACCGCGAAAATATACGACGCCTGGGTAAACCCCGCCTCAAGTTCCCTCTCGGGAATCGATTCAGCACCTATGAACTGATGAGATTTCGTCCTCTCCTTTCCGATCGCATTGGCAATCTCGAAAAACACCATCCCGTCGTGCACGGCATCGTGTGTCTTGTGCTGTTTCCATTGCTCCATGGCTTCTGCCAGCACGGAATGCACAAAATCCCGGTCATCAATAAATATCGGGAAATACCCTTCCTTTGTCCCTTTTTTCGAAACTAAAATCCCTTTTCTCATGGTCCTCATGCTATCGCTATTGATTCATGTCCTGGAGGACAAAAACCCTTGTGGACGGGTTCTTCCTGAACGTGCCGGAGTGGAGAGGGGACTGTCCTGAAAAATACACCGGGGAATCAGGAAAAGGATACGGGAGGGAACGTTACTGCGCCACCTGCAACCCGGTCATGCTCATCGACAAAACCATGGCAGCAGAGGATGAACTGGGATGAACCGGAAGATATAAAAAAGGATCAAGAGGTCTTCTGCAGCGCCAGAATCTCTTTTCCAATCTGCTTTACCGTCTTCTTCTTCAGGTATTTCTTCCGTTCCTGGGTATAGTCTCCGCTCCCGGGATCAAAACTCCTTATAAACCGCACTGCATCCTCCGGTCCAAGGGCATTTACCAGGGCATCGTACCCTTCGCTCTGGATCTGGGCAATTGTCTTACTCTCTGTCATGGTTCAACTCCATCAGCCAGCGCAACGGATTATCGACCCGTATTAATATATCTGGGGTATGCTTCTTCATAATCCTTATCACCTCATCATCCGTAGTCAGAAAGACCGCACCGGCTTTCTCCGCACATGCAATATGGATGGCATCCATACCCATGATCCCGGTCTCTTGAATTTTTTCTGCCCGCGACAACAGGACTTCATCAACCCGAAGCGTCTTTCGGGCACGGCGGGTCAGCTGCATGACATGAGATCTTCTCACCGGATCACCTATGAGACCAATCTCGTACAATACTGCTGGTACTGGTGACCATCTCCCAGTCAAGTGAGCAGTGTTTGAGGATCGCAAGAATGGCCTCGGTTTCAAGCCTGATCCTTGTCTAATGATGATTATCAAAAGGTCGGCATAAGCAGCATACGTCCAGGTATATTTTCACAATGGACTCCCTGCTTCACTATTCTTATCTAAAACCGATAAAAGATTGCATTATTTTTTACATACTCATTGGCAATGAGTATGTTGCCAGATCAAGGGAGTGGTGACCTGGTGTCAGGTAAAGGCAGGTAATCTTCACAGGGTCGATTATCTTCAAAGGACATATCGTCATTATACGAAATGTCATCTTCACAATCCCAAAAGAAATTCCCCTGTACGTACCCGTCCAGTTCATTGACAAATCCGTTGAGCTTCTGGACAGGCACGATGGGAACTCCTTCATAGAACCGTATGTCCTCTTCGATGAGGGTGACGAGGAGGGGGATCGCATCCTCGTTTGTGACCGCTGCATAAAACAGGGTTCGTTCCTTATGCTGTTCAACCGCCTTTTTCAGTGCTGACAGCCGGTAGCGGTTGCCTGCCCATTTCTTGCATTCTGCGAGGAAGGTCTGGTTGCCCTTCCAGGCGATCACGTCATACTGTCTTTTTGTTTTCTGATGGGTTTTTACGGTGTTTACTTTGACCCTGAACCCATTTTTTT
Organism: uncultured Methanoregulaceae archaeon; assembly: GCA_963841015.1. GTDB lineage: Archaea > Halobacteriota > Methanomicrobia > Methanomicrobiales > Methanospirillaceae > Methanoregula. The sequence goes on along the minus strand of CAWJAX010000002.1, from coordinate 141,305 downwards.
CAAAGATGAAGGCCGCTAACTGTTCAAAATGCTGCCAGACAACTGCTTCTGAAACCACCGCCAGGTCTTCGATAGTGTGGATATCTTCAAAATTCATTTTTTACTCAATGTCACCTTCCCGGGCCGGTCGCATAGTGTAATACACATCAGAGACCCAGGGCAGATAATGCCCGAGCCGGGGCGGGTGAAAGTGTTCTTTGCACAAAGTTCCACATTTTGCAGCACACTCCATCCCTGCAACCCAATTTGGCCACAAGGTTGATCTTCAAATCCGGTTTTTTTTTAAATTTCAGCCGCGTTTTCATTTTTAATGTTAAAAAAACTGATTTTTCTGCCAGAAATACAATAAAATTTAATCTCTTAAGAGAAATTTTAAAAAGACAAACACAATGCCAAAAGCAGGCTCGCCCATCACTTCAAAAAAAGTGCTCAAACTGACTATTGCGGGAGGACTGGTATTCTGGGCAACTACTATCGCAACGTCCCTGCTTCCCATCGCTGCGGAGTATAGAGCTGCCTATTCAAACTGGAGCCTTCAGACGGTTTGGGTTGCCTCTTTGCTTATGGGAATGATTATCGGATTATGTGTCAGTTATGTCCTGCTTTTTTATTTTGATAAGATTCCATCAAAGAATCCAATCCTGAAATCCGTTATTATAAGCGTTATAGCCATGGTAATTGCTGTAATCCTGATCGATGTTCCTCAGAGTATTTTTGGGATGAGTAATTCTTTTGATTCCCGGTATTACTTCCTCATCGGGGTAATGTTTAATGCAGCAAGGTTTCTCCTTCTTGGAATAGTTATTGGCTGGCTCTACAATGAACGCACCATGCACCAGGTCTGAACTTCAGAACCCGGGTGTGGCTGCGATCCTGCCCTCCCTGACAGCCTGTCCTGAACCTCGTGTAGTCGCGATTTGTTTTCATTTTTTGTAACAAATCTTATAACACGGGGAAAGATTATTGAGAAGTTCTCTCGTTATACCTGCTCGTAAAAAAAAGGTTGGCATGATAACTCATTTACAGCAGGTTGGAAAGATCTCCAGGAAACGTTTCGTCATGACGGAAGAAACGGTTCTGGACATTCTTAAACTGCGTCTTAAAGGCGAGAAAGATGCCAGTGTTCGCAGGTATATCCTGCAGAAAATCAGTGTGTTCAGATAGGAAGACTGCATCAGGAACAGGCTGCGAATACGCTTGTTGTACGGGGTTATGGGTACATGCGATTATGGGACCCACCAGAGGTGATGGCAGTATTCATAAAAACAGCTCAGAGCTCAATCGGCCTTCATAGCATAGTTTAGGGAAGTTGATAAATAATGACTGTAGTAAAATTACCTTATATGAAGCGTCGCAGGTTCCTCCTTTCTGATGAACTGGATATTATTACCGTAAGTGCCTTTGTTATCGTGGGCCTCATTTTTGTAACGTTTATCCTGAACTATTTTTATTTTCACTGGTTCTGATAAACGAGTGGTGGTCTCCGGAAGTGCCAGAGTCTAAAAGCCGGAGATTCAGTCCCAATCATTCGGCAAATAATTATCACCTTCCCGGACGATGGAACCGTGGTGGAAAGAATGCTCATTGGTGTCATGTCTGATACTCACGATAATATCGTGCAGACAAAAAAAGCCGTGTCACTGTTCAACAGCCGGGGCGTGGAGCATGTCCTGCACGCGGGAGATTTCATATCCCCGTTCATGATCGATTCCCTGAAAGAACTGGAGGCACCCCTGACAGGGGTATTCGGGAACAATGACGGGGACAAGGTACTCCTTGAAAGAAAATCCGGCATGCTTCCCTCCATGAAGATCACGGGAACCTTTGCCCGTATCGATCTGGGAGGGATGAGGATTGCGCTCCTGCACGGCAATGATCGGGAGCTGCCGGAGACGCTTACGGCGTGTGGTTCGCTCGACCTGCTGGTGTATGGTCATACCCACCGCCCGGAAATCAGGAGAGAGGGGTCGCTGCTCATCGTGAATCCTGGCGAGGTGTACGGGCACCTGACCGGCAGGAGTACCGTAGCGCTCATCGATACAGTAACGCGATCGGGAGAGATCGTGGATATCTGAGACAAGGAGGAACAGGGTGAAACGACCACATCCCTTCGGAAAATATGCCGGGTAAAGGCCGATTCGTCTCTGGCATTTGCATAATAAGGGTACAGGGTATAACCAGACGGATGGATTAATATTAATCATTTTAATGATATCACCTCAGTCATGCGCACCTGTGGAATACTCATCTGTTCAGTTCTCCTTATCGCGATGGTATTTTTGCCGGGATGCACCACGCAGGACACGGGCAACCCTGCCATACCACCGGCTCCAGAGGGTGTGAAAGGCAATCCTTCGGTCACGCCATCCGGTTCACCGTTTGGGAATGTACATCTCCCCCTCGCAATGCCAACGCCCCGGGTTGTCTATGTAACGGTTACCGTACCGGTCCCGGCGCAGACACGGGATACCGCACCGGTTCCCGCCTCCCCGTCAGTCAGAACCGTATGCACGGGCAGTGAACAGCCTGCTCCCGGCATCAGGATGACTGGCAATGTCATTGGTCGTGCATCGGATCCGGCCGCGGGTATTGACGAGATCAGGTTCACCCTTGGTCTTGACCCCTGCAGTCCGGCACTGGATGTGACAAAGATGCAGATTGTCTTTTCTACCCCCGGTACCTTCCCGGTACCCCTCCTCTACAGTACCAGGACCTCTACAGGTTTTTTTACCGCAAAAACCGGCACTGCCAAAGTCACAACACTGAATCCCGGTGATCAGGCCGAGATTACGTTTTATGTTGCCCCGGTACCTGCCAACACTGAAATGAACATTGTGATGAAACCGTCCGGTGGTGTCACCGTGCCATTCACAAAGACTGCACCTGCCAGGATTACCGCAACAAATGTTCTCTCATAGTCCCTTTTTTTCCCCGGTCCCCGTACTCAACCGCTGATTTTGGATCCTTAATGTGGCCGGACTCCCTTTTGCCGCACGTTCCGTCCCCAAATCCTCCTTTGACCACAATTTTCATCTGCAAGTCCGGTTTTCCCGGAAGTTCCCGCCGCGTTGTATTTATCCTTGCCAGAAAACCGGTTTTTCGGGAATTCTCCTCTGTCGGCACTACCGCAGAATTCCAGAGAGAAAACCCCACGCCATCGGCTCTTCTTAAAAAACAGGACCCTCAAAGGGAAAAACTCTCTTGTACCCTTCGAAGGACAATTTCATTCGGAATACCAGACAATGAATCAGAGGGTATCAGCATGTTCCGGCATATCCTGCCACGTATTTCCGGACATCCACCAGCGCTCCGCTCTTCGCCATGCGTTCCGCGATACCCAGGATCTCATGAGAAACCTGTTCGTCAACATAATCCTCCCCGCAGTTTGTGCAGATCCTGGCAGGAACTTCCTTGACAACCAAGGTCAGGCCGTCACGCTCGAAGGTAACGGTTGTCACCCCCTCTTTCGTCTGCCCGTGTTTACAGATAACACATTTCATGATCTCCTCCGGGTAAAATCTCCCGACCAGGTTTCGTGGTCGGGCTCATATGCTGTGATAACAATTGCTTCGTGGTCTACATTATTGTATCATGGATTGGACGGTTGTTAACAATGCCCGATACAAGGCAGCTGGGATGGGGAGTGTCCTCAGGATAATCCTCGATGATAAACCCCTTTGCCAGAATTTCATGAATTTCACTATCTGAGATCCGGCGCTGGAACATCTGCCGCAGGGCATGGATGCGGAATATCAGACGTTTGTATTCCGGATACTGTCTCTTTTCCATGTTTTTTTCACAACCGCGTACGATCTCTGTTTTCTGATCAACGGGAGCAATTATCTATATTGCGGTTCGTAATCCGACAGGAAGGATTCCGTGTGCTCTGATCTTGTCTACATCAAACCAATTTTTTAGTTTTGCTAATTGCACGCCGATTACAGGTAAATCAGCGACCTGGCAAATTGCCAGAGGGATTGTCTTTTTTATTGGTGTGGTCATTCTCTCTACCAGAGGCAGGAGTTGGTGCAGGTTTTGCCAGATACCCGATCATAGCCGTATTTTTATCACCAGAGAGCAGGCTGTTTTGCCAAAAACCATACCCGTAACCCAAAAAAACTAACATGGTGGAAAGGGAAAGATAAAAATTAACCATGAAGGGAATCATCCGGCAAATCCGTCAGGAACTCAGACAAAACAGCGACCCGCATACCGCGTCCACGGGGCAGAATTTTTTTAAGGAAAACGTGAAAATTTACGGGGTTAAGACAGCTGTTGTCACCAGGATTTGCAAAGCGTTTGATAAGGAAATTTTTGCCATGGATAAAAAGGCGGTATTTGCCCTGTGCGAAGAACTGTGGCAGTCGGGGTATATGGAAGAGTCGTTTATCGCCTGCCATTTTGCCTATCTTGTCCGCAAAAACTTTGAGCCAGCCGATTTTACGGTATTTGAAAAATGGGTGAATACGTATGTTTCCAACTGGGCATCCTGCGACACCTTGTGCAATCACACTATCGGCACTTTTGTGGAAATGTATCCTGAACATCTTAACAATTTGAAAAAGTGGGCCAGGTCCGACAATCGCTGGGTTAAAAGAGCATCCGCCGTAACACTGATAATTCCGGCACGGCAGGGAAAATTTTTACCGGATATTTTTGAGATAGCCGATATTTTGTTGTTGGACCGCGACGATCTGGTGCAAAAAGGATATGGCTGGATGCTGAAAGCCACCAGTGAAGCGCATCAGAACGAGGTCTTTGAGTATGTAATGAAAAACAAAACCAGGATGCCCCGCACCGCTTTGCGCTATGCCATTGAAAAAATGCCGGAAGATCTAAAAACAAAAGCAATGGTAAAATGATATGAAAACAAGATTAATCGCGCCCTGCGGAATGAACTGCGCCATTTGTTCAGGATATTTGAGAGAGAAAAATACCTGTCCCGGATGCAGAGGGATGGACGAAAGCCACTCTGGTTATTGCCGGAAATGTAGTATTAAGCACTGTAAAGTCCTGAAAGAAAAAGGGATGAAATATTGCTCAATTACCTGCGAAAAGTATCCCTGCAAAAGACTCAGGGATCTGGATAAAAGATACAAAACCAGGTATGGGATGAGTATGATTGAAAACCTGGAATTTATCGAGAAAAACGGCATCAGAAAGTTCCTGAAACACGAAAAACAACGATGGATTCATGAGAATAAAATTTTTTGTGTCCATACGAAAAAATATTTTGAACTACCATGAATGAAAAAATAACCGGATAGATCGACAAACAAAAATCGCCCCACAAGGAAATTTGCCAGAAATTACGACAGATCGTTTTTTGATACTTTTCCCTGAATTAAAGAAGAAATGGAATGGAGCGTGCCTTCTTTGAGGAGTGGAAGACAGGATATTATCACCCTCAAAGACCTGGTAAATATCGGTTTTTCAATGCAGGGATTATGCAAAGATGACGAAGCAGGATACCGGGACTGAGACGAAAAAAAGTGCACGATCCCCCGTTTATCAAACGTCTAACCAGAACCATGAATTGATTATATATGGATCTCCTGTCAAAATTCCTTCATTGTGTGATCATTGATGGGAGTATTACCATGAAAAAACAATTTTTCCTGCTGTGCATGATAGGGATAGTACTGCTACTTTCCGTTACAGTACCGGTGTCAGCACTTGATACGCCAGGCATCTCCTCCGTTACTCCGGCGTACGGGTATAACGGGGCGTCGGTACGAGGTGTTGTTATAAACGGTACGGGACTGAATGTAACCACAAGTCTCGGAAAAGTCCGGCTTATGAAGGCCGGAGAAGCAAATATTTCGGCAACGGTCACTGCATATTCAAATACCTCGCTTACCTGTACGTTTCCCATTTCCGGCGCTACTGCAGGAGAGTGGGATGTCGTTGTGGGAAACCGGGATCTGCAGGAAGCGGTGTTGTACGATGGATTTACGATAAAAAACGCGATCACGCTGACGTCGATATCCCCCACAAGTGCACAGGCGAATTCCACCGGTATCGTTACTGTTGTGGGTACGGGTCTGGCAGATATTGATAGTATGTACCTGCGTAAAGCGGGCCGTACCAACATTACCGCGGATATCACCTCACAGACCTCGACAAAAATCCTGGGAAAAATTGATCTTGCCGACACGACTCCTGATTCCTATGAGGTGTGTGTTGTGGATCCTCTCGGTACCATTGAATGTGATCTGCGGTTTGAGATCGTGACCGATCAGGCCGGCAGTATTGAAATCACCTCAAGTCCTTCCGGTGCCAAGATCTCCCTGGATTCGGTATACGTGGGAATAACACCCTATACCGTAGACGATGTTTCACCGGGATATCATATGGTACTGATCTCAAAAACCGGCTACGGAGACTGGTCCGAACGCGTAATTGTCAAAAGCGGAACAACGATACAGGTGAATGCAGACCTCGGTGCAGTTCAGACCGCTGCTGCCACCAGCCGGCCTGCAGGTAGTCCCACAACTACCGTCATGAGAACCAGCACGAAAAAGGTACCGACGCCCTGGCCGACCACGACAACCCAGGCTTCACCTCTCGACACAATGGTGGTACTGGGAGCACTCGTACTCGGGTTTGTGGTTCTCTCAAAGAAATACTGATTTTTAAGATACCTGTTTTTTTTAAAATACCACACAATGGATTGTGATTCTCATCAAAAATGAAACATACCTGGATGCTCTAAAAATCCCCTTTCCTTTTAGAGATCTCCTTTGCGAGTTTTGTGATACCTTTCCACCGCTTTCGTTCGGACCGCACAAGCCCGATCTCGGCTTTCTCCTGCTCGAATGCAAGTTCCCGCATGAGCCGGTGATAATTTTCCAACCGGGGTGAAGAAAGTGTTCCACTCTTCACTGCTTCCTGCACAGCACAGCCCGGCTCCTGCTCGTGCCGGCAATCCGAGAACCGGCATCCGGTTGCAAGTTTTAGAATATCCGGAAATGTTTCGCCAATCCCGGCTGATGCCGTGCCAATTCCAACCTCCCGAAGCCCGGGATTATCGATCATGAGTGCCCCGCTCTTCATAATGAAGAGCTGCCGGTACGGTCGTTGTATGCCGGCCTTTCCCGTCATAGTCCCGGATAACGGAAGTTTCCTGGATGGGCCGGTCCAGCAACCGGTTGATCAGCGTAGACTTGCCGACACCGGATGAACCGATGAGTACGATTGTTGTCTCTGGGGTAAGGAATGGTTCGAGCCGGGGGATCCCATCACCACTGATGGCACTAATGGGTATAACCGGAATACCGGATGCAACCGGGATAATTTCATCAGTCAGCAGTGCAGGGTCGTCCGTAAGATCGGATTTATTGATCACGATCACTGGTTTTGCACCTGACGCATGGGCGATCGCAAGGTATCGTTCGATCCTCCGTGCGTTGAGGTCATGACCGGCTGCAGTGACAATAAACACGATATCGATGTTAGCCGCAATGACCTGGTCTGTGCCTTCTTTTGCGGAAGTTCCCCGCGTGAATACAGATTTCCGCGGTAAGATATCAACGATAGTCGAGGAGCCGGCTTCCGGCTGGTGAAGCAGCACGACAAAATCGCCCACTGCGGGAAAGCGGCCGAGCTTTCTCAGGGCTCCGGAAATCCCGGAGGTAACAGATCCCCCCTCGATAAAAACATCCCAGACGGTTTTTTGCCGGCAGGCCACGCGACCGGGCACGTAAGGTCCGGTATATTTTGAAAATGCCTGCGTATGTTCTTCTGTCCAGCCAAGCTGTTTCAGGGTATAGGAATGCGCCTCTCCGCATTGGGAATCAGATGTGTTCATTTTAAAAAACCTGAACGTATTGCGGAACAGGTTGCACGCAAGGTGCCAAGTGGTTTGTGGTCATGGTTGCTAATCTTCATATCAGAACCAGGGAGGAGGTATTTTTTTTTAAACAAAAACTACCGGAGCAGGGATGGTGGAGGTATTCTGTATACTTTTTATGGGGAATACCAGGACACGGGTAAAAATTATGCAGGCGATCTGGTGCGTGGTCATTTCTCGAGGGAAGGGATTTTTTAAAAGGGGGAGAATTCGTCAGGGAACCGTGTGGGTGCAGTAACGAAGGCATACGTGCCGGGAGGCATATCTGGCCGGCAACCACGAACCAAACAGTTTTTTTATCCGGACGCTGTTATCATCCTACTACATAACAAAGTACTGATTTTCTTTGCCCAGGTTTTACAGGGGAAAAAATCCGGCGGGGTTCGCTGAAAAATGACGCACGCTGACGATTGGGAACCGGTCAGGTATCGTGATCTGCCTGACTGGGTGAAAGAGGACTCAAAACCACAGCGATGGGTCAGGAATACCTATAAAACTGTTTTTTACGGTGATCCCTACGATTATCTGGTCCAGTACACGGTGGACCAGGGCAAGCTCACTCTTTCTTACTGGAAAACACCCCACACCTACCAGCGGGAAAAAAAACCGGCAAAAAAAATTCCCCGGCCGTCTCTTCGGATACTCTTTGGTGTGATAATCATCGTGGTGGCGGCAGCAGTTCTGCTTTTTCTCTCCCAGGTTCTTCCCTCCCTGAGTGTACCTTCCCCAATAATTTCTCCTCCCGCTGTCACCAGTGAGGTTCCCGTCCAGTCTTCTCCCTCTCTGGCACCCCAGAGCCCAGCCCCCCTGGTAACAACCCTTTCCGAGGTGGATTACCTGCGATCGCCAAAGACCACCTCGTTCTCATATTTTATTGAGGGTAACCGGAGATCCCTGAGCTTTACAACATTTGGCGGTTTATCGGATTTTTTCTCCGGCAAGAGCCATTCCTTTTACTACGATCCTGATAACGGGGTGATCATGGACCTTCTGGAAAATACGGTCCAGAATGAATTTATGCTGCCCTTCATTGACATGATCCGCAAACGATCAGTCACGGGCGATGACCAGGCAAAGATTGCCATAAGCCTGGTCCAGCGTATTCCGAACAACGGGAACAGGTATGTCAGGACGCAAACAGATTGGTACTTTCCTTATGAAATCCTGCATAACAATGAGGGATCAGCAGCAGACAAGTCGATCCTGCTGGCGTATATCCTGAATGAACTGGGGTATGAAACCGTGTTATTCGAATTTCCCGGCCACATGGCGGTTGGGGTGAAATCTTCCTCACGGTATAGTTTTTATGATACCGGCTATGCCTATATCGAGACAACTCGACCGACCATCATAACCTATGAACCTGATGCCGGTTATGGCGGTTTCAGTATATCACAAAATCCGCGTGTCATCCACCTGATTGGAGGAAAAAAAGTCCTGGATGTGAGTACTGAATATGGTGATGCAAGGAGAATGAAGCAACTCGAGCAGATGGGAGGAAGCCTGAACCAGAGTTACCGTGTGGAACTCTCAAAGATATCAGATAAGTATGATCTGGACTAAGTTTCCCGATGATCGGTCACGAGCACGGCAGGATAAGGATTTGAAGGGAAGACAAAAGGACAGCCCCCAAAAAAAATCCAAAAGAGGGGATTATTCTCTCTCCACGATGAAAGCGATTTTCACCACAGCACGATATTCCACAATCTTGTTGTTCTCTACTTTTGCTGTACATCGCCTGACATCTACACCCTTGATATTCCGGATGGTCTGGGCTGCTGCCTCCACGGCGTTTGCGGTTGCGGCTTCCCAACCGTCGGGTGAACTGCCGATTAACTCGACTACCTTGGCAACGGCCATATGTTCTTTTTCATGGGTTTTCTTCATTTTTTGTTCATCTCCTGACCATATCCCAACAGGGATAGTCTGATGATATCATTGTGGAGTAATATGCGTTTCGCTGGTTCAACGCACAACCGTCTTGTATCTTTATTTATGCGGGCAGGACCGATTTTGCATACGATAAGATGGGTGTGCCCTTCGCGTCTGCCAGGGTGAGCTGGTCACCCCTGATGGTGTAGGTCTTTGTCTGGCTGAGGAGCGACAGGTAGGTACTTTCCTGCTGCATCATGCCCGGTGTTCCGCAGGCCATTTTGGTTGACCCGACCGTGCCGATCGAAAGCGATGTTTCGGTCATGGTATATGAGGCGAAATAACGGTTGCACCCGGCTGAACCAGACACAGTTCCATCCGGACCAAAGACTGCGGTGATGGATGTCCCGGCGAGAACCGAGGATACTGCATCTGCAGTATGGAAGGATTCCAGGATCCAGTTGGTACCGACAAGGGGTTCCTGCGCTGGCAGAACGGTCTTTGTAAATATGAGGATTGGTGTACCCTTCGCATCTGCCATGGTGAGCCGGTCACCATCGATCCCAACAGTCTTTGCGTTACCGATGAGGGCAAGGTAGGCACTCTCCTGGTCCATCACGCCCGGTTCACCGCAGTACATCAGGGTAGATCCTGCCTGACCGATAGTGATCGCTGTGCCTTTCACCTCATAGGAGGCAAAGTAGCGGTTACACCCGGCCGTACCGGTGATTTGACCATCCTTACCGAAATCGAGGGTGACTTTTGTCGTTGTGAGGGCAGGTATAAGTGTGCCATCGGGGACATAGCCCGTAAGGGTCCATCCGGTTCCGCTCAGCCGGGGTTCAGGTGTCTCCCCTGTGCACCCTGCGACAAGGAGGAAGGGGATGAGTATCAAAGCCCCTGCAAGAACGGGAAGAAGAGGGATCTTTTCGGTCTTCTTTTCTGGTTGCATGCAGGTAGTTGTGATGTATCCCCTAATTAAACAGCCCTTGACTACAAAAAAATTCGCAGTTATATGCTGCAGAATTGAAATTACGGCCATTTATGGGATTCCTGGTACAATGCAATTCACCCGGTTATGGTGAAAAAACAAAGAAGGGCATTCTCCTTTTTCCATGAACACATCCTTCTCCTGAAAAGAACGATTGCCAAGCTGTTAAGAATAAAACCTTCTTTTCAGATCCTGATTTTCCTGAACAGGAATGCCCCAAGGATTGTCATCACCATGGTGAACCCCCCGATGACCGCACCACAGACAAGCGGATTAATCTGTGATACACCGGTAAGACCGTAACGGATCCCCTCCACCCCATACGTCAGGGGATCGAGCAGGGTAAGCGGGATCATCCACGCCGGCAAAGAGCTGATGGGAAAGAGTGCCCCGGACAGGCCGAATATCGGGAAGACGACAAAATTCATGATGAGCTGGAAACCGGTCATATCTTCCATGCGTGAAGCAATTGCAATGCCAAACGCGGTGAACGATATACCGATCAGGACCATGAATGCAAGAGCTATGAGAAAACCGGCCGGGTTTGCTATCGGGAACCCGACCAAAACTGACAGGACAAGGATCAGGGATCCCTGGATGACGGCAGTGGTTGCCCCGCCAAGGGTCTGTCCTGACATGATCTCAAGCCGTGAGACCGGTGCAACAAGTGTCTCTTTCAAAAACCCGAACTGTTTGTCCCAGATGACCTGGATCCCGGAAAAAACAGAGGTGAACAGCACGCTCATGGCGATCATACCCGGTATCAGGAACACGATGTAGTTTTCCCCCAGGCCGGGCAGCTGGTACGACAGCATTCAGGCCGACTCCTAAAAAGAGCAGGAAGAAGAGCGGCATCGCGATGCTGCCAATGATCCGGCTCTTTGACCGGAGGAAGCGTTTCATATTCCGGAGCCAGATCGTGTAAACGATGTCCATGATTAATGCCTCACCATCTTCTGGTACATCCTCATGTTCGTTTTAGTGTCCGCTTCTTCTTCACGGATGGTTTTTCCGGTAAAGGAGAGGAACACATCCTCAAGGGTTGGCTTGTGGATGGCTATGGACTCGATCGGGACCCGGTTTGTGTTGAGCAGGGTTACGATAGTACTGATATGCTGTTCGGCGTTCTGCAGGCTGACAACTACTTCATCGTTGTGTTGTTCCACGCGGGTGATCCATGGTTCAGAAAGGGCTGCGATAATTGCTGCCGGGTCCGGCGAGCGGATGGTCACGACATCCCCGCCAATGCCATCTTTTAAGTTTTTTGGGGTGTCAAGGGCAATGATCTTCCCGTGATCGATGATAGCGACACGGTTGCACAACCGGTCAGCTTCTTCCATGTAATGCGTGGTGAGGATAATGGTGATTCCCTTTTCCTTTGCAAGGGTTGCAATGTACTGCCAGAGGTGATTGCGGGTCTGGGGGTCAAGGCCCAGGGTGGGTTCGTCCAGGAACAGGACCGCAGGATGGTGGAGAAGACCGCGTGCAATCTCGAGGCGTCTCCGCATCCCTCCGGAAAATGTTTTCACTATGTCATGCTGACGGTCTTCCAGCTCAACGAGGTTGAGGAGCTCGGTGATCCGTTGTTTTCGAATATCTGCAGGGATCCGGTAGAGCCGTCCATGGAAGTCCATGTTTTCCCAGGCGGTCAGTTCTTCATCAAGGCTCTGGTCCTGGAAGACAATGCCGATGGATTTCCTGACGCCATCCTCGTCGCGTTCAATATCGATGCCATTTACCGTAGCTGAACCAGATGTTGGTTTGAGCATAGTTGAGAGCATGGAGAGGGTTGTCGTCTTGCCGGCGCCGTTGGGGCCCAGAAGGCCAAAAATCTCGCCTGCTTCGATATCAAAGGATATATTGTCCACGGCGATAAGACCGTTGAATCGCCGGGTCAGGTTCTGGATATGGATTGCAACTGTCATGAGATAGGATCCCGTCACGTACGCAATGGACAAACGCGTTCCGGTAAGGATGCTGCCTGTTCTGATAATACGCTTTTCATAGGGCCACCTTACCCGGTTCAACCGGGACGACCCGGGTGGTGACAAGCCTCCCCGGTTCACGGCATGAAGATCCTGCCGATAGAAAGAGACAGGGCAGGTATCCTTATTACCATGAAGGATCCCAAACACGCTTATGAAACTTCGGCACCCGGTTCTGGTCCTTGTCATGATGGTACTGGCATATTCCTGCATTGCCGGGTGCACCGGTAACCGCGGCAATTATGGCAGTGCTTCAAAGCCGGCGGTTCCTGATAGTCCTCCGGGGGTATCCCCAACCCCGGTTCCACCACCGCGGATCCCATCGACCGCAACCTTTTCCGGTACCTGTTTCAGCTTTATGACGTCAGGTGAAAATGCGGGGAGTACGGGACAAACGGATCTGGTACAAAAATACTATTTTCTGAGCAGGCCACCCGCTCTATTTCAGTAAAATTTCTTTTCCTTTTTCGAACTCTTCTGCGGTTATCTGTCCTCTTGCAAAACGCTCTTTCAGGATAGTAACCGGGGTGTTCTTTGGCTCAATGGGCATCCTGACTTCCCGGATGATAGCATACAGGACTGCGAGCAGGAATCCAACCATCGGGAGGATCACCAGGATGAACCAGAGGGGGGCACTCATGTTTTGCTCTTTTGCATCTTTATACACGAAATAGGCAATCACCAGCTGGATGAGCCAGGTGAACATCATAAATCCCAGGCCAAAGACCGGATGCAGGGGATAGGCGGAATACATGAAACCAGGAGGCATGGTCTGGTATTATTGTCCTGAGGCGATAGTCTTTCGTTTCGTGCTAAAAAACTGGAAACACTACGACAGAGTGCGGGTATTTCTTCTCCTTAGGATCGGTTATTCCGCCTCGTCCTCCCGTCCATCTCCCATCTCTCCGCCCCTGTTGCCTGCCATCGTACACCCCTCGGGAACGTAATAGCGCTTCCCGCCACTCAGGGTCCTGCCGCAGAAGTCCCGGCAGGTGGCCGGTCTCCTGTCGTAGACAGCACACCCCCACCTCCTGACCCCGCGGCCATCAGGCTCCTCTTCACGCAGGTGCCGGCACGGGGCATCGGCAAGGAAAAAGCCGTCCGCTTCCTTAAGACCGCGTTCGCGGAGGTACTGCAGCTGGTGGGGCTTGCACTGGCGGATGAGAACAATCGGGAGCCAGCGGCAGCACTCTCCGCAGCGGCTGCAGGTGCCGGGTGCCGTGGAAGGTCGGGGGGGTTTCATCGTGCATCACCTGCCGCCATATGACCTGCCAATTTGTCAATTTCTTTAAAAAAATGATGTTTGTGTAAGAATTCCATCACTGCATCAATACCCTTTTCAAGGTATAGTACGGCAACCAGCATCCCGAACCGGTCTGCCAGGATAGTTGTTGCCAGCTGATCCCATTTTTGTTGTTTTCGTTCACCCGGACCCCAGAGGATGTACTTGGGTAACTGAAAGCCGGTTTTGGCAAAATACCGGAGGTTTTCTTTTTTTCCGTACCACTGGCAGAAATCATCAATCTGCTGTGCAGTGTACCGTTCTTTTGTGGCAAAATTGTCGATGATTACAAAGTCCAGGATAAAATCCCCGATCGTCACCAGGCTCTTGTCAACAGGAAGGGTCCTGATACGTTCAAATCCAACCGGTTCATTGAGGAGAGCATCGGTTATCAGCGCACTGATAAGACATTCCTCACCCCGGAAGGCAAAACCGGGGAGATACCGATCTACGGGATAACATATTGTATCGAGGTAGGTATCCGGGTCCGTTGCAGCTGCCATGAATGATCCTTTTTGTGATAGATGTATGAATAGTTGTATCCTGAAAAATAGTTTTTGCGGGAAATTAGGGAAAGGTCCTCCGCTCAGGTCCCGTCATGGTTTACCCTCCAGACCTGTCTGATGGCGGACAGACAGACTCCACCGTACATCTTTTTATGGGAAGATGACAATCAATCCCCATGGATAAACAACAACAAACCAGGCATGTGAAAAAGGATCGTCCTATATGTGACCAGTGTCAGGCTTCCAGCATCAGGATTCGACCCGACGGGAGCTATTCGTGCAACCATTGCGGGTATGACAGTAAAACGGGAAAGAAGAAGTAAGCGGCACCCGGGTGGTGTGAATAGCAGACCCTTTTTTCATCTTTAGATAAATCTTTTTTTTATTGGGTAATGTACCAATCCAGCCCCTGAATTTTTTATTCTTACGACGACATTTTAAAAAAAATTATATCACTAAAACGGGAATGAAAAAAGTGACTATGATTTTCAAGCATTCTTTTTCGTGTTGATGGCTCCTGTATTCGGGTCTATCGCGATAGGGGGGTCGCCACAGCGGCGGGGGTGAAGGCTTTGCCGAAACACCCAGGAGCGTGATAACTATCGATTGGAGTAGTATTTTCAAATGATTGTATGAAAAATTTAGGGGCTGAAATAACACTTTACCCTTTTTTTAAAAAAAGTCCTGATGAGATGATCATACTACAACCACATTGAACGTATCGCAGGACTCGATGTCCCCGCTTACAAAGCCAGCATTAAACCATTTCATCCGTTGCGCGGATGTGCCGTGGGTAAAAGAGTCAGGTACGACATAGCCCTGTGATTGTTTCTGCAGGGCATCATCACCGATCTTCGCGGCTGCGTTCATGGCTTCCTCAATATCCCCGGCTTCAATAACGTTACGTGACGTGTCAGCATGATATGCCCATACACCCGCGTAACAATCGGCCTGCAATTCCAGCATAACTGAATACCTGTTGGCCGTGACCTCATCACTCCGGCTCTGGATTCCCTGGACCCGGTCTGAGGTTCCCATGAGGTTCTGCACATGGTGACCCACCTCGTGGGCGATGACATATGCCTGGGCAAAATCGCCGGGGGCTCCCAGACTGGTCTTTCAACTCACGGTAAAAGTCCAGGTCAATATACACTTTCTGATCAGTCGGACAATAAAAAGGACCCATCGCCGACCGGGCAAACCCGCACGCGGAATCGACTCCGCCGGAGAACAGGACTAATCTGGGTTGTTGATAGACCCTTCCCTGTTCTTTAAAAATAACCAGCCACGTGTCTTCCGTATCGGCCAGGACAACAGATACAAAATCGGCTGACTCGTTGTCAGCTGCTGTCAGTGGTGCAGAGGGGGTCAACCCGTCCAGCGAACTCCCGCTTTGCCCGATAATCGCACCCAGAATGGTCAACGGATCAGCTCCCGACAGCAGCCCGATAGCAACAATAATGATCAGGCCGATGCCGCCGCCGATTGCCCCCCGGCTTACCCCCCGTCCCCGCTGGTCTTCGACATTATCACTTCTGCGTCCGTCTCTCCATCGCATGATCTTCAGGTCCCCCGTATACTTTCTGGTATGCCACAACTGTGTCGCGGAAGGAATTGAATATATGGTCCTTTCCGATCAGGTCCATGATCTTGTCCTGATCTAATTGTTTCATTACCTGTTCATCGAGATCGCTCAGCACCAGCACGACACCACGTTTTTTCAACTCCCCGTGGAGTTGTCTGATTGATTCAGAGCCAGAGTAATCGATATCACCGATCATTGATGCGGACAGGCAGAACCATTTCAGTGATGGGCTGGCTTTTTTCACGAGGCCAAGAATTTCTTCTGTGAAACGGCTTTCATTCGCATAGTACAGGTTTGCCCCGAAGCGGTAGATCGCTAATCCCGGTGCAGCCTGCTCTCCTGATGCAAGAGGAGCTGACTTCCAGTCCCCCTGGGATGTTTTAGCGAGGAGGACATCCCCGGGGTGGTAACTATGGCGGAGATGGGCAAGAATGGAGAGCACGATCGCGATCATGATCCCCCATGCTACACTGATAAAGATCACTGTCAGTGCTGTCAGGAGCGCTACACCGAATTCAACCGGGCGGCGGGCAAGAATGTTTTTCATACCATTGATATCGATAAGCCGGATCCCGATGGTGAACACTATTGCTGCCAGCACTGCATTCGGCAGGTAGGACAGCGGTTCAGTAAGGAACAGCAATACGATGAGCACAATTCCTGCCGTGACAATTGATGCCAGCTGGGTTTTTCCCCCGGCACTGTCTACCATCTCGGTCTTTGTCGGGCTCCCGTTTACGACAAATGTTCCTGACATGCCGGCAGCAACGTTGGAAAGACCGAGGCCGACAAGATCAACATTCTCGTCGAATTTTTCTTCATACCGTAATGCGTATGCCCGGGAGGTCAGCTGCACTCTGGGCAAGAATTACCAGGAAACAAGCCAGGGCAATGCCGAGAAGTTCGGGGATCTGGTCAAGGGGTACGACCGGAAATGCGATGACAGGAAGGCCACCGGTTACCGTGCCGATGGTTGTTACTCCAAGGGCTTCAAGGTTCAGTGCCTGGCACGCGATTATGGTCCCGATAACGGCGAGGAGGGCCCAGGGAACCTTTTTCAGGAAATGATTCCCTGCAAAGATGATGACCAGGACCAGGATTGAAAGCAACACGGTGATGCTGTTCATCAGGGGAATTTCCTGGGTGAACACGTGGACTGCCTGCATGAGTGGGCCGTTTCCCTGTTTCGGAACATCGAACATGCCAGGAATCTGGCCCAGTGCCACCTGGATTCCCACCCCGGTCAGGAACCCAATCAGCACTGCACGGGAGAGAAAATCTGCAATAAAACCGAGTTTCAGGATACGCGAGAGGATTAATAAAGCTGCTGCAAGAAGGGCAACCATTCCAGCGAGTGCAATATACTGGGGAGAGTCGGGTACGGCCATTGTTATGAGCGTTGTGGCAAGGATCGCTGCGGTTGCAGAATCTGCCCCTACCACCAGATGGCGGGAAGACCCGAAAAGGGCAAACACTGTGATGGGGATCAGCAGGGTATAGAGACCTAAGACCACCGGTACACCCGCAATTTTTGCATACCCCATCACTTCGGGAATCGCCAGTGCTGCAAGGCTGATCCCTGCAATGATATCCAGCGGTACCTGTGCTTTTTGTATCGGGAGGATTCCTTCGAGAATTGGGAATTTTCCGGTTTTTTTTGGGATTTCATCAGGTTGAGACATATCTCACCCCGCAATACTTTTTCCGTTGAGACTGGAATAAAACACGAGGCTCCCCTGATTCGTACGGTATCGTGGACATTTCCTATTACCATACCTGGACAACGTAAACATTTCAGTGATAATAAATTCATGGTATTAATACTGCTGCCTGGAACCAGAGGAGGTATGAGTGTAACGAATAAGGGCAAAAAATGAAAGTACCAGAAAATCTTTACACTATCGGGACAAAAGGGGAGGATACTAGTGAGCCGTTAAAAGGAACACGGCTTGCAGGGACGGTGAAGGGGAACTATGATCGCGGGAACAACGGTGAAACGCGATGCGTTTGGTATTGCCAGATTTATTGTTGATTACAAGACGGCTGAACAGCGACGGCAGGAAGGAAAAGCCCTGCGGGCAAAGATCCCCAGGGAGTCGCATGCTGAATTCGAGATTGCCTCAGACCGGACTGATCCGGTTAAAGTTATAAAAAAGTCAAGTGAAGGCCGGCTCCAGCACCTGATACCGATTCGCTATGGCCGTATGGCTAAGAGTGTCTTTGCCTTTTACCGTGGTACAGCATCCCTGATGGCAATGGACCTTGGGAAGACCCCGACTTCCGGTATCCGGGTCCAGGCCTGCGGTGACTGCCATCTCTCCAATTTCGGTTTGTTTGCCACACCAGAGCGGAACCTTATCTTTGATATCAACGACTTCGATGAAACCCTCCCGGCACCCTTTGAATGGGACATCAAGCGTCTTGCGACCAGTTTTTTTGTTGGCGCCCTGGATAATGATTTTTCAGACAAGGATTGCACTACGATCACAAGAGCCTGTGTCCGGGCATATCGTGAGGCAATTGCACAGTTTTCCGCTATGAACGTACTTGATGTCTGGTATGCGAAGCTCGATGCCGACACGCTGATTGCAAAGGCACCGAATGCCGAGGCGAAGAAAAACCGGCAGCGGATAGCGGATGAGGCACGGGCAAATATCGCAGATTATGTATTTCCCAAAATTACCCAGGTCCATGAGGGGAGGCGACTTATCATTGACCAGGTCCCGCTCGTGTACCATTCTCCTCCTGAAGAACAGGTTCCTGAAATTGCTATTGATACGCTCAGGGCGTATCGTGAAACCCTGCCCTATGAACGCCGGGTGCTGCTGGACAGGTATCACCTGGAAGATATTGCAAACAAGGTTGTCGGGGTCGGGAGCGTTGGGACCTGGTGCGGTGTGGCGCTTTTTGTAGCAGAAGAGAATGACCCCCTCTTCCTCCAGATCAAAGAGGCACGTGCTTCTGTCCTGGAACCCTATGCAGGAAAAAGTGCATTCAGCCACGAGGGAGAGAGGATCGTGGTCGGCCAGCGCCTGATGCAGTCGGCGAGCGACATGATGCTCGGGTGGACAACCGGCACCGGCAAATATAAACGGCACTTTTATATCCGGCAGCTTCCGGGATATGAAATACTCCGTCGATATTTCGATCATGAAGCCATGGCAGTTGGCCGGCTATGCCGAGGTATGTGGCTGGACCCTCGCCCGTGCTCATGCCCGGTCGGGCGATGCCCCCACGATCTATGGGTATATAGGGAAATCCGATGTCTTCGACCGGGCAATCGGGACGTTTGCAGAACTCTACGCAGAACAGACCGAACGGGATTGTGAGCTGTTCCTTGACGCAATAGAATCAGGCGAGATAAAAGCGCAAAAGAACGCGTAGATCTTACTATTCTTACAATTTTCGATATTTTTTATTACGCGGAATTACGTGCCGCATATCATTCACCAGTGGGGTGAGAGATCCAGAACTTTTTTACCGTTCGTTTCACCTAGTATTCATGATGCAGGAACTGGCGCGAAAATTTATTCATGTAATCTTCGGCCTGGGTATTGCGGCGATTGTGCTTGTCCTCGACCATACTACTGCAATGGCGGTTCTTGCCGGGGGTCTCCTTTTTGGCCTGGTCCTCATCGATCTGATCCTCCGTGGTTATACCCTTCCTGTCTTCTCTGCAGTTGTGAACTATGTAGATCGGAATGATCCTATACCGGGAAAAGGTGCACTCTATTTTGTTGGGAGTGCGCTGACCTGCGTTATCCTTTTCCCGGTCGCAGTTGTTGTACCGGCACTGGTGTCGTTCGCTGTTCTGGACGGGGTTGCAACCATCGCAGGGATCAGGTTTGGCAGGACACGTATCTATAACGGAAAATCCTTAGAAGGGACAGTAACGGGGATTTTTGTCACGTTCCTTGTGCTGCTCATGTTCATTTCGATTCAGGGGGCTCTTATCGTTGCTGTCATCGCAGGAATTATCGAAATGTTCTCCCCTGTTGATGACAATCTGGTCGTTCCGATCAGCATCTGTATCCTTTTAACAGTCTTTCCCGCGCTTATCTGAGCATTACACCAGGATTTCGCGGTATCTTGCTCTGTAGAAATGCTCAATTACAAGTCCTATCGCTCAGGGGTTTCACCCTCGCCGATGCTGGCTCCCCGATGCGATAACTCCCGAACAGGTGCCTACGTCCTCATGCGCCCCTGCGCAGGGGCGGCATGGAGGACAGGCATGTCCCCTCCTTCGGGAATCGTACCGCATCGGGGAATTTCATATCAAGGGAAAAGGAATTCTACTGAGCCCGGTATCTGTGTCACAACAGCATTTCTTCCCGGCACAAGGGAGTATATTCCAAAAAGATTCCTCGAGAGCCCGATCGTATGCACGTCAGATGTCCATTAATCTGGCAGTTCTCTTGTGCACTACCATCTGATACCCGAGTATGAGCACGAACAGCCACAAGACTCCGATAATATAACTTCCCACTACATCACTTGCCCAGTGTGCCCCAAGATATACCCGTGAAGGCCCGATGAGCAGGATAAGGGCACAACAGATTGCCATAACAAATATCCGGGCAAATCCGGTCTGGTGAAGCCATGCAAGATAGGCGATGAAACCAAAGAAGACGACAAAAAAGAGGACATGCCCGCTCGGGAAACTATACTGGTTGATGGACTGGAAGATATCAGCCGGATCCGGGAAAAAATACGGAGGACGCGGGCGGGCAACCAACACCTTGAGAAATGCAGTGAGAACGAAAATACTCAAGGTGGCAAGGATAAAAACAGCTTCTGGCACCTGCCGCCTGACAAAATAAAAAACCGATACTGCCCCGATCAATACAATTCCGATCCAGGTGTTCCCGATTACACTTATCTCCTTCATAACGAAAGCAAACACCGGGTTTTTCTCTTCCTGCAGTTCATGGGAAATCTTCAGATCAAAGGGGAAAACTGCAAAAATGTGTGCGGTAAACGAGAGAACAATTGCGCATGCAAGCATCAGGAAGAAAACGGTTATTATTTTTTGATCCATTGTCTTACCGGTCGTATTTCAGCTTTTTTACGATATTTTGCACGTTTTCTTAGGGAAAGGAATTTTACCGGCTCTTCCCAAACTGGTACCGCGGTGCTTTCCGGTATATGTCGAAATAGTTCCCGATCAGGTCATTTTCCTGCTCTTTTAAGTTATGCGGGAGCAGGGGTTTTTTCTCGATAAAATACGAGAACAGCATATCCTTTTCATCCAGCAGTTGCATCGCGTGACTCCGGAGTCGGTGTGCGCAATCAGCTGACTGGCCGATATAGACGAGGTTCTGGGTATCCCGTTCAAACAGGAGGTATAATCCCGCCCCGGGAGGAACCTTATTGACCGATTCCCCGTCAAGCGGGAGTTTCCCGATCCATCCGATCCCCATCCAGTACCGCTCCCCGGGTGTCCCCATGACCGGTAACGGTTTTATACTCGGCCCGCCCGCAGGGTTATCCAGATGGTTCTCCTCGAGTTTCCCGCCCCGCTTGTTTTCCTTCCGGTTCGTGGATCTCCGGTAGCGTGGGTGGAACCGCCCGAAATTGCAGAGTGTTGATTCACCGTGCTCCTGCCGGTACTGGCAGAGGAGATAACTCATCATTCCCCGCCTTCCCCAGAGTGAAGCATCCAGCGGGGTGGCTGAGCATTCGTACGTGTATCCCTCAGCATTCTGCCAGGCCCATAATGACGGTGCTTCATTCATGGGTTCACTCCATGGCATCAGTTCTCCCCGGTGAAGCGTGTGACGAAGTTCGTGGAGCCGCCCGTGGAGCTGCCTTCTGGTTTCACCGATGTACATCAGGAAATCTTTGCCCGTCGGTCGTATACGGTAAAGGCCGGGTTCTTTTGGGATAGTGCGGAATTCTTCTTTATCTGCGGTGAACGGTACCCATGGCGTCCAGGGGAGGGAGCACCAGGTGGGGGCCAGGTAGGTTCGATTATCGAGGGGTATTTCAGGTTCCTGCTGGTCGGGATCAGGAGACATGCTTGATTATTTTGTATGGTTGGGGATGATATAAGGGTGGTGGGGGATTGGAGGGGAGAGCGAACCGGTACGGAACACCTGATCAGGTTATCGATTTGTTTGTCAATCTCCCGAGCTCGTTCCTGCTGACCAGGCCAGTTCTATCGGGAGACCAGGGCATTGCATCTCTCAAACAGGTGGCGGGAGGAGCAAAAAAGTAATCTTACCCTTTTTTCCTGTGGGGGTTGCCAGGCTGGGGAGCAATCATATCCCCCGTAACCAGAACGTAAAAAAATACTTCTTCATTGAAACCACTCCTTGTGAATCTGCTTTTCATTATCAGGATAGGTTGAAATCGGATTTCTTATTGCTTTGTATATACAGTACAACGCCGAAGAATCTGCCCCTTCGCTTTATTTCGTATTTCCGGAACAGTGCCGGGTTCTGCCTGCGGATCCACCAGCGTCGGATAAAAGCGATAATAAGGACAATGCCGGCGAATCCTGCAACACCAAAAACAATCCACAGCGTTGGAAATTCAGGCAATTCAGGGTATGAAACCGGGGGTAGAATGGTCGGGGTCGTCACAGGTTTCGTGCGAACTGCGATTGGAGTGCAAAGGACGGGTGGCAGCACTGGTCGTGGTTTGAGTTTTTATCTGCTGGATGTTTGTTACCAGTGAAACCAGCATCGGAGTTGTTGCGGGTACTCCCTTTCCTTTTCAAGTCACGGCATACTACGGAAATCCTGACGTCGTGGTACTATAATAGTACCGTCCGTTGGTATACTGTTCCATCCGGGTAGGGAGTTCACTCCAGGTATTGTTATAATTTTTTATTAAAACAATAAACTTATCGTATGAACCGGTAATCACACAATAATCAATACGAGGGGTTGAAATGGAAAAGGTATGTCCAAATTGTGGAGAAAATACACCTGATGACAAATTCTGTGAAAATTGTGGAACAGCCCTTTCTGTTTCATCAGCTACAGATCAATTACCTATATCACAACCAGCACCAACCCAACAATCCGTACAACCAGTATTGTATATTCCCCCAATGAAAAAGGAAAAGGAAATTCCCGCTGTCCATACATCTGCACAGCAACCGCAAGGGTCTGCTACTGAGAGAATGACGAAAAAGAGATCTACTGTTGAATGGGTTGCTATTTTTGGGGGGGTGATAATTCTCCTGATAATTATTGTCAGTATAATCGGTTATGCAGTTTTAGGTGCATCATACTCTAATCCCCCACAAACAACATATGCACCACAATCTGCGGTATTCTCAATGAGTGGGGATACAGCAGCACTTGCTAAAATGACTGAGATGGATGCTTGGATGACACCTCCCATTCAAGCTGTTTCTTACGGTTTTACTCAATGGGATACAGCAAAAATTCGTATCAACGCTGCCCTTTTGAGGACGTATATTGATCAAAATCTTCCAGAAATGAGGCAACTTGCTGCGGGTGCTACAACAAAGAAATCTGCGGCACAAGAATATATTGCCTTCCTTGAAGATTTACGGACTGCATCAGATCTGTGTGTTCAGGCAGTAGACAAAGAAAATTCAGGGGATTTTTATGGAAGCGATGACTTTTATTTTAAGTGCGAGGATTACTATTATGATGCACTAGCGCACTCACAACAGGTCAACGCACTTATGAAGTAAAAAAATATTTTAATTAATCAGTTTTTTTGGATAGTAAAGACTTTTACATGCTGATGTATCTTTTAATAGAGCAGTCCCGTATAATGACTGATTTTTTAATTTTTTGCACTATTTTTTTATCAAATTCAATTTTAAGGTAAAGGTTTTACCCTGCTGGTCCTTTTTTACGTCATAACCTCTGGTCGGGTGGTTGAAGGTCTATCAGATAATTTTATGGGGTAAAAAAGGGTAATCCAAATTTAGGAAATATTACCAAAAATTATCCAGACAAAGGCAAACCGGGCAAAGGGCCAAAATGCGATCAAGGAAAAACCTGGAAGATATTTTATCAGCGGGTGAAGGAAGAGCAAAGAGAAATCTTGTCAAGTATTGAACCGCAGCTTTGTGACTCCTATGAAAAATCCTGAAAAAACCGGGAAATTCAGGTTCTTAAAAAATGATTTAAAATTTTGAGGAAAACCTGTTGAACATTTCCATCATTCCAACAGACAATAACTCTTTTTACCCAAGGTAATCAAAAAAATGCTACAGAGCATACCCAAAAGATCGTCAGGCAACTTTTCGGGAAAAAAAGACTACATGTTATATATGAACTGCCTGATACAATCAATCATCATACCTGAATGATTGTGTGAGACCCATGGAAGGCAGACATGTGCTTTTTATTGTACTTGCCGTTATGATACTGGTTATTGCACCCTTGCTGTTCCTGTTCCATGACGAGCTGGGGACACAATCATCTCGTGAAGTCGTAATTTATACTTCTGTTGACCAGGTATATTCAGAACCGCTTTTTTTTGAGTTTGAAAAAAGGACCGGCATCCATGTACGTGCCGTTTACGATGTTGAAGCTGCAAAGACCACGGGTCTGGTAAACCGGCTCATCGCTGAAAAAGCACATCCCCAGGCAGATGTTTTCTGGAGCGGGGAGATTGTCCAGACCATGCTGCTGGAGCAGGAAGGGGTGCTGGAGAGGTATGAATCCCCGTCTGCTGCAGATATTCCCCCTCAATATAAAAGCCCGAATGGATCATGGACGGGTTTTGGGGGACGGGGAAGGGTTCTGCTGGTAAATACCAAACGTCTGGGTACAATTACGGCGCCCAAATCCATCTATGATTTTTTTGATGATCGTTACCCTGCAGATTCTTTAGGGATTGCGTACCCGATGTTCGGTACTACATCTACCCATGCTGCTGCCATGTATGCCATCCTTGGCAGGGATAAAGGACAGGAATTTTTCAACCGTCTCAACGACCGGGGGGTGCGTGTTGTTGACGGGAATTCTGTTGTCCGTGACCTTGTTGCCAATGGGCAGCTGACCTTCGGGCTCACGGATACGGACGATGCATGCGGGGCGGTGGAACGGGGAGCGCCGGTCATCATTGTCCTGCCAGACCAGGAAACAAACGGGCTCGGAACCCTTATCATCCCGAATACTATCGCCGTTATTGCAGGTGCCCCCCATGAACAGGAAGCACGGCAATTCGTGGATTACCTGCTCAACAAAGACACAGAAGCTCACCTTGTAAAATCCGGCTGGATCCAGATCCCGGTACGGGACGGAGGAATAATGAACCCGTGCATGAATTCGACCGGTATCCGCACGATGAATACCAGTTATACGGAGATATTCCCGTATCTTGCACAAAGCCAGCAGGATCTGAGGGGGATATTCATTCGCTGACAACGGTCAGGCTGACAAGGACCAGATTATGCATTCCATGATATTTGGCAAGATCTCTTCCGGGTGTATTGTCCGGTTCATGATACTCATTCTTCTTTTGCTTCCCATCCTTCTTCCCATTGGAGTTATCCTGTTCCTTTTTTGCATTTCTCTTGTACGCGGGGATTCGGGAATAACCACCCAGCTGGTCTGGTCGGGACGATCCGGGCTGCTTCTCCTTAAAAGCACAGTGTATGCTGCGGTTTGCTCAGTATCAGCATTACTTATGGGCATACTTTATGCTACAGCAATCCCACGGTTCTCCCGGGGGGTGTCACGAGCCATGATAGTGCTTATCATCGCACTGCTCCCAATCCCGCCGTATATTCATGCTCTGGCCTGGAACAATATAATCTCCGCGTTCAACACGCTTGTCACCGGGACCAGTTACCAGCCGTTTGCGCTGCAGGGGTGGGTTATGGCATGGTGGGTGCAGGTCATGGCCTTTTTGCCCTTTGCCTGCCTTATCGGGATCATAGCACTCCATGCCATAAGCCGTGACCTGATCGATGCGGCACGGGTCGTATCGACGGATATTACTGTACTTTCAAAAATCATGATCCCGATCTCGTACCCGCTTCTTTCCGCAGGTTTTGGTTTTCTTTTCCTGCTGGGGATTACCGAGTACAGTGTGCCGTCACTTTTCAGCGTGGATACCTATGCTCTTGACATCTTTGCAGCGTTCAGCGCGACGAATGCCATAGCGATAGCCTGTGCCGCTGCCCTTCCCCTGATTGCAGTTGCTGTCTGTATTCTTGTCTTCTGTCAGCCGGGCATCCGGGCAATGGGTGAATTTCCTGGCTGGACAGGGACAGGAACCAGCCAGCTCCAGGACTGGCCGGCATGGTTCAGTGTTCTCCAGTACTCCGCGGTTATCCTTATTGTACTGCAGGTCGGTGTCCTCATCTTCGGGACTGCCGGCAGCATGGGATCCCTGCCGGTTGCTGGGGCAGCGATCAGCACATCCGGTAGGGAAATCGTATACTCTCTCGAGATTGGGATTCTTGCGGTTCTGATTGGTATCCCGCTGGCTGCCGGTATCGTATCTCTCATGCCAAAAGAGAAATACGCAAAACACGTTTTCTGGATATTGGTCACCCTGTCACTAGCAATTCCCTCATCACTTATCGGGATGGGGCTGCTTACCTTGTTTGCCGCCACAACTCTTGGTCCAATTATGGGTCTCCTTCTTCCGGTGTTTGCAGGAATCGTACGGTTTTTACCTGTGGCGATTATCATCATAAGCGCCCAGGTGCACATGATCGACCCGGTCCTGCTGGATGCTGCCCGGTTCCTTGGTGACCTGGGTTCAGCATCATACAGGAGAGTCGTCTCTCCGATGATTGCCCCGGGAATATTTATTGCTGCAGTATTTTTATTTGCCCTCACGCTGGGAGAGCTGGGTGCAACCCTGCTGGTGGCAGCCCCCGGGCACCAGACCCTGACGATGAAAATTTACAATTATCTCCATTATGGCTCATTTTCTGCGGTAGCTGGTCTCTGTGTCATCATGGCAGGGATTACGACTATCGCAACACTTCTGACGTTGTTCGGTATCAGTATATGGATAAAGAGGTTCAGGCTTTTTGGGAGCAATGCGCATGATTGAATGCACGGGTGTAAAAAAACAATATAACAAGACGCCGGTCCTTTCAGGAATTTCATTTCAGGTTCCTGATGACACAATTGCGGTCGTCCTTGGCCGTTCCGGCAG
Source organism: uncultured Methanoregulaceae archaeon (assembly GCA_963841015.1). Taxonomy (GTDB): domain Archaea; phylum Halobacteriota; class Methanomicrobia; order Methanomicrobiales; family Methanospirillaceae; genus Methanoregula. The sequence goes on along the minus strand of CAWJAX010000002.1, from coordinate 114,120 downwards.
TGGAAAGACCACCCTGTTGCGAGTGATTGCCGGGCTCGATCCGCCGGATTCCGGAACGATCTCCATCGATGGGCAGGTTGTAGATCAAGACGGGTTCCACGAACATCCCGCCCGGAGGGGGATCGGCATGATGTTCCAGACCCCGGCGCTCTGGCCTCACCTGACTTTGGAGGAACATATCCGGTTTGTCCTTAAGGGTCTACCCAAAGACGAACAAAACAAACGGGTTGAAACTCTCCTGACGATGACCGATCTGGTCTCTCTCAAAGAGCGGTACCCCAGTGAAATCTCCGGGGGACAGGCACGGAGGACAGCGCTTGCCCGTGCACTCGCAGGAAATCCCCGGTGCCTGCTGCTCGATGAACCGCTTATCAACCTTGATTCGGATCTCAAAGACTCACTCATTCCCCTGATCCGGGAGATGATTCACACCAGCGGGGCTGCGACAGTCTATGTTACCCATGATCGTGCTGAAGCCCTTCTGATTGGCGACCAGTTTTTTATCCTGGAAAACGGGACGATAACACCTGTCACAGGGAAGACCTCGAAGGTTTGATGGTTCGATTGCAGAACAAGGATTCAAGGTGATGATCCGGTGAATATAAAACGGAATATACCGGTTGTCCTCCAGGTTGGCGCTGGTATTCTCATCATTTTTGCGGCCATACTGGTGGCTGGCTTTCTGCTCAGCCATGCCCAGATGCTCAGTACACCGTCAGGATTCACGATCATCCGCCCTCCGGATGAGGTATCGACGATCCTTATTGACGGGGACATGGTCTGGACCGGGGGGAAAGGAGGAGTAATCGTGTTTGACAGGATCAACCGTTCCCGGCAACCTCTTCCCCCCGGTGCACCGCAGTTCGGGTACGTGCGGGGGATTGCAAACGATCCAACAGGTTCTGTCTGGGTTGCCCATGATGGTGGACTTGCACGGTTCTCAGACAATTCATGGACTGTCTTTGACGAACATACCGGGGCACCCATATCAAAATCCCTCAGTGTCATTTCTCGTGCAGATGGTTCGATCTGGGTTGGGACCGAAGGTAAAATCGTTCAATACATGAATGGGACCTGGATTGAGATCGTTCCTCCGGGTTCTATGACTCTGGCATCTGCAGATGCATTGTTTTTTGATAGTTCCGGAGACCTCTGGATTGGATGTGGATCCTCAACCCATGGGGGATTGTTCCGGTTTGATGGCCGGAACTGGACGGTGTACGGGACGGATAACGGTCTGCCCCACCCGGTGGTCAGGGATATTACACAATCTGCTGACGGGGCCGTCTGGTTAGCTACCGGATTTTCCGGACAGGGAGGGGCGGCGAAATATGCCAGCGGCAAATGGATTGCATTCACGATTGCTGATGGGTTGGCCGGCCCTTCGACGCGGTCTGTTCACGAGGACAAGTCCGGGCGGATGTGGATCGGGTCAGAATATGACGGCGTGCTTGTGGGGAACAAAACAACAGACAGGATCCTCACGAGAAAGGATGGCCTTGCCGGAAACGAGGTGAAGGTTGTGAGGGAAGACCCGGAAGGTACATTCTGGATTGGGACGGAGGGTGGGCTGTCTGTGATCAATGCCAGCGCACTCGTTTAGCTGTTTGATTATTTGGGAATAAATTGCACCAGGCTGGAGAAAGATCCATTGAGATTCATAAATAAAACACAAGGTTAATCAGATACCAATATAATTTTCTTCTATTCTTATCCCCGTCTGGAAAAGAGGGAAGGTCCATGGACTTTAGTGAAGCGGCAAGGAGATATACCGAACTGCAGGTACAACGGCAGAATGGATCGCTGTCCGACCAGCAATACCGGACTCTTATTGATCAATTACGAGTGACAGATGAGAAAGGCGTCTGGTGGCAGCCCGATCCCGGAGGGACAGGGTGGATCTTCTGGAACGGCACGCAATGGCAGCCGGGACCACCTCCCCTGCCAGTACAAACGTCAACCTACATGCCACCAGCCTCCCACGCATCTGGTGTTCGCAACCCCCCGCCCGAAGCAGCGGGAACACAGAACTTTTCTGAGTTCAGGGCCGGTATCATGGATAAGGATACATTCAACCAGATCTCAAAGAGCCTTCCCTGGAACAAAAGACCCCAGATATGGTGGGACCGGTTATCCATCATGATGGGCATTGTTATGGCGGTGATCTGGTTTGTTTATTCAGGCATAATTCCCATTACCTCTCTTTTGACAAAAGGCAGCATGAGAGAGGGAGTTGATTTTATCTCCCCGCTATTGATAGTTGCCATGCCAGTGCTCCTGATCTGGAAACGGAAAGCGATTGATAACTTCCTGATGCCACTCCAGCCAGGCCGGAAAAAGTTTTCCCGAAAATTGCTCATTGGAATGGGGATAGCCGTTCCATTCCTGACAGCTTTTATTCTTTACAATGTTTTCCAGATTAGCCAGTACCCGCTGATGTACGTGAATATCATCATTGGAACACTTGCCTCGTATGCACTCGTCCGGGAACCTGTACTCGCTGACAGGTACCAAGGGGATCCGCAAACCGGGCGGTTGCCTGATATCAGGATTCCCCTTGCTATCCTTATAGGGATATCCTTCTGCGTTCGGATCGTTCTGGCGCACGATTGTCTGACCGATCCTCTCAATGCCCAGGACTGCATGCGTACAACCGGAACTGCCGAGGTACTTGCGGGAGGCGCATCAGCTCTGGTAGCAGGGGCGGTCAACGGGCCGACGATGATCCAGACCATGTCTCAGGGCGGAGATGGTGGAGATGGTGGAGGGGGTATGTTACCCGGAGACGGGAGTCAGAACCATGGCTGCCGTGGCGATAATCCCGACACTGAGTTTAATGGTGGCCAGGGGCCAGGAGGGTGCTCATGACTGAAATCAGGACAGGTAGTCCAACAGATTATCCGATGACGGAATTCTATAATGGAAAAGAACCGGAACACAGGCTCGGTCTGCCAAATTACTGGGTAAACACATCCAACCTTAATCTCATCATCGAAGATCGAATATCATTCTATAAAGGGCTCGGACCTGCAATCCGGTTTACCCTTACCTATAACTCTCTCTCCAGAGACAGGAGTCAGCTTGGCTACGGCTGGTGTTTTTCCTTTGAGTCATCTCTCCACGAAGAGGGGAACATGATCCTCCTGAAAAAGGGATCGGGACAGAATCTCCGTTTCCGAAGCAGTCTACCGCCAGGAAGCGGGAGCGAAACGACTCCTGTCGAAGCAGCGACTCTATCAAACAACGGGGACAGGCTTCTTGATTACGGGACTCACTGGCTGTATCTCCCGAAAGGAGCCCGTTTGTCCTACCGCTATTTGCGAATCAAAGGTAAAAGCATCCTTCCGCTGCACTCAATAAGTGATTTTGATGGAAATATTGTTACCCTGGAATATTCCAACGACGGTGCAATTCGGGGAATTACGGATGCTGCGGGAAGAGTAACCCGGTTTGACAGTAGTGCCGGACTCTGCACGGGTTTTGTGCTTCCTGACGGGAGGCGATCCTCATTTCAGTATGATAAGGGGGGGCACCTCATCGCAGTGACCGATCTCCAGGGAATTCCCACACGGTATGAATATAATGCTGCGGGTCTCGTAACCCTCATGGAAGTGGGAGAAGACCGGAAGCGACTGGTATTTCAGTATCGCAATTCCCTGCTCTCTGCTATTACTGATGCAGCCGGTTATACGACCCGGTATCAACGGGATGCAGATTCAGTAAAGATCACCGATCCCCTCGGCAATGCAACCACCTATGTGAGCAAAGACGGGAAAACGGTAACGATCACCAATCCCCTGGGAGAATCCGAATTTTTCGAATACGAGGGAGGTCAGCGGGTCGGGCATAACGATGGCAAGGGTAAAGGGAGCCGGATGACGTATGATCCGGCTGGAAACCCGGTCCGGTATACGAGCCCCAATGGAGAAATGACTACGTTTACCCATGACCAGTACGGGAATCTCACGGCTGAGACAACACCTCTTGGAAGCACATTTCGGTTCTCCTTTGATTCACGTCAGCACTTAACCGGAGTGCAGAGTCCATCAGGATCAGAAATTCGTATCAGGTATGACCAAAAAGGCCAGCTTGTTTCCGTGGCAGATCAGAATAAGAGTATTACCGTATTCAGCTACGACTCTTTTGGGAACACGGCAGAGATAACGGATCCTGAAGGTCACCGGACCCGGTTTGCCTTTGATCCTTCCGGGCTTACCCTGCAGGCAATGACGGATGCACGGGGGAACACTACCAAATATGAGTTCGACCGTAACCAGCGGCTGACCCGCATAATTCACGCAGATGGTACTTCATTAAAACATATATACGGGTGTTGTGCCCGTCTCGCAACCATAGATGAGAACGGGAAAGAGATGAAAATTACCCGGGATCCGCTCCTCTCTGTCATCGAACGGAGAGACGGGGACGGAAACAGTTTTCGTTACCGGTACGATCCATGCCGACGATTGATCCAATCCGTGGATCCACGCGGTCAGACGACTGACTTTGTGTATGACGGAGCTGGGCGGTTAACCGGTGCAACCTATCCAACCGGTGAAATTTCCCGGCTTGAGTATGCATTTGGCAGGACACCGGGCCGCATTGTCGATGAGAAGGGGAACACGATATCTTTTGTGCATGACAAGAATGGTGCCCCGATCCAGCAGATCGACCAGACCGGGGTCACTACCTCTGCCACGCGTGATCTGCAAGGCAGGATCAGCGGGATCATCACGGGAAAAGGCCAGCGTATCTCAAATCAGTATGATGCGGAGGGTCATCTTATCGGGAAAGAGCTTGACGGTAAAACCGTGGCATCGTACCGGTATGATCCTGCGGGCAATCTTGTCCAGATGAACGATTCTGCCGGTCAAACAACATACCGCTACAATCGCGTCCGGAGTGTTATTGGCATTTCTTTTTCGGGAAATCAGGAAATTACGTGCACCTACGATGAAGCAGATAATATTTCTTCAATCCTGTACCCTGACGGTCTTTTGGTGAAATTCCAGTACGATACCCGTAACCGTCCCGTAACGGTACGTTTCGGGAGTCATGAAGTTGAGATACGGTATGATAATGTGGGGAACATCCTTTCTGAATCGCGTTCGAACGGAACCCGAAGCACCTATCGCTCTGACGCACGGCAGCGCATTACAGAGGCAGCGCACCTGAAGGGTTCGGAAACTGTTGCCGCGGTATCCTGTATCCGGGATCCTGCAGGAAATATCTGTGAGGAGAACGGAAAACAGCCTTTCCCGGAGGGAATCCGGAAGGATTCCGTTACTGCTACCTACACACCGCATAACCAGGTAGAGACCTGGAATGGGGACAGGTTCCGGTATGACCGTGATGGCAATCTCACCAGGTTCGAAGGTGTCCGGGCCTTTACTGCGGAGTATGATGCGTTTAATCACCTGACCGATCTCAAAACCGGAGGGGAGCACCGGATATTTGCGTATAATGGAAGAGGGCAGCGTGTCCAGAGCACGGGCAATGGAGGTTCCCATCGTTATCTCTATGGTCCGACAGGAGATCTGATTGCAGAGACTGATGAAACGGGAAACGTGATTTCATGCTACGTCTATTGCCGGGGGCGGCTTCTTGCCATGATCTCAAACGGCAGGACGTATTTCTATCATGCCGACACCTGTGGTCATATCCTATGTCTCACTGACGAACAAGGTAACATTTCTGCCTCCTATGCGTACGATCCGTTCGGCAATGTATTCGAGGAGACCGGATCCCTTGCACATAGCCAGCCGTTCACCTACTGCGGGTTGTATGGGGTTATGCGGGAAGGAGGGGGTCTCTACTTCATGAAACGGCGTTATTATGATGCAGTAACCGGGCGGTTCATCCAGAAAGACCCGATCGGTATCCTCGGGGGCTTAAATGTCTACATGTATGCAGGAAATAATCCAGTCACGTACATGGATCCTGAAGGGCTCCTCGGTCCTATCATTGCAGGTGGGCTAATCCTCATCGCATATGGGGGTGCTTGTTTTGGCTTGAGGCATGACCGGACCTTCAATACCATCAATAATAAGATTGCTGGGTCGATTGATTACTTTACTAATCCCAATGCACCAGGTGCCTACGAAAGGCAGATGAACAATAATCAGGGAGATGTGAGCCAAGCGGTTATGGATGATTTCTGGGAAGGACACAAGGCACTGTGGAACGCGATCCTGACCACATCCCCGATAGGGTGGGAGACCTCTTGGGGGGGATCCGGTATCTCCAATACGTACTCAGGCAGTAAAAGCCACAGTTGATACGGTGACGGGAGAATGGTTCGATGCCGCACGTAACTGGTTCGAAGCCGTCCCCGGAAATTTCGGGCAGGCCTGGAATGCAGCCAATAACTGGTATGATACTTGGACTGCAGATCAGGACAATAAATGCAAGTGATCTGAAGAAGGGGTAATAGTTTATGAAAGATTCACTAGGAAAAATAATCTATACGTATGATGGTCGGAACCGCCTGTCGAGTGTGCGATACGATAATGGGAGAGTAATGACGTACCGTTATGATCCCGCCGGAAATCTGATAGCGTGCAATGTTTCTTCCCAACCTGAAGCAGCGGCAGTTGATTCTTCTCCTTCTCCATCGCCACAACCGATTCAGACCGTGGCAACTCCATCTACCTGCCCTGGTTGCGGTAAACCGGTAACACCCGGTAAAAAATTCTGCAGCAACTGCGGGGCCCCTGCCGCTCCAGTGACCGCGCCCCCTCCGCCGTCTTCAGTTTGCGCTGCCTGTGGTAACCCGATTAAGCCCGGTGCGAAATTCTGTGGGAAATGCGGCAGAAGACGTACCTGATCTGTTTTTTTGTTTTTTTGCCGGGACCAACAAAATCACGGTTTGATTCTGCCATTTTTTTTTGCTGGTACGATACTGCAATGCCTGTTATTTAGTGGCCGCCTGTCAGTATGACATCATCATCTCAGAAAAAACCCCTTCGTTGATCATCCCCAGGAGTACCATAAGGAGCGAATAGACGAGGTATCCCATGACAAAGGAATACATGAAGAAAGCGATGATCTGGCGCCAGCTGTGCTCCTGGAAGGGGATTTTGCCTTCATTCATTTTCTTTGCCGTCTGCCAGGCATCTGCCACCCCGAACATCCATATGATGAGCCCGGGCACAACGAACATGAGCACACCGGCGATGGTTCCAAAAAATATCGCTACTCCTTTTCGCAGCTGCCCGTTGTACACCTGGCCGAGACCGGAAAACAAGAGTGACCCGAGAGCGGCAAGGCCAGCACTCTTATGCCGGACCGGCAGGGGCTGGCCGGCTAAAGGTGTCCCTGGAGTAAGATGTGGGGTTGGTTGTGGAGGAGGAGGCATATAGGGCTGCGGAGGGACCGGGAACCCTGTTTTCGAAAGAGCAGTACCGCAGCTCTCGCAGAACTGATCCTCAATTTTGACACTGCAGCCGCATTCCGGACAGAACGGAATCTTCCCCCCCCCAAATGAACGAATATGAATCTTTTTTTATGCGATATAATAATAAGGTTTTGAGAAGTTGAAAATTGGTTTTTTCCACACCCCTCATATAGCTCACATATGAAGTACCTCTATTCTATCAGGAACATGCGGGATACATCCGACATACTGGATCAGCTGATGGCCGATGAACGGACAAAGGATACGATCCTTATAAAATATTCAGGTCCTTGGGAAGCCTCAAAAAACCTGCCGGAATCCCTGATCGCAGCCCCTCCTGAAGTGGACTGGAGTGGCCATGAAGGGATCAGGGGTATTGTTACTTCCCGGTATTTTCGTGTGGACTGGCATTTACTCTGGAATAGCGTTCACGAAGAATTACCGGTTCTCAAAATACAGGTCTGCAATTTGATGAATGACGAGCAGGAATGGAGCGGAAGCAAAGGCGGGATGATACAGGAGGGGAGTTGGCCGGGAAAACCGGGTGATTCCTTTTTTGTAAATTCTATAATCCCTTCTGCATGGCATTGCAACCCTGTGTTGCATGGCATGATGCTCTCCTGAAGTGGGGGTTTACGGTGTGCTGGTGCCAGTTACCCCATGACTGCCCGGTGTCTTGCATTGCGACAGTGCCTCGCCAGACTTTATTATCTTTTCAGGACAGGTATTGTTGGCTTAAGCCATGAAAGGTTGAATCCAGCATGAATGGTCAAAAAAGGGGGAAATCCGAACTATGAAAAAAGTGGCCTTGCTCTTTATGATAATGGTTATTGGCGCACTGGTGTATATCATGTCGTTTACGACCGATAGCACGTCCTCATCTCAGACAATTTCATCAACAATTATCCCGTTACTGGTAATTTATGGATTCTTTGGAATTGTTCTTCTCATCATCGGTAAAAAAGGACATGATTACCTGCTGCACCGCTAAAAAACCGGCGTGAACCAGCAATGTAAAGAGAACTCTCATTTTTCGCCTTCCCTTCCTCCGGCAGCCTGCACAGGTCCGCGTAATTGCAAAAACCTGCAGGCAGGGAGTAGTATACCTGCTTTGTAATCTTCCTGCGGATCCGGATCTTTGGAAATCAGCATAAAGTACAAGAATGCGAAACGGTCAAACACCCTGTATGAAACAGTGGATTATCGATACCGCAGGCCTTGGCACGGCTCTCTGGTTAATCGGGTATCTCGCGTCACTGGTGCTGTTTTATACCCCCTATGCGGGAATCATGGGCTGGATCCTCATTGCCATCTTCACCCCGGTCACTATTGTGATTGCATGGTGGTGGTTCGGGAAGCGGGAGCCTCTCCCCCTGCAGTACTACGCCGGGATTGGGATCGCATGGGTTCTGATCGCCGTCCTGCTTGACTACCTGTTTATCGTCCTGCTGTTCCAGGCCAGCTATTATGAAACGGATGTTTTTGTGTACCATACTGTCACGTTCCTCATCCCGGTTGGAGTCGGCCTCTACCTGAACCGGACCCGGAACGAGCCGGTGTCGCAGCAGGGATAACCCGGATTCTTCTCTGGGAGTGATGGGGGAATCAGGATCACTTCCTTTTGCTATACACTCCGATAAGGAAAGCGATGGGAATTCCCCACAGCGGATTTGCAACGATAGCAAACAGTTCAACGCCTTTGAGGGTCATTCTGGCAAACGGTGTATCATTGCCCAGTGCGGTCATGAATGCGATAAAATATACCACGATCCAGACCGCAATGAAGATCCCGACCGCCCATAATCCCCGTTTCCAGTTCCCGGTGATGTCGTTTTTGAATGTCAGGAAACATCTCTCCCTATAGTTTTTTGTCTCTTCAGGTTTTTTGTATTCTGTATCACTTTTTTTAATTGAACTTTTTTTGTTTTTTATATCGTTAAGACTTATAAGGATTCTTTCATTCCGTCCGCTCTTTTCCTGTTCTCTTTTACGCACGATCACCGTGGCCCCAACGACAACGATTGCGGCCAGTGCTGCGATTCCTGCCACCACACTGTTTTGCTGCTGCCAGATATTGGCTATAACCTTTCCATGAATTTTTTTTTAGTTCGTGAAGCGGTAATAAAAGTTCTTTCACCAGTTCAGCACACACGAAGAACGCCCCGACCAGGCCAAAGATAACGCCCAGTTGCATAGCAGTAGGTGGAACGAAGTGGAACGCGGTCTGCCCAAAGAAGGTGTAGGGCAGTACAATGGCCATGGCTCCGGCAAACCCTGTCAGTGCCAGGACTATCGTTGATGGCCGGCTTGCCTTGTAGAAGGGCAGTCGGGTCCTGACAGAGAAGAGAAACGCGAGCTCGGTCAGGACGCTGCCCATGAACCAGTTGGTCTGCAGGATATCGGCCCCCTGATTCACAAAGACGGCAAAGAACATGAAGTCAAAGACCGTGCTCACCACGCCAAGCAGGGTGGCAATAAGCACAATCTCCTTAATCTCGTACTTTTTTGGTTTGGTAAGTTCTGCGGCGTCAACCGTGTCGGTGGCGATCGAGATCATGGGGAAATCAGACAGCAGGTTCAGCAGCAGGATCTGGAGCGGCAGCATGGGCAGGAAACTGATGAACAGCGATGATATGGCAAGGGCATAGAAATTCCCGAAATTGGAGGCAAGGGTCGCCTTGAGATACTTTACGGTGTTGGCAAACACCGCTCTTCCGCTCCGGATTCCCTCGATAATCACTTCGAGGTCCTTTTTCAGCAGAATAATATCAGCCGCCTCACGGGCAATATCGGCAGCGCTGTCCACGGCAAGAGACACCCCGGCCAGCTTAAGCGCCGGTGCATCGTTTATACCCTCTCCCAGGAACCCGACCGTGAAGGAACCCTGGAGTATACGTATGATCTCGTATTTCTGCTCGGGGGTAACCCGTGCGATGACCGCATGCTCCTTCACGGCCTGCTCACGCTTATCGGCGGGCATCGCCATCAACGCAGAACCACTGAGCACGCGGGTCGGATCATCAAGGAGCCCTATCCGTACACCCACGGCCCCGGCAACCTCGCAGCTGTCCCCGGTGATGATCTTGATCGATACCCCAAGGTCTTTTGCCTTCTTCACGGCAGTCTGTGCGGACGGTTTGATCGGATCGGTAAACGCAATAGCACCGAGAAACTCAAGGTCCTGTTCATCCTCCGGGGAGATGCCTGCTGTTCCGGGCGGCAGGACCTTTTTTGCAAGAGCGATGGTACGCTCCCCTGCTTTCCCTTTTTCAGAAAGCCAGGCAGCAAGCGCCGCCCGGTCTGGTCCTGGTAGTGACGGTGAGAGGTGGATGACCTCTTCGGGTGCACCGCGAACGATCATCACGGTCTGCGCATGGTCCCGGACCAGCACCGCGTTCATGCGGCGCTGTGGATCAAACGGTATCTCAGCGAGGCGCTCCGGTGGGGAGCTTTCTGATGTGTGTCGCTCTTTTTTTGCAGCCACAATGGCGATATCGAACGGTTCTGTCTTTTCCTCGGTATCCGCCACGGTAAGCGAGGCATACTGCAGCAGCCCGGGATGCGCCCCGGGGGACATCTCCGTGACCTGCAGGGTGTTTTCCGTGAGGGTCCCGGTCTTGTCCGAGCAGAGCACCTCAATACTCCCGATATCCTCAATCGCTGTAAGCCGCTTGACGATGACTCCCTGCTTTGCGAGCTCGAGTGCACCCCGGGAGAGCGACACCGTGGTCACGACCGGGAGGGCTTCCGGGACTACGCTCACCACGAGAGCGATAGAAAAGACGACGAGCTCGGTGAGATCGACACTCTCTCCTTTGATCAGCAGGTTTGCCACGAAGATGAAGACAAGGGTGACGAGGATCATCCGCAGGATAAACCGGCTGAACTGTTCGATACCTTTGGAGAATTCACTCTCCTTGGTCGTCTCCACGGTCAGTCGTGCAATAGTCCCCATAGCGGTATGCGCACCGGTCTCCAGTACCAGTGCGATGGCGTCACCCCCCACCACGGAGGTGCCGCTGAAGCAGAGGTTGTGGCTCTCGTAGATGCTTTTTGGCTCTGTTGCGAGGGTATCGGGACGCTTTGGGACCGGGACAGATTCACCGGTCAGGGTCGTCTCATTGACGACGAGGTTATGCATGCTGAGGATACGGACATCGGCCGGCACTGCATCTCCTGTCCCCAGTCTGATGATATCTCCCGGCACCAGGTTCCGGGAATTGATCGTATGCCAGAGCGAGTCCCGTTTCACCCTGCATCTGGGGGTGATAAACTGCTGGAGTGCCCGAAGGGACAGCTCGGATTTGTACTCCTGGTAAAACCCGAGCGCAGCGTTAATGATCACAAAACCGAGGATGATACCCGCGTCGAGATACTCGCCAATGACAAAGACAATGGCTGCGGCAATCAGGAGCAGGTAGATGAATGCTGATTTGAACTGCCGAAGCGCTATCTCCCACCACGGGACCTGCCTGGCGGTGACCTCATTGTATCCCGCCGTTGCGAGACGATCCTCTGCCTGGCGTGAGGATAACCCTTCGGAAAGCGAGGTATCGAAATGCTTCAGAATCTCCTCTTCAGAGAGTGTGGCGTCGCGATACATGCCCGTCCCGTTCCTTGCAGTCATCCTCTCCGGATGCTCACGCTACACTATCAATTTCAATCCCTATAAAAAATGATTGCGTTTTTTTATCTGTCATGTGGGATATTCATGAAATATTCCCTGGTTCATTTCGGTAAAAAATCCGGAGAACAGAGGCAGATTTTTTAGAATTGTAGTATTTTAAGATGAATTGGATTCGCACGCCAAAGGAATTGACCCATCTCTTTTTTTAGGATCATCGATGAATATCAATAACAAACCCAACCTGCAAGAAGACCCATAACCGCTTACGGTAAAATATAAGGAGAATTCCATGCTCTCGGTCCTGTATGTCGATGATGAAGAAATGCTGCTTGATATCGGGAAGCTGTTCCTGGAACATTCGGGAGATTGTTCAGTCGATATTGCAATTTCCGCACGTCAGGGAATAGAGCAGATGGAGAAAAAGACCTATGATGCCATTGTCTCGGACTATCAGATGCCCGGGATGGATGGAATCGAATTTCTCAAAAACATCCGTGCAACAAGCACCATCCCGTTCATCCTTTTTACCGGGAAAGGGCGGGAAGAAGTTGTCATCGAAGCGATTAACAGCGGGGCGGATTTCTATCTCCAGAAAGGCGGAGATCCGAAAGCACAGTTTGTGGAGCTTAAACATAAGATTCTGCAGGCAGTAAACAGAAGGCGTACTGAGGATGAACTGCGGAAGAGTGAGGCAAGATACCGGCAACTCGTTGATTTATTACCCCAGACCGTTTTTGAAATTGATCAAACGCTGACCATCACCTCTATCAATCCTGTTGCATTGAAAACCTTTGGATATACCCCGGAAGATCTGGAAAAAGGAGTCACGGTCTTTGCAGTATTTTCTGAGGATGATCATCAGCGTATTGGAGAAAATATCAGGAAAATCTTACGCGGAGAACCGTCCGGGGCTCTTGAGTACACTGCAAAAAGGAAAGATGGGAGCACATTTCCTGTTATTACCTATTCAGTACCAATTATGCAGGAAAATATTCCGGTGGGACTCAGGGGAGTGCTTGTTGACATCACTGAACGCAAAGCGGCAGAGCAGGCAACCCTGCAGGCGCTTTCATTATTAGAAGTCTACCCTTGAATCCACCGCTGACGGTCTCCTGGTGATCGATCGCACGGGAAAGATCGTAAACTATAATCAGAAATTTGCCGAGATGTGGCAAATCCCTCACTCTATTCTTGAAACAAGTGATGATACTACAGCGATCAATCATGTGCTCAGTCAACTGACAGATCCGGATGATTTTTTATTGAAAGTTCAGGAATTATACAATAACCCGCTTGAGTTCAGTTCTGATGTACTAAGATTCAAGGACGGACGTGTTTTTGAACGCTACTCCCAACCGCAGAAACTTGGAGAAACGGTTGTCGGGAGAGTGTGGAGTTTCCGTGATGTAACCGATCGCAAACGGACAGAAAGTGCACTGAAGGAGAGTGAAATCCGGTACCGGACCATCTTTGAGCACACCGGCACCGCAATGGTGATCATCGAAGAGGATACTACGGTCGGTTTTGCCAATAAAGAATTTTTCAGTTTGACCGGATATTCCCAGGATGATATTGACAGCCGGAAGTCATGGACAGAATTCGTGCATAAAGAAGACCTTCCCCGGATGATCGAACAACATAAACTCCGACGGGCAGGATCCAGTGAGGCTCTCAGCCACTATGAGTTCCGGCTCCTCACAAAATCCGAAGATATCCGTAATATTCTTCTTACCATTGAAATGTTTCCGGGCACAAAAAGGAGCATTGCGTCGCTCATTGACATTACCGGTCGAAAATGTACAGAAGAGAACCTGCAGACCTCACGCCTTCTCATGCAGAGCGTATTTGATGCGGTACCCGATCTTCTGATAGTCATCGACAGGAACTATAACATCATGTACACAAATGCCAAAGGGCACGACCTGATCCACCAGAGCGATCCGGAAAGAAGCAAAACCTGTTACGGACGGTTTAAGTTGCTGGATGAACCCTGCGAAATCTGCAGCGCCCGCCCGGTCTTTGAAACAGGGAACATGTCAGAACAGGAGATGATAAATCCTGCAGATGGCCGGATTCGCGAAGTCCGGGCATTCCCTATCAAAGATCTCCAGGGCCATGTGTCGTATGTTATCGAATATGTCAGGGACATTACTGACCGCAAGAGGATTGAAGAAGCACTCCAGGAAAGCGAAGAAAAGTACCGTATTGTCGCAGAAGGTGCAAGCGAGGGGATCGCTATTATCCGTGACGGGAGGTTCGAGTATGTCAATCCCTGTCTTGCACACATGGCCGGATATACCGTTGAAGAGCTTACCGGGGCATCGTTTATCCGGTTTATCTCTCCGGAGTCTGTTGTTGATCTGCTCGAAGTCGTGAGAAAAGCATTCAGCGGGGAACCGGCACCTGCCATCTTCCAGACCAGGATCAGGCATCACGACGGCCACCTGATCGAGATAGAAGCAAGCGGCACTGCGATCACCTGGAAAGGCAAAAAAGCGCTTCTCGGTTTTATCAGAAATATGAGCGGGCGAATTAAAACAGAAGAGGGTGGAGGGAAAAAAGGTAAAAAACCGGGTTGATTACCTCAGTGTGGATGATACATCAGACTAAAAATTCAATTTCCTTCAATCACTCCCCTCCCGCCTCTTTCCTCTCACATAAATCAGCATAGTCACAGAACCTGCAGGTCTGGTATGCCTGGGCAGGTTCGAACCGTTCTGCACAGACTGCCGAGATGATCGTTGTTGCAGTCTCTGCAAATGCCCCGATGGTCTCTTCGGTCGGGAAATAATCAGGTTAGATCTCCTTAAAAAAACCATCGAATAGCTAAATGTGTTTTTTTTATTTTTTAGTAGTATGTATTACAAAATAATCACTAGATATCATTTGTGTTTTTACGTTGTAAAAAATGAGAAATATTTATAATAATACTGACTTCTCATTTGAATTTGAATGAGACCACGGGTGATTTCTGGCCTCCCTTGAATTCAACATACATATTCCGGCATGTTCCGGCATAGGATTTCAGGGTCTTCCAGTTATAGTGCCAGTTACCATTTCCTAAATATTGAAGGCCAGAATTACTTTCTGAATATTCCTCTATTGCATCAGTCATGGGAGTTAATTGATTGCAGCTTATAGCAATCGACTTAAGTGCGATGAAACTTGCAGGATCGGCAACATCTCCACTTACATTCGATAAGTGCCATTTCGTTGGGATGGTCTTTCCGGCATTAGCACTATTCGTAACTCCCATATCAATCGGTTGATAAAATCCATCAAATGCATACGCATTGACCGTGACATTGGCGATATCAGTGCCTTTTCCACCTTTATTATCCGTGACATTGACTCTAACAGTAAACTGCCCGGTGCAGTATAGGTGTGAATGAACGCGAAGGTCTTGTTGGTATAGAGGGCGAGATTCGTGGTGCCGGTGGAATCCCCATAATTGACCGTTGCAGTCCAAGTGTCAGCATCCGGATCGGTGAATGAACCTGACGATACGAAAGGTAATCCTTTAGTAACGTTCTTATCCGGGCCGGCGTTTACGACGGGTATGACGTTAGGGGATGTTGAGGTGACCGTGACCGTTATTGTCTCAGAGTCAGTTCCACCATTTCCGTCTGAGACCCTGACATCAAAGGTGTATGAACCAGCAGTCGCGGGCGTCCAGGTAAAGACACCGGCTAAAGTGATACTCGCTCCGGTCGGTGCTCCATTCAGACTGAAGGTCAATGGCTGAGCTGGTATATTTGCATCGGTTGCCGTTGCTGTGAAGGTAAGCTGCTGACCTGCAATTATGGATTTGGCACCAATTGCTCCGAGGACCGGAGCCACGTTCGCTGCGGTTACCGTGACTGTAATCGTTTCGGAGTCTGTTCCACCATTTCCGTCTGAGACGACAACATCAAAGGTGAATGAACCGGCAGTAGTGGGCGTCCAGGTAAAGACCCCGGCTGGAGTAATACTTGCTCCTGCCGGAACTGAACCTGACACCCCATTGGCCAGACTAAAGGTCAGGGTCTGAGCCTGGTATATTTGCATCGGTTGCCGTTGCTGTGAAGGTAAGCTGCTGACCTGCAATTATGGATTTGGCACCAATTGCTCCGAGGACCGGAGCCACGTTCGCTGCGGTTACCGTGACTGTAATCGTTTCGGAGTCTGTTCCACCATTTCCGTCTGAGACGACAACATCAAAGGTGAATGAACCGGCAGTAGTGGGCGTCCAGGTGAACGTCTTTGTAGCCGGATCAAAGGTTGATCCGTCCGGGAGACCTTCAGCATTATAGGACAGAATATCCGCGATATCTTCGTCAGTTGCCAATACAGTGAAGGTAAGGGGCTGACCTTCGGCAACGGACTTGGCTCCTATTGCAGTGAGAACCGGTGCCCGGTTGACGTTGTTGACGGTGATGGTGACAGTGAAAGTGCTTGTTGCTCCGGAACCATCCGTGACAGTGAATATGATCTGGTGTGTCCCGGCCTGGGAATTGTCGGGAGTCCATGTGAATGACGTACCGTCAAAGTTAACTCCCGGGGGTAAGGAACCGGCTGTAACGATAGCAGTATCCCCGGAATCCGGATCTGTGCCGGTCACGGTAAACGAGACCGGTATGTTTTCATTCACGGTAATCGAACCGTCAGCCGCATCCCCGGAAAGGGTAGGTGGATTGGGTGGCTGGTTGACGTTAGTGACGGTGATGGCAACAACTTCCGTATCGCTTTCAGTTCCATCGGAAACGCTGAAAGTTACCATGTATGGTGCTGGTTGACCCTGATTGACTGTGGGTGTCCAGGTGAACGTCTTTGTAGCCGGATCAAAGGTTGATCCGTCCGGGAGACCTTCAGCATTATAGGACAGAATATCCGCGGTATCTTCGTCAGTTGCCAATACAGTGAAGGTAAGGGGCTGACCTTCGGCAACGGACTTGGCTCCTATTGCAGTGAGAACCGGTGCCCGGTTGACGTTGTTGACGGTGATGGTGACAGTGAAAGTGCTTGTTGCTCCGGAACCATCCGTGACAGTGAATATGATCTGGTGTGTCCCGGCCTGGGAATTGTCGGGAGTCCATGTGAATGACGTACCGTCAAAGTTAACTCCCGGGGGTAAGGAACCGGCTGTAACGATAGCAGTATCCCCGAAATCCGGATCTGTGCCGGTCACGGTAAACGAGACCGGTATGTTTTCATTCACGGTAATCGAACCGTCAGCCGCATCTCCGGAAAGGGTAGGTGGATTGGGTGGCTGGTTGACGTTAGTGACGGTGATGGCAACAACTTCCGTATCGCTTTCAGTTCCATCGGAAACGCTGAAAGTTACCATGTATGGTGCTGGTTGACCCTGATTGACTGTGGGTGTCCAGGTGAACGTCTTTGTCAGCCGGATCAAAGGTTGATCCGTCCGGGAGACCTTCAGCATTATAGGACAGAATATCCGCGGTATCTTCGTCAGTTGCCAATACAGTGAAGGTAAGGGGCTGACCTTCGGCAACGGACTTGGCTCCTATTGCAGTGAGAACCGGTGCCCGGTTGACGTTGTTGACGGTGATGGTGACAGTGAAAGTGCTTGTTGCTCCGGAACCATCCGTGACAGTGAATATGATCTGGTGTGTCCCGGCCTGGGAATTGTCGGGAGTCCATGTGAATGACGTACCGTCAAAGTTGACTCCCGGGGGTAAGGAACCGGCTGTAACGATAGCAGTATCCCCGGAATCCGGATCTGTGCCGGTCACGGTAAACGAGACCGGTATGTTTTCATTCACGGTAATCGAACCGTCAGCCGCATCTCCGGAAAGGGTAGGTGGATTGGGTGGCTGGTTGACGTTAGTGACGGTGATGGCAACAACTTCCGTATCGCTTTCAGTTCCATCGGAAACGCTGAAAGTTACCATGTATGGTGCTGGTTGACCCTGATTGACTGTGGGTGTCCAGGTGAACGTCTTTGTAGCCGGATCAAAGGTTGATCCGTCCGGGAGACCTTCAGCATTATAGGACAGAATATCCGCGGTATCTTCGTCAGTTGCCAATACAGTGAAGGTAAGGGGCTGACCTTCGGCAACGGACTTGGCTCCTATTGCAGTGAGAACCGGTGCCCGGTTGACGTTGTTGACGGTGATGGTGACAGTGAAAGTGCTTGTTGCTCCGGAACCATCCGTGACAGTGAATATGATCTGGTGTGTCCCGGCCTGGGAATTGTCGGGAGTCCATGTGAATGACGTACCGTCAAAGTTAACTCCCGGGGGTAAGGAACCGGCTGTAACGATAGCAGTATCCCCGGAATCCGGATCTGTGCCGGTCACGGTAAACGAGACCGGTATGTTTTCATTCACGGTAATCGAACCGTCAGCCGCATCTCCGGAAAGGGTAGGTGGATTGGGTGGCTGGTTGACGTTAGTGACGGTGATGGCAACAACTTCCGTATCGCTTTCAGTTCCATCGGAAACGCTGAAAGTTACCATGTATGGTGCTGGTTGACCCTGATTGACTGTGGGTGTCCAGGTGAACGTCTTTGTAGCCGGATCAAAGGTTGATCCGTCCGGGAGACCTTCAGCATTATAGGACAGAATATCCGCGGTATCTTCGTCAGTTGCCAATACAGTGAAGGTAAGGGGCTGACCTTCGGCAACGGACTTGGCTCCTATTGCAGTGAGAACCGGTGCCCGGTTGACGTTGTTGACGGTGATGGTGACAGTGAAAGTGCTTGTTGCTCCGGAACCATCCGTGACAGTGAATATGATCTGGTGTGTCCCGGCCTGGGAATTGTCGGGAGTCCATGTGAATGACGTACCGTCAAAGTTCACTCCCGGGGGTAAGGAACCGGCTGTAACGATAGCAGTATCCCCGGAATCCGGATCTGTGCCGGTCACGGTAAACAGACCGGTATGTTTTCATTCACGGTAATCGAACCGTCAGCCGCATCTCCGGAAAGGGTAGGTGGATTGGGTGGCTGGTTGACGTTAGTGACGGTGATGGCAACAACTTCCGTATCGCTTTCAGTTCCATCGGAAACGCTGAAAGTTACCATGTATGGTGCTGGTTGACCCTGATTGACTGTGGGTGTCCAGGTGAACGTCTTTGTAGCCGGATCAAAGGTTGATCCGTCCGGGAGACCTTCAGCATTATAGGACAGAATATCCGCGGTATCTTCGTCAGTTGCCAATACAGTGAAGGTAAGGGGCTGACCTTCGGCAACGGACTTGGCTCCTATTGCAGTGAAACCGGTGCCCGGTTGACGTTGTTGACGGTGATGGTGACAGTGAAAGTGCTTGTTGCTCCGGAACCATCCGTGACAGTGAATATGATCTGGTGTGTCCCGGCCTGGGAATTGTCGGGAGTCCATGTGAATGACGTACCGTCAAACTTAACTCCGGGGGTAAGGAAACGGCTGTAACGATAGCAGTATCCCCGGAATCCGGATCTGTGCCGGTCACGGTAAACGAGACCGGTATGTTTTCATTCACGGTAATCGAACCGTCAGCCGCATCTCCGGAAAGGGTAGGTGGATTGGGTGGCTGGTTGACGTTAGTGACGGTGATGGCAACAACTTCCGTATCGCTTTCAGTTCCATCGGAAACGCTGAAAGTTACCATGTATGGTGCTGGTTGACCCTGATTGACTGTGGGTGTCCAGGTGAACGTCTTTGTACGCCGGATCAAAGGTTGATCCGTCTGGTAACACCGTTGCACTGTAAGTGAGCGTATCTCCAACATCCGTATCAGTAGCTGACACGGTGAACGTCAGGGTCACTCCTTCATTGACAATCTTTGGAGTAATTGGATCGAACACTGGAGCCCGGTTCAGGTTAGTAACGGTAATCTCTGCAACTACAGTAGCAGTAGCAGATCCGTCAGTAACCGAGAAGGTAGCCGAGTACGGTGCAGTCTGACCCTGGGCATCAGCTCGGTGTCCAGGAGAATGTTTTTGTCGCCGGATCAAAGGTTGATCCGTCTGGTAACGCGGTTGCACTGTAGGTAAGTGGATCGTTATCCGCATCAGCAGCCGACACGGCAAATGTCAGGGTAATTCCTTCATTGACGGACTTAGCGGGAACTGGATCGAACACTGGAGCCCGGTTGACGTTGGTGACCGTGATGGTGACCGTAACCGGCGCGGAAAGCAATCCTGCTCCATCCTTTGCGACGATGGTAACGATATTGTCACCGACATGCAGGGCAGAACCTGGTATGGAAACTGAAACCGGTTCACTAGTTCCGCCAAACGAACCGTCGGTTGCAGTCATGGGATAGTTGACACCCCCGATTGTAGCATTTGCTCCGATAACACCGACATTATCCGTAATCGTCGTAGATATAACAACATCAACGCCCAGGAGAACTGGGGCTGGATTTCCTGGCTGAGTAACAACCGGGGGTTGAGTGTCCTGAACAGTTACAGTAATATAACCTGCCTTCTGGGTGCTGCTGTATCCACTGGCTCTGTAAGCCTGTAGTGAAACCGTGTAGGTTCCCACGGAGTTATATGTGTGCGATGGATTCTGTACCGATGATCCAGAAGTCGTGAGCCGCCATACGTCATTTTTAGCAGCGCTTAATTGTTGACCTCCTATCAGGACGATACTGCCGTCCGGCATACCCCGCTGGTGTGATACATTCTCGCTTTCCACAGGGCACTCCCCGTCACTTGTATCCATGTTGCACCATTATTAGTTGACCGCCATACGTCGTTAGTACCGGTACCTCCATTGCCACCACCTGTCAGAACGATACTACCGTCTGGCATCGCTACAGTGCTGTGTGCCCATCTCGTTGTCCACCCGGCACTAGTAGTCTTCTGCGTCCATGTAGCCCCCATGTCCGTTGACCGCCAGACTTCACCAGAACCGCTGGTCCCACCTATCAGGATGATGCTACCGTCCGGCATCACCACGCTGCCATGATTACTTCTTGCAGACCATCCGGCGTTCGCGGTCATCTGGGTCCATGTAGCCCCCATGTCCGTTGACCGCCATACATCATTCTTATAACCCGGTTGAGCACCACCCATCAGCACGATGCTGCCGTCCGGCATCACGACGGTGCTGTGGTACGTTCTGGGTGTCCACCCGGCGCTCGCATTCATCAGCGTCCATGTAGCACCCATGTCCGTTGACCGCCACACGTCATTCTTATAACCGCCGGCAACATTACTCCACCCACCCATCAGCACGATGCTGCCGTCTGGCATCACCACACTGCTGTGACCGTATCTTGCCCCCCACCCGGCACTCGCAGTCACTTGAGTCCATGTTGCACCCTTATCCGTTGACCGCCACACGTCATTTTTAGGAGTTTAACCTAATTCATAACCTCCCATCAGCACGATGCTGCCATCCGGCATCACCACGCTGCTATGAGCCCATCTCGGTGTCCACCCGGCACCATTCCATGGGGTCTTCTCGACCCAGGGTGTATTATAAGTCTCATCGCCGAAATACCATGCCCAGTCGGTCGGGCTGTATAATGATGTATCGGTGAAAGAGACTGCGAGCGGGGCTGCTCCGGAAGTAACACTGGAGGTGAAATCAGGCAATGGAGACGCTGTCACCATAAACCCGTTTGGGAGTGTTCCTGTCTGGAAATCAGGATTTGTAACAATAACGTTCCAGTAACCGGTTCCTGCACCAGTTATAGGGAGAATACACGTAATCTGTGTTGATGAAACAGTCACTACACTGGTGGCTTCGATATCCGCTTGTCCGGCCCTGTTGAGTTTCACCGTGGCGCCGTTGATGAAACCGGTTCCAGCGAGGTTGGTAACTGTAACTGAACCACTATTGTCGCCCTTAACTGGAGTTATCCCAGTTACTGTCGGCGCTGGGTTTGTAAACGCACCTACTGTGATGTAACTGATCTTTCGCGTACTGTTGTATCCGCCGTTATTGTATGCCTGGAGTGTTACGGAGTAAGTCCCCGGTTGCGTATAAATATGCAACGGGTTCTGTATCGACGAACCGACGGATGTGAAACGCCATACATCCTTCTTTCGGCCGGTGCTATCATAACCCCCAATAAGGACAATGCTGCCATCCGGTATCACGACGCTGCTGGGACTAGTTCTTGCCGACCACCCGGCATTCGCAGTCAACTGCGTCCATGTTGCACCGTTATCAGTTGATCGCCATACATCGTTCTTCCTGCCCTGTTTGAACTACCCCCCATCAACACGATACTACCGTCAGGCATAGCTACGCTGGTATGAACGGATCTTGCCGACCACCCGGCGTTCGCAGTCATCTGGGTCCATGTTGCACCTTTGTCCGTTGACCGCCATACATCGTTCTTGTTGCTATAACCCCCCATAAGCACAATGCTGCCATCCGGCATTGCCACGGTGCTATGATCGTTTCTTCCCGACCACCGAGCACTGGCAGTCATTTGCGTCCACGTCGCACCTTTATCCGTTGACCTCCAGACGTCTTTCAAATAATAGGGGTAGTTGTTAGAGACCCCGCCGATCAACACAATGCTGCCGTCCGGCAGAGCTACGCTGCTGTGCCCCTTTCTTGCCGACCATCCGGCACTGGCAGTCATTTGTGTCCATGTTACACCCTTATCCGTTGACCGCCACACGTCATTCTTATTACCTGTGATACCGTCAGCACCACCCATAAGCACAATACTGCCATCCGGCAGTGCTACACTGGTGTGACCGGATCTTGCTGTCCACCCGGCACTTGCCGTCAATTGTGACCATGTTGCACCCTTATCTATTGATCGCCACGTGTCATTTTTATTGGTGGGGTCAAGACCCCCCATAAGTACAATGCTGCCGTCCGGCAACGCCACGCTGCTGTGAGTGTACCTTGCCGACCACGCTGCACTCGAAGTTTCCTGCGTCCAGGATGCCTTGTAAGTCTCATCACCGAAGTACCAGGCCCACCCTGTAAGCGAACCATCAGATTCATCCGCAAAAGATACAGCGAGAGATGCGGGCCCGGTTGTCGGGTTTCCGGAAAATGCGGCGACAGGTGCTGCATTTGAAAAGAGTGCGGTTCTCGCGGTACTATTTACCCATGTCTGGTTAACCAGACCGGTGGCTCCGACTGTACGGGTTGAAATTATATGCTGGGTATCAGATATTAATCCTGTAGCAGTATAGGTCTGGCCGCCTTTGGTGATATTAGTCTGGAATACTCCGTCCAGGTATACCATGACCTTGTTGAAGTCTGAAGAAGAAGGATCAGCCCAGGTCCAGGTTATACTAGTCTGCTTGAAGGTGGTATTCTGGAGGTTGGTTATGCTGGCAGGCGGTGTTTCCGCTATTTTAACGAGGTACAGATCCTCGCTATTGGATGATGTGACCGTAGTTCCGGCAATTGCATATTCGTGTTCTGCAGTTTCAACTATGGAATATCCCAATTGCTTATTCGAATCGCCAATTGATAAATTCCAAATTTCATTTCCTGTATTGTCAGTTTTAATGACATACGTATCTTCTAAAATATTTGGGTTAATCGTGCCCCCAACAATGTATCCTCCTTCTGAGGTTTGTTGAACGGAAATCCCAGATTCAGAGTTAGGGCCGCCATACGTTCTTTCCCAGACGTTATTGCCGGCATTGTCAGATTTCACTAAATATATATCAGAATTAATGCTGCTTACCGTTCGATCCCCTACAATAATATATCCGCCATCAGCTGTTGAACTGACAGAACTGGCAGAGTTAGAAGTTGACCCATCTAAATTTCTGCTCCATATGATGTTGCCGTTAGAATCCGTCTTAAGGAGATAAATGTCCCCATTTCCCCCTCCTACAACAACATACCCATCAGTTGTTTCAATTACAGATTTTCCTCCAACATAAGATGGATCGTAGGTTTTGTTCCATACCAGATCTCCTTGTGCATCGGTTTTTATAAGAAATATCGAAGACTCCGGAGGAGAGAAAGCAGTTTCATATTGGCCTGTTAAAATATACCCGCCGTCTTGAGTTTGTTTAACATCATTGGCCTGAGATTCAACCTGCCCCGGAATGGTATAAACATTGTGCCAGACTTCATTACCGTTCGCATCTGTTTTCACGAGATAAGCGTGTTGTGCGAATCCCGAAGTATAAGAACTTGAGCTTCCTGCTGCAATATAACCGTTATCGCTCGTTGGACTTACGGAGGTGAACCAGTCATACCAACCCGCTCCATAATGATTATACCATTGCTGTACTCCCTGGCTATCTGTCTTAACCAGAAAAGCATCATCGCAACCACCTAGTGTGGCTAAACAAACCGTGTTATATGACCATGTGACTCCTGCAAGGATGAAACCGCCATCCGGTGTTACCTTCAGTGAATTTGCACTCACCATCAATGAGTCGCTTGAACTCCCACCATACGTTTTTTCCCATTGAACCACCGCTGCGGATACTGGGGAAATCAATAAAAATCCGATAAGAATTAACAATAAAATAGATTTTATGGGAACCTTTTCAATTTCTGGATTTTCTGTGGCTTTTACCTGCTTCAATTCAACCACCAGTTAGAATTTGCTATACTGCTGCATTCAGACATTGGAACATTTTCCCGCTCAAAAAACCTGATCTGATTGCCTGCCAATCCAACCTGTGGTTATCAGCAGATTCTCAACCCGTAGAGGTGCACTTGCGGTACAAACATTCAAGCACTTAAAATCCATTCATCTCTCTCCATCACCAGTCCATATAATATCAAAATGATAATGTTCGAAATTTAGTATAAGAGTAAATAAATAAACCGCAATGCATCGCTGCCTTGCAGAATCCCTTAAAATAATCGCTTAATTTATAAAAATAACGCAATATTACTCTTTAATTAAAAATATTAGCAAATGTGATCTTTCACTCCCCCACTTCCTTCTCCTCGCACAAATCCGCATAATCACAGAACTTCAGGTCTGGAACGAGGTTGTCGCCTCAAACTGCTCAGCACACACCGCTGAAATGATCTCTTTAGTAGACTCCGTAAAAACACCGACCGTCTCTTCGGTCGGGAAATAATCGACCATCTTGTCATCCCTGATATAATAGAACGATGCCCGCTGAGGCAGCCTGCCGAACATCTCTTTGATAGCGAGGGAGGAGAGGTTGAGCTGGATATCGGCGAGGACCGTATTCTTCGTAAATTGAGGATGGTTTTGATCCGGTCTTGAAATCAACTACCACACTCCCCTTCTGGTGTCTGCTCGATCCGGTCGATGAACCCTTTCACTTTCCTCCCGTTGAGCGGGAACTGGAATATCTTCTCGGCTGCGACAATCATGTTCCGGTTTGCCGCGATACAGCTGAAGCAAGCAGAGACTCGGTTGTGCCAAGGTTACCGGTCCAGTTCCGGCCGGTTGGAGTCCTGTTGTAGTTTTCGTGATTGGGACATTGTCGAAGGTGGCAGTAAGAGTAAAGCCTTGGTTTTACTGGTATAAGGAGGAATAGTTGCTACCGCTCACTTCTCAGGGATACTCATTGCAACCAGTCTGCTCATCGTGTTGAAATTTCTCATGGTTGCAGAAACGCCAAGCTTCTTTTCGAGAAAATTGTTGCTGAGTCTGCCCCTGCCATAGGGGCCTGGAATGTACATATATGCTGCGTCTCTGGTCCTGGTAAAAGCAAGTTTTTCATCGCCAAAGTCCTGAGCGGAAAGTTCTTGTACTTTCTCCGGGGTCGGTATTTGCGCAAATACGACAAAAAAGACCCGTGAGATTGTGTAACCTTGCTGAAAGGGGTTCTCATCGAGCACCTTTTGTAACCCGGATCCTGTCCTCACCACGACCGCCAGATCCGGCCCGATATGTTTTTTGATCAGTTCCCGCACGCATTTTTCGATCTCTTGTGCCGAAAGCATGGAGTCCACCAATACGTTACCACTCTGTTACGTAGGAACGCACATTACCAAAACCGCCCCTTTTAAGCACTTCCCGCAGACTGCGCCATCGGTACTTTGTTTTTGCCGCTCGGCATTACTCCACGCAGGAGGACAATATAGGTGCTCATAAGGTATTCCCGCTACAATTCCCGCGCTTTTACGGTCAGGAATCAGCTCCGGGGGATGAACGCTGCCGTCCGCCAGCATTTCTGGGGGTCCTGATCGTTCCGATCTTTTACAGGGGGAGCGTGTGACAGAAGTGCATAATCGCGAAATATGCACTATCTGGCATGGTTATCTGATATTGTGGGGGGACGGGAAAAAAGTATCAGTATCGCGTTTTTTTTATATTTTTTATGTAGTTTTTTACATTATTTGTTTGGGTAGCCAGCGTTTATTTTCTGCTCGGCTGATTCTTTCAGTTTCTGGTTCATCAGGTTGAAGCCATTCGTCGTGTTATTATCAAGCATATTCTCAAAAAACGGAATAAGTATTCCGGTGAATTTTTCAGTCTGCCGGAACGTGGTTGTGCCGTTTCCTTTGTCAATAAGCTCAAATGAGTGTTCTCCATCAAATAGTCCGGGAACCAGTAAATGCCCAAGCCAGCGAAGTTCTTTATTCGGGGTAAAAGCAAGAACTTTCGGTCTGATAGTCATTCCCCTGGCCCCGGGCGGTTCAAGTCTTGCAGTGATCGTATTTCCAACTGCCACTTCTCCGGTGATTGATTGAATGAAGGGGTTCCAGTTTTTGTAGTTGTCAAAGTCAGTGAGTTACAACCCAGACTTTTTCCGGGGTTGCATGAATGAGAATTTCTGTTTTTATCTCTTTTGCCATACGTGGTATGGGTAAGAATTGCCTTAAAATACTGTTGTCATCTCCTTCATCATGGCACGTTTCATGGAATGACAAAGAGATCCAACGCATCATTGCGTTGGACTCCTGAAAAAATCAGGACATCAGCAAAATGACTTTTCCTCTTAAATTGATGAAGGTTGGTTTTCCAAAAAAAATGATGCCATTGTTGCTGTTCCCGGCAACCTCACTCATCAGGTTTAACGTCACCCGGCACACAATCATTAATCAGGATGGTGAGGTATGGGCGTCTTCAGGTACGAAAAACGGTATGCAGCCCCGACAAAGGAGCAGCGGGAACGCTATATGAAAGGAGAAAGCGAGGAGCTGCATTTCGGTCCTGAGGGACAGATCGTGCTCATTCTCTATCCTGAAGCAGCCTACTTAAAAGACGATATCGATGATATCCGGATCCTCTTTACCGGCTTCAAGGATAAAGAGAAGGTGCAGGATGAGGTGAGGCGGCTGGTTGAGTACCACCAGCAGAAAGACACCCGCACGGGATCCTTTACGAGCGGAAGCAGGGTCTGATATCATCATCATGCAATAATCGTTGTTTTAATCGTGTTTCGCCTCGCGGTTGCATGTAACGTGGGGTATTATATCCAAAAAGGCAAAAAGGTATATTTGGTCAAAAAAGACATAATTATCCAAAGGCGGGTGAAACTTCTTCAATGAAAGCATATGAACAAACCACCGAGAAAATTCTTGTTACTCAGTCAACAAAGCAGGATCTCAACATGCTCAAGCAACCCGGTGAGCGGTACGGGGATGTCGTTGCCCGGCTGGTAAAAGTGCAGAAGCAGCAGGACTATATCGCCCATGTCGTACGGGTTGCCCGGGAAGGCGATTTTGTCCGCATGGACAGCGATGAAGAATACGTCAGGATACGGGATGAGGTGAAGCGGTCTGCACCTCGAAATCGAGCGGCACGTGCTGGAGTACGTTAACGACCTGCCGGAAAAAGATCGCCGGATCATCAAGGAGCACCTGGTCCAGCTCGAAGATCCTCTTACTGCACGAGATGTCGAATATATCCGCGATGGTGTCTGCCGCATGCATATCGCCCATTCCTACACAGCATTTTTTATTGTGCTCAAGGATTGTGTCCGGATCGTGGATGTGGATACTATCGAGCGGGCTCATAAGAAGTACAAGCGATTGCACGATTGAAAATTGAAAACTTTTATTGTATCGTGAAAGTTTTTTTTTAATAATACACAACGGATTGTAATGTTTTTGTATTCGGCCAGGGAGCTCGATCCAGGAAACCTGCCCACGTGATATCTATACGTTTTGAACGGTATTTCAGGACATAGATGTCAAGTCAAATTGGCGGGCTTCGCCCGCCTATGCAGCAGCCAGTGTTTGCCTGCAGAACGCATGAATCGAGATCCAGAAAGCTTCGATGAGCCCGCCAGAGGCATTGTTGAGGGAGAACGACCCCCCCATTTCGCTCACCATCCGATAAAGGGTGGGAGGGAGCGACGCATGATGCCTCCCTGATGGGAGGACGGGCTCCAGACCGAGACCCACGAACATCGCCCAAATGATCCACTTGTAGCGAAGCGTCACTCCTATCATTTTTGCGATTTTTCACAGTGGACTGTGTGTGTTTTTAAAAAAATTGTCCAAAGAACTCTCATTATTAATACACCCCTTCAACTGTGATAAGCTTCCCCTGCCCCGTGATACCTGCATCATTTTTTCATGCGTGGTGCTCCTGGGGGCGGAGTTCCTGAAAGACCTCCACAGCAGGCCAAAGATGTGTGTCATCGATAAAGATACTATTCAGGTTCTGTGGGGAAGGGGGTTTGGAGATATCCGGTGACGGGAAAAAAGATACAGCTGGGAAAGGTTCACTGTCCCAGTGTGCGAAACATTCCGCCTGCATTCCGGAACTGGGCCCCCAGCTGGTCAGCGAAACTGGCAAAGATATTCTGACCATTTGCCCTTGTGGAACCGGACCGGTTTTGTACCGATTCAGCTGATCCATTCTGCTGTTGGGCGGAATCGGAACCCAGCCGGATCTGGTCCCGGGTCATGTTCTTTGCCATGGATTGATCCTGTTCACCGGCATGGTCGCCGGAACGGGTCTGGAGCATCCGGGCATCGCCGCTTGATCCTGTTCCCTGGCTTTCACCAGCGAGGACCTGAATCAGCGTTCAGCCGGATCTGGTCCCGGGTCATGTTCTTTGCCATGGACTGATCCTGTTCACCGGCATGGTCGCCGGAACGGGTCTGCAGCATCCGAACATCGCCATTCTGCGATGCGCTTCCAGCCCCCTGGCCCTGGCCATTCCGGGATTTTTCCTGGGCCGTAGTGTCACCGGTAATCTGATGCTGTACATTCAGGCAGTTGCCTGCTTCGTTGCCAATGCCTTGTGCCTGCCCCTGCTGCCCGGCTGCCATGACAGAAGCCGGTGCAAGGATAAGAACAAGCATTGCGCACAGTGCTATTTTCTTGAACATTGTTCTCAATTCCTGGCGGGTGGGGGACGACTGGTCCTTTGTTCACCCGTTTCCATCAAACCATCAGCAGGGATTATCAAGCCTTTTCTCGAACAGTAAGCTACATATCCGCCCATGCGGGAATGGGGGAATGACCATCCCCTCCGAAGGGTAACGACTCATCCTGAACCATACCTGGTACGGGCATTATGAACACCGGAAATCATCCTCCCTGGATTTTACCAGCAGAGAAACAAAAAACAAATGAGGAGATCTAAAAAGCGATGAGCAACTCATCCCGCTGATGCTGATATTGGCATAACAACAGTCTCTTTGTGCATCATGACCGGAGCCTTGCTCATCACCTTCTCGATTGTCAGGGCAGCTTCTTGGGTCAGGTAATAGTGGTTTGACCTGCCGGGGAACCGGTTCTCCACTATCCCGTCGCCTGTCAGGTTGTCCATCTGACGCGTGACCGAAGGGCCGGCGATCATAAGAGCATCGGCAATATGCTGGCGGGTCAGTCCCGGGTGCTGGAAAAGCAGCCAGAGGATCCCCCGGGGAGTATCGGTCCAGAGATAGTGGAACACCCTGTGCTCAAACTGATTGTATGCTCCCTGGTTCTGGAAGTACCGCACGACACCCGGACGGGTAAAGCAGCTGATTTTTCCGGTTGCAACCAGCCTGTCGAGGTGATACCGCAGGGTATTCTCATTGATACCGGTCATGCCGGTAAGCGTCTTCACATCGATACCGGGTGTTGCGGTAATTGCCTGATATATGACATTTCGTGCACCATGCTCCAGCACATTCTTCTTTGAAATTCGGCGGAAACCCCCGAATACCAGCATGTTGAGGGGAAAGAGCGACTGCAGAGGGAAAGAAGATGATGCAGCGTCGGGAACGATGGGATCCAGTATCCATGACAGGAACCCAATCCGTTTGGACCGTTGCCGCGAAGGAGTCTCCTCTTTGGACTCGTCACGGGTCTGGCCTGGCGCCTGAGGGAGCGGGCTTGCCTGTGCAGGACCGCAGGGATAACTACCGGATTGTGCGGGAGGACCGTGATGGTGCCGATACGGGAATGATCCGTGATTGGCATTTGGTACAGGGGCATTGCTGTTCTCGTTCCCGGACACAGACCGGGCGACAGCTACTCCGCCGGGTAATACCATCATTCCAGCCATTTTCCCCGATTCTCTGGATTGTCCTTGATTATCAGGAATGCCGGCTGATATCCTCCCGTTCGGTTCCCTGAAGAGATCCCATACTTCGCGCTGTATCGGGCATTCCGGCTGCGTTTTCCCCTGCGGCTTGTCGAGGAGATTGCGCTCCTCCTGCTGCATCAGAACGTCCGTTATTGCTGACATCCGATCGACCAGAAGAATCACTGGACGGACCTGATGAGGAAGCGGGCCCAGCTTGCGTACTTTTGTCGGTCGCAGATGGGCGGCCGGTAGTATCGGATGTCTTCACCTCGGGTCCATCCTGAACAAGGGACGACAACGAGACAATGCGGCCGGTATCCGTTGCCGGTACTTTCCCCGCAGATTCTGTCGATGCAGCTGCAGACACCACCGGAGAGACGTTAACCTGGGTGCCATGGGCGTTCCCCATGGATGATGGTGTGGATTGACCTCCACGGACAGCCTGTGCTGGAACGCAAGCAACAACAATGACCAGCAAAAGGATCAGAAATACCCGGCTGGATTGCCTGTTCATCCTGGTACCCTATGCAGAAAAGCTCCATATATACAATCTCATAGCGGCAGTTACACATCATCTCCCCCATACGGGGTTATGGTACTTCCGAGCTTTGAGGGTTTCACCGAATCTTCATTCCAAGGCGGAGAATACCATTTCCATCAGCTGATGTAAATTCGGATTTCAACAGAGCAGATTTTTAATAAAACGGTATAACGAACTGGATAGAATGTGTAGCTGTTGCTATCATAAATTGGTTTATACAAGACCTGTTATATCAAAGAGTATGCACGGGGATTCCCGGCATCAATCAGGAGAGAATATCTATGGTAAAGAAATTATTAATGGCCGGAGCGGTTCTGATGCTCCTCAGCTTTTATCGCACTCCCCGTGAGTGCTGCGGTCTGTCCAAATCCAGACTGTCCAAATTCTGACTGCGAACCGAAAGACTATAACTGGCAGGGTACCAAAAATGCGGACCAGCAGACGGTAAGTGGTGTTTGTCCAAATCCCGACTGCACTCCGAATGATTATCAAAGCCCGGGCCCGCACAAGTCTGGCCGCAACGTCTGAGTTCAAGGTAACGTAAAATTCATAGATGGACATAGTCCCATCCTTTTTTAACCAAGTTGATCCGCAATAATCTCTTACGGGCAATTTTGTTGCATGTTCTGGTTGTCATTGAGGCTCTCTCTAAAGCCCGATTTCCCTTTTTTTACCCTTACCCCGGAAAAACAACCTTCATATTCGCGTTTTGGACGACCTGTCGTATTGGGGAGAAAGAGATTTCGTGATTTTTTTGTTTTGTAACAGGGGTGAAAATAAAAAGGTATGATGAATCCGGCAGGGGAGTATTTCAAAGGTCGAAGCATTCAAAGTGGGGGTCATCATAGAAGAGACAGATATCGATGACCTTAACGAAGGCATCGCTACAGCCACAATGATATCAGGAATGTGTCCAGTAACCTGTTGCAGGGCTCCCTGAATCATCTCGATGCTTTTGAATCCAATCTGGCAAAGCAGTAAGAACCCTTAGAATCTTTTTTTTAGTAAGCTTCACTAGTATCTTGTACAGGTGCGCCATAGGACGAACCAAAAACACAGGAAGGACGGATCACGGTATTCCCTGTCCGTTATGCGGTCATACAGATGTGCACTACCGGAAGGAAACGGCCACCTATGTCTGCGGGCACTGTGAATACAGCTGGTACACCATCGAAAATTGTAATATTTAAGAAGTAGCAGGAAATACCGTAAGGAAGCCTTAAGCAGCTGGAAAAAGCCCGGAAAGAATTAAAAAAATGAGTGAATTTTCCCTCTCATTTTCCCTCTCATTTTCCCGGGTTCTTCCATGCAGGATTAAATCCGTATTTTTTCTTCTATATAAAAAAACCACGCACCCCTTTTTTTTCAGGATTTCTCCCGGGATTTTTTTGTCTGCGGTGCAGTAATTTCTGAAGATTTCTCTGTGCTCTT
Organism: uncultured Methanoregulaceae archaeon; assembly: GCA_963841015.1. Lineage (GTDB taxonomy): Archaea > Halobacteriota > Methanomicrobia > Methanomicrobiales > Methanospirillaceae > Methanoregula. Next base: position 81,786 of record CAWJAX010000002.1, on the reverse strand, counting down.
CCTTCACCGGCAGCTAAGACTTTTTTCAGGTTTTTCCCTGCCTGGAATTCACTTTTTGTCAGATTTATCTGTGTTCGATGTACTATGGGCATTAATGCCATAACAGGGAATATTCGTTTTAAAAATAAATAGTGTGTGGTATCCCTGTTTTTTACCAGTCTCCTGGTGTACGGTCTTTTATCGATATCGCGGGAATTTTTCGGTATTATATTTTTTGCTTAGGCTATAGTCCCAATTTAACTACTTAATAAAAAATGATTGAAGACGTGAAAAATGAAAGGAATCCAATTCATTACAGAATTCGTGTTTCATTTTTTGACAAATGTTTTTTAGCTCTGATTGGAATTGTTTTTTTAAAAAAGTATGAATTCAATACTCTTTTATCATTTGAATAGAGATGTCACAGTGCGCTTGTGATTTAGCATGGAAAATGAAGATGATGGGAGGACAATTGAGAAGATTGGCATTAATGTCAGACGCCACAAGGAACTGATAAGTCGTCTGTCTGAGTTAGTGGACACTTCCGGTTTTGGTCCGTATATGACCACATTACAACTGATTGATTTAATCGCGGATGAACCAACCTTTACAAAAAAAGAATGCGTCTATCTCGGGTTGTATCTGGCATCAACGAATCAGTTTATTGAACATTAAAAAATGTACACTTGGACGGAGGGGATGTTCGGGGGATGCAGCTGCACTAGCCCGGATTTGTTTTTACTGGCAAAAAGCTATTCATAGAGCCAGTTCAGATCCAGCATTTCTTCTTCAGAATCAGATAATTTTTTGTTCACGTCGGCCTTTTTGGGAATCTGGATTTTATCAATGATCTTCTGGGATCTCTTGAACGAATCCGGATTTAAATCATACATGTTCAGATCCCGCAGGATATTCTTTTGTAATTTCCTGATAGATGCAACCTCGATCTTGTTTTCCACGGGGGACATGTTCTTTTTTGACAGAATGCGGGGTTGCCCTTCCGGGCGCATCGGAGTTGTTTCTTGTTTAACAACGGTCTGCGGTACCGGGGGTTCCTTTCCATCTACCGGCAGAACGTGGGGCTGCATATCCGGGATTTTCCGGATATTTTCTTGTCCTTCACCAGGCTGGATTACCGGAGGTTCAGGTATCGTTCGGGAAAGAACCCCGGACTGAAATTCCTGGCGCCCGGGGGTCTCTTTTGGTTCACCACGGGTCTGGATTGCCGGGCGTTTGGGCAATCCCGTTGTTGCAACCCAGATCTCGCCTTGCCTGTCTCCAAGGGTCTCCTCGTCCTTGCCGCCCGGCAGGATTACCGGACGCCGGGATTTATCATGGGGAACAACAGGCGGCACATCCAGGCGAGGAGAAATCTCCGGTGTTTTAACCGCAGTACCACGAGGCTCTTCACTGACCGCATCGAATGGGGCTCTTAACCTCTGCCGGTCTTCAGAAGATGGAGTGAAACGAACACCGCTTTTTGCTGCAATGACTATTTCGTCAAGTATTCCCAGGACCCGATCAACCATCCGGGCAAGAGTATCCTCTGCATGGAGGAATGCAAGAATGTGGAAATCATGGCTGTAGATCCACTGGACCTCCTCGGTACTGGTCTTTGAATAGATTCTTTCAGTGATAAGGAGAGAGTCACGTTGCAGGGTCGTGCCGGAGGATTTTGAGTCAGATTTCGTGGTGACGTGAACCGGATAGATCTGCAGATCATCGACCAGTGAGAACGGGCTCTCGTCATGCTCGAGTAGGATCAGTTCAAAATACCGTGTTTTTGGATAAGGAGAATCAGGAAAACTTTCAGTGCCTTTCCCCTTGTTTTCCACAACCTGCTGGATATCAATCTCTTCTCCGACATCCAGGAGAAAGGAATGGCTGATGAAGTTCATGCCGGATAATCGCTCGCTTTCATGGTAGACGACAACGGTCCGGGTATCCTGGCGGAACTGGTCCTTTGCGGCGTTTATTTCCCGGGAATAATATCTCTGATGGTCCGGTGAATCTTCAGGGCTCTGTTGTTCAGCATGAGGTATCAACCGTCTGTTCAGGTACCACCGCTCACACAACCAGACAATGAGCGCACCAGCTGAAAAAACACTGGCAATGATAGTAAGGTTTTCAAGCGAAAGTTCGAGCCCGGGCAAAAGATCTATGAACACTACAAAAGCGATAGCTGAGGTGATACCCAGCACCGCGGCATATACCAGCCGATCGAGAACACTCAAATCGGTTAAACGGGGGAATAAGACCAGCGATATGGCAAAGCCGGGAATACCGACCAGTAAGAGAAAACCCAAAATTATTCTCAGGACGCCCCAAATCACCGGCACGGTATCCATTCAGCTCAACCCTCCCCAATAATCGGTGAATGAAAGATAAGGTGTCATAGGGATATATACAATTCCTGAACGAACGGTAATTCAGTCAAATGGTACTTTCTCATCCCATAATATAAAATCCCGTCACCCAGAACCCGCAGGTCTCCGGAACCATGTATATGGTATCCCCAGTACGCCACGGCCACCGGGTTTATTACATTCCGGATGAGATCTTCTGCTTGCAATGACCCATCCTTCCCGCATTACTGATGAATCCGTTATTATCCGCTGGATGGGTCTTGAGAGAGCGAAAAAGAATGTGAGGCTGGTGAAGCAAAGAAAATTTTTTGCCATCCTGCTGGCAGAAAAGGATCACGTCTCGATTGCAAAGAAGGGGGACACATCCCATTTTGATCCCTCCGTGATCGCGGACTGGAAAAAGCCATACAAGAAGACCTGCAGAGGCAGCTCAGGCTCCCGAATATGTTCTCCTCTGGAAACACCGGCAAAAACGACATAACAGAATGAACCATTGCGGAGAAATGCACACATGCGAGACAAACGGTTTATTGCAGAACACCGGGGTGGACCGCTGAAAAAGGAACAGCACTATCAGATAATTACCTGGGCGTGCAATTGTGCAGAGCATGTAGTGCATCTCTTCGGGGAAACCCTTGATGAACGCCTCATACATGCCCTCCATGTGGCTCATGAGTGGAAATCAGGAAATGCTTCCGTTGGTGATGCGATGAAAGCATCAGTAGCTGCACATGCTGCAGCACGAGAATCTTCAGACCCGACTGCCAGGACAGTGGCCCGTTCCGTTGGACAGGCTGTTGCAACTGCTCATATGGCTGACCATGCATTGGGAGCAGCGTGGTATGCTTTGAAAGCCGTGAACCATGCAGGTCAGTCAACTGATGCAGAAAGAAGGTGGCAGGATGAACACCTGCCACCGGAGATTAAGGATCTTATCCTGACTGCACGAAAAATCAGAAAAATTTGAAAAGATAATGAAATTGATTTTTTTATAAGATTTTAGTAGAGCATCAATCGATTGCCGGACCCACTCATTACCTGTCTCCCAACTCTACCATATGGTTGTCATCCATTTCCAGATCAGTGCATCTTGTGGGGGATTTAACGGGGTATCTGGGTGAAAACTTGAGTCAACTCAATATCCTTGGGGTGCCCTCCGTCTGGACAAAACACCCTCAACCCGCGACATTTCTGCGTTCACCAATCTGCTGACGCCACATTGCGTAATATAAACCCTTCTGGTCAATAAGACTCTCGTGAGACCCGGTCTCAACGATCTTTCCCGCCTCCATTACATAGATCACATCTGCGTGCAGTATGGTAGACAGACGATGAGCTATCAAAAGAGAGATCTGGTCCTTGCTCGTGGAAATATCCCTGATGGTATTCGTGATATCCTCTTCGGTGAGTGAGTCGAGTGCCGAAGTCGCCTCATCAAAGATCAACAGGCGGGGATGACGCAATAAAGCCCTTGCAATTGAAATACGCTGCTTCTCACCACCTGACAACATCATACCGCCCTCGCCGATAAGCGCGTCAAAACCAAGCGTAGAACGACTCAATATATCATCACACGCAGCCTTGTGCAATGCATCCATCATCTGCCCGTCGGTTGCATCCGGCATCACGAACAGGAGGTTCTCCTTTATGGTACCCGAGAACAGCTGGGGGTCCTGCGTTACCAGACCTATCTGTCTGCGTAACGGGTTATACCTGATCAGTGAAGAGGGCTGACCGTTAAAATATATCTCCCCGCGGTCAGGCCGGTATAACCCCGCGAGGAGCTTCATGAGCGTTGACTTGCCTGCACCGGAAGGACCGACAAACGCGATCGTCTCACCTGTCTTCACATGGAAAGAAATTCCATCGATAGCGTTATAATGAGAAGTCTTGTGATGGAAAACGACCTCCTCAAAACGGATATCGTTCAGTTCGTCGATCTCGATCGGGTTTTCCGGTCTTTCTTCAACCGGCTTCTGCATCAGCTGGTGAAAATTACTCACGGAAGCTTCAACCTCGCGGTAACTCACGATTATGGTGCCAAGGTCCTGCAAAGGAACAAAGATGATAGCGGTGATAAACTGCATTGATACCAGTTCCCCCGTGGTAAGGACGTTCCGGAAGATTAACCAGAGGAGGATGAACAATATCGACTGCTTCAGGATGCTTAAGGTCGTTCCCTGGAAAAACGTCAGGAGACGGACCCGTTTTACTTTCGTCATCTCCAAATTGAAGATCTTTAAATTCTGTTCCTGTAATCTCCGGATTTCAGGGTAGGTCAGGCCAAGACTTTTCACGAGCTCGATGTTCCGGAGGGATTCGGTGATCACCCCCGACATCTCATTCGTTTCGCGGTTGATCGCTCTCTGCGTAGTCTTGATCTTTTTACTCAGCAACCCGGTGAGCGATCCCAGTACGAGAATACCAATGATAAAAACAGGTACCAGCAGCCAGTTCTTTGTGATGGAATACGCGATGAGAAAACAAATTCCCACGAAAGCGGAGAAGAGGATATTGATAAATGAATTGATGAAGCTCTGGGTATCCGACCGTACTTTCTGCAATACCGATAACGTCTCGCCGCTCCGCTGGTCCTCGAACTCGTCATAAGACAGGCGAAGCGTCTGCTTCAGTCCATCGTTGAATATCTGCATCCCGAACTTCTGTACTGCCAGTCGTGCGAAATAATCCTGGAACGTTTTGGCAAGACGGGCGAGCACCGCGACCGCGACGGCCACTCCCAGCCAGAAAAGCACCCCCGCGACCAGTGCATTTTCCGGGAGGTTATCTGGATTTAAGGCATAATCATCGATGATCTTTCCAAAAATAACCGGATCGACGAGGTTCAGCAGCTGACTGATACCCGCTAACACGAGCGCGACAAGTATCAGCCATTTTTGCGGCTTTAAATACTTCCAGAGGAGCCACATTATCTTCGCAAACCAGCGATTATTCTCCTCTTCTCATATATATTCGATGGCGTTTGCATCACACGTACCTTCTTGTCCCGTACCTCCTGCTGGCTGCACCGGAACTCTTTACCGCCTTTGATACTTTTTCAAGGTGTCTCACACCCCAAGTTCCACCACTACCTGGTGATCTCCCTGATCATCTGCCAGATAAATAGTCTTCTCAGCCTGGTCAATCCCGTCAACGACAATGGATTTTACACCAGATCCCGTACCGGAGTTCTGAACTATGATATGATATAATGTGGACCGATACCGGTACTCAATCTGATACGATCTCCATGTCAACGGGATACAGGGATTGAACGTTAAAATGTTCCCTGACAGCCGCACTCCAAGGAGCGATTCGAGGATGAGCGTATACATCCACCCGGCCGACCCCGTATACCAGGTCCAGCCACCCCTTCCGGTATGGGGAGGGGCAGCATAGATATCAGAAGCGATTGCATACGGCTCCACCCGGTACTTGCTGACATCCCCGGGTGTTCTGCTATGGTGGATCGGACTTAAAAACGGCAACAGATCCCACGCTCTCAAAAAATCTTTTTGAGCTGCAAAAGCCATCACAACCCAGATACCAGCATGGGAAAATTGTCCCCCGTTCTCCCGGACCCGGGGACATATCCCCTGATGTACCCGGGATTAAGGGGAGAAGTGTCAAATGGCGGGGTAAGGAGGGTGATAAGGCGGTCACCGGGTAAGATGAGGTACTGATGTACTGCCTCAAGAGCTTTTTTTGCCCGCTCGCCGGAAGCAGCTCCTGAGAGGACAGCCCAGCTCTGGGTGATAGAATCTATCGTACATTCAGGGTTTACAAAAGATCCAAGTGGCTGGCCCGAATCAAAAAATGCACGACGGTACCAACTTCCGTCCCACCCATCTCTTTCCAGATTTTCCCGAATCCACCCGGCGTTCACTCTGCATAATTCCGCAAACGCGGGATCCTGGTGGAGCTCTGCGATCTCACGGAACCGCATAAGAAGGTCAAAGAGGAAAAATCCCAGCCATACACTCTCTCCTCTGCCCTCTGCTCCGACAAGATTCATCCCGTCGTTCCAGTCACCGGTCCCCATCAGAGGAAGACCGTGCTTCCCGAACTTCAATCCCCACCGGATAGCACGTGTACAGTGTTCATACAGGGTCCCGGAAATCGCTGACTGGTTCGGCAGGTCATAATACGAGTCTTCCTCAGGGAGCACCTTTCGCCCTTCAATAAACGGAATTTTCTCATCCAGAACCCCGGTATCGCGGGTGCCGAGTACATACCTGCAGGTAGCGAACGGGAGCCATAAATAATCGTCAGAGCAGTGGGTCCTCACTCCTCTGTTCATGGGCGGGTGCCACCAGTGCTGGACATCACCTTCATCAAACTGGTGTCCGGCACAGAGAAGAATGTGTTTCCTCGTCAGTTCAGGCCGGGAGTGGATGAGTGCCATCACGTCCTGCAGCTGATCACGGAACCCGAAGGCGCCTCCTGACTGATAAAAACCGGAACGTGCAAACAGCCGGGAGGAAATTGTCTGGTAGAGAAGCCACCCGTTGACGAGCAGATCCACTGACAGGTCAGGAGTGGTAATTTTAACTGCTCCCAGCGTCCGGCTCCAGTATTCTTTTACTGCGACAAGTGATTCGTGTGCAGCACCGACTCCACGGTTTTTCAAAACAAGAGTTCTTGCATCATCACTATCCCGTCCGACACCAAGGGTAAAGATAATCTCACGTTCTTCTCCATTGGCAAGTTCACAGGGGACCTGCATTGCGGCACAGGGATCCAGGCCCGCTCCGACTTTATTGGAGAGACGGGTCTGCTCCATAGCAGCAGGTTTGTCCGGTGATCGGTTCCGTCCGATAAACTCATACCGGTCACCCGTTACGGTCCGGTTTATGATATTGGCGTCAAGAAACGCTACTCGTGAAGGAAATTCACTATTATAGGGATTTTTAGCAAAAATTGCTCCGGATACCGGATCCATTTCCGTGATCACATGCAACAGCGATCTCGATCTCAGTTCCCCGAGAACCCATTCTGCATACCCGGTGACAGACAGGAACCTGGTGCGACCCGATCTGTTCCTGATCCGGAGAGCCATGAATTTAACCGGAGAGTCGATGGAGACAGAAACGGTCAGTTCAGTGCTTATCCCCTCCTCACAATACTCAAATACAGAATACCCAAACCCATGCCGGGTCACGTACTGGTGTGCTCTTCGGGCAGGCCATGCGGCCGGACACCAGAATATGCCGGTCTCTTCATCCCTGATATACAGAGCCTCCCCGGAGGGATCGAGGACCGGATCGTTCATCCAGGGTGTCAGCCTGAACTCATGAGCATTCTCACTCCAGGTATAACTGCTGCCATTCTCTGATATGACCGTCCCGAATTTCTCGTTGGCAATCACGTTCACCCAGGGTGCTGGAGTCACCGTCCCGTTTGCCCGTATGATGACATACTCTTTGCCATCCTGAGAAAATCCCCCGGTACCATTGAAATAGAGAAGTCCTTTGCCAGTCGTACCAGGACCGGCGTTTTGTTCAGGGTACGGTTTCCTGCTGGGGAGCAGGGCCGGGACTGCAATCTCATCCCAGCCGGCATGTTCCATCTGCTCGGCAAGCGTACCTCCATGGTCTGAAATTACAGCCCTTGCCACGGTCTGTATAAGGATACGATCCTCATCTGACATCTGCTCAAGACGCCGGATAAAAATTCCCCCGTTCCTGTTTAATAACGATGAATCAGCACCCTGGGGTATCTGGCGCATGATCTCGTCCTGCAGTTCCTGCCGGTATCCTGACGGGTCCTCGTTCCAGATCACCAGATCGACGACCAGTCCCTTCATCCGCCAGTATGCATGAGCCTGCACCATCTCTTTGATAAGACTGATCCGGTCCCTTCTCTGTATCCGAACCAGCACGATTGGGATGTCTCCGGAGATTCCATACCCCCAGAGGCCTGACTGGCCTCGTTTGTTCTTCAGAAGTACATTCTGGCCTGCCCTCCGGGAAGGATTTGCATAGATCACCGAGGAGGCAAGAGAACCGAACAATTGTGCCTCCTGCTCTGTGACGTTCAGTTGCCTGAGCCTGACCTCGGCATGCGTCCAGGCCAGCTCGGTGACCCGGTCAGCGATGTATTTGTCATGATACTTTTCGACCAGGGCGACTGCTCCATCACGACTCTCACTGATCCCGGTAAAGATATTCACGCCCGCGGTTTCCTGGGGATCCAGGGTAATAGTACACCTGATGGCAACTATCGGATCGAGAACTGAACCTGCAGTATCAGAAAGAGTTGAAGAATCAGTCATGGCAACCGGTCTTGAAAGTGAATTTCCCCGTCCGATAAATTTCGACCGGTCTGTTTCAAAGGAAATATTCCTGTCCTGTGTACCATGAACGGTCATCAGGTGAAGCATCCAGGGGGGATGTTCCCCTTCTGATCGTGGTCTTCTCGTTGCGAGTATTGCATTTTTCTCCCGTACCAGTTCGGTCTGGACAAACAAATTGCTGAAAGCCCGATGAGTTTCATCTGAAGCCTGAAGTGCCAGCACCACTTCAGCATAACTGGTAAACTCTATTGTCCGTCGTTTCCACGACCGGTTAATCACCCGTATACTTCGCAGTTCTACATCATCTTCAGGAGAGACTATAATCTCAGTACGGGTATCAAACTCCCGGTCCCTTCGCCGGATTTCAGCCCGGGCCTGCCGGAAGATCACCTGGTAGGTATCCGGGCTCTTTTTTGTGGGCTGATACCCGTTCGACCAGAACTCCCCGCTTGAAAGGTCCCTGATATAACAGAAAGTACCACTGGTGTCTGCAGTGGGGTCCTCCCTCCATCTGGTTACAGCAATGTTGTCCCACCTGCTATACCCTGTTCCGCTATTGCTTACCATAACATGGTACCTGCCGTTCGAGAGGAGATGCACCTCAGGCCGGGGGGTATGCGGGGTCTTGAAAATCCGCACCAGGGATCCCGATTCTACTGTATTTTTATGGACTCCCTGTATCTCACCGGAATGCGGGTAGAATGGTAAGTTCCTCGGCATCTTCTCCTGGAGCAGCATCACCGTTGCAGAAAGTCTTGGATCAGCCTCAAATCTCCTCTGCATAGGACGGTTTAACAATACGTAGGCTAACGAGAGCAGGGACATTCCCTGGTGATGTGCCATGAATGATTCTACCATCCTGTGGCTCTGGCCCGGAGGCACCCTGGACGGGGTGAAATCCACGGCTTCATAAAATCCATACTTTCCTGCATACCCAAGGGACTCCATCTTCTCGAGATTATTACAGGCCAAAGCCGGATTAACCATCAGACCCATCATTGCAGCATACGGGGCAATAACCAGGTCCTCGGCAAGTCCCCGCTTGAACCCCAGGCCGGGAACGCCAAATGCCCGGTACTGGTAGTTCATCATCGCATCGGTGATATTATACCCGGATTCCGATATCCCCCAGGGAACACCCCGTATGCGACCATACTCGATCTGCCGTGCTACTACCGCATGATACGTGCGATCGAGGATGGTATTCTCATAGGTCGGCATCACAAGGAGTGGCATCAGGTATTCGAACATCGATCCGCTCCATGAGATAAGGGTTGGCTTCCCGCTCCCGATAGTTGTGAGCAGACGCCCTAACACGAACCAGTGCTCCTGGGGGAGCTGACCCTGGGCTATACCGATAAAGCTGGTGAGCCGTGCCTCTGAGGCAAGCAGATCATAAAAACTTGTATCCCGTTTGAGATCCGTTGCATTATACCCGATAGCGAGAAGATTACTCGTCCTGTCATACAGGAACTCATACTCGATATCAGTATATGCACTACACTGGTCTGCAAGAAGCGATAGTGATGAGATGAGTGCTTCTGCCCGTTCACCCGAGTTTCTCATCCCTGCGAGCGTCCGGATCAGCCATTGATGACCCGGACCGGAGGTGCTGTTCGTATCCCCTGGGAAGTCCAGCCATTCCAGAAGGGGGCCGAGCCGGGTATTAAGATCGTGCCGTATACCGGCGACTTCTTCGAGAGAAGGGACCTGGTTATTCAGCGACTCAAACTTTGTGCAGAACAGTGAAAGAAATGGCACCAGATCCTGCGGAACCTCATCCCATATACTATCCGGCGGAGTGCCCGTGGATTCCCATGCAGTAAAGGTTTTAAACTCCTGTACATGCGTCTCGACCTGTCGCTTTGTCGCTGCAGCCCACCACCTGACTTCTTCATCCTGGTGGTTCGAGAGATCATCCAGGACTTCTGAAGCAATCCTGTCAAGACCGGATAGTTGTTTTGAGGTTTCCCACGTCGGCCCTGGGAGTCGGGCTGCCCCCTCTTTAAGGTCTGCAATCTTAGACCGGACAGCTCCCGGCACCACCCCCTTTCTCTCTTTTGTAGAACTATCGATAGCATCAGAGAGGAGTGAGAGTGTATCTGACAAACCGCCGGCAAATCCCTTTGAAAGGACCGGGTAAGACGGGAGTTCATAGAGTCCCTGCCTCAATACGAGAATGTCTCCAGCAAGGTTGCCACTGTCAACCGTAGAGATATACCGGGGGAGTTGCGGCTCCAGGGTGATGGTATCATACCAGTTGTAAAGATGACCACGGAATCGCTTCAGCAACCCGACGCTCGTTACGGTGTTGTGTGTCCGCTCAATCAGTTCACTCGACGGAATATACCCAAAGTCATAGGCGCTCAGATTTGCGAGCAGAGAGAGTCCGATATCTGTCGGGGATGTGCGGTGGGCCACCGCTACCAATGGCCGCTCCTGGTAGTTGTCCGGGGGAAGATAGTTATCTTCAGCGGTGACAAAGGTCTCAAAAAAACGCCAGGTTTTCCGGGCAATTCCCCGTAAAAAACGTTCCTGTACGGGAGTAAGGCTGGTGGTTTCGGGTCGTACCGGCTGGCTTATTCCCCATGCAATCGCCGGGGAAAGGGTCCATGCAAGAGCAAACAAGGCGATAGCAGGAGAGGCAGGGGGGTTAAGAGCCATTGCTAAGAGTAATGCTACCCCGATTACCGGTGCCGGCAACATAATGAGGTATGTTTCCGTAAGGCTGGGATTCCCCGTCCGCCCGGCCTCCTGGTGAGTCGTCCATTCCAGAAGATTACGATGTGAAACCACCATCCGCCAGCAGGAACGAAGGATTGCGTCAAGGGAAATATATGCTTCATACGGGAGGAAGGCAAGGGAAAGCAGCGGTACTGCCAGCTGGCTCCGGATTACCCTGGGCATATCATAGAGATGCAGCATCCAGGTCTGTTCTCCGGGTTTTCTTATACCTTTCCAACCGGTAATAATTATCGGGGGGATCAGGTAAAGCGATGCAACAAAAGCCGTCCAGAAGATTGGATCCTCAAGAACGGTCCATGACAGGATGAAAAGGAGAAACGTTGCCGGTGCAACAAGGCTTCTTCTCAGGTTGTCAAAGATCTTCCATCGTGAGAGGAGGGTGAGCGGATTTCTCTGCTTTTTTAAAGAGATGTCCTTAACAAACGCAGACAGCCAGGGTATAATCTGCCAGTCGCCCCGGATCCAGCGGTGCCTTCGCCTGCTGTCAGCAAGGTAACTGGCCGGATACTCCTCAAAGACAGAAACATCAGTGACAAGACCTGTCCTTGCATAACATCCTTCCAGCAGGTCGTGACTTAAGATGAGGTTTTCAGGAAACCGTGCGTCAACCGATCGTGAGAAGGCCTGGAGATCATAGATCCCTTTTCCCATGAAGGATCCTTCATGAAATGCGTCCTGGTACACATCAGATACTGAACGGGTGTAGGGATCTATACCCGGCTCACCCCCGTAAACGGATGCAAAAAAGGATATTCCTGATCCTGACATGGCAAGAGCAACACGTGGCTGGAGGACTCCATATCCTTCCCTGATCACCAGCGTTTTCGGGTCTGGAACCGGCCGGTTGAGCGGGTGAGCGATCACACCGATAAGTCTTTTCGCACTATTCCGCGGGAGTTGTGTATCAGTATCCAGGGTGATCACATAGCTGATACCGGCCAGGATCTCCAGGTTGCCCACGATACGGGAGAATGCATTGGTTCCTTTTCCCGATACGAGAGTACTGAAAGCCTCGAGAATCCCCCTTTTCCTCTCATATCCCATCCAGACCCCTTCCTGTGCATTCCAGGTCCGGGACCTGTGCATGAGGAAGAAGGTATCCGGCTTTTCGGGCCGGTATCTCCTGTTCAGGTCTGCAATGCCGGCTGCTAGCAGATCAACTGTCTCTTCATCTCCCGGCAGCTCCCGTTCAGGCGCGTTCCAAAGATCGGTCAGGAGGGCAAAATGCAGGTTATCGTCCTGGTTTGCAAGGTACCGGATCTCCAGTGACTCAAGGAGTTTTGGAACATCACCAGGTCCTGAGAGGACCGTCGGGATTACAACGATGGTTCCTGCCTCCCGGGGTATCCCGTTTGAAAAGTCCATCTTCGGGAGCAAATCCGGGGCGAGTAAAAGAGTCACGAACCAGTTGATAACCGCAAGGGCACCCTGGCTTGCCGGAAACAGGAGAAGACATAAGACTGGCAGGGTAACAAACCAGTCATAGGTGATGAGCTGTGTATACCCAAAAAAAGCCACAAGGAGCGTTATGAAAAGGATCCCGCAGAAATATGGGAAAAGAAGATGGGTATACCCGAATCTTTTAACCTTGTCGGAAAAGGAAGGATGAAAGAAGAGTGCTTTTTCGAGCGAGTCTCTTCCTTTGTCCGCCAGGTAATATCCTACATGAGATGCCCGGGTTTTAGTGTCTTTGCCCCGGCACTCAGAGGCAAGTTCCACCGCTTTTTTTGCTACATCCTCTTCTGAGAAACCACCCTTTTTTGCCAGCTCCTCCACCCTGTGCCGGTACCGGTCGCGGGTTTCAAAGTCCATTGCTGCATATTCATCTGCAGGATCACTCCGGAGGGTATGCTCTACAAGACTCAGGTTTTCGACAAATTCCCGCCAGTCCAGTGTATCAAGGAGACGAAGGCTGTTTATGCTGTTCCCGAACGAAACCTGATCAGCAGCCTGGCCCTGCGCTTCTGCAGTGATCATCTGTTCAATAGTCAGGTTTCTCTCTGAAAGTCTCTGTTCTATCCAGTTGAGGGGGAATAAACATGCCCCGGACCGGCCCTGCAATTGCCGGGCCATTTCCGCAACAAAAGCGCTGGTAATCGGCGGATCTGACCGTGCCATATCTGCAATAACCAAGATCAGGCTCGCCGGGTCTTTCCTGAACGCTTCGGTCATCCGCTCAACCCAGCGGGTTGCAGTTTCACGGGCACTCCTGTTTGCTGAGATAATATCGGCAATCCTGCGAAGGTTCTCTATCAGAGCGAGCCGGAACATGATAGGGATCGCCCAGAGTTCTCCGAGCAGTAAAGGGGTGACACCCTGGTATGCATCGATAAAGCCAAAAAGGACCTTAGTATCAATCCTTCCGTCGGTATGAGCAATGAATTCCCGGGCGATATGGTACACCCGGGGAAATCCTTCAAGTGGTCCGTTTGCCAGGTGAGGCAGTTCTTTACTGTAATCTTCCGGGAGGTGACGACGGGCAGTCCTGATCTGTGCTTCAACAAGGTAGAAATTATCTAAAAGCCATTCTCCTGCCGGGGCAATCCTGCGTTTTGCCTCAAAAGCGGCGTGCAGCAGTTCATGAGTTTTCAGCAGGACCTTTTCGTTATCGGCAAGTCGTGGAAGGAGACGATCCTGCCCTTTGCGGGTTTCTATGTTGTACGAGCAGGCTGCCTCCTTTGCATGCTGGACCAGCCGGTCCCCGCTGAAGAGTTCGTCACGGAGTGGGCTGGTATCAGTCTGCCGTATACACTGTTCCTTGGAATTTATTTTCCGTTTGAATGCAAACCTGTTCCACAATTTTTATTGCCCCGGGTATTTTTTTGTTTAATCTTTTTTGGTTAACCATTCAGTCAGAAAGACACCCCGGATTATTCTCTTTGTGTAAAACAGTGGGGTGGTCAGGTATGATCGTAAAAACCCATAAATGGTGTCTTACTCGACTTTCGGGCAAATAATGCTTTGGTCATGTTACAAAAATGGATGAATATTTTTATGAAAGTATGATTCTAAGGGAGAGATTTGTCTCAAAACTTGTTTCAAAATCTGGAATAAACACAAGATTTTATGTATTATCTGATAGGTATGACTGGTATGGTTACCCTTCCTGTACAACCCCTGGCGAGGTATAACTCGCCGGATAAGGATGCTGAAAGGACCGGGTGTTGGGATCGGATTATTGCCAGGTATATACAGAAAAATCTTTCCCTGATAATCCATCAGGACACACCAGGAATCCCCATAAACGGATACACCCGGTTTGGTGGAATAGCTACCTGGAAACAGGGGAAGAGGGCATAACGCAGAGCAGATCCCAGCTTATTCCTTGTCTCATCCATCATAGAAAAAAAATCCTGGCCGGACCGGACAATAAATTCTGTTCATTTAATTTATTTCTTCTATAGACCTGAACGGGAAAGACAACGGGGAGAGAACATGGGGTTATTTTTTCACAGAGCTAAAGAAGGCAAAGATCCAGGAGAGCCATTGACAGAAACAGCCTGGTGTACGAAAGGATATTCTCTCGCCGCCCTCGGACGGCAGGAAGAAGCGGTTGCATCTTTTGATCGTGCAATTGCGCTGGAACCGGATTACGCTGATGCATGGGCAGGCAGAGGTACTTCACTCGCTGCACTTGGTCGGCGGGAAGAAGCGGTTGTATCTTTTGATAACGCAACCGCATTGAAACCGGATGATACGATAGCATGGTACGGCAAAGGGGTTTTGCTTGCTGCGCTTGGTCGGTTCGAAGAAGCCATGGCAGCCTATGATCGCACCGTCGCACTGAAACCGGATTATGCTGATGCATGGGTGGGCAAAGGGGTTTCGCTTACTGCACTCGATTGGCAGGAAGAAGCGGTGGCAGCGTATAATCGAGCAATCGCGCTGAAACCGGATTATGCTGATGCGTGGGTGGGCAAAGGGGTTTCGCTTGTTGCACTCGGTCGGTTCGAAGAAGCCGTAGCAGCCTATGATCACGCGATTGATTTAAAACCGGATGATACTATCGCATGGCACGGCAGAGGGGCTTTGCTCGCTACACTTGGTCGGCAGGAAGAAGCGGTTGCATCTTTTGATCGCGCAATCGCGCTGAAACCGGATGATACTATTGCATGGTACGGCAAAGGGGTTTCGCTTGCTGCACTTGGTCGGCGGGAACAAGCGGTTCTCTCCTTTGATCGCGCAATCGCGCTGAAACCTGATTATACTGAAGCATGGGCAGGCAGAGGGATTTCACTTACCCGGCTCGGCCGGCACAAAGAAGCGGTTGCATCCTTTGATCAGGTGATTTCATTGAAACCGGATTATCCTGAAGTCTGGTATACCAAAGGGTATTCGCTCGCAAAACTCGGACTGCAGGAAGAAGCGGTGGCAGCCTATGATCGTGCAATCGCACTTAAACCGGAATATGCTGATTCATGGTTCCACAAAGGATTCGCTCTTAATAAACTAGGAAAAAATCAGGAAGCAATTGCCTCCTTTAGGAAGTTTTTAGCCTGTGCCCCCCCTGAATATGCATCTCAGGGTAAAGAAATTGAGCAGATAATCGCTATGCTTGCCCCGTTTGCAGAATCGTCCGGTGAATTGTCGTGATAGGGAAATAGTTAAGGGTTTTTCTTTAAAAAATAATTATTTATCCCGGACTGGAACTCCGGTGCTATCCGGAACCTCTCGAAACAATTCCAACTCAGTTCTTTGAGACGATGGAGAAATCCAGATATAGCTTGTCATCCACCCTGATGGGTGAATTTTTTTGCATCATTGTATGGGATAGCGAACACATATCTCCCATTTTCACGTGATTATCGAAAACCGGAGATATCTGCTGAAAATCCGGTTATTTTTATCTATAAAAAAATCCATGTATCCCCATTTTTTCAGGATTTTTTTCTGAAGTCCCACGTCTGCTTTTCAATAATTTCTGAAGATTTCTCTGTGCTCTTCCTTCACCGGCAGCTTTGCGATTCTGCTGTTATGCCGATGGTAAAAAAATCCGGGTTTACCGGCCGCCGGCTTTATTATATTCCTGAGGAGATCATCTGCTGGCAATGTCCCATCCTCCCCGCATCACCGATGAATCCGTCCTTGTCCGCTGGATGGGTCTTGAGATCGCAAAGATAAACGAGGGCGTGGTTACGCAACGCAAGTCTCTTGCGGTCCTGCTCGCAGAAAAAAATCCCCTTTCCATCACCAAAAAGGGGGACACCTACCATTTTGACCCATTCGTGATCGCAACCCTGGGAAAAGCCCTCCCGGACGACCAGAAGCGGAAGCTCAGGCTCCCGATCCTGTTCTATTTGTCTCCGGATGTACCGGACAGCTGCATGTGTCCTGATGAGACGGCTCTTGCAGCCCTCCAGGTGCTGGGTGAGGTGAGCACCCTGCGTACCTTTGAGGGGGGTCGGTTCTGGGTGTCGCGCCCGATCGCTTATGCCATTATGAAGAAGTATCCAACCGCGGTGCAGATCGTGATGGGGGGATGAAGGCAACGAGCCGAAGCTCCAGGAGTTGGAAAGGGAGCGTGAACGGGCGTCTGTGCTGTTCTCATGATCAGACGCTCATACCAGGAAATCACCGGAAAAATTCCGGATTGAAATATCTGAATTAATATATCCTGACAACCCAATAGAATCCTCAAGAATGGTTCTCAAAAAAGAAATCTTTGATCAGATAAAAGATCTCTTGCAAAAAAATCCTCATGGCTTGAAAATAACCGATATTGTCAAGGTAATTAACATTAACAGGAATACCGCCGGGCGATACCTTGAAACTCTGCTGGTATCAGGACAGGTAGAGATGCGCCGCCTGGGAATGGCGAAAATTTATAAAATTTCACAAAGAGTCCCGATTTCTGCAGTTTTATCGATATCCTCAGAATTGGTTGTGCAGCTGGACAGCCACCTTCGGATAGTCTTTGCCAATGAACCGTTTTGCAGGTTTACCGGAACTGACAGCAGAAATCTGGCAGGAAAAAATATTGAATATACCCCCGTAGCCCTGGTCTTTGATGAATTATTCACAGGATTTATCGAACGGATACGCGAGGGTATTGCCGGTTATGAATGGTCGGGTGAGATACACCTCAAGTCCAAAAACAGTATCCTGTTCTGCCGGATCGCACCAACGGTTTTTGAGAATGGACAAAAAGGAGTGTCCATCCTCCTCGACGATATTACCCGACAAAAACAGGGAGAGCGGGCGTTGCTGGAGAGTGAAGCGACTGCTCGTGCACTCATAAATTCACCGACAGATTCTGTCATATTAATAGATGATCAGGGAATAATTCTGGCACTCAATGAAAACGCTGCTTCGCGCTTTGGAAAGCGGAGTGATGAACTGGTTGGTATCATGGCATATGATCTCCTGCCAAAAGAGGTTGCACACAAGAGACGATCGCTGATGGCACCAATACTGGAAAAGAAAGAGATGGTGCGCTTTATCGATCAACGTGGCAGTTCGTGGTATGACACGGTTGCATATCCAATACTGAACGAGACAGGTGATGTGAAGAAAATCGCGATTATTGCCCGTGACATTACCGATCGAAAGAAGTCAGAAGAAGCATTACGGGAAAGCGAAGAACGGTACCGCCAGCTGGTGGAAATATCCCCTGATGGAGTGATTATTCACCAGGAAGGAAAAATCACGTTCCTGAATCCTGCTGCTCTTACCATGCTGGGTGTAATGGATAGCAATGAAATACTCGGTAAAAATGTCCTTGAAATAATTCAGCCGGACTACCGCGATGCAGTCCGGAATAATATCGAAAAAGATCTTGGCGGGAATACGACACCCCCGATTGAACTGCAGTTACTCCGCGTTGACGGCAGTTCAGTTATTGTTGAAGGCCGGGGAGTAAAAACAACTATCAACGGTAAACCTGCTATCCAGGTTGCGATACGGGATATAACAGAGCGTAAAGAGATTGAACTGGAGTTACTCGAAAATGAGCGGCGGCTCCAGCTTCTCATTGATAGTACTGAAGATTTAATCTTTATGCAGGACCCTGAAGGACGATACCTGTATTTTAATGCTACCGACGGGTATGGAGTTTCCCAAAAAGATCTGATCGGTCTGACACCCTGTGAACTCCTTGATAAAGATGCTGCCGACAGGATAATAGAACGGGTGAAAACTGTTGTAAAAACCGGACAGCGTATCAGGGAGGATACCTCGCTCACCTGGAACGGCGAGACGCTCTGGTTTAGTGACAGTTTATCCCCGATCAGGGATGATAAAGGTACCATTGTAGCGGTTGTGACGATTTCTCGTAACATCACCGAACGCAAACGTGCTGAAATAGCATTACGCGAGAGTGAACAGACATACCAGCAGCTCCTTGAGCAGTCTTTTGATGCAATCGCGATTCACAAAGACAAAAAAATTGCTTTTTTAAACGAGAGAGCCGCAAAAATCCTGGGTGCCTGCAAACCTGAAGATATGATCGGAAGATCCATTTTTCAGTTCATCCATCCGGATTCCCGAAAGGATCTGGAAAACCGCATACAGCAGATACATACAGAGCCCGATAAACCTGCACCCGTCATGAGAGAAAAATTTTTCCGGATGGACGGGACCGTGACCACCGTTGACGTCATAGCAATGAGGTTCAACGATAACGGTGTTCCTGCAATTAAGGTTGCATTCCGGGAAGTCTTGACTTACTCAGCAGGATGATGAATATCGTTGCGATGTCTGACAATCTCTGATACTTCCCGTATGCGGAGACTAATGATCCCCCGAAAGAACCTTTCAGGATGAAAAGAACGGCGACATGGTATCTGAGCGTGTTCTCATGTTGTTGTTCTCATCACCCAACGACAGTCGGGATTTATCAATAACATCATAGATCTTCTTTACCAGATCATCGGCCTGTATCACGGCAAACGCTGCTTTATTTTCGGTTATTGAGCCTGTTGCATCACAGGTCGTCCTGTTCCGTTTGCGCCGCATCCGGTTAAAAAAATGCTGCTATTGTTATAAGGCAACAATTCGGCAAACTTTACGAAAGAAATGTGCTGGTTTGCCCCTTCCGGGAGTAGGATTTTCCTCTCCGTTATCCGGTTAAAAGGGGAATTACGTGTCGGAAGGAAATGGTCAGTCCCGGCTCATGACATCCGCTCAGGTGCGTCTTTTTGTAAAAGATCGCGAAGAATCCTCCGGATATGCCCAATATTGATAGCCCTTGTCGTGAGCAGACAAAGGTAATTGTCCTTATAGGGCGCTATGATCATGTTGCCCGAAGGTATCTGGAAGGTCATATGCACAAAAGGTCCCCAGGGCAGCCGGGGTGTCATTTTCCTTGCTGTCCCAAGCATGGTTCGTGCAATTTTTACCAGGGCCTCACTGTCTTCATCACTCATCATGATGACCGTGCGGGTATCATTGAATACTGCAAGGGCTACAATGTCATCCAGGTCCCTGATCTGCGAAAGCAGGGTTACCTCCGGATCTTCACTGGCCTCCGGGATTGGTGCGACTGCTCGTTCCTCAACCTTGGGAACCGGGTGTGGAACTACGACCGGGTCCGGGACGCTTTTGACCTGGACAGGTTTTACGACCGGTGGAACTGCTGTGTGTGAGTGAGGGTTGTGTTCCCGTAACACCGGCCCGGGAACATCCGGTCCTTTGGTAACCGTGGGAACCGGGTGTGGAACTACGACCGGGTCCGGGACGCTTTTGACCTGGACAGGTTTTACGACCGGTGGAACTGCTGTGTGTGAGGGAAGGTTGTGTTCCCGTGACACTGGCCCGGGAACAACCGGTCCTTTGGAAACCGTAGGAACCGGGTGTGCAACCACGACCGGGTCCGAAATTCCTGCATCCCTTGCAGGTTTTACAACATGAGGAACAAGTATGAGGGAAGGGGCGGTGGGTTCCCGTGATACCGGTCCAGAAACAACCGGTCCTTTGGGAACCACGCGGTCGGGGTCTTCAATATTACAGAGTTTCATCGCCCACGCCAACTCATCCGGGTTATATTTACAGAGATTAAATTCAATGACAGGGTGAGAATTAAAATAATCCAGCGCAGTGTGCCCTTTTAATTCAATTGTACCCTGTTTAAAATAGTAGAAGAGCGGCTTTCCTTTTTTTATCAGGATAAATCCTTCCCCGTCCTGGATCACCACCCGGACCACCCCGATAAAGCGTACCGTATGGGAGCCTATCCACGATGCCGGTGCCTGCATCCATCCCAGGCTTTTTCCTTCAGGTAACGGTTTCATAGGAGTGCAACCAGGTCTTCCCGGTTCTTTTTCATCGCCTGGTTAATCTGTCCGATATTTGCGGTGTTCTGTGCAATAACCAGTAAAAAAAATGCTTCTTTGAGGGGTGCAAGGAGAAGGAAATAATCAGGAAATTCCATAAACACCATAAAAGCGGGAGAATTTCCAAAGGTATCTGCCGTAACTTTTGAACCCACCATGAAGGTGGAAACTGCCGCCATGAAGGCATCATTATATTCCATACCCGACTTGATGCTCTCAACAATGCCCCCATCCTCCCTTACGACGATGACTCCCCGTACATCGTGAAGGATGAGAAATTTATTCAGTATTTCCTTGAGCATTCGTGTCCTCTTCCTGTCGGTGCATTGTATCTTTGGAGCATCAGGTCATGGAATACTCCGGATTTCCGTTGCATACCCTCGTAGCCTCCAGGGCATTTTTGTTCCTTACTGCCGCTGATAGTACCACTCTGCCATCCGTCCTGGTTACTCGTTTGCTTCTTTTGCCAGGGTATCGAGAATCTTATAGGTATTGATCATCCGGTTGAACGCGGTCTGGAGCTCCCCAATCTCATCGTTACTGAGCAGTTCAATTTCCGGATTTTTCAGCTCTCCGGTGCTCATGCTGGTAGCAATTTCCGACAGTTTTACAATCGGGTTGGTGATGCTGCTGGCAAGGAAAAAACTCCACATGACGACGACAGAGAGGGTGACGAACGTGAGGACAAAGATGCTGTTTGTCAGTCCCAGGCTCGTAACAATACTGTCAGTCCCTCCCATGGAAACGATCCCGAGAAGCATCATCGGGATCATTGAAACAAAGAGCATACTCACCATCAGTTTATAGAAAATGGGGATCTGGAACGAAAGTCCCCGGTGTGCAGGCTTTGCCTGGTTCTTGGTAGCTGACATATAAGACTATTAACCAATTTCCTTTAAATAAATTTCTAGTACTTAAATTAATTTATTTTAAAAAAAGTTTTGAATAAGCTTTAAAATGAAAAATTTTTACTATATTCCCTTTTTTATGCGGGAAAGCACGGCATGAACCTGAAAATTGCTTCACGGGTTTGAAGATGGGGCGGGATTATGCGCTGGCGAATGTCAGTGTGCAAAAAAACGTTCACACGGTAAAAAAGAAAGAATCGTTACCGGTGCTGCGTGACAACAACGGTCGGGGGATGGATCCTGATCGATTGGTAAATCTCTACGATCGCTCCCTGGAACACCCGGACTGCCCGGGGTTTATTTGGAACCTTGAACGCGAAGATATACATGCCGTTTTCTGTTGAGGTAAAGATGTAGGTCCCTTTCACCTCATCGGTCTGGAAATCCAGCTCGTAGGATTTATAGCCGGATATTGGTATGGTGTAACTGTGGGCTTCTACCGTAGTGGGATCGCCATAGGTTTTTGTCACGGCAAGAGTAGCGCTGTTGAAGTATCTCTCAAAATCCGCTCCGGGGTTCTGATCGACATCGACACTCAGGGAAGTGTAGGATGCCTGGTCACCCGGGATGGCATTGGGTGAGTAGAAATTGGCGATGTTTATCGTTGATGTGCCATAGTCCCTGACCCCGCTCGTGAGGACATCCTGCCTCGTCCAGTCAGCCGGGACCGATATAGATACTCCATAGGGAAGGGATGCACTCACGCCCGTATTGGCCGGAACAGGTGCACCCTGCCCTGCAGTCACACCAGGGGATCCTGTCGCCGCAGGAATTTTATGGTCCGTAGGACTCGTACCAGCCGGTGAAAAGCACCGTTATTACTAAAAGCATGATGACTGCTAGGCCGGCGCAGGGATACCAGGAAAACGTATTCATGGAAGCTCTTCTCAGCCAGCTTATGCGATTAAAGGATTATGTGTGTTGTGCTGAGGTTCACTAAATTGAAATGCCCTGATATTCTATCCGGAAGGGATCCCGGAGAGTTTCCGGTGTGGCAGTTGGTGATGGGGGATGACACCATAAAAGAAAAAACGCACTATACCGGGAAATTACGGAGCTCATCAAGGATGTTTCCGATACACGTCTCAAAATCGATGCCTGAACAATCGATCGTTATATCAGCATACCTTTCATACAAAGAGACCCTCTGGTTGTACATATCCCGAAGGCTTTGGCCTGCAGTCAGGACAATTCCCCGCGTCATGATATTATTGAGTCTCCTCACCATTTCCTCAAATGATATATCCAGGTATATGACGATGCCATCCTTTTTGAGGTGTTGCATCGCTTTTGTGCTGAACACCACACTGCCCCCCGTGGCAATAACAGCATGGTGACCGTGCAGCGAGAGTATCGTTTTTTCCTCGGTTTTCAGGAATGCATCGGTCCCATCCTCATCAATAATCTCCTGCAGGAGCCGTCCGCTCGTTTCCTGTGCCACGATATCCGTATCGATAAAGGTACGTCCCAGGGTTTTTGCAAGGATGACCCCCATGGTGCTCTTCCCTGCACCGGGCATACCGATAAGGACGATGTTTTTCATGGGATTTCTCCTATTGCATTTACCTGATGCTCGATAAATAGTATCTCCGTGAGTTCCTATCAAATGAACTACCCGTATTTTTCCCCACCCGGAAACCTCGTACACGCTATCTGAAATCGCTTTTTTATTTTCGGGGTATGGATAGTAACCTGTCAGGTTTTCGTATATGCAGCAGTCATCCTGACCTTTCAGGGCTCATTCCAATAATATTATTATATTATTTCCGTAAAGCAGATTTTGTAACATTTTTTGAAAAATGACCTAAGATTTTAATAAAATCAGCGCATCAGGGTGTGTGCCTCAGGGAGGACAAATCCGGAGTGCAGCGGGGATTCGATCAGTAACTGGGTTTACGCAGCCAATGACCTGGAAACGATAAAGAGATCGTATTCGCCGGGCTGAACTGGGAACACGGATATATGTCTGTCCTGGACTGGGTAAGACAACCGATCCAAACGGCATAGGATCTCCTGTCGTACAAGATACCGGTTCAGGGTGTCGTTTAAGATTTACCGTGTAACTACCGATACCCGGACAATGTAACGGGAACCCAATAGTTGTACCCGTGAATGACCAAGATACCGGGAATCGGGACTGATGCACCCTGAGTGAAGTTCTTCCGGGGCAATCCTCATGAATTCGTCTCACTTTTATTTTTTAAAAAAACTGTAGTATGGAATGCATCTATTGAAGGGGTAATTCCTGGCAGGTCGTGCTTTAAGTATCGGGAACCTCACCCCACTATCTCACCGTTCCGGTATCCAAATTTTTATTACTACCTCAAATGAAAGGGTTCACACATGACAATCTACGTGACGCTCGGGAACCTGAAGAGTACTGCATTTGAAAAATTTGACAGCATTGAAGAACGGGACCAGAAAGCAAAAAAGATCATCGAATCGCTGGGAGGAAAGATGATCTCCCTGTTCTACACGTTCGGCCGGTATGACTTCGTGGCAATTATTGATATGCCCACCAAGGAGAGCGTGGTGAAGTTCCTTGCGATTGTTGCAAAGTTTGGCACGGTCCAGACTGAGACCTTAGAGACCGTTTCACCTGACATGTTCTACAAAATCGCAAAAGAGATCTAAAACGGTAATCGAACTGCTATCACCGTTATTTCCCGACATCCTGTGCCGGTACTACCGGAAGGGATACACTCATCTCTTCCCGGGTATCAGTAACCTCCATGGACAGGATTCCCCTTCGATCGGTTGTACTGGCGATAGTCTGTATCCTCATACCCCTGGTTTCAGGAGCCATTATCGGTATGCTCACGATGTCCGGAGTGACTGACTGGTATTCAACGCTCAACAAACCCTGGTTCACGCCACCGGATTACGTGTTCGGCCCGGTCTGGACGGTTCTCTATATACTGATGGGAATTTCCCTGTACCTTGTCATTATGCAGGGGTGGGAAAACGAAACCGTAAAGACCGGAATTATCCTGTTTGCCGCCCAGCTGGGAGTAAACCTCCTGTGGTCCTTACTCTTCTTCGGGCTGCAATCACCAACGGCCGCGCTTGCCTGTATTGTCGTATTGCTTGCCCTCATTGTTGCGACCATCATGACCTTTTACCGGGTGTCAAAACCTGCTGCCGTGCTTCTCGTTCCCTATCTTGCCTGGGTCTGCATCGCCACTGCATTAAATGCCGGGGTCGTTCTCCTGAATTAAAACACCTGACCAAAAAAAGTTGCTTAACTCCCAGGAACTATCCGGAACCGCCCCCCTGGCCTGGCATCCTGACCTTGTCATACCCTCCGGCTTGAACTGCGGGAGGTTTCCGGGAAACGGGGGTTGCAGAGGGCAGGCAGAAGCGCGGGTATCAGCAGCGGAGGATTGAAGACTATCGGTTCACACCTGTCGCCCCGTGTTTTTTGTCTTTATCCGTTCTCCGGATCTCTTAATTCTCACCTTTGACAAATCTTCCCCTGAGGTAAGCGCCGAGGAACATGAAGGCGATGCCGATTGTGATGGGCCAGTTTCCCGTACCGAGGCTTGCAACTGCCGAGCCGGGGCACTGGCCTGATATTCCCCACCCGACACCGAATATTGCTGCACCGATTATCGTGTTTCTCGTCATTACACTGATCCGGGGCTTGAAGGTTCCCCCAAGCACGGGGGCTTTCATGAATTTCGGCGCGGCATTAACTGCAAAGAAGGTAATGACCGCTGCGCCGCCCATGACAAAGATGAGTCCCAGATCTTCCAGCCTGAGGAAACTGAGGACAATCTCCGGTTGGGTCATGCCACTGTAGGCAAGACCAAAGCCAAAAAGGATCCCTCCCGCGTAGACCGAGAGGTTCCTGGTGTTCATTACAGGACCCCCATGAGTTCGAGGAGGTGGGCCGTTATGATTCCGAATCCCAGGAACGTGATGACCGCGTAGAGTGAGGTGGTTGAGAGGGATGCGATGCCGCTTATGCCATGACCCGAGGTACACCCGTTGGAGAGCCGCGTGCCGAAGCCGACAAGCAGCCCGCCCAGCGCCAGCCTCCAGGGGCCGACACTCGTTACAAACATACCCGAAGGTGACAGGGTGAGGGTGTAGAGAACGGCACCCGAGATCAGGCCGAGGCACAGCACAAGTCGCCAGTCGCGTTCCTGGAGGTTTCTTTTGTCCTGGAAGTATGGCAGTTTCGAAAACCATGAGAGCGTCGTGGTGAAGAAACTGCTCTGCGTAGCGTGAAGCCCGGTCAGGATGTAGATGAGGCTGACGCCAAGGCCGATGAGGATCCCGCCGATGAGGTAGGGTTCTATACCGAGGGGAAACATGTGTTCAGCTTGGTTGTGTGGATAATAAAGGTTAAGTTCAGTCTTTCACGAGGGGGTAACCAAGACTTCTTCCAGGAGTCGATGCCGCCAAGCAGGTTGCAGACTCTGGTTCTGCCCGCTTTTTTGAGGATGCTTGCAGCGAAGCTGGAACGAGTCCCCGTCTTGCACTGGAGAACCACGGGCTTTCCTTCCGGGATTTCGCCCAGCCTTTCGGGGAGCCTGCCCAGATAGATGTGGGTCGCTCCCCTGATGTGCCCCTCGTCCCACTCGCTGTGCCTGCGAACGTCCACGATCACCGGCTGTTCCCCCGCCATGATGAGGGTATTGAGCTCGCCGGCACGTCAGCAGGTCCACCCGGGAGAGGGGGTATCCTTCCTTATACCACGCTTCGATACCGCCGGCAAGGTAGCCGGCAAAGGAGGTGTATCCCATCCGGTAGAGGTTCCTGACCGCGAAGTCAAGGGCCCGGGAGTCTTCGACTACCAGGAGCACCTCTTTTTCAACAGAGGCGACCCAGCCGGCGTTTGCCAGCCTCATGGGCGGGAGGCTGTACGAGCCTTCTATGTGCGCCCCTCCAAACGCAGGGGGGGCTCGCGTGTCGATGACGGGAATGCCTCCTGCAGCAGCCGCCCGGAATTCGGCCGGGGTGAGCGCGGGGGGCGCAGGCAGGTGGGGCGGGATTGGCGGGCCTTCGAGGTTGTATCTCTCCATCACGCTGAAATAGGGTGATGTTTCGTGCTTCTCACCGACCTTGCGTTCAACGAACTTGTCCCTTGTAAGGCCGAGCATGGGGTTCATCGCCCGCTCTGCCCCGATGGTGCTGATCTCCCGTTCGCGTATCGTGCCGCCGCAGACCGATCCATAGCCATGGGCGGGCAGGACCACCACCCCGTCACCAAGGGGAAGCAGCTTATCGTGCAGGCTGTCGTAAAGCTTCCCGGACATCATCGCCGTGTACCTTTCGCCGAGGAAATCTGTCCTCCCGACGTCGCCGACAAAGAGCGTGTCACCGGAGAAACACTGTCACAGGATGCTCCCCGCTCTCCCGGTCGTAAAGGACATAGCAGGTGCTGTCCGGGGAATGGCCCGGGGTGTGGAGTGCGACGACCTTCAATGCACCGATCCTGAACTCCTCACCGTCAGTGAGCGTCTCCCCGTACTTCCAGGGAATCCCCGGACCGTGGTGTATCCTGGCACCGGTGATCCGGGAGAGTTCAATGGAGCCGGCAACATAGTCCTCGTTCCGGTGGGTCTCGAAGATCTCCCTGATCCTGGTCCCCTGGTCCTGTGCGATCTCATGGTAGACCTCGCAGTCTCTCCGGGGGTCGACAACAAAAGCTTCCCCCTTCGACGCGACCAGGTAACTCAGGTGGGAAACTATCTCCGATCTCACGGTTTTTATATACATCCTGATAGTCCCTTGGGGCGCTTTTTCTTTAAACTTTGCGAGACTGGTCCGCATGAGACGGTATGGACAGCACTGCACGTTCCAGGTGGGGTGTGCACCCTGAGCACAATCCCGTAAAGTCCGGAAAAAGCAGTGTTCATTAAGATAGTAAAACAAAATACATAAGTGTCAAACGGAATGAAGGGAGTTGGATAAACCATGGCTGAACAGGTAAAAAAAATCAGATGTGTATGTCTCGAATGTCACTACATATACGACCCCCTGAAAGGAGATCCCAAAAATGGCATTCCCCCGGGCACGCCATGGGATAAGGTTCCTGACACCTGGCGATGTCCGGAATGCAAAATTCTCAAGGCAAAAAAAGGCGTTTTCAAGCCCATCGATGAATAATATTCATTTTTTTCATTCTCTCCCGTGTAATTGCGAGCAGGCCGGAATGAAACGGTTTTTTTCTGTTCCCGTAACAGGACACCACCTTGCAAGCGGCAAACCAAAAAAACAACCTTTACTACCCGGAAACCTCCAAATCAGTATTCCATGAGCCGATGTTCCTTCCGCTGGTTGTTGGTATGCTCCGGGTAGCGACCGGGATTCTTTGCCGCATTCGTCATCGCAGCAGTCTGGAACGGTATCAACTGCCGGGCACTGGACGGGACGATGCCCCCCTATTTCAAAGGGAAACCGACAGTCTTCGTTATCATTGCAGCCATGGTCGCTATTCAGAGCATCGTCGTCCAGACCGGTGGACCAGTCTTTAACACCGTACCACTTTACTTTGAGCGGTGGGCAACAATAATCTGGATTGCGGTATCGATACTGATAGTCGGTTTCCTGCTGCGGGTTGTCTACCGGCTCATAAAACCCGGTCTCGTAAAAGAGATCGCCTTATACAGTTACATTTTTTTGACTCACTGAATACAAGTCTTTGGATTTCAACAACGAAGAAACCAAAGGGTGGGAGGACCGAGGTACAAAATTACAAAATAATGAGGGTTAATTTTGTAAAAACCTGAAGAGGCAGATTCATGGGGGGCCGTGTTGTCATGCAACAATTTTTTACGGACCTTCTTTTTTATAAAACTCCGCAAATATCAGGAAAGCAAAAAAACGGTTCAGATTGAAGCCGGTTTTTCTGTAACATTCAAAGACTTTAAGAGCATCACGATCGTAATTGTACTAATTATGGAATGGAAACGTGACTGGGGCCTTACCGGCAGAGTCTGGCTGACGATGTTCTTATTGTTCATCCTCTACCTTGTGTTCATGACCGTACTGTTGGCGTTCGGAGCCGGTTACTGGCTAATAGTCCTCCTTGCCGTAGGAATGGGATTAGTCCAATACTTCTTCTCTGATAAGCTGGTGCTCTGGTCAACCGGGGCACGTATCATTGATGAGGATGAATATCCTGAACTCCGCCAAACCGTGGAAAAGCTCTCCGGGGAAGCAGATCTCCCTATGCCAAGGATTGCGATTATGCAGAGCCCGATGCCAAACGCGTTTGCAACCGGGAGGAGTCCGAAGCATGCAGTAGTTGCCTGCACGGATTCGATCATGCGGCTGCTCAAAAAGGATGAACTGGAAGCAGTTCTTGCCCACGAGCTCGCCCATGTAAAAAACCGCGATATCCTTACCATGACCATGGCCAGTTTTATTGCGATGATCGCATCGATGATCATGCAGAGTTTCTTTTTCTCTGCAATATTCGGCGGACGTGATCGCGGTGGAGGCAGTTGGATCGTTGTATGGATCGTTTCGATTGTTGTGTATGCTGTCAGCACGCTACTCATTCTTGCACTCTCAAGATACCGCGAATTCGCGGCAGATCGCGGCAGTGCGCTCATCACGAAAAATCCACGGGCGCTCGTATCCGCCCTCAAGAAAATAAACGGAAGGATGGACGCGGTACCTGCGGAATATAAGGCAAAGGTCGAGGGAGCAAATGCATTCTTCATCATTCCCGCCATCTCGAAAAACACCATAATGGAGCTCCTTTCAACACATCCGGCGCTCGAGAAGCGGATCGCCAATCTTGAAAACGTGGAGATAGAACTCCACAAATACTAACCTTCTTTTTTTCCTGTTACTGCATTGCCGGTTTTTTTATGCAGGCATAGGTTAGTAGTTTTATTCCCATGAGATCGGGTGTAGCATGCATCCTGAATACCAAGAATTATAACTTATTGAAAGTAACGATTGTGAATTGACTCTCAGGCAAGAATGACATCATGATTAGCGACTTCATCACGACGTATTACATTGATCCCATTCGGTATGGCCAACCGTATAATATTGTAGACACCCTGACGTATGCCATCATTCTTGTCATCGCGGTGTACCTTATCTACCGCTGGCTTAAATGGACTGGATTTCCTGTCGACGGAAAGTTTGTCCTCAGCTACCGTCCCGTTCATCGTTCTCGGGGGACTCCTGCGGGTTGTCGAGGACACCGGATATATCACTTCCGATCTCCGCTTCCTCCTCATCACACCGCTGATTTTCTTTGTAATATTTTTTATCACCGTCGCAGCGCTGCTCCTTTCGCAGACCCTTGAACGTGCCCGGATCATCACCTCATATGATATCGGGTATGCTGGTATCGGGACAATGGGCTGTATTCTTGCTGCCGCATTCCTGGTATGGTATGGGTTAACGTACTCGCAGATCGCAGTCAGCATTCTCCTCATTATCCTTACTCTCGCCACTGTCACCACAGGTGCAGTCTGGGGATTCATGCGGTACGTGCTCAAATGGGAATATGTAAGCGATCCACTGTACTGCGTACTGATCTTCAGCCACATGTTGGACGCAAGCGCCACGAGCTATGGTATTGACCTGCACTCTATGACCTATACCGAATCGCATGTTGTGGGAGGCGCCCTGATTGCATGGACCGGGACGGCATTTTCGATGTTCCCCCTGAAACTCGCAGTACTATTTCCCGCAATATACATCCTCCAGCAGTACCCGGAAGGAGGCTCCCCAAATCCTCTGGCACCTGATCCTGCTTGCCATGATTGTAGTGGGATTAGCGCCGGGTGTGCGTAACTTGGTCAGAATGGTATTGTTTACATAACATCCGGCAGGGGTATCAAGAGAAATGAAAGAACATTACCGAGTGCTGGCAGGAGCGGCAATTGTATTACTTCTTCTGCTTGCAACCCCGGCCTTGGGTGAGGTGAATGGGTCATCGGTTCCTCCGGTGAATGGTGTAGACGTCTGTCATGGAACGCAGCTGAACGAAACCTGCGGACAGGTGCAGCCAATCTGCGTCTACCTGTTCTACGGGCAGGGGTGCCCGCACTGCGAGCGGGTGAAACCACTCATTGATGAGCTCGCGGTGAAATACCCGCAGATGCAGCTGAAAACCTATGAGATTTATTTCAACACCACGAACCAGGCAAAGTTCAGGGAGTTGCTCCAACGATACGAGGTGAAAGAGGAGGGAGTCCCCACTCTCTTCATCGGTGACCGGGCGCTTGTCGGTGAAACGGCTATCCGAACGCAGCTTGAGGAGCGGATTGTCTGGTATACCAATAATCCGGCAGAATGTCCCGCAACCTATACGAAATCCGGGGGACTCCCGCACGACCTCTCACCGGCAGACCCCGTTGATCTGACCGTGCCGTCAATCCTGATCGCAGCGGTCATCGACAGCGTCAACCCGTGCGCCTTTGCAGTCCTGATCATCCTGCTTGCGTACCTGGCATCGCTGGGCGAGCGGCGGCGGATCGCCGCTGTCGGTTGCGCCTATATTGCCACGGTCTTTGTCGTGTATTTCGTTGCCGGGCTGGGACTTCTTACCGTTGTCCAGCAGATCGGTCTTTCCGGGATCGTTTTCACCATTGCTGCTGTAGTCGCCATCATTGCCGGGCTCATCAACATCGCCGAAGTCCTCCTCAAACGCGAGATCTTCACCCTTGCTATCCCTGTGTCACAGAAAAACGCTATCGACCGGTACATCAGGAAAGCATCCATCCCGTCCGCCATTGCTCTCGGGGCACTCGTCAGCATGGTCGAACTGCCCTGCACCGGTGGGATTTACCTGGCGATTCTCGGGCTTCTGGGTGACCGTATGACGCTTGCTGAAGGGATTCCGTACCTTCTGCTGTATAACCTGATCTTCGTCCTTCCGCTGATTCTGATCCTCATTGTGATGTACTGGGGCGGTACTCCGGAGCGGCTGGAAACATTCCGGGGGGGAGCCGGCGCTGGGTGCGTCTTGTCATGGGAATTGTAATGGTTGCACTCGGAGCTGCAATGCTGACCGGGACTATCTAGAATGGGGAAATAATGAGAAAAACTGATTTGTGCACATAGAATTCAGACACAAAAAAAATTGTGACTGGTAGTCGTTGCACCGACAAACGAGTGTTTGCGTCTCACAAGGAGCCGATACTGATTTCAATGAGCTTTTTTTCTTTAGAAGTATCTTCCATCGGAAACCCTATATCTTCACAATTGTAATTTTTAAGATTAAATATGAATTGTCCAGTATGTAATATTGGCCTGCTTGTGGGAGAACGATTGACCGCACTGGAGTATTTGAAATTCCAAAACACATGGGTAAAATTATGGAGTTACGGATGAGACAAGAAGACGTTATGTATTTTACCGCGGAAGAGGAAGAGTTCGCAAATCTCTTGATCAAAACTGGAACTAAGAAAAATATTGCTAAGGTACTGGTGTTCCTTGCAAAAACACCAGAAGCAACTTCACATACTATTGAACGCGGTACCGGCTTGCGCCAGCCAGAAGTAAGCTTAGCAATGGGGTACCTGATGGATCAGGGTTGGATCAGTAGTCGTGAGTGTAAAGGTGACCATAAGGGACGACCCGTGAAAATGTATACCCTGGCTACATCCCTCAATGAAATTTTGGATTCTATTGAAAACGAGAAGAAAATTGAAGTAAGTGATCAGCTCGGTCTCATGCAAAAGTTACGAGAATGTATCAACCGTAGTTACGATAAACTTGCCATTTCCTTGACTTCGTTCTCTATAATCTTTTATTCGATATTCTCGCGGGAGGAAATGAGCCTCGTATTCGCATTCTGATAGTCTTTGAGGGTTCTTACATGGCATAATGTGGCAAAATGTGGGTGGTTACAAGGGGGGTTATTGCCTCGTGTAACCTCTAATATTCCTTTGATTTTATTGAATCCGTTTTATAAGTTTAGAGAAGCTTTCTTCCATCGGTAACCCTTTATCTTCACAATTGTAACTTTTAAGATTAAATATGAATTGTCCAGCATGCAATGTTGACCTGCTCATGAGTGAGCGATTGACCGTACAGATCGACTACTGCCCGAAGTGCCGGGGTATCTGGCTCACTAACGGCAAACTCGATAAACTCATTGAAAAATCCGGATCATCTCCTGATTCACGGGAAAAGAACCAGCGCCGCGAGGATAACGATGATAATGAACGCGGTGTTGGTGGGTTCCTTCGCGGGATTTTTGATTAATCCCCATCTTTTTGGATGGGTTCCCGGTAATAGGACCGCGTTTCAATCCTTTCAAAAAGCCTTTTCATTTAATAATTCTCGGAATTCACCGGAACACCGGGATGTTACCATGACAACGATATCGTACCTGGAAGGGAATAATGCCTATACTTGATATAAGTTCAGTCTCAGGCCTGACTGGCAGTGAGGCGGAAAGGAAACTCCAGCAGGAAGGGTACAACGAACTTCCCACCGAATCAAGACGGGGCTTTTTACGAATCGTCATTGAGGTTATCCATGAACCGATGTTCCTTCTGCTTGTGGCAGGAGGTCTAATCTATTTTGTTCTTGGTGACGTCACCGAGGGCCTGATGCTGATGAGTTTTGTCGTTGTCATTATCGGCATTACTGTTTACCAGGAGCGGAAGACAGAACGTGCGTTGGAAGCGCTCCGGAACCTGTCCAGCCCTCGGGCACTTGTAATCCGTGGAGGAGTACAACAACGCATTCCGGGGCGGGACGTTGTCACCGGCGATATGGTAATCCTTTCTGAAGGCGACCGAGTTCCGGCTGATGGTATCCTGTTGATGTCCAACAACGTGTCAGTCGATGAATCCCTGCTTACCGGGGAATCGGTCCCGGTCAGGAAAATCACCTGGAAAGAGGGGATGCAGACTGAGCGACCAGGAGGCGATGATCAGCCATCAGTGTATTCCGGGACACTCGTTGTCTCAGGTCAGGGTTTGGTACAGGTCCTGGCAACCGGTGTCCGGACAGAAATGGGGAAGATCGGCACCGTCCTCCAGACGGTCGAACGTGGAGAGACGCGACTGAAACGGGAGATCGACCGGATCGTGAAAACCATCGCCCTGGTCGGGATATCCCTGTGCGCTATCATCGTCATCGTGTACGGCCTGACCAGGTTCAACTGGCTGGAGGGATTTCTGGCCGGTATTACGCTCGCGATGGCTATCCTCCCCGAGGAGTTCCCGGTCGTTTTGACAATCTTCCTCGCTCTCGGAGCATGGCGGATTTCCCAAAGAAATGTCCTCACCCGTCAGGTCCCGGCTATCGAAACGCTGGGTTCTGCGACGGTACTTTGTGTCGATAAGACCGGTACCCTCACCCAGAACCGGATGTCGGTTGCAAAATTCTATGCAAAAGGTGAGATCTGTGACTATGACTCATCCGGTTCCCGTGAGGTCACCGAAAGTTGCCACGATGTCGCGGAGTATGCGATCCTTGCCTGCAAGAAAGATCCCTTTGACCCGATGGAGAAGGCCCTGCTTCAGCTCAAAGACGGCGATTTCGGTACAACGGAACATGTCCACGAGAACTGGAACCTTGTTCAGGAATACCCGCTCTCCCCGGATCTCCTCGCCATGTCCAACGTCTGGCGGTCACCCGATGGCGACCGGTATGTTATTGCCGCAAAAGGAGCACCGGAAGCAATTGCCGATCTCTGTCATTTTGATGCAGATGCCCAGCAGGATCTGGCCAACTGGATTAACACGATGGCGGCGGATGGTCTCCGCGTTCTGGGAGTTGCACGGGCGTCGTTCTTACTCTCCGGTCTTCCGGACGGGCAGCACGATTTCCCCTTTGAATTTGTCGGTCTTGTCGGATTTGCCGACCCGGTCCGTCCGCAGGTTGCTGATGCTGTCAGTGAGGCTTTCACGGCTGGTATCCGGGTCATCATGATCACGGGGGACTACCCGCTGACTGCCCAGAATATCGCTCGGCAGATCGGTCTAGCCGATAGTGCCCGATACATCACCGGCCCTGAACTGGATGCCATGGATGAAGCTGAACTGCAGGAACGGATCCAGTCAGTGAACGTATTTGCCCGCGTTGTTCC
The DNA here is from genome assembly GCA_963841015.1 of uncultured Methanoregulaceae archaeon. Taxonomy (GTDB): domain Archaea; phylum Halobacteriota; class Methanomicrobia; order Methanomicrobiales; family Methanospirillaceae; genus Methanoregula. Next base: position 47,197 of record CAWJAX010000002.1, on the reverse strand, counting down.
CGAACAGAAACTCAGAATTGTCAATGCCCTTAAGGCAACTGGCGAAGTTGTTGCCATGACCGGCGATGGTGTGAACGATGCGCCGGCACTGAAATCTGCTGATATCGGCATCGCCATGGGAGAGAGGGGGACCGATGTTGCCCGCGAAGCATCATCACTTGTTCTGCTCGACGACAATTTCATCTCTATTGTTGCAGCAGTCCGGCTGGGAAGGCGGATCTTCGACAACCTGAAAAAAGCAATGGCATATATTTTTTCCATTCATGTCCCGATTGCCGGCATGTCGCTCATACCTGTCCTGTTCAACATGCCGCTCGTCCTCCTGCCGGTCCATATCGTGTTCCTCGAGCTGGTTATTGACCCCGCCTGTTCGGTTGTCTTTGAATCCGAAAAGGAGGAACGCAACGTCATGAACCGTCCGCCCCGCAAGAAAAACGAAGGGATTTTCACCCGACGTACTCTTGTGCTCTGCCTCCTGCAGGGCTTTGTTGTCCTGGCAGTCGTGCTGGTAGTATACTGGAGTGCCCTGTCCCGAGGTATGGGCGAATCTGAAGTCCGGGCTGTGACGTTCGCCACAATTGTTGTTGCCAACCTCTGCCTGATCCTGACCAACCGCTCATGGTCCGATACTATCCTCACATCGCTGCGTACTCCGAACCGGGCGCTTGCATGGGTCTTTGCCGGGACAATCACCTGCCTCCTGCTCGTGCTGTATGTACCTTTACTCCAGGACCTGTTCCAGTTCGGGACAATCAGCCCTGCTGATCTGATTGCCTGTATTCTTGCCGGGGGAGTGAGTGTTCTCTGGTTCGAAGGATACAAAGTACTGGTTCGGGGTAAGGAGGCGCCCGCTCCACTCTCCGGAGGAACTGATTAATGAATACGGTATCTTCAACTTTCAGAGAATCTTTCATGAACAAATGGGGACTGATTATCAAGGCAGCCGGTATTACCGGTGTCCTGCTTATAGTACGGCTGGTATTTGACTACCTGAATTACGATGTGCTCTCGTTAACAAACCTGATTACAGCATTTATCAGCGGTGCGATCTTTACGATTGCGATTGTTTTTGCCGGAGTATTAACGGATTTTAAGGAAAGCGAAAAAATTCCCGGGGAGATTGCGACTTCAATCAGGACATTATACAGTGACCTCACCCTGATCCGTGTTCCGGATAAGGAGATCACCTCCCGAATGCAGGAAAAGGTCTACAATCTCCTTGTGACCATCAACACGAACTTCCGGAACAATACCTGGAATTTAAAAGAAATGGATCATACCATTGATTTGTTTGTGGAGGATATCTCCCGGCTTGTCGATATGAACGTGCCGCCTCAGTATACCGTGAAGCTGAAGAATGAGCTTGGTATTATTGACCGGCTCTCCCACCGGGTCATGACGATAGCAGAAACATCATTTATTCCTGCTGCATACGCAATTTCCGAGCTTGCTGCTGCCGGGGTGATCATCCTGCTCTTCTTTGTGAAGCTGGATCCGCTATATGAGGGACTTGTTCTCTTTACCGTCCTCTGTATGCTGCTGACCGCGCTCCTTCTTCTCATCAGAGATATGGACAATCCCTTCGAAGTCGGACGAGGAAGCCATGCGGATATCGATCTCTTCCTCCTCTGGGATCTTGAAAAAGAGTTGGCAGTGCGGCAAAAAAAGGATTAGTGGGGATCACTCTACAGAGATTGGCATTAGGTTTTCCTGATATGCAAAATACCAGGCTTTAATCCCTTTCATGCTGCTAAGTGAGGTATTATATTTTGACAAACGATGGTATAGATTCCCTATCAGAACGTGTCTTATCCGTGATTCAGGATTCAGAATAATGCTGACCTTTGACGAAATCAAAGATATTGCCGGGAACAATGGGCTTTCAAAATCCCAGGTAGCCGATTTCCGTATACAATATGGCGCCAACGCGATGACTCCCCCCTTACGGGATCCGCTCTGGAGACAGTATCTGGCAAAGTTCGATGACCCCATTATCAAAATCCTGCTCTTTGCCGTTGTCGTATCAACGGCTGTTTCCCTTATCAGCGGTGAGGGACTGCTCGACACAATGGGGATCATCATCGCGGTGTTCCTCGCGACCGGCATTGCGTTCTTTAACGAGTACCGGAGCAGCAGGGAGTTCGATGTCCTGAATGCCCACCGGGATGATGTGGCAGTCAAGGTGATCCGGGACGGTCGGCCTGTATCTGTTCCCACCCGTGACATCGTAGTCGGTGATCGTATCCTGCTCGAGGCTGGTGATGCAATACCCGCTGACGGCTGGGTGACGTCTGCCGATGACCTGGCGTCCGATGAATCCGCATTCACCGGTGAGACCGAGCCGGTGAACAAACCGGAAAAGGACCGCCTGCTCAAAGGTTCGTTTATAACGGCAGGGAAAGGACAGATGATAGCCGCTGCTGTCGGTGACTCTGCACAGATGGGGGTGATTGCCGCTTCGCTGGGTATCGACCATGCAACGCAGACACCCCTGGAGCAGAAGCTCGAGGCCCTTGCACGAATCATCAGCAAATTCGGGTACGCGATGGCGATCCTGATCTGCGTCACCCTGTTGATCCGCGGCGTGTTCGTTGGCGAGGTGACCGGGTTCAACATCGAGACTGCCGACAACATCCTCCATTACTTCATGCTTGCGGTGGTGGTCGTTGTTGCTGCAGTCCCTGAAGGGCTGCCGATGAGCGTTGCACTCTCCCTCTCGCTTGCCATGCGCAAGATGACCCGGGCCAACTGTCTTGTCCGCCGGCTCATCGCGTGCGAGACCATAGGATCCGCCACGACCATCTGCACCGACAAGACGGGCACCCTGACCAAAAACCAGATGGAAGTCGTTGAATCCTCGGTCGGCAGGCCCGTGCACACCTTCGAAATGCCCTCCACCCTGGCCGGGTGGGTGACCCTCAACGCAGCCGTGAACAGTACAGCACATCTCGAAGAACGGGAAGGAAAGATAATCGTAATCGGTAACTCGACCGAGGGCGCTCTCCTCCGCTGGCTGAAGGAGCATTCCTATGATTATATGCAGATCCGGGCTGAGACCCACATCACCAGACAGTATCTCTTCGATGGCAGTCGCAAGCGGATGTCAACGGTCATTCACCTGGGTGACCGGTCCTGGCTCCTGGTCAAGGGTGCACCGGAGATCCTTGCCGGGCTCTGCACCCGGCACCCGGATCTGTCCGGGGTGAACACCCTTGCATCCCGGGCAATGCGGACACTCGCCTTTGCCCACAGGGAAATCATTACCGGTGACGAGAGCGAGACCGGGCTTATCTGGGACGGATTCGTGGGCATCCGTGACCACCTCAGGGACAATATCGCAGAATCCGTTGCCACCTGCCAGGAGGCCGGCATCCGGGTCAGGATGGTCACCGGGGATAATCCCGAGACGGCACGGGCTATTGCCGGGGAGTCGGGGATCCTCCAGGAAGGTACCGTCATAACCGGCGCCGATTTCCGGTCGCTTTCAGAAACTGAACAGGTCGCCGCAGCACGGGATCTCGATGTGATGGCCCGTGCAGAACCCATGGACAAGCTTCTGCTCGTTGAGGCACTGCAGAAGGACGGTGCGGTCGTTGCGGTAACCGGCGACGGGACCAATGATGCTCCCGCACTGAAACATGCCGATGTTGGTCTTGCGATGGGGATTGCCGGTACCGAGGTTGCCCGGGAAGCAAGTGACATTATCCTTCTTGATGATTCGTTTGCATCGATAACCAGTGCAGTATGGTGGGGCCGGTCGCTCTACGAGAACATCCAGCGGTTCGTCCTCTTCCAGCTCACGATTAATTTCTGCGCCTGCATCCTCATCTTCATTGCCCCGCTTTCAGGCTACCCGGATCCGTTTACCATCGTCCAGATTCTCTGGATCAATATCATCATGGATACGCTTGCCGCTTTCGCCCTCTGCTCTGAAGCCCCGCACAGCGGGCTGATGAAACACAAACCGGTACCGCAGAACGCAGACATAGTCTCACCGTTTATGTGGCTGTCTATCATTGTCACCGGATCCTTCCTCATTATCGCGGGTATGCTCCAGATAGCAACCGGGTTTCTTGGCGGTTCGACTCCTGCAGAGATCAACACGGTTTTCTTTGCGGCATTCGTCATCGCAGCAGTCTGGAACGGTATCAACTGCCGGGCACTGGACGGAAAGATGCCCCCTTTTTTCAAAGGCAATCCGACATTCTTCGTTATCATGGCATCTATTGTCGCCATTCAGATCACCATCGTCCAGATCGGTGGATCGGTCTTTAATACCGTACCGCTTTCCTTTGAGCAGTGGGTAACAATAATCTGGGCTACGGCATCGATCCTCATCGTCGGTTTCCTGTTGCGGGTTGTCTACCGGCTTATTAAACCCGGTCTCGCACAAGGGATCACCTGACAGGGTTACTTTTTTTTTTGACGTGCTGAATAGGAGTCCCTGGATTTCATCAACGAAGAAAACCATGGGTGGGTGAAGGACACCGTTATGGGACACTTCGGTCAGCAAACCAGAAAACAACCTTTACTATCCCCGCATGGCCTCAGTTCCGGTGGAGATATGAATACTTTGAATATCTCATCGAGAAATATCAAACGAATATGAGTTTTGATAAAGATCCCTTCCTTCAGGAAGTACCGCAAAAAAAACTGGCGGTTCTCATTGATGCTGACAATGCCCAGCCCGAAATTATCGAAGGTCTGCTGGCTGAAATTGCCCTCTATGGGATCGCAAGCGTGAAGCGGATATACGGGAACTGGACAACCCCCAACCTCCAGCCCTGGAAAGAAGTACTCCTGAACTACTCAATCCAGCCCATTCAGCAATTTGACTATACGAAAGGGAAAAACGCGACCGATTCTGCTCTAATTATCGATGCAATGGACCTGTTGTATACCAATAAATTCGATGGTTTTTGTATTGTTTCAAGCGACAGTGATTTTACGCGACTGGCACAGCGGATCCGCGAATCCGGGCTGTTGGTATACGGGTTCGGCGAGAGGAAAACACCAAAGCCCTTTGTCCAGGCATGTGACAAGTTCGTCTATACCGAGATCCTGCGAAAGACCCGGCTGACCGATGAACAGCCTCCTGAAGTCCAGAAGGAATCAAAACCGGGTAAAGGTCTCGACCAACTCAGGGGTGATACCGGATTATCAAACCTGCTGCGATCTGCGGTCGATGCGTGTTCCAATAATGATGGCTGGGCAAACCTGGCAGATGTGGGGGGAAATATTGCCAACCAGTCTCCGGATTTTGATCCCCGGAACTACGGGTATAAAAAACTCAAGGCTCTTGTGGAAGCAACCGACCTTTTTGAGATTGATGAGAAAATGATCGGGGATTCTCCTGCAAAAGTAGTATACATCAAAGATAAGGAATTCAAAACCGTTCAGTTTTCGCCGACGTACATCAGGAAACCGTTGCCGAAAGGCCGGATATGAAGGGGCCGGGTTTTTTTTGAGGGTGATATTGTCCGCTGCTTTATTGGCAGCAAACGTGATCTTTTCGCTGCCTACGCCCCGCACCCATCACAGAAAATTAAAGAATATTCATTGATGAAATAACAGCGGGGACTGTCCTCGAAATGGTCAGTACGGCAGTGCCACGGGGTCTCACTTCAATATTCACGCTCGTACCAGCGACAACCGGTTTTACCCGAAAAGAGATATCGACCTCATCATCGGCATGTATTTCATTGACCGCATTGCCACCTGATGTAGTGGTGAAAATGCTGGTTGACTCTCTTGTGCCCCGTATGAGGGTTACCGGGGTACTCCCCGGGGCAGAGTAGACAATTTCCATCCCGGTCAGGTCAAGAACTGGTGCATTTGCCGGCAGACCTATGGTAAACATGAATGTATCAATTCCGCTCAAAGGATCGGACGACAACCCATAGACATTCCCTGACAGCTGAATGTTTTCGGTAAATTGACCGGAGGGTAAGGCGGATACCGGAGATGCAGTCGTTGAAGGTACAGAGGGAACGGGAATTGTCCCCTCAGATCCCCCAGGGGTCATTGTGCAACCCATTATCACGACACACAAAACCAGGAGCAGCGAAACGCAGGTGGTTTTCATGGACAGAATCGATTCGGACATTTTTACAAACACCCTCTTTTGAATAGATTATGACGTTTGATTATGATTATAAATTATTCCCGATCCGAGATCTTCATTTTTTAGTTCAATACTGAGGAAACAGATTGGGAATATCATCCGGGCCAGTTGACTATGCCCTGCGTTGAATAGTGGGATGGCCATAAGTATTAATAGAGCATCAGGTTATTCTGTGCTATGAAATCTTTACTGCTTCTGGTTTGTGCAGTTTTGTTTGTGGGCATTCTCGTTGCAGGATGCACAACAACACCCGCACCAGTACCGACTCCTGTGCCAACACCAGCACCTACACCCGTACCCACATCTACCATAATTGTCATTTCAGGGCCCGCAACGGACCCGGCACTTACCGGTAACTGGAATTTCAAGGGAGCAACCGTCGGGGGATCGATGCCCGTTGTTCCCAATAATGTCCAGATCACCCTGAAGTTTAACAATGACGGGACCCTGAGCGGTTTTAGCGGATGCAACAATTACAATGGCGGCTACAAACTTACCGGGAATACCACGGAATTTGGAAAAACTATTACCATAGGGCCCCTTGCATCGACTGCAATGTACTGTGCTGATACCGCTAATCTGGAATCCAGCTATCTTTCAATTCTCCAGCAAACCAAGACCTACTCAATCACCAATAACAAGATGCTGCTCAGGGGCGCTGGTTTAGCCGAGTTGTCGTACGATAAGGTCTAGAAAAGTAACAACCCCACTATTTTTTTTGATTTTTCTGTGATTCGTGTTCGTTTGTGTAAACCTAAAAAACAATGTATGATGCAATCCCATATACGTACAGAGAAGCGCGAGTTATGAGCATTATTTTTTCGACTGTAGCAACAAGAACAATGCGGGCAACGCAGCTGCGATTGAACAGGCAGAAAAGGCGGAGAGGTATTCCTGATTCTGAGAAATCAGAAACCCAACGGGATCCTGAAGATGCCTCTCCCGACACATCAGAATAAGCACATTTCCTTATTATCTTCATCGTATCGCCCCCCGTTTTTGCGGTAATTTTTTATTTCACCGGTCGGGGACTGGATCGGTTACCGAACGCATCAGCGAGAGGTCGAACGCGAACAAGTCACTGAGCGTATACATGAGTACGATCAATAGCGACGAACACGATGCGAAGCATGGTGTGAGGAGCGGGCTGGGGCAGCCGCTCGAAGCGAGTATTACGATAAGCCAGGGGCGTCATCATCCCAACAGGTCAACCGCGATAAAACAGCGAGGTTATGTGAAGTGAGCCGGAGCATCAGCGAGGACGAGTGAACATGATCGAGCGTCATTGTCTCAATTGCTTAAGTAATTTTATTGAATCAAAACTATTATAATATTAGAAAAATATTATCAACTACTCTGACGCGATTATCAGAGATAACGGTTGCTGAGCGTCACCTTTCTTTTTAAGTCGTATTCAGCCTTCGTCAGAGCAGTATTGCTGAAATTGGGGGTATGAACGATGTCAAAATTTTATATCAAGTGGTGGAAGAATCAAAATACCATTCCCACGAATCCTGAAGAACAGGCAAAGTTGTGGATGACCCTGCTTGCATGGGTCAAAGCGGACGTAAAGGCCGGCATGTTCAATGACTGGGGGGCATGCTGCGATGCAGGTTCGGGATACTGTATAGCCGAGGGGGACGAAGTATCACTTCAATCCCATATCCTGAAATATCAGCCGTTTATCATCTTCAGTATCAAACCGGTCCTGTCAGTCGATCAGACTATCGAATCGATTAACAGAGCTGTTGCCGTTGCAAAAGGCAAATGAATCTCCTCATTTTTTTCGTAGTGGGTCGGTGTATTATGGAAATGAATAAGGAATATCTCGCCTGCTCTCGTTTATTACCTCGTGCCGAGGAACCTTTTTTTTAAGAGTCTTTAATCCAGAGCCAGTTCGTTATAGGAAACATATTGGTTTCCGTCTTTAAGGGTGACCGGCTGGAACTGTATTGTCTTTTGCTCCCCGTTCCGGCACCGGACCTGATAGATACGAGGCCGGACTTGTCCTGCAACAGTTTGCGAGAGATCGTTTTTCCAGGCGCTGATAACTTCTTTGCGATATCCCGGGTCCGGAAAAGCCTTGTCAAACCAGGCACGGCATGTGGGGATATCTGCAAGGGTATAGCCGAAAAGACCAGTAAATGCCTGGTTGAGATAGGTATAGCGGCCTTCGGAATCAATGATACTCATGGGACCCGGGGAGAGATCCATGACTTCACGAAACCTTTGTTCACTCCGGCGGAGCCGGTCCGCGGTCATCCTCTGGGCCAGTGCGAGGGATGCCTGCCGGATGAACGATTCAATAGACTGGTGACCATCAAGCACCTCCCCCTGAGGCATGAAAATTCCAACGAGTCCAAAGAGATGGTTCTCCCAAATCAGCCCCGTGCAATAAAATCGTTCTATTCCAAACCGTTCAAGGATTGCGTCGCAGATCTCCTGGGGGATTTGCCGGAAGCAAATGTCAAAGAATGAAGTAGTTTCCCCACCATAATCTGAACGGACTACAAATTCACGTGTCTTGAAAAAATCGCCGAGCGAGACCTGAAATGGTGCCTCGAAGACCGTGGCCGTTGGCAGAACCATGCCGATGGGATCCCTCCCCAGCAATGAGATGAGCCCTTCGTGAAATTCTGGACCAGCGATAGCCCGGATAGAAAACTGGGTATGTTCCTCGTCATACGACTGGACATACACCCTGGCTTTCGGGACAATTTCAATGATTCGCTCAGCGATATACTGGTAAATATCGGCTTTTGGAGGCATATCGACCAGTTCCATCGCTGTCCTTGCCAGCAACTCCATATCCCGGACGTATTTTTTCCTTTCGGTAATATCCTCAAGCACCAGGGTGCATCCTTTCTCCCCATCGTCAAATGTGGTGGGGATTACCTGCATCTGAAAGAAGAGATCCTGGCCATCGTTCCGATACCGGAGATCGGTGATGATCTGTTCGCGTTCCAGGCTTTCTATCACCAAGAGGGCTTCGGGGGTTGATACGACCGGGATATCTGCTTCCCGGGGTGTCTTGCCGACTATCTCTTCTTTTGCACGATGCAGAGTTTTTATGCACTGGTCATTCACCTGAACGATTCTCTGATTGTTGTCCAGTACCAGGATCAGATTTTTTGTGAAACAGAGAAAGGCAGAAAGGGGAACGCGTTGGGCTGTATAATAGACCTTGGCAGCTCCAATAGTCCTGTGTTCAACCCTGCCGGAGACTTCCAGTATGTCCAGTTGCCTTGAAACCAAATCCCGGGTCACATCCGTTTTTCTGGCCAGATCGGTGATGGTCACTCCCCTTGGATGAAACTTCAGGATCTTCAGGATCCGTTCCGCCAGATCGTGTTCCAGAGGCATCTGATAAAGACATTAGCCTGGAGAAATAAAAGCGCATTGCTCCGGATCCGTCCGATATCTCTTCTATCCCATTATTGGGAGAGTAAAATTATTCCTGGTTGTTGCCAGGAATATTTTCGGTATAGTGGCATTCAGTCCAACGTCAACTCAAACGATTCATCGAGCGTTTCGCATGTGTACCATCAACAGCGACGAACACGATGCAGAGCATGGTGTGAGGAGCAAGACATAACAGCAAGCCCGAAGCGAACCTGTGAGCGTAGGGGTGCGTCATCGTCTGCCCGATCAACCGCGAGAAACAGCGAGGTTATGTGAAGCGAGCCGGAGCATCAGCGAGGACGAGTGAACATGACCGAGCGTCTGCATCTCACCCGCCATCTCAGTTCTATCAGGTTGGTTCAAAAATGAACCATGGGGAACAAAATGTAACCAATGGAATTGTCGCTCTTCTCGGAGAATGCAGTGCTGTTTTAGGATTTGTCAATAACAGCAAAGATCTTCTTTACCAGATCCTCTGCCTCACGGAGGGCAAACGCCGCTTCACTTTCCGTGATGGAGCCAGCGGTGTCATAGACCGAGCTGTTCCGCTTCCGTCGCATGCGGTCGAAAATGATGCTGTCATTTTTGTCAAGATACAGTTCGACAAATTTCACCACAGAAACATGCTGGTTTGCTCCATCCGGACGGTAGCCGTGTGAGAACATGAGGGCCCGCCCGGCCTGAAGCACTGCATTGTACGCAATGGTATAGGCCCAGTCCTGATTATTTGCGAGGATAGAGCGGGCGGTAACGATATCCCTCAGCGCGAGATCGCGTGCATCCTGTATTTTTTTCTTATCGACTGGGACCGTTTTGATAAGTCCCTGCCGTTGGAGATCTTCAATCATCACAGGTTCCGATGATCATGATCTTGGGTTCCTGCACTACATTCTTTACGAAAGGATCTCCTGTCCGCTTTCGTTTTCTCATCTCATCGCGCTGCATCAGCGTATAGTTAATCTCACGGTTTATTGCACGCTCACTTTCATGGATAAGAGGGATAAGCTGGTTCTCATTCAGGTCACCGACAATGAAAAGGTCGATATCGCTCTTTGCTCCTGCTTTTCCCGTCGCAAAGGATCCATAGATGAACATGCAGTCAATCATTTCCAGGTTCGTAATTTTTTCTTTGATGACCCGAGCAACACCTTCAGTTTTGAGCAGGATCTTCTGGAGGTCCTCGTAGAGGAAGAAGTCACGGTTGACGGAATAGTACTGCAGGTTTCCCTTTTTCATTCCTGATATGAGACCAAATGATTCGAGATTTGCCAGTTCTCTCCGGACCGCGTTGATATTCTCTTCTGTCATACGGACAATCTCGCGGACATAATATTCACGCTCCGGGCTGAGAAGGAATAGGGTGAGGAGTTTCACCCGGGTCTTCGATGAGATGATCGCTTCCAGCATGAATACATATTGTATTCAATTGAGTAAAAAATGTATTCATTTATCCAGCTTTCCTGAAATCACTTTCAGAGCCATAAGAGTGTCGGACATTATGACTTTAATCCCTGTTGTGGTCCCTTCTTTTATCATCCGCTGAACCGTTTGTCCGCTTCACGGGATGTTTGTAAAACCTGACGCAATGTATATATTATCGTTGTCCCGAACATCTGGCTAATCAAGCCAGAGATTTTTTAGGCTTGTTCATAGCAGGGAGAGTAAACCATGCCAGCAATGGAGAAAAAAAGTCTGAATCAGCCGGAAGAAACAAATACGCCCGAAAAGTTGAAAATGGAGGCTGTTACCATCAGGGGTCTCACACTCCGCCGGGTCACTACCGAACCCGGATGGCAGTGGTCAAAGCACTTAAAACCCGTCCAGAAAACGAACAGCTGTCAAAAGGACCATATTCTGTATGTCATCTCGGGCAGACTGGGTGTTCGTATGGATGATGGGAAAGAAGAGATATTTGGCCCCGGTGATGTAGGCTCAATTCCACCGGGACATGATGGCTGGACTATAGGCAACCAACCAGCTGTCTGGCTTGAGATTTCACATTAGAGGGAATAAATTCATAATTTCTCTATGTTTCAGCTAGACTCATCTCCCCCATTCCCGGAATAATCCCCCCGGATGGTAGTCGGTCCACTACTTTGTCAGGGTTTGCTACTTTAGTGATGGCCACTTAGCCCCGGGCTTTCCCCTTCACGCTCCGGGCAAACTCTTCTGCATTCCTGAGGTCTTCGGCATTGGGTCTGCCCTTGTTCAGCCCTCCAAAGAACCGGAGAAAACTGTTCGTGTTCCACCCTGCACACCCGAATTCCCCGATAACCGTGTACCCTTTTGCCTGGAGCTTTTCCCTTATCTGACGGTGATTCTTTTCGATGAACTTCATGTTTGCAATAAAGGCCGGTGCCCCGTAGGTCGAGAAGAGGAAGGCTTTCTTTCCCGCAGCGTTTGGCAGCCGGTCGGCAAGGTCAAGGACAGACGGATCGAATGTTGCGCTGTAGATTCCCGAGCCGAAACCGACCAGGTCGTACTCCGCGATCTCTTCTGGCCTGACCTGCTGCGGTGTTTTGACCTTGGCACCAAGCACGTTTGCACAGGCGTTTGCGATCTTCTCTGTATTGTTATGATGGTAAGAGAATACAACCACCAGGGATTTCACCTGCGGCGATTCTTTGAGATTATCTCCATTCTTTTGCATTTTTTTCACTGTTCCTTTTCATCCTTTTCCACTCTTATTACGACATTGCCCTTTTTATGCCCTTGTTCAACAAACCGGTGAGCCCCCGGCAATCTCTTTTACTTCATGGTTTCTTTTAAAAATTCATTTTAAACATGAACCTGTTCAGATAATTATCAGTCGTAAAAAAAACTAATTTACGTAATATTCCTATGGTTTGTATTTTTTCAATTGTTACTAAGGTAAATTTCGGAACTATATGTCCTCTATCCATCACCCAGACGCAGGCGGCATCAGGATCTTTTTTAGATTTGGTCACTCTTCATGCAATTGCATCCTGGCAGCATAGAGAGCACGCCGGGCTGCACTTTCGTCATGGGAGTTCAATCGCCATTCCTGAGGCGGATCATCAAAGATATTGTTTGGGGTATCATCTGGATTATCAGTCATAGTTCGTTTCTCTTTTTCCACGAAAACATATACCTTGTCAAATTTTAGAAAAATATGAGAGTTTTTCTCAATAAAAAATTTATAAAAGTCCCGTCATGTATCAGCACAATACAACCAGCATGGGGTCCCGTTACGTTATCAGACCCTCATTTCCTCAATTTTAAAAAATAGTTCCTTTGCTCCGCAATTTCATCCAGTATCGAATGAAGAACTTTTGATTTCCCTTTAATTTCCAATCCATCAGAAAGCGTATGAGCCTGAGTTAATGCTTCTTCCAATTCTTCAATTTCCATAATGGTAACTGCTATGCAATAGTAGCTTTTTGAACGTCCTTCATTAAATTCCCGCAACATCTCTTTCAGCAGGTATTCTCTCTTTTTTTGGGTTTCTTCAAACTCGCCTGCCCCGTTCTTCTGGATAAACGCAATATCCTCTTCGAGTTTTTGGTAACATTTGAATGAATCGGCTTTTTTTGCGGCTTTTCGGTGCTTCACCCATTTTTCACAGGTTTTCTTTTCCTCGCAATCCCAGCAGAATTCAATTCCTTTTTTTTGGGAACACGTGATAAACGGGCACCCGGCACCCATTCTGGATTCTGTTTTACATCCACCGCACCTGCTTGCACCTTCAGTATGGTAATGAGGGCAAAGTCTGCAGGAAAGCCCGCAAATGCCAATTTCCGGGTATTTGATTTTCATTGGTATGCCTTTTACCCGGGTTTCACCCGGTATTCCGATAATAATGAATCAGTCAACCAGACTACTGCAATCCAGGTCTGCCAAATCACTTATGATAAGCATAGTAAGTATTTGCTACTGTGTCGCATTTGTCCAGAAACTCCAACTCCTGTAAAGGTTACTATCACTCCAGCATCAGTAAAAAATGATAGACTTCTTATTGCATACGCTGTTGATAGTCGCCACCATAAGGTCAAATCCCATAAGACGAGGTCGCAGGATGTTTCGCCAGGTATTCCCGATACAGGTCCTCCGCGGCCCGGGGTGGCTGGTCCCGGGATAACCTGCTGTCCGCGTGGAATGACGGTATCACCGGGTTCTTGGCAGTCAGTATCTTTTCAGAAAAATTCATCGTAATCAAAAAAGTCCATCAGGATAGTCAATACGTATTGTTAGCAGGGCGAAAGTGATTAAAAAAGATATGTTACCAGTTCTTCCAGGCATAGATCCCAATCCCGACACTCACGACAAACAGCCCTGCAATCGCTAGGTAGAGGGGCCGTATCGGACTTTCCGGTATCGCTGCAGGTGAGGGTATCGCTTCGGCTGGTGCACTCGTGGTGCCTTCCTGAACGGACGGGTGTGTCGGTGCTGCTGATGGCACAGATGTAGCCCGGGGGGTCGGTGTCGACAGGACCGGGCTCGCGATCGGTGCTGTTTCCGATGAATCGATCACAAGAATTTCTCTTATTTTATTGAGAGACATGCCATTGGAAATTTTTGTGCTATACATCAATTCCAATGCTTTTAAATCGATTTTGCTCAATGAAGTCACCGTGTCAGACCCGGAATAAAATATGCTATCCGGGTACATACCCGTCTCTCCAGGGAATCCTAATTCATATAAAAGTGATCGTAAAATCCAATGGGTGCGGGCATTCCCCTTTAAATCTGAATTGATATAGACCGTGTGGGTGATTACCCCATATTGAAACGGGTTGGTTTTATAGATGAAGTTTATCGTACCATTTTCAGGATTTCTTGAAATCTTCCAGCTGGTATCCAGATTAATATTGTTTAATGATGATTCGGGTAAAAAAGTTACAACGATATCCCCCAGTGTCTCGCTCTGTTGAACTTCTTTGGGCAATTTTGTGGTGCTTGAATAACTGTTGAATACCTGGAGAAAATTATTTATTGTTTTTATATCTGTGCTCTCATAGTTTCCGGTAAGTGCAACATGAACCAATTCTTTGTTCCATTTATGAATGGAGGGATAATCCGGACTGAATGCAATATCAACAAAGTGTTTGTAGATATCACTGGTTGAATACAGCGTCTGCGTGATAGTTGACGAGGGAATGACCTCTCGTATAGCGGCAGTTTCCGATGAAGTAACCTTTGGGGTAGTCGGAAAAGGGGTAGTTCCCGGCACTATTGTTGAGGTGGCTGTTGGTTGGGCAGATGGAGCAGTCGAAGTACAACCACCTGCTAAAATTACCAGAATTAATCCTATTGCAAGAATCCAGATACTTCGCATATGTATCGCTTGATTGCGTCAACACGATAAACCTTTCAATAAAACACCCACCTATTCGCGTTCTGCTGGCAGGTCTCAATGGCGGGGGTACCATTCTCCGGGGTATTATCAGACAAAAAAATGTAATCCTGAATTATTATATCCTGACACGCTAATAGAATTTTCAGCATGGTCCTGATCAAAGATATTACCTCTAAAATAAAGGATATTTTGAATAAGAATCCGCAGGGCATGACCATCATCCAGATAGCCCAGAAGACCAGGATCAACCGCAACACGGTGGGTCGATATTTAGAGAACCTTCTCGTATCAGGACAGGTGGAGATGCGCAGGTTCGGGATGAAGAAGATTTACGCACTCTCTCAGCGGGTTGCCCTCTCTTCAATACTCTCAATCTCCTCAGAACTGGTTGTGCAGATGGACAGCAGTCTCAGGATTATTTATGCAAACGAGCCATTTCTTACCCTGGTTGGAAGCGACAATAAAAGCCTGATTGGAAAAAACATCGAATATACGCCAGTTTCCATGGTCTTTGACGAATTATTCGAAGGGTTTATTGAAAATATCAAGGAAGGTGTTCTTGGAAAAGAATGGTCGGGAGAATTTGTCCTCGCTACAAAGGATATCCACCTGTTTTGCCGGATCATCCCGACGGTTTTTGATGATGGGCGAAAAGGAGTGTCCGTCATTCTTGAGGACATTACTGAACGAAAAGTTTCTGAAGCGGCGCTTTTTGCAAGCGAGAAGCGATTCCAGTCCCTGGTGGAAATGCTCCCCCAGAGTATCTGGGAATGTGACGACAAGGGAAATGTGACGTATGTTAACCAGCGCACGTATGAGATGTACGGATACGATCACGAAGATGTTGAAAAGGGAATGACTCTCTGGCAGACAATACATCCTGATGATCGGGAAAGGGTATTGGGAGATTTTATCCGGGCATCAGGGGAGGAACCCAGTGAATTCCCGGCATTCCATGAATTTATGTCGATTCGCAAAGATGGAAGTACATTTCCCTTAATAACCTATCATGTGCCCATTGTTCATGAAAATAAAATTACCGGCATGCGAGGTATCGGCATAGACATCTCCGAGCGCAAATGTGCAGAAGAAGCATTGCGGGAGAGTGAAGAGAAATACCGGAATCTGGTTGAAATCACCGGAACCGGGTATGTTATCCTTGATAAAACAGGCCGGGTCATTACAGCAAACCAGGAATATGTCCGGCTTACCGGAAGGTCAACGCTTGGTGAAGTAGAGAGAAGACCCGTAACCGACTGGACAGCATCATATGATGTTGAAAGGAATGTACGCGAGATCGAAACGATCTTTACGAAAGGTCACGTACGGGATTTTAAAGTTGATTACCAAAAACCGGATGGCACTATCCAACCTATAGAGATCAATGCCTCGATTATCCAGTCTGAATCAGGGCCAATCATCCTTACCTTGTGCAGGGACATAAACGAACGGAAAAAGTTAGAGACTGCATTGCGGGAAAGCGAAGAAAAATACCGGACGCTGGTGAATCGTGCAAATGATGCGATATGCGTAATACAGGATGGCGTCATCAAAATGTATAATCCCCGGTTTTCGGAATTCTGGGGGGGTTCTGAAGAAGAAATCATGGGAAGGCCGTATACCGATTTCGTTCATCCGGATGCCCTGCCCGACATTATCAAAAAATATAACCGGCGGATGTCCGGTGAATCCTTCCCCTCCACCTATGAAACAACCATGATGCGAAAAGATGGCAGCAGATCGTTTGTTGAAATGAATGCCGGCATCATTGAGTATGAAGGAAGACCTGCAGACCTCGTCATTGTTCGTGACATCAATGACAGGAAAATGGCACTGGAAGCGCTAAGCAAGAGTGAGGAGTTATATCGCACCCTTTCTGAAGTTTCAAACGACCTGATATTTATTATTGGCCGGAATGATCGCGTGGAATACATCAACAGCTACGCCGCCGCAATGGTGAATAAATCCCAAAAAGAGATTATCAGGAGTCCTCGCAGCACATTATTTCCTCCTGAAGTGGCCATAAACCAGAAAAAAGCACTCGACGCGGTCTTCGAACAAGGAATTTCTGTCAGGTCTTCATCGCCTCTCATATTCAATGGCCAGACATACTGGTATGATCATATTCTGTCCCCCTTGAAAGGCCCTGACAATAACATCCGGTCAGTTCTCGGAATATCGCGGGACATTACGGAACGAAAAGTCGCTGAAGCCGCCATTGTACAGGGCGAACAGCAATTACGAAATCTCATCACTGCTATCGGGGATATTGCCTGGGAAACAGATGCAGAATCACGGTTTGTATACGTCAGCCCGCAGGTGGAAACAATCCTTGGCTATACACCGGATGAGCTCATTGGACGGACTCCTTTTAATTTTCTTCATCCGGATGCGGTCCCGGTGAACAAAAACACGTTCCAGGCTACTGTTGAGAGCAGGCAGAGGTCTGTCCTCCATGTATCTCACTGGATTCATAAAGATGGCCATGATGTTCTGCTCGAGAGTAACGCAATCCCAAAATACGACAGGAACGGTTCGTTCTCGGGCTTTATCGGGATCGATCGGAAACGATAATAATCATGTTTCTGCCTGGGCAGAAGTTGTGGTGAAAAAATGTTTACTGAGAGGAAGAAGAGGTACCCGGACAAAATCAGGCAACCTGTCCAAGGATATGCCCGATCAACCGTTTCTCTGCTTTATGAATGTGTTCCAGCAGCGTGGTTTTGTGCATGCCCATCTTCTCTGCCAGTTCACCGGCGTTAATCCTCCGGGGATGATCGAAAAACCCGGACCGGTACGATTCCAGCAGGATCTCTTTTTGTTTTGGCGTGAGGATGTCAAAAATCCCGTTGACATCGGGATTGTATTCGCAGACCGAGAGGATCTCGAGTCCCCATCCTTTCTGGGCAGCATCAGTTACAAACGTATTGAAGTCCTCCGGGTCCCCGACCATGCTGAAGGACAGGCAGTCGTTCTCAAAGACAATCGGGGGCTCAAACTTTGAGCCATAGGTCTTGAGAAAGCGGGTGATATCATCGGAAAATGTCCCCTTGACAAGACAGGTAAATTCACGACCCTTGTTCTGGAGCACAATGAGATTCGAGACGTAATTACACTGGATCTGATCGACCGGGACCCCTTCCCTGATGGTAAACCTGCATACTTCGCTGTGCATATCGTCAACCATATTAAAAAGTGAGATCACCTCGAACCGTTCAATGACCTGGCCATAGGATTTGCAGTAATCGAAGATATCTGCCGAAAGCCTGACCATCATCTTCTTCATTATCCGATCTGATTGTTGAGACAGTATATAAATATGGCCATACATGTATGGCTCAATTCATAACATATCCGCCGTCCTTTTCATTATTCAATCCATGAGGTGGAAACCATGAAAGCAGAAAACTGTGCTGAAATTACTGATGCAAAGCGGATTGAACAAAAGAGCGGATTGGCAGAACCCGTAAAAAATGATCGATATAGCGGATTCATCGTTCCTGCCGGTATCCTTATCGGCCTTGGCGTGGGACTGCTGGTCGATTACCTGCTATCCGGGTTCTTTGTCGGGCTCGGGCTCGGACTTATCTGTTCGGAACTGTTCAGGCTCGTTGAGAGATCCCGGGAGACTGAATCCACGCAACTGGCAGGCGCGAACGTGACAACACTCCTTATCGGGACCTTCCTTGTCTTCATCGGGTTTGGAATTGTCCTGGCACCGGCTGCAATCTGGCCGTATGCCATTGCAGGATTTTTAATCCTCACCGGTATCTGGTTTTTGGTACGGGGATTTCTCAGGATCCCGTGAGGGCAGGGTAACAGGAAATATATGGGGTTGATTACCATGATAGAGGCGGTTCTTGTCACTATTCTCCCCGTGGGCTTTCTGATCATTCTTTTTTGGGGAGGTGCGTTATTCCAGAAAAAGAAGATCTCTCAGGATGGGGAGGCTCCAATCAACAGGACCCTGTTTTACACAAGCAAGTGGTCGATTGTGATCCTCTGGGGGGCAATGGCCCTTGCAAGCTGGGGGATGGGGTTCCCGCCCGTTCAGGTACCCCGCTTCCTGCAGCTCATTGCGCTCGTGTTCTGGTGTGCCGGTTTCGCGCTCCTGTATCTCGGGCGGTTTAAACTGGGGGATTCCTTTCGTCTCGGAACCCCAAAGGAGGACACCTGCCTCAAAACGGACGGGTTATTCCGGGTAAGCAGGAACCCGATGTATGTGGGTGTGTATGCAACCATCATCGCAGCTTCCCTCTACACGTTAAACCCGGTTGTTATCCTGCTTGGGGTGTTTGTCGTTGCCGTCCACCATGCAATCGTCCTTGAAGAAGAGAAACATATGCACAGGGTATTCAGCCGGGAATATCCGGAGTATTGCAGCCATGTACGGCGATACGTCTGACAACAAGGAAAAGAAAAATTGTTTGGGACGAGGAGAGAAAACAAAACTCAGTAATATCCATATTTTTTATGAGCCTGTTCGATTGGCAGGATCTCCTGGACAATCACCAGTTTTTCCTCTTTATCGATCTCATAAAATACAGTATACCTTCGGGAAATATGCAGCCGGTAGATGATGACACCGCCTTTTAAAATCAGTTTCTCTTTATCTCCCTTGCTTCCCGGGAACGGATCTTCTTCAAGCCGTTTCAGGGCAGTTTTGATTATCCGGCGGGTCTTTCCCGGCAGGCGATTGATCTCATCAGATAATTCATGCCAGAGTATAAGGGAAAATGTCAATCCTTAATCTCCGAGAGTGAAACATAATCCTTTTTCTTCCGGCTGCTCCACTTCCTGACATCTTCCTCTAACCGGCGCTTCTTCCGATCTTCGATCATCTCTGCCAGAAGATCTGTATAGGTCTGGCCTGCCGAACGCATCTCAGCCAGATCCTTCCATACCGGTTCTGTTACGGGTATCCGTTTCACCGCTGACATACTCAAATTGTAAGCATTGTAAGTATGAATACTTTTGGCGCTTTTTCCTGTATCGCCCCGCCTGTCTTTAAAGGAGGTTTCCTGGTGCAGCTGAGCGATCGTACAAATCCTGATAATCCTTCAACCTGTTGGATGATCTAAGATCTCATGTTTTCGAATTTGCTTAAGGGGGGTTAGTATTGTTGTCCCAATCGGTGTAATCCGCGTTGTGGCTCCACATCCACAATCCTCAGGGAATCCGTTTTATTAAATCCTTACCCTCGTTTTCCTTTTGTTGTCTGGAGTACTCTTCCCACAATTTCCGATAATATTCGCACGTAGCATCATCACTCTTGCACGGTGTTGGAGTTATTGTTGGAACCACCGTTCTTTTTATTGTCGGAGTTGTTGTCGGAACCGCAGTCGTTTTTAATGTAGCACGTGTCGTTGGAACTGTAATCTTTTTTAATGTGGCATGGGTAGTTGGAACTACAGTTTGTGTCGGACCTTGACCCGGAGGTGCATTATCTCTCTGACCGGTTAATTGTTTAATAAAACCCCCAATAATAGCCTGAATAATAGATATCGGATTACTTCCTGAATCCGGAGTTGCAGTCGCTCTCGGGGTAATAGATATCGTTGGAACTACATGCGTTGTCGGTGTGGGGGGTATTGCAGCTCCTTTTCCACAATAATCCCATCTCATCCTTGATAATTCATTTAATCTGTCCTTTGCCTGATTAAAGGGTACCCCTGCAGGAAATTCTATTAACGTATAACGGTGGGGAGGATCTGTAGTTTTCATAATAACACAACAACCCAAACCGGGTATTCTTGGAACTGTCCTCATGTCACAAAATATACTCCACCGGGTGTCATCTGCCTGTGTTGATGTTCCATATTGACAATCTCTACCCAATCCCGCACTTGTTAGTTGTGTTAACCTTTCCATTGCACGATCATAGGTTGTTCCAACAGGAAATTCCTGTGAACTAAGAGCTGCTGAACGTGGATCTGTAGTTTTCGCAACGACACAACAACTACCCCCGGAATCAGTTACCCAGTCACAATATACATTCCATTGGGTGTTATCTGCCTGTGTTGATGTTCCATATTGACAATCTCCACCCAATCCCGCACTTGTTAGTTGTGTTAACCTTTCCATTGCACGACGATAGGTTGTTCCAACAGGAAATACCTGTGAACTAAGAGCTGCTGGACGTGGATCGGTAGTTTTCTTTACTACACAACAACTACCCCCGGAATTACTTCCCTGGTCACAATATACATTCCACAGGGTGTTATCTGCTTGGATAATAGTTCCATATTCACAATCTAAACCGTCTCCTGTCCTTGTTACATTGATAAAAGCGGAATTTGCGCGACTATAGGATACTCCTTCTTTATATAACGATGAACTAAGGGCTGGTGAACGTGGATCGGTAGTTTTCATAATAACACAACAAGTACCCCCGGAATCACTCTTCCAGTCACAATACACATTATAGAGTTCATCTGATGCTGATGCCGCTGATATTAACGAAAATGCCGAAATACAGATGAATATCATTGAAATTTTAATGAAACCGGAGGATCCTTTGTCATTCATACGCAAAACCATGTGTTTTTGAATCGTTTTTCTGTGTTAAGTTGTATTAATACTATCGTGCACCTTCGTTCCATGTTGTTATTGTTCGCGTTGTTCACAGGGAACAGGAGTATGTGATGGAGTGCAAAAAAACAAGTGTTCATTGAATTTTTTAGCTCTGTAGAAATCCTTTTCCATGGATATGAAATTTAAGATGCTGGTACGAATATAGGAGGGGACAGTGCCTGTCCCCCCATACCGCCCCTGCGCTGAGCGATGATGACGTAGCACCTGTTCGGGAGTGATCGCAGTGGGGGAGCCACAGCGGCGGGGGTGAAAACTCCTCCGAACGTTTAGCTTGTAATTGAGCATTTCTACAGAGCAAATTTTTTTTAAAATTCAGACAAGAAGTTTTCCTGAGAAGATATGGACCGCGTTGCCCTCGAGGATGACGCGATCTCCCTTCAGTTTCATGCGGACCGACCCGCCCCGGGCAGAGCACTGGAACCCGACCATCTCTGTCTTTTGTAATTTTTCTCCCCAGTAAGGCGCAAGGCAGCAGTGGGCCGATCCGGTCACCGGGTCTTCCGGTACGCCGACGGATGGTGCAAAGAACCGGGAGACGAAATCGATGTGCGGGAGATCGGAAACAGCCGTGACGATGATGCCCCGGGCCCGGATAGCGGTGAGGGCGTTCATGTCGGGTTCGAGACTACAGACATCATTTGCAAGGGGCAGTTCCACTAAAATATCGAACCGTTCGGCCGGTATACAACGGCTCGACCCCCAGCGCTTTGCCAAGACCAGGCACCGGCATGGATGTGGCGGCCGGCTCTGCCGGGAAGTCCATGCTGATCCTATCTTCATTCTGTTGGATGGCCAGCGTACCGGAGAGGGTCTTAAAGGCGATCGGTTTTTCCCGGGAAACACGGCCGGTCTCCCAGAGCACAAACGCGGCGGCGAGTGTAGCATGGCCGCACAATTCCACTTCTTTTTCGGGAGTGAACCACCGCAGGTTCCAGTCCGCTCCCTCAGGGAAGAGAAACGCGGTCTCGGAATGCTTCAGCTCAGCTGCCACCTGCTGCATCCACACAGCATCGGCCGGACCATCCGGGATACAGACCCCCGCCGTGTTGCCGCGAAACGCGGAGCTGGTGAAGGCATCAACCAGGTGCAGTTCTGCTTGCATGGAGGAGAGATTGTGTGCCATGGCGTATAAAAATTCGGGCGGGAAGCCAATCGTCTACATCAGCAGGGATTTCGATTTTTAAGCGATTTTGATCAGGTGATAGGATCGCCGGTCTATGCGATGACCCCGGACAAGATGCTACGGCATATCCACAACAGGTGATGTCCTTGCGGCGGGGTCCATGGGGCTCTCGGAGAACTACCAGGAGAGGATGAACTCATCAAAAAATGGTAATTTGTTTTTTTTAAAATATTTTACCGATACCAGTGATTACATCAAAAAAAATGTATCAGGGACTCATTTCATCATGCCTGATGGTTTTTATTTCCGCAACCCTTTTCCCGCAACCAGCAGCGCCACGAGTAAACCGGCGGCTACGGTGAAGGGAAGGAATCCGGGCATCGCGTTACCCCCTGACGGGAGCAGCACGATATCGACCGTAGTTGTCTGGTTCGTGGATATCTGGACCGGAATACTCTGCGTGACAAATCCCTCTTTTGATACGTTGAGCAGGTGACTGCCCTGGATAATATCCGGAAGCATTGCCGGTGACATGCCGCTCGTGATGCCGTCGAGCGTGAGCCGGGCGCCAGCCGGTGTCGTGTTGACAAAAAGCGAGCCGGTCAGGGCAACAAGGGTCGCGTTGACTTCCGATACACTCCCGGCCCTGACAATAACCGGCACTGACCGTGCCGCGTAGCGGAAATGCGAAAGGGTTATATTATAGGTACCGGGGCTCAGGTTGCTGAGGGTCAACGGGGTTTTTCCCTTATACGCGTTGTTCACGACAACCGACGTCCCGTCCGGGGCTGCACGAATTTCTATTGAGCCAGGCAGTGACGGTTCAGAAGTGCCGGATCCATCGCTGGTCCCTGCAGTGAGGGAAGGGACCGACAGGCCGACCGCAATCGTGCTGTACTCGGCCGTGGAGAGGTGAGAACGGTCAGTCCTGCGGTCAGCGACCCAGACGGTATAGGCCCCGGCATCGAGCCTGCCACCCAGAGCACCGGTATTCCAGTCATAGCTCCAATGACCGTCCGCGTCCACATCTACCTGAGTTGCACCACCCTGGTCCGCGAGGCGGTTGATATTATCGAGTGCTACGCCATTAACCGGAAGATTGGGTCCGGTCAGGAAGAGGTAAACCGTGTCACCATACGAATATCCTGACAGCTTCACGATATTTCCCAGGTAGGTCTGCGTCGCTCCTGTCGCAATGGCCCCGGAAAGGAGAACCAGCATGACAATAAGCACAACCGCCCTACGGGCTGTGGTCCGAATAATTTTTTGCATTCTATCCTCGCAGTTATCTTGTAGGTACCCGGGACAGCCCGGTATATCCGGACAGAACCGTGATTATGAACAAGTACGAATGATCTTTAGTCTGATATTATAATCCTGCCGCTGCAGCAGGGATATTTTAAGAAGAGAAAAAACCAAATAGAACCACCAAAGGCGTAGCGAGGTGACTGAATGCCAACGAGTAAGAAACAGATGGTGAAGCTGAACCAGGTGAAGAAGGCCAAGGCAGAAGAGCTCTCGAAACAGGCGGCTGCGGGTAGCCAGGAGGCCAAGAAGAAGCTCAAGAAGCTCGAGAAAAAGCTCAAGTGAGCAGCCGCGAAGCTGCCTCGCTCATTTTTTTCCTTTTTCCACAACGGATTCTGTGTTTTTTAAAAAAGAAGGAATTATCCGGCAGAAGGGAGAAAAACCCCTGTCCTGCACAAAATACTACTGCAGCTCTTACCCGAACCTGCCAAAGAGGCCACGATCTTCCTGCTCACGTGTTGAGAGTTGTTGTAATCTCTCCTGTTCTTGTTTAATGATCCGGGCCTGGTCTTCTATCGTAGCCCGGAGCTCGGTATCCAGGGATGCACTGTTTATCAGTCTGTTGCAGCTCAACGATGCGGGCATTGTTCCGGGCAGTCTCGGCTGCAAGTTCCCGGGCAGCTTCCCTGTCTCCCCCAAACAACAGCCGTACAAATGAATTCCTGGACTGGATACGGTCCTCTAACATCCTCATTGAACTGGCGGAGTTATTGAAGTCCCGTGCAATTGCAGAAACGTTACGACCGATACCCCCGCTCAGGTCTTCCACATCCAGCAGGGTGGTGACAGCGATCCTGACTTCATTCTCGTTTTTGACCCGCTCCCGCTCCCCGGAACTTATATTCCGGAGGGTAGCATTGAGATTCTCAAGGTTTTTATGACGGTTCTCCCGTACTTCTGCGATGCTTCGACCTGACGTGTGACTGCTATTATCACTCTCAGATTCTGTTTCAATCTCAGACTCTGATTCATCCTCTGCTTCGATAGTTCTGCTGGCGGTTGGGGTAACGGTGACCGTATCATCCGCACCGTGCTTCTCCTCCTGTTCCCCGGAAGATGTTTTCTGGGTTGTGGCTGCTGCTACAGTAATGCCAGCCTTAACCCCGTCATCCTCCTTTGCGGTGATCACCGGCATTGCAAACGTAGCCAGGACCACGAGGATTAGTAACGCTAAAATAATTTTTTTCATCGTACTCACTCCTAAAGAGTGATTATCCTCTTACTTTGTCAGATAATAAATTATTCCCGGTGCTGTTTTTGAGAGTGCAGGGTATAACAACGGTGATGAATGTTTTCACTGTATGCACCTGCATTTTCATGCGGATGCGGGCGTGTGAGAAAATGCTCTCCGTTATTGCCTGCTGTCCCGTTCCAAAATTGCCATAAGACTGCCTTTTTGCGGGGTCTGAATCAGGGTATACAAACCGCTGACGGATGCAGTCGCTTTTGATGCTCTTTCCAGAGAAAGAATGAGTATCCCGATTGCATCACGCACGCCACCGTTTTTCCAGTTTTCCTGAATGCATGCATGGGCGATCTGTTTTGTTACCTGGTTTCCCAGAACAACAAAATTGCCTGCCTTCCCTTTCGCGGTCAACCGGAGATCGGCGTCAGTTATTTCGGCAAGGGCATACTCGCCGCCAGTTGAGTAGAGTCGCTTTTTCTTCGAAACGCCGCCTTCAGTTTCACTTACCTCGCCTACCAGAATGCCATCCCGCAAGGTTACTTTCCGCTTATCGTCGCGGATGATCAGGGAGATGCCAAGGGCCTCTGCCCGTTTAATTAAGTCATCATCGGTAACGATCTGTCCGCTATACAATTCCTGTTCAAGGGTCTCTGTTGACACCCTGTCCCCACGGGTGATGATCTCCCGCATATCCCCTGCCATGACTGCGCCCTGTGCCCCGATAAATGCAATGACCAGACTCATAGGATTCACGTTCCCGGTATGAGGACAACTAATGTCTACCCTTTCTTGTACCCGAACTTCCGGAGCAGTCCCGTCCGCCAGGCAACCCCGTCCGGACCTTCGACACCCTTTGGTTTTTCACCATCAATCACGCCCATAATTCCACGACCCTGTGCAGATTCGGCGATCACGACCTCTGCAGGGTTTGCTGTTGCGCAATATATCGTGCAGACTTCCTGAATGTTTTTTATCGCATTCAGGACATTCATGGGGTAGCAGTCACGTAAAAATAGGATGAATGAGTGCCCGGCCCCGATAGCAAGAGCATTAGCCCGTGCCAGTGCTTTTAATTCCTCATCATTGCCCTCTATTCTGACCAGGCAGTCTCCCGAAGACTCGCAGAAAGCCAGGCCAAACTTCGAACCGGGCACCGATCCGGAAACCACCTCATAGATGTCTTCAACAGTCTTGATGAAATGCGACTGTCCGAGAATGAAATTTACCTCCGCAGGTTTTTCAATGGTCACTGTTTTGAATTCCACGGGTCCTCCCATCAAGTTCACCACAAAAGTGAGATAGGTGTGCCGGAGGATAAATGGGTTGGTAGTGAAGGTGAAATTTCCGGATCATTATTCCCCAGGGATCCGGCCCCTGCGATACGGGGTAGGGAGCCGGGAGTGCCGTTTCCTTTGCTTCAGTGAGCGGACAAAAAAACACGGAGAAAATTATGGTTGATCTTCGATAGTGACCTTTACCTGCTTGTAGCGGGGCGGGTAATAGAGATACCCGTTCTCTCGAAGAGGGTCTGATAGGATGAGGTCCGATCCGATCCGTTCGGCAATGACACTGTAGGAATGGAAAAATAACCGGCGGACTTCAGAGAATTGTAAAACGCTCTTCACTTCAGCACTGCTGCTGCCCTTATATCTGGGAAACACCACTTCGGAAAAAGAGGCGCTGATCAGGGTATACTGCCGTAACGTGTAACGCATCTCATCCTCGCTGAGGGTAAGCCACCGGAAAGGGTTAACCATCGGAACCTTCCGTCCCGGTAACCGTTTTAAAGCAACCAGGAAGAATCCTCCCCGGACGAAAAGGTAGAGCAGGACGATGACGGCATAAAGTGGAAGGGCCTGTTGAAAGGCCAGCACCTGCGTGACCGTCAGCGCGACGAGTCCCAGAGCTGCGGCGGCGAGCAGGAAACTTGGACCGGGCAGGATACCCGGGGTATATTTCCTGTCAACAAACGGGGCAAGCAGCGGGATACCCGGGCAGGCAAGGGTGTCAATCGCAAGGTGGGAGAGGGCTCCGCCAAGGATTGCGGCAAACCCGTACACCCCGTATGCCGCAAGTGCTGCAAGGGGTACCATCCCTGCAAGTGCAATCATGACGGTAGCGAAGTACGCCAGCACGGACAGGACAAGAGCACCTGCGAGGCTGTGGGCGATACCGCCGTGCGTAAACAGGTAGAGTGAGGGGTTTGAGTCGGAGATGAGCGAAAAGAAAATATCCGCATCCATTATAACCGCCCCGAGGATCGCAAATGGGAGGAGAGGAGTGAGGCCGGTCACGGAGAACAGGATCCAGGCTATCAAGGCGTGAGAGAGTGCGTCCACAAATCTGATTCGCACCACGACACATAAATCCTATTGGAGCTTTTTTTGACTGCACAAAGAAAAAAGGCACACTCATATAGTAACCAGCCAAAAAAGACTCTGTGCCTGAGGAACAGTATGACGATGGAGACCCGTGAACTGAACCACGATGAATTTTATCTGGCAGAGAAACTCTGGGAACAATACCGGGGCCAGAAAGCAGACCCTGTACATGAGAGAATATTCGGTGTCTTTGTTGACGGAGACCTGGCCGCAACTGCCCGGTACACGAAGCATCCTGACGGCATCGAAATGGACTGCGTCTTTGTACCTGAAACATACCGAGGGAAAGGATATGCCCGGTTTGCCGTGCAGGATCTGATCACACAGTGCGGTTCAGAATCGATCTACATTCATTCAACCATTGTCCTGATCTCGTTTTACAAGACATTCGGGTTCCTCCCGATCCCCGAAGACCAGCTTCCCCGGAGTATCAAAGAACGTTTCCTGTTCTGCTTTGGAGAAATGATGGGCTGTAATGTCTGCCCCATGGTCAGGAAGGGGACACCCCCACGGTAAACCACCGGGTGACCTGTCCCGTGGACACCAGCCCGTATCAATACTGGCAACCCGAAAACTTCCTGAAAATTAATCTGCCCGTTCTCCATGTTTAACCTAAGATTTTTGTTATAAAACCTCTACAATCAAATATTTTTTTTGCCTCCCGGCAAATCAGGGTACTTCTTCAGGCATACACAACACCCCGCAATCTTCTTCTTTGCATCACCCCATATACACCTTAAGTGATACCTTCCATGAACACTCCTGATCCATTCTTTGTAAACGATGCCTGGGCACAGGAAGCCGGTATTGAGCTGCTGGAAGTTTCGGCAGGCAGGGCGAAGGTCCGGTTGCGGATTGCCGGCTGGCATAAGAACAGTCACGGGACCGTACACGGCGGAGCTATCTTCACGCTTGCCGATACCGCGTTTGCCCTTGCCTCCAATTCCCATGGGATACCTGCAGCTGCCATCAATGCCAACATCTTCTTTGTAAAAGCAGCGACCAGCGGCACCTTGTATGCAGTGGCTGAGGAGTTCTCACAAAATCCAAAGATTGCCACCTACGCGGTCACGGTGACGGACGATCACGGGGACAAGATCGCCCTCTTTCAAGGAATGGTATACCGGAAAACGTCCGGGCAGGTACCGTGATCTCCGCTGCACAGCCACAGATAGTCGGTCCAGGTTTGAAACTAATCATTTTCTGAGGGGGGACGATTTTTTTCATTGCAACAGTGCGCCATCCCCGTTTTCAGAAATAATTTTATAAATGATAACCACAGAGTGGTAAGAGAAAAGAACAGAATGGGAGAGTTTTCGTACAATGCAGGTTTGCATAAAGCATGAACCGATAGAGATCGAACGGAAGAGGAAAAGCGGTATACATATGGCATTTTGTGTGTGCAAAGATCTCGGCATGGATTGTTCTTTTGAAGCGACCGGCACAACTGAGATCGAAGTAATGAGAAAATTTATCGATCATGCAGGATCTGCCCACAACATGGAATTACTGACTGCGGATGTGATTTACCGGATTCAGAAAATGATAAAAAAATAAAGAGCTTTTTTTTGTTTTCCAGCCAGCTACTCTCCATTTCCTATCCACACTATTCGTCTAATTTCTTTCCTTTGACCTTGCATGTTCCTTTTGGTTATCGCTGAAGATCCCTGCTTCAGCATCGCACCAGACTCCACTGCCTTGTTACTTAAAAAAAACATACCATTCCCATCGCTGGAAAGATATGGCTGTCTGGAGGAAGGGAATTGGATTTAGAGGTTGTGTGCAGAAGGGGTGTGAAGAATTATTTGTCTGATTGCCATTGTGATGTCCCCCAATTTAAGAAAAACCCTGTAAATCCAACTCTGACAAAAAGAGGGAGTGCATGCATATAAAATACTCAATCGGTAGTGGTTCTCTGGTTAAACCAGATGGTTTTAACAATATATTCCAAAAAAAAATGCACGAAAAACCGTGTTCCGGTAATCGCAGGGAGGTGGATTTCTTCTTTTATTACTTGTCAGAACTGGTCGGGATTTGTGGGTGTGAATCCAGAGGGAAAATACGCCAAAATCGGGCTCTGTTTAACATATTTATCCGGAAAACCCCTTAAGATGCAGAGTTGTTGACAGTGCAATTTGTTCACCCGGCACACTATGCTAATCCCCTTGAAACCCAGGCTATGCTAATATCCAAAGCTTGAAAAATTCTGCTGGCATAAGACTTTCTGGTGAGTACCGGTATGAAACAGGCACGGATGGTCAAGCCCGGTGATCCGGCAAAGAATTTCTCGTTAAAAGACCAGAACGATAAGACATTTGGTCTCTTTGAACAGACAGGGAAATACACACTTCTCTCCTTCCATCCTCTGGCATGGACGGATTTCTGTGCTGCACAGATGAAATCACTCGAAGATAATCGGCAGGTGCTTGAATCACTGGGCTGCATGCCGGTAGGGATCAGCGTGGATTCGAGGCCGTGCAAGCGTGCATGGGCAGAAAATCTTTCAATTACGCACACCCGGCTGCTGTGTGATTTCTGGCCACAGGGTGTTGTTGCACAGAAATACGGGCTGTTCCGGGAAGAGAACGGTTTTTCCGAGCGGGCAAATGTAATCATCGACAAAAACCAGACGGTACTATTTGTGAAGGTGTATCCCGTACACTCCATACCGGACATCCGGGAGGTAATCGGGTTTATCGGGCAGCAGTCGAAATGACGGGAGATTTTTAAAAAGGGAGTTTATAGGGTGAGCGGAATAGAGCAGAGATGATCATTGTGGTCACCTGCTCTCCTCCATGAAATTCATTTTTTGCAGGATAATAATCTCCTTGTCCCGGCCAAACGTGCATCATCGAATGCATTATTTCCCCCGGCTGACAACATGAAAGAAATGAAAGAAGATACACGGTGGAAACTGATTATTGCAACAGGACTTATCCTCCTGTCTCTTGTATTGTTTACTGCCCATTACCTGATCTTTCATGATGAGCACCATCTGTCCATCTTCTTTGTCGGGGACCTGGCTTTCATACCGATAGAAGTGCTGATTGTCACGCTTATCATTGACCAGTTGCTGGAATCCCGGGAAAAACAGCGGAAGATGGAGAAGCTGAACATGGTCATCGGCACCTTCTTTTCCACGTTCGGGACGCCACTTCTTGCCCGGTTGACCGGTACTGATGAAAGTATCGGTCCGGTAAAACAGCGCCTGGTAATCACTGCCACCTGGAATAAGGCAATGTTTAAGGATATGCAAAAATGCCTTGATGACCATTCGTGCAGTGTCTCTCTTGCCCGGATCGACCTGGAAGATTTCCGGAAATTTCTGATCGATCACGAGGAGTTCCTTTTGCGCCTGGTGGAAAACCCCATGGTCTTTGAGCACGAATCATTCACGGACCTTATCCTTGCACTCAGCCACCTGACCGAAGAGCTGAAAGCACGGGGCGACCTGTCCGCATTGCCCCCGTCCGACAAAAGCCATCTTACTACTGATATCCAGCGTGCGTATACCCGGTTGATCCACGAATGGATCACCTATATGGAGTATCTTAAAAACCACTACCCTTATCTCTTCAACCTTGCAATGCGGAAGAACCCGTTCGACGAATCGGCCTCGGTCATTGTCATGCAGGATGCCTGAACTTTCTATTTTTTATCGCGAGCCGGGGTATTTTATAGTCATCACGTCAAGCCTGTTTCCAGAGATCACCACTTAAAAAAGAGACTCATTTATCCAGTTTTTTCATCAGCCACGCCATATTGGTGCCCAGCATCTTCATCGTTGCGAGACCCTCCTTATCCTTTTTTACATCTCCGGGGGCCAGCCCCATGCCAATGTTCCAGTAGGAGGAGCCGGGGACAATCATCTGGCTGATCAGGAAGAAATGGTTGAGCGTATCAAACGTGTGGATCGCACCCGCACGACGGGCAGCAACTACCGCAGCGCCCACCTTGCGCTGGAACATATGATCGTTTGCCCGTGCCACATATCCCGCACGGTCAATGAGCGCTTTCATCTCCGAAGAAACATCCGTGAAATAGGTGGGCGAGGCAAGGATGATACCGTCAGCGGCAACCATTTTTTCAATACAATCGTTGAGGATATCATTGGTAACAACGCACCGTTTATCCTTCTTCTCATAGCATTTACCACAGGCAATACAGCCCCTGATTTTTTTACCCGAAAGCTGGACCATTTCGGTCTCAATCCCTGCTTTTTTAAGTTCTTTGAACACCGTGTTGACAAGAATTGCGGTATTGCCGTCTTTCCTGGCACTGCCGTTGAATGCGATAACCTTCATGGTTCCCTCGTGTAATGAGTAATATTCCAAATACTATAGATTCATCGACCGTGTTACGCATAAGATCTGCCGATACCCCCCGTAACGGCAAATCCTGACAATAAAAACTGCAGGATACCTCGTCAGATATTACATTTTACGGTGATACCTGATATTCCGGAGAAACGTGTGGATTGAACCCCGATCGGAAGTGTCCGGATCTTATTTCCCTTTAGGAACGCTCAAATTGTTCAATCCGGAATTTTAACCAGGGAGATTACGGTTGAACAGACCCGGCAATGTCCTTTTGGAGGGATTGATTCGTCAGGAAAAATACGTGATTTCATTATTTCTTTGCATATCCCGTCTTCTCATCTAGTTTTTTCTCAAGATCCCAGAGCAGGAACAGGTCAATATCGGCATAGGTTTTCTTCCCGACTTCAAACGGGTTGTCCATATCCCTTATCAGCAGGAGGAGGGCAGTAAGCAGCATGCAGAGGACTGTAAAGAGGACCAGTCCCTCATAAAAGGGATCGAGTTTGACAAAGAACAATAAGATAATAACACCGGCAGCAGCGAGTTCTGAAATTGCATAGGCTGCCGGAATGAAAGACGTCTCGGCTATGGTCTTGACCCGGTGCGAGATCCGGTCAATATTCGTTATTTCCGTTTTCAGTTTCAGGACATAGTTCGGAGCGATATTCAGATCAACGAGCTTTGCAATATCTGCATTGAGGGGATCAATCGCCGCGTCCATGTGTTCCATGCTCCACGCATTATTCCGGAAATTCGTGTTGATACATCGCATCAGGGCGGCAGTATTTTCCTGCATGCGTGACACAAGCGTCTTGTCCGGAACACGGATGAGATCAAGATCGCTGTAGAACGTCCGGATTGATGCGGCGATCTCACTGGGGATCTTTTCGCTTTCCTTGTAATCCGTCAGGGTACCGGCAAAAATAATTGCTATGGTAAATATTGCCCCACCAATGAATGCGGTGATGAGGTTGGTCACGGAAAGTACATCGAAATTCAGGTAATCAAATATCAACCTGACAACGAGCAACGCGAGAGTAATCCCGAATGCCTTGAATATAAGTCCCCATTTTGTCATGAATAATTCCATCCTTCCTCCTTATTTCTCAATTTTTTATCATATACATTGATCGAGAGACGGGTAAAAGATTTGCCACAGGAAAAGAGCGGTGTTTTTCTCCTGCATCCAAATTGCGGGATACGTCATTCATCCCGGCTCAGCCTTCCTTGTGTTCCAGTACTTGTAGCACTCAAACCAGACAACACTCAATCCGCCGGCTATTGCACATACGATAAGATCAACGAATGGCACGGTTGCGAAGCTGAAGAGAGCCTGGAGAGCCGGGACCCACAGGACAAGGATCAGACAGGTTATCGTTCCTGCAAACACCCAGATCATCGCCTTGTTGGGAGTGCGTAACGTCGTAAACAAAGTTTCAGACCATGACCGGTTTGTGAGAATCAGACTGAGATTCGCTATAACAATGGTCGTAAACGTCAATGTCCTCACTTCATCCTCACTAAAGCCCCTGCTTACAGCATTTATATAAATCAAGAAGACCACGGCTAAAACGACAAATCCCTGCAGGAGACTGAGTGCGAGCGTCTTTTTGGTAAAAAGCCCTTCATCTTTGTGCCGGGGCGGGCGGTTCATCACGTTCGGCTCTTCTTTTTCTGATTCAAACACGATCGAACAGGCAGGATCAATAATCAGTTCGAGAAAGACGATTTGCACCGGCAACAAAACAAGCGGCATATTGAGGAGCACAGGAATGAGTGACATCCCGGCGATGGGGACGTGGATGGAGAAGATATACGCCATTGCTTTTTTCAGGTTATCAAAAATCCTCCGCCCCAGCCGCACCGCAGAAACAATGGACGTGAAGTTGTCATCCAGCAGAACGAGGGATGAAGCTTCGCGGGCGACATCAGTTCCCCGGCCACCCATGGCAATCCCGATGTCTGCGGATTTTAACGCCGGGGCATCATTCACCCCATCGCCGGTCATGGCAACCACTTCGCCATTAGCCTTGAGTGCATTGACAATACGCAGTTTCTGTTCCGGAACTGCCCGTGCAAAGAGGGTTGCTGTACTGATACGTCTCCTGAGCTCTTCTTCACTCATCTGTTCGAGTTCAGCGCCGGTGATACACTGGTCTGTATGGGCAAGACCAATCTGGCGCCCGATATTTTGGGCAGTGAGGGGATAATCCCCGGTGATCATGATAACCCGGATCCCGGCGGTATAGCATTCACGCACCGCATCAGCTACCTGCGGGCGGACCGGGTCGGCAAAACCGACCAGCCCAAGGAAGGTAAACGTGAAATCATGCTGACCATCCGGCAGTTCGGGCCGGGTGAACGAGGCTTTTGCCACACCGAGGACTCTCAGACCCTGCGCTGCCATGGTGTTGATATTCACGGCAAGTGCCTCTCGCTTCTCCTGATCGAAATGGCACAGGTC
This sequence comes from uncultured Methanoregulaceae archaeon, assembly GCA_963841015.1. Taxonomy (GTDB): domain Archaea; phylum Halobacteriota; class Methanomicrobia; order Methanomicrobiales; family Methanospirillaceae; genus Methanoregula. The sequence continues at coordinate 12,982 of CAWJAX010000002.1, read as the reverse complement.
GGCAATTGCCTCAGGTGCCCCTTTTGCAGCGATAATATAATCTTTGCCGTCGGGGGATCGCCATACGTTTGACATTGCAAGGAGGTCGGGGGAGAGCGGGTATTCGGTGATAAGCTCCCAGCTGGTATGGATATGTTCAGTCCTTCCAAAATCCCCTTCACGGAGATGGAGCAATGCCTTCTCCATAGGATCGAACGGATCTTTTTTACAGGCAAGAATGGCAAATTCGGCAACCTCGTGGCAGATTTCCGCAACTGAATTTTTCCCCGTGGCATCGTGTTCACACAGCTGCCCGGCTGCAAAAAACATAGTGACGGTCATCCGGTTCTGGGTGAGAGTGCCGGTCTTGTCCACACACAGCACGGTTGCCGAACCAAGGGTTTCTATCGCGGGTACCTGGCGGGTCAGCACATTTTTCCGGGAGATTCTCCACGCCCCCAGCGCAAGGAATATGGTCAGGACTACGGGGAACTCTTCTGGCAGGATTGCCATTGCAAGGGTAATTCCTGCAAGAAGCCCCTCGATCCAGCTGCCCCGGCTTATGCCGTAAACAACTACGATGATACCGCACAGGAAGATGCCGACAATGGCGATCGTCCTGACAATCCGGGATATCTCACCCTTGAGCCGGGTATCTCCCCGCTCCACGGTTTGCAGGACGGTGCCGATCTTGCCCATCTCGGTCCGGGCACCGGTCGATTTGACCTCTGCCAGGCCCTGACCCTGCACGACCATTGTTCCGGAATAGATAAACGGCTGGTCATCACCGCCGGGTCGCTCTGCATGGAGACCTTCAGTCCAGGGAATTTTCCGGACCGGGACCGATTCTCCGGTCAGGAGCGATTCATCGATGGAAACATTGTTGGAAGCGAGGAGGACGCCGTCCGCCGGGACCCGATCGCCCTCTACAAGAATGAGCATGTCACCGGTAACCACTTCGCGGCCTGCAATCCGTACCTGTTCACCATCCCGGATCACCAGCGCACGGGGACTCGAGAGGTTTCGCAGCGCTTCTAATGCCCGTTCGGTCTTCTGCTCCTGGTAAACCGTGATGCCGATGATCACAACAACAAAACTCATCAGCATGGCACCCTCGGTAACATCACCGAGGAAAAAATAGATCAGGCCGCTTGCGACCAGCAGGATGAACATCGGTTCGTGGATCACTTCAACGATAATCCCGAAAATACCACGTTTCTTTGACTCGGGGAGTTCATTGTAACCCTCGGTGCTGATCTTTTCGGCCGCTTCCTGATGAGAAAGGCCTTTCACTGAGTCCAGATCAAGGACAGGCATTATGCTGTCTCTCCCAGAGGGTATAATCGAGTATCATATTCATGAAATTTTTCCATTTGTTACCTGCTTCCACCTTGAGACAGAATTTTATGATTAAGCTGATATGTTTACAATTGTGATGACATAAGGATTTGGGATTGTTGCAAACGTGAAATACCCGTGGAAATCAGTGAAGTGGCCACGGTCGGGCAGGAATGAAACCGTTTTCATGGATGAGTCTGATTATTTCTTCCCTGCCTCACGTGTCAGGTAGTGCATTATCCGGTCAATCACGAGCGGATTTCTGGGCAGGTTGATATGGCAGTACCTGCTCAGGGGCAGGCAGATGATCCTCCCCTTCCAGGGACGCTGACAGGACATCAAGGGATATACCCGGCAGGGCCGATTCCCGGTGCGCCACAATACCATCACCGTCAAGGGTTGCCCGGTACTTTCCATCCTCAGCCATCTCCCAGGTCCTTCCCTTAAACAAGGGGAAGAATCCAGGAACCTCTTCGGGATTTGCGGTCACGATAATCCGATAGGTAATATCTGACCGTAATCCAGCTGTGCGAAGATTGTGGATCACCACGCTTCCAGGACGAACATCCTGTACTAGTTGGTCGGCGGCCGGATCATACCCCCGCGGGACAAATACACCGGTGAGCCGGTTGATGATCTTCTCACCGTGGGTTGGATCATTAAAAAGCTCTGCGAGCGCCGAGCCGTTGTTGGGGGGGCCGAGGCCGATCAGCTGCCGGACTGCCTGGGACCTGTCTGTCCCATCCACAACTTCAACGAGATACCGGGCAATACAGGTCCCAATCGAGTGGCATACAATATCGACGGGTCCTGACCACCCGTTTTCGTCCCGTACTTCCCTGAGATACGTATTAAGTGATGTGGCAATCTCCGGCAATGCCGAACCCTGCCTTGCCGGGTGATTAAATTTCGTGTACGGGATGCCTGCTTCCTCAAGACGAACCACCAGTCGCTTCCAGACACCGGGATAGCTGTTCCACCCGTGCACGAGAATCACCGGGTACCGATCACCGCTCATTGCGGTACTATTCGATGGGGGGAACGAAAAGGGTATTCGATGAGAAGTGATTCATGAGAACCGCCGTGACTGACCTTTAACGGAAAAAGTACCATGAGTTACCATAATTTCCCACCAGTGAATGCTTCATACCAGAACGAGCGCATCCATATCACTTATACAAGGTAACCTTCCCAATACTGAAGAAAAGAAAGGACGAAAAATGAGCAGAAGAAAAGATCACTTTTTCCTCGTCCCGGTAAGAGACCCCAGCACTCCCCGCATAATTTCCCGGCCTATCTGGCTCCCGATGGCATGAGCAGCACTCTTCGCAGCAGACCCTATAACATCACCCGCACCAGATGCGGTAGTTTTCTGAGGTTTTTTTACGGGAGCATCCGTTGTTTTTGCCACGGCTGGAGTTTCAGCTTTCTTTTTCAACTGTTCATATGCGGATTCGCGGTCAATCACGTTCATGTACGTTGCTAAAAACGGTGAACCCCTGATGACCTGGCCCCTCTCCTCCGTTGTGAGCGGTGTCATCCTGCTATGAGGGGGATAGATAAGTGCCCGCTCAACGGGCATCGGACTGCCCTGCATGTCCAGCATCGAGACGAGCGCTTCTCCAATCCGAAGCTCGGTGATGGCGGTTACGGTATCAAACGCAGGATTGGGTCGCAGGGTCTGGGCAGCCCCCTTCACGTTTTTCTGGTCTTTCGGGGTAAACGCACGAAGGGCATGGTGCACCCGGTTCCCCAGCTGTCCGAGAACCGGTTCGGGGAGGTCAAGCGGATTCTGCGTCACAAAATACACGCCAATGCCCTTTGACCGGATCAACCGGACGACCTGCACGATCCGTTCCTCAAGCATCTTGGGAGTGTCCTGGAACAGCAGGTGGGCTTCATCAAAGAAAAATACCAGTTTTGGTTTGGGGAGATCCCCGGCTTCGGGGAACTGCTCGAACAGTTCTGACAGCAGCCAGAGGAGAAGCGTTGCATAGATTTTGGGGGACTGCATCAGGCGATCAGCAGTAAGCACATTGATCATCCCCCGTCCGGTGGTATCGGTCTTCATGAAATCCAGGACATTCAGGGCAGGTTCCCCAAAGAAGCGGTCGCCTCCCTGTTGCTCGAGATTCAACAGGGTCCGCTGTATAGTGCCAATGCTTGACGGGGAGATATTCCCGTACTGGCTTTTTAAGTCTTTAGCATGGTCACTGCAGTGCTGGGCCAGGGACCGCAGGTCTTTTAAGTCGAGGAGCAGGAGTCCGGCATCATCTGCAATCTTAAACAGCACGGTCAGGACATCGGTCTGGATATCGTTCAGATCCAGAATACGCGCCAGCAGGAGGGGGCCCATCTCCGATATGGTCGTCCTGACCGGAAGGCCGGCTTCGCCATAGACATCCCAGAACGTGACCGGATACCCTTCCGGAAGAACTCCCGGCAGCCCCAGTTCTGCAGCCCTTTCGACAATCTTTGGGTTATCACCGCCGGGCTTGGCCATGCCGGAGAGATCTCCCTTGATATCTGCCATAAAAACCGAAACCCCCATCCTGCTGAAATCTTCAGCAAGTACGCGTAACGTGGTGGTCTTCCCGGTCCCGGTTGCTCCGGCGATAAGGCCATGGCGGTTTGCCATTCCGGGCAGCAGATAAACAGTCTTTTGTCCTTTTGCGATGGGAACAGGTTCAGCAGAATCCGGCATACAAATCCTCTGCAACTATTCTATTGAGGAAAGATATGGTTTATTCGGTTCTGGGATATGTATTCTGCAGTTTGCATCCTTGAGAAATTGGGGCAGTTGGATATTCTCCCTGATAAAATCCATAAAACCGTATCAGATCCCCCCTCTTCGCCAAGCGGTGGGTAGTCTTGTCAGGATTGTATTGGGGGCAGGTGCCACCCTTGCTCAAAAGTATTGGGATTGGAAAGTGTGGATTGTTATACTTATAGTGGCCAGCCGGACTTTTGCGATCCTGGCAGTTAGAGTGGGGAAGCAGGATACTAACGTTTTATCTCTATCCCCACCTCATTCCGCCTCAAGAAAACCGGGCATCCACGGGGTATCATACCGCATCAGAAACGACTGGCCCACGGTCTCAATCCCGGCCTTTTTCAGCCCGTCCTGCAACCGTACCGTTACCGCATCCACCTCTTGTGGGGAAGCATAGCCCGTGAAACGGATAACCGCTACCTCCCGTTCCGGAAGCGTGACGATCCGCACCCGGCTGTCCAGCGGATCAGGAGTTTCTTCACGTGTTTTTCCTGCGGGCAACACAAACGACATGGACGTAGCATTGGTAACTACCGGTGAAGTCATCGGGATCTTTTGTGAGGTTATTACGGGAGCGGTCATGGGGATTTTATCCCGGGCTTTATTGCTGCCGGAGATGTAGGCAAAGAGCAGGTTGAAACCGGCATCGTTTTGGGAGTTATCAGTTGTTGCGAGAACCAGCGAAGGGTACTGCCGGAACTCGATCTCGCCAGATGTTCCTTTGATGCTATAGGGGATGGTTTCAGCAGAGGACTGGGTGAAGAGCAGGGCAAGCACCAGAATAATCGCGATGGCAGACGCCACCAGAAGAATTTTACGCATACTGCCCAATGGGACGGTGCTGGTATTAAAAGAGGGGTGTTTGCACGATTCCTTTTCAGCATGAAAAGAAAGGGGAGAAAATCCCCTCCCGAATCCCACCTGAAGAGGTGAGGTTCATGCACGGAGAATTGTGAGCGGATCTCCCTTCACCGCAGGAATCCCTGCGGAACCGTTCCCGGTGGGGAATATCCATGCGTGGGGTTTACCCGTTTTTCAGTGCCACAATATCTTTTACACCGACCAGTTTCCAGACAGCAGAACGCTCCTCGCGGACCAACACGTCCGGGCTGTCATTCGGGTTGTGACCAAGAGCCGTGAGGACACGGGGTGAAAGCCGGTTTTTCGCAATCATGCCGACAAACTGTTCCCGCACCTTCTTTTTCTGCGAGGGATCCTTCACCTCTTCCAAAAATCCCTGAAGGCTCACAAAGGTAAATGCAGAAAGATCAGGAGCATATTCCTCAATCTCGACAGAGACCTTCGGGCTGCTGTTAAAATACTCCATCTTCCTGCCGTATTTTGTCGAAAGGAAATAGAGATATTTTCCGTCGAAGACATACATGAATGGAGCAATATAGGGGTGCTCACATGCGCCAAAAGCAATCCGTGATACGTACTGGCGTCTGATCAGGGAGTCATACTCTGCTTTTGGCATTTTTGGAATTTTAACAGGATCCATCAGATCATCATTCCTTTGCTGAGGTATATATTTGAGGAAATTGATAAGGGTGATTGTAGACCCAAGGATTCATATGCCTTGTTTTAGGAACTGGAAAGTGACGTGATACCCTATGGTACGAGAATACCCGCGACCCTGTATTGTCATCAGCCGTTGTATCGAGTTTGATCCGTGCCGCTACGATGGTTCGAAAATACCTTCCCCGCTCGTGGCAAACCTCAAATCTTTTGCTGATTGCATTCCGGTCTGTCCGGAAGTTGAGATTGGCCTCGGCATCCCGCGGGCAACAGTCAGGATTGTACGACTGGATGGAAGAGATCACTTGTTACAGCCTGCTACCGGGCGGGATGTTACCGGAGAGATGACCGTCTTTGCCAACCGGTTTCTTGATTCCCTGCCACCCGTTGACGGTTTTATCTTAAAAGGCGGTTCTCCTACCTCCGGAACCAGTGGTGTTCGGGTATATCCGTCGGCCGAAAAGTCCATGGCAATTGAAAAAACAGCCGGCTTTTTTGCCCGCGAGGTGCTGAAACGGTTTTTTGAGCTGCCCATAGAAGATGAACTGCGCCTGAACAATGCACGGATCCGTGACCATTTCCTCACCGCAATATTTACCCTGGCTGCATTCCGGAAGGTTGAGGAGACCCGGGATCGCGAAACTCTTGTTCAGTTCCACGGTGCCAACAAGTTCCTCCTGATGGCCTGCCACCAGCAGCTCATGCGCGATATGGGAAGGCTTGTTGCATCCCGGGCAAAGACTGATCCGGAGGAACTCTTTTTTCACTACCGCCATCTGCTCTGCGCCGCGCTCGCACAGGTTCCCCGGTATTCCAACAACATCAATGTACTGCAGCATGCACTCGGTTATTTCAGCGATCGGATTTCGGGTGAAGAAAAAGCATACTGCCTCAGATTAATCGATCGCTACAAGGAGGGACATGCCACACTGGCTGAACCCCGGGATCTGCTCCGCTCGTGGGTGATCCGGTTTAAGGAGCCGGCCCTGCTGAACCAGACGTTCTTTGCACCGTATCCGGCTGAACTCACCGACATGCCAGAAGAGATTACCGATCGCGGAAGGGATGTGTGGAAGGGCAGGAATGCACCAGCTGATCAGCAGGAACCCTTGCACAATAAAGGATGAAATAACATGCCTGCAAAAAAACGAGAAACTGCCCCGACCCGTCCGGAAGTAACGGTTATTTATCCCCACCAGCTCTTTGAGCAACATCCGGCATTGTCCCGGGAACGACCGGTAATCCTTGCCGAAGACCCGTGGTTTTTCCGGAGGCACCGGTTCCATGCCCAGAAGCTCGTGCTTCACCGGGCAACCCTGAGACGGTACCGCGAGTATCTTGTCGCTCGGGGATTCACGGTCGAATACCTAGCATAACAAAGTGGTTTAGATCAAACCCAATAATGCTCGAATCTATCATGATTAATTATTTATAATTGGGGGAAAAAATATCATCTAATGTACCATCGTTTACATCCCGGTACCATCAGACCAGGACGGGTACATGCCGCACTGACTAAGCGGCAGCTTTTTTCCATTAGATAAAAATCTGGAAATCTTCTGTCGGTAAACGACAGAACCGGCATTGAATTCTGATTAAAATTTCAGGGATATTATGGGTATGATTGCGGATAGTATGGTCGATGAGCGGGTCAATTCCCTGCCAAAACCGGATGGGATCTACCACATCATCGAAAAAAAAATGGGTGACAGGGATCTACAAGAGCGGATATCAGCGGTAATAGTTCTCGGTAACAGCCGGGACCCTCGTGCGGTAAAGTCGCTGATTGACTGCTGCCGGGATCGGAATCCGGAGATCAGGCTCCATGCAATCGAAGGGTTGCAAAATCTGAGAAGCGGCAGGTCGGTTGAAGTTCTGATTGAACGCCTCATGGATAAGAGAGAATTGTATGAAATCCGGAAACGTTCTGTTGTAGCATTGGCGACCATCAGGAGTTATGGTGCGATTCAGGAGCTAAAGAACAGGGTCGTTGATCCAAATGAAGGTGGTGCCCTCCGATCCTTCATCGCCTCGGAACTGGACCGGGTGCAATTATGGTAAGCACCTTGTCTTTTGGCAAGATTCTCCGAGCAGACATACGCAGATTTTATTTCTCATCCGCCATTTTTTCCCCGGTCACAAAGAGGAGAGGAACCAGGTTCCTGAGTGCTTTTTTTGTCCTCAGACACCTGTCTGAATCACCGGCAGCGTTGCCAATCAGATCCTTACTCAGCCTCTCTGCATCTTCCCACGTATCAATATCATAACAAGGTAACAGCAGCTCCCAGGTCATTCCCGCTTCCTGTGCACGCTGTAGTGTCTCGTCCAGTACCCGGGATGTGCTCCAGGGAATTCCCGCAAACAGCGCCGGTGCACAGAAACGTAATCCTATCAGGTAATACCCTCCGTCATCGCATGGCCCGAGCACCACATCAATCTCATCCAACCGTGCGATTGCACTCCTGATAACCTCCTGCGGGAGATGGGGAGTATCGCTTGCAAGGATAATGAGTTTCCGGTATCCAAGGACAAACATTCTCCGGGATATCCTCAGGAGCCGGTCTCCCAGATCACCCGCTCCCTGCGGAATGCATTCCATGGAAGGAGAACAGGTCCGGGTGAAGAAGTCCAGGGCGGTGTCAGGATCGTATGCAACGAATATATCGGTGTCTTCAATTCCGGAAACCAGAGAAATGGTGTCAGTAAAAAATGCTGTCGTAGAGATCCGCAGCCTGTTTTGGGCTCAGCGGGGGACAGAGCCGGGTCTTGACCTTCCCGGGCTCCGGCTGTTTTGCCATCACAACGATGGCGCATAGCGGCTTGTTCAGGTCACGGTCCTGCGTGCAATCCATCGTCCGCGACCGACTATCCCCTCGTGGGCTGCATTCTCCCAGAGGACTATTCCCTCTTCAACCGCTGAAAAGAAACTGTCGCCGAATTGCCGGATGATTTCCGGCCGGAGTTCCTCCTGGATTTTCGTACGGTATATCGTGAACTGTTCTGAAAAATCCCTGCCTCAGATCATCCGCAGCGGTCACCCGCCAGCCGCTCTCTTCAAGTAACTGCTGGTAGCCTTCAGGTGTCTCCATGTAGGGGAAGAGCATGAAACTCAGAAGGGGATCGAGCCTTTTGTCAGGAACATCCCGCAGCTGGATCCAGTCAGTGAATGCTATAGTGCCCCCGGGTCTTGTCACCCTTGCTGCTTCACGGATCAGCCGTGCCTTATCAGTAACATAGCACCAGGCATCCTGGCCCCAGACCGTATCAAAGGAAGATTCCCTGAACGGCAGGTCAAGGGCATTTCCGAGCCGGTACGTTACCCGGCCCTCGAGACCGGCAGCAGTCGTTCTCCGTGTAGCCACATCCACCATTGCCGGTGTTGCATCTATTCCCGTAACCATGCACCCGAACTCTGCAGCGAGATGGCGGGCCAGGCCCCCCAGGGCGCTGCAGATGTCCAGCACCCGGTCACCTTTTGTTATCCCTGCCAGAACCGCCAGTTCCCGGGTAGCTATCGTACCGCCGATATGGATCTCTTCTCCCATCACCATTTCCCACAGGGTGCCGACTGCCCCCGCGTAAGCTTCGCTGACTTCTGCTATGCTGACATCAATGTGTTTTTTCATGATCGTTCCTCTCCCTGATGCTGCAATTGGGGTCACCTGCCATAAGGTTACCTGTTGAATAGAATGCCGTTGCCCGGCACCCCCAGCAGACCGGATGGTTTTTACAGCTGGTGCACCTGTCTCCGCTTCCCTCAACCCGGAGCGGGAGAAAGAGCAACTCGCTCCGGTGCCGGCTGATAATCTCTGCAAAGGGCAGGTGGTGGATGTTCCCGAATCCCTGCCGGATGACAGAACACGGGGTTACATCCCCGTCAACCGTGATGCAGACGGTCCCGCCGCAGTAATACTTGTTGACGTCCATCGAGCTCATCGAGAGACCTGATCCGGGATAGTTAACGCGGTCCCGGACACTGATGGCATGCCGGATCTGGGGTCCTGAAGGAACCCATTCCGGGTGCTCTTTGCCAAGGCCAGCCATACAGATCTGGGTCAGGCAGGTCCTGATCCCCTTTTCCGAGAAGGAGCGGATGGTACGTTCCACGTCTTTACCTGCAAGCGGGCGGGTGAACGTGATACAGTTGATGATCTCCCGTGGATGTTTTCCGGCCCTGATAAGATTCTCAACGCCCGTCAGAATTGACCGTATTTTGGTGCCAGGGTCCCCGGTATGAAGTACCCGGTAGATCTCTTCATTCAGGCTGTCGAGGTGGACACTGACAAAACCCCCGGAAGTTACCTCTGCAACCTGCCGGGCAACCCGGGGATCCGCAAGCGGGATCCCGCTCGTCCAGATATTATTGATGAGCCCCAGATCCTGTGCAGCACGAGCAAGCTCATACCAGTCCTTCCGCATGAGGGGATCTCCCCCGAGCCAGTCGATTGCCCGGACTCCCGCTTCCTTTACCTCGGCGAGGATACGGTGTATACAAGCCGCCGGGAGTTCCGCGGTAAGGGGATCCTGTGCCGATGCATAACAATACCGGCAGCCTCCCTTACAGGAAAGACAGGATTCGATTTGTACTGCATAGACCAGGTTTTTTTCAAAAAACCTGATGACTTCTGCGTGGTCAGGATGAAAACACCCGTGGGTGAAGACCGCACCGGGATCTTCCGGGATTGGCGTACCGCTCACGAAACCTGGTTCCGGTCGGTCTTTTTCCGGTGTCGGGGACTGAACTTCTATCACCTCTCACTGCCCGAAGATGCCGATCGATGCCAGCGGGATGATCAGCATCAGGACGGCCCACAAAAATCCTGCCCGGGTGACACTGAATCCCCGTATGTCTTTCACATATCGCTCGGCTATGGCGATTACCATGAGGACAAGGATCATCGCATTGAAGATAGTAGTCGAGTATTCGTGCTCTACCGGGAGGTAGGTGAGGAATGGGGCGGAATGGGTCCACCGTATCATGAAAAAAATCAGGGGCATATGGACAATTCCGAGATATGTCAGGACCGGAAGATGGATCTTCAGCCAGAATGCCGATTTCGGATCCGGAGTGATAAGTGGCCGCTTCAACTGCCATTCCCCTGCCACCACGATGAGAAGGAGCCCCAGCAATGCCAGTTCGATGAGCGTGGCAGTCATCCCTGACCAGTACGCAAGTTCTGTCGGAATGGTAATAAAGGAGGCGATCATTGAGATGATCCATGTGGATACCGATGGCCGGTAATACGCAATCCCGACCATGATAAGGATGAGCGCAAACGCAAAATTGTGGGCCCAGCGGGCATCTGCCTCATACAGTCTGAAGGCAGGGCCGAGCCAGAACAAGAGCCACGCCACACCCAGGAGGAAAATACCGGCCCCTGTTGTCATCAACGGCCCGGGTTCGAATTTCATGGAAGGGAAGTCCTCATCATGACGGATAAATATTTGGATTTAGTCCTGTGACGGAACCGTGTATGCCACGTATCTCCATTATCACCCCGGTGCTGAACGAGGAGGACATGATCATTCCCTTCCTCGATCACCTTGCGCTGCTGCAGGGACCATTTGAACTCATTGTCATAGACGGGGGCAGTTCTGATGCAACCTGTGCCCGTATTCAGCAGTATGCCTCACCCTTCCCCGCACCGCTGCACCTTCTTTCTGCACCGGCAGGACGGAGCGGCCAGATGAACACCGGTGCGGCAGCGGCACAGGGAGAGATCCTGCTCTTTCTTCACGTTGACTGCAGGATCCCTGCTGATTCCCTGCAGGTTATTACTCAGGTGTGCACAGAGCAGGGCGTCTGTGGGGGAGCGTTCACGCACAGTTTCGGGGAACCCGGTCTCTTTCACGCGGTCATCGGACTTCTTGTGAATACCTGTACAAAATATTCCCGGACTTTTTTTGGGGATTCTGGCATTTTTGTACAGCGGGATGTTTTTTTTCAGGCAGGCGGGTTTGAGCTCATCCCGTTCTGTGAGGATCTTGAATTCTGCCGCTCTGCCCGGAAGTACGGCAGGATGAAGCAGATCCACCGGGTCATCAGGAGTTCTCCGCGCCGGTTCCAGCGTATCGGCAGAGTGAAACTGACCGCGGTGTACCTGCTTGCAATTGTCCTGAATACGGCCGGGATACGGCCGTTGTTCCTCAAACGGTATATCGTTGATCGGTAAAGCATCCAGACCCATAATTATTTTCTGATGAATAATTCCAAATGATGGATTTTAGATCCAAAAAAAAACTCGTGCCGGTCACGGAATGAACTGTCTTGTTAAGAATATATCCTGATAGAAAGCGAGAAGAGTGATACCATACTTTTTTTTAGGGCTCCGTGGGTTTCCAAAAAAGGCCTCTTTGGGCGGGTCATTATTGTCAGCCGGAGAGGAATACCGTGAGATGATAAACGGATATCGACAACGAGGAGGTGCAAAGAGTATCTTACTGTCAATGAAGAAGTGAAAAATAAGGACCCGGAATTATATCCCGGGTCTCTGGTCACCTTCGGACCGGGTTACTTGGGGGGTATAAGCACCTTATCGATAACGTGGATCACACCGTTCTTTGTCTGAATGTCAGTAATTTTTACCGTGGCATCATTGATTTTAACAACGCCCTCTTTCACGGTGATATTCACGTTCGATCCCTGAAGTGTTTTTGCGGAGCTCAGTCTTGACAACATCAGCAGCCATTACTTTCCCATCAACAACGTGATACAGAAGAATCTGTTTTAACGTTCCCTCGGGTTGCTTTAACAGGGATTCAACCGTGCCGGGCGGTAAACTTTTGAATGCATCATCCGTGGGTGCAAATACCGTGAACGGACCGGGGCCGCTCAGTGCCCCATCGAGTTTTGCTGCCTGCACCGCTGCAACAAGGGTCGTGAAACGTCCATCTGCCACAGCTGTTTCCACAATGGTTTTCATTGCTGGTGCAGCGGTTGTCGGGGCCGCTGTCGGTGTTGGGGTAACTACCGGTGCTGGTGGCGTTGATGTGCAGCCAGCAACAAGAATCCCGATAAACAGGATTGCGAGAATAACAAAGAGTTTCCTCATGCGTTTTCACCGGGGGTCTATTTCATATATGTATATTTATAATTATTTGTACTTTTCAAAAACCGTGATCGTCACTCCTGTTTACCTGGAAGAACCGTATAATTTCTGTTGGAACAATCACGGAAAAAGAGTACTCCTTACATCCGGTATTCAGGTTGTACCATGGACAGGTGATCTCCCCCTCATGTATTCTTCCTAAAAGCCACCAGGAATAGGAGAGTCTCTGTTTTGAGGAAAAATAAGCTCATTCCAGGCTCCTTTTCTCTCATGGAAAAAGTTTGTCAATACCGGAAAAACCCGTAAAATGCCTGTTTTCGGTTCG
>CAWJAX010000001.1:0-29866 GCA_963841015.1 uncultured Methanoregulaceae archaeon | reverse complement strand
AAATTCTCCCGATTGAGCAGGCTCACACAAAATACGGGTACTGGTCATGAGTCTGGTGCCGGGCAATCGGGATCGTTTCAGGGTTTTTCCCGATAGTTTTTTCGGCGATCCTTTTTTGTTGAAATAAGGGAGGGAGATGCCTTGCATTCACGCCTTGCATGAATTAATTATCTCCCGTGAATGAATGCACTTTATAGCAGGGAGGTGAGTGCCTTAGGAGATCGTGAATTACCCTGCAGGATTCCCGGTATCGGTTCCCTATGCAGGGTACCGGCCGGGTTTACTGCTCTGATAATGTTACCCGGGACAGTCTTACAAATGGTTTCTCATACCACAGCAGGCAGGGCTGACTCCCCTGCCTTTTTATGCATTGGAGAGTGCTGGAGTCGGACAAGGCGTTAAAGACCCGGGGGGAGTCACCAATCCATTGTTTTCAGGCCTTGTCCGATTCCCATCACACCTGAGGGAGCCCTCTTCACTCAACGTGAGAGAAGATCGTTTTTTATTCGTTGTTCTCCGGGGTATCGTTCTCCGGAATGCAGTTTTTTTCCCGGGTATTCCGGTCCAGCAGCGTTGGGTCGATATGCCACTCACTCCTCCGGAGTAACCCGTGCAGCGTGCTCGCTTCGCGGATGGTAAGCTGTGCCCGCCCGAGAACCCTCCGGATAAGGATCAACGTATTCTCGCGTTTGAACGCGGGGTGGTGGATGGTGTCAAGGTACCGGTCGATATGGCGGTACAGGTGATTCATGTCATGAGGTGATGCGAGTGCAATGCCGGGAAGGGGGAGATTTGAAAGTTCATAGCAGACCACCCCGACCGCATGCGACAGGTTGAGGATAGGGTACTCTGCAGATGTCGGGATGGTGCAGATCATATCACTGCGCTTCACCTCCTCGTTGTTCAGCCCCCAGTTCTCGCGCCCGAACAGAATCGAGATCCGCCCGTCTGCATCCTTTATCCGTTCCCGGAGCTCTTTTGGGGAATAAAACGGCATCCGCATCGAGTGGCAGACGGATTTGCTCACCAGGCCGGTCGTGGCAATCACGATGGTGCTCCGGGCAAACACATCCTCGATAGTACAGACCTCGGCATTATGCAGCACATCATACGCATGGGAAGCACGCCCGTCTGCTTCGTTGCCAAGGGTGCAGGGATCGATCAGGACAAGGCGGGTAAACCCGAAATTCTTCATCACGCGTGCAGCAAACCCCACATTGCCCTCGTAGAGGGGAGCCACCAGCACGATATCAATCTCGGGCATACAAAAATTACAGGATTGCGTCTACCGTTGCTTTCAGTACCGCAGCACCCTGGTCGTAAACTGCATTGCCGACAACGATCGTATCGGCAAACTTTGACATCTGCGCTGCCTTTTCTGCAGAGTTGATCCCGCCTCCGTAATACAGAAGGGATGTATCCAGCACATCCGAAACCGATTTCACCACGTCAGGATCGCCATACGTGCCGCTGTACTCGATGTAGACGATAGGGAAATGGAAGTAATGGTCAGCTATGGTTGCATAGGCTGCAACCTCACCGGGTCTCAGATCGCAGAGAGCTTTTGTCAGTTTACCGACCGATGAGTCCGGGTTGAGGACAATATACGCTTCGGGAACGATGGATTCCCAGGGTATTTTTCCCTTCTGGAGCTGGACCCAGGCACGGTGCTTGCCCACGATCCATTGCACATCAGTGGAATTGATCACGCTGGGAACAAAAACATAATCAATACCCTGCATCAGCACTGCTTCAGGTCCTGCAGGTTCCATGACGAGAGGAAGGTCGTACGCTTTCACCTGTTTCTGGAGTGCAGCAAGGTTCTCTTTTGTCACGTTGAGCGTGCCCGAGAGCATCAGCGCATCGGTACCACTTGCAGCAATGGCATCGATATCACCGGGCTTGAGCTGTTTGTCGGGATCGAGTTTGGTCACATGCACCCAGTCTTTCCACTTCATAGCATCAGGTACTTGGTTTTTCTTACCAATAAACCGATGGCATTGCACTGCACACGACCTCGTGTTCCGTGGAAACATGCGACATATCTATAAAACCGGTAGCATGTTTATAGGGAGTCTCCCCTGTAATCGGGGAAGGAGGAGGTACATGACAGGTTCGATAAGACCCTGAATGCAGAACATGAACATTTTGGGGGATTTTCCGCTCGTCACAGAGATTCCCGCAAACACGATACACAGGGAGGGGATATCTGCCAGCACAGGATTAGACCAGATTTTACTATTTTTTTGGTATTGCCGGATCCTTCAAAATCACAGCCACTGGTGCAGGGTAATCACAGAGTATTGACATTTGAATAAAAATAAGAAACATATATAAATCTTTATAAGAAAACGAATTCTATGACGGCTCCGAAAGTCCTTGTCGTGGAAGATGACAATGTAATTCTCAGTATTGAAAAATGGCGGCTTTCAAAGCTGGGCTATGAGATTTGTGGTTCAGCAGGGACCGGGGCTGAAGCTTTAGAATGTGTGGCACAGATGCAGCCTGACATAGTTCTTATGGATATCACGCTCAAAGGAGCGATGGATGGTATTGAGACCGCCGGACAGATAAAAAAGAATTTTAATATTCCCGTCATTTTTGTCTCATCCCATACCGAGGGGGAAATCATTTCCCGTGCCAAGGCAGTCAACCCTGATGGGTTTATCAAAAAACCTTTTGATGACGAGTCCCTAAGAATCGCGATTGAACTGGGATTAAAAAAGTAAGGGGTTGTTGAATTTTCCACCATTCTTTTTTTTTTAAAAACAAAAAATATTAGTTCCTTTGCGCCTTTCCTCATGGTATCTATGAGTTCATGGTAGCATTTTTGCCAGCGGCCATGATGATCGGATTCCTGGGAGCCGTGCTGCTCATCCAGAGAACCAGGGAGAAATAACGCTTTTTTTTCATCGTTGGCGATATTGATAGTGCCCCCACGGAGGTATCTGCCAACAGAACGTGAATATAAGCGCCAGGACCGGGAACGATGGTTTAATGATACGGAGGGAGTGAGTCCATCATCCACCAAGGGCGATAGTTTTCACAACCGCTCACACGTTTTTTTAATTGCTGGCCCAGGGTCATCTTGCCATACAGCCAGCAGGTGTTTCCTGTTTTATAATTGCACTCTTTACATGAGACCAACCTAAACAGAACCATACCTATGGGTTTAAAGGCATAGGTATAATAAATTCACAAACCGCTGCGGGTTCGACAAAAGAACTCTTTGATTATATGCTGCTACCAGCAGAACGCGAATGAACAAATCATTCTGAAAGCTTTTTTGAGTCGTGAATGAAATACCCCCCGCCACAAGGACGCCAATGGAATAATATTAGTTTTTGAATCATAGCATTCGGAAGGCTTTTAAATCGTTTCGAGAGTTGTATGATATGGACCCTCTCTCCTTTGTGTTCCTGAAGGTATCGATCTAAACTTGCTTCAAGAGACATTTTTTCATCACCTGGTTATTTTTATACTATCATCTTGAAACGATAAATTTTGTGAAATTGTATTTGAGTCTCCACTGTTAACGCATCAGTCATCAGAATACGAATAGGGAGGTTTGAAAATATACCTGTTATTTCCAGATAATCTCCATGTACTCCTTCAGAACATCGTCAAAATAAGGGGGTGTTGTAAAAAATTGAATACTAAGCTGCAGGAAGGATGTGAACCCCCGACCTGCTGATTACGAATCAGCTGCTCTCTCTAAGCCACTGCAGCGTTAAATACAATAGCGGAAGATCCTTGAATGTTGTTCTCTGTGGTCCGGAGTAAAGTATGATGCAGGATCTTCCTTGATCGAATCGCGACACTCGGAAGATCCAGTCAATGGGATTAGACTGTGATTCGCTCGGATCTTCCTCATTTGATTACCTGTTCTGGTGAAATAATAAAGGCTGGCAAGGCATTCGTGCATGGCATGTGTTGATGAAATATGAACCGAATCGATGCATGTGTTGTTAAAAAAGAGCTCTTTTTTTGAATCTGCAGAATTCCTTTTGCATTGATATGAAATTCAGGAGGCTGGTACGAATGAAGGACTGGACATGAGCCTGTCACCCCATACCGCCCCTGCGCTGAGCGATGATGACATAGCACCTGTTCGGGAGTTATCGCATCGGGGGAGCCACAGCGGCGGGGGTGAAACCCCCTTCGAGTGTTTAGCTTGTCATTGAGCATTGCTCCAGAGCCCCTTCTTGGGAACATTAATCATATCAGACTAGTATTTTTCCTGTATGCGATTACCCCTCCTGATCCTGATGGTATGGTGTATCGGATTTGTCCTGGTCGGGGGATGTACAACTCCTTCGGCGCCCCCTGCAGCAACACCGACAATAGTGCAGCCTGCAACACCCACGGTTGTCCAGACAACTCTGCCCGTTTCAGATACCGATACCTTATGCGGGGAACTGGTATATTGTGGCTATGCACCTGCAGGATCTGAAATCCCGCCGGTCAGATCCACCAGATGCGACCAGTTGTACACGTTGCGCATGCAAAACGACCAGAAGGTACTCCAATGCCTGAAAAATCCACCCGTACCGGAGGTAACCAATTCAGTTGTTACAACACCGTGCATCCCCGGAATGGACGGAACCTGTGCCGGATATGAAATGAAATCCGACCGGGATACCGGGCTTGCGGGAAGCGGGAACGACGAATCCGGGTGGGACAGAAGCACCCGGCCAACGACCGATGGCGGATATATTGTGAGCGGGAGTATAAACACCGATGCCAGTCATGGCCATGGTGCAGAAGACATGTGGGTGGTTAAACTCAACCCGACCGGTATTTTCCAATGGGAGAAGGTGCTGGGAGGCAGTGATCGTGATGAGAGTTTCAGCATCCAGCAAACCACGGATGACGGATATATTCTCATCGGCAGCACCGATTCTGACAATACCGGTGACGTGGGTGCAAATCATGGTGAATCTGATATCTGGGTAGTAAAAGTCAACCCGGCCGGGAGTATCCAGTGGCAGAAGGTGCTGGGAGGAGCTGGCTTTGAAACCGGGAGAAGCATCAGACAAACCACGGATAATGGATATATTCTCATCGGCAGCACCGATTCTGACAATACCGGTGATGTAGGCTCAAATCATGGCGGATCTGATATCTGGGTGGTAAAACTCAATCCGGCCGGGGGTATCCAGTGGCAGAAGGTGCTGGGAGGAGATGGCTCTGAATACGGGAGAAGCATTGATCAAATGACGGACGGGGGCTATACTCTTACCGGTACAACAGATTCTGACAATTCCGGTGATGTAGGCTCAAATCATGGGAAATCTGATATCTGGGTGGTAAAACTCAACACAGCAGGGGATATCCAGTGGCAGAAGGTGCTGGGAGGCAGTGATCGTGAGGAAAGTTTCAGTATCCAACGGACAACGGGTGGGGCATGTGTTCTGACCGGTACAACAGATTCTGATAATTCCGGTGATGTGGGCTCAAATAATGGCGAATCTGATATCTGGGTTGTCAGCCTTAACCCTGCAGGCGCTATCCAGTGGCAGAAGGTGCTGGGGGGAGATGGCTTTGAATCCGGAAGAAGTATTGAACAAAGCGTGGATGATGGATATATTCTTACCGGCAGCACGACTTCAGACGATACCGGTGATGTAGGCACAAACCATGGCGGATCTGCTATCTGGGTGGTGAAACTCAGCCCTACCGGAGACCTGCAGTGGCAGAAAGTGCTGGGGGGAAATGGCTTTGAATCCGCAAGAAGCATAGGGCAAAGCAAGGATAGCGGATACATTCTTGCCGGTAACACCAATTCTGACAATACCGGTGACGTAGGCTCAAATCAGGGCGGATCTTCACTCTGGGTGGTGAAATTAAATCAGGTTGGTGATATCCAGTGGCAGATGCTGCCTGGCAAAGCCGGGTGACCGCAGGTTTAACAATATGCAATTCCCTGACCGGATCGGGAATCCGCGGGCAGAGTTCAGTTTCACCCCCTACTCCCTCTGCTTTTCTTCAGGTATCCACCCAAACACAGGGTCATGGAATCGTAGTGGTGCTTACAGAAAAATTCGATAGTTACCTGGATCACTAATGGTAAAGATTTTAGTCCGGCTCTGACACCCTGCCTCAAATTAAAATGCGAACGGTGGAAGGGTGGGGAGTGTATCCAGATCCGTAAAGCAGGGAAACCATAAACGTCCCCCGGGTCCTGGAGGATACCTCGCTGATATCATACCTCGTAAGTATGTTGGAGGGTCTTTGGGAGACAGTTCTGCAAAATACCTTTGTTCGTGCTGAAATTCCGTGCAGACTTCTCTTTTTCACCGGGGTCGGACAAAGAATAACTTCCGGTCGTTGCTCGCACCAGAAAACCACAGGTTTTTTAGATTCAGGGAATAGGCTCCATTTCAGTAACTAATTTCTTGTTTTTTAACCGCCTTATACCCCCTTGCGCCAGCCCTGCCCCCTTTGGGGGCGGGGACGCATGCTGATTGATCGGTGTGTACCGGTATACCTGATCCCGGGTTATGCAACGCCATTGCAACCGGGGCGCCATAGTGGAATGGCGAAGTCCCTGGAGTGTCTGCGTTTTCGGTACCTGAACAGCAACACTTCTTCGATATGAATTTTGGAACACTATTCTGATTAGATTTTCTCATCGTTTTTCTCCTTTATCAGTTCCTAGTTAAAATGGCTCTACACCGTACATTTTTTATATGCACCGTGTCCGGAATTATACTCCCGGATCTTCAACTTCGGAAAAAAATATATCATCACTCAAATAGAAGGGATGTATGCGAATTCTTCTTATCACTCAGAGAATGTCGCCAGTTGTAGTGTCCCTTTTCCAAACACATCATCACCTTGTAGGTATTGCACAGGATGGTCCTAAAATCCCAATCTCATTATTCCACAAAGTAAGGCTGACTGTTTTTTCATACTTTATTAAACTTAAACACAAAAATTTTCAAACTCTTAATGAATTTTGCAAAAAAAATGAAATATCATATTTTTTCATAAAGGACCAGGGGGATCCATCATTTGAAAATTGGATCCGATCTCGAAATCCTGAATTAATTGTGGTATACCTCATGGGGCACCTTCTTAAAAAAACAATTTTTTCAATACCTAAATACGGAACTATCAACCTTCATCCATCCTATCTACCTTTATATCGTGGCCCCTCCCCCGAGTTCTGGATGTATTATAATATGGATCTGACAGGGGGTGTTACCGTACATTATATCGATGAGGGAGAGGATACGGGAGATATTATCTTCCAAGAAAAAACCCCCATTGCTCTTGGGATGCCACTGCTGCAACTCCGGATTCATCTGATTGATAAAATTGGGACAAGACTTCTGCTTACCGCAGTAGATGCGATTGAAAAAGGATCTGCACCACGATTTCCTCAACCAAAAAAGAGTCCAACACCACGGGCTAGAAAATTGTTGAAAGAGGAAGAAAGAACGCTAATAGATTGGAAATCATGGGATGTGAAACGAGTATGGCATATGGTAAGCGGGTATTCTGGAGTCATTGATTTTATTGGGTATATCGATTGACCACCCCTATTTTACAAACCTTTCGTCAAAAAATATATTGAATGTCCTGTTCAACAGGAAGATTGTGGCAAAAACAAGGTGAATACTGATGGTTCTAGATTCATTACATGCGCCAATGGCAAAATATTATATCAATTCCAGTTTGTTTTCCCCCTAATGGAGTTCAAAGTAAATTGAGACGTATAAGCTCCAGAAGTAATTGGTTTTTGGATGATTGATATGTCAAAATAAAAAAAAGTATCGCACCGGGGGGGTCGCAACAGCTGCAGGAGTGGAGGCTGTGCAAAAGCCCCCGGGAGCGTTATACCTATTGATTCCTGGAGGATTTTCACAAAGATTTTATGAAAAATTCAGGGGCAACTATAACACGTTACCCTTATTTTTTAGAGTGCATCATGTCCGGAATTATTCTCCCGGATGCTGCACTTCCTCTCAGGGGGTCTGACCCCATGGTGCGACAAGCCTGAAAAAGGATTGTCATCAGGGTATGGTTGCAAAGCTTTCTTCCTCAATCACCTGTTCTGATAAAAAAAGGTAATCCGGCAATGCCACAGTGCCTTGCAACATACTATTACCAACGTAAAAAAATACGTCCTGTACCAGAATCCTCTATGAAACCAGCTGTGCCATTTGCCCTGTTTACCGCTATCGGACTCATCCTTGCTGCCGGGTGTGTAGCCACGACGGATAAGAATATAGTGAACGCATCCTCCGATACAAAGAATTCAGTGATACCTGCACCTACTACCCCCAATAGTACCTCACCGTTACAAGGATCCCTTGTTGTGTCTGTTGCCGGATTTTCCTATCCGGAAAACCTGTCCGTCATTCTTGATAACCTGACTGTCGGGATGGTGAATCCGACTTCATCCCTGTACCTGATGACTCCTGAAGGGAACCACACTATCGGGGTCTGTGCAGATTTTGTCTGCGTACAGGAAAATGTGACAATCAGGTTCGGAAAGTATGTGACCATCGATTTCAGTGAGCAGTTACGCAAGGATGTGGTGATAAAGCAACCGACTGCACGGATTCTGGAATGTCACAAAAACGGCGATCACCTTTCAGTCATGATAGAGTTTATCAATCCATCCAAAAAAGATCTCCGGATGGCCGGGGCAGTCAGTTGCGGCTATGAATATATCGATGGCCGGAGCGGTGCCAAACTGGGGGATTCAGCACGGAGTACATTTGTGCAAAAAGTCAATGCCGGGCAACGAATCACCCAAGGGCTGGATCTCAATCTGGCAAATGGAAACAGTCTGGGGTATGATTTTCCGGTAATAGAAGAACTCAAAGTACTATAACCGCTTTAAAAAAATCCTATCCCTTTTTTTCGGAAAATTCTCTGAAATTATCAAAATTAAATTAAGGATGAAACAATAAAGGATATTTCTGGATACTGACGGTGAAATTCTGACTCCGAAAGAAAGGGATATTGAGAAGTTAAAAAATAAAATCCAGGAATCGGAGAATATGCTGAAAACAGCAACCCAGCATGGCCCTCTTATCGTAGCAGGTATCGGTATTGTATCCTGCCTGACTTTTTTTATGGGGTTAAGTATTGGGTTTTTTATCCTTGGATTACTCGTGATTTTGTCAGCGGTAGTCTGGGCATATTTCAAAACACAACAAGCGGTAAAACTGAAAAATGCAATCTTTGGTTATAAAATGGAGATCTACCGTATTGAGAACAAACCCTGAACAAGTCGGGACACAAATCCCCTCCCGTATTATCTGCCAGGGGAAGGACGATGTGAGGTTCTCAAGTGATCTTTGGATAGTTTCATCTCGATCTTTCCCATGAAAAGCAGAGTAATCAGCGATGAGGGAGAAATTGTTATGACTCCCCACGAGATACGAGGACTGTCCTTACTTTGTGGTGTACCCGGTTATACAGTTGGTGACGGAACGGATTTTACATACGAAGAGCATTCTACCTGAGGAACAGACCGTCCTGCTGACCTCGCCTTCAATACGGCATTCCCGTATACCATTAGTCGGTGACTGGGACGGCGATGGCGATGACACGGTCGGTATCTACCGCAACAGTGCATTCTACCTGAGGAACAGCAATACAGCCGGTCCTGCTGACCTCGCCTTCAATTACGGCATTCCCGGGGATACACAATTAGTCGGTGACTGGGAAGGATGGTAAAATCAGAAGAATTAGGAAAAATCTCATTCTAACATTTTTTCGAAATACAGTTTCACCTTCCCCTTACTACAGCATCCTTAAGGGTTACGATAAAAACTGGGGAATCATGGAATCATTGTGGTGCATGAAGAAAAATGATATTTGTGAATTGATTTATCACAGGGATATACCGATTGCATTAACACCATGCCGTAAAGCTGAATGTGATCAGTGGAGGGGTGGGGAGTGTATCCAGATCCGGAAAGCAGGGAAACCAGATAAACCCCAGGTCTGGAGCAAATAAAAAAAGGGTTAGTGTTCTCTTGTCCTCTGGATGAGCATCACGGCTCCAAGGAAGCCGATGATCATGGCTGCTGGGAGGAATGCTGAGGGGAACTCGGGAGCGGTTATATCGGGTTTTGGCGTTAATACTGCATTGAGTTCATGCCCACAAGATACGTGTGAGTTAAAACATACGGGATTAGAGCACAAGGGTGACTCTGATACCCATTCGAGGTTATCTTTAACTAATTTTACTTGAGTAATCGGAGTTGGAAGCATGTCCACGTAATTAAACTGATAAGACGTTTCGTGACCGGTATAAACCCCATTGAAATAGATCATCGCCCCCGTTGGATTAGATTTAACATCAATTTTACAATCCGCCATTACTGGCATTGTTAGAATTGCAGTTCCAATAAGCAACGCGATAAGAATCCGTTTTAACATGATTTTTTTCATCGATAAAACACGCTCCAATTTTAACCATTCATATAAAGGATTTTTTATAATGAATGACAGTATTTGTTCCTTTTTTTGGGAATATTATTAAAGCATGCCATGCGCCGATGTAATGTATCGATTTAATAGCCAAATCATTTTCACCCTGTCCTCAGTACTCCCTTCTTTTTTAAATGAGTCAAGAACTGAAATCATGGAATCGTACTGGTGTTGTCAGAAAAATTCAGAAGTTAATTTAAATGATGGCAAAATATCGGATCTTTTCCTAATACCATGCCGCAAAGCGGATTGTGCTGTTTGGAGGGATGGGAAGTGCAGCCATATTCGCAGGATTCCCTCAAGAGGAAGGTGAGTTAAGGCTGGATTAAAAAAAAGTGTGTATCCTAGATCTCGATGACCGCGTTATCCCGCTTCTTCCGGATGGCTTTCTGGAAGTCCTGGATGACATGTGCCATAATCCCGGTTTCTGCAGCAAGTTTTGCCGGGTCGGCCTCAAGAAGAAGGGTGGCATTGATGATACCGGCACGGGACAGTTTTTCAAGTGTCGCACTGTCGATTCCTTTGATTGCCAGCAGCTCTTTTTTCCCCCGTTCGAGCTGTTGTTTTGAGAATTTTTTCGGTACCGGTTTTTTCAGGTGGGTGCAGACCAGTTCGACGTGTCGCTGAACCGTAGCCGGGGACATGCCGGTGAGTCTGCTCAGCGAGCCGGGCGGCTGGTCACAGAATGCTTCAGGGCTCGTAATACCGGCAGCGACATATTTTTTCAGGCTGACTGCGGGAATTCCGATCTCTTTGAGCACCTGCCCGTAGTACACGGCTTTTGCCTCGGTGAGGACCTGTTTTGCTTCCTCCTCACCGATGCCGGCTGCCTTCAGCATCGCTACATCAGCATGGGCAAGGCCGGAGAGTTCGGTAATCCCGGCGGTTTTGAGAGCGGTCAGGATCTTTGCATAACTGCGTCCTTTGCGTGGGATCAGGTGGTCCCGCATGAATTTCCTGCATTCGGAGCGCCTGCGGAGTTTTGCGAGCATGGTTGCTGCATCACTGATGAGTTGTTGTGCACCTTCCATGGACAGATCCAAACGCTTTGCAAGAGGCTCCGGGGTACTGCGTGCCAGTTCTGCGACCGTGTAGATGTGCTGTGCAAGGAGTTTTTTGGCCAAGGCATCGTTCATGGACGGGATCTCGGCTAAGGACTCTGCATTTGAGTTGATGTGGTGGCAGAGCGGGCAGCCGATATCCCAGGGCCGGGCACCTTTCCGCACGAGCCGGACAAAGTTGAGGTTGTGTTTGTCGCACACCTCGTCGGTCCGGACCGCAAAACCCCACTGGGCCATCGGAAGACCGATGTTGAACGTGCACTCCGGGTAATTGGAGCAGCCGATGAACTGCGTATTGCCCCGCAGGTGTTTTATCGCGAGCGTGCCTTTGCAGACCGGGCACCTGCCCAGGTTCATCTCTTCTGCGGTCCTGTTCCGGATATCGTCACCGATCACAGCCTCGTTGGCCTCGAGCTGGTCAAACGCCTGGTGCAGCATCTGGCGGGATTCCCGGATCACGTCCTCCCGGGTACGGGTGCTGTCCTTGATCTGCTGCATATGGGCCTCGATCGTCTGGGTCATGTCGGGCCGGGTGATCATGTCGGCATGCTGTTCCAGCGATTCGGTGACCACTCTGCCGACCAGGGTCGGGCGGAGGGGCGTGCCTTCCACGTATTTGCGGGACACGAGCTTTGCGATCACTTCATGCCGGGTGCTCTTGGTGCCCAGACCCAGCTCCTCCATCCGCTGGATCAGCTTGCTCTGGGAATAGCGTGCAGGAGGCTGGGTCTCCTTCTCTTCGAGATTGACCTTCCTGACCGGAAGATTTTCGCCAACGACAAACGGGGGCAGGATAGTTTCCTGTGCCTCGCTGAACGGGTAGACGGTATGCCAGCCGGGTTCGGCCAGTTGTCCTCCGGTGGCGGTATACTCCTCACCGCCGGCATCGAACAGGACTTTTAAGGTCTTCCAGCGTGCATCCGGTGCAAGGGTGGCAAGGAAGCGGCGCAGCACGAGCTCGTAGATCCGGAATATGTCCTCGCCCAGCAGTTCGCGGGTTGCGGCACCGGTCGGGTGGATGGGCGGGTGGTCGGTGGAGGATTTCTTGCCCCGGGTCGGGACTGCCCGCCGGTTGGCCATCACCCACTCCACGTCTTTTTTAAACGGGGAGGCACGGATGGTCTTTAAGATCCCTTCAATATCCAGCGAAGCGGGATAGACGGTGTTGTCCGTTCTCGGGTACGAGATGAACCCGTTCATGTAGAGGTCTTCTGCAATCCGCATCGCATTGGCAGCCGTGAACCCGAGCCGGGCTGCAGCCACGATATACGTTGTGGTGTCAAAAGGCGAGGGGGCCCGGTCCTGTTTATCCCCGAATCTGACATCCGTCACCACAAGGGGGGCTCTGGTGCGGTCGCGGGCGAGTTCTGCCGGGGCTTTTTCATGGAACCGCCCGTGCGTGTGCCGGGCTTCAAACGCTTCACCGGACTTTTCCGACCCAAGCGAGAGCTGCCAGTATTTTTCCGGGACAAAGGCCTCGATCTCTTTTTCCCGGTCCACGATCATGCCCAGCGTCGGGGTCTGCACCCTGCCGACCGAGAGGATGTTTGCCCCTCCCCGGCGGGCTGCAAGCGAGATGAAGCGGGTGAGGGCGGCGCCCCACATCAGGTCAATCGACTGCCGGGCTTCACCGGCTGCTGCCAGCGCAAAGTCGAGATCGGTGGTATGGGAGAACGCGTGCTTTAACTCCTGGGGGGTGATCGCGGAGAAGCGGGCCCGGTCTATGGTAACTTTAGGGTTGACTGCCCGGACCAGCTCAAAAGCCTCTTTTCCGATGAGTTCTCCCTCGGTATCAAAATCCGTTGCTATCGTTACGCGGTCAGCCCGCTTGGAGAGTTTCTGGAGGAGGGAAACGATCTTCTTTTCGGTGGGGATCTTGATGGTCTTTGCATCGATCAGGCTTCGCGGGGTTGCCTCTTCACTGCGCCAGTTCTTGTACCGGGCTCAAAGTCAATCTCGACAACATGGCCCCGCAACCCGACTGTCGTGATGTCGCCGAAACTGTAGGTAGAAACCCCTGCGTCCCTGTGCTCGGTGAGCTTCTTTCCTTCGCCCAGGATCTCGGCAATACGGCGTGCCGATATGTTCTTTTCTGCGACAATCAGGTGCACGGTTCTTACTCCCCCTTCCTGGTGAGTTCTTCGGTCAGCAGCCGGTTCAGTTCACCCGGATCTGCACATCCCCTCGTCTTCTTCATCAGCTGCCCGATGAGGAAATTGAATGCCCCTTTCTTTCCCTTCCGGACGTCTTCGACTGCTGCGGGATGTTCGGCGAGTACTTCTGTTATTGCTGTACGGATGGGGTCAGCACCAGTACTTTTGCTACCTGATTGTGCAGTGCCCGCAAATGAACCTTTTCTCAGGTCCAGCCGGTCAACAATCGCCGCCGGGGTCTCGCAGGGCTGCGTGATCCCGGCGCTGGTCGAGCATGACCCGCAGTACCTCAATTCCGCTCTTGTCGGTGATGGTGCCTGCTTTTACAAGGTTCAGCAGTTCCGTAAACCCGGGCGGGTCCACCGCGTCAATACTCATATCCCGGTAATTCAGCTCACCGATGAGCGTATCGGCAATCCAGGTATCTGCCAGCGTGGCGAGTCCTTGTGGATCTGCTGCAACAACCGTTTCAAAGAAGTTTGCCAGCCGGAGTTCTCCGGTCAGCGTGCGGGCATGGTTCAGGGAACACCCGGTACTGAGCGATGAACCGCTCCCGCCTCGCATCCGGCAGTTCCGGGAGGACAATCCCGTCCACCCAGGACTGGACATGCAGGGGACGCAGGTCGGGTTCGGGGAAATACCGGTAATCATGCTCCTGTTCTTTTGACCGGGACGACTGGGTAACACCCCGTGCCTCCAGGTAGTGCCGGGTCTCCCGTTCCACCTTCTGCCCGCGGCGGAGCAGGCTCTTCTGGCGGGTGATCTCGAACAGGAGGGCTTTTTCCACGCCTTTGTACGACGAGATATTCTTGACTTCGACCCGCTCACTGCCTTTGATGGAGATATTGGCGTCCACCCGCAGGGATCCTTCCTTCTCGGAGTCAAAGACGCTGAGATACTCGAGTGTTGCCCGGAGCTTGTTCAAGAACTTCCGTGCCTCTTTGGGAGACCGCATATCCGGTTCGCTCACGATCTCGATCAGCGGGATGCCGGCCCGGTTGTAATCGACCAGCGAGTACCTGCCCCGTTCGGCGTTGCCCATGTGCACGAGCCGGCCAGGGTCTTCCTCGACATGGATGCGGGTGATCCGGATCCGTTTCTCGCCTCCCTCGTCGCTCTCGATCTCCAGGTACCCGCCTTCTGCCAGCGGTTTGTCATACTGGGTGATCTGGTAGGCCTTGTCAAGGTCAGGGTAGAAGTAGTTCTTCCGCGAGAACTCGGATTCTGCGAGCACGCTGCAGTTCAGTGCTTTTGCCACCCGCATCGCGTATTCTATCGAACGCTTGTTGAGCACCGGCATGGCACCGGGCAGCCCGAGACAGACCGGGCAGACATGCGTGTTGGGGGCGTCACTGCGGTAATCGGTGGAGCACCCGCAGAAGAGTTTGCTCTTCGTATCGAGCTGGCAGTGCACCTCGAGCCCGACAATGACCTGATCCTCGGCCATCTCAGGTCACCGCCTGTTCATACGTGTACGCGACATCGATCACGCGTTCATCTTCAAAGGGCCTGCCCATGATCTGGAGCCCGACGGGCATGCCGTGCGCCTTCCCGCACGGGACGGAGATGGCGGGGATGCCGGCGAGGTTGACCGGGACCGTGAGGATATCCGAGAGGTACATCGCGAGCGGGTCGCTCTTTTCCTTCAGCCGGAACGCAATCGTGGGCATCGTGGGCCCGGCAATCACATCGACCTCAGCAAAGATACGCGCAAAATCCTTTTTGACGTTCTCGCGGGCGATCTGCGCCTTGGCATAATACTTCCCGTAATAGCCCGAGGAGAGGGCATAGGTGCCGAGCATGATACGGCGCCGCACTTCGGTGCCAAAGCCAGCCTGCCGCACATCCCGGAACGCCTCGTGCCACGTCTTCTTCGTATCTCCTCCGGGACCATACCGCACGCCGTCAAACCGTGCGAGGTTCGAGCTCGCCTCGCTGGTGCAGGTGACATAATACGCGGCAAGGGCGTACTCCATCGAAGGGATGCTGCAGGGGACCGTGGTAGCCCCGAGTTCCACGAGCCTGCCAATGGCCTTGTTGACCACCGCAGCTGACGGCCGGGTCAACCCCTTCGCCGAAATACTCCTGCGGGATGCCGATCTTCAGCCCCTTGATCCCGGCCTTGGGTGTATGGGTATACGGTTTGTTATGGGAGGTCGAGTCGCGGCGGTCATGGCCGGCAATCACGCCCATCAGGGTCGAAACATCGGTGACGGTCTTTCCCATCGGCCCGATCTGCTCGAGCGAGTTTGCGTACGCAATCAGCCCGAACCGCGAGACCCTGCCATACGTGGGTTTCAGCCCCACGATCCCGCAGAATGCCGCAGGACAGCGGATGGACCCGCCCGTATCCGTACCGAGCGCCATCCGCACCATGCCGGCAGCAATCGCAGCAGCACTGCCTCCCGAGGACCCGCCCGGCACCCGCCCGGTATCGCAGGGATTGAGCGTGGGACCGAATGCGGAATTCTCGGTGGTGGTCCCCATCCCGAACTCGTCCATGTTCGTCTTGCCCACAATGGCCGCTCCCGATTTTTTCAGCAGCTCAACCACATGGGCATCGTAGGGAGGAACATACCCTTTGAGGATCTTTGAAGCGCAGGTGGTCTCGATGCCTTTTGTCGAGATATTGTCTTTCACGGCTACGGCAACACCGGAGAGCTTTCCCGTGCCATGCGGGGCCCTGCTGCAGGTGGTGAGGAACGCATTATACCGGTCATCCGGCGCAAACGAGATCTCCTGCCCGCTCACTCCATCACCCGCGGTGCTTTGATAAATCCGTCTTCTGTTGCCGCAGCGTTCCGCAGCACCTCGTCCTGCGGGAGGGAGGGTTCGATCTCGTCTTCCCGCATCACGTTGTACAGGTCTCGGGTGACTGCAGAATCTCCCGATACCCGGTCGAGGATATCAAAATAGTCCAGTATAGCATTGAACTGGTGCGTAAACAAGCCCAGTTCCTCCGTATTGATGCCGACATCGGCAAGCCCTGCGATATGTCTGACTTCCTGTTCAGTGGCCATGGTCCTCCCCGCTGATATGATTTATGTAATCTTGCAGGGACACTTTATAACCATTTTTTCTGGCAAGCTTCTGCAGCACCTTCCAGACCCCGCTCCCGTACTGCATCGCCTTCTTCTCGTACCAGGCGAACTCCGGCGGGATGTGGCGTTCTGCCACCTGCCGCAGCGGCACCTTCCGCCGCCCCCCCACAACCTTCTCCGCAGCCGGGATCGCGCGTGCAGCGCGCACCACCCGCACATCCATATACGGCATGGACAGGTAGGCAGCCATGCAGCGCAGCGATTGCCTGGTCGCGGTCAGCCTGCAGTTCGAGCCCGATAAAATCCCGCTCGAGATCCGCAGCCAGCGTCGGTGTCTCCAGGTACCGCGAGTACCCCCGAACAGACTCATCCGCTCCCTGCCCCGTAATGATCCGCTGGTACCCCTGCTCCCCCGCAAAGCGGGCAACAAAGTACTGGGTCAGGGCAATGCTCGTATGGACCGGATCCTTGACCGGAATCGCCTTAACAACAATGGGCAGTGCAGCCGCAATCTCCGCTGGCTTGATCGTGACATACGAGCAGGAAAGCCCCAGCATCTCCGCCGCATGCCGTGCCTGCTGCAGGTCATGGGAGTCCGCAACCCCCACGGCTACACACTCCCGCTGCGCAAGGTGTGCCACAAGAGTCGAGTCCACCCCGCCCGACAGTGCACACACGCCCTGGTCGCTGCGGAGTCGGACTGCAGTGATGATGGCCTCTTCCAGCGGCAGGTCCGGAACCGCGGGATCAATCTGTCCTTTCACCACATCGTTGCAGATGAGCGTCCCTTTCGGGCAGTTGCCCCGCATGATCCCGAAGTGGTCCCGGGCACGGCAGCCGTGACCGGCGAAGAAGAATTCGCCGGCGAATTTGAGCACCTCATCTGGCCGGTCTTTGAGAATTTCCTCTATTTCCTGCGGCGTGAGTCGCTGGCCGTTGACTTCGACCCAGCCGGTTAATTTCAGCATGCTCATGGGTAACTCATCATTGTTAGATTGTGCTTGTTCAATACTTCTGCGATGTACATGAAGGTAGCGTTTGAGAGAATTAAACCTGGATGGAACTTACCTGTATTTGATGAGGGATCTGAATAGAATCCTGAACTAAAAAACAGGAGTACTTTTTCATGAATAGCGGAGGGGACAGTGCCTGTCCCCCCGCACCGCCCCTGCGCTGAGCGCGATAGTGATGTATTACCTTTCCGATAGTTGCATTATCTTTTCCGAGGAGTTATCGCATGTGGGGGAAGCCACAGCGGCGGGGGTGAAACCCCCACGAGCGTTAAGCTTGAGATTGAACGTATTTCTCCGGGCCTGTTTCTGATATTTTTTTTACTCATTCACCTGGTCTCCTAATCAAATCCGGCAAAGAAACCAAAAAGTTTTATTATACAAGATATATTCACCCTTACATTGAACCACAGTGATGAATAATGAATAATACCATAAAAAAACTGGAATTCATCATAACAATACTGGTAATTTTATTCTTGCTGGCAATAGCAGAAATTGTCGCAGCTCTGGTACTCTTCGTTTTTTATAATGATTCTGTGCAAAAAATGTCGAATGCGTTTGCAATCCTCTGTTTGGGAATTGTCGCATCATTACTCTGCTACAGGACGTGCAACACCATCAATAAAGAAATACAATCTGAAATATTCAATAGCTGAAATTCCCGTTCAACAAAAATCGCATTTTTTACCAGGAATCAATTGTACCAAAAATCAACAAAATTATGAGAGTATACTGCATCAGGTTAGTTCTTTTTAAAAAATGAAGCGATACCAGAAGCAATCTTTTTTTTTAGTTGTACGGACAATAGTTCAGAGCGTCAGGTTCGCTCAGCCGGGTTTATGGTACCGGCCATGCGGGTTCAGACAGCAATTTCAAAATAGTGCGTATTTGCGAGGGTAGGAAAGCCCGGCCAACTCCGATGGACTTAAGATCCATTCCTGTAGAGGTTCATGCGTTCGAATCGCATCCCTCGCATTTTTGTGTTTTTGAACAATCCGTTCATTGATAATACAGAATCTGTTTTCCCGGCCATTCGTCGCCAATAACAATCAGGGAAAATCAGATCTTTCAGGGTAATCGGAACTTTTTAAGGGTTGCAATGCTCGTTTGCCTTGCATTTCATTATATAAGGTAAAATTTAGAGGAGATATGATAGAATTGAAAGGAAAAAGGATTATTCTGGTAGTTCTTCTGGTTTTTGCGCTTATTGGAACAGTATCAGCAGCCCAGATTAAATTTGACACGGCCTGCGACGTCACCGTTACATATCTTTCCACAAGTGCTGCCTACCACAATGCATTTGGATGGGTAGAAGGTGTACCGCCAGGTACGTTACATTATTTGGGAACAGGTCATGTAACCTCCCCAGGTTCTTCATGGGATATCGGCAAACGGGCAGCGTTTGAAAACACCATCCTGTACATTACACCTGCAGAAACTCACAGGACGTATTATTCAGATCCGGCAACAGCGAATCCGGATAAAATTGAGCATGTAGTAGTAACGCCCATAGATAAGTATGGATATATCGTTAAAGTTGGATTTGAAGACCTTTATGGTGGCGGGGATAACGATTTCAACGATATTTACCTCGAAGTATCATGTACACCTGTTAGTTCACCAACCCCGGCTCCGGAGTTCCCGACCATCGCCCTCCCTGCTGGATTAATTGTCGGACTTCTCGGTGTTATTCTCTTTGTCCAGAAATCCCAAGAGAACTAATAATGTTTTTTTTAGCGATTCATCATTTGGCGCCACCAAAATTTTCCAAGCGTTTGATATTCCAGATAAATTAGCGCCCGATCAAGAAAATTCGGAACATTTCATGAGATTAGGTAATACAGCGTTATCGCAATTGGGGGGATGCCCTAGTGGCGGGGGGAACCCCCAAGAACGTCTTTAAATTGAAAAATAGATGAAATTCTTTGAATTTTTTTCCATAATAGTACTGATACAAGGTGGTTTTTTATTAAGTAATACCTAATTTTTTTTCTCATAATTCACCCAATTTTCCCTGGCGATATACTAATACATCTTCTGCTCAGGTATCAAAACAGAATACCTCACCACTGAAGTCAGATGGAGGACCAATACCAAAAAAAATCCTCCTTAACCCCTCCCTATTCTCACCCAATAAGATTCGCACCAAAAATACTGACGATAGTTATTACATTTTCTCATTGATTTCAGAAACTTACCATTACATTACTCCTGTATCAAGTGCGTAATAGAGAAGGACAACTAACAGAGGAAAACAATTGCGAAGTGCAGCAATAAAACAAAAAAGCGTCACCTGACTAGGAAGAATGAATAAAAAAATGTATTGATTTGCGGAATTAATTTTCACGTTTCTTAGTAATGTACACCAAACCGACGAATACCAATCATCATACCGACTGGTAGGGCCATGCGTGGGGAATTCCGGGGCGGGAGTTCGAAACACCATTAACGTGGCTAATATCTGTTTACCATTTTGGGTGAGCGAAATCTGTTATCTGCCTGACGTTAGTGAAACCATGCTCGTATAATCGTATACATTTTCTGCGTCAGCACCTTTATTACAACTTACTGTCAACATCAAACTTGCACTTTACCAGTCAAAGCATTTATTCCCTCCCCAGGTGTTACGTCATGGAAATCAATGTTACCAAAAATCTGGGAGTTTTCAATATAATAGGTGCCATCCTCGGGGTTTTTCACGGAACGGTATATGTGTCTTATCATCGCCAATCTTAAAACCAATAGAGTATATCCATCACATTACATCCCCATTTGTCATTTGGAACAGTTACCAGATCGAAACAGAGCAGCAGACGCCACACCAACAAACGCCATCAGGCAGAGCAGACCGATAATAATTATCTTAAATCCATTTTTCATAATCTTCACTATCCTCATTGAACTAATTCTTTCATGTTAAATTTGGTAAGTGTATAATTTTCTTTGAATATTATAAACAAATGCAAAGCACCGGTGCAAAGCATTACGATCATTCCAAAATTCTGAACACAAATTTATTGCACAAGCCATATCCTTATAATCCCAGACCCGTGATTGTATTGGTATATGCTCATCCTGGGCCACCTGATTATTGGCCTGATTATCGGGTTCATCCTGTATGAGGTCTTTCATGCACGGTCAATTATTGTCTTCTGTGCAATCGGGAGTGTCCTGCCGGATCTCGTGGATAAAGGGCTCGGGCATATTGTTTTCAGCTCAAGCCTTGATAACGGCAGGATCTTCTTTCACAGCCTCGGTATTGTTCTGCTGTTTGCCGTTGTGGGGCTGATTGTCTGGAGATATTACCGGTCATTTGCCTTCCTTGTTGTTGGTTTCGGTGTGCTCATCCACCAGGTTGGTGGACATGATGTGGAAGGAGCCGGTAACCTGGAATTATCCATTGCTGGGACCGTACCCGGCTGACGTTACTCCTGACTATTTCGGAAAGGCGATTCTTGCAGAACTCACGTCGGTCACGGAGTGGATATTTTTTATTGCCATCCTGATCCTTGCTTTTGTGCTCTACCGGAATCGAACGTTTCATGATACCTTGTTGAATCCGGATCCCCGGCAGCAGCAAAAGACACAGAAGTTCTATTTTGGTCTTGTCGGGGTGACGCTGTTCGTGGTTGCTCTTTCGGTGATAATCATTGCAGTCTGGGATCCCTTCTTCCATTATTAGTATCCCAGGTAGAAGAGTGTCGCAAAGAAACTCCCGGCAACAACACAGTAAATGGAAAAGTAATAAAGTTTCTTTTCCTGTAACCATTTCATAAACAGGCCGATACTGGCATACCCGGCAATAAATGCAGCGATGATGGCTACCAGCAGCGGTGCAACTCCGGAGCCGGAAGCCGGTTCTTCAAGATAGGTCAGTACCGAAGCAATTGTCATGGCGGGAATGCCAATCAGAAAGGAAAATTCAGCTGCGTCTTTGGGTTTTATCCCGAGCAGAAGTGCCGTGCCTATCGTGGATCCGGATCGTGAAATGCCCGGCGCGATGGCACATCCCTGTGCAACACCAATCCAGAGAGCACTCTTCGCATCAACGACTTTGCCCTGGTTTTTTGCCCGTGAAGCAACAAAAAGAAAGATACCGCTGACAATGAGCAGGATGCTGACGATAAAGGGCTGGCTGAACAAACCCATAAAAAACTCTTTTCCGGCAAAACCGATAATGCCGGTGGGAATTCCTGACAATACAATGAATCCGACATAGGTAAGGGTTGTCCGATCAAATGCCACCATGCCTGACAACAACTCAAAAATTCTCTTACGGAAATACAGGATAAGTGCTGCTATCGTACCCATCATGATGACAATATTGAAATCAGCCGGAACGGAGATCCCCAGAAGTGACTCGAAGATTACCAGGTGCCCGGAACTGGATATAGGCAGCCATTCCGTGAAACCCTGGACCAATCCCAAAAAAAGTGCTTCAGGAATGGTTATCTGGTTCATTATCGTATAATGTAAATAATTCGAATATATGTATTCTGATATGATCTTTGACCAATGGAGCACGTGCAGGGGAAAACCACGGGAAAAAGGGCATTATTCTTACATAGTTATAAAAATATGGTTTTCCCAATTTCCCCAAAAAATCCTGTAATTCTCAATAAAAAGCGTAAATATAGGAATAATACTATATGCCTTGCAACCCTACAAGTATTTATACAAGTTAAGAAAAATATACTCTAGATAATACCAGGAGGGTGTTCTTTCATGGAAGGTATCAACGGGGAACTTACACAGATAAAAACCCATCCCTATGACCGGGAACTCGCCCGGATCAAAAATTTCCTCAAAGGGAGCTCGAAGGGGTATACGGTCACGGAGATCTCCCGTGCGATCGATATCAACCGCAATTCCGTGGCAAAATATCTTGACGTCCTGTGCATTTCCGGAGCAGTCGAACTCAAGGTCATCGGGTCGGCAAAAATATACACCCTCACCAAAAGGATCCCGATATCCTCAATCCTGTCCCTCTCCTCGGATTACCTCTTCGTGCTTGACGATGATTTTGTCATTACCTATGTCAATGATCATGTGCTGAATTTTGAGAAAAAGACCTATGAGGATGTTGCGGGAAAATCTGTGGACAAGGCAGGTCTGCTGCTCCTATCCCTTCCTGATGTTGACAGCATACTCAGGGAATGTACGCAGGGAAAAGATATCTTAAAAGAGATTGAGGTGAACAATGACGGGAAAACCTGGTATTTCCGGGCAAAGTTTGTTCCCAGCATCCTGGAAAACGGGAAACGGGGCATCCTGATCATCCTCGATGATATCACCGAGATCAAACAATACCAGCGGGATCTCGAAAAAACTGTCCAGGACCGCACCAAAGAGTTAACGCAGACCTCAACAACCTTGAAAAAGGAGATTAAAAGTCACCGGGAAATCCGGAATGCATTTGAAGACAGTGAACGGAAATACCAGACCCTGATTGAACTGGCGCAGGAAGGCATCTGGACGTTTGACGCAGATGGGAATACTACATTTGTGAACCATAAGATGTCAGAAATTCTCGGCTGGTCCGCTGAAGAGATGCTGGGAAGATCCATTGTTTCCTGTACCGCTGCAAACGACCGGCCTTATCTTGAAGAGAAACTTGCCCGGATAAAAACCGGGAGCAATGAGCACTTTGAGCTCGTGTTCCTGAAAAAAGACTCGACACCTGCCTATACCCGGCTGTCAGCATCTCCCCGTATTGG
This sequence comes from uncultured Methanoregulaceae archaeon, assembly GCA_963841015.1. Lineage (GTDB taxonomy): Archaea > Halobacteriota > Methanomicrobia > Methanomicrobiales > Methanospirillaceae > Methanoregula. Next base: position 6,423 of record CAWJAX010000001.1, on the reverse strand, counting down.
TGAAAAAGGCAGATTCATATACGGCCTGTTTGTAGTCTCTGATGTAACAGCCCTGAAAAAAGACTGATGATGCACTCGTGGAAAGTGAACTGCATTACCGCACGATTATTGAAACGTCCCCCAACGGCATTCTTGTGCTGGATCTTGAAGGTATCATTCAGACTGGAAATATCCGGGGTGCCTCTATGCTGGGATATGCAACCACCCGTGAACTGGCAGGGAAAAATTTCTTTGACTACGTGACTCCCGATGATTTGAAAAACAGCAGGGAACATCTCAAAAAGACGCTCGAAAAAGGTTTTTCAAAATATTACGAATACAGGCTGATTGCAAAGGACAGCACAGCATTCTGTGCGGAAGTCAGCGTTGCAACCATTCCTGACCACACCGGAAAACCAAGCGGATTTGTCTGTATTCTTTCCGATGTAACCGAACAGCGCAAGGCGGAACACCTGATACGGAAATCCGAGGAGAAACACCGCGCTCTGGTAGAGGGCATCAGCCACATCATATTTACCACGGATACCAAAGGACGGTTTACCTATGTAAGTCCGGTGATCCGGCAGGTTCTGGGGTACAACCTTCAGAACTGATAGGCAAATATATCTATACCCTCGTGCCCTCTGAAAAGCGGCATATCCTGGGAGAGAAATTAAAAGCGGCCCAGGCAGGAGACCTCAGCCCGAGCGATGTGGAGATGCTGGATAAATCCGGCACTCTTCACTGGGGAAGGATTATAGCCCAGCCCCTCATGGAAGGAGAGAAAGTAACCGGTATTACCGGGCTCATCGGGGATATCACGGAGCTCAGACACAGTGAAGAGGCATTGCGGGAAAGCGAGGAAAAACTCACGCTTGCAATCGAGGGTTCCGGAGTAGGACTGTGGGACTGGCGGGTGCAGAGCGGTGAGATGGTCATCAACGATCGCTGGGCGCAGATCCTCGGGTACACGGTAACGGAGCTTGCACCGGCAACCATCGATACCTGGACCTCCTTAACCCACCCGGAAGACCTTGAAAAATTCCGGGAGTTACTCCAGAAGCATTTTTCCGGAGAAGCTGCGGATTTCGCGTTTGAATCACGCATGAAGCACAAGGACGGGCACTGGGTCTGGGTACTCGACCGCGGTATGGTAACGGAACGGGATAAAATCGGCAAGCCACTGCGGATGACCGGAACACATCTCAACATCGCTGAACGTAAATCAGCAGAAGAAGCATTGCGGCAGGTGAACCGGAAGCTCAACCTCTTGTCCAGCCTGACCCGGCATGATATCCTCAACAAGGTGTCCGTACTGCTGGGATACCTCGACAAATCAAAATCCCTTACAAAGGATACCACCCTCCTTGAGTATCTTGACCGCATGGATACCTCAACAAAGGCAATCGGGAAACTGGTCAAGTTCACCCGTGATTATAAGGATCTTGGCATCAACCCGCCCCAATGGATAACCCTTAAAAACTGCATGAATGAAGTCACTGAATGGATTGATCCAAATACGGTCAGGCTTACCCTTGATGTCGGGGACTGGGAGATCTATACCGATCCCCAGATCACCCGGGTCTTCAGGAATATTTTTGAGAATGCCCGGTGTCCATGGAAAACACGTAACAGAAATTTCTGTTACCTGCATAAAAAAAGACACCGGACTGGACGTAATTATCGGGGATAATGGCATAGGCATACCGGAAGAACTGAAAAAGGAAATTTTTGAACCCGGTATGATGCGGAACCGTGGACTTGGCCTGTTCCTGGCAAAAGAAATTCTTTCAATCACCGGTCTTACTATTGAAGAGACCGGTATACCGGGGAAAGGTGCCCGGTTTGAGATCCATGTCCCGTTAGAGTGTTTACGGGTGTATCAGGCCCTGCCTGCTGAAAAAGCGAAACGGACTCCTGTTTTTGAGGCCGGACCATGATCCCGGTTCTTCTTGTTGATGACGATGGTGATATGCTCGATCTGATGAATATGGCGTTTTTGGAAAGCGGGAATTTTGCGGTGACCGCATGCACAGATGCCCGGGATGCGGTTGATGTATTAAAAAAGCAACCCATTGAAGTCGTCGTTTCTGATTACCGGATACCGGTCATGAACGGGGGGGTATTTGTCAGGGCTGCACGGGAAACAGGATACAAGGGATTATTTATCATCTATTCCGGGAGAGGAAAAGATCCCCTTATTGACCAGGCACGCCGTGATGGTGCGGATGTCTATATACCAAGATCCGGGGATTTTCTCAGGGAGTTTTCGTCCATCAAATCGTTCATCTATCATCGGCTGGCGGATTTGACCAGCCTCTAGTGGTTCTTTTTTAATCCCGGGGAAACCCGGTACGGGTAAAAAGAGTATTCTGGTTCCTGTATCCTGTCAGGGTCGGGACAAGTATTTTTTGTGGCGATTCATCATTTGGCGCCACCAAAATTTTTCATGCGTTTGATATTCCAGATAAATTAGCGCCCGATCAAGAAAATTCGGAATATTTCATGAGATTAGGTAATACAGCGTTATCGCAATGTGGGGGATGCCCTAGTGGCGGGGGCGAAGCCCCCAGGAACGTCTTTACATTGAAAAATAGATGAGATTCTTTGAGTCTTTTTCCATGAATAGTACCCGATACAGGGGGGTCTTTATTACGTAATTAACTTTTTTTAGTCTGATCCGGGAATATGCGGTATCAGACACCCTGCCAGGATAAAAACATCAGCCCACTTCAGTGCAGGGATCGAGAGAGAATATCGATAGTAAGGCACCAGATTATGGTAATTGAGACAATGATGTAAAGTAACCTTTAGTATAGCCTTGGAACACCGCAGGGGAGAATTATAAGATATAAGGGTTTTAATCCCGAAGGGGGGTATATGCCTTGTACTTACTGAATTTCGGGTTTTTATCACGGGAAAACAAGGGAAAGAAGGAAACGGAAGACCCGATGAAAGGTGTATCAGGTGTATTATGTCCGGATCTTCCTTGATCGATTACCTTTTCTGGTGAAATAATAAAATCTGGCAATGCCTCAGTGCCTTGCAACATACTATTACACCATCAACATGATACATCCTGTACACAGAACCCTCTATGAAACTCACGGTGCCATTTCTCCTGGTTGTAGTGGTCGGACTTGTAATTGCTGCCGGGTGTGTAGACACAACGAACACCAGTACCGTGAACTCATCGTCCACTCCAACGGATTCGGGATTACCTGAAACTCCCACGATTACCTCACCGTCAAAAAGTGTGCCTTTTGCACCCGCCACGGGTTTTGCATATACGGTAAACCAATCCGTCTTTCGTGACAATGAGACCGTTGGACCCGTGAATCCCGCTGCTCCCCTGCAACCGAAGGGTGCCGGGGGGACCACACCAAATATCCATTCCTGCCTCAGAGTATGGAGTTACCGGGGACGGCACGGATGAAACAACAGAACTGCAAAATTGTCTGGACGCTGCACGATGGGGCGACATGGTAAGCTTACCGACTGGCTCTCCCACAATTTTAACCGGAAAACCCGTTGAAATTCCCGCAGGAATAGAATTGGCCGGGAATGGTGCGACACTCAGATTAAAGGATAATGCAGCTCTGTCCCAATACCGTGGATATTATACCGGTAACTATTATGTCGGATCCCATGCGTGGATCCACCATGTAGTTTTCGATGGGAACATGGCAAACCAGGATCTCCCGAAGTATTGTGGTGCCGGGCAGGAATTTCCGGTGGGATACCGACTATTATTTTCCCCGGTGTCCCAACGTGGGGATTGTCATGTTAGAAGCAGATGGGGTATTCTTTGAGTATAACGAAGTCAGAAACTATGGGGGGTATAGTCTTGAAGTATATTACAGTGATGATGTGGTTATCCGGCACAATATCGTCCATGACGGGTGGCAGTATGGTATTATCCTTGCCGGGAAATCTTCAGATTATGTTGAAAACGCAGTGATTGAACACAATCTCATTTATAATATGGGGCAGTGCGGCGTTAAAACGGTATATGCTGCCAACAGTATAATCAACGAAAATATCCTGCACATGCCCGGATTGTATGATTTATTCACCCTTGATCACCCGCCCTATGGTTCACCGGCTCCTGCGGGTGTCCGCCTTTATTCTGCTGACGGTCCTAACAACCACATAACCATTTCCAATAACTTCATTTATGGGAATGGGGGGGACAATAATGAAACTGCCATCAAATCCGATACCACCGGAAATACCGATATTACGATAATTAATAATGTAGTTTATGACGTAAATCTGGGGATGAATCTGACCTTAGGTGCAAACGCGTATGTAGTGGGAAATGGTGTCTATAACGCAACCACGTGTTATTATGACGGGATGGCATACCCGTACACGTTTTCAGAGAATGCATGCGAGAAAGGCATACCGGATCCGATTCCCTCACTCATGCTGCACGAGAGCAGGGGAGAAGTCAGGGGTAATTATTCGGCTGACCGCATCAGATGATTTTTTGTATCATTCGGGAACCAGGTTCTTTGCCTGAAAAACGATCGGGTGTTCCGGGTTGTCGGTAAGACCGGATGCCCCTGCGATGGATCGCTTCGGGAGACAGGAGCGGAGGGGGGGTGAGAAGAATCCCTGCTTTGTTTTTTTAGGGGTTGTAATCCCTACCAGATTCTCCCGCGGTTTCACCCACCATCCGGGAACGGTAGTCCTTGAAAACCCGTCACGAATCACCCCTGTGGGGCATCGTACGGGGGGGAAGTAAAAATTCAATAAAAATCATATACATTCCAGCGTTAAAGGATACCAGTATGATGGAAAAATTCAGGTATGGCACACTTATCACTCTTATCCTGATTTTTAGTGTGATTATCGCCGGGTGTTCGAGTCAGTCTGCCGAAAATACTACCAAAGTACCCCCAACCGGAATAATGAAGGTACAATACTCACGGAGATGTTATTGGAAAGACAGCATCTGCAACCGAATCCAGGTCATATGTCATACTATCGTATGACCGCTCTACCGATCTTTATACCTGGCAGATGCTCTACAAAAATTCTGACGGAACCTGGGGGCATTTTATCTCCAATAAAACAAAAAAGGTTGACAGAACCCTGGCAGAGACGCTGTTTCCGGTAGTGTCAGCCCAGGTGGATCTCTCTTCTATTCCGATTATACCTCCTTCAGGTGCTCCTGCGGGGGCGGGACGGGACACTCGACCGGCACGGTTACCCTGGGCCCCCTCTGCCCTGTTGAACCGTGCGCAATCTCCCACGACCAGCTTGTCGCGGCGTACGCAGCACGACCGATTACCATTTTTACTTCGGAGGGGATTGTTGTCACGACCGTGACTGCCGACCCGGAGACCGGCTACAAGGTTACCCTGAATCCGGGAATATACGTTATCGCTGTCCCAGACCAGGGAAACGAAGGAGTTCCGGGTTATACCCAGGAACCGTGACAATCCATACCAACGAGACGGTTCGGCTCGATATTTCCATCGATACGGGTATACGATGATAGTGAGCTGAACCCCATTCAGGTATTTAAGCGGTCACTGTCAGGTCCCGGTGAATTATGCTGAAGGAATACGGATAATTTCTGACTTTAGTCCTTTACTAAATAATCCGGCTGATGAGGATATCTACCGGCGGGCAGCCTTTACGGATTAAAAATCCCTTTTACCTCCGCACGCGAAGGCAAAACCGGAATAGCAATTATTGCTCGGTAAAAACGGGCACATGAGTCGCGACCTCAGGCGAACGTGGCAGATTACCGTGGGTTTTTCAGGGTAATTCCATTTTCCATGGATATGAAATTACCGGGTGCAGGTTCGATGGGGAAGAGGACATTGAGCCTGCTCCCCATATCGCCCCTGCACTAACAGATGACGGACACCTGTTCGGGATTTATGGCGCATGGGGGGACACCACAGGCGACCGGGGTGAAACCCCCTCCACATTCACTTGTGATAGGACATTTATCCAGATTGCAATTATTAAAAAAATCCCAGAATAAAGGCATAATCCAACGTTTTTTTTAGAGCAGGCATTACAGGCTTTTTAAAAAAGTGATGAAAGAGGTTTCGTACTCCGGGCTAGGGCCACAATCAGGATGCGATGACGTCCACCGCGGTATATACTACTGCGGCGCAATCGGCAGGGGGACAGGCTTATGTCCCTTCCTCTATCGTCCGATAATTCTTTACATTTTCATCTCCCGGTCCACAGATATTCTGAAGAGAGACTTACCTCTGTTTTAATGATATATCCGAAAAAATCGCCGGAAAAAAATTCTTTCGGGATATCAGGTCTCCGATCTGGTGATTTAAAGTATCAGACAATAAAAAAAGCGGGTTATCTACCGTGAAAATTATTTAAATATTGTTTCCCCGATTCTGGGGGTATCAAAATTATACGCTTCACCGTCGACAAAGTAGAGATCAACCGTATATCTCT